>NZ_QEYO01000028.1 GCF_023718305.1 Gramella sp. AN32
ATCCAAATCGCTGAATAGCAACCCCACAATTTAGACCAATCCCCATAGTAGACAATCGGTAAACAACCGGTTCAGTCAACACTGCGTTCATGTTGGGCCGTACCGGCCACACGAACGCTTAGTTATTAGGTGCAGTTTTATTGCAGGATTTTTTTTGCATCTCTAATATTCAAATCAATTTCGTTTTCAGTTCTTCCTTTTCTTGTTTCGTCAAATGCAGGCTCACCTAGATTATCTAATGCAACTAAAATTTGAAATATCGTGTTTTCACAATTGTTTTTTAATTCCCATTTAAGCCATTTTTTGAATTTTGGAATCAAATCATAATTTCCAATTTTTGATAAACTCCAATATGCGGTGATTCTCTCTTTTTCCGATTTATAAATATTAAAGTTAATTCCATCAACAATTATTTTTTCTAATTCTCTTATACTCAAATTTTTCAATTTTGATTCTTTAATTATGTTCTTCTCGTAGTCAGAATGAGAATATCCATTTGCCCTTTCAAAAATATAAGCAGCTTCTTCAAATTGGTGGTTAGTTAATTTCATCTTTTATTCGTTGTTTTCCACCATTCTAATACTTCTGTAATCATTTCTTTTGTATCCATGTTTTGGATAGAGAATCCATAATTATTTATCAGCTCGAATTGAAAAGCTTTAGAAATTTTATATTCGTCAGAATCTTTATATAATTGACTTAGTAATAAGTGATTAATAGAATCAAATTCATCAATCGGTGAATCTGGTATTAAATTCCATGAGTTAATTATAACTCTCAACTCATTAAATTTTCTGATATATTCTTTTTGTAATCTAGATCTCATTATAAAATTGCATCCTAACGGTCTTGTTTAACGCAAGTAGCGTGGAGTAGGGACGCTAATTTGTCGGCTTTATTGTTTGTTATTTAGGCTCTAAAATAACACTTTTCAGCACAATACCCGCTATTTGCTGTTAAACGATGTTGCCTACTGTAACTCCTACCTAAAATAAATTAGAATAGTAAACAAGCATATCAAAACGTCCGTCAGTAAAGTTCACTATTTCTCCTTGTTGATTTATAGCTTGAAATTCAAAAATTCCAGCTATAAAATGTTCAGTTTGGTTGATTTCTAAAATCTCTAATGTTCCAGTAATATTAGAATTAGTTCCAAAACAGGAATTAATTATTCGGGAACTTATTGTACTATTAATACATCCTGAGGCATTTGGCCATATTTTATCAATGGAAGCGATATAATTTTCTGATAATTCATATACTTGTTCTTTCAATGGTTCTTCTAGATATAAATTTATGCTGATTCTTATATCTCCATTTATATTATTCATTGCGGTTATACCTAATTGATATATATCATCATTTTTAAAATAACTTAATCTCTTTCGAGAAGCCCCACAAGAAAAATTACATGTGCTACCATCTCTAGGTAAAAAAACTTGTCCATTAATATTGCATCCAAAGGTGTTTGCCCCTTCAGTTGTAATTTCTGGTAAGTCAGAACTTGTTCCATCATCATCGTCTACATTACAACTGATTATTAATAGAGTAAAAGATATGATAAGAATTTTCGGAAATAAATTTTTCATCTTGGTTTAATTTATGTTCAATAGAGTTATTGTAGGCAACTCGTTATATCCATAGCAATATAATCATTTATCCCAAAAGGTTCCGGGATAAACGAAGGTTTGGGTTGTCTTTATTGCGATCCATTAGTTCCTTTAAACTTTCATCTAAAGGACTCCGAATCTTCATTAGATCCTTCTGCGTGACATGTGTATAGATCATAGTGGTCTCCGGCCGGCTATGTCCCAATAACTCCTGAATATACCTTATATCGATCCCGTTTTCTAACATATGTGTGGCATAGCTATGCCTTAGGGTATGCGGTGTTACCCGCTTCCGAATGCCGGCTCGTTTTACAGAGTCTTTTAAAAACGCCCGAATAGAAGAGGCGGTATATTGCCCGTTATTCTGCCCTTCAGTAAAATAAATTTGCGGCTTATATGTTTGGAGATAATTGTAGAGTAGGGGAATAAAACTTTCGGCCAACAACACATAACGGTCTTTTCTGCCTTTGGCCTGTTTTATAAGGATTTGCTTTCGGTCTACATCGATGTGATCCAGCCTCAAATTCAGCAATTCCCCAATTCGCAGTCCGGAAGAATAGATCAAAGCCAGAATGCTGCGATGTTTTAGATTCCGTGTGGCACGAAGAAGATCCAGAACCTCCTCTTTACTGAGAACACCGGGCAGGAATTTACTTTTTTCTGGTCGGTTTAATAGGGAAGTATCAAAAGAATCCAGCTCAATAAAATCAAAATAATGCTTTAGCGCGCTAATACACTGCCGATGTGAACTAATCGCATAACGCTTCCCCGCGATCTCTTTTTCTACAAACCGGTCTACATCCCGCAAAGTATAATCTTCTGTATCTTTATGGAACCGAATAAATTTACCGGTAAAACTAAGATAGGTAGCGATGGTGCTTTCACTATAGCGTTTCCCGGTTAAATAATTTTTAAACAGCTCAATCCTGGTTTCTAACAAGTCATTTTCTGACGGAATATGACGTGAAAGTTGAATATGATTTATTGCTGAATCATCCACCAGATAATTTTTTCCCTGCATATGCACCATAAAGCTTTCGAGATTAAAGCGATTTGCCAGAAAATAAAAACAACCAAAGGTTTGGCTCCAGCTTATATTTTTCAGCAATTTTATAAACTCGATCATTTCCCGGTCAAAAGAAAAATGAATACCAATTTGGGATGCAGCATGATGCTGAAATTGAGTTAGATCGATCTTTTTCATAAGAGGTAGTTAAGTGGTTATTACTGAAAATTTAAATTTCTCCGTTTCTAAAATCTTACAGAAAAATCTCTACACCCAGCTGAAAGGGAACTTCTTCAGTGCTGTGTTGTTGAAATTGTAAGAAATAAATAGATACCTGTTAAAAAATTCCCACATAAATATATGGAATAATTCCTAATTTAGGAATAAATCCTAATTAAAAATTGGTAATATATCTTCCTATGTTTCAAAACTCCAAATTAAAGATGCACATCTAAGGGTTAAATTCGATTATTTCTTTAGAGAACAGTAAGAAAGAATAGGCTCCAAACAGGTTCAAATAAAAATATAGATGTTTTGGATAAAATAAGATGTGGACATGAGATATTCAGAAAAATAGTATATCTCATAAGATATGCTGATAATTAAATTAAAATTTTTCCGAAGTAGCCATTATAACTAGACTAAATATTTTAGCAATAATCACTTTGAACCCCAGTGAGTCGCTAGATTTAGTTCTTTTTATTATTCCTATTTTTAAACCATAATTTAAATGCATGCAGAAAGAACTTCAGGAAGCATACGGTTTTATATTCGAAGAGGAGCTATTGAATGAGATCGAAAGCGTTGGTATTTTTAAAGAAATGGGTCCCAACCAGAAGATCATGGAAATTGGGGATTATGTTACGGGAATGCCCTTACTCATTCATGGCGCGATCAAAATACTTCGGGAAGACAACAAAGGCGACGAACTTTTGCTTTATTTTCTGGAACGTGGTGATACCTGTGCCATGACCCTAACCTGTTGCATGGGGCAGAAAAAAAGTGAAATCCGTGCAGTGACTGAATCTGATTGCAGCCTTATTATGATCCCTATTGGGAAAATGGAAGAGTGGACCGCAAAATATAAAACCTGGCGGGCCTTCGTATTTGAATCCTATCATACCCGCTTTTCAGAAATGTTGGAAACAATAGATACCATTGCTTTTATGAATATGGATGAACGTATCATGCGACATCTTCGAGATAAAGCAAAGATTAATGGGAATGATGTGGTGCAAAGCACGCACCAGGAAATTGCTTACGATCTTCATACGTCGCGTGTAGTCGTTTCCCGTATTCTTAAAAAACTTGAAATTGATGGGATGATTGCTTTACAGCGCAATAGCATTAAAATTTTTGATCTGTAACCCATGTTACTGTTTAGGACTTAAAGCAATTCTACATTTGTCCCGTTAAAAATTCATGATGGAAATACTGGAAATTCTTGGGTACTTTGGAGCATTGCTTATTGGTGTGGTATTAGGTTTAATTGGTGGTGGCGGTAGTATTTTAACCGTCCCCGTGCTGGTTTATCTTATGGCCCTAAACCCCGTTACGGCAACTGCCTATTCTTTATTCGTGGTAGGAAGCTCTTCTTTGGTGGGAGCTCTTCGCAATATTCCTAAAAAACTCATCGATTTTCGTACGGCTATTGTCTTTGCTATTCCGGCATTCATAACCGTTTACCTTACACGCAGATATGTAGTTCCGGCGATTCCTTCGGAAATTTTTACAGTGGGGGAATTTACCATAACCAACAATATTGCGATCATGGTTTTTTTCGCAATAATTATGATCATTGCCGCATTTTCTATGATTCGGGAAAAAAAAGATAGTCCTGTAGAAGAAACTAAAGTGACCTATAATTATCCGCTAATAGTAATTGAAGGAGTTGTGGTTGGTTTGCTAACAGGAATTGTAGGAGCTGGTGGCGGATTTTTAATCATTCCGGCATTGGTCATTCTTGCAAAGTTGCCTATGAAAAAAGCCGTGGCGACTTCCTTGTTGATCATTGCGGTAAAATCACTAATTGGTTTTATAGGGGATGTGGAAACCATGGAAATCGACTGGCCTTTTCTGCTAATTTTTACCGCAATTTCAATAGTCGGGATTTGGCTGGGCATTTATCTTAATAATTTTATCGACGGTAAAAAATTGAAAAAATCCTTTGGATGGTTCGTTTTGGTTATGGGGATTTATATACTATTTAAAGAACTCCTTTAAATTATAAGTTTTACTAAAATCACACTTATGTGGATCCTGGTTTATTTCATTTTTCAATTAATTCTCTTCTGAAATGATTTCAGCTTAAACCCATTCATTCTTCTCGTTTTCCTAAATTTGATTTAAATAATCTGAATATGGCAGCAGAAGAAAAAATTATCCAGGGATATCGTCATATAGCCTATAAACAGCAGGAAAAATTCACTGGAGGAGAAATGCTGGAAAGATCTTCGAATTTTTACAGCTGGCTTGAAGCGCGAAGGTCGGTAAGGCATTTTTCAGAAAAGGCGGTTTCCGAAGAAGTCATTCAAAAGATCATATTATCTGCAGGAACGGCACCTTCCGGAGCGGATAAACAACCCTGGTCATTTTGTGCAGTTTCAAATCCAGAATTAAAAATAAAGATTAGGAATGCCGCTGAAGAAGAGGAGCAGGAAAATTATAAGGGGCGCATGAGCGAGCGCTGGTTAAAAGATCTGGAGGTTCTTGGCACCAATACCAATAAAGAGTTTCTGGAGATCGCGCCCTGGCTTATTGTAGCGTTCAAAAAAGTCTATGAACTGGATGAGAAGCAGGTAAAACGAAAGAATTATTATGTAAATGAATCGGTTGGGATTGCCTGCGGCATGTTGATTTCAGCAATTCATAATGCCGGTTTGGTCACCTTAACCCATACGCCAAGTCCTATGAATTTCCTTGCAGGTCTCCTGCAAAGGCCAAAAAATGAAAGAGCCTATTTGTTGTTGCCGGTTGGGCATCCTTCCAGCGAAGCTTATGTTCCCGATATCCGGAGGAAAAAGCTGCAGGAAATCTCAGATTTTTATATGTAATCATAATTATAAAAACTCATATCATTTTCTACACATCAGTTCTGGAAAGCTCAATGATATACGCCATATGATATAAAAATGCCACGAATAATCATCAATAGGAATTCAGAATGGGCCAATAAATGGAAGAATTTCGACCTGTTTCTAAATGATGAGCATCTATCCGTTATAGAAGATAAGGAGACGCTTACGTTCAATCTTCCCAAGGGAAGTTACATCTTAAGGGCAAAAATGGACTGGTGCAGCAGCCAGTCTTATTATTTTGAGCTTCAGGAAAATCAGGACCGGTATTTTGAAGTGACCGGATTTATTTTTTCAAAATATCTGCTTCCGCTTGCTTTTGGATGTTTTGTTTTTTTCTGGGTAATCTATTTTCTTTATGATTTTCATAGCATTTCCCTGGCTTTTATCCTGATGGCCTTTATGGGTTATATTCTCTATTTTATGAGTATTGGTAGAAATCAATTCCTGCAGATAAAGGAAATCACCGGAAAATTTTAGGAGATATTTGCCAATTATTGACCTGACATGGCTCAAAAATCCTAATTCTGGTCCTATTTAATTTCAAAGATTTTAAACTACAGGAAACATCTGTAACAAAAGTTACTGCCTTAAGTGTTCGATATTTATATTTTTGCGGTTAGAAATGAATTTCTGTTGGAAAAATATTTAGACATCATTAAAAATTCTTTTTCAGGTTATTTTAATTACCTGGTAAATGAAATAATCAGCCCAACCTGGACCAGTTATTTTTACTGGCTCATTGGCTTGTCTTTATTGGTGTGGACCCTTGAAATTGTAATTCCCTGGCGTAAAAAACAACAAATTTTCAGAAAAGGTTTTTGGCTGGACTCATTTTATATCTTATTTAATTTTTTTCTCTTTTCCCTTATTGTGTATAATGCCTTAAGTAATGTTGGCGTAGAATTATTCAATGATTTCCTTGGTCTGTTCGGGATTGAGAATATTGTAGCTGTTCATATAGATTCCCTGCCCGCCTGGGTACAATTATTCATCATGTTTATTATCGCAGATTTTATTCAATGGAATGTGCACCGGCAACTACATCGCCGGCCGTGGCTTTGGGAATTTCATAAAGTGCATCATAGCGTGAAAGAAATGGGCTTTGCCGCGCAGTTTCGATTTCATTTCATGGAAACGATCGTTTATAAAACGGTGCAATATATTCCGCTGGCGATGATAGGTTTTGGGATTCAGGAGTTTTTTGTGGTGCATATGTTTACCGTTTTTGTAGGACATTTAAATCATGCAAATTTGGGTTGGAGCTATGGTCCTTTCGGATATATTTTTAACAATCCAAAAATGCATATCTGGCATCACTCAAAAGACCTTCCGAAAGACAGGCCCTACGGAATGAATTACGGACTCACCTTAAGCATCTGGGATTATATTTTCAGGACCGCTTATATTCCGAAGAATGGAAAAAAAATTGAACTGGGTTTTAGCGGGGATGAAACTTTTCCGAAGGATTTTACGCACCAGTTGCTTTATCCTTTTCAGTCCAAAAAAGTATCAAAAACAAAACAATTATAAAAATCAGAAAAATGACCATAAAACAATTCAAAGACGCTCCACTTGCACATTATTCCTATGCGATTGTAAGCAATGGGAAAATGGCTGTAGTAGATCCTGCCAGAAATCCTATGCCATATTATAAGTATGCTGAGGAACAAAATGCAAAGATCGTTGCGGTTTTTGAAACACACCCACATGCCGATTTTGTAAGTAGCCATGTTCAAATTCATAAGGAAACGGGGGCAAAGATTTATGTAAGTAAGCTGGTAGGTGCCGAGTATGAATATGAAGGTTTTGATGATGGGAATTCAGTAGAAGTAGGAAAGACAACTTTTAGAGCCATTAATACGCCGGGACATTCCCCAGATAGTATTACTGTGGTGGCCGAAGATGAGGGGAAAACGGCTATGTTTACCGGCGACACGCTATTTATTGGCGACGTGGGTAGACCAGATCTTCGTGAAAAAGCCGGTAATATGAAAGCAAAACGAGTGGAGCTGGCAAAAGATATGTACAATACCATTCGCACGAAATTTAATGATTTGCCAGATGATGCGTTGGTGTATCCAGCGCATGGCGCCGGTTCTTTATGCGGAAAAAATATGAGCGATGCGGCTTCAAGCACGCTTGGTAACGAGCGAAAGGGCAATTGGGCTTTTAAAGAACAGACTGAAGAGGAGTTTGTGGAAGAAATATTAAAAGATCAGCCATTTATTCCTTCTTATTTTGGATTTGATGTAGACCTGAACAAAATCGGAGCTGCACATGTGCAAACTTCAAAATGGGATACGCCGGTTCAATTATATACTTCTAAAGTCAACGCGAAGTTGATCGTAGTCGATACGAGAGATGAGAAAGTTTTTAAGGCAGGACATTTGCCAAACAGTTTTAATATTATGGCAAGATCAGAAAATGACAAATATGAAACCTGGCTTGGCGCGATCGTACAACCTGAAGAAGCATTTTACCTGGTGATCAACTCGGTTGATGATCTGGAAGAAATACTGGAGCGAACTGCTAAGATAGGTTATGAAAAACAGATCAAAGCAGTATTGACTCTAAGTAAAGATCTTTCAGAAAAAACTGAAAAACTGGATCTTAAAGATTTTAAAAACAATCCGGAAAATTATACCATCGTAGATATTCGGAATAAAAGCGAAGTGGCTGAAGGCAAAATATTTAAGGATGCGATCACAGTTCCTTTAAATGAACTCAGGGATGATCATAATGATATTCCGTCCCATAGGCCGGTGGTGGTTCATTGTGCAGGCGGGTATCGATCGGCTGCCGGAAGCAGTATTCTTAATAATATTTTTGAGCACACTGCTGTCTACGATCTAAGTGATGAGGTAAACGATTTTAAATAACCTAAGATAAATTCATTTATAAACCCGAAAGCAACCACTTTCGGGTTTTATATTTTTAGTCATTGCGAATGATGGCTGAGCAATTTTTTAGAAAACTATATTTTGGTGTTATTGCGAGCGTAGCGAAGCAATCTTTTTCAGAAAGCTATATAATGTTGTCATCGTCATTGCGAGCGAAGCGAAGCAATCTTATGTAAAGATTTTGAATTTTATTGAGACTGCTTCGGTCATTTCATTCCCTCGCGATGACGAACTCATTAAAACGTCATTGCGAGCGAAGCGAAGTAATCTTTCTTAAAAAAACTAAATCTGGTCAAGCTGAATTTATTTCAGCTTCTATCCTAATAGATCCTAAAACAAGTTCAGGATGACTTTTTTTGGAGCTTCTCGCAATCTCATGAATTGAAACCGACGATAAGATGAGACTGCTTCGGTCATTGCATTCCCTCGCAGTGACGATTCTTTCGAGTAAAGCAAATTATAAAGTGATACTACTTATCACTTTATTTCCCACTAATTCATACTAATTGAACCGTCATTGCGAGCAGAGCGAAGTAATCTCCATTTCAAATTTCAAAGAACCATGATTCCGCGAGATCTTTCCACTCGGAATTCGCAGATTTGATTAACCTGATTTTTTTTGCTCTACTTCCGGCTTTCATTTTTTTTTCAAATTCAATTGCTTCAAATATGGAATCAAAATTTGTGTAAAAAACGAGCTTATTACAATTATATCTTGCCGAAAAACTCTCCTTGTAGAGTTTTGTTTTATGTTCATAAATTCTTTTAAGTAAATCTGAAGTTACACCGGTATATAGAACAGTATTATTTTTATTGGTGATAATATATACGGAGGACTGATTCAATTTTAGAGAATATTTTATTAAGAATACAATATAATATTTCTGAATTTAAGAGACTGCTTCGGTCATTTCATTCCCTCGCAGTGACGGTCTTTATTAATTAATAATGCAAGCGTGGCGAAACACTCTTTTTCAGAAACCTATATATTGTTGTAATCGTCATTGGGAGCGAAGCAATCTCATCTCATTAAATAAGTAACAAAAATTATCATTTAACAAAATCCCCATATTCTCAGATTTCAGCATTACGTCAAACCTTCTAATTTTTCTATATTTACGATCCTAGCTGAATTAAAAATCAGATTCATAATTTATGGACAAAAAATATAAAGTAAGTGTAAATAATACTTTCAATTTTGAGTTTTCTCAAGAAGAAATTGAAGCCCTTGATATCCAAAGAATTTCAGAAAATAAATTTCATCTTCTTAAAGACCGTAAATCTTTTTCCGCAGAAGTTTTTCAACCAGATTTTATTAACCGGAAATACGGGATTAGAATTAATTCTAACTCATATAGTGTAAAAATCAACAACGAACTGGATCAGCTCATTGAAGAGATGGGATTATCATTGGGCTCTTCCCAACAAGTTAATGATATTAAAGCTCCTATGCCCGGCCTTATTCTGGAAGTGAATGTTCAGGAAGGGGATGAGGTGAAGCAGGGCGATTATCTCCTCGTCCTTGAAGCTATGAAAATGGAAAATACACTCACAGCTCCAAGGGACGGAATTGTAAAATCTATAAGCATAGGGAAGGGGAATACGGTAGAAAAAGGTCAGTTACTCATCGAAATGGAATAATGGTGAATTATTTCAGAAGAAAAAATAGCATGAAAAAAATATTAGTTGCCAATAGGGGGGAGATCGCACTCAGAGTAATGAAGACCATCAGGAAAATGGGAATTCAAAGCGTTGCTGTTTATTCTGTCGCCGATAGGAATGCGCCTCATGTAAAATTTGCTGATGAAGCTGTTTATATTGGAGAGGCTCCTTCCAGTGAATCCTATTTGGAAGGCGATAAGATCATAGAAATCGCTAAAGAAATGCAGGTCGATGGGATTCATCCCGGCTATGGCTTTTTAAGTGAAAATGCCGATTTTGCTGAAGCGGTAGAAAATGCCGGAATTACCTGGATTGGTCCCGGCTCCAAAGCCATAAAAGTGATGGGAAGCAAGCTAGCCGCCAAAGAAGCGGTGAAGCAATATGGTATCCCCATGGTTCCCGGAATTGATGAAGCGATCACCGATACCGAAAAAGCTAAAAGGATTGCAAAAGATATTGGTTATCCCATTCTTATAAAAGCTTCTGCCGGTGGTGGAGGTAAAGGAATGCGTGTGGTAGAAAAAGAAAAGGATCTTGAAGATCAAATGAAACGCGCGATAAGTGAGGCAGAGTCTGCTTTTGGAGATGGCTCGGTATTTATAGAAAAATATGTTTCATCGCCAAGGCACATAGAAATTCAGGTGTTGAGCGATAAGCATGGCAATTATCTACATCTTTTCGAAAGGGAATGCAGTATCCAGCGAAGACATCAAAAAGTAGTGGAAGAAGCACCTTCCGTAGTTTTGGATGATCAACTTCGGAAAGAAATGGGGGAGGCTGCCGTGCAGGTGGCAAAATCCTGTGATTATGTAGGTGCAGGAACTGTGGAATTTTTATTCGATGAAACTCGAAATTTTTATTTTCTCGAAATGAATACCCGCTTGCAGGTAGAGCATCCAGTGACCGAATTTATTACCGGAATAGACCTGGTAGAACAACAAATTAGAATCGCCCGCGGGGAAACTTTAAAATTCAGTCAGGAAGATCTTAAAATTAAAGGTCATTCTATGGAATTAAGGATATATGCTGAAGATCCTCTGGAAGATTTTATGCCCAGTACAGGAACGCTGGAAAAATATCAGCTTCCCGTGGGTGAAGGAATAAGAGTAGATAATGGATTTGAGCAGGGAATGGAAGTTCCCATTTATTACGATCCTATGCTTGCTAAACTGGCCACTTTTGGAAAAACCCGTGAAGAGGCAATTCAAATGATGATCAAAGCCATTGATGATTATATTGTAGAAGGCGTGAGTACCACCCTGCCTTTCGGGAAATTTGTTTTTCAGCATGATGCCTTTAGAAGTGGGAATTTTGATACGCATTTCGTCAAAAAATATTATTCTCCAGACGCTTTAAAAGCCGAAACAGGAGAAGAAGCAAAATTAGCCGCTTTATTGGCCTTAAAACAATATTTAAAGGATAAGGAAACATTGCGCTTACCGCATAACTAATCCTTAATTAAAATTTCAGAATCAGGACATGAGTCAGAATCTCGATAAGTTGAAGGAAAAAATTGCTGAAGCCCATAAAGGTGGAGGTAAAAAAAGAATTGCCAAACAGCATGAAAAGAAAAAACTTACTGCCAGGGAACGGGTGGAATATTTGCTCGATGAAAATTCTTTTGAAGAAATTGGTATTTTAGTGACCCATCGAACCACCGATTTTGGGATGGAAAATCAAAAGTTTTATGGAGATGGTGTGGTAACCGGTTATGGAACTATTCATGGGAAATTGGTGTATATTTTCGCCCAGGATTTCACCGTTTTTGGAGGCTCACTTTCTGAAACGCATGCCGAAAAAATCTGTAAGATCATGGATATGGCGGTGAAGGTTGGAGCGCCAATAATTGGTTTAAATGATTCCGGAGGTGCAAGAATTCAGGAAGGTGTAAAATCTTTGGGAGGTTATGCTGATATTTTTCATAGAAATGTAAAGGCTTCCGGGGTAATTCCACAGATTTCGGCCATTATGGGTCCCTGCGCGGGTGGCGCCGTGTATTCGCCCGCAATGACAGATTTTACCCTCATGGTCGAGGATACTTCTTATATGTTTGTCACAGGCCCGAACGTGGTAAAAACGGTGACCAATGAAGAGGTCACTTCCGAAGAATTGGGAGGAGCGAGTACGCATTCAACCAAATCTGGAGTAACACATTTAACCTGTGCCAATGACATTGTTTGTCTTGAAGATGTCAAAAAATTGCTCAGCTATATGCCGCAAAATAATAAAGCTGCTCCTGAAAAACTTCCGTTTGAACTGGGCGATGAGCATAGGGAAGTACTCGAAAAAATCGTACCTGATAGTTCCAACAAGCCATATGATATGCATGAGGTGATCCAGGGAATTATTGACGCGGATACTTTTTTTGAAATTCATAAAAATTATGCCGACAATATCCTGGTTGGATTTGCCAGATTGGGCGGTAGAAGTGTGGGAATTATTGCCAATCAGCCTATGAGTCTTGCCGGCGTTCTGGATGTTAATTCTTCCAAGAAAGCAGCCCGTTTTACACGTTTTTGCGATTGTTTCAATATTCCGCTTTTGGTGTTGGTGGATGTTCCGGGATTTTTACCAGGGACAGATCAGGAATGGAACGGGATTATTTTAAACGGCGCTAAACTTCTTTATGCCCTTAGCGAAGCGACGGTACCCAAAGTAACGGTAATTACCCGAAAAGCTTACGGGGGTGCGTATGATGTGATGAATTCCAAACATATTGGCGCCGACTTCAACTTCGCCTGGCCCACTGCGGAAATTGCCGTAATGGGTGCTAAGGGAGCTTCAGAAATTATTTTTAGAAAAGAGATCTCAGAAGCAGAGGATCCGGAAAAGAAACTGGCAGAAAAAGAGGCGGAATATGCTGAAAAATTCGCCACGCCTTTTGAAGCAGCCCAACGGGGGTTTATCGATGAGGTGATCATGCCCAAAGATACCCGTAGAAAACTGATCAAAGCGTTTAGTGCCCTGGAGAACAAATCGGTTTTAAGACCAGTTAGAAAACATGGGAATATTCCTTTGTAATCGTCATTGCGAGCGTAGCGAAGCAATCTCTAAACGTGAGACTGCTTCGGTCATTTCATTCCCTCGCAGTGACGAACCCATTTTTACGTCATTGCGAGCAGAGCGAAGCAATCTTTTCAGCTTCTATACTATTGAGATACTGAAACAAGTTCAGGATGACTTTTTTTGGAGCTTCTGAGTAATCGCAGCACATTCCAACCGTCATTGCGAGTGCAGCGAAGCAATCTTTTCTAAGAAATACTAAATCATTAAACTGAATTTATTTTAACTCCTTTACTATTAAGATCCTGAAACAAGTTCAGGATGATATTTTTTTGAGATTCCTAGTAATCGAGAGATATATATAGAATCCGTCATTGAGAGCGAAGCGAAGCAATCTCATGAACTGAGACAAACAACATTTAGAGACTGCTTCAGTCATTTCATTCCCTCGCAGTGACGATCTTATTCAACTGTCATCCACGAGCGCAGCGAAGCAATCTAAATAAAATGTCCTTCTAAGCGAAGTCGAAGAATGGCAAATGAGCTAAGTCTTTGTAACTAATGTTACTGTATTTCGTCTAAAGGCGAAGTTTCTTTGCGCTTAATTAGATTTATATGGAAAATATTTTACAACCATGGCCCTGGTATGTGGCAGGTCCGCTTATAGCAGTGGTAATGTTCTTGCTCATTTTTATGGGTAGACAATTTGGGATGTCCTCAAACCTGAGAACCATTTGCACCATGTGCGGAGCTGATAAAACTTCGGGTTTTTTCGATTTTGACTGGAAAGCACAACGCTGGAATTTGGTTGTGATTCTTGGTGCCGTCCTTGGTGGTTTTATAGCTATGAACTTTCTCACCGCAGATCCCGCCGTAGCAATCAATCCTGAAACCGTTTCACATCTAAACGAATTAGGATTTGAAAGCGCAGGAAAAGCATATCTTCCCGATGAATTATATAGTTTGGAAGCATTAACCGATTTTAAAGCTTTGAGCATCCTTATCATAGGTGGAATTTTAATAGGCTTCGGGGCAAGATGGGCGGGAGGCTGTACTTCCGGTCATGCTATTTCTGGTTTAAGCAACCTTCAATTGCCCTCACTCATTGCGGTGATAGGATTTTTTGTAGGAGGCCTTCTAATGATTCATTTATTATTCCCTTTAATTTTTTAAGATGAGAATACTAGGATATTTATTTATAGGAATTTTTTTTGGGATTGTAATGTTTAAATCTGAAGCCGCTTCATGGTTTCGGATTTATGAAATGTTTCGATTTGAATCTTTTCATATGTACGGAATTATTGGTTCGGCTTTGATTATTGGGGTAATTGGTATTCAGATCATTAAAAGAAATAAACTGAAAGATTTTCAAGGGGAAACTATTCATATCGCTGATAAAAATAAAAGTTTTAGCCGGTATATGTATGGAGGGATTATTTTTGGATTGGGCTGGGCGCTCGCGGGTGCCTGTCCGGGACCAATTTATACCTTAATTGGAGCGGGATATGTTTCAGTGATTGTGGTGTTTCTTGCCGCTGTTTTTGGCACTTTTGTTTATGGTTTGCTTAAAGATAAACTTCCGCATTAAAAAGCTGAATTTCAGATATAAAGAAATTTATCTGTTCTATATTTAAAAGGCATTCATGAAAACCATGAATGCCTTATTTTTTATTATTAAATATCTTGTATAGATGACCTAAGTAAAGAGTAAGCTATTAATTTTTAGGAAGAATAGAAAGATCTTCTCGAATCCAGGCTCTTTCAGTCTTGACCTTATCACACATTTTAATTAAAGCAGTATAAGCGTTTGCAAATTCTTCGCCCAGTAACTTATTATTAGCTTCAGACATACTATCCATTTCAGTTTGATTGGAAGCTGAAATGGCAACCATAAAGTATCCCGGCATTACCCCAATACCGGAATTGTAAACACGGTAGTGCATTTTAGAACCTTTAGCTGAAAAAATCTCTTTAATTTTTTTAGCCTGATCACGAAATTCGGTTGCCATACCGATTTTAGGAGTGAATACGATCAGGTTCCTATAGTTTTTGCCGGTCTGGGTTTGTGAAATTCCATCTGGCATATAAGAAAGATCGTTATCTAAATGGATGAAGTAATCACCATGCTGTGAATAGTTATCTTTATACTTATTCATCATGGCATCAAATTTTTCCTTACCCATTTTTTTCTGAAGTTCTTCGAAAGGATCATTGTCCAGCATAGCATAATTTTGCATAGGCACCAGATATCGATATAAGCCTTCTTCGTTCACCACAGTTAACCAATTCAGTTTGGCTTCCATTCCGTTGGCAAGGACTGCTTTTTTTAATTCGGTATCGACCTTTTCATGTTCCTGACTCATTCCCGGCCTTACATAGTCTTCGTGTACGAGAAACATTTGATTTTTACTTTCCTGGGCTGTCATTCCCGTGGTTAGGAGAATACATAGAACCAGAACATTTACGAGCTTAAATCTTGTAATTTTCATAATTAGTTGAATTTAAATGGTTTAACTTTTTTATTTTTTTGGTGATAGTATAGGTTGAGTAGGTATGGCAGATAATAATAAACCGGAAGGCTCTGCCATACCATTCAACTAATTGTATCAAATTAATTTTCTAAGGCCAGGCTGTCTCCAGGTTCTTCCATTGCAGCCATAACAATACTATTATCATAATAGCCATATTCCTTTTTTATTTTTCCGTTTTCAAACTGTGCAGTTAAATGAATGGGAAGTTCAATCATATTACCACTACCCGAAACTTTAGCACTCCAAACACCCCAATAGTTTACCCAGGTTTCATCATCATCATTCACCACCATTTCCATTTCTTCCTTATCATCTAGTAATTCATAAGATTCGATCATTTCTAGATTTCTCTGATGTGCCGCCACAAGTTCGGCCGGAGTTAAGAAGTTGTTTTCTGTATTATGATAAATACGGGCTGAATCTGAAAAAGAGGCGACAAAAATTTCCCAGTTCCCATCTTCATAAGCCCGGATGGTTTTTTTGTAGCTGTCTATTTCATCTGAATGCTGCGTATAACGCTCCGTATCTTTTTGGTTTTGAGATTCGTCCTGTTCGCAGGCAACTATGGCCAATGGTATCAAGATTGCAAGTGCATATTTCATCATCATTTCTAAATTTTAGTGATTAGACAAATAATTTTTATATTATAACTTATTATAAATGAACGATTTAAAGTCGTAATTATCAAACGAAATAGGACGAACAGACGAATTTGTTGTACGGGAGTATAGTTTTACTTATCGAAGCTATTCTCACTGGGAATAGTTTTATATAAATACTTATAATTCAGAAGCTTAGTCTGTTTAATATTGAAATTAAAGTTACTTTTAACACAAACTATCATCGAATGCGGACTTTCCGTAGACTATTTTTTCTGCTATTCATTTTCCTGATGGGTACAAGTTTATACGGCCAGATTTTTAATCTAAAAAGAGGGAAGGTCTATAAACAGATTTTTGTAGAGACCGACGATTTTGGTTTCAATTATCTGGATCAACTCGAAAGCAATCTGCCCAAGGTGAATAACAGGAGTGAATATTTTAGAATACTAAATGACCTTGCTTACTATTGGCATACCCGAAATTTGACACGCTCTCTACATTTTGCTGAAACCGGATTAGATTCTACAAGAAAAGCAAGAGACACCTTATGGGAAGGGCGTTTTCAAATAACACAGGCGGCTGTTTTATTGCGTATGGAAAAACTCAATGCGGCACAACACGTTCTGGAGGAAGCAAAAATGAAAGTAAGCGCAACTGATTTACCTTTTTTATATACTCAATTGGGATATGTTTATGAAAGAAGGGGAATGTTTGAAGAAGCTTCAAACATAGCACTAAAATCATTAGAATTAGGGGAAAAATTAAATGATAAGAAGGCCATGGCGATTGCCTACAGCGACCTGAGCAACTTGTCCTGGAAAAACTCAAAATATGATAAAGGTCTTGAATATGCCCTTACTTCTCTGCGGTTGTTTGAAGAGCGTAATATTGAAGATCTGGATTATGACTTCACCTTATACGTAGCCGGTAATAATTATATGGCACTGGAGAATTATTATAAGGCGCTTTCTATGTACAAGCGATCTATCAAGATTGGTGAACGTTATGGATTCTATAATAATTTAAGTGATGTTTACATAAGTCTTGTAGATCTCTATATGGCGCTGAAAAAGTTTCCTGAAGCCGAAATAGCAGCAAATAAAGCTATAGAATATGCCGATTTACTGGACAATGAATTTATGTTGATGCGATCCTGGATGGCACTCGGTAAATTGCAGAATATAGAAGGATCATTTGCTGAAGCTGCGCAAAGTTTGGAACATTCCATAAAAATTGCCACGAAAGATTTTGGAGATGATTTTTTTCTTAGCCAGACTTACAAAGAACTGGCCATAGCATATGCCGGTATGGAACTACATAAGGATGCGTATGAAGCGATGACAAATTATACAAATCTAAAAGACAGTATTTTCACAAAAGAGTCTGATGAGCGAATAGCCAGTGTGCAAACTCAATTTGAATTTGCACAAAAAGAAAACACGATTAATTTACAGCAAACAAGGTTGAACCAGCAGCGCAGCAGGCAAAATCTTCTACTTATAATTGCTTGCTTATTAGGGGTAATTCTTCTTATCCTTTATAAATCTTTTAGAAATAACACCCAAAAAAGGAAATTACTTTCGCGGCAAAATGACGAGAAGGAATTCCTGTTAAAAGAAATTCATCACAGGGTAAAAAATAATTTAGAAATCGTTTCCAGTCTTTTATCCCTGCAATCGGCTTCTATTAAAGATGATGAAGTCCTTGAACTAATGAAGGAAAGTCAGAATCGTGTTTATAGTATGAGCATTATTCATCAACACCTTTACAAAGGTCGAAATTTATCAAATATTGAAATGAAGGACTATTTAGAAAACCTGGGCGCTCATGTAATCGATTCCTTTGGGATGGAAGACCGGATCACATTGAATTATCCAATGGATATATTGGAGCTTGATGTGGATACTGCAATTCCTCTTGGCCTTATCGTTAATGAGCTTCTTACCAATTCTTTAAAACATGCTTTTAAAGCACAGGAAATAGGAAATATCAGCATAAGTCTAAAAAAGACGATTTCAGGAATTCTAAAACTTGAAGTTAGAGACGATGGTTGTGGTATTGAAGAATCTGTTTCAAATGAGGGATTCGGGAATCAGTTAATGGTACTTTTAACCAAACAACTGGAGGGAAAGATGACGACCCATACTGGCAGGGGAACCAGTTTTGCATTTGAATTTCCAATGAACACTGCAACCTAGAATGTTTGAAGGCGTTCCAGTAACTCTCCTCGCACAGTTTTACTCAAAGGAATTGTTTTATTGGCAATGACCACATAGCTACCTGCAACCTCGTTAAGATGATCCAGGTTTACGATAAAACTTCGGTGTATTCTAAGAAAATGCACTTTTGGAAGTTTTGCTTCCATCTCTTTTAAAGTAATAACCTGCACAAATTGTTTGTCCTTAGAAAAGATTCGGCAGTAATTTCTGTCTGCTTCAATATATAGGATATCCTTAATGAAAATTTTTATCATCTTATCGCTATTCCTTACGAATATGCGATCGTTCAGGATTATAGGCGTATTTACCAAAGTTTCTTCTATCGTATCTTTTTGTTGAATTTGATTTAGGGTGAGTTCAATAGCTCGCTGCAAATCTAACTTGCGAAATGGTTTAGATATAAAAGCAAAGGGATTTGTAGATTTGGCTCTATTAAAATTCATATCATCGGCATTTGCAGTTAAATAAATGATAGGAATACCAAACTGGTCATGCAATATCTGGGCGATTTCTATCCCATCCATTTTTCCTTTTAACTGAATATCCAGTAAAGCAATATCCGGACGAGTACTGCTTACAGATTTTAATGCTTCTTCAGCATTTGAAAATATGCCACTTATAGAGTAGCCCAGTGAACTTAGGTGCATAGAAGTATTTGCAGCAATTAGCAATTCATCCTCTATTATAAGGATTTTAATCGCTTCTTTCATTTGTATTCGGTTTGGATATTAAAGATAGTTAAAACTTTGTAAATGAGTGGTTTTGATTAGAAAAGGAAAACTGATTCATGCAAATTTTGGCACTAAATGAACTGGATTCTCTTTTCGGAATTAGGTATTAGTTAATTCGGAAAAATGTATTTATGAAAAACTTCCCCATTAAGTATTTCGTGAATTATTCAGATAAAATGAAGGAAGGGAAATTTTATACTTTACAACCAATAATCGTATAGAAATGACAAT
Organism: Gramella sp. AN32; assembly: GCF_023718305.1. Taxonomy (GTDB): domain Bacteria; phylum Bacteroidota; class Bacteroidia; order Flavobacteriales; family Flavobacteriaceae; genus Christiangramia; species Christiangramia antarctica. Next base: position 19,573 of record NZ_QEYO01000028.1, read on the forward strand.
GAGTGAAGTGATGAGATAGATCAAATCCTGGTCTAAACCTATATTGTATAAAACTATATAAGCATAAGCTCCAATGAGACAGGCTGTCGCATAAATCTCTTTTCTGAAGATCACCGGAATCTCATTACAAAGAATATCACGAATAACCCCTCCAAAAGTTCCGGTCATAGCACCGAGTGCTACTGAAATAATAGGCGCAAGATCATTCTGAATGCCGGTTTCAACACCGGTAATGGTAAAAACTCCAAGCCCAATCGTATCAAAAAGGAATAAAGATTTTTTCAGGTAATTAATCTTATTTCTGAAAATAATCGCAAGAAGGGTTGTAAAGCTAATGATGTAAATATATTCCAGATTTTTCATCCAGATAACCGGGGTATTCCCAATAAGTATGTCTCTTAAGGTCCCTCCGCCAATCGCGGTGACAAAAGCGATTATAAAGATCCCAAAAAGGTCTAACCTTCGATTCATCGCAGCTAGGGCTCCGGAGATCGCAAAAGCAACCGTACCAAGTACATCAAAGATCTCGAACAAATTTAAATCCATACTTGGCAAAGGTAAATTTATCTTTTAAATTTGTAGGATCCCAGGCATAATTCTGCCCTCATTTGATGGGACAATAATTACATAAATCTTCACAATACCTAAAGTTGAGAATTTCATTAAAAACTACCTATTTTTGTATTGGAAAAAAAAAGAAACATGAGCGAGAACATCGAAAGAGTTAAATGTTTGATCATAGGTTCAGGGCCGGCAGGTTATACTGCGGCCATTTATGCGGCGAGAGCCGATATGAAACCTTTAATGTATACAGGAATGGAACCTGGAGGACAACTTACCACCACTACTGAAGTGGATAATTTCCCAGGTTATGCTGATGGTATTGACGGGCCTCAAATGATGATGGATCTTCAGAAACAAGCCGAGCGTTTTGGAACCGAGGTAAGAATTGGAATGATCACAGAAGTCGAATTTTCTAGAAAAGCCGGAGGGATTCATAGAGCGTGTGTGGATAATTCCAAATGGATAGAAGCAGAATCGGTTATTATTTCTACCGGGGCAACTGCGAAATATTTAGGATTGCCCAGTGAACAAAGATTACGTGGAGGCGGAGTTTCTGCCTGTGCAGTTTGCGACGGCTTTTTCTTCAAAGGTCAGGATGTGGCAATTGTTGGTGGTGGGGATACCGCTGCCGAGGAAGCAACCTATCTGGCCAATATTTGCAGAAAAGTGACCATGCTGGTGCGTAAGGATTATATGAAAGCTTCTAAAGCAATGCAACACAGGGTTGAAAATACGGCAAATATCGATTTGCGATATAATACTGAAGTAGATGAAATCCTGGGAGAGCAGGTAGTGGAAGGTTTAAGGATGATCAACAATAAGACAGGGGAGAAGGAAGAAATTGCCATTACCGGATTCTTCGTTGCGATTGGCCACAAGCCCAATACTGAAATTTTTAAAGATTGGCTGGATATGGATGATACCGGTTATGTAATCACTCAGCCGAAGACGACCAAAACAAATATTCCAGGAGTTTTTGCTTCAGGTGATGTTCAGGATAAAGTATACCGCCAGGCGATCACAGCGGCAGGTACAGGATGTATGGCTGCTTTGGATGCCGAGCGCTACCTTGCAGAAATTGACATAGAAGAGGATATTCAGAAACCGCAAACCAAACCGGAGACTGTTTAGAAAATAGTTTGTAAAACCAGAAAGTCCCGCAAATTGCGGGACTTTTTTTAGTTGTCGGTCTTCTCTTTTACTTCGCCATCGTCAATTTTGAGTTTGTACTCACTACCATCGGCATTATCAACTTTTTTCTTGTATTCCCCGTCATCTTTTTTAATTTTGATTTCAGAGCCATCTTCTTTGGTGATCTTGATCTTGTCACCGCCGTCTTTTACTTCCACCTTATTATCAGGATCTCTCATTAAACGTTCTGTTTCTGTAAGCTCGTCACCGTTATCATCGGTTTCTTCTGTGTTTCTACATGAAATTAAACTGATCGAAAACATGAAAATGAGCAAACTACTTTTAAAGATATTTTTCATCATATAAAAATTTAGAAGGTAAAGGTAGCTAATTGGTTAATCCTCAATAGTTTTTTCAGAAAATTTTATTGAGTTATACGTTTAGCGACTGTTTTATACTTTCTTGAAATATTGGATTAGCGGTCACCATTCTTTCTATTGTTTGGTGAAAGATACTTTGTTTACTCTGTGAGCGGTTTATCCTAAAACAG
>NZ_QEYO01000029.1 GCF_023718305.1 Gramella sp. AN32
GGTATTTCTTGCAATCTTCATCAGTTTTGAAGGTTTCAGTAAACTTTATCAAACTCAATCCCGTAAATTCCATCCTTATTATATTTGATATCAATTTAATAAAATAGTCTTTATCGTAGTAACTCTAAATTTTAAATAAATTTTGGAAAAAGAAACGTTTCCTCTAAGTATTTACTTTAAACTAACCTAATGAAGAAGGATAAAGTAACTATTTATGATATTTCGAAAAAGCTAAATATAAGTGCTGCCACGGTTTCCCGAGCCCTAAATAATAATCCTAAAATAAGTGAGAAAACGCGTGCGTTAGTTGCTAAAACTGCAACTGAAATGAATTACAAGCAAAATCGCCTGGCACAGGCTCTTAAAAACGGCAGGACGAATAACGTGGGAGTAATCGTCCCTTATATAAACAGAAGTTTTTTCTCTTCTGTAATTCGAGGAATCGAGGAAGAACTAACTCCACAGGGATATCATATTATTATTTGTCAATCTCATGAAGAAGCTGAAAATGAGATAGAGCAGCTGAACGCGCTATTAAATACCCAGATTGACGGAATATTTATGTCAGTCTCCAAGACTACTCAAAATACAGATCATATCAAAAAAGCAATGGAAGAGCAGACTCCTGTTGTGTTTTTTGATAGAAAGATCGATGTGGAAGGAGTAAGTTCAGTGGTTCTCGATGATTTTAAGGCAGGGTTTATGGCAACCGAACATTTAATTGATCAAGGATGTAAAAAAATAGCACACCTATCTGGTGATATAAACCTTGAGATTTATAAAAATCGATACGAGGGCTATAAAGCCGACTTACAGAAATATGATATAGAATATAAAGATGAGTTGGTAATAAACACTAGTAGTAAAATTGAATCTGGTATGCAGGCTATAGATGAATTATGGAAACTTAAAGATAAGCCAGATGCCATCTTTTCAGCAGGAGATTATGCAGCTCTTGGTGCTATTCAGGAATTAAAACAACGGGGAATTAAAATCCCAGAGGAAGTTTGTGTCGTAGGCTTCAGTAATGAACCATTTACAAAGTATATGGAACTTCCAATTACTTCCGTAGATCAAACACCTCTCATGATGGGTAAGATTGCAGCGCAGGTTTTCCTGGAGCAGGTTAAAGGCGATCAGGCATTAAGTATTGAAAAGAAGGTAGTATTATCACCAGAATTATTTATCAGAGATTCATCAAGCCGAAAAATACTTAATTTAAGTGATGGAGTTTAAACTCTCGAATTAAATTATAGGAATCAATATTTCTTTGCCTTTCTGTTCTGCCGAGATATATGCCGAATAAATTGTAATTATTACATCTGCAGCTAAGGCGCTGTTACTTTCGGGATCTATGCCCGAAGCTATGCTGCTATAAAAAGCTTCCATTTCATGCTGGTAGCCATTGAACCAAGCTTCATCTGGAGAAATATTAGACCAGCCCTCTTTAGTTCCCGTTTTTTCAACCACATAAATATCTTCGAAATTGCTGTTTTTCGGATTATAGGTTTGCATGGCATTATTAGGAATTAAATTACAAATGGTCCTATGGTTATTAGCGTGCACTTCCAGGTAATTTTTCACCCCTCCATGAAGTAATTCGCTCGCAGTAATATCGGCCACTGTTCCATCTTCAAAGACAACATGAGTAAGAGCATAATCTTCCACATCTGTATAAGAATCTTTTAAGTGACCTTCATTTTTAAAATTTAGTAATCTGGTAATACTATGGACCCGACAGGTAACCGATTTAGGACGAATAGGCTTCCCATTCTTTACTTTACCTTCCACATGTTTCAAATAAATAGCCCCGGTTAAAGGATGACAACCTTTTCCCATTAACGAGCCCCCACCGGATAATCTCCATTTTCCGTAAGCAAGGGAATGGGATCCTGAATGGGATTGTTGTGCCTGGATCCATAAAATCTGGGATTTCGTTTTTTCTATAAGCTCCTTCTCCTTCTGAATTGCTGGTGCATACACCCAATTTTCGGCATAAAGTATTCTACCTGAACTTTTCTTTTCAGCTTCCAGCATATTTTTCACGCTATCCACGGCCTTCTTAAAACCTTCTTCTCGCTGAAAATTATCTCCTGAAAAATCTTCTTTTCCATTGCCAAAATAGCCCGTCAAAGGTTTTTCTATAATAACATACTTGTTTTTATTTAGAATTTCAATGGCAAGAGGTTCATGGGAAAACGGCGGAGTACACAAATGAAGCACATCACATTCTGCAATCAATTCCTTTAAATCGGAAAAGGGCTTCACAGAGTTTTCTTCACAAAATCGCTTTAGATTTTCGGGAGTTTTTGAATGTGCTCCAACTATTTCAACCTGAACACCATACACCCTTTTTAAGGCGTCTAAATGAAATTTAGCGGCAAATCCAGAACCTACAATGCCTGCTTTGATAATTTTGTTCTCGTTACTCATATAAATTTATAAAGAAACTCCCCTCTTCCAGGGAATAAAATCATCCTGATTTAACTGATCTGCTTTCGATTTAATTTTTCCGCTGGCCACATCAATGATATATTCAAAAAGTTCCTCCCCCATTTCAGGAATTGTTTTTTCACCTTTGATAACTCCTCCCGCATCAACATCAATAATATCGGGCATTCTTCCGGCTAATATTGAATTGGAAGACAACTTTATCACCGGGGTAATTGGATTCCCCGTGGGAGTTCCAAGACCGGTGGTAAAAACAACCACATTAGCTCCGGAGCCCACCATACCTGTAGTACTTTCCACATCATTTCCGGGAGTACATAAAAGATTAAGCCCCGGTTTTGTGACATATTCCCCATAATCTAACACGGCCTGAATAGGAGAAGTCCCGCCTTTTTTAGCCGCACCGGCAGACTTCATCGCATCGGTTATTAAGCCATCTTTTATATTACCGGGAGACGGATTCATATCAAAGCCGGAACCTGATGCTTCCGCGGCATTTTCATAAGATTTCATCAATTCCATGAATTTATTGGCAGTTTCATCATCCACACAACGGTTGACCAGCTCCTGTTCTACTCCGCATAATTCAGGAAATTCTGAAAGAATAGGGGAACCTCCTAAAGCGGCCAATATATCTGAAGCGTACCCTAAAGCAGGATTGGCAGAAATTCCGGAGAATCCATCAGAGCCACCACATTCCAAACCTAGTTTCAATTTAGAAAGAGGAGCCGGTTCTCTTTTAATTTCATTGGCTTTTTTAATGCCTTCAAAAGAATCTTTGATAATGGTATCCAGCATTTCATCGATCGTGCCCATTTGTTGTTGTTCGTAGATGAGCACCGGCTTTTTAATATCCGGATTAATTTTCTCCAGCGCATTCTTAAAAATATCAATCTGAAGATTCTGGCACCCCAGGCTTAAAACCGTGGCTCCCGCTACATTGGGATTATTTACATAGCCTGCCAGAAGTTTGGACAAAATTACCGAATCCTGACGTATACCGCCACAACCACCCTGATGGGTGATAAATTTCACTTCAATATTATCAAAAATACCAGGCTCCTCTTCTTCAAAATCTACTGCTGTATCTTCATCTTTTCCACTGATTAGATTCCGAAGTAACTGCCTTTGTTTTGGCGATTTATGAAATGAAAATTCCTTTTCAAAAATATCTTTTAACAATTCTACATTTCTGTTCTCACAAAAAACCAGTGGAAAGAACAACCAGACATTTGCCGTTCCCACCTGTCCGTCAGGTCTATGATAACCCTGGAAGGTACGATCCCGATATTTCGAAACATCGGGGGCTTTCCATGAGGTAGTTTCAGATTTAGCAAAAGTAGATTCGGCTTCATGCTTTACATTTTCAGTGGTCAGCTTATCCCCCCTTTTAATTTCTTCTGTGGCCTTTCCTACCAGAACACCATACATGTAAATCTTATCTCCGGGAGCAAGGTCTACCATGGTTATTTTGTGCTTAGCCTGAGTATCTGAAAGTATGATAACCTCTCCACCTTCGAAACTTATCCTGTCACCCTGCCATAGATCTACTAAAGCAATGGCAACATTATCTTCAGTATTGACTTTTATTAATTTACTTTTCATAACCACCAATTTTTAGTTATTCTAATTTTTATGAAAATGCTTTATAGCCCTCCTCGATCCCTTTCGAATCAATTAATTCCAGGGCAGTAGCAATTTTATCTTTTAACCCTGGAACCGTATTTAGATCCAACTCCCAGAACTCCGTTTTTGCAAGCACCTGCTCCGTAATTTCATTATAACTGTGAAGTTCCCATACCTTATTCATTTGAGAAACAACATCGTCACTATCGTTTACCGGTAAACTTTTTCCTTTCCATTTCCCATCATAAAACCGTATTAAACAGGCAAATGCAAAGGTAAGTCGTAAAGGTAATCGATTGTATTCTTTTTGAAAAGCAAGAAGGCTTGGAAGTACTCTCACCTTAAATTTAGAGATACTATTTAAAGCAATACTCGATAACTGGTGTTTTATAAATGGGTTTCGAAACCTGTCAAATACCTCTTCTGCGAAAGAATCCAGTTCTTCAGAAGGTAAGGAGAGTGTTGGATTAATTTCTTCGAAAACGGCTTTTTTTATAAAATCACCTGTAAAATCATGGTCTACAGTTTCTTTCACGGTTTCATTTCCGAAAAGAATTGAAAAGGGGACCATCGCGGTATGGGCGCCATTCAAAATTCTAACCTTTCTGGTTCTATAAGGCTGTAGATCCTCTACAATAAGAATATTCTCATCAATCTTATCAAAAGGGATCTGAGCTTTTAATTTTTCTCCACCCTCAATCACCCAAAGCAGAAATACTTCCGCAGAGACTATCAATTTATCTTCAAGTTCCAGCTGACTTTGATACGAATCGATATCATCTTTTGGATATCCCGGAACAATACGATCTACCAGGGTATTATGAAAACTATTATTTTCATTCAGCCAGTTTATAAATTCCAGTTCCAGATTCCATAAATGAGCATATTTAAGTATTATTTCCTTTAGTGTATCGGCATTATGATTGATAAGCTCACAAGGAATAATCGTTAGTCCTTTATCCGGGGCAGCTTTAAAATGCTGGAATCTCTTATAAAGCAAAGCAGTCACTTTTGCCGGAAAACTCTTATGCGGGTAGCCTTCTAAAGTATCAGATCCATCAAAGGCGATCCCTGCTTCGGTGGTATTGGAAATTAAAAATTCTAATTCCTCCTCTTGCCCAAGGTCTAAATAGCTATCATAATCTTCGTAAGGATTTATTCCCTTCTCAATACATGAAACAGTTACATTTTCCTGAATTTCCTCACCTTTTCTAATCCCCTTCATAAACAGGTTATAAAGGCCATCCTGTTCATTAAGAATGCTAATAAGTCCGCCGGCCAGGGGCTGTACTACAGCAACACCGGCATTAAAACCGGCTTCCTTATTAAGTTTATCTATTATATAGTCTACAAAGGCCCTCAAAAAATTTCCTTCCCCATATTGCACCACTTTTATGGGAAGATTTTGAGAGATTTTAGCGTTTTCTCGGTTTAATTTTTTTGTTTCTATTTTTTCCATAACAAAGATTTTAATTATTCAAATAAACTAGGCAGCCAAAGGCTTATCGCGGGTATAAAAGTGACCAGGAGTAAAACGATGGCCATTACCAGGTAAAGCGGCAGTAAAGGTTTTATCACTTTTTGGATCGTGGTCTTAGCCACCCCTACCCCAATAAAGAGAACAGAACCTACCGGGGGCGTACATAATCCTACACATAAATTCATCACCATCACAATTCCAAAGTGTACCGGATCTACCCCAAGGTTTTCCATGACCGGTAAAAATATGGGGGTAAAAATTAATACTGCCGGGGTCATATCCATAAAGGTTCCCACAAACAACAGTAATAAATTAATTATTAATAAGATCACATATTTATTGTCACTCAACGCCAGTAGCGCCTCACTAACCGATTGTGGGATATTTTCATACGACATTACCCAGGACATACTCATGGAAGTAGCGATAAGTAACATAACGATCGCCGTTGTTCCCACAGAACTTAAAAATACCCGGTGTAAGCCTTTTAAATTGAGTTCCCCGTATATAAATGATAAAATCAAGCAGTATAATACGGCAATTCCAGAAGCTTCGGTAGCGGTAAAAATGCCGGAGACGATGCCTCCAATGACCACTACCAATAATAATAAACTTGGGAGGGCTTTTAAAAAAGTTGAAAGCACTTTTCCCAGGCTACTTGAATTACCAGCAGGGTATTTTTTCTTTTTGATCCAGATCGCCGCTACCAGCATAAGAGCCAGACCCATTAGAATTCCCGGTAAATATCCCGCAAGGAAAAGGGATGCGATAGATACGCCCCCACTAGCCAGAGAATAAACAATAAGCACATTGGAAGGGGGAATCACAAGTCCCGTGGTTGAAGCCGTAACATTAATCGCGGCACCAAATTCCCTGGAATAATTTTCTTTCTCCATGGGTGGCCCCAGAATTCCTCCTATGGCCGAAGCCGCCGCTACAGCCGAGCCGGATATGGCGCCAAATAACATCGCTGCAATCACATTTACGTATACCAACCCCCCGGGTAGTGAACCAATAAGGGCTTTGGCAAAATTAATGAGTCGGTTGGCAATCCCCCCCTTGTTCATTATTTGTCCTGCAAGGATAAAAAAGGGTATCGCCAGTAGGGAAAAACTATCCAATCCCGTGGCCATTCGCTGGGATACTGTGGTAAATGCCGCCAGGGAATCTATACTTGCCAGCATGGTAAATAAACAGGATAATCCAATTGACCAGGCTACAGGCACCCCAATGGCCAAAAGCACGACAAACGAAATTACTAATATCAAAATTTCTGAAATCATGCTAAGTACTTTTCAGGGTTTAAAATTTCATTGATTTTATAAACTATGACCAATAATCCGCTTAAAGGAACTACCGTATAAACAATATAGAGGGGGATTTCCAGTGCCGCGGAAGTTTGTCCCAAATCGTAATTTACATACACAAGATTTCCACCGCCAATAACAAGCACGGTGACACAAAAAAAGATGATCAAAAGGTCTATCCCGATTTTTAAGCGTTTGCGGTTTTGCTTATTAAGTTTTTCTTCCAGTAAATTGATAGCCAGGTGATCCTGTTGTCCTGCAGCGTATGCCGCACCCAGAATCCCAATCCATATTAAGAGGTAACGGGCTAATTCTTCGGTTATGGAACTCGGGGATTGCATTACATACCTGGAAAATACCTGCCATAAAACGGCCAGCACCATAACTCCCAAGAGGAACACTAAAAAACTGCCCAACATTTTATCTAAGCTTTTTTTCATAATCTACTGTACATTCTGTATGTTTTCAATGATCGAACGCATTTCAGGATCCAGAGAAAATTCATCATACATCGGTTTTACAAGTTCTCTAAAATCATCCTTATTGGCCTCAATAACCTGTACCCCGGCCTTCTTTATTTCTTCCAGCGCATGGAGTTCCGCTTTGCGCCAGATTTCCTTTTCATATTCTGAAGACTCCATAGCAGCTTCTTTTAACCACTTCTGTTCCTGTGGAGTAAGCTTTTTCCAAACCGGTGTTCCTATAACCAGTTCATCGGGAAGTGCCGTATGTTCATCCATAATAAAGTACTTACATACTTCATAGTGCCGGGAAAGGTAAAAACTAGGCAGGTTGTTTTCTGCTCCGTCCACAATTCCCTGTTGCAAAGCGGTATATAATTCTCCCCAGGCAATAGGGGTGGGGGAACCGCCTAAATTTTTCACCATATTGATAGCCGTCTGACTTTCCATCACCCGTAATTTTAATCCTTCCAGATCTTCAGGCCCTTTGATAGGTGTCTTACTGTAAAAACTTCGGCTACCAGCGTCATAAAAGGTGAGGCCTTTTAGTCGTTTGTCGATACTGGAATTCAGAAAGTCTTCACCAATCTTGCCTTCCAGTACATTAAAGCGATGCTGGCGATCCCGGAATAAAAATGGTAAGCCAAACACTTTTAATCCGGGAGCAAAATTTTCCATCACCCCGGTGGATACCTTCGTCATTCCCAGGCTCCCTATCTGAAGTAATTCCAGACATTCTCTCTCAGATCCCAGCTGTTGATTCGGGTAAATATCAATTTGCATTTTCCCCTCAGACTTTTCCTTAAGCCGATCAGCCATAAAAATCATGGCTTTATGAACGGGATGCGTGATATCCAACCCATGACCCAGTTTAATCACCCTCGTTTTATTTTCGGCCTCACAACCAGATAGGAGAAGGAAAAAAGTTCCGATCAGTAAAATGTTATATATTCTTTTATAGTTGATCATTTTAAACTTTCTACGATTTTTATGGCTGAAGAAACTTTTTTTGTAATAGCGTCATAATCGAAAGATGCATCCTCTTTTTTGGTAAAAAGCTTCGATCCTATGCCAACACAATGAACCCCGGCGTTGAACCATTCTTTTAAATTTTCTTCCGTAGGACTCACGCCTCCGGTAGGCATAATGCTAGACCATGGAAACGGGCCTTTAACCGCTTTTACAAAAGAAGGACCTCCCACCTGGCTTCCAGGGAAAATCTTCACCACTTCAGCGCCTAACTCTTCCGCATAAGAGATTTCAGTCACCGAGCCACAACCCGGCATCCAGCCCACTTTTCTCCGGTTACAAGTTTTAGCCATTTCAGGATGTACAATAGGGGAAACGATAAAATTTGCGCCTAATTGAAGATATAGCGAAGTAGTTCCCGGATCTATCACCGATCCCACTCCCAGGATCATTTCTTCAAAGTTTTCATTTACGTATTTATTCAATTTTCCAAAAACCTCATGCGCAAAATCTCCACGATTGGTAAACTCAAAAACTCGTGCGCCACCTTCATAACAGGCTTTTATCACTTTTTTACAAATTTCCAGATCCTGATGATAGAAAACAGGAATTATTCCTGTGGACTTCATCGTTTCCGCTACCTGTATTCTTGTATATGTTGCCATTTGATTATCTTTTAATTCTGCCCCCGGTATTTCCCTGCATTACTTCCAGCACCTCTTCTACACTTACCAGGTTAGCATCCCCCAATATTGTATGTTTTAGGGCACAGGCTGCATTGGCAAACTCCAAAGCCTTTTGGTCATTATAATGATCAAGCCCGTAAATGAGCCCCGCGGCATAGGCATCACCCGTTCCAATACGATCTACCACACTGGTAATTTCCAATTCCGGAGTGGTAATATAAGCTGAACCCGTCCAGGCCCTGCCATAGATTTTTTGCCAGGAAGCACTCACCCCGGTTCTTATTTTATCAAAGACTTTTTCAATATTGGGACATTCCGAAATCAGCTTCTTACTTGCTTCTATAAATCCAGCTTCATCGAAAGAAAAATCGGTTTTCAGGATCTCATTAATTTCATTCACCCCTCCAATAAAAATATTGGAAAGGCCTACCAGTTCATTTAAAATTTCATGACCATCTTTTCCGTATTGCCAAAGATTACTTCGGTACGCAGGATCTGCAGTCACTTTTATTCCTTTTTTTTGCGCTATTTCCAAGCCTTCTTTCAGGCTTTGATAAGCGCCCTCTGAAATGGCAGGGGAAATCCCGGTCCAATGCAGATAATTGCAATTTTCCAGTGTTTTTTCCCAGTTTACCTGCTCCGGCCTAATATTCGCAAACGATCCATGAAGCCTGTTATAGGCTATTTTACTGGAGCGCATAGAAGCACCAACTTCAAGAAAGTAGATACCTAAGGGATGTTCCACCTTATTAACCGCAGAAACATCAATCCCGGCATGTCGCATGGCCGCAATGGCTGCCTCCCCAACAAGGTCATCAGATACATTGGTAATCTGCTGGGTATTCATTCCAAAATAGGATAGTGATGATGCCACATTCATCTCGGTACCGCCAAAAAAGAAATCCATTTGATTAGATTGCTGTAATTTGCGATTTTCAGAAGGAGATAGGCGCATTAGCACCTCACCAAATGTGACTACTTTCGCTTTATGTGCCTGATTATTCTGCATTAAAATTTGAAATATTCTTTAGCATTATTATAACTGATATCTGCTACCATTTTTCCAACCAGGTCAAGATCTTCCGGCAATTCCCCTGATTGCATCTCTGCTCCCAATAAATTACACAAAACCCTTCTAAAATATTCGTGACGCGGATAGGAAAGAAAACTTCTTGAATCGGTAAGCATACCAATAAAACAGCTTACCAAGCCCATATTGGACAAGGCATTCAGTTGTTTGATAATTCCGTCTTTCTGATCTAAAAACCACCATCCGGAACCAAATTGCACTTTTCCTTTAACACTCCCATCGTTAAAATTCCCGATCATACTGGCAAAAATCTCATTGTCGGCAGGATTCAGGTTATACAAAATCGTTTTGGTGAGTTTATCCTTGCTATCCAGTCTATCAAGATATGCTGAAATATTTTCTGCCTGGCTGTAGTCTGCAATAGAATCCCAACCGGTATCGGGTCCAAGCTCCTTGAGCATTCGCTTATTGTTATTTCGCAGGGCTCCTAAATGAAATTGTTGCACCCATCCAAATTCATGATAGGTCTCACTTAAATAAAGTAAAATTGCGGTTTTAAATTTTTCGCTTTCCAGTGTTGAAACCGTTTCCCCGTTTTTTTTCTTCTGAAAAATCGCGGTGATTTCATCTTCTTTAAAGTCTTCAAAAGAGATAAAATTAAGACCATGATCACAAAGCTTGCAACCATTTGCATCAAAATACTCAATGCGTTTGAGAAGTGCCTTTTTTAAATCCTGATACGATTCAATTTGAATTTTTGCAACTTCTCCCAGCTTATTGATATAATCATTATAAGTATCGGAATCGATCATTACCGCCTCGTCAGGACGAAATGCGGTACTTACTTTTATACTGAAATCGCTTTTCGCAAGCCGCTGATGATATTCCAGGGTATCGATAGGATCTTCGGTAGTACAAAGTGTTTCCACATTCATTTGTTTCAAAAGACCACGGCATGAATTTTTTGGTTGTTGCAGTTGTTTATTTACTTCCTCATAAATACGTTCTGCTGATTCTTCATTCAATAGTTCATCAATTCCGAAGTATCTTTTAAGTTCCAGATGCGTCCAGTGATAAAGCGGATTTCTAAGGGTATGCGGAACTGTTTTCGCCCAGGCCATAAACTTTTCTTTATCTGAAGCGTCCCCGGTAATGTATTTCTCATCCACCCCCATGGTGCGCATGGCACGCCATTTATAATGGTCACCCGCCAGCCAAACCTGGGTAATATTATCGAAACTGCGATCTTCTGCAATATCTTTTGGGGATAAATGGTTGTGATAATCTATGATGGGCTGCTTTTCGGCAAAGCCTTTATATAACTTCTCTGAATACTCATTCTGAAGCAGAAAATTATCTTTTATAAATACCTGGTTTTTCATATTTTATTAGATTCTCTTTTAATTCCTCTGGATGTATGCTTCAGGAGAAATTTTACTCTTATCAATATTAGCGTCCCATCCAGCCACCATCTACGGTGAGGATCGCGCCACTCATATAATCACTGGCCTTGGAAGCCAGAAATACAGTAGGGCCTTTAAAGTCTTTAGGTTCTCCCCAACGTCCCGCAGGAATTCTCGCAAGAATGGCTTCACTCCGTTCTTCATTGTCTCTTAAGGCCTGGGTATTATCAGTAGCGATATACCCCGGGGCAATCGCATTCACCTGAACGCCTTTACCAGCCCACTCATTGGAAAGGGCCATGGTAAGCTGGCCAATGGCTCCTTTGGAAGCGGCATAGCCGGGAACGGTAATCCCTCCCTGAAAAGTTAACAACGAGGCGGTAAAGATCACTTTTCCACTCTCTCTTTTTATCATTTCCTTGCCGAGCTCTCTTGAAAGGATAAATTGCGCGTTTTGATTCACCTCGATGACCTTATCCCAGTATTCATCGGGATGTTCCGCGGCGGGTTTGCGCATAATCGTCCCGGCATTATTTACCAGGATATCAATCTGCGGATTCTCTGATTTCAGCTTTTCAATAAATGCATACAGGGACTTTCTATCTGAAAAATCACATTGATAGCCTTTAAATTTCCTGCCTTTAGCCTGAACGGCTTTTTCAATTTTTGAACCTTTAGGCTCCAGGCTGGCGGAAACGCCAAGGATATCGGCACCGGCTTCGGCCAAAGCTTCGGCCATGGCAAAACCAATTCCGCGTTTACAACCGGTTACTAAAGCTGTTTTTCCTTCTAATTTAAATAAGTCCATAATTTCTTTAT
>NZ_QEYO01000002.1 GCF_023718305.1 Gramella sp. AN32
GACCAAAAGCGCAAATTAAAAATCGTAACCAGACTCAAAAAAAATATTGCTAAATTGGAACTCAAACCAGAAGATTTGGGGTTTTTACCAGGTTTAATACAAAACAACATTTGACGTTAGTCAGAATTTTTTCAGAAAGTTTTCTGCTAAAAGTTCTATTATTGAGAACTTTAATTATCTTTGTTTAAGATTCTATTAAGGAAGAGAATAGTTGCAAAAAGTACATTACGAGAATTCTGGAAAAAACATTCTGATTCAGAACAATATTTGAAAACCTGGTACGAAACAGCAAAAAGTTCCAATTGGAGTTCTCCAAATGATGTAAAGAATGCGTATGTAAATGCCAGTATTTTAAAAGATAGTAGAGTTGTTTTCAACATTAAAGGAAACTCATACAGATTAGTGGTAAAGTTTAACTACGAAAGACAATGGGCCTTTATAAGATTTGTAGGAACGCATCCTGATTACGATAAAATAGATGCTAACACAATTTAAAAATTAGAGCTATGAAAATTAAACCTATAAAAAACGAACAGGATTACGAGAAAGCTTTAGAAAGACTAGAAGTGATATTTGACGCTCCAATTAATTCTAAAGAGGGCGACGAGGCGGAGATTCTTTCTATGATGATTGATAATTATGAAAATGAGCATTATCCAATTGATGCTCCAGATCCGATTGAGGCTATAAAAATTAGAATGGAAGAAATGAACCTAAAACAAAAGGATTTAGTTGGAGTCATTGGAGGGAAAAGTAGAGTTTCAGAAATTTTAAATAAAAAGAAAAGATTAACGGTAGATATGATTAGGGAACTCGAAAGAATTCTACATATTTCTGCATCTGTGTTGGTAACTAATTACCAATTGACGAAGTAAAAAAACAGCATAGAACAACGGTTCATCGCCAATAGACGGTAGCACTAGAAAGAAAATAATTAACTTGACCCATAAATCAATACTAAGCCGACTAATCCACGTCCTTACTCCACGCTACTTGCGTTATAGATAGATATAACAAATCAAATTGTACCAGTGATTTCGGATCAAATTGTGCCACTCTTGGCTGTTGACGATCTGTAAACTAAAACCTGATTTCAGAGGAGATCACATAATATCAAAAAAAATTAAAACCTTGATAATCATAAGATCAACAAGGTTTTGGTTTGGGCTATACCCTTTGCAGTAGCCTCGCCAGTCCCGAACCTTCGGGAGAACCTGTATCTAAAGTTTAGAAAACCTGCCTGCCGTAGTAGCCCTACCAGGACTCGAACCTGGATCTAAAGTTTAGGAAACTTTTGTTCTATCCCTTGAACTATAGGGCTTTTTTTCGGCATGCAGGCAGGCTTCTATTCTATCCGTTGAACTACGAGGCCATTATTTCAGCAAAAATAACGGGTTTTATTTAGAGTTTGAAATATAATCCTAAAACTTATATGAACTTTTTTTCAGATGTTTTTGATTCCCTTTATATTTGCGAAAAATTAGATTTTGAAAAGATTATTTATTGCCTCCCTTCTATTTACAACTCTTTTTTCAACTGCGCATGCCCAGGAAAATGATTCCCAGCTCGGGGCCTGGTATATGTACTTTTGGAATACCCAGTTTGATGAATCAAAATTCGGACTGGCGGGTGATGTCCAATACCGTGATTGGGAAGTCCTGGGGGATCTTCAGCAATTTATTGTACGGGCCGCGGTAAGTTATAACGTGAATTCAAATTTAAAAATATTTGCAGGTTACGGCCATTTTATTTCGGGAGAATTGGGCGAAAGCAAAGAAACGAGTCAGGAAAATAGAATTCACCAGGATATCTTAATGCCCCAGAAAATAAGCGATCGTTTCCTGGTTAGACATAGAATTAGAATTGAAGAGCGCTGGGTAGAAAACCAGGGTTTTAGGACCCGGTTTCGTTATGGCCTATTTCTAACCATCCCATTAACCCAGCCAGATCTTAAAAAGAACAGTCTGTTCCTATCGGTTTCAGATGAGGTTTTTATCAATGGCCAAACCGATATTGGCAATAATCGCACTGTAGAATATTTTGATCGTAACTGGTTATATGGAGCATTAGGTTACTACTTTAATGATAATTTTAATGTTCAGCTGGGAATTTTGAGACAAACCACGCCATCAATCAGCAAAAATTCTTTACAGCTGGGCTTACACCATTCGTTCTAATATGCATTCAGTTTACTATCTTTAAAACTGAAAATCACCACCTATGAAAAAAATTACGCTGCTACTCATATTATTTGGTCTAACCGGGTTTAGTCAAAATATTGGTGTAGAAAAAGAAGCTTTTGCCCATACCTATTCTATTGTAGCAAAAGATACCGTAACCGGGGAAATGGCGGTTGGGGTGCAAAGTCACTGGTTTTCAGTTGGTGCCCTGGTGCCCTGGGGGAAATCTGGGGTTGGAGTGGTAGCCACACAATCTTTTGTAAATCCCGCTTATGGCCCTAACGGATTAAAACTGATGGAAAACGGAATACATGCGGAAGCAGCACTTACGCAATTGGTAGAGCAGGATAAAGGACGTGACTTCCGGCAGGTGGCATTTCTTGATGCTCACGGGAATGCTTCCGCTTTTACCGGTGAAAAATGTGTTGAATCTGCGGAACATATGGTGGGAAAAAACTTTTCCGTACAGGCAAATATGATGCTGAATGATCAGGTGGTTCCGGCCATGGCGGAAGCTTTTGCCACTAATTCACACCTGGCTTTGGCGGAAAGGGTTATGGAAGCTTTAAAAGCCGCTCAAAATGCCGGCGGTGACATCCGCGGAAAACAGTCTGCCGCATTGATCGTGGTTGGCCCAGATAAGGTTGAAAATAGTTGGGAAGATAAAAAGATCGATCTGCGAATTGATGACCATGAAAACCCAATTGTAGAGCTTGAACGTTTATTAAAAGTTGCCCGCGCTTATGAACATATGAATGCCGGCGACCTTGCTGTAGAAGCGAATGATATGGAAAAGGCACTCCAGGAATATGGCACTGCGGAAAAGATGTTCCCGGAAAATCTTGAGATGAAGTTCTGGAAAGCTGTAGCACTTGCTAATAGTGGCCGCCTTGAGGAAGCAAGACCTATTTTTAATTCTATTTTTGCTGAAGATAAAAACTGGAAGAAAATGTTGAGCCGATTACCAGCCTCCGGTTTATTAAGCATTTCCAGGGAGGAATTGGCAAGTTTGACTGAAGAATAATTTAAAAAAACGATGATGAAAAATAACAAATTAGTATTAGTACTTACCGCATTTTGCCTGGTATTGGGATTTACTGCCTGCAAAGAAGAAAAAGAGGAAAAAGCTGAAGGGACTACCCAAAATGCAGAAGCCCAACCATCGGGTGAAGCGGCAAAAGCCGATATGGAAAAAACAGCCGATCTAAAATATAATCCGGCTCATGGACAACCAGGTCATACCTGTGCATTACCTGTAGGTGCGCCACTTGATCAGGCTGCCACCACTCCAAAAATGACAACTTCTCCGGTAAGATTGCAGGATAGTGCCCCTCAAATTAATCCGCCGCATGGGGAACCAGGACATGATTGTAGCAAACCTGTTGGTTCCAGGTTAGATTCATAAAAAAGAAGCTGTCTAAAAAACATTTAACTGTCATTGCGAGGGACGAAGCAATCTGCAAATTGTCTGTAATCAAATAGTAGATTACTTCACTTCGTTCGTAAGGACGTTTAAATAATACTTTTAGACAGCCTCTTTTGTTTTTAGAAAGTTCTATTTAATCTTCATCATCAAGGCCTCCTTTACGAGTTGCATCGCGAGCTTCAGGCCAGGTCATTTGTTCACCAGATCTTCTATTCACTGGTAAAATAATTTGCTCACGGGAAGTAGTTGCTTCATCTTCACTAGCCATATAGGCCAATACTGCCGTAAGGATCACGTTGTTTTTTACATCGTCGAAAACAATCTTGTCATAGGTATCACGATTGGTATGCCAGGTATAGTTCCAGTAATCCCAACTTAAAGAGCTTAAGTTAAAGGCAGGTACACCTGCTGCAACAAAAGAAGCATAATCAGATCCTCCCCTTCCCGGAGTTCCCGGGAAATTTGTTTCTATATGTTTGGTTACCTCTTCCGGCACTTCATATAGCCACCGGCCTATATAATCATAAGCATGGAGAAACCCATTTCCGGAAATATTTTCAACCCTACCCGTCCCATTATCCTGATTGAACAAGGCCTGTACACCCTCAACAATTTCCGGATGATCTTTTACAAAGGCACGCGAACCATTTAGTCCCTGCTCCTCACTTCCCCAATGTCCTACCAAAATAGTCCGTTTTGGATTTGGATACAACTTTTTAAGGATACGCATAGTTTCCATCATGACCAGAGTGCCTGTGCCATTATCTGTAGCACCGGTTGCACCATCCCAACTATCGAAATGGGCAGAAAGGATCACATATTCATCGGGTTTTTCGCTTCCTTTAATTTCAGCTATGGTATTAAATGTAGGCACTTCACCAAGTTCCTGGGATTCAGCTACAATTTTCAGTTCGGGTTTATCTCCATTCGCAGCTAAACGGTACAACATCCCATAATCTTCGAGGGAAACATCGATGGTAGGAATATCTTCGGTATAGGCACTAAAAACTTTGTTCACCCCAAAACCACGGGACCAGTAAGAGGAAATAATCCCTTCAGCCCCTGCTGCTTCAAGTGCCCGCGGTAATTCCCTTCTGCCAAGACCATTCTGTTGCATTTTTTCATTAAAAAGATCATTTAAAGAATCCCTGTCTTTTTTCATTTTTTCGAAAGATTCTTCCGTAGCCCATTTTTCCCAGTTTTCATCGGGTCTTCCGGTAGGTTGTGGCATACTTATCAAGACAAATTTGCCTTTCACAGATTTGATCTTTTGAGCAAAATCTGCAGAATCTTTCGCTTCCGGAAGGATGACCACCTCAGCGGTTACACCTTTTTTACCAGTAGACGGGCTCCACGCCAGTTGTCTCGCTTCGAGACTTTGCACTCTTGGCGACACCATATCTACGTGGGTGATCCCGCGTTCCCAACCCCGCCAGGTTCCCCATTGCTCATTGCGTGCATCCATTCCCCAGCCGGAATATTTTTTCACCGCCCAATCATGGGCATTTTTCATTTGTGGAGAACCTACCAAACGGGGCCCCACTACATCCAAGAGCTCGTGAGCCAGCTTTTCCAATTGAGAATTTGTATTTACCTCTTTTACAATATTCGCTATTATCGCCTGCTTTTCCTGAGCAGTGATAATATTCACGGAGATGAAAAGCAAACTAACCAGCACTAAATTTCTTATCATGTTTTCAGTTTTAAGCAAATTAAACGTTTGCCTAAGATAGGATTTTTTGAAATTTTTATGATTAAAAGATAATTTGAAAACTATTGTATAACCCGGCAAACAACAATTTCTTAAATAATGTTAGTCACAAGAAAGTTTACACCTTCTCTTATCTGAGAAAATTTACCCTCAAATTAGTTTTTTTAAAATGTTAAAGAGCTCCACCCGCCATAAAAAGATCTGTAAGTAAAACACGATATTGTTTTTTAATGTGGTCGTATTGAATTTTATAAGAATCTGCGTAATAACCGGCATCCAGATATTCTCCTAAGGGCGTGATATTATAAGAATCTTCAAATTCTTTCTCTTTCAAATATTCCACGGTTATCATGGGCTCATAAAAAGTAAATTTAAAGTCCCAGGAACCATAAACAAAAGTTTGATTAAATTCTGTTGAATTATTTTGAGATTCCAATATCCAGTGCCTTCCCATTTGCGGAATTGTGGCAACATCATATGCATATGCATCTGGCCACATCGTAGAAGGTGGTAAATCTCCCAAACCTATTAAGAATGGAATTTCTGCTTTTTCTTCGGGACTTATCCAGTAAAAATGTATATCAAAATGCTCTACCATAAAGACCTGTCCGGGATGCCCCTGGGGATTAAAACCAAAATCTATGTGATCCACAATTAGGTTTTCCGCTTTTTTATGGAGCTTTAAAGTGATATTGGTTTCTTCTTCAGGTAAATTCTCCAGGATTTTTTCAGAAAAAACAATCCCTACTGAAACCGGCACTCCATTTTTATTTATGCTAACAAAGCTGCGCACTATCCCCTTGCCCATAGGCTGGCTTGGGCCATAAAACTCATTTAATTCTTTTGCCTTGCCTGCCTTTTCAGTATTAAGATCAAATACCTGAATATCTTCCTTACTATTTAAAGCTTCCGGCTCACAGGAAAACAGCGTTAAACCAATAAGTACCATAAAATAAAGCTTGATCTGGGGTGTCTGACGAAAAATGCTTTTTTTCATAATTATGTTGTTTAAATTTATCCTGAAGTTACATAATTATTTTATAACTCATTGATTTTCAGGTATCAATAAATTCTGACACGAATAAAAATCCCATCTTAAAAATCCAAAATTTCTCTATCTTGTAAACCACCTGAAATTATTGGATTTTATATTTAAATTAAACTACTACCCTTTACATGAGTTTTAAAAAATTCGTTCACTTTACCATATTCCTCGTTATGTTACCTGCGGGTTTCTTTGCCCAAACCTCAGCATTAAGCGTGGAAAAGATCATGCAGGACCCAAAATGGATGGGGACTTTTCCAAGTTCGATACAATGGGGAGCACAGGGGGAGAATATTTATTTTTATTACAATCCTGAAAAAAATGCGGCCGATTCCCTTTATAAAATCAATCTCAGCAAAAAGGACAGGATCGTAAAGGTATCACGGGATGAACGGGAAGAAATGATGGGAAGGCGCGGCGAATTCGATGCTGATAAATCTAAAAAGATCTATACAGACGATCAAAATCTATATATCTATACTTTAAGAGATAAAAGCCGAAAGCTCATTTTAGATATTCCTTCCAGAATTGAAGATCCGGTATTTCTCAACGGTAGCAATATTATTGGTTTTGAATCACAGGATAACGCCTTTCTCTACAATTTAACCGAAGGAACTTTAAAGCAACTTACAAATATTAACAAGGGTTCAGAGAAAAGTAAGAC
This sequence comes from Gramella sp. AN32, assembly GCF_023718305.1. Taxonomy (GTDB): domain Bacteria; phylum Bacteroidota; class Bacteroidia; order Flavobacteriales; family Flavobacteriaceae; genus Christiangramia; species Christiangramia antarctica. The sequence goes on from NZ_QEYO01000002.1 coordinate 7,027, forward strand.
TGAAGATGAAATTTCAGAAAGGGATGAATGGATCCAAACTGAAAATCTTGAACTATTGGAAGTTGTGGCGGAAAGGAAAAAACGAGCTGAAGATTCTAAAAAATATCGCGAATCTATTCAGGAGAAAGAAAAATTTGAATTTTTTACCAAAGAAAAAAATGTAGGGAATATGACCATCGCCCCTTCCGCCGCATATGTGAGTTTCAATCTCATTGACCGTGAAAGAGGTAAAAGTACGGCTGTACCAAATTATGTGGACGTAAGCGGTTATACCGTAGATTTACCGGCAAGAAGTAAAGTGGGTGATTTTGAATACACCGCAGATCTTATCATTTATAATACTGAAAAAGATACCGCCTATACCATCGATTTTTCAGGCCTGCCCGGAATTAAAGATTTGCCAGATTATACCAGCGAATATCCCGATAAAGAATGGGAAGAAAAGGCACGTGAGGTTATTCCTTCTACGGTGAAATTTTCAGAAGACGGGAAAAATGCGGTGGTAAATGTTAGGTCCACAGATAATAAAGATCGCTGGATCGTTGCTTTGAACCTGGAAGACGGTTCCATAAAATCTTTAGACAGGCAACGCGATGAAGCCTGGCTGGCCGGTCCCGGGATTGGCTATACTTTTTATGGTTATGAAACCTTAGACTGGCTGCCAGATAATAAGCATATCTATTTTCAAAGCGAAGAAAGCGGATTTTCCCATTTGTACCTTCTAAATACGAAAACAGGTAAAAAAACCCAGCTAACCAAAGGAGATTTTGAAGTTTTTGATCCGGTTCTTTCAAATGATAAAAAACACTGGTATCTAAGCACTTCTGAAGTAGATGCCGGGGAACGGCACTTTTACCGCATGCCTTTAATGGGCGGAAAAATGGAGAAATTGACCAATATGCCCGGAAACAACCAGGTGTATTTATCGCCAGACGAAACACAAATGGCGATTTCCCATTCCACCGCAAATAAACCTTGGGAGCTTTATCTAAAGAAAACCGGATCTTCAGAAAAAGCGGAACAATTAACTCAGGGTCAATCTGATGAATTTGCTTCTTATAACTGGAGAGAGCCGGAATATATTCAGTTTAAAGCACGGGATGGGGCCATGGTCCCCGCGAGATTATATATTCCTGAAACCAGGGTGAAAAATGACGCGGCCGTTGTTTTTGTACATGGTGCGGGCTACCTTCAAAATGCGCATAAATGGTGGAGCAGTTACTTTCATGAATATATGTTCCACAACTTATTAACCGATCTTGGATATACGGTCATCGACATTGATTATCGCGGGAGTGCAGGTTATGGCAGGGATTGGCGAACGGGAATTTATCGACATATGGGCGGAAAGGATTTGAGCGACCAGGTAGATGGGGTTAAATACCTTATTGAAAATCAAAATATCGATCCACAGAAAGTAGGCATCTACGGCGGAAGTTATGGCGGATTTATTACACTAATGGCCATGTTCAATGAACCGGAAACCTTCCAGGCCGGAGCAGCATTAAGATCGGTGACAGACTGGGCGCATTATAACCATGGTTACACCGCCAATATTCTGAATGAACCTTCACAGGACCCCATTGCCTATCGCCAAAGTTCACCAATTTATTTTGCCGAAGGTCTTCAGGGGGATCTTTTGATCGCTCACGGAATGCTGGATGTAAATGTGCATTTTCAGGATGTGGTACGACTGGCGCAGCGTTTAATTGAACTCAAAAAGGAAAACTGGGAATTAGCGGTATATCCGGTTGAAGATCACGGCTTTGAAGAACCCAGCAGTTGGACCGATGAATACCGAAGAATCCTGGAATTATTTAATAAAAGTTTACTTGGAAAATAAATGGATATAGAATTTGTACGCAAGCAATTTCCCGCCCTTGAAAAAGACTTCATTTTTATGGATAATGCCGGCGGATCACAGGTTTTAGGAAATGTCATAAAGCGGATTAGCGGTTACCTGGTGCATCACAACGTGCAATTAGGCGCGAGTTACAAAATATCTGAAGAAGCGGGAAATAAATTAAAATATGCTACTTCCAAAATTGCCAAACTGGTAAACGCCTCAAGGCCGGAGGAAGTGGTTATAGGCTCTTCTTCAACTATGTTATTGCGCTTACTAAGTCTTAGCATTAGCCGAAATTGGAAAAATGGTGACGAGGTTATTGTTACAAATACAGATCATGAAGCTAATGTTTCTCCCTGGACAGATTTGGAAGAGAAAGGAATTGTGGTAAGAACCTGGAAAGTAAACCCGGAAACACTGGAACTTGATATTTCAGATTTGCGAAAATTATTGAATAAGAAGACCCAACTGGTCGCAGTTACTCATGCTTCCAATGTTCTGGGAACGATAAACCCCATTAAAAAGATCGCCAAGGAAGTCCATAAAGCCGGCGCTTTAATTTGTGTGGACGGGGTAGCCTTTGCCCCGCATAGAAAGATTGATGTGAAGGAGCTGGATGTAGATTTTTATACCTTTAGCTGGTATAAAACCTATGGTCCGCATCTGGCCATGATGTATGGGAAATATAAACAGCTACTGAAATTAGACAGCCTCAACCACTATTTTATAGGTAAAAAAGATATCCCTTATAAACTGCAGCCTGGGAATTTCAATTTTGAACTGACTTATAGTACGCTGGGGATCATTGAATATTATGAAGAGTTATTCAGTCATCATCAGGATTCCCATAAAGGCCAAACTTATTCTGAAAAGATCGCCAAAGCCTTCGGTCTTATTGCCAAATATGAACAGAAACTTGCTGCCAAATTATTGGATTACCTAAAAACTATTCCGGAAGTAAAAATTATAGGAAATCCCGTAGCAGACTTCAACAAGCGTGTTCCCACCATTTCTTTTGTGCATTCCAAATTAAAAAGTGATGAAATTGTACAGAAAGTAGATGCTTTTAGAATAGGAATACGCTTTGGTGATTTTTATGCCAAAAAATTGATTCAGGATTTAGGACTGGAAAAGAACAATGGCGTAGTGCGGGTGAGCCTCGTGCATTACAATACCACCAATGAAATAAATAAGCTTATAAAAGCATTTCAAACGATATTTTAGAAATCTTAAATTTTCTGTTTCCCGGCCATTACAAAATACAGGATGGCTCCTAAAAGCGGAAACAGTAAAATCACCAGTAACCAGATGATCTTATTGTTTCTGGTAAATTCATTTCTTAAAAGATCGATCAAGGCTATTAACGGCAATAAAAGAAAAATTCCTCCTACAATCATTAGCAGCAAGATTTGCCTGGGACCAATGGCTAAAATTATATCGAACACCTTAAAAAATTTATCACCTAAAAATTATAAAAAAACCTGCCCTTACCCGGCAGGTTTTCATTTTTGATTGCTATCCTAATGCTTTCTTTAAATCATTAATAAGGTCTTCTTCATCTTCTACTCCTACGCTAAGTCTAATAAGAGAATCAACGACTCCCGTTTTTTCACGTTCTTCTTTTGGAATGGAAGCATGGGTCATACTGGCGGGATGGCCCGCTAAAGATTCTACACCTCCTAAAGATTCAGCAAGGGTGAAAACATGTAATTTTTCAACTACGCTCACAGCACTTTCTAAAGTTCCTTCTTTGGTAGTGAACGAGATCATTCCGCCGAAACCACTCATCTGTGATTTTGCGATCTCATGATTGGGATGATCTTCAAATCCGGGCCAGTACACTTTTCCTACTTTAGGATGGCCTTTCAAATATTTTGCGATTGCTTCACCATTTTCACAATGCCGTTGCATTCTTAGGTGCAGTGTTTTAATTCCGCGTAAAACCAGAAAGCTATCCTGGGGGCCACAAACCGCCCCACTGGCATTCTGGATAAAATATAATTTTTCTGAAAGTTCTTTATCCTTTACCACCAGGCTTCCCATCACCACATCGCTATGTCCGCCAAGGTATTTTGTTGCACTATGCATCACGATATCTGCACCTAAATCCAACGGTTGCTGCAAATAAGGCGTAGCAAACGTGTTATCCACTGCTAAAAGAATATCATGTTTTTTAGCAATTTTCGAGCATGCCTTGATATCGATGATATTCATCATGGGATTAGTTGGTGTTTCCACCCAAAGCAGCTTTGTATTCTCATTGATATATTTTTCAATATCAGCGGCATCCTGCATCCCGATAAAATGGAATTTAAGACCCATATTTTCAAAAATCTTGGTGAAAAGTCGGTAAGACCCTCCATAAAGGTCGTTGGTAGAAACAATTTCATCACCCGGTTTAAACAATTTCATCACGGCATCAATCGCTGCAAGGCCGGAACCAAAAGCAAGCCCATATTCCCCATTTTCAATACTGGCAATAGATTTTTCCAGGGCAGTTCGGGTTGGGTTAGCACTTCGGGAATACTCATATCCTTTATGCCCCCCGGGGGTGGTTTGAGAATACGTACTGGTTTGATATATTGGAGGCATGACTGAACCGTATGCAGGATCTGTATTATCCTGTCCTCCGTGAATAGCTTTGGTGTTGAATTTCATCTGAAAAAAATTTGAAAAACAAAGGTAGTGACCTGTTGGGCAATCACAAAATTGCCTTTACCTTTATCCTTTAATTTAACAGGCTTTAACCTGAAATAGCTGCAAACCACAATCTATATTAAATGAAAAAAATAATTCCTGCGCTGCTCAGCATTTTTATACTTTTTTCCTGCGGAAAGGATAAAGAGAAAAAACAAGTTGAAGATCATTCCATCAGCTTTCGCTCTAAAACTGTGGAAAAAAAGCTAAAAGACTGCCATCCTGAAAATGGAAAATGCACTTTTATAAGCCTCACCTTTCCTTTTGCTGAAAATGGGGAAGGGCAGCCTGAAAATATCAATAAATCCATTCAGGATTTTATGGGTAGCATTCTAAATTACCAGGAGGAAGATCAAAATATGGAAGTTGATGAACTGGTGGAGAATTTCATCAAGAACTATAAGCAAACCACTGAAGATTTTCCCGAAACTGAAATGCCCTGGGAAGCCACCATTATTGGAAAAGTTATTTTAAATACCCCGGAATTGATCAGTATTCAATTTGATACAGATATGTTTACCGGCGGGGCGCACGGTTACCGCAGCACGTCTTACCTGAATTTTGATCCTGCAACCGGTGATGAATTGGAAAATACCGATTTATTTACTTCAGAATTTAAAGAATTTGTAGAAAATGATTTTAGGGAGAAATTCGAAATCGCTCAAGATTCTAATATCAATAGCACGGGGCTCTGGTTTGAAGAGGAACAGTTCAGCCTGCCTGCAAACATTGGGGTTTCTAAGGATTCCATTTTACTTATTTATAATGCTTATGAAGTTTCTTCTTATGCTGAAGGTTCTATTAATATGTCTTTTTCACGACCAGAAGCCGATAAATATTTAAATTTGAAAGAAATTAACAGCATCCAGTAAAATGAAAAAGATCTACCACCTTTCCACCTGCGATACCTGCAAAAGAATTTTAAATGAAATAAAACCACCTTCTTCATTCATTCTACAGGATATTAAAGAAAATGCGATCACCGAGGAGCAGATTGATGAAATGAGGGAACTGGCGGGAGATTATGAATCACTTTTCAGCAAAAGGGCAAGGTTATATAAAGAAAAAGATCTTAAGAATAAAGTTCTTAAAGAAGATGAATTTAAAAACCTCATTCTTGAACATTATACTTTTTTAAAACGACCGGTGATCATCGATAATGATCAAATTTTTATTGGTAACTCTAAAAAAACCATAGCCGCGGCGAAAACTGCCATTCATGGCGAATAACCGGATATTTGCAATTCTTGCCGCCTTTCTTGCCAGCGCGATTTATGGAGCAAACCATACGATTGCCAAAGGAGTCATGCCGACATATATAGGCGCTTTTGGCTTTATTTTATTAAGGGTTTTGGGGGCGGCCACACTTTTCTGGATCATTAGCCTGTTTGCTCCCAAAGAGAAGATAGAAAAGAAAGACTGGCCCAGGATCCTCGCCTGCGCATTTTTTGGAATGGTACTGAACATGCTGTTCTTCTTTAAAGGATTGAGCCTTTCCACACCCATAAACAGCTCGGTGATCATTACCTTATCTCCGGTTATGGTATTGGTCCTCTCCGCAATCATTGTAAAAGAAAAGATCACTCTTTTAAAGACCATGGGAATAATCATTGGCCTGGCGGGTGCCCTAATTTTGGTTATGTTCAGCAATCCTTCTTCACCCTATGCGCCTAATATTCCCTTAGGCAATGCGCTTTTTATCATCAATGCGTTTTCCTACGGGCTTTATCTCATTCTGGTAAAACCGCTCACAAAAAAATATCATTCCATCACCTTAATGAAATGGCTGTTTTTGATCGCCATATTTATCAACCTTCCGGTTACTTTTTCTGAATTTTCCGCAGTAGAATGGAGAAGTTTACCCTTTGAAGCGATCTGGAGAATGGCATTTGTTGTTTTGGGCACAACCTTTATGACCTACCTATTGAACATTTATGCCTTAAAACAACTTTCAGCCTCTACTATTAGTGCATTTATTTATCTGCAACCCTTGATTGCCATCACCTTTGCCATAGCAGTGGGAGTAGACAGTTTAAACCTTATTAAAATTGTAGCCGCACTTCTGGTATTTGTGGGCGTATATATGGTTAGTATGAAGAAGACAAAAAGCCCTGCTTAAGGATTATCCCGTCCATGAAGTCATAAAAATTACCGCAACAGCAACTATAATTGTAGTGGCAGCTACAAGAAGGGCAATCCCAATACTCACAAAGGTGGAAGCCGTTCTATTTTTGGGATAGATTTCCTCTACTTCTAGCGAATCCAGAACAAATGCCGTGAATTTTCCTGCCTCCTCGAAATTCACCCCGTTCTGTAAAAGAAATTTTCCGGTTTGTGAATTTTTTTTAGCGAAGCCTATGCTTTGACCATCTAATAATTGAAGTCTTTTAAACATCAATTTTTTACCATCTTCAGTAAATACCCTCACCTTTACTTCATCATTTACCGCCTGTTCAAAAGTAACGTTGGTACCTCGATATACGGTACAATTCTGAAAAAGTAAAAGGACGAGAAGAAATAAAATCCCTGATTCAATTTTTTGTGAGACTCTTTTAAGATTGTTGTTCATTTCTCAGAAAAATTAGATTATAGAGTTTAAATTACAATTCTTTTAGTTTAACCTACTAAATAACAAAGATTATGAATCTAAAATTAAAATGTTTCCCCTACTTCCGATAGAAACTTCAAAATTATTTTGCCCGCAGTACCATCAGGGAATTATTTGGATTAAATGTGTTTTAAGTTTAGTAACATTATAAATTTTCTGAAACCAAAATTATAGCCCCATCAATTCTTCCGGGCTAATATTTTGAGGCAGCTTACCAAATCTTCGGGTGTCCTCCTTGGTGATCGTTTTAAAATTTTTGGTTTTGGTCATTTGCAACATCCCTTCCATAAGTTCCTGTGGGAGAGCCGTTAATTTTCTGGTCTCCAGATTGATCCAGGCACCCATCATTTCACAGCTTGCGCAATGATTTCCTTTGGAATCGTACATGTTATGCAGGAACTCAAAATACATTCCGTTATTAGAAATTGCATCTAACTCCAGACTTACCGTTACCGGTTTTCCAGCAAAAATTTCCTTATAATAATAAACATGTTCAGTAAAAACCACAGGACCAATGTTATGTTGCGCGAGTTGTTTTTGACCGAAACCATTTTCCATCAAAAATCCCATTCGCGTGTGGCTCATAAAATTTATATAGGCTGAATTCGCCAAATGCCTGTTGGCATCGAGATCGCTCCAACGTATTTCGAATTGCTTTGAATACATGTATTTTTATTCAAAACTACTCATTAAAGCCTTTTCGCCGCAACAAATTTTCCCTAAGTTTACCTTAAAAGCCTTATTTATGCCCGTTCTTTCCAGTGATTACATTCCGCCCAGGATATTTAGAAGTGCAGATGCGGCAACCATTTATGCTTCTAAATTTCGCAAAGTACCTTTACCCGTTCCGGAAAGAGAACGACTGGAACTTTCAGATGGTGATCTTTTGGATCTTGAATGGAATTATTCTGAAAAAGGCAAAACCAAAAATGCGGTGATCCTCTTACATGGTCTGGCGGGAACCGCCTCCAGGCCTTATATGCAGGGAATGGCCAAAAAATTTATTTCTGAAGGCTATGATGCTATTGCCATGAATTTTCGTGGTTGCAGTGATGAACCCAATCGCAAATATCAAAGCTACCATGCCGGTGCAACTGAAGATCTTCAAGAAGTCATAAAGCATGTACTTAAAAACGACAAATATTCGAATTTAATCCTTTTGGGTTTTAGTCTTGGAGGTAACATGGTTTTAAAATATTTAGGTGAGAAGAGAAACCGGCCCGTGGAAATTAAAGCTGGAATTGCCATTTCTGTACCCTGCGATCTGGAAGGTTCTTTAGGAGCGATCAACCGAATGCGAAATTTTATCTATTCTAAGAGATTTGAAATTAGCTTAAAAGAACAACTGTTTGCCCGGGCTAATCAGTATCCCGATGAAATTGATAGAAAATCGATCCAGTCCTGTAATTCCTTAAGGGATATTGATGATCTCTACACGTCAAAAGCACATGGTTTTACAGATGCTTCAGATTATTATACCCAAAACAGCAGTTTACAATTTCTTCAGCAGATTAAAATTCCGGATTTTATCTTGAATGCTAAAAACGACAGCTTTCTATCTGAAAAATGTTATTCCATCGATATTGCTGAGATTTCAGAAAAAATATTCCTGGAAATGCCAGATTATGGCGGGCACGTGGGATTTGTCACCCATTCAACTACCTATTATCACGAAAAGCGGGCATTTGAGTTTGCGATGGAACAAGTGGAGAAATCATCAAAATCTACACATTGAGCTAAAATTGGAGATGGACGAGAATTGATTATCTTTGCGCAAGCTTTTAAAATTCAGGCATGATCCAATCTATGACAGGTTTCGGGAAGAGCGTTACACAAATTCCCAATAAAAAAATCACTGTTGAACTTAAGTCCCTCAACAGCAAGAATTTTGACCTGAATGCGCGCATTCCTTCGCAATACCGGGAAAAGGAACTCGATCTCCGAAATATCATTTCAAATTCGCTCAATCGCGGGAAAGTAGATCTTTCCATCTACGTTGAATTTGTTGGCGATCAAACCATCACCAATATCAATACGGAAGTGGTTCAGAATTATATGGGTCAGCTGCGAAAAATCGTGGACGTTAGTGATATTGAATTGCTTAAAATGGCTGTAAAAATGCCAGATACCCTTAAAACAGAGCGCGAAGAGATCGATGAGGAAGAATTTAGGATCATTGAAAATTCGGTAAAAGATGCTTTAGTGGAAATCAATAATTTTCGATCTGATGAAGGTGAAGCGCTGGAAAAAGATCTCAATCTAAGAATTGACAATATTAAGGATCTACTGGAGCAGATTATTTCCATGGATCCAGAACGAATTGATATGGTGCGGGAACGCCTTAGAAAAGGGATCGAAGAGATTAAAGAAACCGCTGATGAAAACAGGTTTGAGCAGGAAATCGTTTATTATATAGAAAAATTCGACATAACTGAAGAAAAAGTTCGGCTGGATAATCATCTTGATTACTTTCAAAAAACGATGAACAGCGCCGATTCTAACGGAAGAAAACTTGCTTTTATTTCACAGGAGATTGGCAGGGAAGTAAATACCATTGGGAGCAAATCTAATTATGCCCCAATGCAGCAGTTAGTTGTTCAAATGAAAGACGAGCTGGAAAAAATAAAGGAGCAAATTTTAAACGTACTTTAAATGAATGAAGGGAAGCTTTTCGTGTTTTCCGCACCTTCAGGATCAGGAAAAACAACGATTGTACGGCATTTGCTAAACCATCCGGAACTTAAACTGGACTTTTCCATTAGCGCCACTTCAAGAGAACCTCGCGGAGATGAAGTTCACGGGAAAGATTATTATTTTCTCTCTCTAAAAGAATTCAAGCAAAAGATCAAAAATGACGAATTTCTGGAATGGGAAGAAGTTTATAGGGATAATTTCTACGGCACTTTAAAAAGCGAGGTTGAAAGGATCTGGCAAAATGGCAAACATGTGATATTTGATATTGATGTGGTTGGTGGTTTAGACATAAAAAATATTTATCCAAACAGGACTTTAGCGGTTTTTGTAAAACCTCCAAGTATTGAAGAGCTAAAAATCAGGCTCAAAAAGCGAAAGACTGAAAGTGCAGATAAAATAAATATGCGCGTGGCAAAAGCTTCAATAGAATTGGCTACTGCACCGCAATTTGATTTTATTATTGAAAATAATAATTTAGAGATTGCCTTAAAAGAGGCTTATGATCTGGTTTCTAATTATATCAAAGGCTAAATGAGAAAGAAAATAGGACTTTTCTTCGGCACCTTTAATCCTATCCACACCGGTCATCTTATTATCGCCAATCATATGGCTGAATATTCAGATCTGGATGAAATCTGGCTGGTAGTAACGCCGCATAATCCTTTTAAGAAGAAGAAAACGCTTTTGGATAACCACCATCGACTGGAAATGGTGTACCGCGCGTGCGAGCCTTATCCCAAATTAAAGCCGAGCAAGATAGAATTTGATCTTCCACAGCCAAATTATACTATTAATACGTTAATTCATTTAGCTGAAAAATATCCTGATCTAGACTTTTCTCTAATTATGGGAGAAGACAATTTGATAAGCCTTCATAAATGGAAAAATTATGAAGCTATCCTGGAAGATTATAATATTTATGTATATCCGCGAATAGCTGAAGGCGATCCCATAGATTACGACAAGTTTTCAGCAAAGGTTACAAGGATTCAGGCACCTATACTGCAGATATCTTCAACGGCAATTCGAAAAGGGATAAAAGAAGGTAAAAATGTTCGGCCATTGTTGCCCTATGAAGTCTGGGCATACACCGATGAAATGAATTTTTACAAATAAAGACTGTTTTAAAAATTTCTTGCTTGCCCTTTTTAGTTGAATGATCCTACTTTTTTCATTGTGGAACAACAACCTAGAACGTCGACTGCTCTCAATGCGGCACTCTCAAAATTTTAAAACAGTCTTCTGTTTTTTACTGGCGGTTATTGTCCAAATTTGGAATTCTCAACACCTGGCCAGGATATATTTTATCAGGATCCTGAAGCATGGGTTTGTTAGCTTCAAAGATCACCGGATACTTATTAGGATCTCCGTAATGTTTTTTGGAAATCTTAGATAAGGTATCTCCTTTTTCTACCGTATGAAAAACTGCTTCCGGTTCTTTATTCTGAACATCCATACGATCATCTACTTCTGCAATTCCTTCACTGTTTCCAACCACAAGAATAATTTTTTCCCTTGTTGCCTGGTCCAAAGCCTTCCCTGAAATTACCGCAGTATCATTTTCGATATGAATTTTTAAATTTTCAGCTTTTAAATTGAGGTCACGAACAGTTTCTTCAAGTTTATTGGCTGCTTTCTCGTTTTCCCTACGTTCAATTATTTCTGAACTTTCTGATTTTTCAACAGTTTCTTTTTTCTTATCGACACCAAATATTTTTTTACCGGCATCTTTAATAAATGAAAATAATCCCATTTCAATTCAATTGTTTAGTTGATTTATATTCTTAAATGTACAAAAGCTAAATTAAACAGTTGGAAAGAGCCGTCCTAAAGTTTTCGTAAAACACAAAAAAACCGTCCCTTTCGAAACGGTTTTTTCAACTAAATAACCAACCAAAAAACTAAATATTCTTTCTTAAAGATGAAACGAAAGAACAAATTAATAACGCAGCCTTTCTTTAAAAGATTGCATAGAATGCAGCGTTATTTTGTTAAAGTTTCAATTTCATTATTCGCAAAAAAAATTCGCTTTTGCTCATTTGAATAGCATCTCCTTAAATTTCCTATTTTTGAATTTCATAATTGATAATAAAATGAATGAAAAACCGAGTTTTGGAGTAATTGGAGGTGGCAGTTGGGCCACGGCAATTGTTAAAATGCTTTGTGAGAACCTGGAAAACGTTAACTGGTATATGCGCAGCGTTTATGCTGTTGAACATATTAAAAAACAGGATCACAATCCTAATTACCTAAGTTCTGTTGAATTCAATACAGATCAGCTTAATCTAAGCAACGATATTAATACCACGGTAGAAGCTTCAGATTTTCTAATATTTGCAATCCCTTCAGCATTTTTAAAAAGAGAACTTGAAAATTTGACCATACCCCTTCATGATAAAGTGGTTTTTTCCGCGATTAAAGGAATTGTACCTGAAACCAGCCTTATCGTTGGTGAACATTTTAATCAGTATCATGATGTTCCTATGGAAAATATTGGCGTTTTAACCGGACCCTGCCATGCCGAAGAAGTAGCCCTGGAACGACTTTCCTATTTAACCATTGCCTGTTTAGACGAAAAAAAAGCAGAATTGTTGGCGGCCTTTCTCAGCAGCGATTATATCACCTGCAAAACCAGTGACGATGTAATTGGAACAGAATATGCCGCGGTGCTAAAAAATATATATGCTATTGCTGCGGGGATCGCACATGGCTTGGGTTATGGCGATAATTTTCAAAGTGTTTTAATGAGTAATGCCATTCGGGAGATGAAAAAATTCATCAAGAAGGTGCATAAAATGAAAAGGAATATTAACGATTCTGCCTACTTAGGCGACCTATTGGTGACAGGATACTCAGTTTTTAGCCGTAACCGAATGTTTGGAAATATGATAGGAAAAGGATATACCGTAAAAAGTGCACAAATGGAAATGAGCATGATTGCTGAAGGATACTATGCTGCAGAAAGCGCTTACAAGATCAATAAAGAAAAAAAGGCTAAGACTCCCATCATTAATGCAGTGTATGCTATTCTTTATGAAGGAAAAAATCCCAAAAAAGTATTTAAGAAACTTGTGGATAAATTAGATTAATATGAGATTTCTTATTTCCAAAAGCATGAATCCCTTTTTAACTCTTCTATACTGGAACATGCCTATACTTTATTATTTTTATGCATTTCATCGATAAAATGTTGCATCTTAAAGAATTAAGTATACATTTGAGTTACCAAATCACTAATAGATTCAAAATCATGAAAATTAAAACTATTGGATTCCTTCTTATAGCAAGTATTTTTATTGTTTCCTGTGACAAATCCGCCCAGGATTATGATGAAACTCCAGAACAAGAATTGTTTCATAGCCATAAAGATCCCCAAACCGGAGTAGAAGGCAAATGGCATAGAGGGCCAGAAGGAACAGTTTGGCCTCCCCCAGAAGAAACAGGTCTCATTAAAGATCTTGTAGATTGCGGAAATACAGTACATTATAAAGGTAAAAGCTCACTTATAATCCCTCCACGGGAAGTTCAATCCTATCATGGTTTAACTTCATTAAAAAACCTAAAAGTACAGGGTAAATTAAATTTCTGCGGAGACCTTACTGTTGAAAATACGATCTCTGTAAATTCTACAGGAAGTATCAACATAGGTGTAGGAACTTTAACTGCAGCTGATTTAAGAATTGGATATGGCAGTCATTTAAATGTGGAAAATGCAGCTATTATTGTAAACGGTGACCTTATTTTGGATGACGGTGCTATGATTGAATTCTTCGGAGATCACAATTCTCTGGAAGTTAGAGGTGAAGTCATTAAGCATGGACAGGTAGATGTGGCAGGATCGTTTACAGATGTTTCTAAAAAATTGTAAGTTAATTAATCTCTTTTCATAGGAATTAAGTCTCCAGTTTCTGGGGGCTTTTTTTATGTCATATTTTTATACGTAACATAGGTTATTTCCTACTTTAATTTATAATACTCTCATTTTCTAATATTTAACTTGATATCAGGCTTTTTTCCATACTTTTACCGTCTCAAACTAACCTTTCAACTTATGATGAAAAAATCATCTTACCTGGTACTTTTTTGTTTTTTAGTAATTTCTTGTAATACCAATGATGTAAATGAAACCAATAATCCTTCCGAAGAATTTGAGGTTCTACAAAATTCGGAATTTGGAAACGCAATTAGTTTTAATGAATCTGGAGTGATTGGTGTTACAAACGCGACCACTAACAGAGCGATGGAACCTGCCTGGATTTTTGGTATTGAACAAATCGCTATGGTAGAACCACCACTTATTGGTGGCGTGGCGGCAAGAGCGACACATGTAGCCGTAAAAGATAATTATGCCTACATTTCCTACAATAAAGAAGGAGAAACCTATTTGGGCGGAATTGATATCGTAGATGTAAGCAATCAATATAATCCTGTTTTAATAAGCAGGATGATTACAGATAAGGCTGACGTTAATGCATTATTTGTAGACGCTGAGAATGCAATCTATTTCACTGGAGCAACTGCACAGGGTGAAAACGGAAACCGTAGCCTTTTAGGAAAAGTGGAAACTTCTAATGGGGAATTTACTTCAGATTTTATGGTTAATTATGGCCTCATAGGATACGCCGGGGTAGATATTGTTAACCTCAATAATGCTCCCGTTATTATCAGTGGGATAAATGGTGCTGCCGGCTCTTACAATTTTACAGGTGCTGAAAATATATTTGAACTGAAATCTGAAAGTTTGTTGGGCGATCTAAGGTCTGCCGTGGTTCAGAATGGAAAACTAGTCGTATTAAGTGGAGAAGAGGGCCTTTTAAGTTTTCAGGAAACTGGTGGTGTACTGGAAGTAGTCAATTCGATTTCAACCGAAGTCATGACTCCGGAAGCTCAAAGATCTATTAGTGCTTTTGAGGGCAATATCCTTGTTCCAGAAGGTATAGAAGGTGCAGGAATATATAATTTCGATTTGGGAGAAAGATTAATTTCCCTTCCTCTTAATATACACCCAGATGCCGCCATGATCGATAACGAAGACCGTGTGACCAATACGGTCTCTTATGATGGCAACTTCATCTATATGGCCAATGGAGGCGCAGGACTGGATATCTTAAAGCTGGATACAGAACTAAATACGCTCGCTGAAGGAATTGCTGAAATTTCCGGAAGTGCCAATTATGTAATGGCTGCTAACGAATATATCTATGTAGCTTCCGGTACCGGATTAAAAATCTTAAAAATTAATGTTATTGCCGAAGATATTGTAGAAAGTGAGTTTATGGTTTGTACGGATTTGGAAGAGTATACGGGGAATAAAAATTTCACCGTAAATCCTAATGAAGAATTTTCCTTTGGAGGAGTGATGAATATCAAAACCCTGAATGTAAACGGTGGTCTTGACTTCTGTGGGGAAATGAATATTGAAAAAAGTGCCAATATCAGTAGTGAGCCTGGTTTTAATATGAGAGGAACTTTAAGACTTGGAAACAATAAATCGACAGAGAACCTTGTGATCACTTCCAAAAGTATCATGAGAATGGAAGGTACTATGGTGATTTATGGAGATCTTACTATCAACAGCAATGGAACTTTAGAATTCATTGGCGAAGATTCAAAATTGATCGTTTTTGGTGAGGTAAAAATTAATAACGGTGGAAATTTGATAGGAACTGTAGAAGATGTAAATTCAAAACTTTAGTATATCCCATATTTAACCCGAATAAAAAACCCCAGCAAATGCTGGGGTTTTTTATTTTGCCAATATTCCTGCCTCCGGAATAACGGGTATTTTTCTTGCTTTTGACTGCTTTACAGAATTGGCTTGAAATACAAATTTTTTGTCAAACATTTTGTTGTTCAGGAAAAAGGAGACGTGAAATTCATTGTTCAGCTTTAAAACATCTTCCTGAAGGAATTCAATTTTAGCAAAAGAGCCAGCGGGTAAGATTTCGATTTTATGCCGCATGGTTGAAGTTTCTTTACCATCCTTTCTGCCTTTAGAAACGATCAAGACCATTTCAATATCATGAGAACCAGAATTGATGATATAGGCATTCCATTCGTCAACTTCAAATGACGTGTTGTATACCTTAACCGCCGCCACATGAATATCTTTAACTTCGGGTATTTCCAGATCTTTTTTCAAAAAGCGTCTTCAGCTTTATCTTTGATCTTGTGCCAAAGAAAATAAAGAAATATCGCTGCTACCAGGAACAAAATCAAACCAAATGCGATCTTCACTACGGCAATCACAAAAGTTACATAAGCAATCGCTGCGATAATAATTATGGCAAGCGCAATCATTCCATATTTTTTCATTAGAATTCTGATTTAAATTGTTCTAAAAAGCGTAGATCATTTTCATAAAACATACGAATATCCCCAATTTGATATAACAACATGGCAATTCTCTCGATCCCCATTCCAAAGGCAAACCCGGAATATTCTTTGGGATCGATCTTGCAATTTTTAAGCACATTGGGATCTACCATTCCGCAGCCCATTATTTCCAACCATCCCGTTCCTTTGGTGATCCTGTAATCGGTTTCGGTTTCAAGTCCCCAGTAAATATCAACTTCCGCGCTTGGTTCCGTGAAAGGAAAATAAGAAGGTCGCAACCTAATTTTGGATTTTCCGAATAATTGCCTGGTGAAATACAATAAGGTTTGCTTCAAATCTGCAAAAGAAACATCCTTATCTATATACAAACCTTCCACCTGGTGAAAAATACAATGTGACCTTGCTGAAATGGCTTCATTCCTAAAGACCCTTCCCGGCGATATGGTTCGAATAGGCGGTTTATTCTCTTCCATATACCGCACCTGGACTGATGAAGTATGCGTTCTCAATAAAATATCAGGGTTGGTCTGGATGAAAAAAGTGTCCTGCATATCACGCGCAGGATGGTATTCCGGCAGGTTCAACGCGGTAAAATTATGCCAGTCATCTTCCATTTCAGGACCTTCAGAAACATTAAATCCTATGTTGGAAAAGATCTCAATAATTTGATTTTTTACGATGGAAATGGGATGTCTCGCACCAATTTCAACCGGTTCGCCGGGTCTGGAAAGATCTCCATAAACACCTTGCTCTTCCTGGTTATTCTCCAGATGTTCTTTTAATCGAACAACTTTATCCTGAGCAGCATTTTTGAGCTGATTGACCACCTGCCCAAATTCCTTCTTTTCCTCGTTCGGAACGTCTTTAAAAGCACCAAAAAATTCATTTAAAATCCCTTTCTTCCCCAAGTATTTTATGCGGAAAGCTTCAATTTCATCTTTAGAATTCGTCTGAAAATTTTCAACTTCAGCAATATGATTTCTAATTTTTTCAATCATTTCAATAGTACTTTTTCAAGCTTCAAATTTAATAAAAATTCAGCCCAAAGATGGTATTTAGAATATTAAGCTTTTCAGTAAAATAAGAGATTAGGAGATATATTCTTTTTCAAGAAAATAATTCACGATCGCCTCTTTCATGAGAACTGACTGCTCGCCAGCCTTAAGCGGTGGTAAAACTTCTTTTATTTTAAAGTGCGGCCAGCCTTCTTCGTCATAATATTCAAATTCATAATAGCCGTAAGGTTCCAGTAAGGTGCAAATCGCAATATGCATTAGGTCGATTTTGTGATCTTTTTTATATTGCTTATGAGGTTTTCCCAATTCCTGGACTCCAATCAAATAAATAATGGCATCCAGGTCCAGCAAATCCCCATCGGCAAATTGATCTGATATTTTTTTTTGCAGAATGGTCCAACGCTCCTTTAATTGTTCATCTCTCGCCATGGCGCAAAGATACTATCAAGATTTTTAATTATTATATTTACTTCATGAATACAGTCGATATAATTTTAAGCCTCATTCTATTATATGGATTAGTTAGAGGTTTTTTCCGCGGATTGCTTTCTGAAGTTGCCTCGCTCGTGGGAATTATTGCCGGGATTTACGGCGCAATCCATTTTTCCCATTTCCTGGCTGAAGTTTTAGCAAATTATGTTGAATGGACCCAACGCTACCTCAATCTTATTAGTTTTGCGATAACCTTTGTCCTCATTATTTTCCTGGTCTCACTGGCTGGAAAATTATTGACTCAAATGGCAGGTTTTGTGGCGCTTGGAATCGTTAATAAATTGTTGGGCGCGATATTTGGATTTTTAAAGGTAGCCTTTGTAACCAGTGTGATCATTATGTTTTTTAAAGCTACCAACGAAAAAATTGAAATTATAGATGAAGCAACACTTGAAAATTCCATTTTATACGAGCCTGTTGCCGTGATCGCTCCCATTATTTTACCAACGATTGTTAAAGAAGTGGAAGATCAACATCTACTGGACGATGATGTGGAAAAATATGAGCGATAAAAAAACCCGAAAATTGACATTTCCGGGTTTTCTTATTAACTAACTAATTAAATGGCTTATGCCACATTTTCAACATTCTGCCGAACATATTGCATACATTCTTTAAAGTTTTTGAATATGTACTTTTCCTCCAAAAGATCTGGAATAAGATCAATCTTTTCCATTCTAAATCTTGGTTGATTTTGAAGTCCTGTAAGAAGTACCTGGATATCGTTTCTACGCAGGTTCAATATCACATCTTCCAGGGCATACAATCCAGACTGGTCTACATAAGGTACCCGATCCATCCGTATGATCACATGTTTGGCCGTATCTGGAATTGAACCCGCCAGCGATTGGAATTCATTGGTATAACCAAAGAATAAAGGCCCGTCCAGTCTTTTAATATACACTTCCTCCTTCAGTTTATCTGGAAAGTTCATTTCATCTGCCCAGCGAGCTTTCAATTCATCAGCAGCGCTAAGTTTAACCACTTTAGATCTTTCCGCATTAAGATCACCCATCTTTTTCATAAAGATAAGTGCGGCGAAAACAAGACCAATTCCAACTGCATATACAAGGTTCCAGAATGTAGCCAGTAAGAGTACTACAATCATAATCGCTACTTCAGATTTCGGAATATATGGAATGGCTTTTAAACCTTTATAATCCATCACCCCTATTCCTACAGTGATTAGAATTCCTGCCAATACAGCTGCCGGAATTTGAGAGGCTACAGGGCCCAATGCAAGCAATATAACCAATAACAATATGGCGGCCGTCATTCCTGATAGCCTTGTTTTACCTCCGGAATTGATATTTACCACGGTCCTAATGGTTGCTCCTGCGCCCGGGATCCCTCCAAAAATGGAAGCAACACTATTTCCAATTCCCTGGCCAACCAGTTCCTTATTAGGGTTATGCCGCGTTTTAGTCATATTATCTGCCACTACCGAAGTTAACAAACTATCTATCGCACCTAAAAGCGCCAGGGTTAGAGCGGTAAAAATATAGGGCGAAACCATGCTCATGTCGAAACCGGTAAAAATTTCAAGATGTGGCATGGGAAATCCGCTGGGGATTTCTTCAATTGGCCTGTAATTTAGTTTCATAAAATAGGCTCCACCTGATACCGCCAACAAAGCAACCAAGGTACTTGGAACTGCCGTAGTAATACGCTTGAAACCGAAAATGATTAAAATGGTTAAGCCTGCCAGGATCAATTCCAGATAATCAATATTCTTGAGTGCACGGGGTAGGGTTTTTATTGCGCCTAAAACCCCGGAGCTTGCACCCTGAGCAAGATTTAAAGCTTCTTTATTAATATCTTCTTCAGAAATCTCTTTCGCTCTATTTATAGTTTGCTCAAAATCTTCCAATACGAGCAAACCTTCCCCGGCTTCTTCTTTCAAAATATTATCCAGGAGAACTTCTTCTGCCTGGGGTTTGAATTCCTGAATATAATTCTCGTCATCTGATACATAATACCCCAGCAAAGGTAAAAGTTGTGTAACCAGGATAATTACCCCAATGGCGGTCATAAATCCGGAAACCACGGGATAAGGAATATACTTTATATATTTTCCCAGTTTTAGTACTCCCAGTATGATTTGCATTAGACCTGCCAGCAAGAATACTAACAAAATTGCCGGTAAAGCCTGCGAGACATCTCCATTATTGGCTGCAACAATTCCTGCAATAATCACCATAGAGACTGCCGTCATGGGTGCCGTTGGCCCGGAAATTTGTGTATTGGTCCCTCCAAAAAGTGAGGCAAAAAATCCTATGAAAATCGCTCCATATAATCCGGCATCTGGTCCCAGACCAGATTGAACCCCAAAGGCCAAGGCCAGTGGAAGTGCAACTATACCTGCGGTAATCCCACCAAAGAGATCTCCGCGTAAATGTTTAAAAAATTTCATATGATTATATTAAGGTTACTTTTCCTGTAGAAATTGAATAGATTCCGCCAACGATATCAATTTCGCCATTGTCTTCCATTTCCTTCAGGATAGGGCTTTTTTCCCGTATTCTTTTAAGGGTAAGCTTTACGTTATTTTCTACTACTCCGGCAACAAAATCTGCATTTTCTGAATTTCGTTCCCCTTTAGTTTCAGTTGCTTCCACGGCGGGTTTAATATTATTCAACATTTGAGTAATATTGCCTAATTCCACATGATCACACGCCGCTTTAACCGCACCACAGGATTCATGACCCAAAACCATCACCAGTTTGCTACCAGCAACTTTACATGAGTATTCCAGGCTCCCGAGGATATCTACGTTTTCAAAATTGCCTGCGACACGTGCTACAAATAAATCTCCCACACCCTGATCGAAAACTGTTTCTACAACTACTCGTGAATCAATACATCCCAATACAACCGCTTTGGGCCATTGTCCACCACTTGTTTTGGAAATTTGAGATGCATAATCACGTGGATGCATTTTATTTTCCATGTATCTTTTATTTCCATCCATAAGGTCATTTAGAACCGCAGATGGGGTAAGTTTATCCTGTTTCTCTTTATTAATAATATCCTTTATCATAATTATTTTTTTAAAAATTGTAATATTAAATAGGACCGCCAGAGTTATGGCAGTCTAAATTAAGCGATAATTTTAAATTATAATTATGTAAGCCGGGGAGGTGGCGAAACGGGATCCAGATATATAGAAGAGTTTAGACTGGACTTTAGAAATAAGGCAACGAACAACCCTGAATGGTCAAAATTATTCGTGAAAGTATTCATTTTGTTAAAAATCTCAATTTTCTTTTGAGTTTCAGAATTATCATCACAACCTGAAGGCTCTTCATCTATGGTCGCCATAGAAATTTCCCCATTGGCCTTAAAATAATTCACCACCGGAGGGGTAGCAAGATATGCCGTAAAAATAAGAAGAAATAAAAGTCCCTTTAATTGCACTAATTTCTAGATTTTGGAATTGCAAATATAATAAAAATTAAAGTTTTCTTATATGTTCCCTATCAATCCAACCTTGGGCTCCATTGGCAAGTTCGATCTTATACCATTGCTGGTAATCTTCCAGAAGTCTTGCCTTAGTTCCCTCATGAAGCGTAAAACTCGCATTACCGCGAAGGTTAGGCTCATCCCGAACCTCCGCTTCCTCGCTAAAAACAATAGCAAATTCATTATCTTCAATACTGGATTTCTGTTGAAAACCTATGAATACAGAAGTGATACATAACAAAATAGCGAGCATACTCAGCCCAAAATAAATTCTTTTAAATACTGATCTCCCCGAAAAATAATAAAGTAAAAACATCGCTACGAATAATACTGAGAACAAAATAGCAAGCCAGGCCCAGGTTGAAAATGAAAAACTTCTAACAAGATTATTCCAACTTTCAGATAAACCTGTTTTTTCTACCGTTTCAATATCATCTATGGCCATGTTTTTGGCAAATTTGATATTATTCTGGATATCATTATCGCCGGGTTTTAGCTGCAAAGCTTTTTCGTAATAAAAAATACTTGGAGCAATATGGTTCAGTTTATAGTGGGCATTTCCAAGATTATAATAAAGATCTGCAGAAGCTTCCCCCTTATCTATGATCTGCTCATATTTACTTACCGCCACTTCATACTTTCCCTGCTGATACGCTTTATTGCCTTCTTCAAATAATTTCTCATTCTGGCTGAACATACAACCTGAAATAAACAACAAAGTATAGAATATAAACTTTTTCATCTTTACAATTGTTTATCAAGAGTTGAAATTACACTGGCCGCTTTATCATAATCCTGTTGCATTGCCACTGAAGAAGTAGGCGTATAACGAGCCAGTTCACAACTTTTAAGCACGGTGAGAAAATCTGCAATTGTAGTTTCATCCACGCCCTTTTCATTCAAGATCGTTTGAATGCGATCCTTGCTCATCTCACTGGTTTGAATTCCCAGTTTGGCTTTTAGATAATTATGCATGGAGCGTTCCAGAGCAAGATAAAATTCCTTTTGATCGCCCAGATTCCTTTTCGCTTCTGAAAGATATTTCCGGGCAAGTTTATCTGCTTTTCTTAAGCGTTGCCCCTGAACATCACCTGCCCTTTTATCCCGTTTCTTTCCGAAGAAAATAAACATGGGAATCGCGAGGAGGGGTAATAATAAACCTCCCCAAAATGCGGCTGAACCCAGAAAATCCCCGCCTTCAATAGGCCGTAAATTCGTATTTAGCTTAATATATTTAAACTGATTTAGATTGTTTGCAACTGCCTGTTTGTTGCTATTGAATGTTCCTGAAGGTTCATTGCCCGCTAACGGACCGCTATCTACATTAATAAGGATTTCTTTTGAAGACCTTGTCTTGTAGGTTTGTGTTTCGGGATCAAAAAATGAAAAGCTTAGCGCCGGGATGGGATATTTTCCTTTTTGAGTGGGGACTATCGTATAATTCTGGGAAATACTTCCCTGCATTCCGTTCAGGTTTGTAGAAACATTTTCCCTTCTTTCGGGATCATAAATTTCTAAAGATGACGGCACGCTTAATTCAGGAATATCAAATAACTGAAGATTTCCATTTCCTCTTATTTCCACTTTGGCTTCCAGGCTTTCTCCGGCATTCAATTGTTTTTTATTGGTGGTCACACTAAAACTAAAATCCCCCACGGCACCGGTAAATCCTGCAGGTTTTCCATCTGGAAGCGGTTTTACATTAATGGTTTTATTATTGGCCGCAACCGTTTTATTCACCGTTTTAAAGATCCTGCTGCCAAAAATATCCCTGCGCTGGCTGGGCACATCTACCGCAATAGACAGGGTTAAAGGTTCAATGTTCAATTCACCGGTTTTCTGGGGATATAGAATCGTTTTTCGTAAAACCACAAAGCGATAAGGCTCCCCCCGATATTGGCCGTTTTCAACCCGAAGTTGTTTGATATCGATATTCTGGCTCCAAAAGTCACTATATTTTGGACTGTCCATTTCGCGCCAGTTGCTCACGCTAACTTCCGGACTTACATATAATTTATAAACCACGGTGATCGCCTCATTTAAATAGGGATTGGCTTTGGAAACTTCCGCTACCAGATGCAGGTTACCTTCAGCAATAAGATCGGTATTGTCACCATCTGTGGGTTGATCTACGGCGGCACCTACGTCAACCACTATAGGAGAAGTTTTATATAATTTTTCATCTATAATGATCTCTGCCTGGCCAATGGTTACTCTACCTCTCGATTTTGGTTCCAAATAAAAACTGTAGGTTTTGGAGTATTCGCTTTTTCCATTGTAATAACTGCGACTTACTTTTTGGTTAGGACCTCCAACCACGGTAAATCCATCAAAAGAAGGTGGATCAAAATTATCCCCATCCTGATTCATCTCGAAATCTACCCGCAAGCGCTCATTAATTCCAAGTTTTTCACGGCTTACCTTCGCTTCAAACCTAACCTGGGCCTGAGTCGCCCCTGCGGCAAACATGATAAAAAATAAAATTAAATACTTCAACTTCATGGTTTTAAAATACATTTTTGATGAAAATTCTGTTAAAAACCTGTATGCTAATCTAAATAATGACTCTTTCTTTTAATATTAATTTTCAAAATACCTCTCCCTGGGGAGAAGTCGAAACTGATTTTTTGCTCCCAAAAGCTTTCGGGACTGGGCGAGGGGAAAAATACAAAATTTCTTTTGCCCCAGGCCCCAAATAATCAGGAGTGAAAAAACCTAAACCCTACCTCGCCAAAGGTCTATTTCAATAAATTTTTTATTTACCAGTCTTTTTCAGATTTCACCTTTACGCCTTTAGCTTTTTCAGCATTTATTTTATCCTGAACTTTTTTCTCCTCATTATTCATCGCTTCTAACAAGCTTTTTATTTGTTGAGGGGATAATTGTCCCTGGGCAGGTTTTGGCTGTTGTTTTTCAGGTTCATCACCCTTTCCCTGCTCATCTTTTTTATCGTCACCTTCCTGCTTGTCCTTGTCCTCCTTGCTATCGCCCTCCTGCTTATCTTTTTCGTTCTCTCCTTCGTCTTTGGGCTGCTGATTCTCATTTTCATCTTCACCGCCTTCGCCATCTTTGTTTTGATCCTGCTCCTGTTGATCTTTATTCTCATTTTCGTCTTCCCCGCCGTTCTTATTCTCATCCTGCTGATCATCCTGATTTTGCTGTTCTTTTTCCAGCATTTTTTTTGCTAACGCCAGATTGTAGCGGGTTTCTTCATCAGTTGGATTATTCCGAAGCGCATTTTTAAAAGCATCTACAGCTTCCTGATATTTTTTTTGCTGCATATATGAATTGCCCAAATTGTGAAAAATCCGGTGCTTTTCATCTTTTGAAGCAGCAACTTCCGCAGCTTCTTTTAATCTTGATTCTGCAGTTTCAGATTTTTCTTTGCCATAATACAGGTTTCCCATATTGTATTTGGCCGAAGTATTGGAAGGATCTTTGGCCACTGCCTTACGATATTCAGCTTCCGCAGTAACAAAATCATTTTCAGATAAAGCTTCCTGCGCCTCATAAATATAAGAATTAGATTCTTTCAGTATCTTCTTGGGATTGTCCTGCGCGCTTAGGTGCATGGCACCAAGCATACATAATAAAATAGTCGCAATCTTTTTCATAATCATTCCTGTATTTCTTTAGACTTGCGTTCGTTAAATAAGTTTAATCGTTGTAACCAGGCGGTACTTCGCTCCAGCACAAAAATATCAAGAAATAATAATGCCAAACCTATTCCCAGAAACCATTGAAATTGAGATTTATAATCGGCAAACTGCTTGGCTTCAAATTCGGTCTTTTCAATATTCTGTAATTCTGAAGTCACATTCTCCACAACTTCTGAAGTTATACTTCCGTCTATATAAGCTCCATTGGCCTCTTCAGCAATGTCTTTTAAAGTTTCCGGGGTGAGTTTTGTAATTACTGTTTCCCCCTGATTGTTCTTTTTATACGACTGAATGATTCCACGTTGTTTGATAGGAATGGGGCCACCTTTTTCAGTACCCACTCCAATAGTGAAAATTCGAATACCTTTTTTGGCAGCTTCTTCGGTAATTTCTGACACATTCCCTTCATGGTCTTCCCCGTCACTAAGAATGAACAACACCCTGTTGGTTTGTTGCTCATCATCGTAATACGTTGTGGCAAGTTTAATGGCATCGCTTATGGCTGTTCCCTGTGAAGAGATCATATCTGTATTTAATGCCTGAAGAAACATTTTTGCTGAAGAATAATCGGTCGTGATGGGCAACTGCGGAAAAGCACCTCCGGCGTAAGCGATGATTCCCACGCGATCACTGCCCAAACTATTGAGGATCTGGCTCACCAGTTGTTTAGATTTTTCCAGGCGATTGGGTGCAATATCTTCTGCTTCCATACTTTTGGAAACATCGATGGCAAAAACAATATCAACTCCTTCCCGCTTCACAGTTTCTAACTCCGAACCAATCTTTGGATTCACCAGCGCTACAACCAGGGCAGTTAACGCAAGTATAAACAGCAATAATTTTATAAGGGGTTTTGATCTTGACCTGTTTGGCGCCAGCGTTTTTAAAAGTCTTGGATTAGAAAATTTTCTACGAGTTCTGGTTTGCCAGAAAATAAAAAGGAAATATAATAGGAGCACCACTGGAATAACCAGCAAACACCAAAACCATATTTTTTCTTCTAATACCATTAAATAAAACTTCTGAAAATTGTAAATCTTAATAATATTTCCATCAAAATAAGACCGGCGGCGATCAAAACCAGTGGCCTGTACTTTTCATCATAATTATAATACCGAAATTCTTCAATATCGGTCTTTTCAAGCTGATCGATCTCTTCATAGATCTGTTCCAATTTTTCATTGTCTGTTGCGCGGAAATATTTTCCGCCGGTATCAGCAGCGATTTTTTTGAGAAGGCCTTCATCAATTTCTACCTTAACATTGCCAAATTGTATTCTTCCGTTAGCCAAAACAGAAATGGGCGAGAGTGCCATCCCATTACTTCCCACACCAATGGTATACACTTTAATTCCAAATTCCACCGCAAGCTCACTGGCTGTTTCCGGATCTATAAAACCCGAATTGTTCACGCCATCGGTGAGCAGAATGATCACCTTACTTTCTGCCTGGCTATCTTTTAAACGGTTTACCGCTGTGGCCAAACCTGAACCTATGGCCGTTCCGTTTTGAAGAATATTGTTATATTCAATTCCTTCCAAAGCACTTTTTACGATTGCCTTATCACTGGTAATGGGTGTTTTGGTAAAGCTTTCCCCGGCATACACCACCAAACCAATTCGATCTCCCGGCCTGCCATTGATGAAATCTTCAGCTACGGCTTTGGTTGCATCCAGCCTGTTTGGATTCAAATCCCGGGCCAGCATACTTGCAGAGACATCTATGGCCATAACAATATCAATACCTTTGCTGCTGTTAGTCCGGGTAGACACATCTACCGTTCTTGGTCTGGCCATGGCGATGATAATAAAGGTCAGCGCCAATAACCTTAAAACGAACAATACCGGTCTTAGTTTTGATAAAATTCCCGGGTTCGCTTTAAAACCTTTGATACTGGAAATTCTGAATTCTGCCGTTTGCTTGTTTCTTTTCCAGTAATACCAGGCAATTGCTACCGGAAGGAGCAAAAGCAACCAGAAAAATCCCGGGTCTTCAAATGTGATATTACTGAACATTAATTATTTTGTTTATTTAATTCTACTGAATTGATAATCCTCTGGGTAATTTCCTGAGCATACGTGTCACCCTGATTATGAATGACAATAACCTGCTCAAAACCACCTTTTTCGGCAAAATTAAGGATCACATATTCATTTGGAAGATTTTTTCCGGTTACCGGGTTTATAGCATCCAGGGTTCCAAATACCTTTACTCCCTTCGCTCCGTTTACTGTAGTGAAATCCTCCTGTTTCATGATAATATTCTTGGCCCCTTTCGCTTCCAGATTGGTATAAATCCCTTCGATCGCTTTTTGCATATCAAACTTTACCTCCCCTTTAAATTTTATCGTGGTCAAAGCCGTATAAAAATTGCCGAGCATACTTCCATACACAAAAGTTTCAGAACCAACCATCATTTGCTGGATTTCCGGCGGCATTTCAATTTCGCCTCTTTTCAACACCTGAGGGGTGGTAATGGCCACAGGCGGATTCCCATATTCACTTCGAATCCAGTCTCCTTCCAGTAATTCTTTCGTAGGATGGCCCAGGTAGGTGTCTTTTACATACGCAAAGCCTTTGGTGGCGATCAAAGCGGTAATTCCTATAATAACGACGGCGACTCCTGCTAAAATTCCAATAATGATCCTTTTTCGCTTCCGTCTTTTTGCCAGTTCTTCCCTATAAATTTCGTCCATCATCAATTCTTCCTCGGTTGGCTCAGGAACAGAAATCCTTAAGGCATCAATGATCTTTTGGGTGCGCGAACGGTCTTCTTTTGCGGTGATCACATCGGGTTTGGAATTGGCAAATTTGGCCAAATCGGCCCTATGCAGGATCTTTTCAAAATCCTGAATAATTTCTTCGGAAAGGTTTAAACTTCCCTGGTCTTTCTGACTATGAAGGTATGCCACCAGTTCATTCGTTGTACTTTCCAGACCACGATCATAGATCTTGCGATCCAGAAACTTTCGAGCAGAAAAACTTAATTGTGAATAATATTGTTTGATCTCCCGGTTTTCTAGCAAATGGGATTTGTCGAGATTCTCCAATTCTGCCATCGCCTGTTCATAAGGGGGCAATTCTTTTTCCTCGTCTTTTTTTCTTTTTCTTCTGATGATGATAAAAGCGACCAAAGCACCGAGCAACAAGATCCCCAAAAGCCACCAGATCCAGGCCGGAATTCTTAACCCGCCGGAAACATCTACGGAAGGTTTTATAGGATATAATTTTTGCTTGGTCGTATCCACAACCACATTATTAACCTCAACTTCAATACTGTCTGTAAAATAAGACTGATCCCTAATGAGCACTTCCTGTTGCGGAATCACATATTTCCCGGAATCAAACTGGGTAAGAAAATATTCCCTTAACAGCCGGTAACCATTATTCCGCAGGGTATCAACTTCAGAAGCTTCTACCAGTTCCAAAGGAGAAAACGTATCGCCTTCAGGAAAAACAACCAGTTCATCCGGTTTGGATTGCACGGTAATTTTATAGGAAATCTGCTCACCGATTTTTATCGAAGTGGAGTCAACTTCTGCAGACACCGCATTCTGCGCATGTATTTCCGCAGAAAAGAAAATCAGGATGAGACAAAGAATGCTTAGGCCCCGGTATTTTGTATATATATGACTAATTATTTTTATCATTTAAATCTTAAGCTCTTCTTTTAAAATAGCCCAGCAATTTTTTCACATAGCTTTCATCTGTGCGGTTATTGATCACACCCGCACCGCTCAATGAAAAACTTTGCTGAAAATACTGAATACGCTCTCTATAATATTTTGCATAGGAATTACGCACTGCTTTTGATCCTGTATTTACTGAAATATATTCGCCCGATTCTTCATCGAGCATGGAAACCAACCCCAGATTTGGAATTTCTTCTTCCATATGGTCAAACACCCGAATTCCGGTTAAATCATGCCTTTTTGCGGCAATTTTTAGGGTTTGCTGGTAATCGTCATCCATAAAATCTGAAAGGATAAAAACAATCGCTTTTCTTTTCTGAATATTGGAAAGGTATTTTAAAGCACCGGCGATATTGGTCTTTTTATTAGCGGGTTTAAATTCAATTAATTCCCGAATGATCCTCAATACATGCGACCTTCCTTTTTTAGGCGGAATATAAAGTTCAATTTGGTCTGTAAACAACATCAAACCTATTTTATCATTATTTTGTGTCGCTGAAAATGCCAGAGTTGCGGCAATTTCGGTAATAACCTCTTTTTTAAACTGCTCCCGGGTACCAAACATTTCAGAACCTGAAATGTCTACCATGAGCATCATGGTAAGTTCCCGCTCTTCTTCAAAAACCTTTACAAAAGGCTCATTATAACGGGCGGTTACATTCCAGTCTATACTTCTAACATCATCTCCAAACTGGTACTGTCTTACTTCACTAAAGGTCATCCCCCTACCTTTGAAAGTAGAATGATATTCCCCACCAAAGACATGATCGCTCAGTCTTCGGGTCTTAATCTCAATCTTTCTAACTTTTTTAAGGAGTTCTTTTGTATCCATCTTTTCAGTGAGCAGTTTTCAGTCTCAGTAAGCAGTCTAAATTTTAGGTGGACAGTATTTATTACTGCACACTGCGACTGCCAATTGCTAACTTTCTAGGGTACTTCAATTTCGTTCACGATCTTATTCACCAGGTCTTCAGAAGTTACATTTTCAGCTTCTGCCTCATAGGTAATTCCAATTCGGTGGCGTAAAACATCCTGCACTACGGCGCGAACATCTTCAGGGATTACATATCCACGTCTTTTTATAAAGGCATAACATTTAGAAGCGATGGCAAGATTGATACTTCCCCTTGGGGAGGCTCCAAAACTGATCAAAGGTTTAATATCGGGCAGATTATATTTTTCAGGATTTCTGGTGGCAAAAACAATATCGAGTATATATTTTTCAATTTTCTCGTCCATATATACCTCGCGAACTGCCTGTTGAGCCCTTAAAATCTGCTCAATACCTACTACCGGATTCACTTTTTCAAAGGCACCTTTTAGATTTGCACGAATAATCATTTGCTCCTCATCCATCTGCGGATAACTGATCACCGTTTTTAACATAAACCGGTCTACCTGTGCTTCCGGCAAAGGATAGGTCCCTTCCTGTTCTACCGGGTTTTGAGTGGCCATTACCAAAAATGGTTTATCCAGTATAAATGTTTCATCACCAATGGTTACCTGCTTTTCCTGCATCGCTTCCAGTAAAGCCGATTGTACTTTTGCCGGGGCACGGTTGATCTCATCTGCCAGCACAAAATTGGCGAAAATAGGGCCTTTTTTGATGCTGAAATCATTCACTTTCATATTATAGATCATGGTTCCCACAACATCTGCAGGTAAAAGATCTGGAGTGAACTGTATCCTGCTGAAGCTTCCATGCACCGCCTGCGCCAGAGTATTAATGGCAAGTGTTTTTGCCAAACCCGGCACACCTTCCAAAAGAATATGTCCCTGCCCCAAAAGTCCTATCAATAAGCGCTCGATCATATGCTTTTGGCCTACAATCACCTTATTCATTTCACGTGTGAGCACGTCTACAAATGCACTTTCCCTTTCTATTTTTTCATTGATACTGGAAATATCAACAGAGGATTGATTATCCATCATGATTTTCAGAATTTTAATGTCGTGAATATACGTACTTGTTGTTAGCGTTGCAAGTCCAATAAATATTGGAAAAGTGTTGTTAAAATTTTACTAAAATCAAAAGGCCGTACAAACTGTACAGCCTTTAAAATTAAATATTTCGGTGATATTTTACAAAGTAACCACCTCAACTTCGGTCACTGAATTTGCTTTTACTTCAATTTCGTCAATAACATAAGTATTCAGCAGGGAATTTGCTTCTGGAATTACAGTCAATTTGTAAGTTCCGGCTGGCACACCATTTAGGGAAAATTCTCCTTCAGCATTTGTATACGCTGAAATAGTAATATTAGAATTTTCAATCCTTACTAAAGCCTGAATATTTACTGGCGTAATTGAACCCACCACGGTTCCGGCATTTGGTTCAGCATTCAACCTAATTACCGGTTTTAAGTTATACCCACCATTTCCTGTAGTCACGATAGAATTATCCACATCAAAATCTAGAAGGAAAGCATAGTTTTCACCGGCGACCAATTCTTCATTTACCTGGAGTTTTAATCCTGATTGTTGCGCACTAGGAGTATTTAATGGTTTAGATACACCGTTAACCACAACTGTGTTGTTGGATCCAAGGATTAATCGAATCTGGCTTACAAAACCTTCCGGTACTTCTGTGTCTGCTAAAACCTGGGTTACACCACCGGTTAGTTCTAACAGGTCATAAACGCCAGTTTGCACATCATCAACCGCGATCCAGCCATCGCCATCTACATCACCTTCAAGTTCCGTTTCAGAAGTTACATGAATTTCTATTCCCTGCACATCAATGAGAACCGCATCATAATCCCCGGGCGCATCGGTCATTCTCACCGTAAGATTTGCTTTACCCCCGTTAGGCGAACCATCATCTTCGCTACAACTTTGTAAACCAACACTTGCAATCAAGGCTAACATCAAAATTTTCCAATTCATTTTTATATTTTTCATATGTAGTAATAATTGAGTTTCCAGAAGAACGGCAATAGTTGTGCTAAATTTTTTTATTTTGAATTTCTTAACCATTTTTAACAAGACTTAACCTTTACGTAGGAGATCTCCTTGATATTTTACTTATTTGTTTAGTAACTTCGGAAGAAAATTAAAAACTATGAAAACTGCTTTAATAACGGGAGCTACGAGTGGAATTGGCAAGTCAACAGCCATACGTTTAGGTCTTGAAGGATACCGGGTTATACTTTGCGGAAGAAGACTGGATAGGCTGGAAAAACTAAAAAGCGAGCTTTCTTCAGAAACCGAGGTATATATCCTCAGTTTTGATGTGAGAAATCGCGAGGAGGTATTTTCACAGATCGAAACGCTGCCCAAAGCTTTTAAAAATATTGACATTTTAATCAACAATGCCGGAAATGCTCATGGATTGGATCCAATCCAAACCGGAGATATGGATGACTGGGATGCTATGTTAGACATTAATGTAAAAGGCCTTTTATATGTGAGTAAAGCGATTATTCCCGGAATGATCACTCGAGGGGGCGGACATATTATAAATATTGGAAGTACCGCCGGGAAAGAAGTTTATCCTAATGGCAACGTATATTGTGCCAGTAAGCACGCCGTTGATGCACTCACTCAGGGAATGCGTATGGATCTTAATGGAAAGGGGATTCGGGTTGGTGCCATAAATCCCGGATTAACTGAAACTGAATTTAGCGATGTACGTTTTAAAGGTGATGCTGCAAAAGCCGATAAAGTTTATAAAGGTTTTGACCCTTTACAAGCTGAAGATATTGCAGAAATTATCCATTTTGTTGTCTCCCGTCCTTATCATGTGAATATCGCAGACCTTACGGTAATGCCAACAGCCCAGGCATCCAGCACAATTTTAGATAAAAATAACGAGGTGTAAAGAATGATCAATAAGCGTCTTCTTATCAAAAATCTGCTTGCTCATAATGATGAAAATAGTTTTTATGATAAGAAGCGCCAGTTGAATATTGGCGAAAGAGAGGGGAAAGCCAAATTTTTAAAGCATATCTGTGCTCTGGCCAATTCCAATCCAGAGAATAATTCCTTTATAGTAATAGGCGTTGAAGATGAGGATAGTAAGATCGTGGGGATCGACTTCTATGATGATAGTAAAATTCAAAATCTCATAAACGCGTACCTTTCCAACCCTCCTATTATTTCCTATGAAAACATACCATTTCCGCATCTTCCCGATCATCTTGTGGTAGGTCTGGTCACCATTCGTCCTAATCACGGGAAGATATGTTCTTTAAGAAAGAATATCTGGAAATATTATGGCGGTTCAGTATTTATGCGGGATGGAAGCATAAGTATGCCCAAGGTGTTTGATATTCATATTCAGGATGCTAACTCCGGCTTGGTAGCAAGTATCGAGAAAAACTCTCATAACAATATTGAATATACCCTGGACGGTGTCTTCGATTTTATGAAAAAAAGAAATTCTTACAGTCCCCAATACAAAGTCTTTAAAGAATATTTTGTGGTTTGCTGGGCGGGGAAACGAAAACATATTGAAAATGAAACCTATTATTCCCGGGTAGATATTGAATTGATCAATGAACAGGTAAAACTATTTTATTCAGATCTGGATGAGATAAGTATCGCTTTTGATGACGAGAATTTCAAGATTGTGGAATTTGTGCATTTAGGTCTGCATAATCAGTTTAAGTATTATCCCCTCGAAGAGGTTTTAATCACCTTCCGTGAAAACGGAAGTTATGATATAGAAAGTAGATTATTATTTGAACCGCCTAAATTCGATCCAAAAACACTGCACCATATTTATAATACGAACAAGGCGGTCATTCAGAAATTAAAAAATAACTATGCGCTTTCAAATTCTGATATAAAAGATCTTCGGAATTTATCAACTACCTATCTTTTATGTTATTTGAATAATTTTACAGAAGCTTTAACCATGTTGGAGGAAGCTAAACCTTATCTTAAATCCTACAATGCTGAAGTTTACAATTCCTACAAAGAGAGTATGCGAATTTTAAGAAAGGTAAAATACAATTAATATGGGGCGAACTTTTGCTATTGGCGATCTTCATGGCGGTTTAAAAGGATTAATTCAATTACTGGAAAGGATAGATCTTACCACAGAGGATACCCTGATTTTTCTAGGTGATTATGTAGATGGATGGAGTGATTCGGCTAATACGGTAACGTATCTTATTTCTCTTGCCCGGCAAAATTCCTGTGTCTTTTTACGCGGAAATCATGATGATCTTTTACAGAAATGGCTGGAAAAAAATGAATTAAATCAAAAATGGCTGGAACATGGCGGTCAGTCGAGTATCGATGCTTATCGAAGATTAAACCAGGAAGAAATAGAACAGCATATTCAGTTTTTTCGCGAGATGTTCAATTATCATATTGATGCTGAAAATAGATTGTATGTCCATGCAGGATTCACCAATGTTAATGGGCCGGATTTTGAATATCACGACACGGGATTTTATTGGGACCGCACCCTGTGGGAAATGGTGCTGGCTTTAAATGAAGATTTAAAAGTAGACGACCTTTTCTATCCTAAGCGATTAACACATTTTAAAGAAATTTATATTGGGCATACACCGGTAACCAGAATCAATGAAATAGAACCCGTAAATAGAGCCAATGTTTGGAATGTAGATACGGGTGCAGCTTTTAAAGGTAAAATTTCAGCAATTGAGGTAAAAACTAAAAAAATCTATCAAAGTGATCCTGTTTTCGAGCTTTATCCCCAGGAAGAGGGTAGAAATTAGGTTTTATTTATTATTTCCCTTGGAAGAGTATTCATATATTTGAAGTTCAATTCGTTCGGTTTAAAAATTTTGTATTATATCAAGAATTGCATACTTATTGCATAACTTATATTGAATTTTATAATTAGATCGATTTAGCGTTTATTTGCCCTAGAAAAAAGAAAATAATGGCCTTAAAAAATATAAGATTAGAAGTCATGCAAACTGTTGAAAAATCTGTTCAGGGTTTTATCGATGAATACCTTATTCCGGTAGATGACATCTGGCAACCTACAGATTTGCTTCCAAATTTTCAAAATGAAAATTATATGGATGAAGTTTACCAGATAAGAGAAGAAGCAAAGGAACTTGGATATGATTTTTGGGTAGTTTTAGTGGCCGACATGGTTACCGAAGAAGCCCTGCCAACTTACGAATCCTGGTTAATGGATATGGAAGGTGTGCAACAGCACGGTGCCAGCAAAGGAGAGTCTAATGGTTGGGCCAAATGGGTACGCCACTGGACCGGTGAAGAAAATAGACATGGTGATACCCTAAATAAATATTTATACCTCTCTGGAAGGGTAAATATGCGTGAAATTGAAAAGACCACACAACATCTTATTAGTGATGGTTTTGATATTGGAACCGGAAGGGATCCTTATAAAAACTTTGTTTATACCAGTTTTCAGGAATTAGCCACCAATATCTCTCATAAAAGGGTTGGGCAGTTAGCGAAGAAAAAAGGTAATAAAATGCTTGGAAAAATGTGTAATATCATCGCCGGTGACGAGATGAGACACTATATGGCTTATCGTGAGTTCGTGAAGACCATTTTTGAATACGATCCCAGTGAAATGATGCTGGCTTTTCAGGATATGATGAAAAAGAAAATCGTGATGCCTGCGCAATTTATACGCGAAAGCGGCCAGGGAATTGCAGAAGCCTTTGAAAATTTCTCCAATGCAGCACAAAGACTTGGAGTTTACACAACGTACGATTATATCGATATTCTTGAAAAACTGAATGCTTATTGGGAAATTGATAAGATGAATTCTCTTACAGATGAAGCTGAAAAAGCCCGTGATTATTTAATGAAGCTCCCGGATCGTATGAAAAGGATCGCAGAAAGAATTGCAATTCCTCAGGATCAAACCACATTCAAGTGGGTTGAAGCTAATGGAATGCTTTAATTTTATAAAATTAGAAATGATTTAAAATCCGCTTTCCGAGCGGATTTTTTTATAGTACTTTTAATTTATCAATCGAAACAACATGAAAAAAATAGTTCTGCTCTGCCTAATGATTTTTAGCCTACACTTCGCATTTTCCCAAAATGCCGATAAATTGAATGAAGTTAAACTGAACATCGCCAATACGATCGCCATTGCTTCAGTTGAAGTGGGCTATGAAAGATTTGTAGACTTCAATCAATCCCTTGAGTTCGTTGCCTTGTTTAACGACCGTATCAATTATCACTCACAAAAAGGTTCAAGAAATTTCAATACAAACACTTATAAACTGGGATACAATTATTACTTCGGAGAAGAATATTCAGGCTCAGGTTTGTATATGAACCCATTCTTAAAATTAAGGACCGGAGAATTTACTGAAACGGTGAGGGCAAGTGATGGTGATGCCGAATTCGATCAGGAGAAAGTAACCGATATGGGTTCCTTCCTCATAGGTGTGGGCGCTGGTTATAAATGGAATTTTAACGACACCTTCGTTTTAGGACCCTTTATTAATGTGGGCAGAAACTTCAGTGATGAAGTAAAAGATAGATTTTCAGCAATTGAATTCAATGCCGGTTTTAATATTGGTTATCGCTTTTAGAATTAACTAATTTCAATGCTGTTTTTCCAGGCCTTATAGGCGGCAAGATCTTTTTCAATAAGATTCAGGCAAAAAGCTATAACTGCTGCATCATCAAGATATCCCAGCACCGGAATGAAATCTGGAATAAGATCGATTGGAGAAAGCACATATAAGAGAGATGCGCCAACCGAAGCGATTATATTCCAGGGTACATCACGATAAGTTCCATTCGCATAATCCCTAAGCAAACTAAAGAGGATTTTTGCGTCATCCATATATCTTTTCAGGATACCTTTATTTTCAAATTTTGTTCTTATTTTCTCTTCATCTTCCAGTACAGCGTCCACATCCTGTGCTTCAAAATCATTCTGCTTTTTGTTATGCTGATCTTTAATAGTTTCATTTGAAAAAATACTCATCTCCTTAGGTTTAGTTTGAATTTCGAAAATAAATAAAATGCCTCGAAAGGCAGGCGACCTTAAGTTGGATTTAAGATTTAATTTTTTGGAAAGGAAAAACCCACCATTTCTGGCGGGTTTATAAAATAAAAACTAGCTGAATAAACTAAAGGTCAAATTTTATTCCCTGTGCTAAAGGTAATTCGGTTGTATAATTTATGGTGTTGGTTTGTCTTCTCATATAAACTTTCCAGGCATCAGATCCTGATTCCCTTCCGCCCCCGGTATCCTTTTCACCACCAAAAGCGCCCCCAATTTCAGCTCCACTCGTACCAATATTCACATTGGCAATCCCACAATCTGAACCTTCCACAGATAGAAAACGCTCTGCTTCTCTTAAATTATTGGTCATAATAGCGGAAGACAATCCCTGTCGTACTCCATTCTGAAGTTTTAAAGCATCTTCCACATCCCCTGAATATTTCAGTAGATATAAAACGGGAGCAAATGTCTCATGCTGCACAATTTCATAATCGTTTTTTGCTTCAGCAATTGCCGGTTTTACATAACAGCCACTTTCATAACCATCGCCATCTAAAACACCGCCTTCTACAAGAATATTTCCTCCTTCTTCAACCACTTTATCCAGTGCGTTTTGATAATTTTTTACGGCATCTTTATCGATTAATGGACCTACGTGATTATTTTCATCTAAAGGATTTCCTATTTTAATCTGTTTATATGCATTTACCACTGCATCTTTTACCTTATCATAGATATCCTCGTGTACAATTAATCTACGGGTAGACGTACAACGTTGTCCACAGGTTCCCACTGCGCCAAAAACAGCACCAATAACCGTATTTTTGATGTTCGCATCCGGAGTTACAATAATGGCATTATTTCCCCCGAGTTCCAAAAGGGATTTCCCTAGTCTTCCGGCAACGGTTTGCGCAACTTTTTTTCCCATTCTCGTAGATCCTGTTGCAGAAATTAGAGGCACACGCTCGTCCTGCGTCATCATTTCCCCAACTTTATAATCACCCGTGATCAAACAGGAAATTCCCGCAGGAACTTTATTCTTTTCAAATACTTTGGCTGCAATATTCTGGCAGGCCAC
This sequence comes from Gramella sp. AN32, assembly GCF_023718305.1. Lineage (GTDB taxonomy): Bacteria > Bacteroidota > Bacteroidia > Flavobacteriales > Flavobacteriaceae > Christiangramia > Christiangramia antarctica. Next base: position 44,533 of record NZ_QEYO01000002.1, read on the forward strand.
GGAAGTTACCGGAGTTTTTTCTGAACCTTTCCAGATACAGGCATCTCCACAAACCCAGGCTAATGCTGTATTCCACGCCCAAACGGCTACAGGAAAATTGAAAGCTGAAATTATTCCCACAATGCCCATGGGATGGTATTGTTCATACATTCTATGCCCTGGCCTTTCGCTATGCATGGTAAGCCCGTGAAGCTGTCTGGAAAGTCCAACGGCAAAATCACAGATATCGATCATTTCCTGAACTTCACCCAAACCTTCCTGATAGGATTTTCCCATTTCATATGAAACCAGTTTACCAAGGGGCTCTTTTAATCTTCTTAATTCTTCATTGAACTGGCGTACAACTTCACCGCGCTGAGGTGCAGGCCATTTTCGCCATTCTTTGAAACCAGCTTCTGCCGTGGAAACAACTTTTTCATAATCTTCTTTAGTTGTTGCTTTTACTTTTCCAACAAGGGCTCCATCTACCGGAGAATAAGATTCAATGACTTCACCGTTGCTAAACCAATTGGTCCCGGTGGAAGATCCATGATTAATTTCTGATAAACCTAAATCTTTAAGGGCTTGTTTAATCCCGAATTTTTCGGCTATTTTGCTCATTAAATTACGATTTTAGCTATTATTTTGTGTAGTTATTGCGAAAATAGTAAAAATAAACGGCTATTCCTCGGCAGAGATGAATCTTGGATCTACCGGCATTACTTCTCCACAATTATCACAGGTCCTTAATTCTTCAGAATTATAAAAATGTTTAAAGTGTTGTAAAAAATCGGTTTCAATATCCTGCAGGGGAAAATAAACCTCATATAACTTATGATTACAGTTATCACAATACCATAATAATCCATCTTTTCCTTCCTCGTTAAGTCTTTTCCTTTCTACCACAAGACCAATTGAACCTGCATGTCTTACCGGTGAATGGGGCATTTTCCCCGGATGTAAATACATATCGCCGGGACCCAATTTCATCGTTTTTTTCTTTCCATCTTCCTGAACATGAATTTCAATTTCCCCTTCTAACTGGTAAAAAAGTTCTTCAGTCTCGTTATAATGATAATCTTTTCTGGCATTTGGACCGGCCACAACCATCACAATATAATCACCCGATTCCTTATATAAATTACGATTGCCCACCGGTGGTTTTAAGCTGTCCCTATTCTGTTCTATCCACTTATTTAAATTGAATGGCTCGTTAACTGGCATATTTTTCTATTTTACCTAAAATTACTTATTTTGTTTTTAAATAAGATTAATTAGCTTAATAAGTATTTGGGCGCCTGCCCGTGAAAAACGGGCACCGCGCTATCCGCTACAATTCCTCGCCCCGAAAAAAATCGGGGCTGCGGGATTTCCGCTGCTATCGCTGGCGCAGCTGCTATGAAATTTTCAAGAAGTTGAAAGCGAATTTTAGTAACTTTCAGATTATAAATTGTTTGATTTCATGAAATGAGCATAACGAGGATACAATACAAACCGCGTTAAAATATATGCGAATTGCATATTATGAAAAACAATAATTATCTACCTATGAAAAAAGTTCTCTATTTATTCAGCATAGTGCTTCTTATGGCTTGTAATGAAAATACATCCCAACAAAAACCTGCCACAAGTTCAGAAATAAAAAAAGAACAGGATACGCTTCCCAATTTTGGAATTGTGATCCACGGCGGGGCGGGTACGATCTTAAAAGAAAATTTGAGTGACTCCCTGGAGCAGGCATACCAGGAAAAACTGGAAGAAGCCATTAGAACGGGCCATGAAATTCTGGCAAATGGCGGGACAGCTTTGGAAGCCGTGCAAAGAACCATCAATGTAATGGAAGATAGCCCTTTGTTTAATTCAGCTAAAGGGGCGGTTTTTACCAATGAAGGTAAAAATGAACTGGACGCTTCCATTATGGATGGAAAAACACAAAATGCAGGGGCAATTTCAGGAGTTACCAATGTGAAAAACCCGATCAATCTGGCCTTTGAAGTCATGGAAAATTCAGAACATGTAATGCTTTCCGGAAAAGGTGCCGAGAAATTTGCCGAAGAACAGGGTCTTGAAATTGTAGATCCCAGCTATTTCTATACTGAAAATCGCTTCAAAGCATTGGAACAAGCTAAAGAGCGTGAGACCAAGAAAAAAGATAGCAGTATGGCTTTTTACGATCCTTATATAAAAAATGAGAAATTTGGCACTGTAGGTTGTGCAGCTTTAGATAAAGATGGAAACCTTGCCGCAGGGACGTCAACGGGTGGAATGACCAACAAAAAATATAATAGGATTGGCGATGCACCTATCATTGGTGCAGGAACTTATGCAAATAATAAAACCTGTGCCGTATCCAGTACGGGATGGGGTGAGTTTTTTATTCGCGGTGTAGTAGCCTATGATATTTCTGCTCTAATGGAATATAAAGGTTTAAGTCTCCAGGAAGCAGCTAGTGAAGTTATTCAGAAAAAAGTGCCCGCTCTGGGAGGTGATGGTGGGATTATCGCTATCGATCATGAGGGAAATGTTGCCATGGAATTCAACACTTCAGGAATGTACAGGGCGAGTATGAATGGAAATGGGGATTTAAAAATCGGCATTTATAAGGACTAAAATTCCGTTTTTATTTCTGGATAATTCAACAAAAAAACGATTTCGTTAGATTAACAAATTTTTAAGTTCTATCAGTTCGGTAATTTTCGAACCCTATCTACTTTTGCAATCTAATATTTTAAATATGGATTGTTGTTCCCCGGAAAAAAGAAAGTTAATTGAAGAAGTTGGTCTTCACTTTGAAAAGAGCCAGCAGCTAGCCCCATTGGCTGCACGCATTTACGCGATCATGATACTTTCTCCCAACGCGGGTCAAACCTTTGACGAAATTATTCAAATTACCGATGCCAGTAAAAGTTCGGTTTCTACCCAGCTAAATTTACTAATGCAATTAAAAAAAGTAGATTATTTCACCATTCCCGGTGATCGTAAACGCTACTTCAGGTCCAGCAAAGCTTATTTGAAAAATACGCTAAAGGAATATTTGGAAAATATTTCCGAAGAAATACATCTCATAGAAAAGATCATTGATTTTAACTCTGCCCATAACAAAGAAAAATTTGAAAAAGATGGTCATATCCCTCTCATGTTTAAGGATTATCTCAATGCGCACAAGGAGAATTTGGAAAAGACTATAAAAAAAGTATCAGATTATGAAAAAAAATAAAAGCGTCATGAAAAGAAATAAGTGGGTCATCTATATTTTTTTTGTAGGAGCTGTGGCGAGTTTAACTTCCTGTGGAGATGAAAATGCCCAGGCTGCAAATAAGCTTCAGGTTTTGCCATTTCCTGTTATTGAGGTTCCCTCTAAAACGCTTACTGCCTATACTACTTATCCTGCAAAAATTGAAGGTATTGTAAATAGTGAAGTACGGGCCAAAGTTTCAGGTTACATTACTGATGTTTTGGTAGACGAGGGTGAAAAAGTGAAAAAAGGACAAATACTTTTTAAACTTGAAACCAATTCGCTGGACCAAGAAGCCAATGCCGCAAATGCCAATGTAAACGCTGCCCAGGTTGAAGTAGATAAGCTGAAACCCCTTGTGGAGAAAAATATTATTAGCAATGTGCAGTTGGAAACAGCAAAAGCCAAGCTTCAGCAGGCACAAAGTCAATACAATACCATTCGGGCAAATATTGGTTATGGGAATATTACAAGTCCGGTTGATGGTTATGTAGGTTCCATTCGTCTTCGTGAAGGTGCATTGGTAAGCCCAACCAGCCAGGAACCGCTTACCACGGTGAGCGACATCAGTAAAGTTTATGCATACTTTTCCATGAACGAGACCGATTATCTTGATTTCATGCAGGCCAATTCCGGAACTGATATTCAGCAGAAAATAGATTCGCTTCCTTCAGTTAAACTGATCCTTGCCAATGGAAGTATGTACCCCCAGGAAGGAAAAATTCAAACTATCAACTCCCAAATCAATGAGGGAACCGGTGCCATTTCTTTTAGGGCGCAATTCGATAACCCTTCCAGACTTTTAACGAATGGCAACAGCGGAAGTATCCAAATTCCGAAGGTTTACAGCAATGCAATCGTGGTACCACAACAATCTACTTTCGAACAGCAGGGAAATATTCTGGTTTATAAACTGGGAACAAATGATTCCGTCACCGCCATTACAATCAAGGTAAAAGCAGCAGTAGGCAATCTTTATGTGGTTGAGAATGGCGTTGAAAATGGCGATAGTATTGTAGCTAGCGGAGTGAGTAAAATTCGGGGAAAAACTAAGATAAAACCGCAGCCGATAGCCTTCGACAGCGTAGCCAAACCCATCGATACAGTTTTCCAGTAAACTTTCAGAAAAAGAAAATTATGCTTAAGACATTTATTGAAAGGCCGGTACTCTCCACGGTTGTTTCTATCATCATCGTAATATTGGGGATTCTGGGTTTAATGGGTCTTCCCATTACCCAATATCCGGATATTGCCCCTCCCACAATTTCGGTAAGCACCTCCTATCCCGGAGCAAATGCCGAAACCGTTCTGGAAAGTGTAATCATTCCAATTGAAGAACAAATCAACGGGGTGGAAGGGATGACCTATCTAACCTCTACTGCAACCAATAATGGTACTGCGGAAATTACCGTATACTTCGATCAAAATGTGGATCCTGATATTGCTGCAGTAAACGTGCAAAACCGTGTAGCCAGGGCAAATCCTTTGCTACCTCAGGAAGTGAAGCAAACTGGTGTCACTACCCAGAAACAACAAACAAGTGCTTTGATGTTCCTCTCTTTCTACAGCACAAACGAAAATTATGACGACACCTTTATTCAGAATTATTTAAAAATAAATGTGATTCCAGAGCTTCAAAGGGTTAACGGGGTTGGGAATGTAAATGTTTTTGGCGGAAAGGATTACGCCATGCGAATCTGGATCCAGCCTGAAAAATTAGCCGCTTATAATTTAATCCCTTCTGATGTAACCAGTGCTTTAAGGGAACAAAGTCTGGAAGCGGCAGCCGGCTCCCTTGGGGAAAATAACGGTGAGGCCTTTTCTTATGTCATCAAATACAGCGGAAGGTACCGAACAGAAGATCAATACAGTAACATTGTAATAAAGGCCTTAGGAAACGGGGAATATCTTCGTTTAAAGGATGTTGCAAAAATTGAATTGGACGCTCAATCCTATAGCGGGGGTTCCACGACTAATGGTTATCCCGCCGTGAACATGGGAATTTTCCAGACCAAAGGATCCAATGCCCGTGATATCATTACCACCATTGAGCAAAGACTGAATGAAATTGAACAGGAATTACCTGACGGAATTGAGATTTATATCCCTTACAATACTAATAATTTCCTAAATGCTTCAATCAACAAAGTAGTTCATACTTTAATTGAAGCTTTTATCCTGGTATTCCTGGTCGTGTTTATTTTTCTTCAGGACTTCAGGTCAACATTGATTCCCGCGATCGCAGTTCCGGTATCCATAATTGGTACGTTTTTCTTTTTGAATTTATTCGGGTACTCTATAAATCTTCTAACGCTTTTCGCATTAGTACTGGCCATTGGAATTGTGGTAGATGATGCCATTGTGGTAGTGGAAGCCGTACATTCAAAAATTGATGAAGGGGAGAACGATGTGAAAAAAGCCACGCTGGATGCAATGCACGAAATTTCAGGAGCGATTATCTCTATAACCCTGGTGATGGCGGCGGTATTTGTCCCCGTAACATTCGTTCAGGGACCAACGGGGGTTTTCTATGAGCAGTTTGGGGTAACCTTGATCGTGGCCATATTTATATCCGCAGTGAATGCACTTACGCTGAGTCCGGCACTTTGTGCACTATTCCTGAAAAGTCATGATGAGAAATCTCAGCAAAAAGGGAATTTTCTCCAAAGATTTTTTAATGCATTCAACCGCGGCTTCACGGCTACCGTAAATCGATATGGCCGTTCAGTTGGTTATTTATATAAAAATAAGTGGATGACAGGGGCTATTTTGATCCTTGCTTTAGGGGGAATTTGGTGGGCATCCACATCGGTTCCAACCGGGTTTGTGCCTGATGAGGATCGTGGGATCATTTTCGTAAATACCGAATTACCTGCGGGTTCATCAGTAGATCGCACCCATGAAGTACAAATGCAGCTGTACAAAAAAGTAATTCAAATACCCGGAGTTGAAGGAATGTCGGTTATCGATGGGCGAAGTTTGATTAGTGGCGCAGGGAGTAATTATGGCCTTGGATTTATAAAGCTTAATAACTGGGATGATCGGGAAGACGACCAGTCGGTTGAAGAAATTACCAGGAAACTCTTCGGAATTGCAGCCACAATTCCTGAAGCTAATATTATCTTCTTTTCACCTCCCAGTATCCCTGGATTTGGGAACTCCGGTGGATTTGAAGTGAACCTTTTGGATCGTTCCGGCGGAAGTTTTTCTGAATTGAATGATGCCAATCAGGAATTTATTCAGAAACTAACCCAAAGACCTGAAATTCAATATGCACAATCCTCTTTTAATACCAATTATCCGCAATATGAAATAGATCTGAATATTCCGCTAGCGAAAGAGAAAGGTGTAACCGTAAGTCAAATTTTTTCGACACTCCAGGGTTATATTGGAGGGGTCTATGCGGCAGATTTTACCAGGTTTGGTAAACAATACCGCGTATATATTCAGGCATTACCGCAGGATAGGGCAGTTGAAAGTGACCTTAATAAATTATATGTAAGGACCAGCAGTGATGAAATGACCCCAATAACCCAGTTTGTATCGCTGAAAAGGGTTTACGGGCCACAGTCGGTTACAAGATTCAACCTGTTCAATTCAGCTAAATTAACCGGTGCGGTCAATCCCGGATTTAGTACGGGTGACGTGATTGGAGCAGTTGAAGAAGTTTCCGCAACGCTGCCCGAGCAATACGATATTGCGTATTCCGGACTTACCCGGGAAGAAGTGAACGCAGGGGACCAGACAACTACTATATTCTTATTGTCTATTCTATTTGTATACTTTTTACTGGCTGCCCAATATGAGAGTTATTTATTACCGCTGGCCGTATTGATTTCCTTACCACTGGGAGTTTTTGGTGCCTACATAACCACCAAATTTGCCGGGCTTCAGAACAATATTTATTTCCAAATAGCCCTGATCATGTTATTAGGCTTATTGGCGAAAAATGCCATTTTGATCGTAGAATTTGCCTTACAGCGGCGACACCAGGGAGAATCTATTGTAGATGCTGCGATACATGGAGCGAAAGCCCGTTTGCGTCCTATTCTAATGACCTCATTCGCCTTTATTCTTGGATTGATGCCGTTGGTACTGGCAAGCGGAGTTGGTGCTGCAGGAAACCGGTCTATAGGTACCGGTGCAGCGGGAGGCCTTTTGATAGGGACTATCATTGGAGTTTTTGTGATCCCTATTTTATTTATCCTTTTCCAATGGTTACAGGAAAAAGTTAGCAGGAAACCGCAAGCAATTGAAGAATAATTAAAGAAACTGATTACAATGAAACGAATACTAAATATAAAATTTGTTGTTGCAGGATTGGCTTTAATGAGTCTTCAGGCCTGTTTTGTGGCGAAAGATTATGAACAGCCGGTAGTTGTAAAAAAGGATTCTTATCGAACCGATCATATTTCTACAGACACGCTCAACATGGCAAATGTTTCCTGGAAAGAACTTTTTACAGATCATGTTCTCCAGGAATATATTACGGAAGGACTTGAAAATAATATTGATATCCGAGTGGCTATTCAGCAGGTTATTGCTGCCGAAGCTTATGTAAAACAGGGAAAAGCAGGTTATTTACCTACAATTTCCGGCAATGGAAGGTTTACCCGAAGCTATTTTTCAAAAAATGGCCAGTTGGGATTACAACTTGGAAATTCAGGAAATAGTTCGGCTATTGGTAATTATATAGATCTTTATGAAGTGTCTACGAACCTATCCTGGGAGGCTGATATCTGGGGAAAAATTAGAAGTCAGAAACGGGCTTTTGATGCCGGTTATTTACAAAGTCTTGCCGCACACCAGGCAGTAAAAACCAGACTTATCGCTGATATTGCTTCGACTTACTATCAATTATTGGCGCTGGATGAACAGGTTAGAATTACTCAAGAAAGCATTGAAACCCGTGCGAATAGCCTGGAAACTACGGCAGCCTTAAAAGAGGCGGGAAATGTTACCGAAGTTGCTGTGAAACAAACCGAAGCCCAGCTTTATAACGCTCAGGGAATTTTAATAGATCTCAAAAACCAGCGTCGTATCCTCGAAAATTCGCTATCTATTTTGTTAGGTGAAGCACCTATGCAAATCCAACGCACAGATCTTGAGGCTCAGGAAATTACCACAGAACTAAATATTGGTGTTCCTATGCAATTATTAAGAAATCGGCCAGATGTGATCGCTGCTGAATATGATGTGGTGAATGCCTTTGAGCTCACCAATGTGGCCAGAAGTAACTTTTATCCTTCACTCACACTTTCCGCAACCGGTGGATTACAGGCATTGGATGCTTCCACATTATTTGATACCAATTCGTTATTTGCCACCTTAATTGGCGGAATTGCGCAACCTATTTTAAATGGAAGAAGGATTAGAACCGAATTTGAAGTTTCCGGGGCGCAGCAGGAACAGGCAAGATTGAATTTTAGAAGAGCAATTATTACAGCTTCCAAAGAAGTTTCAGATGCTTTGTATTCTTACGAGGCAGCTTCAGAAAAAATAGAGGTAAAACAAAAAGAATTTGAAGCATACAGCCTGGCTACAAATTATTCCGAAGAACTTTTAAATAATGGTCTGGCAAATTACCTTGAGGTACTTACCGCGCAACAGAATGCACTGAATTCAAGGTTAGACCTTACGAATGCCCGCTATAACCAGTTAAAGTCTATCGTGGATCTTTACGAAGCCCTAGGCGGTGGCTGGAAATAGCTATTCTTAGTTTTTAGTTAGTTGTTGGTTAGGATCGGCCCTGAAAAAATAAACTTTCAGGGCTGATTTTTTTAAAGTTTTCTTCGGAAAAAATGCCTGCTAATTTTCTAATTTTATTCAGAAGTAAATAAAAATATCATGAAAAGTAATTTCAGTAAGATCCTAGATAGTGAAATACCTGTTCTAATTGATTTTTATGCCGACTGGTGTGGGCCCTGTAAAATGCTCGCCCCAATTTTAAAAGAAGTCAAGGAGGAACTGGGAGAAAAAGTGAAAATTGTAAAGATCGATGTGGACAAAAATCAGGAATTAGCTTCCAAATATCAGGTTCGGGGCGTACCAACCATGATCCTTTTTAAAAAAGGAGAACAAAAGTGGAGACAATCCGGGGTTTTATCAAAAGAGGAGATTAAAAAGAAAATCTCCGCTTTACATTAACTAAAGGTCTTTTAATGCGGGAACTTTAAAATCGTTTTTCTTTTTCATTCCCCCAATACTTTAAATGCGGTAATCCAGACATGTGTATAAATTAATTTAGTTTACCTCCTTTTGCTGCCCACCAGGGATGTACCTCTACCACCAATCTTCCTGCTTTCACGGCGGGATCCATATTTGCCAGGCTATCTGCTTCTTTTTGAGTAGAAGTGTTGAAAACAACGATCCCTTTAATCTCCCCATTATCTCCCATAGGCCCGGTTAAACTGGTGTAGCCATCTTCATAAAGTTTCTGTAAATGAGCCATATGTTTCTCCTGAATACTTGCCGCTTCCAATGAATCCTGTCTTCTATTAGGACCTTCCTTCAGAAAAACCATATAATATTCCTGCATTAAATAGGTTGTATCACCTTCCTTATAACTAAAAGTATTATAACCTTCGTCTTTCAGTTTTTTCTCAACAGCAGCAATATCAATTTTCGGTTCTTTCAGTTTTTTAAGTGAATCTTTCCGTTCAACTTCTTTTGCGGCGGTTACTAATTCATTTTCTTTTTTTGGATATTTTCTTGGCGGGGGGACTTCTAGGCAAGAAGTCATCAAACCCACAAAAATTATAAGTATTAGAAGTTTTTTCATGATTTTATATTTTTATGGACCGCTTTATTAAATTAGAATTATAGTAGTCAGGATCGCCGGTAACTTCTTTCCCTAACCAATCAAACTTTTTAAAAGAATCATCCTCTTTCTTTAGTTCAATTTCAGCAATAGTAAGTCCTTTCAAATTTCCTAAAAATTCATCTACTTCATAAAACAGTTCTTCTAATGGTATGATATAACGATATTTTTCAATTGCACCTGGTTCACAAAGTTCCAACAGTTCTTTGGCATCTTCTACGGGAATTTCCTTTTCCCATTCAAACCTGGATAAGCCACTGGCACTGGATTTTCCTTTTATAGTAATAAATGCTTTATCGCCGGCAATACGAATCCTGGTCGTCCTTTCCGGATGCGTATTGAGGTAAGCCTGGACAAAATAGGTTTTTTTTACGGCCAGTTTTTTATAATCTTCGTTTTCTACCAGAAATTTTCTTTCAATCTCTATCATGGATGATTTCCTAACTCTTTGATGGTATCGCTTTCAATAGTTCCGCTTTTATAATCATTATTGGCCAGCCAAAGCATTGCTGAAGCTATAGCAGCGGGATGAATACTCTTATATTTCTTTAATTTTCCGAAAAGGAGATTATCAAAAACACCCATCACTTTTTTCCATGCACTTTCAAATGGCCGTTTTTCCTGTCTTTTTCCACCAATTAATGAAGGTTGAAGGATATAAGTATTTTTAATTTGTTGCTCCATCACCGCACCTTCCATTTCCCCTTTCACGCGATTATAAAAAAAAGTACTTTTTTGATCTGCTCCCAATGCCGAAATAACTAAAAAAGTATGGATCCCATTTAACTTACAAAGCTTAGCGGCAGTCGCCGGAATCCCAAAATCGACCTTTCTGTAAATTTCCTTATCCGGCGTTTTCTTTTGAGTACTCCCAATACAGCAATAAACCTCATCGGCTTTAAATAATTCTGAAAGGCTTTCCATTTCGAAAAGATCAATCAAATATTCTTCAATTTTTGGATGGCTTTTTTCAACTTTATGGCGATTAAAAAGCTTTACTTTTTGGTAGCGATCATCTTCCAGAAGTTTGTCCAGCAAAATTCCTCCGGTTAATCCGGTTGCTCCAAGAACGATCGCTGTTTTCTGACTCATTTTAGTTTCTAATCTTCCTATCAAAGATAAGTTTTAAGTTTCAAAAAGAGGAATACTCATTGTCCAGAATCTTTTCTAAATTGCTTAGGCCAGCCCAATTCCAAGTTTACTTAAATTTACCAGGTGGAAAATCTCCGAAAGATCATACATATCGATATGGATGCATTTTATGCTTCCGTAGAACAACTCGATAATCCAGAATTGAGGGGAAAACCTGTTGCCGTTGGTGGCAGTTCACAACGAGGTGTGGTAAGCGCGGCAAGTTATGAGGCGCGTAAATTTGGGGTGCGCAGCGCCATGAGTAGTGTGATGGCCAAGAGAAATTGTCCTGATCTTATTTTTGTAAAATCGAATTTTAAACGTTACCAGGAAGTTTCCGGGCAAATCCGGGAAATCTTTCACCAATATACAGATCTGGTGGAGCCACTTTCCCTGGACGAAGCTTATCTGGATGTTACTGAAAACAAGAAAGGAAACCCCAGTGCGACCTTAATCGCCAAAGAAATTCGGAATAAAATCAAAGAAAAAACCGGTTTGAACGCTTCCGCAGGAATTTCGATCAATAAATTTATCGCCAAGGTTGCCAGTGATATCAATAAACCTAACGGACAAAAAACGGTGCCACCGGAAGAGGTAATCGAATTTCTGGAAGATCTGGATATTCGAAAATTTTATGGCGTGGGAAAAGTAACCGCCGAAAAAATGTACCGTTTGGGAATTTTTTCAGGTAAAGATCTAAAAGAGAAATCTGAAGAATATCTCACCAAAAATTTTGGTAAAAGCGGGGGTTATTTTTATCATGTGGTACGCGGGATCCATCATAGCGAGGTAAAACCACACCGAATCAGAAAATCACTGGGTGCCGAAAGGACTTTCAATGAAAATATTTCTTCGGAAATTTTTATGCTGGAGCGTCTGGAAAATATTGCGGAAGAAATAGAGCGCAGATTAAAAAAAAGCGACGTGGCCGGAAAAACCGTAACCCTAAAAATAAAATACAGCGATTTCACCCTGCAAACCCGGAGTAAAACCATTGGTTATTTTATTGCCAGCAAGGAATTGATCCTTGAAATTGCCAAAGATCTGCTTTATCAGGAAAAGATGAAGAATTCGGTTAGGCTATTAGGGATTACGCTTTCAAACCTAAATACTGATAAAAACGAAGATAAAGAGGAGAAAAAGGAAATTTCAGTGCAACTGAAATTCAAGTTCTAATTTGAATTCTCTTCTTAAAACCTTAATTTTCTGCATGAATTTTTACGAGGAGATTTTAAAAGGGTGTATACTTTTCTTCACGATCGGGATATTACTGGAAATTATTACCGATTTTTATACCACTAGTTTCGTAGAAATAAGTATCGCAGACCTAGTCGAACTTTTAATTACAGGAGTTTTGGTTTCCATCTTTATAGTCCCACTTTCCTTTAGATGGAAAAAATATTATGAAAATAAAAAGCCGCAAAAATAAATTTGCGGCTTTTATGAAACTTTGATAATAAACTTCTTTATTCTATTTCAGAAACTCTTAGTGTATTTACCATTCCTTTTGCGGTAATAGGCATAGCGGCCAGGTTAATGGCAAAATCACCTGTTTCTACAAACTTGTATTTCTTAGCCATTTCATTGATATCTTCGATAGTTTCATCGGTACTCACAAATTTATCATAGAAAAATGCCTTTACACCCCAAAGCAGGCTTAACTGATTCAAAATTCTGTGGTTTGAAGTGAAAACGAGAATATGGGCTTCCGGTCTCCAGGCAGAAATTTGAAAAGCGGTATAGCCACTATTAGTAAGAGTGCAAATTGCTTTAGCTTTAATTTCATTGGCCATATGGGCTGCATGAAAACAAACCGCTTTGGTGATATACCTTTTTGTACGCACGTGTGGCGGTTCATGCGGAACTTTAATAAGTGGGGAATTTTCAACCGTTTGCAGGATCTGGGTCATTTTCTGAATAACCTGAACCGGATACTGTCCTACAGAAGTTTCACCACTTAACATCACCGCATCTGCGCCATCCATCACTGAATTTGCTACGTCATTCACCTCAGCTCTGGTGGGAGTTAGGCTGGTGATCATGGTTTCCATCATTTGTGTGGCAATAATTACCGGAATTCTCGCCTTTTTGGCTGTAAGCACAAGTTTCTTCTGAATAAGCGGTACTTCCTGAGCCGGAATCTCCACCCCAAGATCTCCACGGGCAACCATGAGTCCGTCGCAATAAGCTACAATTTTATCAATATTGGCAACCCCTTCAGGTTTCTCAATTTTGGCAATTATCGGTATTTTATATTTAGAATGTTGTTTAATAAGGTTTTGAAGTTCAATAAGGTCTTCCGCATGTCTAACAAAAGAAAGTGCCATCCAGTCTACTTCAATTTCACAGGCAAAAATCGCATCCTTTATATCCTTTTCAGTTAAAGCCGGGAGCGATATTTTTGTATTGGGGAGGTTTACACCTTTTTTGGATTTTAAAGGACCACCCTGAATTACTTTTGTTTTAACCTCATTCGTTTTATTGGTGCTTACCACCTCAAACATTAGTTTCCCATCATCGAGTAGAATTCTTTCCCCCGCCTTTACGTCCTGAGGGAAAGTATCGTAATTCATATACACTCTTTTGGAAGTCCCTTTGAAAGCTTCTCCCGTTACAAAAATGATCTCATCACCTTCGTGTACCACAACTTCTTCTTTCATCACCCCAACCCTTAGCTTAGGACCTTGTAAATCTCCAAGTATAGCAGCGTTAAAGCCTTCTTCTTCATTAAGTTCACGTATCATCTTCACGCGTTCTTTTACATCATCGTAATTAGCATGGGAAAAATTGACCCTAAAGACGTTAACACCCTCCTGAAGCATTCTTCTAAGGGTTTCTTTACTACTGGTAGCAGGGCCCAGCGTGGCAACTATTTTTGTCTTTTTGTTGGTTGGCATTTATTCGAAAATTAAGTTTTGTTTGGATTTTAATTCGTTAGCATCGAAGGCATAAGAAGCCTGTACTTGTGGAATCTGTCCAATTTTTGTTAGTATTTTTACGAACTCCTTTCTAGGTAATTCTTCACTTATTTTTAAAAAATAGTCAACTTTCTTGCGTTCAGGAATTAAATAAACTTGCTGAGGTCTTATTTCTTCCTCAGAAAATAATGACCCTGAACTAAGAATTTTTTTAGGTTCTCCCTTGAATTTATTTGCGACTAGATGAAGACTAAAGTAAGCGTTTGGTTCTTTATATGAATATAGAGCATATATCGCTTCATAGTTAGCATGATTAAAATCTATATCATGTTCTTCCCTTGTCAGTTTTACATTCAGAAATTTATTTAAGAGATAAGCCATTTTAAAACTCTCCATAGAAGAGTAAATCCCTATTAAATAAAATTCTTCGTCCTCAACTTCCAGCAACATCTTATGCGATTGCATAAACCCTTGACTTTAACGATAAAGATACTATTTGATTAGGAAAATGGCGATATTGAGGGTGTAAATTTATTAATTATCTACGAAAACGTTATAGTTTACGTTAAAAATTCATTTTTATTGAATTTTATTTTGAAGTACATAATAAGCCCTTTTGGAAGCTTTTTCCTCTGCTTTCTTTTTTGAAGTAGCCCTCGCTTTGGCTACCACCCTATTATTGATCCTCAACTTAACCGCGAAATGCTTGAGTTCATCATTGCCGGTATCTTCATATATTTCATAATCAAATTCCTTTTTTTCCTTTTGACACCATTCAATAAGCAAACTCTTATAACTTATTACTTTTCCTTCCAGTTGCTCGATATCCACATACGGATCTATCACCCTTTCATAAATAAATTTGCGGCAATATTTATATCCTTTATCAAGATAAATTGCGCCAATCAAAGCTTCAAAAAGATTCCCATGAATATTTACCCCAAATTGTTCCTTCGAAATATTGGTTTCTATATGATCTATCAAGTTAAGATCTTTTCCCAGTTCATTTAAATGCTTCCGGCTAACAACTTTTGAACGCATTTTGGTGAGATAACCTTCATTTCCACCTGGAACGGCTTTAAAAAGATGGGCTGCAACTACCGCGCTTAGCATGGCATCACCCAAAAATTCCAACCTTTCAAAATTTATGGCATGACCCTCTTTATCCTTTTTATTTAAAGATCGATGGGTAAAAGCTTTTTTATAATGTTGAATGTTTTTTGGTTTAAAACCCAGAATTGGACTTAGCACATTAAAAAAATTCCCGTCCTGATTAGAACGAGAATTTAGTATGTTTCGAATAACACTCATTAGCTATTCAGTAAATTTTTTGAAGATTACGCAGGCATTATGACCACCAAAACCAAACGTATTGCTCATCACCACGTTCACCTCTCTTTTCTGTGCTTTATTTAAAGTAAGATTAAGTTCAGGGTCGATATTTTCATCCTGATGTTCGTGATTAATGGTGGGGGGAACTATCCCATATTTTATAGATAAAATCGCAGCAATAGCTTCAATCGCACCGGCAGCACCTAATAGATGACCGGTCATTGATTTTGTTGAATTGATATTGATATTCTTGGCATGATCACCAAATACTTTTGAAATTGCTTTTAATTCCGCTACATCTCCTAAAGGAGTTGAGGTTCCGTGAGTATTTATGGCATCCACGTCTTCCGGCTTTAATTCAGCATTTTTTAAGCAATTCTTCATCACTGCAACTACACCATCCCCTTCAGGATGTGGAGCAGTCATGTGATAAGCATCTGAAGATAGTCCGCCACCAATAATTTCAGCGTAGATTTTGGCACCACGAGCTTTCGCATGCTCCAATTCTTCAAGTATTAGGGCACCGCTTCCTTCTCCAAGCACAAAACCATCCCGAGTTGCATCAAATGGCCTTGATGCTGTTTCCGGACTTTCATTTCTGGTTGATAGTGCATGCATGGCATTAAAGCCGCCCATTCCTGCAATGGTCACTGCAGCTTCAGAACCTCCTGAAACAATTACATCACAGAGGCCCAGTCGAATATTATTCAAGGCATCGATCATCGCATTCGCAGATGAAGCACAGGCTGAAACTGTGGTATAATTTGCCCCCATAAACCCGTGCTTGATGGAGATATTGCCCGGGGCAATATCTGCTATCATTTTGGGAATAAAAAATGGGTTGAATCTGGGAGAACC
Organism: Gramella sp. AN32; assembly: GCF_023718305.1. Classification (GTDB taxonomy): domain Bacteria; phylum Bacteroidota; class Bacteroidia; order Flavobacteriales; family Flavobacteriaceae; genus Christiangramia; species Christiangramia antarctica. Next base: position 60,806 of record NZ_QEYO01000002.1, read on the forward strand.
ATCTCCTTCTGCAAAATTGATCACCTCATTCTGGAATGTTTCCAGACCACCGATCCCCGCCCCCCAGATAACACCAACACGGTATTTATCTACAGTTTCGAGATCGATCCCTGAATCCTCAATAGCTTCGTCTGCAGATACCATGGCATACTGAGCGAACCTATCAAGTTTCCTGGCTTCCTTTCGATCGAAATGATCGAGGGGATCAAAATTTTTGAGTTCACAGGCAAATTTAGTCTTGAACTTTTCAGTATTAAAATAAGTGATAGGAGCGCTACCACTTTTTCCCGAAATTAGTCCCTGCCAATATTCCTCAAGATTATTACCAATTGGGGTTAAGGCTCCAAGGCCCGTAACTACAACTCGCTTTAACTCCATATGGTGTGTTGATTTTTTTATTTCTTAGCGTCTTCTATATACGAAACTGCCTGACCTACTGTAGCGATATTCTCCGCCTGATCATCTGGGATCTGGATATCAAATTCCTTTTCAAATTCCATGATCAATTCTACAGTGTCTAGTGAATCCGCACCCAAGTCGTTAGTGAAGCTGGCTTCATTTACAACTTCGTTCTCGTCAACACCTAGTTTGTCCACGATGATAGCTTTTACTCTTGATGCAATGTCTGACATAATTTATTATTTTAATTTTGATTAGGTGGCAAAAATAAAAAACTTTATTTTAAAACCGATTTTTACTACAAAAATGTGGATGTAATTTACATAAAAATCATTTAAAGACTTTAATTTTACTTCCTAATAAATGTTAAGAGCTTTATTTTGAACATCCCAACTTTACAGCCAAAAAAGAAATTAGTGATATTTGCCTCGGGCTCGGGCACCAATGCTGAAAATATTATCAAATATTTTCAGCATTCAAATAAAGCAGAGGTGGTCGCATTACTTTCCAACAAAAGAACCGCCGGAGCTTTAAAGCGGGCACATGACCTGGGAGTGAAACCACTTTTATTTGATAAGGAAGCATTTTATAATTCGCATGATGTCCTTAACTTATTAAAGGACATGCAACCCGATCTTATCATTCTTGCCGGTTTTCTCTGGCTGTTGCCCCCTGGGATACTTCAGCAATTTTCAGGAAAGATCATTAATATACATCCGGCATTGCTACCTTCTTATGGTGGAAAAGGAATGTATGGCAGTAAAGTTCATGAAGCAGTTATCGAAAATGGAGAAAAAGAAAGCGGGATCACTATTCATTATGTAAATGAAAATTATGATGAAGGAAAAATCATTTTTCAGTCGGTAGTTCAAATAGATAAAAATGATACTGCGGAAAGTCTTGCTCATAAAATTCACGAACAGGAATACGAACATTTTCCAAAGGTTATTCAACAAATCATAGAAGAAAAATTATAGTGTCACAAGCGCAAGTGCATATTTATACCGATGGGGCCGCAAGAGGAAATCCCGGGCCCGGTGGATACGGAATTGTTATGGAATGGGTTGGTAAACCATATAAAAAAGAATTTTCAGAAGGATTTAAATTAACCACCAATAATCGTATGGAATTACTTGCGGTTATTAAGGCGCTAAAAAAATTAAAAAATCCTTTTACGGAAGTCCTGGTTTTTACAGATTCTAAATATGTAGTAGATGCTGTAACCAAAGGCTGGGTTTTTGGTTGGGAGAAAAAATCTTTCGTAAATCGTAAAAATGCCGATCTATGGATAGAGTTTCTAAAGATTTACCGAAAACATAAGGTCCAGTTCAAATGGATCAAAGGGCATAATGATCATGCACAAAATGAAAGATGTGACGCGCTTGCCGTTGCAGCTTCAAAACTTAAAAACTTACCTCCAGATAAAGGTTATAAACCTTAAAACAATATAGATTTACAGGTTTAGCGCTTGGAAAACAAACTGTATATTTGCAGCGTAATTTTAAAAATTGTTATGAGTAAATTATTGATCGTAGGAACCGTTGCTTTTGATGCTATCGAAACTCCATTTGGAAAAACAGATAAAATCCTTGGCGGTGCGGGTACTTACATCGGCCTTTCCGCTTCAAACTTTCATATAGACAGTGCAGTTGTTTCTGTTGTAGGTGATGATTTTCCGCAGGAATATCTTGATCTAATGCAGAACAATAATATTAATATTGAGGGGATCGAAATTGTAAAAGGCGGAAAAACTTTTTTCTGGAGCGGGAAATATCATAATGATCTAAACACACGGGATACCTTAGATACTCAGCTAAATGTACTGGCCGATTTCGATCCCGTTGTACCTGAAGAATTTAAAGATTCAGAATATGTGATGCTGGGGAACCTTCATCCTTTAGTACAGTTAAGTGTACTGGAGCAAGTTAAAAATCCTAAGCTGGTGGTTCTCGATACGATGAACTTTTGGATGGACCATACATTGAACGATCTTAAAAGAGTTATCTCAAAAGTTGATGTGATCGCCATTAATGACGAAGAAGCAAGGCAACTTTCCGGGGAATATTCCCTCGTAAAAGCGGCAAGGGAAATTTCCAAAATGGGACCGGCTTATGTAGTAATCAAAAAAGGGGAACACGGTGCATTATTATTCCATAAAAATGAGATCTTTTTTGCTCCGGCTTTACCATTAGAAGAAGTTTTTGATCCAACCGGTGCAGGAGATACCTTTGCAGGTGGCTTTATAGGTTATCTGGCAAAAACTGATGATATTTCTTTTGAAAACATGAAGAATGCTATTATTTATGGTTCGAATCTCGCCTCGTTTTGCGTTGAAAAGTTTGGAACCGAAAGGATGCAGAATTTAACTTCGGAAGAAATAAAGAAGCGGTTGGATGAATTTCAGAAGTTAACAAAATTTGAAACAAACCATATTTAAACCCATGCCCTGTAATTTCAGGGCTTTTTTTTTGACAAAACCCTAAAATCCTTTAGAGGAAAAATTATGAGTGACGCTTTAAAACACGAATGTGGGATTGCCTTAGTGAGGCTCCTAAAACCTCTGAATTATTATAAAGAAAAATACGGTTCAGCCTATTATGGGGTGAATAAAATGTATTTAATGATGGAAAAACAGCACAATCGCGGTCAGGATGGTGCAGGTTTTGCCAGTATAAAATTGAATACTGAAGCCGGGGAAAGATATATTAGCCGGATTCGTTCCAACCAGGCACAACCTATTCAGGATATTTTCGCCCAAATTAATGAAAGGATAAACGAAGAGATCCTTGAGCACCCTGAATATGCAGATGATACTGAATTACAGAAAAAATATATACCCTATTTAGGTGAGGTTTTTCTAGGTCACGTACGCTATGGCACTTTTGGAAAGAATAGTATAGAAAGTGTACACCCATTTCTTCGCCAGAATAACTGGATGCACAGAAACCTGATTGTTGCCGGTAATTTCAACATGACCAATGTAGACAAGTTGTTCAAAAATCTGGTAGATCTAGGCCAGCATCCAAAAGAACGAGCAGATACAGTCACGGTAATGGAAAAGATTGGGCACTTCTTAGATGATGAAGTGCGCAAACTTTATAAAAAACTGAAGCACCAGGGATATTCTAAGGTGGAGGCTTCCCCTCAAATTGCCGAAAAACTTAATGTTGCCAAAATACTTAGAAAATCCTCAAAAGATTGGGATGGCGGCTATGCCATGGCCGGAATGATTGGGCATGGTGATTCATTTGTGTTACGTGATCCTTCGGGAATAAGGCCCGCATATTATTATAAAGATGACGAAGTGGTGGTGGTTGCTTCAGAAAGACCGGTAATTCAAACCGTATTTAATGTTCAGTTTGAGGATGTACACGAATTACCTCCCGGGCATGCTATTATTACCAAGAAAAATGGAAAGACATCTATAGATGAGATTATCGAGCCTTTAGAAAGAAAAGCCTGCTCATTCGAAAGGATCTATTTTTCAAGGGGTAGTGATGCTGAAATCTATCAGGAAAGAAAAATGCTGGGTAGACTCTTGATGCCCGAAGTTTTAAAATCGATCGATCACGATACTCAAAAAACGGTATTTTCATTTATACCAAACACTGCGGAAACTTCCTTTTACGGAATGGTAGAGGCTGCCCAGGATGAATTGATCCGTCAGAAAAATGAGGCGATACTTGCTGAAAAAGAATCACTTACTAAAGAACGACTTAGCGAAATTCTTGCTTATCGTTTGCGCACAGAGAAAATAGCGATCAAAGATGTTAAGCTTCGAACATTTATTACTGAAGATAGTAGCAGGGATGATTTGGTTGCACACGTTTATGATATTACCTATGGGGTGGTTCAACCAGATGATAATCTGGTAATTATAGACGATAGTATCGTAAGGGGGACCACCTTAAAAAAGAGTATTATCAAAATGCTGGACAGGCTACATCCAAAAAAGATCGTGGTGGTTTCTTCCGCTCCACAAATTAGATATCCAGATTGCTATGGGATTGATATGGCCAGGCTTGAAGATCTTGTTGCTTTTAGGGCTGCTCTTGCCTTACTTCGAGAACATGATAATTATGAGCTTGTTGAAAAGGTCTATAATAAATGTAAGGATCAGGTGGAACTCCAGGATAAAGAAGTTCAGAATTTTGTGAAGGAAATTTACGAAGCGTTTAGCAATGAGCAAATTTCAGACAAAATCGCGGAGTTACTAAGTGATGAACACGTTGATGCTGAAGTAAAGGTGATCTATCAAACCGTTGAAAATCTTCATATTGCGTGTCCGAAAAATCTTGGGGACTGGTATTTTACCGGCGATTACCCAACTGTGGGAGGTAACAGGGTCGTAAATCGTGCTTTTATGAATTTTTTCGAGGGTAAAAAGGATAGAGCATACTAATTTTTAGCCTTTGGCCTAATATATACGTAGTTCATCTAATTTTCTTTGTGCCTATTATAAAACTATCTACATTTATACTTGCCATAACATAAGTAGGTTAAGTTCATGGTAGATTTGGGGCAAAAAAAGGTGGAATTCTATTCCGCCTTTTTTTATTTTTAGTCAATCCTTATTACTTATTACATTTTTATAAGCCTTCATTATAAATAGGTAGTTCAACTAATTTTTAGGTAGTACGTCTAAAAATATAAATTTATAGGAATCAACGACTTATATTTACTATACCATAGCATAAGTAGGTTAAGTTCATGGTAGATTTGGGGCAAAAAAAGGTGGAATTTATTCCGCCTTTTTTTATGGGAAGGATTTTAAACTGATAAAAGTAGAATAAAGAAAGGCCGCAAATTGCGGCCTTTCTTTATTCTATATAAATTAGAAAACTATTTTTCTTTAGCATATCTACTGGAAACTTCCTTCCAATCAATAACATTAAAAAATGCATCGATATACTCGGGACGTTTGTTTTGATATTTTAAATAATATGCATGTTCCCAAACATCCAATCCTAAAATTGGCTGGCCTCCACAACCGGTATCCGGCATTACCGGGTTGTCCTGGTTTGGAGTCGAACACACTTCAACTTTACCGCCGCTATGTACACATAACCATGCCCATCCGGAACCAAACTGTCCCGCGGCTGCCTTCGAGAATTCATCTTTAAAGGCTTCGAAAGATCCAAAAGCGCTGTCTATGGCTTCAGCAAGTTCACCTTCAGGCTTTCCACCTCCCTCAGGAGACATCACTTCCCAAAAAAGGCTATGATTATAAAAACCTCCACCGTTATTTCTAACAGCTTTATTAGACTTATCAAGGTTTTTCAAAATATTTTCAATATTCTTTCCTTCCATATCGGTACCTTCAATGGCATCATTTAATTTTTTGGTGTATCCGGCATGATGTTTATCATGATGAATTTCCATAGTTTTTGCGTCGATATGTGGTTCTAATGCATCAAATGCATATTTTAATTTTGGTACTTCAAAAGCCATAATTATCTGATTTTTTTGTTATTACTTCTTTAATTCTCTCAAATTTAGCTATTCATGTACGCACTGGAAATTATTTAGTGTTATAAAATACTTAAAAGCGTTTCCTTCAGAAACCCTATAAATATTATAACTTTAAAGAGAATTATCATTTTCGCAACTTCACAAAACCACTTACTTGAAAAATAAATTCAACATCTATAATGCATCAGCCGGATCAGGGAAAACCTATACGCTGGTTAAGGAGTATCTCAAGCTGTTGCTAAACTCAGATAAAAAGGATTATTATAAAAATATCCTTGCGATCACTTTTACCAATAAGGCAGTTGCCGAAATGAAAAGCAGGATTATTAAAAATCTTTCTGAATTCGCTAAGGCTGATGCTCAGTTTGAAAGCTCCCTTCTTGATGATCTTAAAAAGGAAACCGGAATTTCTTCCGAAGAAATTTGCCAAAAATCTTCTGAGATTTTAAAAAGTATCGTCCATAATTACGCGGCATTTGAAATTTCTACCATCGATGGTTTCACCCATCGTGTGTTACGAACCTTTGCGCGTGACCTGGGCATTCCCATGAATTTTGAAGTTGAACTTAATATTGATGATATACTTTCTGAAGCGGTAGATAGTTTGATCAATAAAGCTGGAAAAGATAAAGAACTGACTAAAATTCTTGTAGAGTATACTTTATCAAAGACCGATGATGATAAAAGCTGGGATATTAGCCGGGATCTTTTTGCAATTTCTAAACTACTCGTCAATGAAAATAACCAAAAAGCCCTGGCTTTATTAAAAGATAAAACGCTTGCTGATTTTGCTCAATTCAGAAAAAAACTTCGTCAGGAAATTAAATTTGCTCAAAACAGTTTGAAGGATTCTGCGGAATATTTTTTTAACCTTCTCGAAGAAAATAATATTGAAATAACTGATTTCAACGGCGGGAGCAGGGCTTATGTTCCAGGCTATTTTCAGAAGTTACTAAATGGAAGTCCGGTTGAGTCGTTTTCAGCAAAATGGGCTGTGGAAATTCATGAAAAGCCACTGTATCCTAAAAAGACCGCGGGATCTGCACAATTAACCCTGGATAGATTACAACCACAAATTGCCAGACTTTTTGAGGATACCAAAAAAGTATATTTTCAAACGGAATTCCTTAGCGAAATTGGGAAAAATATCGTTCAGCTTTCCCTGTTAAGTGAGATCAATCGCGAAATTGAAACCATTAAAAAAGATAAAAACCTGGTGCTTATTTCAGAATTTAATCCGAAGATAAGCGAACAGGTTAAAGACCAGCCCGCACCCTTTATCTATGAGCGGCTTGGCGAACGCTACAACCATTATTTTATTGACGAATTCCAGGATACCTCGATCATGCAGTGGGAAAATCTTATTCCGCTAATCTCGAATAAACTGGAATCGAGCGAACATTCCAGCCTTACCATCGTGGGCGACGCTAAACAAAGCATTTATCGTTGGCGTGGCGGTAGGGCGGAACAATTAATTGGGCTAAGCAAGGAAATCAATCCTTTTCAAATTGAGAAAAGCCTGGAAAATCTGGAAGATAATTACAGGAGCGGTAGCGAGGTGGTTAATTTCAATAACGAATTTTTTCAGTTTGCCTCCTCGGTACTCAGTTTTCCTGAATATGAAGAACTTTTTAAAGAGGCATTCCAAAATCCTAAAAATGGGGAATATGGTTTCGTACAGGTGCAATTTCTGGAAGCAAAAAATAAAGAAGAAGAATTTGAAATTCACCCGGAAACCGTTTTAAAGATCATTGAAGATCTTGATGCCAAAGGTTTTTCCCGGAATGATATCTGTATCCTTACCCGCCGAAAAAAAGAAGGCTACGCGATCGCAGAATATTTGAGCGAGCATGATATAAAGGTGATGTCATCAGAAAGTTTGTTACTGACCAGATCTGAAAAAGTAAAATTCATTGCACATATTCTCGAGTTTTCCCTCAATCCTGAAAACAAGTCGCTAAAATTAGAAATTTTAGGATTTTTAGCTGAAAATCATTTTCCGGCGACCGATTATCATCACGTCATTTCAAAACATATTGATGATGATACTGAAAAATTTTCAGCCTGGCTGAAGCTCTTTAAGGTTGAGTTTGAAATGGAAAAAGTAAAGCAGTTATCGCTTTATGAATCGGTTGAATATATAATTCGCTCCTTTAAACTTGTGCAGCAATCTGATGCGTATATCCAGTTTTTCCTGGATTTTGTTTTTGAAACCGCGCAAAAAGGTGCCAACAGTTTAAATGAGTTCATAGAGAAATGGCATCAAAAAAAGGAAAAGCTAAGCATTGTTGTGCCTGAAGCTGAAGATGCCGTCAAGATCATGACCATTCATACTTCCAAAGGTTTGGAATTTCCTATAGTGATCTTTCCCTTTGCAGAATCTGATCTTCAGGATACCAGAAATGATTCGTTATGGATCGAAACCGGATTTCAGGAAATGCCCGTGGCCTATGTGAACGCTTCTAAAAAGATGTTGAACTGGAATTTGCCGGCTAAAGAAACTTTTGAAGATCTCCTTCAGAAAAATGAACTGGATACATTGAATGTTTTATATGTTGCCTGCACCCGTGCCGCGGAACAGCTTTATTTGCTTAGCAGTTATAACGAAAAACCTAAAAGCAGTGCCTGTATCTCAAATTTGCTGAAAGATTATGTCGCTTCAAAACAGAGTGAAAATGAGCAACGAATCTATGAATTTGGTGAAATATCAAGCATACCAAAAACTGAGGAATCTTTAAGTCTGAGCATACAGCCTTCTGAATTCTATTCTTCCCCAACTGAAAATGAGGCGGTGCATATCGTTACGAAATCAGGATCACTTTGGGATAGCAGGCAACAGGAAGCTATCGAAAAGGGAAAGATCACCCATGAAATAATGTCGAAGATCAATAGCGCATCAGACAGATTTAAGGCAATTGAATGGGCGGTAAATTCCGGACTTCTAAAAGAAAGGGACAGAGATTCAATTTCATCTAATATTGAAAAAATCCTGGAGCATCCGGAGCTTAAAGAATACTTTCAGCAAAATGTGATCAATTATAACGAAAAGGAAATATTGACCGCTTCAGGCAAAAGGCTCCGCCCGGATAGGATTAATTTAGCCGGAAAATCGATTACGATCATTGATTATAAAACCGGGGGCTTTGTGGATACTCATGAAAGGCAAATTTTGAATTACGCTTCGGTTTTGCGGGAAATGGAATATAAGGTAGATAAATGTTTGCTCGTTTATACCAATAATAATATTATGGTAAAAAATGTAAAAGAAATTTAATTTTGCATTGACTATATAACTAAAAAAAATACCAAAAATATGTACGGAAAGATCAGGGAACATCTGGCAAATGAAATTGAAGAAATTAAGGAAGCCGGGCTTTACAAAAAAGAACGGATCATTACTTCCCCGCAGGATGCGGTCATTAAAATCTCCACAGGAGAGGAAGTCATTAATTTTTGTGCAAATAATTATTTAGGACTTTCTTCTCATCCGCAAGTAGTGCAGGCTGCAAAAGACACACTGGATTCTCATGGTTTTGGAATGTCCAGCGTTCGGTTTATTTGCGGTACCCAGGATATTCATAAAGAACTTGAACAAAAAATCGCTGATTTCTACGGTACAGAAGATACCATATTATATGCAGCGGCTTTTGATGCCAACGGCGGAATTTTTGAACCATTGCTAACTGCAGAAGACGCTATCATATCAGATTCATTAAATCACGCTTCGATTATTGACGGGGTACGGCTTTGTAAAGCTGCGCGATATCGCTATGCCAATGGGGATATGCAGGATTTGGAAAAGCAATTGATTGATGCCAGTGAAAAAGGTGCCAGGTTCAAACTTATTGTTACCGATGGCGTTTTTTCCATGGATGGTTTGGTGGCCCCATTAGACAAAATTTGTGATTTAGCAGATAAATATGATGCGATGGTGATGATCGATGAATGCCATGCTACAGGATTTATTGGCGAACAGGGTATTGGAACGCTGGAAGAAAAGAATGTCCTGGATCGCATCGATATTATCACAGGAACTTTGGGAAAAGCGCTTGGTGGTGCCATGGGCGGTTATACCACGGCTAAAAAAGAAATTATTGAGATCCTGAGACAACGATCAAGACCTTACCTGTTTTCCAACAGTTTGGCCCCGGCAATTGTGGGTGCGTCAATTAAGGTCTTTGACATGTTAAAGAACGACGATTCTTTACGCAAAAAGTTAAAGGAAAATACGGCCTACTTTAAGGAAGGAATTAAAAATGCCGGTTTTGAAATCATCGATGGAGAGGCAGCAATTGTTCCGGTAATGCTTCATGACGCAAAGCTATCTCAGGACATGGCCGATAAATTATTGAAAGAAGGAATTTATGTAATAGGCTTCTTCTACCCTGTGGTCCCAAAGGGAAAAGCAAGGATACGGGTGCAGTTATCGGCTGCCCATACGAAACAACATTTAGACCAGGCAATTGCAGCATTTACTAAAGTGGGTAAAGAGTTGGGAGTTATTTAACAGGTTCAAAATTGCCATTTTTTAAACTTATAAATGTGCCTGAAAAGCACCAAATTAAGCCCTTGAAAGCCCTATATATAGCGCACTAATTAAGAAAACTTTATTAAATTTGACTTTGTTAATATGCATTAAGCGCATACTTTTGTTCACAATTAACACTTAAAACTAAACTATTGAATATGAAACATCTTAGCAAAATTGTATTAGCCACATTATTGGTGTTCGGCTTTACTTCGGTTAAGGCTCAGGACGCTAATAACCCTTGGGGTATTGGTGTGGGAGTTAATGCCGTTGATTTTTTTCCTACGGGTAATGACTCTCCTCTTGGTGGATATTTTGACGAATATTTTAATTCAGGAGATCACTGGAACGTACTACCTGCACTTTCAAAAATAAGTGTATCCAGATATATTGGAGCTGGATTAGTTGCAGAACTTGGGGGTACTATCAACCAAATCGACAAATATGGAGATAGAAGTATTTCTGATCTTTCTTATTATTCAGTTGATGGATCTCTTGACTATAGTTTAAGAGCTATGTTAAACGGTGGATGGATTGACCCCGTAATTGGTGTTGGTGGATCTTACGTTTGGATAGGTGATGGTGATGATGAGGATTTCGAAAACTTTAGCCAACCAACATTAAACGGTAAATTAGGCCTTAACTTCTGGTTTTCAGATAATATAGCATTAACTCTAGAGTCTCGTTATAAGCATGCATTTGATGCTGAAGGAGCCAGACATTTCCAACATGCCGCTGGTATTAAATTTATTTTCGGTGGTGCTGATACAGACGGGGATGGTATTTATGATAAAGATGACGAATGTCCAGAAGTAGCGGGTCTTCCAGAATTTAATGGATGTCCTGATACTGATGGTGACGGAATCGAAGATCGTCAGGATGCATGTCCTAACGAAGCTGGTTTAGCTGAATTCGATGGTTGCCCTGATACTGATGGTGACGGTATTGCTGATCCTGATGATGAGTGTCCTGAAGTTGCTGGTACTGCCGAGATGAACGGTTGTCCAGATGCTGATGGTGACGGAGTAAAAGATAGCGAAGATGACTGTCCAGATGAAGCAGGTCCTGCTGAAAATAACGGTTGTCCTTTCGAAGATAAAGACGGTGACGGTGTATTAGATAAAGATGATGAATGTCCTGAAGTTGCTGGAACAGCTGCTAATAATGGATGTCCAGAGCCAACTGTTGAAGTTGTAAACGAACTTAATGAGTATTCTAAAACGGTATTGTTTGATCTTAATAAAGCAACTATAAGACCAGAATCTGAAGAAGCTCTTGAAAGCATCCATGATATCATGCACGAATATTCTAACACTATTTTCCACATTGAAGGTCATACAGACAGTCAGGGAAGTGATGAGTATAACTTGAAGTTATCTAAAGAACGTGCTGCTTCTGTAAGAGAGTGGTTGGTAAACAACGGTATTCCTGCAAACAGATTGACTTCTGAAGGTTACGGTGAATCTCAACCAATCGCGTCTAACAGTACTTCAAAAGGTCGTCAGGAAAACAGACGTGTTGAAATTTCTTTAGATAAAGACAAAGAGATGAAAAACACTAATAACTAGTTTGATCATTTAAATTAATTATATAGAAACGTCCCGCAAATGCGGGACGTTTTTTATTTTAGGCTAATGAAGTCATTTATAAGCGAAGTGTTGGAAAAACTGAATACTCCTTCAGTCAATTTTTCTGAATTAATTTTTATACTTCCCAGCAAACGTGCAGGTTCATTTTTACTGAAAGAACTCGCAAAAATTTCAGATCAGAATATTTTTACTCCCACCATTTTCAGTATTGAAGAATTTACCGAAGAGATCTCAGGTTTGGAAGCTATAGACAATACCATTACCCAATTCGAATTTTATAATGTTTATAAGGAATTGACTCCGCCTGAAGAAGTTGAAGATTTTGATACCTTCATTAATTGGTCGCAAAGTCTTATTCATGATTTTAATGAAATAGACCGTTATTTGATAGATTATCAGCCATTCTTCGATTATTTAGCTGCAATACAGGATCAAAAACACTGGTTTTTATCGGAAGATAAAACCGATCTTATTAAGAATTATTTGAATTTCTGGCATAAACTTCCCGGTTATTACGAGGCTTTGGCTAAAAAATTACAGGAGAAAAATTTAGGCTATCAGGGATTGATCTATCGCCAGGCTGCTGAAAATATTTCAGCATATTCGGCAGGCGCAAATTCGAAGCATATCTTCATAGGCTTTAATGCCCTTAATGCCTCTGAACAAAAAATAATCCAGCAACTTTTAGAAGATGAAAAGGCAGAAGTTTTTTGGGATATAGATGAAAATTTTTATCAGGATAAAAATCATGCCGCCTCTCTCTTTTTAAGGGATTATCTAAAAAAATGGGAATATTATAAAAAGGATCCATTTCAGGAATTTTCAAATCATTTTTCAGAAGAAAAAAATATAGAACTCATTGGGGTTCCCAAAAATATTGGGCAGGCCAAATACCTGGGAGAAATCCTCAACAATCTTGATCCTGAAGAATTCAAAAGTACCGCCGTGATCCTGGGGGAAGAAGAATTACTCTTGCCCACCCTGAACAGTTTACCGGCAACGATCAAAGAATTAAACATTACCATGGGTTTTCCCGTGAGAAATGCCCCGATAAATTCATTATTTGAACAACTTTTTCAGCTTAGATTGAACGGGGCGCAAAACTTCTATTTTAAAGAGGTTATTGCAGTCATCAAGCATCCGGCTTTGTATCCTCTTTTAAGTACTTCAGTTGATCATTTTATTGAACGTATTCATAACGAAAATCTGGTTTATATAGAAAGGGCAACTATTTTGGAAGCCTTTGAAAATTCAGACCTCATCAAATATTGCTTTCCGGAAAAAAATCCAAAAGTTTTCCAGCTTTTAGAAGATTTACAGGCGATCATTCATGAAATAAAAATTCACTTAAAAGCTGAAAATGATAAACTCGGACTGGAATTTTTATACCATTTTCATATGCTGTTCAATAAACTGGAAAACCTGAACAGCCGCTATGAACATATAAAAACCATTAAATCCCTGCATAATTTTTACCGTGAACTGGTGGGCACGCAAACGCTGGATTTTCAGGGTCAGCCTTTCGAAGGCTTACAATTGATGGGAATGCTGGAATCCCGGGTTTTGGATTTTGAAACCGTGATCATTACCTCCTTAAATGAAGGAGTGCTCCCGGCCGGAAAATCTGATGCATCTTTTATTCCTTATGACCTAAAAACAAATAATCAGCTTCCAACATTTCGGGAAAAAGATGCGGTCTATACCTATCATTTTTACCGCATCCTGCAAAGAGCCAAAAAAGTTTATCTATTATACAACACGGAAGCGGACGGACTAAATTCCGGTGAAAAAAGCCGATTTATTACCCAGCTGGAAATTGAAAATATTCCAAATCATCATTTAGTAAAGAAATTCATCAGTCCTAAAACCAAAGTAAATCTACCACAACTTCGAAGTATTGCCAAGACACCGGAGATTATCGAGAAATTAAAGGTTTTAGCTCTTTCCGGCTTTTCACCATCGGCGTTGACCACATATATAAGGAATCCACTGGATTTCTATTATCAATATATCATTGGCGTTCGCGACAAGGAAGAAGTTGAAGAAACCATTGCCTTTAATACGTTGGGAACGGTGGTGCATAATTGTCTGGAAGATCTTTATAAACCCTTATGTGGCCGGTTTTTATCTGAAGATTTAATAGAAAAATTTCTAAAAAATTCTGATGATAAAATTTCTGCTGAATTTGAGAAAACCTATAGTAAAGCTCCCATTCAAAATGGTAAAAATCTGCTCATTTTAGAAGTCGCGAAACGATATTTACATAATTTCCTTCAATTTGAATTAAAGCGGATTAAAGCAGGCCAGGCGATTAAAATCATCCATATAGAAGAAGATTTACGTATGGCTATTTCAGTAAATGAATTAGCTTTTCCAGTCTTTATTCGCGGGAAGGTAGATCGCGTAGAAGAATGTAATGGAATTTCTACGATTATCGATTATAAGACGGGAAAGGTGGAAAATAAGCAGCTTGCCATTGCAGATTGGAATGAGATAACAAAAGATTATGACAATTACGCCAAATGTTTTCAGGTTTTAACGTACGCCGGTTTGATTGCCGAAAATAAAGATCTTAATTTTCCAATCGAAGCGGGAATCATCTCTTTCAAAAATATGAGATCCGGAATATTGAAGTTTGCTGAAGGAAAAGGAAAGGACAAAAATCATTCAATTTCTGAAAATACCTTATCTGAATTTGGCCAGCAGTTAAAATCCCTGATCTATGAAATTTGTGATCCCAATGTTCCATTTATGGAAAAGGAAATAAAAAAGAATTATGGAAGTTACTAAGATAAAAAATCAGCAAATAGAAGGAAAACACGGCAGGCCCATTCTTACCGATTATATTTTTAAACAGGATGGAAAGCCTAAACGTGTCCTTATTTTTTGTCACGGTTATAAAGGCTTTAAAGATTGGGGCGCATGGGATATGATGGGAACGCAGTTTGCGAAAAACGATTATTTTTTCCTGAAATTTAATTTTAGCCATAACGGTACCAACATTGATAACCCTTCAGAATTTCTGGATATTGAAGCTTTTGGGGATAATAATTATAGTATTGAACTGGACGATCTTCAAAGCGTTATTGATGAAGTTCTAAGTGAGGCATTTGAATTCGCTTCAGAAGTAGATTCAGGAAAAGTAGATTTGATAGGCCATTCCAGAGGTGGCGGAATCGCAATTATTAAGGCTGCGGAAGAACCGCGGATTGGTAAACTGGTAACCCTGGCTTCAGTTAGCGATTATGCTTCCCGATTTCCTGATGAAGAAAAATTACAAATTTGGAAAGAAAAGGGGGTGCAGTATATTCTCAATTCCAGAACCAAACAGCAATTACCGCATCATTTTCAGTTCTACCGGGATTTTAAAGAAAATGAAGATCGCCTGAATATTCAGCGCGCCGCAGAAAACCTAAAAATTCCACATTTGATCGTGCATGGAAGTCAGGATACCAGTGTTTCTATTGAAGAAGCGGGGAAATTATTCGAATGGAGTCCCGCCTCAAAGCTTTGCCTGGTTGAAAATGCCGATCATGTTTTTGGGATTCAGCATCCCTGGGAAGAACCCATTCTCACTCCAGAATTTGATTACGTGATAGAAAATACACTTGAATTTCTTCAAAAACCTTCGGAAGAACTTTGGAATTCGTATCGCGAAAAAGCTGAAAAGGAATAACCCGTTTTAAAGGATAAAAAAACCACTGTGTAAAACAGTGGTTTTTTGGTGGAGAATATCGGAGTCGAACCGATGACCTTTTGGCTGCCAGCCAAACGCTCTAGCCAGCTGAGCTAATCCCCCGGCTTGCGAGCAAATGTAATAATTTTTTGCATATTTGAAAATGTTTATTTTTCATCTTTATTATGATTCGACTCGCCAAACTCTCAGAACTCGATAAAATTAAAGAGCTTACGGAAAGATGCGCCATGCACATGATCAACAAAAAGATTTTTCAATGGAATGAAAACTATCCTTCCAGAGAGCGTCTGCAGGAGGATATTCTTCAAAATGAGTTATGGATAACTGAAGAAAATTTCACTATTCTGGGAATTATTGTCATAACTCCAAAGATGGACTATGAATATATTCCCATAAAGTGGCTTACCAAAAATGGCAATAACCTATATATACATCGGCTGGCGGTAGATCCCGATCTTTGGGGAAATGGGATTGCTCAAAATATGATGTCTTTTGCTGAAAATAAAGCCCGAAAAGAGAATTTTGATTCGGTGAGACTGGATACGTTTAGCCAGAATAAAAGAAATCAAAATTTTTACGAGAGCCGTGGATATCAAAAATTAGGAAATATCTATTTCCCCAGGCAAAGCGAACATCCATTTTATTGTTATGAATTGCCGCTGTAAAAATTTCACTTCTATCTTTGTGCCTCAAAACTGATATTTGGAAAATTCAGTAAGTTTTAAAAGTATAAATAAAATTGCGATTCCCGCGATCATCGCGGGAATCGCCGAACCGCTAATCTCTTTAACCGATATTGCCATTATTGGAAATGTAGATGAAAATTCTATTGAAGCCCTCGCCGCGGCTGGAATTGTAGGTTCCTTTCTTTCCGCCATCATCTGGATTGTTGCCCAGACGAAAACTGCCATTTCCGCGATTGTTTCTCAGCATCTGGGTGCAAATAGAATTCATGCCGTTAAAACCCTGGTTCCGCAGGCGATTTATTTCAATCTTATCTTAAGTCTTTTTATTTATGCCCTCACCGCTTTTTTCGCCAGGGCTATTTTTTCAGCTTATAACGCCGATGGTTTAATTTTACAATATTCTGAAGATTATTACCAGATTAGGGCAATCGGCTACCCTTTAACCCTGGTCACCTTTGCCATATTTGGTGTTTTTCGTGGACTGCAAAATACCTACTGGGCTATGAAATGTAGTATTACCGGAGCGATCGTGAACATTGTAATGGATTATCTCCTGGTTTATGGCGTAGAGGGCATCATTCCGCCATTATTTTTAAAAGGTGCCGCATATGCCAGTTTAATGGCCCAGGCAACGATGCTTTGTATGGCGCTGTGGTATTTTTATAAAAAAACTCCGTTTAATTTGAAACTGAGCTGGAATATTAATCCGCGGCTTAAGCCTTTACTGTTAATGGCCGCAAATTTATTTGTTCGCACAGCAGCCCTCAACTTTGCCATTTATCTGGCCAATGCTTATGCGACAGATTATGGGAAAAATTATATTGCGGCGCAGAGTATCCTTATGAACATCTGGTTATTTTTTAGCTTTTTTATCGATGGTTATGCGAATGCAGGAAATGCTATTGGAGGGAAATTACTGGGCGCAAAAGATTACCGTAACCTTTGGAACCTCAGCAAGAAAATTAGTTTTTATGCGGTTACTATTGCCCTAATTTTAATGCTTATCTGCGGTATTTTTTATGACCAGATAGGTTTGCTTTTTAATAAGGAAGCCAGCGTTCTGGCGTTGTTTTCTTCCGTTTTCTGGATCGTACTTCTTATGCAACCCGTGAATGCGATCGCTTTTATGTTCGACGGAATTTTTAAAGGACTTGGGGAAGCCAAATATCTGCGGAATGTTTTGTTGGTAGCGACCTTCCTGGGCTTTACTCCTGCACTATTGATTGGGGATCATTTCGGTTTAAAATTGTATGCCATCTGGATCGCCTTTTTTATCTGGATGTTGATTCGAGCAGGAACGCTGGTCATCTATTTCCGAAATAAATATTTGGGAAGAACGCTTTAGTTCGTCATTGGCCGGCGCATAATTATTAACTTTGATAAAAATTGAAGTTTATGCTCACAAATCGCGAAAACGGAAGTCTTTACACACACATTGAAAATAGGATCGCCACGGTTGAATTTGGGCATCCTGCCAGCAATTCTTTTCCCTCAGAATTACTCCACCGACTCAAAAAAGAATTGGACAAATTATCTGATAACAAAAGTATTTCGGTAATTCTCTTAAAATCTGAAGGCGAAAAAGCCTTTTGTGCAGGGGCTTCTTTTAATGAACTGGTGGCTATAAAAAATATGCAGGAAGGAAAACTCTTTTTTTCGGGTTTTGCTGAAGTGATCAACAGCATGCGAAAATGCAAAAAACTAATCGTGGGCCGTGTGCAGGGAAAGACTGTGGGTGGCGGCGTTGGTTTAGTTGCAGCCTGTGATTATGCCTTCGCTACAGAAGCGGCATCTATCAAATTATCTGAATTAAGCATTGGTATTGGCCCCTTTGTGATTGCACCGGCAGTATCTCGAAAAATGGGTGCTGCAGCCTTAGCCGAATTAAGCCTTGCCGCAGATGAATGGAAGACCGCTTACTGGGCTCAGGAAAAAGGTTTGTATGCTAAAGTGCTGGAATCTGTTTCAGAATTAGATAAAGAAGTGGATATTTTCCTGCAAAAACTGGCTTCATATAATCCTGAGGCTTTATATGAAATGAAAAAAATCCTTTGGAAAGATACCGGGCACTGGAAAGATCTTTTAGCTGAAAGGGCCGCTATTTCCGGAGAATTGGTGCTTTCAGATTTTACCCGGAAGGCTTTGTCGAAATTTAAAAAATAGAACTTCTTTGTTGTATTTTCTCTTAATCCAGGCAATAGAAAAAGATACGGTTTCATTAGGCGAATGGATCCTTCAGAATAAATATTTCTTAATTGCTCTGTTAATTGGGATAATAGCCTTAATTTTTCTTCGTAAAAATATGAATATAAAATCATGAGTTTTCAGCAGGAACATTTACCCAAAGACAGGGATGCAAGTGAAACCCAGGAATGGGGATGGACGCTACAGGAATTTTTTTCTGAAAACCTGTGGTATTTATTGGCTTTAGCTTTTTTGTTGTTTATATTTTTCTTCGCGAGGTATCGCTGGGCTAAAAGAAATCGAAAATGACACAGGAAAACATGCCGGGTAACGATGATACCTGGGAAATTTTAAGCTTTTTAAGCGGAATGGGTTTCTGGCTGATCCTGGCTTTAATCCTGATTGGTGTTTTTGTCTATAAAAAATTTAGGAAATAATTATCGGGTTTTTAACCAGCCGGTAATACTTAATCTTGGAACTTTTACAGGTTTTACCTCATGTTCCAGTTCCTGGCTTTCAAAAATCACGATCCTTCCCGGCAACGGATAAATATTCAACATTTCCTCGCCATTTTCCCTGAGAAAATAAATGGCCAGTTCACCGCCATTTTCCGGCACCCAGTTTTCATCATTCAAATAACAAACAACCGAAAGTTTTCTTCGTCCGTCATTTTGAAAGGTATCCAGATGTCTTTTATAGAAAGTGCCTTCAGGATATAAGGCATAATGAAATTCTTTAGTGAGAATCCCCATAAAACAGGTGCGGTTCAGGTAATTGATTAGCGAGGTGATCTTTTGGAAAAAAACTTTTTCATCTTCATTTCCTTCGGCTTCATTCATCCAAAGGATAAAATCACCGCGAATACTTTTTGCAATGACTTCATTAATTTTATTACCAATGGCAGCTTTTTTAAAATTATCCTCTTCGTATTTCTGTAAAAGTGAATTACGAAGAATTCCTACCTCCTCAGCGCTAAAAAAATCATCAACGATACTAAACTTCTTCTCCATAAGATCAGTGATGATCTTTTCATAAAGTGTATTTTCCTCAAATTCAATTTGTTCAAAAAGTTCCATCGCCTGGTACATATTTTGGAAATTGAACAAATATACTTCACAAATCAAATCAAGGCTGTTAAAGTTTAATAGGCAAAAAATCGAACAGGAAAATGTACTCTTAAAAGATTACTGGGTCGATGCTGTTCTGTCTATTTTCTCCGTTGAATTACTGGAAAGAGGATCCAGGAAATTTAGAGCAGGGTTTTTCTTATGAAAATTTTTTCTGGCATTCGGATGCTTAACATGAAGAATATAAAGAGCTTACCTATTCTCTTTTCCTCCAATCACATTTTATTCCATCTTAATTCCATAAATTGCACACAGACACTCTAATGGTAGTATTCTTTCAGTGTAATATTAAACCTACAATATTTTAAATATGAGCGAAATAATTGATTTTTTTCTAAATCTTTTTGGAACGGCAGATTGGCCTCCCAGGTGGGTGTGTGGAAAATGGAGTGATTTCCATGGTTGGTTATATATAGGTAGTGATGTAACCATTTGGCTAGCGTATTTTATTATTCCTGTAGTAATCCTTTGGTTTGTTCAACAAAGACCTAAAATCCCCTTTTTACCGGTATTTTGGCTTTTTGCCGCTTTTATTTTATTATGCGGTGCCACCCATATCATTGATGCAATTATTTTTTGGTGGCCGGCCTATAGATTGAGTGCTTTAATTAAATTCTTTACAGCAATTGTAAGTTTGGCCACAGTTTTTGCTTTAATACGCGATTTACCAAAACTCTTAGATTCCAAAGTTTCAGGTGCATCTGAGTCAAATGAAATTTCTCGATTGCTTGCGGAATTGAAGGAAAAGGATGCTGAAATTTTAAGATTAAACAGGCAACTTTCAAAATAGTCGTTGATTAATGACCAATCAAAAATCAACTCCAGCTTATATAAAAGATGGCATATTGTTTACTATCGCAATATTTATTGCTTTGGTAATTTATGCTATAGATGTTAATGTATCACCAAGCATTGGCATTGGCAGTATTTATTGTTTGGTTATTTTGTATAGTTGGATTTTTCCTGGTAAGAATATTTCAATCTATATAGGTGTTTTATGTACCATTTTGATCATCATGGCTATGGTTAAAAAGTCTGAATCTATTTCCCAGGGAAGTTTAGAAGGATTGAACACCTTTATAGCTATAATTGTAGTTTGGATTTGTGTGACTTTGGTATCGGCTGCTAAAAGCGGTTTTGCGGGAATGGAAAAAGTACTGGAATCTTTGGAAGATAAAGTACGGCAAAGGACAAAGGCCTTAACTAAAAGCCGTAAAGAACTTGAGGTTAGCGAAAAGGTGTATAGGTACCTTTATGAAAACTCGAATGAGATGCATGCCAGTGTGCATTTAGAAGAATTTCATATTCTAAGATGTAATGATACCTTATGTAAAAAAACAGGATATTCGAAAGAGGAGCTTTTACATAAACCTATTGAAATAATACATCATCCCAATAGCAAGCAAAAACTTAATGCATCCTTAAAAATTTTTAAGGAGAAGGGTTTTGTAAAAAATGCCGAATTAAAGTTAAAGACTAAATCTGGAAAAGATATTGAGGTCATCTTAAATGTGACTTCTGCAAAGAATGATAAGGGAGAGATCACTGATAGCAGGTTTAGCTGGACCGATATTACCGAACTCAAACGAATAGAGAATGAGCGTATAGCTTATGCTGAGCAATTGGAAATAAAGAACAAAGAATTGGAACAATTTGTATTTATTGCCTCTCACGATTTACAAGAACCATTACGTACGGTTACTAGTTTTTCTGAACTTCTTGTTGAGGAATACCACGAAAAATTTGATAAGACAGGAAAAGACAGCCTCAATTTTATAATTCATTCAACTGCAAGGATGCGCACTTTAGTGAAAGGATTATTGGATTATGGCCGAATAGGTAAGGATTCTGTAATGATGAAGGTAGATATTTCAGAAATAATCAACGACCTCAAAAAAGATTTAAGCTTAAAAATTGCGGAAACAAATACAACGATCGAAAACAATAATCTTCCGGATTTTGTAATGGGTCATAAAAGCGAATTGAGGCAGTTGTTCCAAAACTTAATCCTCAACTCCATTAAATTTTGTAAACCGGAAACTGATCCAAAAATTAAGATTACTGCTGTAAAAGAAAATAGAGGATTATTGTTTTGTATAGAGGATAATGGTATAGGTATCTCAGAAAAACATCAAAATAAGATTTTTAAAATTTTCAAACGCTTGCATACTAATAGCGAATATGAAGGTACAGGGATAGGTTTGGCACACTGTTATAAAATTGTTGATATTCATGGAGGTAAAATATGGGTGGAATCAGAATTAGGAAAAGGAAGTAAATTTTACTTTACTATAATTACATAATTCACAATTATTCGATGAAAAAGAAATTAAACTGTATCTTATTAATAGATGATGATAAAGCAACCAATTATATTAACGAACGGGTAATTTCCAGAGCTAAAATTGTCGATAAAATAGTTGCGGTAGAAAGTGGATATAAAGCTTTGGATTATTTAAAGGAAAAGGACTTTAAAGAATATCCAAAACCGGAAGTTATATTCATAGACATTAATATGCCTGGAATGGATGGCTGGGAATTTTTAGAAGAATATGGGGAAATGAAGGAAGTTCAAAAAGGCAACATTATTATTGTTATGTTAACAACTTCATCAAATCCTGATGACCTAAGTAAGTCCGCAACTATTTCGCGTATAAACGGATTTAAAAATAAACCCTTAACCGCTGAAAAATTGGATGAAATTATTGACGAATATTTCCCAAATTATAAATAGTGCCTTTACCGTTCCATTATTGGCCACAAATTACATCTGCTATAGTCGCTTCCCCGATAATATCCTATCAGCTTCCCACCGATAACTGACTGTAAACAGGGCTTGATAATTTTCCGTGCCTGTCTTCAATGAGTTCCATCAAAATTCTGAACAGGTAGCAAAATCTCAAACGCCAAATTCCATTATATTTGTGGCAAATAGACCAACATGAGCAATATTAGGATCACCAAGCAATTTTCATTCGAAACCGGTCACGCCCTTTATGGTTATGATGGCAAATGTCGCAATGTGCACGGCCACAGTTATAAATTAAGCGTTACCGTGATTGGAACGCCTATTACAGATGCTCATCATGTGAAATTTGGAATGGTGATCGATTTTGGGGATTTAAAAAAGATCGTAAAGTCTGAAATTGTGGACCAGTTTGATCACGCCACCGTTTTTAATAAAAATACCCCACATATAGAGCTCGCCGAAGAGTTAAAATCCAGGGGACATCACGTGATTTTAGTGGAATATCAGCCAACCAGCGAGAATATGGTAATGGATTTTGCCGCGAAGATCAAAAAACATTTGCCCCCACATATCCAGTTACATTCGCTCAAGCTTCAGGAAACCGATACTTCTTTTGCGGAATGGTATTCCGTAGATAATAATTAGGGCGCAACCCTAACGGGTCGGGCTATTCGCTTTTAGTCCCGCGAAATGCGGGAGCTAACCGCTGCTATCCCTTGCGCAAAAAATAAATCGTCAAGCAGGACTTGTATAAAAAATAAAGATTATTTATTCCTGGTATAGACCTGGCAGGTTTTAGAAACCTGCCAGGTCTATTTAATATTAAATTCTCATTTCGACCAACAGGAGAAATCTCCTATCTTTATCCCCGGCTGTACGCAAGCATTGACGAAGAATGAATAAAGAAAATAATTAATTAAAAAAGTAGATTATGAGATATTCAATTTTTGCCCTAATATTTTTGGCTCCATTATTTATAGTTGCTCAAAGTTCTGATTATAACGTGTCCTCTTATCATACCGAGGGAACAAAGGCTCCAAATACCCATTACATTGGAGAAGCTTGGTTAAACCCAATAATTCACGATGACGCCGAATTAGGTTATAATATTACAAAAGCAACATTTAAAGCTAACTCAACTTTAGATTGGCATAAACATAGTTCTGTGCAGGTTTTGGTCATTGTAGATGGCGAAGCTTATTATCAAGAAAGAGGAAAAAAACCTACTATTCTAAAAGAGGGAGATGTAATTAGATGTGATAAAGATATTGAGCATTGGCACTCATCTACAAAGGATAGCGATGTAACTTATTTAGCATTCTATAGTGGCGAACAACCCACAGTTTGGACAGAAATCTTAACGCAGGAATATTATGATAAGGTTCCTAAAATGCTGAAAAAAGATTAAAAATTAGAAGAACTAAAATTAATAATTTGTGACAATGCCAGCATACAACCTCGTTAACAGCAAATAGCGGGTATTTCCATGAAAATTGTTATTTTAGAGACCAAGTAACAAACAACAAAGCCACCACCAAATCCGAGTCCTTACTGCCGCAACTTGCGATAACCGTAACCGAATCACTACCTATGAATATTCCCTCGGGCAAAAAAGTCTACTTTTCCAGTGATAATCATTTGGGTGCTCCCACCATGGAGGAAAGCCGAAAGCGGGAAGCCATATTTGTAAAATGGCTGGATGAAATTAAAAAAGATGCTGCCGTACTATTTCTACTGGGCGATTTGTTCGACTTCTGGTTTGAATATAAACATGTAGTGCCTAAAGGTTTTGTGCGAACCCTCGGTAAACTGGCGGAAATTCGGGATAGTGGAATTCCTATATATTTTTTCGTGGGAAATCACGATCTCTGGATGAAAGACTATTTCGAAACGGAGTTGAATATTCCCGTATATCGCCAACCCAAGGAATTTGAATTTAATGGAAAAAGCTTTCTAGTAGGTCATGGTGATGGCCTGGGGCCTGGGGATAAAGGTTATAAAAGGATGAAAAAGGTCTTTACCAACCCTATTTCCAAATGGCTTTACCGCTGGCTACATCCGGATCTTGGCGTACCACTGGCACAATATTTTTCCGTAAAAAATAAATTGATCTCCGGGGACGAGGACCAGAAATTTTTAGGAGAGGAAAAAGAGTGGTTGATCCAGTACTGTCGCAGGAAACTGGAAACAAAGCATTATGATTACTTCCTTTTTGGGCACCGGCATTTACCGCTGGAAATTCAATTAAATGAAAAGTCAGTTTATATCAATACCGGTGACTGGATAAGTCATTATACTTATGCTGAATTTGATGGCGAGGATCTAAGTCTAAAAAAGCTGAATTCCTAAACACTTTCCCTAATATCTTTCAACTTTAGCTGTATAGATGTGTTGCCATTCCAGGTATTTTCATCCAGGCTATAAACGGCATCAAACTTTTGGTGATTTTTTATCAAATCTAGCTTTTCGCCCAAATTAAAACCAATGACTTCAAAAGCCGGCCCGCCCGAATGCTGCCGCACCAGGCATTTTAAATGTTTGTCCCCTTCCCCCACACATTTGCCAAAACCAGTATCGGTTAAGCCACGACTTAGAAAAACCGGGGACATATTTCCCGGGCCAAAAGGGGCAAATTGTTTTAAAATCCTGTAAAATTTTGGGGTGATCTCTTCAAATTCAAGCTCAGTATCTATAGCAATTTCAGGAGTTAAAAGATGTTTATCGATACTTGTGGCCACAACCTCTTCAAACTTTCTTTTAAAATTCTCATATTCAGATTCCAGTAAGGTCAGGCCTGCGGCATATTTATGTCCGCCAAATTGTTCTATATGCTCACTGCAGGCTTCCAGGGCTTCATATACATCAAAACCTTTTACTGAACGTGCTGATGCAGCCAGTCGTTCTCCACTTTTTGTAAATACCAGCGTAGGCCTGTACCAGGTTTCCGTTAAGCGTGAAGCGACAATCCCAATAACCCCTTTATGCCAGTTCTCCTGGTAAACCACCGTGGTAAAACGTTCTTCTTCCCTACATTCTATCACCTGATTTTTGGCTTCTTCAGTGATGATCTGGTCTGCACTTCTCCTGTCCGTATTATAAATTTCAATTTCTTCAGCAAAAATTTTGGATTGTCCTTCATCATCTTCCGTTAGGAGATTTACGGCATGCTGCCCATGTTTCATTCTACCAGCAGCATTAATTCTGGGGGCAACAATAAAAACCACATCGGTAATACTAATATTTTGTCGTTCTCCTAAAATACTTTTGATGCCTTTCCTGGGGGCAATATTAAT
This sequence comes from Gramella sp. AN32, assembly GCF_023718305.1. Taxonomy (GTDB): domain Bacteria; phylum Bacteroidota; class Bacteroidia; order Flavobacteriales; family Flavobacteriaceae; genus Christiangramia; species Christiangramia antarctica. The sequence continues at coordinate 86,530 of NZ_QEYO01000002.1, forward strand.
CACGTGAAGACCATGATAAGCCAAAATTCTATTTTCCCCGGTAATAGGGACAATATCTGCACCAATGGCGGTTGCTACAAGGTCAAGGTAGATAAGCAATGAATCTATAGGTTCATTTTCCGTAGCAGCAATTGCCTGGATTAATTTAAAACCCACTCCACAACCACAAAGTTCATCGTAAGGATAGGCGCAATCTTCCCTTTTTGGATCCAAAACTGCTACAGCCGCCGGAATATTAGGTCCCGGCCGGTGATGATCACAAATGATAAAATCGATCCCCTTTTCTTTTGCATAGGCTACTTTTTCAATCGCCTTGATTCCACAATCCAGGGCAATAATCAAAGAAATGTCATTATCTGCTGCAAAATCGATCCCTTTATAAGAAATACCATAACCTTCATCATAACGATCTGGAATATAGGTCGCCACATTTGGGTATCTAACTTTTAAAAATGAAGACATAAGCGCAACGCTGGTCGTCCCATCTACATCATAATCTCCATAGACCAAAATATTTTCCTTATTCTGAATAGCCAGCTGAATTCTTTCCACAGCCCTATGCATATCCTTCATGAGAAAAGGATCGTGGAGCTGGGCAAGATCTGGACGGAAGAAATTTTTGGCTTCTTCAAAACTTGTAATCCCGCGCTGTACCAGTAATCTGGCAATTGAAATATCCACGCTAAGATGTTCAGCAAGATTATTTACCAGTACAGGATCAGGTTTTGGTTTGAGAGTCCAACGCGTCATAAAATTCAGCAAAAAATGAATTAAACAAGATAGGTAATTTACAGGTTTAGGATAGGATTTCCTTTATTTTAATCTGAAGTTTTGGAACAATTTCTTCCTCAAACCATGGATTTTTGATCCGCCAAAAACGGTTTACGGGTGAGGGATGAGGCACAGGCCAGTATTCAGGTAAATATTCTTCAAAAGCACCTACTTTTTCGGTGAGCTTTTTCGAAGCATCTAAATAGTAATTTGACGCATAGGAGCCGATTAAAATTTTCAATTCCGCCTTTTTTAAATGATCCCAGACTTTATCGTGCCATGTAGGTGCACATTCCTTTCTTGGCGGCGCATCCCCGGTTTTTGCTTTTCCGGGATAACAAAATCCCATAGGAAGAATGGCAAAATTATCCGGATTATAGAAAACTTCATCATCTACGCCTAACCATTCCCTTAATTTGATACCACTTTGATCATTCCAGGCAATTCCGGAATTGTGCACCACCCTTCCCGGCGCCTGACTTATAAGTACAATTTTGGAATTTTTCGAAGCTTCGATAATCGGCCTTGCTCCTAATGGCAAATATTCGCTACAGATCTTACAATCCCTGATTTCTGAAAGTAGATCCTGCATTAATTCCCCGCTACCACGATTACGATTTCACCCTTCGGACTGTTTGCCGTATAGTGCGCTAAGACTTCAGCAACAGTGCCTCTTACCGTTTCTTCATGCAATTTGGTAATTTCCCTGGAAACAGAAACCTTTCTTTCTTCGCCAAAATATTCAGCAAAGTTTCCTAAAGTCTTCAGCAATTTATGAGGAGATTCATAAAAGATCATGGTTCGATTTTCTTCAGCTAAAATTTTTAAACGGGTTTGCCTGCCTTTTTTTACGGGTAGAAATCCTTCAAAAACAAATTTGTCATTTGGGAGCCCGCTATTTACCAGTGCCGGCACAAAAGCCGTGGCACCCGGAAGACAATCTACTTCAATGCCAGACTCCACACAGGCTCGGGTTAGTAAAAACCCGGGGTCTGAAATTGCCGGTGTCCCTGCATCACTGATTAAAGCAATATTTTCACCTGAAAGTATTCGGGAAACAAGATGGCCCACCGTTTTATGCTCGTTGTGCATATGATGGCTTTGCATATGGGTAGTAATTTCAAAATGCTTTAATAATTTACCACTATTGCGGGTGTCTTCGGCTAATATTAAGTCGACCTCTTTTAATACCCGAATTGCCCTTAACGTTATATCTTCAAGATTACCAATGGGTGTTGGCACCAGGAAAAGTTTTCCCATACATTTAATTATTCACCAAACTTATTATAGATATGAGACATAAAACGCTCTTCATATTCTTCTTTTCCTTCCCAGTGATTATAATCTGGTTTTACAACTTTTTCAATAAATTTATTAGCTTCTTCAAGATTGCTAAAGGTATTCAACTGGGATAAAACACGATTATAGTCGGTTGTATTTCCACCAAACAAATGTTTAATATATGTGAGCCTTTCATTTAGACCAATATTGATCCCTTTCTTCAAACGATCATTTAAGGAGCGTGGTTTGGCATCTTTTTCAACATGGTTTACCGGTTCAAAATCTGGTAAATTATCATAATCTACCCCGATATTTCTAAAATCCTTCTTTGGCTCTTCCCTTTGCTTTTCAAATTTTGGAGTTTCCGGTGCAGTATTTATGGAATGCATTATTCTATCCACTTTCTGGGTTTCCGGAGGCATTTGAGCGACAATATCCTTAATCTTTTCAGTATTAAGTTCTGTTATAGCATCCTCATTATATTCAGTTCCGTCAGGATAATGTTCATCATAAGGTGGTACCATATTTTCGCTTTCCGGTACGTGGGATTTATCCGAAAATTCCTGTTTTACAGGTTGTTCTTTTTCAAGATTTCTAACTGTAAAATCCAGTATGGTTAGTTTTTCATATAGCAATTGGGTGTGGTTCTTAAGCTGCGTTGTATTAAAATTACCTTTCTGCTCGATAATTTTTTCAGCAATTTTAAGAAGTTCAGCTTCAATTTTCTTTTTCATGACTCTGTTTCAATTTATATTCAAAGTTGAAAATTCCTGACTTGCCAAATGAGATGTTTTAGCAGAGGAAGTTTCAAAACTTTAATGATTAGCCCTTCGCCAGGGTTGGAATTTTAATAAATTTGTTCCACCTTTATGCGGAAGAGGTATTTCCCGTTTCGACATGAAAAATACAAAATGTTTCTCGAAAATACAGTAAATCACGAAGAGCAATTTGGCTGGATTGAAGTTATTTGCGGTTCCATGTTTTCCGGAAAAACCGAAGAACTTATCCGCAGACTCAAACGGGCCAAATTTGCCAAACAAACCGTAGAGATCTTTAAACCTGCTATCGATACCCGATATGACCAGGAAATGGTGGTGTCTCATGATTCCAACGAAATTAGATCAACACCGGTTCCTTCAGCTTCAAATATTCGAATTTTAGCCGATGGTTGTGATGTGATTGGAATTGATGAGGCGCAGTTTTTTGATGATGAGATCGTAACCGTTTGTAATGACCTTGCCAATCAGGGAATTCGAGTGATCGTTGCCGGGCTCGATATGGATTTTAAAGGAAATCCCTTCGGCCCCATGCCCAATCTTATGGCCACCGCAGAATATGTGACCAAAGTTCATGCAGTTTGCACCCGCACCGGGAACCTGGCACAATTTAGTTACCGGAAAGCGATCAATGATGATCTGGTTTTTCTTGGCGAAAACGAGGAATATGAACCCCTTAGCCGTGCTGCCTATTTTAAAGCAATGTTGCGGGAAAGAGTAAAAAAACTTGATGTCCAGGAACCCGAGGAACTCAATACCAAACCAATTCAAAAAAATGCCTAAAGCCAACGAGACGGTCCTGGAGATCAATCTGGGAAACCTGGCACATAATTACAGATATTTAAGAAGCAAATTAGACGAGGATGTAAAATTCCTTTCTGTGGTAAAAGCTTTTGCCTATGGGAATGATTCGGTAGTCATCGCAAAAAAACTGGAGGAACTTGGCACCGATTATTTCGCTGTGGCTTATGTTTCCGAGGGAATCCAACTTCGCGAAAATGGCATTACCACACCTATTTTGGTGCTGCATCCGCAAATGGGAAATTTTGAGGAAATTATCGAACATTGTCTCGAACCCAACCTCTACAGCGAGAAAATTCTTATAAATTTTATTGAAACTGCGGAAGCGAAAAATCAAAAAAATTATCCCGTACATATTAAGTTGAATACGGGCCTTAACCGGCTGGGTTTTGATGCAAATGAAATTTCGAAAGTTTACGATCTCATTGAGAACACTAATTCGCTGAAGGTAAGATCCATTTTTTCACACCTCGCGGCCAGCGAAGACTGGGAAGAACGGGAATTTACTATTGGCCAGATAGACCTTTTTAGGAAAATGAGTTGGGAACTTATTGAAAAATTAGGATACCAGCCACTTTTACATATTTGCAATACTTCCGGAATTATCAATTATCCCCAAGCTGCCTTTAGCATGGTGAGATCTGGAATTGGTTTATATGGCTATGGAAATGATGAAAATGTAGATCCTAAGCTAAAACCTATTGGAAGCTTAAAAACGGTGATTTCGCAAATCCATAAACTGGAAAAAGGAGAGAGTGTAGGTTACAATCGCAAATATAAAGTGCCCAAAACCTCAAGAATCGCAACACTTCCCATTGGCCATGCTGATGGGATCAACCGAATTTACGGCAACGAAAAAGCCGGGGTTTTTATCCATGATCAATATGCTCCTATCGTAGGGAATGTGTGTATGGATATTCTTATGGTGAACGTTACTGAAATTGACTGTGAAGAAGGAGACGAAGTCGTAATATTTGGCGGCTCTCAACATCCGGTGAAATTTGCTGAAGCCGGTGGCACCATTTCTTATGAACTTATTACAGGAATCCAACATAGAGTTAAGCGAATCGTGATTCCTGAATAAAATTGTTCATTCGTCGGGATTGCACCCGTTTGCTTGTAAAGTTAGTCTCCATTCTATCGATGTTCCTAAACGAAGTCAAAAGTCTTCAGAAACAATTGAATAAGTACCGGTATAAAAGCGTTTACTCCTCACAATTATAATTTTCAGTACCTTGGTTGATACTAACAACCAAAAAATTATATTATGAGCTTTTTTTCAGATTTTAAAGCTTTCTTACTCAAGAAAGATATTGTAACCCTGGCAACTGCCGTGATCATTGGCGCAGCCTTCAATAAAATCGTTTCTTCGGTAGTAGAAGATATTTTAATGCCCGTTATTGGCCTATTTACCGGCGGAGTAGATTTTACACAAAAATTTATAGCCCTCGACGGGAAAAATTATGAAAGCCTTGAAGCCGCTGTGGAAGCTGAAGCAGCCGTTATTACTTACGGAAATTTAATCCAGGCGATCATATACTTTATTATAGTTGGGCTATTTATTTTCTTATTTCTTCGTGCTTACGAAAAATCAAAGAAAAAAGAAGAAGCTGCTGTACCTGCAGGACCAACAAAAGAAGAAGTATTGTTGACCGAAATTAGGGATGAGCTTAGAAAGAAGAATATTTAAGAAGTACGCTTACCGCTACACTACATAATTTAATAATTAACCCCCGGCTACTGTCGGGGTTCTTTTTTATTTAAAAATCGTATTATGCATAACTTCTTAAAAATAACGAATTGAATAAATTCGTGAAATTCAGATAAAAATGTGGTGAAACATAAGAAACTATATACTTTTGAAATCAATTTAAAAATCATCAAATGAAAGTTGCAGTTGTTGGCGCTACCGGAATGGTAGGAAACGTAATGCTTAAAGTCCTGGAAGAAAGAAATTTTCCTTTAACTGAATTGATTCCGGTTGCTTCTGAAAAATCTGTTGGAAAGAAAATCAGGTTTGCGGGAAAAGAATATGAAGTGGTTGGATTAGAAACAGCTATTGGCTTAAAACCTGAAATCGCCATATTTTCCGCAGGAGGGGACACTTCCCTGGAATGGGCCCCAAAATTTGCTGAAGCAGGATCAACCGTGATCGATAATTCTTCTGCCTGGAGAATGAACCCAAAAAATAAACTGGTTATTCCTGAAATCAATGCAGATTTGCTTACTAAAGAGGACAAGATCATTGCCAATCCAAACTGTTCCACGATTCAGCTTTTAATGGCCTTAAAGCCTTTACATGATCGCTACACGATAAAACGCGTGGTCGTTTCCACCTATCAGTCCATTACAGGAACCGGAGTAAAAGCCGTCCAGCAATTGGAAAATGAATATGCCGGCGAAAAAGGTGAAATGGCTTATCCTTATCAAATTCATAAAAATGCATTGCCGCATTGCGATGTTTTTCAGGATAATGGCTATACTAAAGAGGAAATGAAACTGAGCAATGAAACCAAAAAAATTCTGGGTGATGAATCCGTAAAAGTTACCGCTACGGCGATTAGAATTCCTGTGGTTGGCGGGCATTCAGAATCGGTAAATATCGAGTTTGAAAATGATTTTGAGGAAGCCGAAGTACGCAAAATCCTTAATGATTTTCCTGGAATTACCGTTCAGGATAACCCGGCCGTAAATACGTATCCCATGCCAATTTATGCGGAAGGAAAAGACGATGTTTTTGTGGGAAGGATTCGTAGGGATTATTCTCAGGAAAACTCTTTAAATATGTGGATTGTTGCGGATAATCTTCGAAAAGGAGCAGCAACGAACGCGGTACAAATTGCCGAATATCTGTTAAAAAATGATTTGGTCTAAATAAGATCTTAAAAAATCTAAAATCACCCGTTTTCATAACAAAATCGGGCTTTTTTTATCTTAAATTTAGGCAGTTAGGATCGAATTTTGCAAAAAGGTTCAAAATCATTGATGAATTTAGGATTGATCCTTAGAAATGAAAAACATAAACAGATGAAAAAAATTACCACCGGAATTTTTACATTGAGTCTGCTCGCTGTAAGTATGAATTCCCAAAGTCAAAATCAATCTAATTTGAATTATCCCGAAACTAAAAAAGTTGATACGGTTACCGATTATTTTGGGACCAAAGTTGAAGATCCCTATCGCTGGCTGGAAGACGACCGCAGTAAGGAAACCGAGGAATGGGTTAAAGAGCAGAATAAGGTGACCTTTGGTTATCTTGAGAACATTCCTTATCGGGAAAAACTTAAGGAACGCTTAACTGAACTATGGAATTATGAAAAATTAAGCGCTCCTTTTAAAGAAGGCGATTATACCTATTTCTATAAAAATGATGGTCTGCAAAATCAAAGTGTGATCTATCGCAAAAAAGGAGAAAACGGAAAAGCTGAAGTATTTCTTGATCCGAATAAATTCAGCGAAGATGGAACCACTTCTTTAGCGGGAATGAGTTTTTCAGACGATGGAAAGAAAGTAACTTATGCTATTTCTGAAGGCGGTAGCGACTGGAGAAAAATGATCATTCTGGATGCCGAAACCAAAGAAATGCTGGAAGACACAATAAATGATGTAAAATTCAGCGGGATTTCCTGGAAAGAGAACGACGGATTTTATTATTCCAGTTACGACAAGCCAGATGGAAGCGAACTATCCGCAAAAACAGATCAGCATAAATTATATTATCACAAATTGGGTACGCCTCAAAGTGATGACAAGGTGATTTATGGCGCCACAGATGCCCAAAAGCATCGTTATGTGGGAGGAAATGTGACTGAAGACAACCATTATTTGATCATTTCTGCCCGGGATGCAACTTCAGGTGGGGAATTGTATTTGATGGACCTTACCAAAGAGAATCCTGAATTGGTAACCATTGTAGATAATCAGGAAACCGATACCTATGTAATGGAAAATGTAGGTGAAAAACTCTACATAGTAACCAATATGGATGCGCCAAACCGCAAGATCGTCACCGTAGATGCATCCAATCCCACTCCTGAAAACTGGAAAGATTTTATTCCGGAAACTGAAAATGTAATGAGCCCTTCCACTGGTGGCGGGTATTTCTTTACGGAGTATATGAAAGATGCGATTTCCAATGTGAAGCAATATGATTATGAAGGAAATCTTGTTCGGGATATCGAATTACCGGGAATAGGTTCAGCCGGTGGTTTTGGAGCAAAAAAGGAGGAAAAAGAACTGTATTATTCTTTTACCAATTATGTAACTCCGGGAACTATCTACAAGTATGATATCGAAAAGGGTACTTCTGAAGTTTACAATAAACCAAAGATTGATTTTAATTCTGAAGATTTTACCAGCGAACAGGTTTTTTATGAATCAAAAGATGGAACGAAGATCCCAATGATCATTACCTATAAAAAAGGAACTGAACTGAATGGAAAAAATCCAACGATCCTCTATGGTTACGGCGGATTCAATATCAGCTTAACTCCGGGATTTTCAACCGCGATGAGCGTTTGGCTGGAACAGGGCGGTATTTACGCGGTGCCTAATTTACGTGGGGGTGGAGAATATGGCCGCGCTTGGCACGATGCCGGGACTAAACTAAAAAAACAGAACGTTTTCGACGATTTTATCGCTGCTGCGGAATATCTAATCGATAACAAATACACTTCAAAAGACTACCTGGCGGTTCGTGGTGGATCAAACGGCGGACTCCTGGTTGGCGCAACCATGACCCAAAGGCCAGATCTTATGCAGGTTGCTTTGCCGGCTGTGGGGGTAATGGATATGCTGAGATATCATACGTTTACTGCAGGTGCAGGCTGGGCTTATGATTATGGAACTTCTGAAGACAATAAAGAAATGTTCGATTATATTTATAATTATTCTCCCGTGCATAATGTAAAAGCCGGGGTGGAATATCCGGCGACACTGGTAACCACCGGAGATCATGATGATCGTGTTGTACCGGCGCATTCTTTTAAATTTGCTGCGGAATTACAGGAAAAACAGGCGGGAGATGAACCGGTTTTGATACGAATTGAAACGAAAGCCGGGCATGGGGCTGGAAAGCCAACCAGTATGATCATTGAAGAATATGCCGATATTTTTGGTTTTACCCTTTATAATATGGGATTTAAAACACTGCCAAATGAAATTACAGAGAAGAAGTTGAAAGACTAAATAAAGAATTGAGTTGAGATAAAGGGTTCATAAATTACGGTATGAACCCTTTTTTTATTTTTCGGAAAGATTTTTCAATTTAAAAGTTATATCGAGCGCAGTTGCAATGTTTTTTAATAGTCCTAGATAACCACCATCCCGAACGTAATGATCAATCTCTTTTAAAGTGAGATTTCTCAGTCGTTGCCTCCTTCGAAATGACTATTTAAGTTAGTCTTTAGTTTTATTCGTCATCGCGAGCGCAGCGTGGCGATCTCTTCCTTGTTTGTTCTTTACATGAGATTGCTTCGGTCACTTCGTTTCCTCGCAATGACGTTTTTTTTAATTTGGGTACGTATTAGAGACCCTGAACCCAGTTCAGGGTGACGATGCTGGTTTTTAGAATTCCCTTCATGCTGGCTCAATAGCTCAGGATGTTTCAGTATCTCATAAATATTGTAAAAAGACATAAATTTTCTAGGCTGGTGAAAATTATAAGGGTCTCAGGGAGATAAAAACAACTTTTAAACGTTTATATAAACCTTTTTATACACGGCTTAAATTACCATTTTCATCAACAAAATATCCTTTTTCCGCTAAAAAGAGAATTGCCTCTTTATCATCTGAATAAGATTCGATCAATTGATATTCTTCTTGAATATCTTCTTCTAATCTTCTCACTTTTTCCTCATCATTACAGGCTTTTCCAATCACTTTATAATTACCGTTTCTATATTCGGTTTGGGTGCCTAAGACTTTTACCGGTAAGAGTTCTTCCAGATATTTCGTATAAACTTCAAAACCTCCGGTAATGATATAAACCTGGGTTCCCTCGCTATCATGTTTTTTAATATCCTCGATCATAGATGCTCTGAATTGCTCAGGAAATTCCAATTGCCAGAATTTTTCTGCATATTTTTTAACTTTTTCTGGAGGAATATTTTTTAAATAATTATAAAAATTTTCTTTGAATTCAGTCTTGTTGATCAGCCGCAGTTTACCCATGGTTTTATACCAGCCCAACTCGAGTAAATTCAGCAATTTGTAATTTTTCTGGTAGCAGATAAATTTAAAAAATTCATCTTTCGAAGATTTCTTGTACAGAGTTTTATTCAGGTCGTAAACAACTACTTTTTGCATTCCTTGATAATTTCCGAAGAAATTTACGCTAAAGCCATTACAACTGCCATAATTTTTTGAAATTGTAACTTTAGATTTAGAAAACTTTATGCTGAAACTCAAAAATGTTTCTTTCTCCTACGATATAGAACCGGTTCTTAAAAACATCAATTTCAGCGTTGAGGCAGGTGTAAATATTTCCATTATCGGGGAAAGTGGTTGTGGCAAAAGTACCTTATTGAAGATCGTTTACGGACTTTTACATGCGGAAGGCAAGATCTTCTGGAAAAATAAAAAACTGTTGGGGCCTAATTTTAATCTGGTTCCGGGAGAAGATTTTATCAAATACCTCGCCCAGGATTTTGATCTTATGCTGCCCCTTAGTGTTGCCGATAATGTTGGAAAACACCTAAGCAATTTTTACCCCATAAAGAAAAAAAGGCGAATCAGGGAGTTGCTTGAAGTGGTAGAGTTGACCGATATTGCCGGTAAAAAAGCGAAACTTTTAAGCGGGGGACAGCAGCAGAGGGTCGCTCTTGCCAGGTCTTTGGCCAACGAACCTGAAATTTTATTGCTGGATGAACCCTTTAGCCATATTGATCATTTTAGAAAAAATAATTTGCGCAGAAAACTTTTCCGCTACCTGAAAGAAAAGAACATTACGTGTATTATCGCCACTCACGACAGTACCGATATGCTCTCGTTCGCTGATAAAACTATCGTATTGAAAAATGCCAAAATTCATGCTGAAGGCACGCCGGAAAAGCTTTATCAAAATCCGCCAAATAAATATGTCGCTTCACTTTTTGGTGATGTCAATCACCTGCTGCTGAAAAATATAAAATCGGAAACAGTTTCCAGAAAGCGCGTTTTAGTGTATCCACATGAAATTTCTGTTTCCAATAAAGGCACGAAAGCTGAAGTATTAAATTGTTATTTTAAAGGAGAGAACTATTTAATAGAAGCGAAACTGAATTCAGAAAAAATTCTTTTTGATCATCCTGAAAAATTGGCACCCGGTACTCAAATTCAACTACAGGTTTCAGAAGAAGTTTTGGCGAAAAGAATTAAATGATCCGGGTAATTTTTGACTTCTTTCCATTAATTTCAAATGGATCTTTAGCTTTTTTCCCTAGCAATACCGCAGCGACTGGTGATTTTATTCCTACCGCGAAAAATTCAGAATTTTCAAAAGTTATTTTTCCGGCGGGAATGGAAAGGAAGTAATTGGCATTTTCAGTATAAACTATGGAACCCAAACTAACATTTTCAGTATTTTCTGAATTGGAAATACGGGACAAAATATTTCGCAGCTGGTTATATTGTGCCAGTTGAGCGGAAAGTTTATTCCATTCGATATTGATCATTTCCCGACCGGTCTCATATTTATCGCCGGCGCTGCTTTTCGATTCATTTTCCAAATCTTCTTTTAATCCGTTTAAAGCAGATTTTACCACGGCAGTTTTTTTGGCCAGATATTCCTCGCAGGCATGAATAAGATCTCTTTTAATTTCTTTAGCCATTATTTCAGTAGAAATTTGCCATAATTCTGCATCTGCTGCACGATCCAGTTTTTTCGCTGTTGGATATAGCTGGAAGCGGGATTTGCCCTGTACTGTCTTGGATTTGGCAACACCGCTGCTATGGCCGCAGCTTCATAAGCCGTAAGATTGGCGGCGGGTTTTTTAAACCAGTATTGTGAGGCCGCTTCAGCACCATAAACTCCTTTTCCCATTTCGATACTGTTTAGGTACACTTCCAGGATTCGCTCTTTGCTCCATAATTGTTCGATCAAAAAAGTGAAATAGACTTCCAGACCTTTCCGAAACCAGCTTCTTGCCGGGAACAAAAACACATTTTTGGCAGTTTGTTGAGAAATAGTGGAAGCCCCACGAACCCGATTTCCTTTTTTGTTGTTCTCGATCGCCTTTTCAATGGCTTTCATATCAAATCCATTATGGTTGGCAAAATTCTGATCTTCACTGGTGATCACCGCCAATTGAAGATGCCTCGAAATTTCATCTATAGGCACCCAGTCATGTTGAGTTACTTCCTCCGGGTTTTCAAAAGATCGAATCGCCATTAAAGGTGTGTAAGGAACGGGCAACCATTTATACAACAGCACCATAAAAATGCTGAAAAGGAAAAGCCCCAAAAGCAGTTTGAAAATGAATTTGAAAATCTTTTTTATCATGTTGTTGCTAATTCTGCCAGTTCCTGCCCTACTTTACTTCCTATGGCGATGCCCATGCCTCCCAGGCGTACCCCGCAATATACATTTGGGGATAATTCCTTAACGATAGGATCTTTGGTTTGGCCTACTCCCATAATTCCGCTCCAGGATCTTTCGATCTCAAAAGCAGTTGTTGGAAGAATAGTTGTTTTTAATAGTTCGTTTAATTTATTCTGAATAAGTTCTGTTAAGCCATTTTTATCGGTTTCTTCGGTCTTAAAATCCAAATTCCTTCCCCCGCCAAAAAGCACCCGCTTTCCGATATTCCTAAAATAATAATATCCTTTATCTAAATGAAACGTGCCCTTAAATGGCAAATTTTGAATCGGTTGTGTTATCAAAACCTGGGCCCGAGCCGGTTTTACTTCAGGAATATTGAGTCGGGAAGCAAATCCATTCGTGGCAATAAGCAGTTTTTTCGTTTTTATACGGAAATTTTCAGTGATGACCTCAACATCGTTTTCATTATTCTGGAATGTTTTTACCTCTACATTATTTAGGATCCGGATACCTTCCGATTGGACTTTTTTTACCAGCGCACTCATCATTTTCCCTGTATCGATCTGCCCTTCAAATTTGCTATATACAAGTTGAGGCTGGATTCTTTTAAATCTGAAGCTGTTCTGCTTTACCGAAAAAACCTCTGCATTGAAAACTGGAAACAAGGTTTTATTGATCTTACCTAAAGAGTCCAAACATTCTTCATAGAGTAGTGTATCTTCTTCAGTAAAAAGTTCATATCCTCCATAAGACTGAAAATCGATGACTTTATCCCCCAAATTTTGCCGCAATAGTTCCAAACCCTGAACCCGTCTTTTTACCAATGCGACCACATCCTCTTCCGGCTGATTTTTCAGATCTTCCAAAATTTCAGAAACGCTTCCAAAACAGGCAAATCCGGCATTTTTGGTGCTGGCCCCTTCCGGCAGCATTCCTTTTTCAAAAATTAAAATTTTAGCCTTTTCATACTTCTTTCTTAAATGTAGCGCAGCGTTTAAACCGGTAATTCCGCTACCTATAATTAAAAAGTCGATCTCAGAAAACCAGGTATCGGCTTCCCAAAAAGATAAATTCATAGCTTGGTTTTAAAGAATTGAAATTACAAAAAGTGAAGCATAAAAAACCCCGGTAAAACCGGGGCTGTTATTATTCTCCTGCTACTTCCTGAGGTTTCATTTTAAAATCCTCCATAAATTTGGTGGTATAATTCCCTTCAATATATTTTGGATCGTCCATAAGCTGCCTGTGGAACGGAATGGTTGTTTTAATCCCTTCAATTACAAATTCATCAAGCGCACGCTTCATTTTATTGATCGCTTCTTCACGGGTTTGTGCCGTTGTGATCAGTTTAGCGATCATGGAATCATAGTTCGGCGGAATTACATAACCACTGTACACGTGGGTATCAATTCGCACTCCATGACCTCCAGGAGCGTGTAGATTTGTGATCTTTCCCGGGGAGGGCCTAAAGCCATGATATGGATCTTCGGCATTTATCCTACACTCTATAGAATGCAACTGGGGAAAATAATTTTTTCCTGAAATAGGAACCCCGGCAGCAACAAGGATCTGTTCGCGAATTAAGTCATAGTCTATTACCTGTTCGGTAATAGGATGCTCTACCTGAATACGTGTATTCATTTCCATAAAATAGAAATTCCTGTGTTTATCTACTAGAAATTCTATAGTCCCGGCACCTTCATATTTTATATATTCCGCAGCTTTTACAGCGGCCTCACCCATTTTTTCCCGAAGCGTATCCGTCATAAATGGCGAAGGGGTTTCTTCGGTTAATTTCTGGTGACGACGTTGTATGGAGCAGTCCCTTTCTGATAAGTGACAGGCTTTACCGCTGCTATCACCTACAATCTGGATCTCGATATGGCGTGGCTCTTCGATGAGTTTTTCCATGTACATCCCGTCATTCCCAAAAGATGCAGCTGCTTCCTGGCGGGCAGAATCCCACGCATCCTGAAGATTTTCTTCTTTCCATACAGCGCGCATACCTTTTCCTCCACCGCCGGCCGTAGCCTTCAGCATCACAGGGTAACCAACTTCCTTGGCTAATTTGATGCATTCTTTAAAATCCTTGATAATTCCTTCGGAACCAGGAACACAGGGTACACCTGCAGCGCGCATAGTCGCTTTGGCCGTGGCCTTATCTCCCATTTTGCTAATCATTTCAGCAGAAGCTCCAATGAATTTGATTTTATGTTCTTCACAAATTTTTGAAAATTTTGCGTTTTCAGATAGGAATCCGTATCCCGGATGTATGGCATCTGCATTGGTAATTTCCGCAGCAGCGATTATATTAGAGATTTTTAGATACGAAAGATTACTGGGAGGAGGACCAATACATACCGCCTCATCAGCAAATCTTACATGTAGGCTTTCCGCATCGGCAGTTGAATAAACCGCCACGGTTTTGATGCCCATTTCTTTACAGGTGCGAATAACACGAAGTGCAATTTCCCCCCTGTTTGCAATCAATATTTTTTTAAACATACCTATTTGCTTTTAAATTCTGAAGTTTGGTGCCTTCAGTTACTAAAATGGGCAGTAATTAAGATGGATCTACTAAGAAAAGTGGCTGGTCAAACTCTACCGGAGAAGAATCATCCACTAAAACTTTTACAATTTTTCCTGAAACTTCACTTTCAATTTCATTGAAGAGTTTCATCGCTTCGATCACGCACAATACATCACCTACTTTTACGCTGTCCCCAACTTCCACAAAAACTGTTTTATCTGGAGAAGGTTTTCTATAGAACGTCCCAATGATTGGAGATTTAACGGTTATATATTTTGTATTATCTTCTTTAGGGGCAGCAGCGTCTACTGAAGCTGCACCAGCATCCTGGGCTGGAGCGGCAGGTGCTTGCGTTTGTTGAACCGGCATTTGCTGTGACATTTGGCCAGCCATAGGTACCTGCTGAACAATTGTGGTTTCCCTATCTTCGCCGGAACCTGTTTTAATGGTGATTTTTATATCCCCGGTTTCCAGTTTAACCTCGCTTGCACCAGATTTAGCTACAAACTTTATAAGATTTTGAATCTCTTTAATGTCCATAATATTGTATTGGTTTTTAAGAGTTGTATGCCCATTTAAGATAAGCGGCCCCCCAAGTGAACCCGCCACCAAATGAGGCAAAAATTAAATTATCTCCTTTTTTAAAGTTTTTTTCAAAGTCGCTTAATAACAAAGGTAAGGTAGCAGCAGTGGTATTCCCATATCTTTCAATGTTCATTAAAACCTTACTATCGTCATTTAAATTCATTCTATTGGCTGTCGCATCGATGATCCTCTTATTCGCCTGGTGAGCTACCAGCCAGTCCACATCGGTGTTTTCCAGGTTATTTCGTTTCATGATCTGCTCGCTTACATCAGCCATATTGGAAACCGCAAATTTGAAAACAGTTTTACCATCCTGTCTTACATAATGTAATTTATCTGCTACAGTTTGTTGTGTTGGAGGCATTAAAGAACCACCGGCGGCAATATTGAGGGACTGCCTTCCAATAGAATCACTTCTTAATATTTCATCCTGTAAACCGTATCCTTCCGTATTAGGTTCCATTAAGACCGCACCAGCGCCATCTCCAAAGATGATGCAGGTAGTCCTGTCTTCGTAGTCTATAATAGAAGACATTTTATCGGCACCTATAACAAGTACCTTTTTATATCGGCCACATTCTATGTAAGCAGCAGCAGTAGACATTCCATATAAAAATGAAGAGCAGGCGGCCTGTAAATCATAAGCAAATGCATTTACAGCCCCAATCTCTGAGGCTACATGCACACCTGTGGCAGCAACCGGTAAATCTGGAGTAACGGTCCCTAAAATAATCAGGTCTATTTCTTCCGGATTAAGATTTGTTTTTTGAAGCAAATCTTTAGCTGCCTGAATCGCTAAATAAGAGGTTCCTTTAGTTGGGTCTTTTAGAATTCTTCTTTCTTTAATTCCCGTCCTGCTGGTTATCCATTCATCATTTGTATCAACCATTTTTTCCAGCATTTTGTTGGTTAACACATCTTCCGGCACATAAGCACCTACAGCGGTAATAGCTGCTGTAATTTTACTCATAAAATAAAATTTGATTCTGCAGATTTGCTTTCGTGGTTCTTAAAAACCATCATAGAAAAGTACTAAATTTAATCGAAATGGGTTGCAAATTAAGCTCTTTTTGCGACTTATTCAACAAAAAACAAAAAACTCCCACTATGTGAGAGTTTCTATTTTAGAATAAAGCTCTATATAAGTTTAAGCTTCTACTTCTTCAGCATTATCAATTAAAACCTGACCACGGTAATAAAGTTTACCTTCATGCCAGTGAGCCCTGTGATAAAGGTGAGCTTCTCCAGTTACTGCATCTACGGCAATTTTTGGAGCAGTAGCTTTATAATGTGTTCTTCTCTTATCTCTTCTGGTTTTCGAGATTTTTCTCTTTGGATGTGCCATGGCTTCCTATTAATTATTCGTTTAGTAAATTTTTTAACTTATCCCAGCGAGGATCTATTCCATCCTCATTTTTATTTTTCTGATTTTTCAAACTTAGTTCTTCAAGTTTGTCAAGTACATCAGATTCTAAAGTTCCGTCTTCAACACCCGGATGAATTCGTTTTTGCGGCACTCCCAGCACCACTAATTCGTAAACATACTGCTGAACATTTACTTCATATTCACCGTGTGGCAATATTAGCAAATCTTCATCTTCGTTATTGAAATCATCTCCAAATTTGATCACCAGAAAAAGTTCATTTTCAACCGGCTGATCGTAAGGTTCGTTGGTGACATCGCAATTTACATTTACGGTCCCTGTTGCTTTAAAAGTTAACTCCATCATGGTGTTTTTCTTTTCAAACAACAAATCTACCTTTACATTAGAACTATTAAATTCGTCGTACTCAAAATGTTCAAAGAACTCGTTATCTAACTCATACTCAAACTGGTGTTTCCCAAGTTTTAATCCCTTAAATGGGATTGTGAACTCTTTTAGATTCCCCATCATTCGTCAGTTTTGAGCGCCCTAGCTTTCCGTTAAGGCGGGTGCAAAGATATAAAAATTAATGAATTATGAAGTTTTTATAAACAATTTTTTGTTTATAGCTTTCTGCCCTGTTTTTTAAGCGGATTCTCGGTTAACCTCATATATTCCTGCCGGGCTTTATAAATTTCCAGCGCTTTAAAAACTGCTTCTTTAAAGGAATTAATATTGGCTTCATTTTTTCCTGCAATTTCAAAAGCGGTTCCATGATCTGGTGAAGTTCTAACTTTATTTAGTCCTGCAGTGAAATTCACCCCTCTTCCAAAGCTAAGGGTTTTAAACGGAATTAATCCCTGGTCGTGGTACGAAGCGATAACTGCATCAAAATTCTTATAATTCTTCGTTCCGAAAAAACTATCTGCCGAATAAGGTCCAAAAACCAGTTCGCCCCTATCTTTTATCTTCTGGATAGTTGGTTTCAGGATTTCTTCATCTTCTTTACCAATCACACCATTGTCACCACTATGTGGATTGATTCCTAAGACTGCGATCTTCGGCTTTTCCACTCGAAAATCCTGCTTTAGCGTTCTGCTGATAATACCTATTTTCTTTTCAATCAAATCTGGGGTAATTACCTCAGAAATATCTTTTAGGGCTACATGATCTGTTAGTAAACCAACTTTAAGATCATCAGTGATCATGAGCATTAAACTTTCACCATCTAATTCTTTCGCTAAATAATCGGTATGTCCAGGAAAATTAAATTGATCAGATTGAATAGTATGTTTATTAATAGGCGCAGTTACTAAAACATCTATATGATCTTTTTTTAGAGCTTCCGTAGCAGCTTCTAAGGATTTAAAAGCATACGTACCAATTTCATTATCTTCTTCCCCAAAATTGATATTAACATTTTCCTTCCAGACATTTACCACATTAATTTTGCCATCAATGGCTTTATCTGCTGAATCTATTCCCTGAAAATTAAGGCCTAAATTATAGTGCTTTTTGAGAAAATTGATAATCTTGGAATTGGCAAAAATCACCGGGGTACAAAAATCCAGCATCCTGGAATCATCAAAGGTTTTAAGCACTATTTCACTCCCAATTCCATTTAAATCCCCAATGCTAATTCCTAATTTGATTATTTCATCCTGTTTCATAAATCTTCCCGATATAAAATTTTTACTTTTATACACAAATGTAACTTATTATTATAAAAAAGTATGTTCACGGGAATAATTGAAGAAGTTGGAATTGTCAAAAAATTAGTGCCTGAAGGCGAGAATTTACATATTGAAGTTTATGCTAATATGGCGTCAGAATTAAAAATTGACCAGAGTGTTGCCCATAATGGGGTTTGTCTTACCGTAGTTTCTAAGTCTGAAAATTCTTATACCGTTACCGCTATTTCTGAAACCCTTAAAAAAACAAACCTTATTAATCTTTCTGAAAATTCCAGCATAAACCTTGAAAGGGGCATGAAGCTGGGTGACAGGCTGGATGGTCACATTGTCCAGGGCCATGTAGACCAAACTGCTATTTGTAAAAAAATCACTGAAGAAAATGGTAGTTGGATTTTTACATTTGCCTATGATCCTAAAATTGGCAATATCACCATCGAAAAGGGATCTATCACCGTTAATGGTGTGAGCCTTACCGTGGTTGATTCAAAAAAGCATGAATTTAGCGTTGCTATAATACCTTATACCTATAAACATACCACCTTCGGAAGGATTCAAAAAGGGGATACCGTTAATCTTGAATTTGATGTGATTGGGAAGTATGTAAAACGCCTTACTATGAAAAACTAGGAGACTTTAAAGTCCCTCATCTTATAACAACCGTACATCACCCCTATTCCCATGAGGATATATACATAATCGTCAATTGGTAAGCATAATCCTACAGGAGGTGGAATAGTTGGTCTGTTTCCACTATTGCCATTATTTCCCGGGGCGCATGGAGGGCCTCTCTGGGCTTCTTTTTGGGGAGCGGGCGGATTGTTTTGAGCATAACAGGAAATAGCCATACCTATGGCTAGAACCAATAATAATAGGATATTCCTGTAATTTTTCATGGTTAGTATTAAATCCTAAAACACTCAATGAAAACAACAAATTATGCGCCTAAAACACCAAAGTAAGAATTTTCAAGCATTGAATATAGATAAATTCCTTTAAAACAGAATTTAATCGTTTAAAAACTTAAATACATCTACGTATTCTTTAAGGAGACGGATTGAAAATTCTGATACTTACTACTTTAATTTTTTTGATACCAATAATTTTTAACTTCAAATTTATTGAATAACCCAATACAATTCAAAAATACGTTTTAATTTTTCGAGAGGTTAAATTTCTTAATTATTAGGGAGATAGTACTTATTGTTAATGATCACGATTATATATTTTTTTGCCTGGAAGCGCGAACTATTTTTGGGGAAACATTGTAGCGTTGTTTAAAAATTTTAGAAAAATGACTTCTGCTATTTAGTCCCACTGCATAAACAATTTCGCTTATTGATTTATTGGTGTGCAATAAAAGGTTCATCGCTCTCTCTAACCTTTTCGTTTGAATATACTCATTAACCGTTTGATTAAATAAAATTTTAAAGCCTTCCTGTAACTTAGCTTCAGAAATATCCACAACTCGGGCCATCTCGCTAATATTCCCTAACTCTTCCAAATTATTTTCGATGGTATAAATAACCTGATTGATCTTTTTTAGGTCATGTTCCCTAACAACAATCTGGCCATTTTCACCTTGGAGGTCATCCTTATAAAGCATCATCATATAGGAAAGTAATTCCAGTGATTTCGCCCCGTAGAAAATAGTTCGTTCCAAACCTTTAGATTTAAAGGAATCAATCTCATCAGCCAGATAAGCCATTTTTAAACTGTATTGTGTATGGTGGTAAAGGGTTCTTAAAGCGTTGGTATCTGCGAATATATTATGATAAATTTCACCCATTTGTTCTAAGGGAAAGGTTAGTTGATCTACGAACCTTTCTCTCTCTATATCCAGAAATTTAAGATGGATGCTGCTGCCTTGCTTAAATAGGAACTTATTTCCGCTTTGGTAATTCGAACCTAAGATTAGTGATTGTCCATCAGAAATTTCATGGGTAATATCTTCATTGCTAAAATAATGTTGAAAATTCCCCTGTATACAATACACAAATTTGAAAGGATGAATAGATTGGGATGAAAAATTAAAGCAGGTGTCCTCTTTCATTTCAAACTTAAAGGTGAACAGTCCCACACCATTTGGAAAATTAATTCCTCTTACAAGGCCTCTTCCAATAGATTTTGGAAAGCGCATCATATACTCTCCAAAATTATCTTCATATTCAACGTGGCAACTTTTTGCTAAACTTTTAACAATCCCTTTGGCCGGAATTTCTTTAAGTTCAAAAATTCTCATCACTATTATTTTCTTTTTTTTTAATCCTACTCTAAAGTATTAACAGAAAATTAGAGACAGCCATAGTCAGACGTTAAACCTTTCACAAAGCACTGAAAATCATTAAAGTTAAAGGCAAAATCGCACAAATTAAAACTGCTTAAAATGGAATTTTATAAAAAATGATTGCGCGTTTTAATGTTTGATAAGCTTTCTAAAAAATCAGGATTAGTAATACTACTACTCAGTATCTTACTGCTCACACTCTTTTTTCCAAAATTGTTGTGGGCTCTACTCCTGTTTACGGTAGTATTAATGATTTTTTTAGCTTTTCTCAGGCTTTGGTATGCTTCAAATTCTACTCAATTCCCAGAGATAAAGGTATTTCAGAAAACCCAACCTTTTGTTTCCATTCATATCGCAATTTGTAATGAACCTTCAGAACTGGTTCTCAATAATTTAAAACATTGTTTACAAATCGAATATCCCAATTACGAAGTAATTGTTCTGGACAACAATACAAAGAGTAAAGCGCTATGGAAGCCAGTACAGCAATTTTGCAAAAGAAATTCTCAGCTTTTTAAATTTAAACATTATGACCAGCTTGATGGATTTAAAGCTGGCGCCCTTAATAAATGTTTAGAACTCTCACATCCTGATACAGAATTCATCCTTACCATAGACGCAGATTATTGTGTAGATTCAAAATGTATACAAATTGCCCTGGAAGAGATTTCCAGCAAAAATTTTGCCCTGATCCAGTTTCCACAATGCTATAATTCAAATATTGAAAGAAATGGGATTCTTAATGAACTTGAACATTTCTTTCAATATTATGCCACAGGCGGCAATTATACCTGTTCTACCTTACCTACCGGAACATTATCGTTTATCAACGCAAAAGCTTTAAAAAGAGCCTCCGGATGGCCCGAGAAAACTTTAACCGAAGATGCCAGACTGGGTTTGGAATTTCTATCCCTTAATCTTCCTACCAAATTCTCCCCACGCTGTATTGGCAAAGGAGAGATGCCGGGTTCGGTGAATGATCTTATCAAACAAAGGAATAGGTGGGTTTATGGAAATACTCAATGCTTGCTTGATCTTTTCAAGTTAAAAATGCCGATTAAAAAAAAACTCTCTGCTTTTGTACAACTTTCAGCCTGGATCAATATGTTATCCATTCCGCTGCTATTTTCCATACTTTATATCGTTCTATTTTTCTTTGGTAAAAGTGAAAATTTCAATTTTATACCAAAATTTACCGCGATCCAGTTTGCAGTTTTTATCGCTGGCAAATTATTGCTCTTTCTTCTGAAATCTTCAAACAACAACAGTGCGAATCTTTGCAAAACTTTGCTCATCCATATGGCGCTGGCCTTTGAATCCTCCACAGCTGTCTGGCAGGCCCTATCTGGAAAAAGGAAATCTTTCATTCGTACCAATAAGTTTAATTCAGGCTCCAGTTTTGCGGATATCCCTCTGCAATTTCCATTTTTATTATTAGGACTTTCCTTGCTTCAGCTTTACCAAAACGAATATATAACCAGTATCATTCTGGCCGTTCTTGCTATCCTCTTTTTGGCATCCGGAATTTTCCTGTTTTATGAATTCAGATTAAAAATTCAAAAGAGACCAACCTTAAAAATTTCGCTGTATGAAAATAGCTTTGATCGCGCATAATAGATTTCCAATCGCAGAGCCTTACGCAGGTGGCCTGGAAATGATCACACATTTGTTAGCAAAACAATTGATGGCCCAACATCATGAAGTGGATTTGTATGCCCTTAAGAATTCAGATCCATCTATAAATATTATACCATTGGATGATTCGATTATAGATTGGGGAAATTTAAATTCTACGGAAGAAACAGATGATTTAATGTATGCGATGGCCTTGCAAAAAATTGAAGCGAAATCGTATGATATAGTACATAATCACAGCATGCACCACCTTCCCATCATTTTAGGGGAACATTCAAAAAATCAATTTATAACTACCTTCCATACCCCGGTTTTTACAGATATCCATAAAGGACTTTCCCTAAATAAATCTCATTCCAGGCAAATTTTCACTATGGTAAGTGGCAGACTTGGGGAGGTCTACAAATATTTAATCCCAAAACATGAGACTGTATATAATGGAGTTGATGTGCGTGCGTGGACTTACAATCCTTCCCCGGTGAAAGATCAGTATTGCTGGCTGGGAAGAATTTGTAAAGAAAAAGCCCCGCATCTGGCTATTGAGGCGGTCCTGAAAAAAGGTAAGAAAATTGTTCTTGCCGGCCCCGTGAGCTGCGAAACCTATTTTGAGGAGTCTATAACGCCCTATTTGAACAATAATAAGGTTTCTTATTTAGGTCATTTAAACCATTCTGAAATAAATAAATTAATTGGCTCCTCTGTGGCCACACTTTTTACCAGCGTCTGGGATGAACCTTACGGACTTGTGATTGCCGAATCCCTCGCTTGTGGAACGCCGGTAATTTCATGGAACGTGGGTGCCGCTCCGGAAATCCTTACCAGTAAATGTGGGATTATCGTCCCTGCTTTTGATTTAAATAAATTTGGGGAAGCATTAATAAATGTTGAAAAACTCGATCGATTAGAAAGTCGAAAGAGAGCTATAGAATTTTGTGATGTTTCTATTATGGTCAATGCATATTTGGAACTTTATCGCAAGCATTCCTCAAATCGAATATTAATACAAAATATCGCGGTATGATTGGATATTACGCGCACCAGCAAGGTTCAGGACATTGTAATTATGCCCAGATTTTTTCTGATGAATTTCAGCGGGATTTGCACATATTCAGTAGTTATCCGTTTAAATTTTCAGAAGGTTCCAATATTGTTTTCTTAGAAAATGAAGATCCTGATGGCACCTCAAAAAAAGGAAACCAAAGTTCCCCACCAGATTATTTGCATTATTCACCGGTGGGTCAAAAATCCATTCAGCAAAGAAGTTTAAAATTATTATCGCATTTAGTTGAAGCATCATGCGATCTACTAATTGTGGATGTTAGCGCGGAAATCGCTGCGCTGTCCCGCGCTGCCTCTATTCCTTATGCTTATGTGAAACTTCCCGGAAATAGGAATGACCCAGGCCATTTGCAGGCTTTTCAGGGTGCGGCATTCTTACTCGCCTATTATCCGCAAGAATTTGAACATCCCGAAGTTCCGGACTGGGTAAAAAAGAAAACCATATATCTTGATTTTATAAGCCGAATAAAAGTAACTGCTGAAAATAAAATCAACCAGGAACATTTCATTCAAAAAATCGTGATAATGAGCGGAAATGGTGGTAATGCTGAATTAGAGAGAGCTATTGAAAAAGTAGCCCTTCGGTTTCCCAAGGCTCAAATCCAATTACTTGGGAAATTTGCAGTGAACTCAAGAATTCCAAACGTGCATAGTTTGGGTTTTGTTAATAATGTTCAGGATTATTTACAGAAGGCAGATTTGATCATTGCCAACTGCGGACTCAATACAATTTCAGAAATTATCCATCTTAACAAACCCTATCTGGCAATTCCTGAAGCCCGCCCATTCTCTGAGCAGGACGAAATGTGTAAAATTCTGGCCAGGTTAGGTTATGCTATAAACCTCAAGGATCTAAGCATTTTAAGCGATAAAGAGATCTTAAATACCCGAAATTTTGCCAGAGTTGGTCATACCAATCAGAAATTAAAAGATTTCAAATCATTACTAAATAAAAATTTCCATAACCTGGTTCAACTTCCATCACTTTTCAGGGAAGTTCAGGAAAATAAAGCTGTTCATGAATTCTCAGTATAATTTTTCATTGATCACGATTGTAAAAGGAAGGCAAAAACATTTGCAAAATCTTTTGGAAGGTGTAAAGAGAAATTCGCTTCAACCGAAAGAGATCATTATAGTCACTATCGATGAAAACTTTCAACTTCAGCAATATAAAGATCTAAATATTAAAACTTTTAGGCTGGAAGCTGCTTCGGAAAATATTCCGTTAGGTGAAGCCAGGAATTTTGGAGCGGGAAAAGCAGTGCACGAACATCTTATCTTTCTCGATGTTGACTGTATTCCTTCCGAAGATTTTTTTGAAAAAATTATTACACAGGGGAGTCATGTAGAAACCCTAATCATGGGGACACCTCGTTATCTCACGAAGATGGTTTCTGTGGAAACTCCTAAGAAGGAACTTTTATCGCTTAGCCATGAACACCCGGCCAGGCCAAAGGTTCCAAAGCTTACTACAACTAAGGATTACATGCTTTTTTGGAGCCTGGCCTTTTATATACCCTCGGGGCTGTTTTTTGAATTAGGCGGTTTTGATGAAGATTATAAAGGTTATGGGGCAGAAGATTCAGATTTTGGTTTAAAACTGCAGAATTCAGGAAAAGACTTTTATTTATCGGAAGCGATTGTATTCCATCAGCAGCATGCGGTGTATAGTCCGCCAGTGCATCAACTAGATCCAATTATCAATAACGCGCAAACCTTTCAGAAAAAATGGGGTAGATGGGTCATGGAAAACTGGCTGGATGATTTTCAGAAATTAGGCTTGATTGAATGGGACAGGAAATCTAAAAAAATTTATAAGCTTAAAAATGCATCTGGGGAGTTTATTAAAAAATGTTTTAAACCAGATGCGCCTTATATGTAACAAATGGAAAAGAATATAACAATGGCTGATTTAGAGCCGAATGAAACAGAAATCTTTAAGACATTTAAAGATTTTATCATCAAGCAGGATCATCCCTGTATGATGGCCCAAACCGTATTTTCTCAGGATGCGGTCGAAATAAAGAAATATGAAGGTTTTGGAACTTTAGAAACTGCAGAAAAGATTTATTCAGATTTGAAAAAATATCTAAAGAACTATGATTTTGAATCAAATGACTTTCGCACATTCATGGCGGTTTTTCCTAAAAATGAATTAAATTCTGAAGCCGAATATGAAAAGATTTTATGGGAGCAACTTTCAAAAATTAGCAAAGTAGATGAAGAACCCTGGGATCCAACCGTAAGTTCTGATATTACGGATAAAAATTTCAGTTTTAGTATTGCCGGAAAAGCTTTTTATATTGTTGGAATGCACCCTAAAAGTTCCAGATTTGCCCGAAGGGCCCCTTACCCCTCCATTGCATTTAATTTGCACTGGCAATTCGAAAAATTACGGGAAATGGGCGCCTATGAAACGGTAAGGGATAGGATTCGAGAACGGGACAAAGAGTTACAAGGCTTTATAAATCCTATGTTAAAAGACTTTGGAAAAAGCAGTGAGGCCAAACAATACAGCGGAAGAGCGGTGAAAAAAGACTGGGTTTGCCCTTTTCATAAATAATCTTTCTCAATGCAAGCTTCCCCTAATTAGAACTACTTGATTTTATAAAATTATTATTTTTAGTTTGATCTGTAGTCTCTTATGTAATTAATAATGAAAACTTCGGAAATGGATAAAATACCTGAAAGATATCTGCTCAAAGAATTTAAGAGTATATGAAGCTATCTTTAAGAAGTACCCATGATTATGTTTTACTATCGAAACAGGCTACTCAAGCAAATGTTTGTTATCATCCCAAAATTTAAATAAATCTGCTTTTAAATTGTCAATTTTATCAATAGTTTCCTGTTTATAATTAGATTTATGTTGCTTCCACGTATTACCTAAATCTTTATTATTTCTAACCTTGATATTTAAGAACTTATCGTTATAAATAGTAATATGGTTTGCGTGGAATTTTTCCCATGTAAATTCATTCTCTCCGTACTCCGAAAGTTTAAAGCCATTTCTTTTAAATGCTTTCAAAACTTCAGCTTCTGTAAAAGATAAGTCTTCCTTAAAATGATTTTTAAAAATTTTATTAATTATGATTACAGTCCAATGAACTTGATTATCTGTATTAGGATTACCTCTGCCTTTGTCATAAAAGGATTTTACAAATAATAGTAAAAATCTATCTCTTTTGTTCATTTTCTAAAAATGTTAATCTATAATTTTGTCGTTAACCTCTCTTTTCCTGTAATTAGAATCAGAGGATAATCGAATAGCTCTTTTAAAGCATAAGAGTATCTGATTTGATCAATAATTTCATCTTCATATTTTTCAATATCTTCTAATTTCAATCTGAGTTTATTTGTTTTCATATAATAAAAATATAAGTCTCCATTATTTAACTCAAAATGCATGAATGGTCTATTATTCTTAAGTTTATTGTTGATAAAGACCGAATCAGAATATATTTCATCAAATTGGTGAAGATATTGGGATTGAAGTCTAAGTACTTTTGAGTTATAGGATAATCAGAATTGTTTTTAAAAGAGTCGGCTAATTTCAAATCTTGATAAAAGGTGTCATTAAAACGTTTTTTAAATACCTGTATTTTATTGTAATTAAGAATGAAATTATAATCATATCTTGGATTAAAAAATACTTCTGTTTCGCCATTATAGGTTGAATAAACTTTTGATTGTTTATCGATATATTTGATTATAAGTGGAGAAGGATATAAGGGTTCTATTCTTTTTTTGTTTAAAGTATCAACTAAAATAATTGCATAATAATCTTCATTCATATTCAAATCTGAATCATTGTACTGAATTCTAAAATTGATATATTCTGAATAGGGTGTTTCATCTTGAAATAAGGATTTGGTAATCTTTCTAAATTCCTTGTTTTCTGGCATTTTAAAATGAACTATATAAATAAACACTAGTAATGAGAAGTAATTAATAATTATCCATATCACTTTCTTCGAAATCGAAATTTTTAATAACAATGGATAGAGTATTAATACTAAATCAAGGAGTAGAGCTAAATTCAGTAAAATGATTATTGAATAATTAAAATCAAACTTTTGATATAATATTAAGAAGCTAATTATTAATGGATAGAAGAGTAACCTTATAACAAATGTTAATCTAAATAAGCGAATATTACGTATTCTTATATTATAGATCTTTTTAAAAAAAATAAAAGCAGGAAGTAGAACTATAAAAACTATACATGTGTTGATAAAACCTTTCAAAGTTTCATTCACAGCTTCTGAATATCCTCCCTTCCAAAAAAAATTAAATACAAAAAAATAAAGGAAGTATATTATAAAAATATCAAGGGAATTCTGTTTTCTAAATAATACCTCTTTTAAACCCGTAATTGGCTTAGTATATAATTTTGTGATTCTCCTTAGATGATTTTTTAAAAGTTTAATTCTTTCTTTTGAAAAAAGATCTGTTGACGGGAATTCATCCATTAAGAAAAATTTTAATTATCAATTTAATAAGATTTAGCATATAAATAATGAATATATCTATTCGTCCCCTTATTCGTCCCCTGAAATAAAAAAAGCCCCACAAACGTACTGTTTATAGGGCTTTACAAGCATTAAAAGTGGTCCCACCTGGGCTCGAACCAGGGACCCTTTGATTATGAGTCAAATGCTCTAACCAACTGAGCTATGGGACCTTTTCCCGAAATAATCTAAGCACCTATGCTCTAACCTCCCGATAGCTATCGGGAGAGCTATGGGACCGGATACAAATTTGTATCAAGAGCGCAAATTTAGATAATTGAATAGTATGCACCAAACTATTTTTTTCTTTTAAACATCCCGTTCCTGGCAAAGTTCAATTAAAACCCCATTTCCATCCTTGGGATGTAAGAATGCTACCCATTTATTGTCTGCCCCTTTCTTTGGAGATTCGTTTAATAAACGAAAACCTTCACCTTTTAATCTTTCAATTTCAGATTTTATATCAGCTACCCCAAAGGCAAGATGGTGAATGCCTTCCCCCCTTTTCAAAATAGATCTTGCGATGGCACTCTCAGGATTAGTGGCTTCCAGTAATTCAATCTTGCTCTCCCCAACCTCGAAAAATGACGTTAATACGCCTTCACTTTCCACCTTTTCAGTTTTGTAATGGGAAATCCCCAGAATTTTTTGATAGGTAAGATTAGCTTCCTCCAGGTTCTTTACGGCAATGCCTATGTGCTCGATTTTGTTCATTTGTACTTGTCTATAATTACAAATATGCGGAATTCTATCAATTGCAACCTAGAAACTCTATATCAAACTTAATTATTTACTTTTGTAGCATGGAAACAAACAGACAAAAGAAGATAGGCGGATTACTGCAAAAGGACCTTGCGGAAATCCTTCAAAATGCATTGAGAGATAGTGGGCGGTTGGGAATATTGATTTCTGTTTCCAAAGTAAGGGTCACTACAGATCTTTCCATTGCCAAAGCATACCTCAGTATTTTTCCTTCAAAACATGTAGATGAGGTCCTTTCCGAAATCAACGAAAATAAATATAAAATAAAACACGAACTGGCGCAACGCACAAAACATCAGCTGCGGAAAATGCCCGATCTTAGTTTTTATGTAGACGATTCCCTGGAATATATCGATGGAATTGAAAAATCCATCAAAGGAAAAGAAGATCCAATTGCCAATCCCGATTTACTTTCAAAAAGAAAAAAATCCTAATTGAAGTTTCCGCTTTACATCGCCAAGCGATATTTATTTACTAAAAGCAAAAACAACGCGATCAATATTATTACAATTATTGCTGCGATTGGGGTTTTTGCCGGTGCCTTTTCTTTGTTTATTGTTTTGAGCGGATTTTCAGGCTTACGTGATTTTAGCCTCTCCTTTTCTAATGAATTTGATCCTGATCTTAAAGCCGTGCCGGGGACAGGCAAAGTCATTAAGATTTCAGAAGAGCAGTTTGGAAAACTGGACAATCTCGAAGGGGTTTCAACCTATAGTAAAATCATTGAAGAACGCGTATTTCTTGATTTTAAATCAAAAAATCATACTGCATTCCTGAAAGGTGTTGATGAGAATTATCAGCGGGTAAATATAATTGACAGTTCGATTGTATATGGAACCTGGTTTGCGCCGAATGAATTTCAGGTGGTCATAGGAAATGGCATTTCAAGACAATTGGATATCAGCACTTTTAATTATCAGAATTTATTGAAGATCATGGTGCCAAAGCCAGGAAAAGGGCAAATTAGCATGACCAATATAAGCAATGCCTTCACGAGCAAACAGGTAATTGTTAGCGGAATTTACAGTGTGAATGAAGAGCTGGACGATCAATATGTTTTTTCAAACCTGAATTTTGCCCGGGAGCTCCTTAGCATGGAAGAAGATGAATTTTCAGGGATTGAATTTAAGCTAAATCCTGATTATTCTGAAGAAGAAACTTTAAAACAGATTGAGTCCATTTTCGATAAAAATGTGGTGATTAAAACCAGGGCCGAACTGAATGACGCCCTTAATAAAATGCTTAATTCAGAAAACCTTTTTGTGTACCTCATCTTCACCCTGGTACTTACTATTGCCTTATTTAATGTGGTGGGTAGCATTATTGTAATGATCCTGGATAAAAGGGAAAATATAAAAACACTTTTCAGTTTGGGGGCAACTCCCAAACAAATTAAAAGGATATTTTTCTTTCAGGGAATGTTGATGACGGGGATTGGCGGACTTATAGGTTTAGTATTCGCTATAATTCTTATCACGCTTCAGCTGGAATATGATCTGGTCATGATCACGCCAAATTTACCCTACCCGGTGGCCATGAAATTTGGAAATATCCTCATCGTGATTTTAACCATTGCGACATTAGGATTTATCGCTTCCTATATTGCGGCAAGCCGAAGTAAAAAAGCCTATTATCTTTACGCAAATTCGTAGCCGGAAAATTCTTTCTCCACTTCATCGAAAACTGCAAAAACGTCTACAGAATCATCGCTGGTCACCATTTTCATACGATACTCCTTGAAATGTGGAATTCCCTTGAAATAATTGGTGTAATGCCTACGCGTCTCAAAAACACCCAGTCTCTCCCCTTTCCAGTCGATCGCCATTTGTAAATGTCGCCGGGCAGCATCAACACGCTCTTCTAAAGTTGGGGCATCACGGTATTCTCCGGTTTTAAAATAATGTTTGATTTCTCTGAAAAACCAGGGATATCCAATACTTGCCCTTCCAATCATGGCGCCATCCAACCCAAAATCATCACGCATTTCCATGGCTTTTTCTGGAGAATCTACATCCCCATTTCCAAAGACGGGAATATGCATGCGCTGATTGTTCTTTACCTCGGCAATTGGTTTCCAGTTCGCTTCACCTTTATACATTTGCACCCTGGTTCTGCCATGAATGGAGATCGCCTGGCATCCCACATCCTGAAGCCTTTCTGCTACCTCAACTATTTTTATGGAATCATTATCCCAACCCAGGCGGGTTTTTACGGTAATGGGTAATTTTGTGTGTTCTACCATGGCTTTGGTTAAAGAAACCATGAGATCAATATCTTTCAGAATCCCGGCACCTGCGCCTTTGGAAACTACTTTTTTTACAGGACATCCAAAATTGATATCAATAATATCCGGCCCCGATTTTTCCACAATTTCAACAGACTTTAGCATGGAATCTAAATTGGCTCCAAAGATCTGAATCCCCACCGGGCGTTCTTTTTCGTAAATATCAAGTTTCATGGTGCTTTTCGCCGCATCGCGAATAAGCCCTTCAGAAGAGATAAATTCAGTATACACAACATCTGCGCCCTGTTCCTTGCAAAGTGCCCGGAAAGGCGGGTCGCTCACATCTTCCATCGGTGCCAAAAGCAACGGGAAGTTCCCAACATCTATAGTTCCAATTTTTGCCACGTCCTGTTTATTTCAGGTTGCAAAATTAGGGAATTTGGATGAAGAATTATAAAAGTGTGGGATTAAGGTTTTAAACGATCCCTTTCCGCGGCATCGATACTGCGTTCATTGTCTTCTAAACGGAAGTTTCCGAAGTTATATTTGAAACCAACCTGCACGGTTTGATTTTCAGAATTGGAGAAAAAACTGTTGCTCTGGTTCAAATATCCTGAAGTTAATCTGGTATTCGTAGTATTAAAAATATCATTGAAATTAAGCGTAAGTTCTGCCCTATTGTTCCACAGCGTTTTTCGGAGTCCAACCGTTACCGTCGTCATGGGTTCCAGTTTATAAGAACCGGAAAGATAATTGCTTAGATATTGCCCAAATAAGGTGCCTTCAAAAGTCCCGTCTTTAGAAAGGGTAAAAATATTATACGCGTAAAGTTGAATTCCATCTATTTCTCTGGTTACTTCCGCATTATTACTTTCAATAGCCAGTAAAGTATTTTGTTGATGGAATATGGAAGTAAATATTTGTGCGTACCAAAAATTTGTAATAGAACGCGCATGATACATATCAATCCCGTAGCCTTTACTCTCCAGTAAATTTTGACTTATATATCTTATGGTTAGTTTTTCATTATCCTGAAATGGCAGGGTCTCTGGTGTCCTTCCATGATCACGATAATAAAGATCGAAGAAATAGGCATTTTTAAGCGTATAATTTAAGTTGAAATTATCGCTGATAGATGCGATTAAATTTGGATTCCCCGAATTATAATTCGTTTCATTCAGGAAATATCTAAATGGATTTAAACTTTCATAGCGAGGGCGCTGAATTCTGCGGCTATAATCTAAAGTAAAATTATGGTTTTCTGAAGCACGATATTGTAAAAAAGCCGTGGGGAAAAGTTCAAAATAATTACGGCTTAAAACATCATTCGTGCTGGTAGATTCGCCCTGCCTATCGGTATATTCCCCACGTAAACCGGCTTTCGCACTCCATTTTTCCCAATCGTGACTTAAACTCACATACCCGGCGAAAATATTTTCATCGTATAAAAAGTTGTTGGAAAGATCGCTGTATAAATTCCTTAATTCCCCGGCATTAAAATAATCGATCCCGCTTTCAGAATCGATCATGGAATATTTAGAACCAATTTCGAAAACTGAACTCCCCAGCGATCCCGAATAATCGACCTGGGCTGTGGCAATATTGATATCCTGATTCGCATTGGTATCAAACTCGATAGCCCCTAGGCTATTCCCTTCAGAATTAAAATATCTGGATAAAATATGTTGGTCACGTTGCTGATTGAATTTGGTATAATGTCCCATTAAGGTTAGATCGCCACCATTTTCAAGAGACGTGGTGAAACTTGCATTCAATGCAATATTATCCTGGTCTGTATTAACTTCAGAATCTGTTATAAGCGTGGAATCGAGCATCATCTGCGCATTGTAAATTTCTGTGCTTACATCATTATTAAAATTTCTCTTTGGGGAGAAATTCCCATTTACTGAAAAATTTAAACTGCTTTTTTCAGAAAGCGTATAATCCAAAATGGCATTTGCATTATGCGCTCTGGACGTGGTAGCCCGGGTAAAATCTGTTTCCCATCGAGAAAATAGCTGTCCATCCCGAATAAAATTGATATAACTATCATCGTTTTTATAATCCTTGCGCGGACTAAAACTATAATTTGCAAAAACATTCAATTTATCCCCCTGGAAATAATGACTTGTCCCTAATTTAAATTTAGAATACACGCCCTGAGTGTAGGAACCCTCCACACTTCCCTTATAACCGGGAGAAATGGATTTGCTGGTAACGATATTTAAGATCGCGCCACCTTCCGCATCGTATTTGGCCGGCGGATTGGTAATTACTTCGATAAGCTTAATATTTTCTGCAGAATAACTTTCGAGCAAGGTTTTTAACTCTGTTGCAGAGAGGTATACCTTTCTATCATTAATATAGATCTGTACAGCAGCATTTCTAACTAACAGCTGTCCCTGGTTATCAATCACACCGGGGGAACGTCTTAGAATATTCCATGTATTTCCTGAGGAAAGAGAAGAATTTTCCACATCAAAAACCAGGCGGTCTATCTCCCGGGTAATTTTGGGTTTTCTTCCGGTAATAGTTACCTCATCCAGTTGATCTGAAGCCTCGCTCATTATAATCTTTCCAAGATCCTTGTCACCGCTAATGTCAAGCCTCCTTAAAACATCCTTATAACCAATAAAGCTTGCTTTAAAAAGAAAAACACTATCGGCAATATTTTCTAAAACAAATGAACCGTTCTCCTGAGAAACACTACCCTTATAAACGCCGGTAGAATCCTGGGCATTTAGCAAAATCACATTGGCAAATGCCACAGGTTGATTCTGCTCATCAACCAATAATCCCCTTAAATCGTTTTGTGAATATAAAAGACCGGAAAAGAAAAATAGGAAAAGAAAAAATCGAATATATATTGGGATCAAAAAGCTTCTTTTTTTAAAATATTCTCAAATATAATATTAATATGAACTTTTGCAAGAGCAAATTAACTTAGGTTCCTGAGAATAAAAACTTTAACAGTTAAAACTGAAAATTATTTTGCATTTGATGGAACTGAGTCGGTCTTCTGCTCATAATAGATGGAGCTATTCTTTAAATAAGTGAGTCCGTTTGATTGCTCTCCCATCAATCTTTTTGTACGCAAATACCGGTTGCGGTTATAGTCATCAAACTTGCTCGCTACAGAATCCATACTGCTTATATGTACATCGCCCGAAGAATGTATAAATTCATCATTCCCAATCCACATCCCCACATGAACTACCCGTTCTGAAGTTGAATCTGTTGCTTTTCTGCCGAAGAACAAAAGGTCTCCCACGGCAAGTTTTTGAAAATTACCGGTAGAATCTACCAGTTTTCCTTCTCTTATTTGCTGCGACGCGTCCCGCGGGATCACAATTCCATTCATAAAATAGATGGTTTTGGTATAACCGCTACAATCCACTCCTTTTGCAGAAGTCCCACCCCATAAATAGGGTAAACCCATCATTTTTTCTGAAAATTCCACTAAAGATTGCTCGTTTACTTCTAATTCTGAAAGCCATTCTGAATACACGGCAGCTTCACTTTTAGCAACAAAAGCTTCGCGCCCATCGGGAAATTTCACCTTATAAAAATTGCCATTTTCGCCCCTGGTTTCCAGGATTGATCCTGCAACAATATCAGAAACTGTTTTGGAGCTTTTAGCAGGTTCCACATAAGTGTTTCCGAAGGGGTTTTGATAAATCACCTTTTCTGAAGTTTTCCAGGAATCGAACTCATTTTCGCTCATTATCGTGATCCCTCCACTATCCACCCAGGACAAATAATTATCGGGTGTCTGTATATAATACCAGCTCCCATCACGTTTCCATATTTTCACCGGTGTACCCAGAAGTGCCTGCGTAACCAATTCTGCTGAATGCTTTCCTTCGCCGCGTAAATTCGCTACAGAAATATCGATCACTCCAAATTCTTTTCCTTCCAGGTCCTTAGCGGGCAAAACTTCAATACTATCCTGATATTGAATGCCGTCTGCATCCAGTTTGGAAAGGAAAGACTTTTTAGCTTCAGGCTTATTGGTTTCTCCTTTTAAAATATAAGTGTCCCCCTTCTTTTCTGAAGTAATATCAAATAAGGCCACACGCTTATCCGGGGCATATTCAGTTTTAACCTCAGTAATATATTTTTCTGAAATTGTATCTTCTGCTGGTTCTTCTTTCCTATCATTTTCACAGGCAGAAATTATTAATAATACCAACAGCAATAAATAGTGTTGTATTCTCATAATTACATTTTTAGGCTTACTAAATTAAACTCTTTAAAATTACTTTGATTTCCCGTTCGATCAACCGAAGTAATCCCGATTTTTTCCAATTTAGAATTTTCTTGATTAAACATCGAAATTTTATAGCCTAGTACTTCTTTGTTCAAAAGATGATAATCCCAGGCTGAATTCTGATATTTAAAATACACAATATAATGTGAACTTTCCTTAATTGGTTTCCAGGAAATTGAAAGTTCTTCATTTTGAACTGTTAATTCAGGGTTGGGAAAATCTGGTGGCAAATCATCGATCCATGGACTGGCCGGCACCAAAGCTTTATTAGCGTAGGGTCCTTTTTTTAATGCTGTGGCAAGTTGCGGATTTTTCTTAAACTGATTGATGTCCCAGTGTACAACTCCAGGATTGTCCTGAAGGATTCCGCGTGCGATCAAAATTTGTGAATTGATCTCTCCTTTATTTTCTTCCTTTTCTTCCAATCCTAAATTTATCCCCGGCCACAAATGTTTTCCGGTTACATTTTCAGATTCCCACCACCCCAATAAAATAGGAAAACTTTGCGCGATTTGTTTGGTGGACCAGTAAAGTTGGGGGGAAAAATAATCGATCCAGCCTTTATTCAACCAAAGCTTTGCATCTGCAAAAAGTTCTTCATATTGGTCCATTCCGCGGATTCCCTTGGGAAAATTTGGCCGCCAGATCCCAAACGGGCTGATCCCAAATTTCACATAACTTTTTTCCTTTTTTATTTCTAAAGAAATTCTTTGAATAAAATCATTCACACTTTTTCTTCGCCAGTCGCCTTTTAGCAATGCCCCTCCAGAAACCTGGTACTCCTTCCAGCTTTTTTCATCCGGAAAATCCTTTTTTCCATTATAAGAAGCATAGGGGTAGAAATAATCATCAAAATGAATGGCATCGATATCATACCTTTTTACGATATCCAGCACTACTTCCGCAGATTTATCTTGCACTTTTTTATTGGCAGGATCCATCCACCACATCCCGTTCTTTAATTCCATAACCAACTCCGGATTGGTTTTAATAACCGACTTTTCTCCTATTTCCTTCCCGGTGGTGTGATGTGCACGATAAGGATTTAGCCAAACATGGAGTTCCATTCCGCGTTTATGGGTTTCATTAATCCAAAATTCCAACGGATCATAAAAGGGTTCCGGTGCCTTTCCACTTTTCCCGGTAAGGTAATATGACCAGGGTTCCAGATCACTTTTATATAAGGCATCTGCTTGTGGCCGCACCTGTAAAATAACCGCATTAAAATTGAGGTTTTCAAGTAAATCTAGTACTTCCAGTGCTTCCTTTTTCTGATTTTCTGTAGAGAGAGTTGGTTTGCTTGGCCAGTTGATATTTGCTACGCTGGCGATCCAGGCCCCTCGAAATTCAGCAATATTGATTGGTGGCAAATTGAATACTTCATCTTCTTCCATCTCTTCGGAAGGAGAAGTAACCTCTTCAATAATTGAATGTTCATTTTGGACCTCCTGAGTTTTTTCAGGATTTTCAGCAACTGGTTTTTGTGTGGATTTGCAACCAAACAAAAAAAATATACAAATTATGGGTAGTATTCCTAATCTCCTTGTCATCAAAGGCATTAATTAATTTTTAAATTTTTTATTTCGTTATCTATAACATTCAAGAGACCATTAGGCTTATCTCCTGATAATTGCCAGAACATAATTCCTCCAAGTTCATTTTCTAATGCATATTTTGTTTTACCTGAAATAGAAAGGGAATCATCATAAGTTACGAAGAGAGCTTTTTCCGCATTGTAAATATATGGAGACTGGGCTTCCGAATCCCAGAAATAATCAAATCCAGGTGAACTTTTTACATACGTATCCAGATCTTTAAAAAGTATAGACTCTTTAAACTTTCCAATTTGATAAAGCCCGTTTAAAGAATCGCCTACTTGTTCAAAAACCCTTGCGTAGAATGCAGCTCCTATAATCATCTTTTTATGAGGTACACCAATTGAGTCAAGATATTTAACTGTATTGTGTGTAGATATTCGCTGAGTTTTGGTAGAATATAAGGAAGTATGATGTCCTGTTTTTGAACTTCCTCCATTCACCATATCATAGCTCATGATATTGACATGATCTACCAGGGGCATTACGTTATTCCAGTCAACAGATTTTTGCAGATACTCTTTAAAGCCTCCGGCAGCAAAACTAATTACCGCCCCTTGCCCAAGGACATTCCGCAACTCCTTTATAAGTAAGGTGAAATTCTGCCGGTCTTCAAGCTTAAAAGGATGTCCCGGAAAGCCTTCTATCGCCGGATACTCCCAATCCAGATCGATCCCATCTACCTTATAATCCTTCAAAATAGTTTTTACCGAAATGGCGAACTCTTTTCTGGCCTTTTCCGTAGAAAAAACTTCAGAACAGGTTTCACATCCACCCCAACCTCCCAGTGAAATAAGAACTTTAAGATTAGGCTTAATTTTTTTAAGGGACGTTACATATTGAATATAGCTACTGTCTTTTTTGGTGATTTTTAAAGTGTTCTCTTCAAGATGGGAAAAACTGTAAATAATCTGGTCCAGCTGCAGTACGGTATTCGGGTCTATTTTATTGTTGGAACCTGTCCAGTAGGCAATAACTTTAAAATCATCTCCTTTATTTATTTCTTCTGAAAATTCTTGCTTGTTCTCCTTTGCCGAAGATTTATCCTGACAAGAACAGCACAGTAACACGAGTCCCATTAATAATCCAACAAGATTTTTCATTCTAAATTAAATTCTGTAAAAAATAGTTACTTCAACAATATTGCAAAGTTTTTGCAAATACTATTATGACTGCAAAAAGCTGAAAATAAAAAGATCGTCAAAAGAATATGATGACGATCTTTTCTTTTAATTTTAAATTAAATTAATTATCAGCAGACCACCAAAGTTCAGTTCCCTGCTCGTCTGGACCCTGTGTTTGTAACGCAGCTTCCAGTTGCTGTCCATTCGTATTATATTCAGATGTTCCATATCGCATTCTTTCGGGATATTCACCATTTAAGGTTCCTGCTGAATAAATATCATAATCTGAGACCCCGTTAGCTAACTCGGTGGGATAGCCAGTATCACGAACAATTGCCCAGGCTTCGAAACCATCTGTATAAGCCGCAATCCATCTTTGGATCGCGATCTTTTCCAGGTTTTCTTCCATTGTTCCATTCAAAAGAGCCATTTCCTCATTTCCCAGAAATTCAGAGATAGCAGCTTCGTCTACATTCCAAATTAGCATGGCCTGCTTGATTCCTTCTTTATAAAGTGTTGGGGCATCTCCGGTTGCCAGGCCTTTTACAATGGCTTCCGCCTGTAAAAAATTACCTTCAGCAGCGGTCATTACAACTTCTGGAAAAATTGGCTGCCCGGTATTTTTAGGGTTTATTACCCAATCTGCAGGCTCTGAAAATAGATTATATTTTATATGGGGATAAATATCACCATTTAATCTTGTTGGCTGTCCCACATAGTAAGGTCCTTCATCAACTACAATGGTGATCTCGTCAGCAGAACCGGATTTTGTATAATTTACCCCTGCATTGTCCAGTTCAGCTAATACAAAATCTATGTATTTATCGAATAGGGCTACACCAGAACCTTCTGCCGGTTTTTTAAAAACCGCTTCCCCACCTTCTATGGGCTTGGCATACGCAGATAGCCTTGGATCATTATTATCCCTTAAATAATCCACAAGAGTTTTACCTACTTTCCATTTTGAACCAACGCCTCCGAAATTATGCCAGATATCCCCATAGGCTGCATTTCCAAACTGATTTATTTCAGTGTCTTTTGCCATGAGAGCATTATCATCTGAAGTTGTAAGTAGAGGGCTTTGTATGGCTTCATTTATAACAGCTGTTGCAAAATCTGCTCCCGGCGCCCCTTGTGCTCTTAAAGCCATTCGTAGCTTTAAAGTATTGGCCAGTTTTTTCCATTTTTGAAGATCCCCATTAAAAAACAAATCATTCTCTGCCAGGAATTCCAGCCCTTCACCGGTTACACTTTCACTCCCAATGATATCCATTGCTTCATCAAGATCTGCAATTACGCCCTGATAAATTTCAGCCTGAGTATCAAACTTTGGTGTAATTACATCTGGATCTGATGCTTCGGAATAAGGAACCATTCCAAAAGTATCTGTATACATTTGATAATACAGACCCTTCATAATAAGACCGATAGCGTAGAATTTCTCGTTTTCAAGTTCCCCTCCAGGACTTACAAAATTTTGATATACACTGAGGTTACTTACATAACCTGCCATCCAATCGTATGCGGCATTGGTATAACCTATATTATAGGTATAACTCAGACCATCATTCCACCAACATCCATTAAAACCGAACGTAAACTGTCCTGCATATCTATCGGCATGAATTAAATGAGCTCTCCAGTAAGGAAATCTATTAGGAGCATACAATTCTATTTGAATCCCTGTTAAAAAATATTTTGCACTTACTTCATCTGATGTAAAAGCATCAGGCTTGGTATTTATTTCTTCAAAGTCTGAACACCCTGACAGAGAAAAGACCAGGAGCAGGCTTACCGCAATAATTTTTAATATTCCTTTCATAATGCTTTTCTTAAAATTTAATATTTACGTTCACTCCTAAACTTCTAATCGTTGGGGAGTTATTCAGGGAAATTCCCTGTCCTGAAAGACCGGTTCCAATGGAGGAATCTGGATCTATATCATCTGCATCCTTATATAAGAAGAATAAATTTCTTCCAATTAAACCTATTGATGCTGAGTTCAATACTGTGCCTTCAAACATACTTGAGGGAAAACTATAATTTAAGGCAAACTCTCTTAATCTCACATTCGTTTGATCATAAATATAATTTGAAGTTATCCCCGAGTAGCTACCCCAATAATCCTGTGCGGTAATTGGAACTGTATTAGCCTCCCCTGTTTCTTCATTAATTGCATCAACCACAAAATCTTCACCACGATATTGCAGGCTTCGTTCAGAAACTCCTGCTCCATCCAGATAGGAAGATGTAGCAGAAAAAATTTCTCCACCAAATCTACCATCAATTAAAAATCTCAGGCTCCAATTGTTATATGAAAAGGTGTTATTAAGGCCTCCAATCCAATCTGGTTGGGCATTTCCAAGTTTTTCAGCTTCGTTTGAAGCCAGGGGTCTTCCTTCGGAATTCACAAGTCTTTCCCCATTTTCATTCGTTTTCCAGGTAGTTCCATAAAGATCACCAATTCCTCCTCCCACGTTAGCCCTTACTGAAAGGCTTCCTAATGAATTGAGCGTAGTATAATCCAATCCTTCGATAAGATCTACTAGCTCATTTTTGTTTTTAGAAAAATTTACGGCAACGTCCCATCTAAAATTCTCAGTCCTTACGGGTACTCCGCCAAGTAGAAATTCAATACCATTATTCCTAACCTCTCCTACATTCTCTTTAAAGAAACTATAACCGGTAGCAAATGGAACAGGTACGTTATAGATCATATCTGTAGTTCTAATAGAGTAAATAGATAAGTCTCCATAAAGCCGGTTATTGAACATATTAAATTCTATACCAAATTCAGTAGACTGTACACTTTCAGGCTTAAGATTTGGATTCAACCTAACCGAAGGTCCTTCAAGAACAGTTAAACCAAGATATCCCTGCGTTGGGACACTAAAAGTTTGATAAAGCTGATAAACATCTGTATCATTTCCTACCTCTGCCCAACTGGCCCTTAACTTTAACATATTAAAAACATTAGATTCAGGATCGATAAAACGATTTATCAAAAGTGAATAACTCGCAGATGGGTAAAAATAAGAGCGGTTGATTTCACTTAGGGTCGAAGACCAGTCATTTCTCGCCGTTAAATCCAAATACATAAAATCATCATAGGAAAAACTAAACTGCCCATATAGGGAATTAATTTTCTTTACCCCAAGAGGCGTATGAGTACTGGTTTGAATATTTGTGTTACTTAAAAACACTCTTGAAGGCAAACGGAACTGAGATCCGCTAGTATTCACATTTTCGAAACTTCTTTTAGATAAACTTCCTCCAACATTTACCACAAGATCTAATTTCTCTGTTAAATCTTTATTCGCGGTAAAAAGAAAATCTCCATTGATCTCTGTATTCTTATAGGTAGAATACGAAAGACGTCCGGTGTAAAAGAAGTGATGTCCATAATTCTGAACATACTCTGTTCTTCTATTGGTAACATCTCCTCCAACCCGTGCAAAAAGTGAAAGCCAGTCATTGAATTCATAAGTTAGTTTTGTGAATCCAAGAAATCGATCTCTACGCTCATCATTCATGTCTTCATTAAGCATCCAGTAAGGATTTCCAATACTTTTATTTTGTCCGGCATAACTAATTGCAGCATATTCATCGCTAAACATCCCTGGATCATTCCATAGTGTAGGTTTATAATTTTTAAGGTCATCTATCCTTACATTTCTGGGCATACGATATACAAAGGCCAGAACACCTTCTGTTCCAAGATTAACCCTATTATCTATATCCTGAGTGAAGTAGGTTGCTTTGCTATCCAAGTGAAACTTATCTGATAAATCTATTACAGATCTTAAATTGAAGTTATGGCTCTCAAGATCTGAATTTGGTAAAATTGCACTGGTTGTATTATTAGTATAGGAGAAACGAGTACTGAAGTTTTCTCCACCTTTATCGATTGCTATTGTATTGATAGCCTGCAAACCGGTTTCAAAAAAATCTTCCACATTATTAGGTTGAGCAGTATAAGGACGTTGTTCACCTGTATAATATAACTGGTCTGATCCATCAAGCCTGGCTCCCCAAGAAGAACCTCCAAAATTATCTAGATCAGCATAAACAGCTCCGTTAGTACCCTGTCCATACTCATTCTGAAAATCTGGTAAAAACATTGGGTTTTCAAAGGTTATATTTGAATTCAATGAAATTCCTAATCCTCTTCCCATTTTACCTTTCTTAGTGGTAATAAGGATAACGCCACTAGCGGCACGGGATCCATAAAGTGCGGCAGCATTTGGACCTTTTAGCACCGAAATAGATTCTATATCAGAAGGATTAATATCGGTAATTCCTCCTCCGGTAACTGTACTGTTGAAGATACTACCTCCAGATTCGTTTCCAGATGCATCAATTGGAATACCATCTACTACGATTAATGCCTGGTTATTTCCCGTTAACGTATTATTTCCACGAATGGTGATCCTTGAGCCAGATCCTACTCCACTGGACTGATTCACTACTAACCCAGGTACTTTGCCGACAAGGGAATTAGCTACATTGTAATCTTTTATCTCATTAACCTCATCAGATTGTAGCTCTGTAACAGCATATCCCAGGGATTTCTTCTCTCGTGTAATTCCTAAAGAAGTTACTACTACTTCATCCAAAGTTTCGGCATCTACAGACATAATTACATCTAAAGTTGTTCTTCCCTCTAGTGGAATTTCCTGCCTTCCATAACCTATCATAGAGAATACGAGGATAGCTTCTGGTGCAGCTTCAATAGAATAATTACCGTCAAAATCGGTAACTGTCCCATTACTTGTCCCTCTTTCTACAATAGTTACACCCAGAAGGGGTAAACCGGTTTCA
Source organism: Gramella sp. AN32 (assembly GCF_023718305.1). Classification (GTDB taxonomy): domain Bacteria; phylum Bacteroidota; class Bacteroidia; order Flavobacteriales; family Flavobacteriaceae; genus Christiangramia; species Christiangramia antarctica. Next base: position 129,135 of record NZ_QEYO01000002.1, read on the forward strand.
CTGTCAATAACGTTTCCCGTTACGACCTGTTCCTGAGCTACGATGCTTTGAAAAAATAAAAACATGGTAACCAACATGTAAGGTAATTTTTTGACCATTGATTGTATTTTAGTGATTGATTCTAAACGGGGTAAGTCCCCAAAACATTTAAACGTTAGTTAAAATGTGTTAATTTTTAAAGTTAAGAATTTATCATTAATTTAAGTCGACTTTTACATTATTTAGGAGCCAGTTAGGCTATTGGGCATTTTTAATGACCTGAAGATGTTCAGTTTTAAGTGCTCCACCATCAAAAAATGAAATACCATTGGCACCATTGGTTTTAGCCTGGTTAATGGCTTCCAAAAGATCTGCTCCTGTCATTTCAGGTACAAAAACCCCACTATGCAGTTCGGTATTTTTAGATTTCAGGTCATTTACGCCCTGTTTGGTCGCAAAACCTATCCAGTCTAAATCTTCATTATAAAAATTATGATATATCATCGGTAATACGGCATCAATATTCCATTTATCCCAACGTTGTCGCACCATATGATCTGCCATTTCTGGGTAAGGGAAAACAGCAGCAGTTAAAATTTTACCATTATTATGTACTATTTTGTAGGCATCATCTACCATTGCTTTTATTTTATTTAAACGAAATTGTTTCCATTCCATATCTATAGCCGGATTTTCCATATTTAGTGGATTCTTATGATGCAGTTTTTCAAATTCTGAAACACACACCTCACAATAACAAAAATCAAACTGAGGTAGTTCTTCTTCCTGCTTGAGATTATATTTAGGTAAAAGGCCTATAGGAAGAAAAATATCGGGTAATCTTATATAATCAAGGTGAACACTTGTCACTCCTTCTACTTTTGAAAGTTCTTCCACTAAACCTAAGACATGATTGCGTGATTCTTCTCGGGTAGGACATAGCCATTGATAATAATCTACATAAGGCCTGGTGTCAAAGGTAGATTTACCATCACGGCTTACAGCATACCATTCTGAATGTTTTAAGGCTACACTATCCCCGGGACGGTTCATGGCCATGAGCCAGGCATGTACTTCCAGGCCTTGCTGCTCCGCTATGGGCGCTATTCGGGAAAGTAATTCAGGATTTGTATTTGTATTAATTAATACCGCATCAATTCCGTTCTCACTGTATTTTTTAAATTCAGCAGTATAAGATGAATCGGCTCTCTCGCTGTTCGCACCGGTCCAAACCCAATATTTGAAATCATTTTCCTTCTTTTTTTCGACTTTAGAGTCAACGACATTATGGACATTTTTTTCATTAGATTTCTCTACACAGGAAATTATAAGCAGCGAAAAAATTAAAATGAGAAGATGATTAAGTTTCATACTAATTGAGTTTAGATTTGTAAAAATTTGCCGTCTTCAGTAATGATATATGAGTTCCCGGTAAAAGGACTTTCGATTGAAATATTCCATCCTGAACGATGATTTTCCAGTTCAGGCTCCATTAAATTATTATTGATTTCTAACGGTTCTTCAACTAATTTTTCAATTTGTTGAGCCCATTCACCATGTTCTTTATAATATGCTTTTTGCTTCCTGTATAGCTCAAACAACCACCACCTAATTTTTTCGTCTTCAGGAATTTCAAATTCAACAGTATTCCCTAAGGTTTCAGAAGAAAAGAATACGTATCCCCAGTGTTCGGGTTCATGCATATTTATAACTCCTTGAGGCGACCAGACCCAGTTAAATTCCGGAATAAAATTTCCTGTATGGTCTTTCTTTCTGGAATATTTTTGATTTTCCAGGTCAAAATCCCAGTTAACCCTAGAAAAATTGATTCTCCAAAACGTATCCGCATGTCCACTGCCATCAATATTAGCTTCCTCTAAAACCTCCCAGGGAATGGCGACTTCTACACTCCAAAACTTATCCTCATCTGAAGGATTATTTAAGGTTCCATCGGTATATACAGCAGATTTAAGACCTTTAATTTCCCAGTTATTTACGATTGGGGCACGTTCCCGATAAGGTTTTACTATAAAAAGATCCCATATAGTATTAAGGGCATTCATCTCGAATTCCATGTAATTATGAGAATCACCATCAGGATCTATAAAAATCTCGAAGTCATTATTGTAAAAAATAACTGTATCCCTTTGTTTTAAAATCGCCCAGATATGCGGCTCTTCCATTTTTGCATAAAAATAAAGATAGGTGTCATCCCAGAGCATCTTGACATTGGTTTGATATTTTGGAGTTTTTGTGCCTTCAATATCGATAAAATCCTGAGTAAAACTAGATCGTTCCCATGATTGCTCATTCCCAATGCCATCTATAAAAATAGAGTCCAGGGTTCTATAGGCTACATAACTTCTGTGTTTTATGCCATTTTGAGAGAACAGGACAAATCCATTTAGAATTAGCAAGAATAAAAGGAGGTCTTTTTTCATTTATCACTATAGATTTTGAGTCACAAATTAATTGTGGTTATTTTCTTCTAAAGCCTACCTAAATTTATTTATTTTGATAGTTAATGAGAACATTACGAACACTTTTATATTTCAGCAATAATTCCTCTGCTTTCTCTTCTGGTAATCCCAATTCTTCCATGATCATTCTTATTCCTCGGCTTACAAGCTTATCATTTGAAAGTTGCATATCCACCATCTTATTCCCTTTGATCCTACCCAATTTGATCATGGTAGAAGTAGTGAGCATATTCAAAACCATTTTTTGAGCGGTGCCCGCCTTCATACGCGTACTTCCGGTTACAAATTCCGGTCCTGTCACCACCTCCACAGGAAAAGTAGATTCCGCAGCAACCGGGCTTTGGGCACTACAGGTCACACAACCGGTAATAATATTATTTTTCTGCGCTTCTTTTAATCCCCCAATTACATAGGGAGTGGTTCCCGATGCAGCAATACCAACCAAAATATCTTTTTCTGAAATTTGGTATTTTTGAAGGTCTTTCCAGGCTTGTTCGGTATCATCTTCAGCATTTTCCACCGCCTTTCTAAGTGCCGTATCACCGCCGGCGATGAGACCAATGACCATACCCGGCTCTACCCCAAATGTTGGCGGACATTCTGAAGCGTCCAGAACTCCAAGCCGTCCACTCGTGCCTGCGCCAATGTAAAACAAACGTCCCCCCTTTTCCAGTTTCAAAACAATTTGATCTACTAGTTTTTCAATAGCGGGAAGTACGTGGGAAACACTTTCTGCAACTGTTTGATCTTCAGCATTGATGTTTTTCAATAATTCTGAAGTCGACATATGCTCTAATGCATCGTATTTTGAATCTTTTTCGGTATCGGGCTGATTCATGAAAAATTTTTTAGCAATTATTGGACTCTTAAATCTGAACTAAATTTCTATAACTAAAGCCGATTGGGCAAGAAAACAAACATAAAGTTGAAATTTTATATAAGACTATTAATTAAATTATATTTGTATTCTTAAATTCGGCGGGAATTTTGCCGGATTCTTTCAAAAACTGGAGATGAAGAATATTCGAAATTTTTGCATTATTGCGCATATAGATCACGGGAAAAGTACCCTGGCAGACAGGTTGTTGGATTTCACAGGATCGGTTACCGAACGTGAAAAACAGGAGCAATTACTGGATAGTATGGATCTTGAAAGGGAACGTGGGATTACTATTAAGAGTCACGCCATCCAGATGGATTATGTGCATGAAGGCCAGGAATACGTACTCAACCTTATTGATACTCCCGGTCACGTAGATTTCTCTTACGAGGTTTCCAGATCTATTGCTGCGTGTGAAGGTGCTTTATTGGTGGTGGATGCCGCCCAAAGTATTCAGGCTCAAACTATTTCGAATCTATATTTAGCTTTAGAAAACGATCTGGAGATTATTCCGGTTTTAAATAAAGTAGATCTTCCCAGCGCAAATCCTGAAGAAGTAACCGATGATATTGTAGATCTTTTAGGCTGCAAACCGGAAGATGTGATTCCTGCCAGCGCGAAAACCGGGCTCGGAATCCAGGAAATTTTAGATGCGATCATCGCGAGAATTCCTGCACCTTCAGGGAAAGTTGATGCTCCTTTAAGAGCCTTGATCTTTGATTCAGTTTACAATCCGTTTCGTGGCGTGGAAACCTATTTTAGGGTTATTAATGGTTCCATTAAAAAAGGTGAAAAGATAAAATTCGTTGCCACTAATAAAATCTACGATGCTGATGAAGTTGGCACGCTTCGGCTCAAACAATTTCCAAGACAAGAAATAAAAACTGGTGATGTGGGATATCTTATCACTGGTATTAAAGACGCCCGCGAAGTAAAAGTGGGTGATACCATTACCGATGCCGTAAATCCAACTACCGAAGCGGTTGCAGGTTTTGAGGACGTAAAACCCATGGTTTTTGCAGGGATCTATCCTGTGGATACTGAAGATTATGAAGAACTGAGGTCTTCCATGGAAAAACTTCAGCTAAATGATGCTTCCCTGGTCTTTACCCCGGAAAGTTCCGCAGCTTTAGGTTTTGGTTTCCGTTGCGGATTTTTAGGAATGCTCCACCTGGAAATTATTCAGGAAAGATTAGAGCGTGAATTCGATATGACCGTGATCACTACAGTTCCCAACGTTTCCTATCATGCATTTACCAATAAAAACCCTAATGAGGTGATTTTGGTAAACAATCCAAGTGATCTTCCCGAACCCTCCAGTTTAAACCGGGTTGAAGAGCCCTTTATCAAGGCTACGATCATCACAAAATCTGATTATGTAGGAAATGTCATGTCCCTGTGTATCGAAAAGCGGGGAGAAATTACGAATCAGACTTATTTAACCACAGAAAGGGTTGAGCTTAGTTTCGACATGCCTTTAGCTGAAATTGTTTTCGATTTCTATGATCGTCTAAAAACTGTTTCCAAAGGTTACGCATCGTTTGATTATTCACCAATTGGATTGCGCGAATCTAAACTGGTTAAGGTAGACGTGCTGCTGAATGCGAATACAGTTGATGCGCTTTCAGCATTGTTACATGTAGATAATGCTTATGATATTGGCAAAAAAATGTGTGAAAAGCTGAAGGAATTAATTCCAAGACAGCAATTTGATATTCCTATCCAGGCCGCAATTGGCGCTAAAATTATTGCCCGGGAAACTGTAAAAGCCCTGCGTAAAGATGTAACCGCAAAATGCTATGGTGGTGATATTTCCCGTAAGAGAAAGCTTTTAGAAAAACAGAAAAAAGGTAAAAAACGGATGCGTCAGGTTGGTAATGTGGAAATCCCGCAGGAAGCTTTTATGGCGGTACTTAAGTTGAATGATTAGTCGGTAGTCGGTAAAATGTATTAACCAGTTATTTGGTTCGCAAAGTATTTTCTCTTAAATAAAAATTACTTAGTAGATAGATATTTCATCAGGGAAGTAATCATTCTGGATATTTCAGCGAGATCTTTTCGGTAATTTTCGAAATCTATAGTTTCAAGAAATAATTGCCGTCTAGCAATTTCTAAGCATACAACACATTCCTTAGTTGAATTGAGGGCTATTTGTAGATATCTTCTAAATTCACGATCTGTACTTCCTGCTCCTTCGGCGATATTTAAAGCGATAGAAATTGAAGCTCTCTTAAATTGGGAGGATAACCCATAAATTTCCTCCTTTGGAAACTTCTGGGTTTCGAGATAGACTTTATCGACAAAAAGTAAAGCTTTTTGATAAACCTTGAGCTCTTCAAAATTAAATTTTTCCATTCTTCTTTTGATTTACCCTTGAGTAAAGAACAGGATTAGCATATAATCTCGAAACAACTCTAAATTTAATTTCTATCGACTACAGTCTAAGGACTAACGTCTCTAAAAAATTAACTACGAACTAATAACTAACTGATCTACTCCTCATCTTTTACCATCCTTTCTTCAATTTCCTGTTTTTTCTCAGTATCCCCTACTTCAATTTCTTTGCCCAGATAGACTAGTTTAAAACCTTCTTCAATTTCCATCGACATACTATCGGACGGAATAATGCTTAGATCCCCTTTCGTATTTTTAACAAATAGCGGAATGATCTCATTATTGGATTTAGTGATTTCAATAAGACCTTCATAATGTTCCTTTCCATTCAAATCGATTTCGTGAATTTTAGGATGTAATCTTGCCAAATTGGTAAGCTTAATATAATCATCGGTTTGGCTGAAAAGTCCTTCCTTGGGATTATTTTCCGGATCCTGCATTTCATCTGTAGAAACAAGGCGGAAAGAGCCATTTTCACCAAAATGTTTCTGAAATCTGTCTATTGCAGTCTTATTAACATCGCTGTTTCCGGTCATTGCCATTAAATACCCAATATCATTCAGCTCAATATTATTCACAAGGTCATCGGAATATACATTTTCTTCAAAAGCATCAATTCCCAGTTCACGTGCTTTCCTAACGTTCATGACATTACTGTCTACAAGTACTACATGACGTTTATTTTTCTTCAAATATGCTCCAATTAACCTTGGCAATCCTGAAGCCCCAACGATTAAAATACCGGAAGAATGCTTTAAGAAAACTCCCACTAATTTAGCAAACAGCCTCGCGGTGGTGGCATTTAAGAGTACCGTTCCCAGTACAATCATAAAGACCAGCGGTGTGATATATTCAGCGCCTTCTACTCCCTGGCTGGCTAATTTAATACCGAATAATGAAGCGATACCCGCCGCTACAATTCCTCGCGGTCCCACCCAACTTATAAACAGTTTTTCATTGAACTTTAAACTGGAACTCATACTACTCAGGAATACTCCTGCTGGACGAATTACAAAAACTATAACCGCAAAAAGCACAACCGCATTAAGATTGTAGATAAGGTAAAGATCCTCCATATTGATATTTGCGGCAAGCAAAATGAACAGTATCGAGATTAAAAGAACGCTTAAAGATTCCTTGAAATAAAGCAATTCTTTAATATTGGGAAGGTTTATATTTCCCATAACCATTCCCATGATTACCACGGCAAGAAGTCCGCTTTCATGGGCGAATTGATCTGATAATACAAAGACTCCCAAAACTGTGGCCAGGGTGAAAACATTCAAAAGATAATGCGGGATCACATTTTTCTTGATACAAAAGGCGAGACCATGAGCAAAAGTGAATCCGAAGGTAAAACCAAATAAAACGATTTTTCCAAATTCTATAAATGCTGTTCGGGTATATTCCCTTCCTTCACCCGCAGCAATAAATTCAAAAACCAATACGGCAACCAGTGCCCCAATAGGATCAATAAGGATTCCTTCCCATTTCAGGATCGCAGAAACATCTTTCTTCAATGGGATATTCCGAAGGATTGGGGTGATTACCGTGGGCCCGGTAACAATGATTAAAGCAGCGAATAAAAAAGAGATCTGCCAGCTTAAACCAAAAAGTAAGTATGCAGCTATACCTCCACCAATAAAAGTTACGATCACTGCAATGGTGATCAATTTTACAATTACGGGGCCAACGTTCAGGATTTCCCCTTTTTTTAAGGTTAAACCTCCCTCAAAAAGTATGACACCAATAGCCAGGGAAACGAAATAAAATAAACTTTCGCCAGGAAATAATCCGGTTTCAGAATCTGCATTCCAAATGGGTTCGATCAATTTTCCGCCGTCTTCCGTATATAATGTTGCGATTGGACCCACTGCGAGCCCAACTAATATAAGTGGAAGGATAGCCGGAATCTTAAATTTCCATGCAAACCACTGCGATATAATTCCTAAAATGATAATTCCTGCTAATTCTACCATGCATATATAATTCAGAAGCTAAAATATCAAAAATTGTTTAACTCCTCATGCTTTATCTTTTAAGGCTATCCCTAATAATAATATCCTGTTAAATGAAATGCCAATTTTATATTATCGATATTAGATTTTCTATTTTGCAAAGAATATCTCAAAACAAGACTATATGACAATTTATCCTATTGAAGCCGGTAACTTCAAATTGGATGGTGGCGCCATGTTTGGAGTAGTTCCGAAAACATTATGGACACAAACCAATCCGGCAGATCCTAATAATATGATCGATATAGCCGCACGATGCATGCTTATTGAAGATGGAGATAGACTTATTCTTATTGATACAGGGATGGGGGATAAGCAAAGCGATAAGTTTTTTGGTTATTATCATCTTTGGGGAGATCATTCTCTAGACAAATCTTTAAAAAGCCACGGTTTTCACCGGGACGATATCACCGATGTTTTTATGACGCATCTACATTTTGACCATTGCGGTGGAAGTATTCAATGGAATAAAGATCGAACAGGATATGAGCCGGCCTTCAAAAATGCACATTTTTGGAGCAATAAAGAACACTGGAATTGGGCTACACAACCAAATGACCGGGAAAAAGCCTCTTTTTTAAAAGAGAATATAATCCCCATGGAGCAAAGCGGAAAACTTATTTTTGTAGAACGAAAAAAAGATGAAAGCTTTAAAAATAGTGAGGATCTTGGCTTTGGAATATTGTTTGTTGATGGTCATACCGATAAACAAATGATTCCGCATATCAACTACAAAGGAAAAAAACTGGTGTTCATGGCAGATCTTTTGCCTACGGCTGGCCATATTCCTTTGCCTTTTGTGATGGGATATGATACCCGACCACTTTTAACCATGCCGGAAAAAAAGAAATTTCTGGAAAAAGCTGCGGAAGAAGGCTATTATTTATGGCTGGAACATGACGCACACAACGAAATTATCACTCTAAAAAATACTGAAAAAGGGGTGAGACATGATAAAACCTATACATTCAACGAAATTTTTAATTAAATATCACAATGAAAATAAATTTTATAAAATCGATTTTTCCAATTATTGCAGCTGGAATCCTTACAGGTTGTGGCAGTACTTCCCCTACAATAGTTTCCACTCCGGTAGAAAATATAGATGAAATCCCTTTAAAGGTTTCTGAACTTACCGATGCAGAATTGGAAAACTGGAGCAGTTACGATTTGGTTTCTGATACCATCCCCGGTATGAGCGTAAATAAAGCTTATGCTGAAATTATTAAAAATAACAAGCCTTCCACAGTGATTGTTGGGGTTGTGGATAGCGGAATAGATATAGAGCATGAAGATCTGCGGAACAATATCTGGCACAATCCCAAGGAAATTGCAGGTAATGGAAAGGATGACGATAAAAACGGATATATAGACGATGTACATGGATGGAATTTTCTTGGAGATGCGGTGAAAGAGAATATGGAATATACCCGGATTGTAAAAAGGCTGAAACCAAAATATGAAGGGAAAACCGAATCTTCGATAAGTGCTGGGGACAGGGAAGAATTCAGGACTTACCAGGCTGCAAAAGCTGAATATGATAAGGAATATGCTGAAACCCAGCAAAATCTGGCACGTTACAAAGAATTGAAAACTCAATTTAGTGCGGCTCATAATGCCATGACCAAAGCTTTGGGCAAAGAAGATTATACGAAAGACGAACTAACAGATTATAAGCCAACTACCCAGCAAATGCAACAATATAAAGCGATGTTGCAACAAATTCAGAATCAGGTAGATGAAAATATTCCTGAGGCTATAAAGCAGCTTCAGGAAGGGATTGAATATTTTCAGAATAGATTGGATACGCATTTCAATTTAAATCTTAACGGGAGAGAGAAGACCGGAGATAATCCTTATGATATTACCGATAAAAACTACGGAAATAATGAGGTAATGGGACCAGATCCTAAAAAAGAGGATATCAAACATGGTACACACGTAGCCGGAATTATTGCAGCCACCAGGAATAATGGAAAAGGAATTAATGGGGTTGCCAATAATGTGAAAATTATGGCGGTGCGTGCCGTACCCGATGGTGATGAGTATGATAAGGACATTGCCTTGGGCATACGATATGCTGTGGATAATGGTGCTAAAGTGATCAACACTAGTTTTGGAAAATACTTTTCCCCAAATCCGGAATGGGTGATAGATGCCATTAAATATGCTGCGGAAAAGGATGTATTAATTGTAAATGCGGCCGGGAACGAAAGTGTGGACCTGGATGTGAAAAGAGTCTATCCAAACGACCAAAATCCTAATCAAACTCAGGAAATTTCAGATAACTTCTTAACGGTTGGATCTTTGAATTATGAATATGGATCGGGATTGGTTTCAGATTTTTCAAATTACGGAAAAAAGAATGTGGATGTTTTTGCTCCGGGGACTAAAATCTGGTCTACAACTCCAAACAATACGTATGAATTCTTGCAGGGAACATCTATGGCGGCTCCTGCGGTAACCGGAATCGCCGCGATTATTAGGGGATATTATCCAAAACTTTCTGCAGCGCAGGTGAAAAAGATCATTATGGATAGCGGGATCACTACCAAAGCTACCGTACTGGTAGGTGAAGGTGGTTCTACAAAGAGATTCCAGGAACTTTCCACCTCGGGAAAAATGGCAAATCTTTATAATGCCTTAATTTTAGCAGATCAAATTTCAAAAAAGTAATCATTTTATGAGAAGAGTAATTTTAAGTTTTTTACTAATATCGGTCGGCCTTGTATCGGCTCAAAATAATACTTCATACTGGCAACAGGAAGTGGACTACAAAATGAATGTAGACATGAATGTTGAAACTTTTAAATATACCGGGGATCAGGAACTGGAATATGTAAATAATTCTCCGGACACCTTAAACAGGGTTTTTTACCATTTATTTTTTAATGCTTTCCAACCGGGAAGTGAGATGAACGCAAGACTGGAAAGCATAGCAGATCCAGATGGAAGAATGGTGACAAATTCCGGTACCAGAGAGAATCCGGATTTTAAAAGCAGGATAACCCCGCTAACAAAAGAACACCAGGGTTATCTTCATGTGAAAAGCCTTACCCAGGATGGAAAAGAAGTAAAAATGGAAGAAGTGGGAACTGTTTTAGAAGTGGAACTGGCTGAAGCATTGTTGCCAGGTGATAAAACCACCTTCAAAATGAGCTTCGAAGGCCAGGTGCCAGACCAGGTTAGAAGATCTGGTAGAAACAGTTCAGAAGGTGTGGCTTTAAGTATGAGCCAGTGGTATCCAAAATTAGCTGAATATGATTTCCAGGGATGGCATGCAGATCCTTATATCGCCCGTGAATTCTACGGGGTTTGGGGAGATTTTGATGTAAAGATTTCAATCGATAAAAATTATATTTTAGGAAGTACCGGTTATCTTCAAAATGCTGATGAAATAGGATTTGGTTATGAAAAGGAAGGAACCAAAGTAAAAAAAGCGAAGGGAGATAAATTAACCTGGCATTTTAAAGCACCGATGGTGCATGATTTTACCTGGGCCGCAGATCCTGAATATATTCATGATAAGTTAACTGCTTCAGATGGAACAGTATTGCATTTCCTATATAAAGACAACAATTCCATTAAAGATAACTGGAAAGCTCTTCAGCCAAAAACTGCAGAATTATTAGAGTTTTATAACGTACATATTGGACCCTATCCATGGGATCAGTATTCTGTGATCCAGGGCGGAGATGGCGGAATGGAATATGCCATGCTTACTTTAATTACCGGGGAAAGATCCTTAGGAAGTTTAATAGGGGTAACTGCTCATGAAATGGCACACGCCTGGTTTCAGCATTTAATGGGAACAAACGAAAGTTATCATGAATGGATGGATGAAGGTTTTACTTCTTACATTTCAGATCTGGCCATGGATGAAGTCATGGGAACAAATAAGGAAAATCCAAATGACGGGAACTATCGTGGGTATAGATATTTGGCAAATTCCGGGAAAGAGCAACCACAAACCACGCATGCAGACAGATATGTGATGAACGGACTTTACGGAGCTTCAGCCTATTCAAAAGGTGCTGTTTTTCTTGCTCAATTGGGTTATGTGATTGGGGAAGAAAATCTTGCTAAAACCCTAAATCGCTATTATGATGAGTGGAAATTTAAACATCCAACACCAAACGATTTTATCAGGATCGCTGAAAAGGTCTCCGGAGCAGAACTGGACTGGTATTTAATGGACTGGACCCAAACCACCAATACGATAGATTATGGAGTAAAAGCTGTTGAAAAAACCGGTGATTCTACTCAGGTTATCCTTGAAAGAATCGGTTTAATGCCCATGCCTATAGATGTTACGGTTGCTTATGCCGATGGAACTTCCGAAGATTTTTATATTCCTCTGGAAATGATGAGATGGAATAAGGAAACTGCAGCAAAAACCTTAAAAGACTGGGCCTGGGGATTTCCTACCTATACGTTTGCCGTGAATAAGGATGTTAGTGCTGTGCAAATTGATAAGTCGGGTAGAATGGCAGATGTCGCCATGGACAATAATAACTGGCAAGCAAATGCTGCGGAAACTTCAGAAGATTCTGAAAATTAAGCAAGCATCAGATTTTTGAAAATATTGACCCTTTCGTTTGAAAGGGTTTTTTATTTATACTTTTGAAGGATGAACCAACGTTTTGGTAAAGAAGAAAAGCTTAAAAGCTCCAAACTCATTGAAAAGCTTTTTTCTGAAGGAAAAAGCTTAAAGGCATATCCCTTGAAATTAGTATATGTTCCAGTTGCTTCTATCGAAAATAGGCAAATTCAGGCGGGATTTTCGGTGCCAAAACGTTTGGTAAAAACAGCAGTAGATCGTAACAGGACCAAAAGGATCTTACGGGAAGTTTATCGAAAAAATAAGTATCTTGTTTCCAATGATTTAAAAAGCTCCTACGCTTTTATGTTTATTTATATCAATAAACAATTGAGCGATTATGAAACGCTGGAAAAATGCATGCTGAAAATAATGCAACTTTTTAATGAAAAGAGAAGAAATAATGAAAAAGAGACTACTTAAAATACTGATTTTTCCTGTTGTAATTATTGGAATTGCCTTTGGAAGCTTAAGCTTTAAATCAGATTTTTTCGAAATCGCCAAGCAGATCGAAATTTTTACCACCTTATTCAAAGAAGTAAATATGAATTATGTGGATGAAACCAACCCTGCCGCACTGATGGATTCCGCTATAAAATCGATGTTAACCGATCTTGATCCATATACCAATTACTGGAATGAACAGGATGTGGAAGCAGCCAGAATTAACAGTGCCGGTGAATACACGGGAATTGGCGCGGTAGTGAAGGCAACTCCCAATCATATGGTTGTAGTGGAAGCTTATAAAGATTATCCTGCAGATAAAGCAGGTTTAAAAGCCGGAGATGAAATCATACAAATAGGTAATATCAAAGTTGCTGATTTTAAAGAAGACGCGGGAGAATTGCTGAATGGCTCTCCTAACAGTGCAATCGAAATTACTTTTAGAAGACAGGGCGAAACAAAAACTACCTCGATACAGCGTGGTGCTGTAGATATAAATGCCGTTCCATATTTTAAACTTTTAGAAGATAAGTCGGCCTATATTGTTTTAAGTAAATTCAATGCCAAAGCCTCTAGTGAAGTTGCCAGGGCATTAAAAGAATTAAAAAATCAGGGAGCTGAAAAAGTAATCCTTGATCTACGTGGGAATCCTGGTGGGCTGTTAAATGAAGCCATCAATGTGAGCAATATATTTGTTCCTAAAGGTGAATTGATCGTTACTACAAAATCTGTCATCGAAAAATACAATAAAGAATATTTCACTGAAAAAGAACCGATAGATACCAGCATTCCATTAGTTGTTTTGGTAAACGGCAGGAGTGCTTCTGCGAGTGAGATCGTTGCCGGAGCTATCCAGGATCTTGATCGCGGAGTTATTGTGGGAGCTAGAAGTTTTGGTAAAGGACTGGTGCAGCGGCCACGGGAACTGGCTTATGGCACCCAATTAAAAATTACCATTTCCAGGTATTATACGCCTAGCGGAAGGTGTATACAGGCGTTGGATTATCGCCAAAGAAACGAGGACGGACAGGCGATACGTACCAAAGTTGAAGATTATAATGAATTCTCCACCAAGAATGGAAGAAAAGTGTACGATGGCGGGGGAGTTTTACCCGATATTAAACTTGAAACTTCAGAATACAGCGATATCACCCAGGCGCTACTCTACCAGGACGCAATTTTCAATTATGCCACGAACTATTATTACTCGCACAGCCTGGAAAATGTAAATGATTTTAAATTTTCCGATGCAGATTTTTCAGATTTTAAAAAATTCCTTGAAAATTCAGATTTTAATTATGTGACTGCTACGGAAAAAGAACTTTCAGAAATGATGCAAACCGCTCAGGATGAAGATTTAAAGAATAAAATTGCTTCTGAAATTTCTAAAATCCAGTCTTTAATAAACGTGCATAAAAAACAGGAACTGGATGATAAAAAGGCTGAAATTACCAGTTTAATAACCGATGAAATTATCAAAAGATATTTCTATAAAGAAGGCCTTTATGAATATTATACCGGCCATAACCCTGAAATTAAAGAGGCTAAAGCTATTCTGGCCAATACATCAAAATATTCTTCTATTCTAAAATAAAAATACTTAACTCTTTACCATAGCGATATGGGGAATACCATCTTCCAGATAGCCTTCACCAACAGGTTCATACCCATGTGACTGGTAGAATTTTATCAAATATTGCTGTGCAGATAATTTAATATTGTTGGTTTTAAAATTTTCCAGAATAGCTTTTTCTGAAGCTTCCATGATTACGTGACCGTATCCAAATTTACGTTCAGATTCTTTTACTACAACTCTTCCAATTGAGGCTTCTTTAAAATAATAGCCCGCGGGAAAACAGCGGGTGTAACCAACAATTTGCCCATTTTTTTTAGCGATTATATGTATGGCTTTTTGATCCTTTCCATCTATATCCTGGTAAACGCAATCCTGTTCTACTACAAAAACTTCAGAACGTAATTGCAGGATTTGGTAAAGTTCAATAATAGAAAGATCATCAAAGCTTTTGATGCTTATACTTAGGTCCCTTTTCAATTTAAGAACAGTATTTTTTAGCGGGAATTTTATCTATACGCTTTTGATGCCTTCCACCTTCAAATTTGGTATTTAAAAAAACATCCATCATTTCAAGGGCAAGTTCTTTGGAAACAAACCTGGAAGGGATACTCAATATATTTGCATCGTTATGTTCCCGGGCCAGTTTTGCGATCTCAACTGTCCAACATAATGCTGATCGTACTCCCTGATGTTTGTTGGCGGTCATATTTGCACCATTACCGCTTCCACAAATAATAATCCCAAGATCGGCCTTTTTGTTTTCTACATCTTTAGCTACTGGATGAACAAAATCTGGATAGTCCACACTATCTTCACTATTGGTTCCATAATTGGTTACTTCATGTCCCGATTTTTCAAGGTTTTTCTGTAAAAGCTCTTTATAATCGGTACCTGCATGATCATTTCCTATTGAGATCTTCATGATATATATTTTTTCAAATTTAGCAAAACCAATACAAAATACATTGAATTTAGGAATGTTAATGAATTATCAATAATTACTGATTTACAGCGGTTTAAAATTGACAATTGATTGTGAATAAGTAAGGATCAAAAAGTAATAAAGAAATTTGCTTGCTAACGCAAATATTCCAATAGCAACCATTTTATGGATAATTCTAATTATAAGTATGAAATTTTCGAGCGACTTATCAGTATTAAAATTCGATTTGTTGACAACAGAAAAAAGATAAGTTTTCATTTTAATCTGTTAAAAACAATTTTATAGGTTTGTTAAGATAATCTTAAAATCTTAAGAGAATCAAGACATTAGATTTCTTATAGTATGTTTATAAGTTGTCGACAAAAGTTTACAAGTCAAAAAACAATCTTTTCTTCAAAGATTTATACTACAAGTTAACAAGCCATCATCACCATCATTTTTAATTTTTTATAAAAGAAGAAATAAATGGAATATTAATAAATGTTCATAACTATACGATACCAAGATTTTTAGAATCATCTTCTGTTTCTTTCAAAATGTTCATAGCTTCTTCAAGATCATCTGGATGTATCATAAGACGAATACCGCCTGTGTTTACCATGAGCGTAACAAGTTGCTCATTCGAGAAATAATGGTTGATTTCAGCGTCCTGCAGCTTATTTTGGAGAATATAATATTCGTGTGGTGAGGTGTAAGAAGCGATGCATACAAAGCTTTTCATAGAATTTTTACTTATACTTAAAGATAAGGCTTAAAACTGAAAAGCTAAAGGAGTTTGATCTGGTGCAAAGACTTCAGAAGGATCTATGATCTCACTGTTCTTATCCAACGATTTATTGATATACACGGCAAAGCCCAAAATCCCAATAAAGAATATAAGGAAAAGAATAATGGTGTATTTCAAAGACCTGGAAACTCGAAACATAAGGCCAAAATTAGATGAAAATCATTCTTTTTAGGTAAATTCAAAATTAATAAATAATTAAGATAAATTATATATGCTTGTTAAAAATAAATTGATTAGATTTTCTGATATTCAGTGAGGTATATAATTTTCGCTTAACAAAACTTTAAACTGAAACCTACCATCTGTTATATTAATGCTGTAATTTTGCCCTATATGAAGAAAAAAAAATCCGGAAGTTCCAGGCCTAAACCCCAGGGTAACCTCTCCAGAAAAATAGTAGATATACTTAGAAATAATTCAGGTAAAGCTTATAACTACAAACAAATTGCCTCTATTCTTGGCGTAAATGATGCGAGTAGCAGAAATCAGATTATTAAAAATCTTGCCCAGCTTGCTGCGAAAAAACAAATTACAGAAGTTGAACGTGGTAGCTTTAAAATAGAATCCAGCAAAGATTATTTTACCGGAGTAATGGACCTTACTACCAAGGGTTATGGATATGTGATGGTACCCGATCTTGCTGATGATATTTTTATTCCCAATAAAGATCTGAATTCAGCTTTCGATGGTGATACCGTTGAAATTTATATATATAATAAGAGAAGAAATAAAAGGTCTGAAGGGGAAGTCACTAAAATATTAAAAAGAAAAAGAACCGAATTTGTTGGTGTGTTACAACAAAAGAAGGATTTTGGATTTGTGGTTATTGATGATAAATCGATGTATACCGATTTTTTTGTTTCAGGAAATAAATTGAATGGGGCAAAGGATGGTGACAAAGTTATTGTGGAATTTGATGAATGGCCTAAAAAGGCCGATTCTCCCTTAGGAAGGATCACCCGCGTTCTTGGAACTCCGGGGGAACATCATACCGAGATTCATTCCATTTTAGCGCAATATGGTTTACCTCATGATTTTCCCGAAGAAGTAGAAGAATTTGCCAATACCATAGACACTTCTATTGGGAAGGATGAAATTAAGAAACGCAGGGACATGCGTGAAACCCTAACGTTTACTATAGATCCAAAAGATGCCAAAGATTTTGATGATGCCTTAAGTTTTAAAAAACTTGAGAATGGAAATTATGAAATTGGGATACATATTGCTGATGTTTCCCATTATCTCCAACCAGGAACCATCCTGGATGATGAAGCTTATGAAAGGGCAACTTCTGTTTATCTGGTAGATAGGGTAGTGCCTATGTTGCCGGAAATTCTTTCCAATAATGCCTGTTCTTTAAGGCCCAACGAAGAAAAATTTACTTTTTCAGCGGTTTTTGAAATTAATGATAAAGCCGAAGTAAAAAATCAGTGGTTTGGAAGAACAGTAACATATTCCGATGAACGATTTGCTTATGAAGAAGCACAACATATCATAGAAACTAGTTCAGGAACAATTCCCGAAGAAATTTCCATTAGAAATCATCCATACACCGTAAAAGGAGCTGTAATTGATGCAATTTTAACGCTGAATACCCTCGCGAAAAAAATGCGATCTCGAAGAATGCGTGATGGCGCTATTTCTTTTGATAAAGTTGAAGTAAAATTCAATTTAAATGAAGAAAATGAGCCGGTCGGGGTTTTCTTTAAATCAGCAAAAGATTCCAATAAGCTTATTGAAGAATTTATGTTGCTGGCGAATCGAAGGGTTGCCGAATATATTGGTAAAATGGATCCTAAAAAGACATTTATTTATCGTTGCCATGATGAACCAGATGATGAGAAACTGGCTGCCTTGCAAAATATTGTGGGCAGGTTTGGACATAAACTTAATCTTAAGGATAGAAAATCTACCACTGCTTCAATGAATAAATTACTGGAGAATGTTCAGGGTAAAAAAGAGCAGAACATGGTGGATACCCTTGCTATACGAACCATGAGCAAGGCCTATTATGGCACTGAAAATATTGGACATTACGGATTGGCTTTTGATTATTATTCACATTTTACCTCACCAATTCGAAGATATCCAGATGTGATGGTGCACAGGTTATTGCAGCGCTATCTGGATAATGAACCTTCTGCAAATGAGGCGGAATATGAAGATAAATGCCATCATAGCAGCGAAATGGAAAATCTGGCGACCAATGCAGAGCGGGATTCCATTAAATATATGCAGGTAAAATTCATGCAGGATCATGTAGATGAAGAATTTCTTGGGGTGATCTCTGGAGTTACAGATTGGGGAATATTTGTAGAGATTATCGAGAATAAATGTGAAGGAATGATCCGTTTACGGGATATGAACGATGATCATTATGAATATAATGCTGAAGAATTTTCAGTGACCGGAAGAAAAACCGGAAGGACGGTTACCTTAGGGGATGAGGTCTACGTGAAAGTAAAAAATGCTGATCTGGTAAAACGTCAATTAGATTTTACGCTCGTTGGAAGTAGGAGCGAAGTAGAAAAGTAATTGATGGCTACTATGAAATTCCCAGGAAAGTATTTAGATTTTTATCATATAGGTAAAAGTTTACATTTGTAATAATTACAATTGTATGCTACAGGATATATTATCGGGCTTACCCTTAGGTTTCTTTTTAGCTTTTCTACTGGGTCCGGTTTTTTTCGTTTTGTTGGAAACTGCCGCTATAAAAGGATTTAGGGCAGCTATTTCCTTCGATTTTGGCGTGATCGTCGCCGATATTGTTTTTATAACCATCGCTTATTTTAGTACTACAAAACTTTTAGATCGTTTAAGGGACGACCCCGCGCTTTTTATTTTTGGCGGGATGATTCTCGCCACTTATGGCGTGATGAGCTTTCTCCAGGCAAAAAAATCATTCCAAACCAATGAAGAAACTCCTGAAATTAGAAAATTAGGAAAGAGCGATTACTTCAGTTTATTTGCCAAAGGCTTTCTGCTTAATTTTATCAATATTGGGGTAATGGGCTTCTGGCTTGGGGTTATCATCGTATTTTCTCCAAAGATGAATATGGATAAGGAAAGGATCCTTATCTTTTTATCTACAGTGATTGTTACCTATTTAATCATTGATATTTTTAAAATTCTTCTGGCTAAAAAATTGAATAGAAAACTCACTCCCGGGAGGATCTTCACCATGAAGAAAATCATTAGTCTGGTATTGATACTTTTTGGAGGAATTCTTATTTTTCAGGGCTTCTTTCCAGATAAAATTGAAGAAATTAAAGATCAGATAGAGGAGATCACTCCTGAAGAACCCATCATTGGCTTTTATAATTCTACAGAAGAAAATAAATAAAAAAGCCTCCTGAATAGAGGAAGCTTTTCTTGAGGCATCGAGCGGATTCGAACCGCTGTACAAGGTTTTGCAGACCTCTGCCTAGCCACTCGGCCACGATGCCATTAACGGTTGGCAAATGTAATAAAAATTTTAAGTTTTAGAATTAAATTCTATTTTGATTTCTTTCGTCTTACGGTAACCATAGCAACATTCCCACCAATTGGCGGATTTATCTTCGAAACATCTACCACAACTTTCTGAACCATAATCAATTCCTTCATGACCCGGTTGATAATACGTTCGGCTACATTTTCCAATAGTTTGGACCGTTTGGCCATTTCCTCTTTTACTATTTTGTTTAAATGCACATAATCAACAGTGTCTGCAAGTTGATCGGTTTTAGCTGAATGTGAAAGATCTGCATAAACTTTTAGATCGACCCTGTAATCGCTTCCAATTTTACTTTCTTCAGTTAAACAACCGTGATAACCAAAAAGGCGAATATTTTTAAGTTTTATTACTCCCAAAATAATTTTTTAGCAAAGATACATTTAGAATTTTATTTGAATAAACAGAGTGATCAATCAAAATAATTTCTGATTCCGGGGGAGATTTAAAATGGTTTAGCCCTTATTTTTGGTAAATTTGCATTTTATTTTTAGAAACTATGGAGGAAGGAAAAAAGCCATTGAATTTCATTGAACAAATAATTGAAGAGGATCTTCAGGCCAATTACACCAAAGATCAGTTAAAATTTAGATTTCCCCCTGAACCAAATGGGTATTTACACATTGGCCATGCTTCATCCATTTGTTTGAATTTTGGATTGGGCGAACGCTATCATGCACCTGTGAATTTGAGGTTTGATGATACAAATCCTATGAAAGAGGAGCAGGAATATGTAGATGCTATAAAAAATGACATACACTGGCTTGGTTTTAAATGGGCGGAGGAATGTTATGCTTCAGATTATTTTCAAACCCTTTATGACTGGGCCGTAGCATTGATTAAAAATGGTGATGCTTATGTAGATAGCCAAACTTCTGAAGAGATAGCACAACAAAAGGGAACGCCCACCCAGGCAGGAACTGAAAGCCCATACCGTAATAGATCTGTTGCAGAAAACCTGGATCTTTTTGAGAAAATGAAGAATGGGGAAACTGCCGAAAAAGGACATGTTCTAAGGGCAAAAATAGATATGGCCGCGGGAAATATGTTGATGAGGGATCCCATAATGTATCGAGGTTTACATAGAAATCACCATAGAACCGGGGATAGCTGGAAAATTTATCCTATGTATGATTGGGCACATGGTGAAAGTGATTTTATAGAAAGTGTATCGCATAGTTTTTGTACCCTTGAGTTTTTACCCCATCGGGAATTATATAACTGGTTTATTAGTAAAGTGAGCAAGCCGGGAAAATTGGAACCTAAACAACGAGAATTCGCACGCAGAAATTTAAGCCATACCATTGTAAGTAAAAGAAAGCTCCTTCAGTTAGTAGAAAAAGGTGTTGTAGAATCCTGGGACGATCCCAGAATGCCTACCATTTCGGGATTGCGAAGAAGGGGCTATACTCCGGAATCGATTAGAAAATTTGCTGATTCCATTGGTGTTGGGAAGCGGGAAAACTTAATTGATGTGGCACATTTAGAATTTTGCGTACGTGAAGATTTAAACAGGGTGGCCCCAAGGGTAATGGGGGTTTTAGATCCTGTAAAACTGGTGATTACCAATTATCCTGAAGATAAGGAAGAATGGCTCGAAGCTGAAAATAATCCGGAAGATGAATCGGCGGGAAGTCGTGAAGTTCCTTTTTCAAGAGAACTTTATATCGAAAAGGAAGATTTTAAAGAAGAGGCAAACCGAAAATTTTTCAGGTTAACCCTGGGGAAAGAAGTAAGGCTTAAAAATGCCTATATCATCAAGGGTGAAAGTGTGGTAAAAAATGATCAGGGTGAAATTATTGAGATTCATTGCACTTACGACCCCAAAAGTAAAAGTGGTAGCGGTTCTGAAGAATCTATGCGTAAGGTAAAAGGAACCTTGCACTGGGTATCGGTTAAACACGCTCTTAAAGTTGAAATTAGGCTATATGACCGACTTTTTACCGAAGAAGTTCCCGATGGTGATAAAGAAAAGGATTATCTGGAATTTGTGAACCCAGATTCATTACAGGTTATTACCGGTTATTTAGAACCGAGTTTAAAAAATGCTTCTGTAATGGATAAATTTCAGTTTCAGAGAATTGGTTATTTCTGTGTGGATAAGGATAGTTCAAAAGAAAAACTCATTTTCAATAAAACTGTAGGTTTAAGGGATTCCTGGGCAAAAATCCAATCAGCTTAAGACCATTTAAGAATAAATTAGGATAGGATTTTAACATATTAACCGGTTATTAACAGGTAAAAGAAAGCTTTAGGACTATCTTTGAAAACTACTAATTAAAAAATCAATACTTATGGCAAGTGCAGGAAATACACTTTTAGCATTAATAACCGGTGCAGCGATTGGAGCTGGATTGGGAATTCTTTACGCTCCGGAATCTGGGGAAGAAACTAGAAAAAAATTAAAGTCTGATGCGCAAACAGCTCAGGATAGATTAAACCAGCGATATAAAGAAACAACCTCTAATTTGAGTGATAAGGCTAAAAGAGCGAGAGCAGATTTTGAAACCAGACTTGAAGAAACTTTATCTTCCGCAAGTCATAAAGCTGATGATATTTTAGCTTCAATGGAATCAAAACTTGACGAGTTAAGAAAGCAAAATTCAAAACTTCAAAAAGATAAGCCGGTTACCAATACGGGTAATTCGAATTCTAAGGGTAATACTCCAGACAAAGCAGTAGTTTAATCTATGGCATTTGAAAAATTATCTGATGGTGTTCATGATGTAAACGATAATATCCAAGCTTACATCCATAGTAATACTGAATATTATAAACTAAAAGCCTTTAAACAGGGAATGAAAGGTGCTACGGCATTAGTTCGTTTCCTGATTATGGGTTTGTTATTGACCACCGCAGGTTTATTAATTTCTTTTGCTTTGGCTATTGTGATCAGTGAACAAATTGGAATTCCAAGTTCCGGGTATTTTATTGTTGGAGCCATCTATCTCCTCATATTTATTTTGATATATTTCTTTGCCAAAGAACCTATTGAAAAACTGGTTTTAAAGAAATTTTCAAAAATTATGTTTAACGAAGAAGATAAGAAATGAGAATATATTCATCTTTTCAGGAAATAGATCGTGACCTTAAGATTTTGCAACTTCAAACTGAAATTGATAAGGAAGAACTTAAGTTAAGCTTTGATCAAACTAAAGATGAATTAACTCCAGGCTCCATAATAGGAAGTTCTTTCATGGCTTTATTTGAGAAATTCTTTCTACTGAAAGCGGTATCTAAAATTTTTGGAATTAGAAAATTTATGTAATTAAATTGCTATTGAAAAAGAAAAAAAAAGCCTTCAGGATTATCTGAAGGCTTTTTTTTTATTCCTTATCTGAAGATTTGCGTGATTTTTTATCGGGTAGTTTCTTATTATGCTCTTTCATAGCTTCCCCAATTTGATTGGATGCCGTAAAAGAAGCAACCATATTATTCAGCATATCACTTCCCGCCTGTGGAGAATTGGGTAACAAAATAAGATTGGTATTGGTTTGTTCCCCAATAGACTGTAAAGTGTCATAATGCTGGGTTACCACAATTAATGCCGAAGCTTCCTGGGAATTGATCCCCACATTATTCAGAACATCGACACTTTCTTCGAGACCCCGGGCAATTTCCCTACGTTGATCGGCAATACCCTGTCCCTGTAACCTTTTGCTCTCAGCTTCCGCTCGTGCTTTGGCCACAATTTTAATACGATCTGCTTCCGCATCATATTCCGCCGCAACTTTATCCCTTTCCGCCGCGTTTATACGGTTCATGGCAGATTTTACCTGAACATCCGGATCAATATCGGTTACCAGGGTTTTAATAATATCATATCCATAATCTTCCATAGCCTGGTTCAATTCGCGATTTACGGCAATGGCAATGTCGTCTTTACGTTCAAAAACATCGTCTAACTTCATTTTCGGCACTTCTGCGCGCACTACGTCAAAAACGTAGGACATTATTTGATCACTTGGGTTTTCAAGCCTGTAAAATGCATCATATACATTATTGCGGATCACCTGAAACTGGACAGAAATCTTAAGTTTTACAAATACATTATCCTTGGTTTTGGTTTCAACCATGACATCTAATTGCTGGACTTTTAAATTGATCCTACCTGCAACTTTATCTATCAAAGGAATTTTGAGTTGCAAGCCTGAATTCCTAATACTGGTAAATTTTCCAAATCTTTCCACAATAGCGGCCGTTTGTTGCCTCACTACGAAGATTCCTGAAAAGATGAGAAGTAGCAGAATAACTACTAAAGCGGGTATGAGCACTAAATTCAACATAATATTTAAATTTTCAATACAAGTTAAGTATTAATCCAGAAGGATTGAAAAATAAAAATCCCGAATTAATATAAAATCAATTCGGGATGATGCTAAGAAAATATAGCTTTAAAGTGTGTTTATCGCTTTTTGTATTCTATGAACCGTTTCGTTTTTCCCAATAAATGCGGCAATCGCGTAGAGATCTGGCCCCTGTAAAGCGCCAACTAAAGCGATACGAAGTGGCATCATGACTTTTCCAAATCCTATTTCTTTAGATTTGATCCAGTTTTTTACAGTTGTTTCCAGGTTACTTTGAGAGAAATCTTCTGTGTTTTGCAGGACGGTTTTTAATTCCTGCATTAATTCAGAAGTATCTTCTTTCCAGGCTTTTTTTACATCTTTTGGTTCATATGAAGTAGGGGAGATAAAAAATAGAGAACCTTCTTTCCAGAAATCTGCAACAAAAACCACTCTTTCTTTAAGAAGATCTACGATTTCCAAAACTTTACTTTTATCAGCCTCAATACCTTTATCAGATAAAAATTCTGAAAAATCTTCGGTTAGCTTTTGGTTATCTTTCTCCTGAATATAATGTTGTTGAAACCATTTGGTCTTTTCCGGGTCAAATTTTGCCCCACTTTTATGAACTTTTTCCAGTTCAAAAACTTCCATAAGCTCTTCTATACTGAAAATTTCCTGTTCTGTTCCCGGGTTCCAGCCTAAGAAGGCTAACATATTTACCACAGCTTCAGGATAATAGCCAGATTCTCTATATCCCGCTGAAATTTCGTTGTTTTTTGGATCTTTCCATTCCAAAGGAAATACCGGGAACCCCATTTTTTCCCCATCCCGTTTACTTAATTTTCCTTTGCCCTGAGGTTTCAGGATTAATGGTAAATGTGCGAATTCCGGGGCCTTCCAGTTAAAGGATCTATACAGTAAATAATGTAACGCCAGGGAGGGAAGCCATTCTTCCCCTCGTATCACATGGGTAATTTCCATTAAATGGTCATCTACAATATTTGCTAAATGATAAGTTGGCATCCCGTCACTCTTGAATAATACTTTATCATCAAGAATTTTAGTGTCGATCTCCATTTCGCCTCGAATGAGATCATTCAATTTTAAAATTTCGTCTTCCGGAGATTTGAATCGGATAACATAAGGCTCTTCAGCATTTAATTTTTCCTGTACCTGTTCTTCAGTCAGCGATAGGCTATTCTGAAGTTTTAGCCTGTTATGCCAGTTATAAATAAATGTTTTCCCTTTCTTTTCATGATCTTTTCTATGCTCGTCAAGCGCATCAGCCGTATCAAAAGCATAATAAGCATTACCGGAGTTTACAAGTTGTTGGGCATAATCCTTATATAAATCTTTACGCTCACTTTGGCGATAGGGGCCAAAACCCTTCTCTTTGCCGGGACCTTCATCAAAAGGGATTCCGCACCAGTTCAGGGATTGAATAATATATTCTTCAGCTCCTTCAACATATCGATTTTGGTCTGTATCCTCGATTCTTAACACAAAGTCGCCACCATGTTTTTTTGCAAATAAATAATTATATAGTGCCGTACGAACCCCGCCAATATGTAGAGGTCCGGTTGGGCTGGGAGCAAATCTCACTCTGACTTTAGAAGACATATTTCTTTCAATTTACGGCAAAGATACAATCTTAAAAACGCAACCTAAAGCCTTTGATCCCTCTCTTAAAAGAAATTAATTTTATGTATTTTTAGACAAATAGGAGAGAGGAATGGGATCTTACATTCGGGTACAGGAAAAGCTGGAATTATTTATCAGGAAGTATTATAAAAATTTAATGCTTCGTGGACTCATTTTTTTCCTTTTTACGGGCGTCCTGTATTTTCTTTTAATATCTACTTTGGAAAATTTTCTATGGTTTTCTGCGGAAGTAAGAATGCTACTTTTCTGGACTTTCCTCGCCGTTGAAATTGGATTATTAAGTTACTTTATTGGTATTCCTTTTTTTAAACTGATTAAACTTTCGGATGGGATTGGAAATGAACAGGCTTCAAAAATCATTGGAAGGCATTTCCCTGAAGTAGATGATAAATTATTTAATCTCTTACAGCTAAGAAAAGACACTGAGCAAAATGAACTTCTGCTGGCCAGTATCGAACAACGATCTAATGAGCTACATCCTGTCCCATTTAATAATGCGATTGATTATAAAGAAAACAAAAAGCATCTTAGTTTATTGATTTTACCAATCTTAATTATTTTACTGATTGTTGTAGCGGGAAAAACTTCAAATCTCACTAACGGTTTCTATAGAATATCAGCCTATAACGAACATTTTGAAAAGCCAGCTCCGTTCAAATTTCAGGTTATAAATAACAATTTAAAGATTATTGAAGGGCAGGATCTTAAATTACAGGTAAAGACTATTGGAGATTATTATCCTGAAAATGTTCAGATCAAAACAGGGAATTCCGAAGGATTTTTAAAACAAATTTCGCCAGGGCATTTTGAATATAACTTTGCGAATATCACAGAGTCTTTTCAATTTCAATTGATTTCTAATGAAGTCACTTCAAGAAAATACAATATTGAGTCAATAAAAACGCCGAAATTATTGGAGTTTAAAATGCATATTTTTTATCCGCCATACACCGGGATGAAGAATGAAATATTAAAGGGCACTGGCAATGCGATCTTACCGGAAGGAAGTAAAATTGAATGGAATTTTAATACAAAAAATGCAGAATCAATAAACTTACGTTTTCCAGATACGTTGCTGAATTTGTCGCTCACAGATAATGTTCAGCAATTTGAAAGAAATGTTTATGCCAATATTACTTATACTATAAGTACCAGCAACACCAATTTAAAAGATTATGAACCACTGGAATATCGTATTCAAACCATTAAAGATGAATATCCTAAAATTTCCATAGAAAGTAAAAAAGATTCATTAAATGCTGATATTCAATATTTTAAAGGTAACATTTCAGATGATTATGGTTTATCCAAACTTCAACTGGTGTATCAATTGCAGAACGACGATGCAAATAATCTAAAAATTGATATCCCGGTGGCAAGGGCAGCCGTAGATGAGTTTGTATATGCTTTTCCCGGCAATTTGAATTTAGAAGCAGGGAAAAGTTATTCCTATTATTTTCAGGTTTTTGATAATGATGGTGTTCATGGTGCCAAGTCGGCTAAATCTGAATCTTTTACTTATCGAAAGCGAACCGAAGAAGAATTGCAAACAGAAAACCTTCAGGAGCAACAAAAAACAATAACCGATTTTGATAAACAATTAAAAGATTATAATAATTCCGCAGAAGAACTAGAGAAATTAAGTAACCTGGAAAAAGAAAAACAGGAACTTAATTATAATGAGAAAAGGCAACTCGAAGAATTTTTGAAAAGACAGAATAAACAGAATGAGATGATGCAGAATTATTCTGAAAAATTGGAAAAATCATTAGAGAAATTGAATAATGAGAGTAACAGTGAAATGTCAAAAGAATTAAAAGACAGACTGGAAAGCACAGAAAAGCGGTTGCGAGAAAGTGAAGAGCTGTTAAAAGAACTGGAGAAATATTCCGATAAAATTGAAAAGGAAGATCTTGGACAAAAATTAGATGAACTTTCTAAAAAGAACAAAAATAATAAAAGAAACCTTGAACAAATTCTGGAATTAACCAAACAGTATTATGTAGAGGAAAAGAAACAAAAGCTTGCCCGTGATCTTGAAAAATTAGGAGAGGAACAAAAAAAGCTTTCAGAAAAGGAGGAGCAAAATAATGCGGAAGAACAAAGAAAACTAAATGACAAATTTGATGATTTTCAGAAAAATATGGATGAGTTGGAAAAGGAAAATGAAAGTTTGAAGAATAAGAAAGACCTGGGAATTGAAGAAGTTGATGAAGAAAGTGTAAAGAAAGAACAGGAAAAGGCAACGGAGAAATTAGAAAATTCTGAACAGCAAATCGGAAAGGAAGATGATAAGAAAGATGCCCAGAAAAACCAGAAAAAAGCCGGGGAGCAAATGCAGCAAATGAGTGCGAAAATGAAACAAAGTTCTAAGGCCCAGCAAATGGAACAATTAGATGCTGATGCTGAAAGTTTACGGCAAATTCTCGATAACCTGGTATTGTTTTCCTTAGAACAGGAAAGCTTACTAAAGGATTTTAGAAAAATAAGTCAAAGTAATCCCCAATATGCTGGTAAATTAAAGGACCAGGCAAATTTAAGGGAGAATTTTCATCATGTAGATGATAGCTTGTATTCGCTGGCACTTCGAAATGCCATGATAAGCGATGTGATTACGGAAAAACTCACCGATGTTGAATATGATCTCGATAAATCACTGGAAAGGTTATCTGAGAATGAAATTCAGCAGGGGACATCCAGCCAGCAATATGTAGTTACCGGAGCTAATGATCTGGCTATATTGTTAGACCAGGTTTTAGAATCGATGCAGAATATGATGATGAATGCCCAGCCAGGTAAAGGCGATGGGGAAGAATTTCAATTACCTGATATTATCTCAAAACAACAGAAGTTAATGGAAGAGATGAAAAAAGGTATGGGAGATAAGTTAGGAAAAGAAGGTGAGCAGAAATCTGAAAGTAAAAGTAAGGGTGAGGGTAAAGGTGAATCACAGGGCGAAGGCGAAAATGGGAAGGTCTTTGAAATTTATAAAGAACAGCAAATGTTGAGGATGGAAATGGAAAAAATGCTTCAGGAAAATGGTTTAAATCCCAATGGGGGTTTGCCTGCAGAAATGAAAAAAATTGAAGATGATTTGTTGGATAAAGGCTTTGATCCTTCAACCATAAAGAAAATGGAGCAATTGGAATATGACCTTCTGGAATTCGAAAAAGCGAACCAGTTACAGGGAAAAGATAAGAAAAGAAAATCTGAAACGAACCAGAATAACTTTATAAACCCGCTTCAAAACCAAATAGATAAGGCAAAAGAATATTTCAATTCTACTGAAATTTTAAACCGACAAACCTTACCTTTGCGCCAAATTTACAGAGAAAAAGTAAAGGAATATTTTGGAGCAAACGGAGATTAATTTTTTCTACGAAACCGCATTTGAATTAGAGAAAGAAAAGGAATATAAATCCTGGATCGATCGCGTAATTTATTCTGAGGAAAAATCCACGGGGGTAATTAATTATATTTTCGTAGATGATGAATATCTGCATCAAATGAATGTTCAATACTTAGATCATGACACACTAACAGATATTATAAGTTTTGATAATTCTGTAGATAGGGTTCTTCATGGCGATATTTATATTAGTATTGACAGAGTGAAAGAGAATGCTTCTGAATTTAATTCTGATTTTATTGATGAACTGAATCGGGTGATCATTCATGGTATCCTGCATTTTATTGGCTATAAAGATAAATCTGAAAGCGATGCAGGCTTAATGCGACAGAAAGAGGATGAAAAACTAAAAATGTTCCACGTGGAACAATCTTAAATTTTAGGTTTAGAATGTTTGAAAAGATTTATGATGTTATTGTAGTTGGTGCCGGTCATGCTGGAAGTGAAGCCGCCGCAGCAGCCGCAAATTTGGGTGCGAAGACCTTATTGATCACGATGAATTTGCAAAATATCGCGCAAATGAGTTGCAATCCTGCCATGGGCGGGATCGCTAAGGGACAAATTGTTCGTGAGATCGATGCTATGGGTGGGTATAGTGGTATTGTAAGTGATACCAGCGCGATCCAGTTTAAGATGCTCAATAAATCCAAAGGGCCTGCCATGTGGAGTCCCCGGGTACAGTCAGACCGAATGCGCTTTGCTGAAGATTGGAGGTTAAAACTGGAGCAGACTCCAAACCTTGATTTCTACCAGGAAATGGTTTCCGGGTTGATTATAGAAAATGGTAAAATTACCGGTGTTCGAACTTCGCTGGGATTAGAAATAAAAGCGAAATCAGTTGTTTGTACCAATGGAACTTTTCTCAATGGATTGATCCATATTGGTGATAAACAATTTGGTGGAGGCAGGGCAGGAGAAAAAGCTGCAACCGGAATCACGAAAGATTTAATTGAAGCCGGTTTTGAAGCTGGCAGAATGAAAACAGGAACTCCGCCAAGGGTAGATGGAAGATCTCTGGATTATTCCAAGATGGTGGAACAACCTGGCGATGATATTCCGGGAAAGTTTTCTTATTCAGATGAAACAATGCCATTAAAAAAACAACGTTCCTGCCATATGACCTATACCTCAAATGAGGTTCATGAAATTTTAAAAGAAGGTTTTGACAGGTCACCCATGTTCAATGGTAGAATTAAAAGCATAGGCCCCAGATATTGTCCTTCTATAGAGGATAAAATAAATCGTTTTGCAGATAAAGATCGGCATCAATTATTTGTAGAGCCGGAAGGATGGAAAACGGTGGAAGTCTATGTAAATGGTTTTTCCACTTCACTTCCCGAAGATGTTCAGTTTAAAGCTTTGCGTTCTGTTGTCGGATTCGAAAAGGTGAAATTTTTTCGTCCGGGCTATGCTATCGAATATGATTATTTCCCACCTACGCAGTTAAAACATACCCTGGAAACTAAGATTGTAGAGGGATTATATTTTGCCGGACAAATTAATGGAACTACGGGTTACGAGGAAGCTGCGTGCCAGGGAATGATGGCGGGTATAAATGCAGCGCTAAAAGTTCAGGAAAAAGATGAATTTATTCTGAAAAGAAACGAAGCTTATATTGGAGTTCTAATTGATGATCTCATCACTAAAGGCACCGAAGAACCTTACCGAATGTTTACTTCACGTGCAGAATATAGGACACTTTTGAGACAGGATAATGCTGATTTTAGATTAACCGAAAAATCTTTTAATCTTGGATTAGCCGGAGCAGAACGTATGCGCAAAATGGAAGAAAAGAAGGATAAGTCTTTCCGCTTTGTAGAATTTTTGAAGGATCTAAGCGTAGTACCTGAAGAAGCAAATCCCGTCCTGGAATCAAGAAATTCGTCGCTTATGAAACAAAGTGATAAGGTTTTTAAAGTTTTCTCGAGACCTCAAGTCACCATGCAGGATGTCATGCAGTTTAGTGGGGTTGAAGAATTTATTAGCGATAACGATCTTAATGAGGAAATGATCGAGCAAACTGAAATCCAGGTAAAATATTCAGGTTATATTGAAAAGGAGAAGAATAATGCAGATAAGCTAAACCGACTGGAAAATCTAAAAATTCCCGATAATTTCGATTATTCTCAAATAAAATCAATGTCCTATGAGGCCAGGGAAAAATTAAAAAAGGTGCAGCCTAAAACTATTTCGCAGGCATCGAGAATAAGTGGGGTTAGCCCTAATGACATTTCTGTACTTCTTGTTTATCTGGGAAGATAAATTTTAGTTGTTCCACGTGGAACACATATCGAAAATTTCAATTATTGGCTTTAAATAAAATTTTAACGGCAAAAGATCATCTGTTAAGTAATGAAGAATTTGATATAATTCCTTATAAAAAAGGGATCCTTAAAACGGAACCTTTTCCTGAAGATCTATCTACTTATTACGAAAGCGAAGATTATATTTCCCATACAGACGAGCGGAATAATTTGCTGGATACTATATATGGATGGGTAAAATCTTATATGTTATCACAAAAACGGAAGTGGGTTTTAACCGAAAAATCAAAAGGTAAGATTTTGGATATTGGAGCGGGAACCGGAGATTTTTTAAACCAGTTTAAAAATCAAAACTGGGAAATTTGTGGAGTTGAACCCAATAGAAAAGCCCGAGAGTTTGCGTTAAAAAAAGGATTAAACCTCGTTCAGGAATTAAATGACGTTAAACCTAAAAATTTTGATATTATTAGCCTTTGGCATGTTTTGGAACATATACCCAATCTGGAAGAGCAAATTTTAAAAATCTATTCCCTTCTGGACAAAAATGGCATTTTGATAATTGCAGTGCCTAATTATAAATCGTATGATGCACAATATTATAAAGAAGATTGGGCAGCCTGGGATGTACCCCGGCATTTATGGCACTTCTCTCAGGAGGGTTTGAAAATGGAGATGAAAAACCTCGGTTTTGAATGTTTCCAAAATAAGCCTTTAATTTTCGATTCTTATTATGTGAGTTTGCTAAGTGAAAATTTCAGAAAAAATGGCGGTTCAAAATTGAATGCTTTTAAAACTGGTTTTAAATCTAACTTTAAGGCAAAAACATCAGGAGAGTATTCTTCCCTGACCTATTTCTTCAGAAAAAGCTAAAAAGATTTAATTAAAGGCTCTTTAAGAGCTTTTTCTCCATTTTAATAAGCCTTGGCTTCATTAAAATTTAAAAACCACAGGAACGCTCTTAAAATAGCGAGATTCTTATAGACTTAAACTATTATACCTTATCTATTATATAAATTGAAACTATTTTCAGTAAAAAATTCCCCGGCGGCTCAGCCTCGGGGTTTCCTCTTCACCTCTCCTAAGGGAGAGGTCGGAACTGCTTTTTTGCAGTTCCAGGTGAGGGGGAATATAAAATTTCGGTTTTGCTTTGACCCAGAGGCCAAAACAAAACCGGCTAAATACTCCTAGGGCTTGCCTCGGTAATAGTCGGTTCAAGAAATTTTTTATTTAAAAATTTATTTTTCAAGACTAAATAGTTTTCTACTTTTGCCCCTTAAAATAAATATTATGATAAAAAGAATTTTTGCAATTGGAATAGTTGCTCTTGCCATGATTTCATGTAATGAGCAAAAAACTGCTTATGTAGACACTACCAAAATAATTCAGGAGTATAAAGAAATGAAAGAAGTAGAAGCTAATTTTACTTCAAAGTCTGATTCAGTTAGAAAACAACTTGATGCAGCTGCTCAGGCTTTCCAACAGGAAGTACAGGCATATCAATCTCAAATGAACTCTATGAGCCAGACTGAAAAGCAGGCTAAAGAGCAGGAATTAATGCAAAAGCAACAAATGCTTCAGCAGCAACAGCAAATGAGAAGTAACGTTTTACGTGAAGAAAGTACTGCTGTTATGGATTCTATGGTAAATAAAGTAAAGGATTTCGTGAAGCAATATGGGGAAGATAAAGGTTACACTTATATTTTTGGATCTAACGAAAGCGCAAATATTATGTATGCTGAAAAAGGGCTGGATATAACCGATGAAGTTTTAGAAGAAATGAACAAAGGATATTCGGGAAATTCAACTTCCGCAGCAACCGATGATGATGGTGAAATTGAAGAAATAGAGGATTAATTGAATCTAAATAATTATTAATAGCCTTGGATTTTCCGGGGCTTTTTGTTTTTATCTAGTTCAGAATATAAACGCCTATTATACACACAATAAAATAACCTGTAAGGGTAAAGGCACCTGCATAATCTTTGGCGACACGTTGTCCAAATAATAACATGATTAAGGTAAGACAAGCCAAAATACAGGAATAAAACCCCAACGTCATATCATTATAAGCGAGGATCCATAGTATGCCCAAAATTGCAAGAATTCCGGTGATAATCTCTATTATGGCAATAACACCCACCATAAATGGAACAGATCCAGATAGAAAGGTATCTGAAAAATGACCTTTTAGCCACTCTATGTTGGCTTTCCAGTCTACCATTTTATCTATTCCAGATTGCATAAAAGTAATCAATACAAAAAGGAGAATAAGAATTTCAGTAATATGATTAGTGAGATTTTCCATGATCTATGCTGATTTTTTATGTAAAAAACGGGTGAGTCTAATAGAAAGGTCTGTTAAGACGATCTTGGAATTTCCATTCCTTTCGATATGATAAATGGCGGTTTCCAAGGCTTCGGTAATTTCCATAATATTTCCTCCGTGCACATAAGGAGCAAAATTTTTCAGCTTAAATTTCTCTACGGATGGCTCCAAATAAACAAGATCATTCGCCTGATAATTTTGCAATAATGCCTGTCTGAAAAAATCGATACAATATAGTAAAAAGCTTTTTTGAGTTTCCCTTCCCAAAGCGGCAATCTCTTCACTCCAGGAAATCAACTCCAACACGGTAGATTTATTTCCTTTAGCTTTAAAAGCGCTTCGAACCCAGCTTATAAACCAGTCTTCAAACTGTTCATCTCCAACATTTTTTTGAAGAATATGTAGTGCCCTGGTATAATTTCCCCCAGATTGATGGGCAATTTTTATGGCAATGGCTTT
Organism: Gramella sp. AN32; assembly: GCF_023718305.1. GTDB lineage: Bacteria > Bacteroidota > Bacteroidia > Flavobacteriales > Flavobacteriaceae > Christiangramia > Christiangramia antarctica. The sequence continues at coordinate 163,141 of NZ_QEYO01000002.1, forward strand.
ATCACAATTTTCCCGCTCGATTAAAGCCTGGGAAATATTAGCCTCGCTCAAAGGTGGAAAGTATAAACTCTGGCAACGTGATCTAATGGTTTGGATGATTTGCTCTTCATCTTCAGCAATAAGAATAAAAACAGTGTTATTAGGTGGTTCTTCAATCAACTTCAACAGTTTATTTGCCGCTGCCGTATTTAATTTTTCAGCCATCCAAATAATCATAATTTTAAAACCACCTTCATAAGATTTAAGGGAAAGGGATTTTAAAATTTCCTGAGCTTCAGTTACGCTCATTTGCCCCTGCTTGTTTTCAATACCTAGTAATTGTAACCAGTCATATAAGCTTCCGTAGGGATTCTCTTTTACAAATTTTCTCCATTCCTCAAGAAACAGGGAAGAAACAGGATAACTTTTTACCTTATCATTGGTGGCCACAGGAAAAGCAAAATGAAGGTCTGGATGACTTAAATTGTTGAACTTTAGATTGCAGGCACTCTCCTGCCCATTTTCCCCATTACTATTTTTACAAAGAATGTATTGGGCATAAGCGATCGCCATAGGCAAGGTGCCACTTCCTGGGCTTCCCGTAAAAAGTTGGGCATGTGGAATCCGCATTCTATCAGCCGTGGTGGTGAGATGGTTTTTAATGTGCGGAAGCCCTATAACGTCTTTAAAAAGCATAGGCAAATATAAAATTATATAAGCTTTATTATCTTCGGAAAAATTTATATTTGTAAGAAAGCATTTTTATGAAAACCATAGACGACTACAACTTTGAGAATAAACGCGCATTAATTCGTGTAGATTTTAATGTTCCGCTGAACGATGAAATGGAAGTAACCGATGCTAATAGAATTGAAGCGGCAAAACCTACAATCATTAAAATTCTTGAAGATGGAGGCAGTATTGTTTTAATGTCACACCTTGGTAGGCCAAAGGGGAAGGAAAATAAATATTCACTTCAACATATTGTGAATAAAGTTTCTGAAGTTTTGGGGGTTGAAGTAAAATTTGTGGAAGATAGCATTGGTGATGAAGTTGAAAATGCTGCAAATAATTTAAAGTCCGGCGAAATCCTTTTAATTGAAAACCTAAGGTTTCATGAGGAAGAAACTGAAGGTGATGAAGAATTTGCTAAAAAATTATCCTTACTTGGGGATATTTATGTAAATGATGCCTTTGGGACTGCACATAGGGCTCATGCTTCTACTACAGTGGTCGCAAAATATTTTGAGGATAAATGCTTCGGATATTTAATGGCTAAGGAAATTGAAAGTCTGGAAAAAGTGCTTAATAGTAATGAAAAGCCGGTAACTGCAGTTCTAGGAGGGGCAAAAGTTTCCAGTAAGATTACTGTAATTGAAAATATCCTGGATAAAATTGATCATTTGATCATTGGTGGTGGGATGACCTATACGTTTATTAAAGCACAGGGTGGTAAAATTGGGAATTCCCTGGTTGAAGATGATAAGCAGGAACTGGCCCTGGAAATTCTGAAAAAAGCGAAAGAAAAAGGTGTTGAAGTTCATCTTCCGGTAGATTCTATCATTGCAGATAGTTTTTCAGAACAAGCCAGTACACAAACGGAAAGTGTAGATAATATTCCGGATGGCTGGATGGGACTTGACGTTGGTGAAAAAACTTTGAGTAACTTTTCAAGTGTTATTCAGAAATCAAAAATAATTTTGTGGAATGGACCGCTTGGGGTTTTTGAGATGGAAGCATTCGCACAGGGAACAATTAAATTAGGGGAAGCAATAGCTGAAGCTACTAAAAACGGGGCATTTTCACTTGTTGGTGGGGGAGACTCGGTAGCTGCAGTAAAACAATTCGGTTTGGAGGACAAAATGAGTTACGTTTCAACAGGTGGGGGCGCCATGTTGGAAATGTTAGAGGGTAAATCTTTACCGGGAATCGAAGCGATAAAGAATTAAAATCAAGTACGATTTTTGATACTTTTTCGTTTCTTAATCTAAATTGATTATATGCTGACACGAAAAATTTTCATGGTGTTGCTTTTAGCTGTTTTTTCACTTTCCGCTCAGGAAAAAAAGAAAACTCAGGTCGAGAAAGCCAACTTTCGGGTGCAAATCTTTCAAAAGACGGAAGACACCAAAATTAAACTGGAATCTGATCCGGAATTTGCCAATAAACTCCCTATTTCTGCAGTATATAGGGATTCGGTTAAAGTAGCCCTGGAAGATCTTCCCAAAGCGGCTAAAATTGATTCACTCTGGAAAAGAGAACTCACCAATTCCGACCTTTTTGAGGATATGCAGAAAAGTATTCTTGAGCAGGACTATGAAGAAGTGGTATATAATGAACTTCCTACAGATACTTTGAAGGCCAGACTGGAACGATTAAATGCCAGAACGCCTTTCAACGTAGAATATAACCCAATATTGGAAAGTGTTATAAAGTCTTATCTGAAAAGGAATAAGAAAGGAATGGAGCGTTTAATGGCGCTGAGCACATATTATTTTCCACTTTTTGAACAGGAATTGGATAAATATGACATCCCTCTGGAAATTAAATATCTGGCCATTGTAGAATCGGCATTAAATCCGCGTGCACGTTCAAGAGTTGGTGCCACTGGCTTATGGCAATTTATGTTTCCAACCGGAAAAATGCATGGTCTGGGAGTAAGTTCTTATGTGGATGAAAGAATGGACCCGGTAAAATCTACCGAGGCTGCTGCAGAATATATGTCTAATCTATATAAAGCTTTTGGGGATTGGGATTTAGTTTTGGCTTCTTATAATTCAGGACCGGGAAATGTTTCCAAAGCGATTAGAAGAAGTGGCGGCAGTACAGATTACTGGCATCTTCGGAGATATCTTCCACGTGAAACAGCAGGTTATGTTCCGGCTTTTCTGGCCACCCTATACCTTTTTGAATATGCCGATGAGCATAAGTTTCAGCCGGCATATCCTGAAGTAGTTTACTTCGAAACCGATACCATCCAGGTCAAGAAATTGCTGACTTTCGAACAGGTTTCAAAATTTACCGGCGTAGAAAAGGAAATGTTAGAATTTCTAAATCCCAGTTATAAGCTGAATATTATTCCCTTTGTAGCCGATGAAAAATATACTTTAAGGCTGCCTGTAAAGGCAACGGGGCAATTCGTTTCGAATGAAAATGCTATTTACGATATTATCGATGCTGAAGTGGCCGAAAAGAAGAAAGAACTTCCGCAATATGTGGAAACTGAAGATAGAATTCGATACAAGGTTAGAAATGGCGATTATCTTGGAAAAATAGCAGAAAAGTATGGTGTGGGAATAAACAGCATCAAGAAGTGGAACAATTTGAGGAGCAATAATCTTAGAATTGGTCAGTATTTAACGATCTATCCCAGGACACCGGTTGCTGTTGCAAATAAGCAAACTACCCCTAAGGCTTCATCTTCATCCCAAAAAATATATACAGTAAGGCAGGGAGATTCGCTTTGGAGCATTTCAAAAAAGTTTCCGGGAGTTACGGTACAAAATTTGAGGTCTTGGAACGATATGAGCTCTAGTAGCTTAAAACCCGGAATGAAATTAAAGATTTCTAAGGGTTAAAATCGAACGCAACCAAATAAAATCCGAAAACATGAAACGTAGCCTGATCTTCCTGGCAAGCCTTATTATTTTATTTTCCTGTAAAAATGATAAAAATTCTGATACCGCATCTCGAGATGATCGGATTCTCTCAGATTCTTCCGGTAATATTAATCAATTAACCGTTGTAATTACTAATGATCTGTGGGAAGGTGCGGTTGGTGAGGCTATTAGGACCAATTTCGCCTCTCCGGTTGACGGCCTTCCGCAGGAGGAACCTTTATATAGTCTTAGCCAGATCCCACCACAAACCTTTAACGGCTTCGTACAAAATACCCGAATTTTTTTAAAGGTTGAAGAAAATAACCAAAAAGGGATGCAGGTAATGACTGATGAATTCTCAAGGCCTCAAACTGGTATTGTGATTATGGGTGCAACAGAGCAGGAAATGGTAGAAGTTATCAATGAGAATTCAGATTCTATAATTAAGGTCATTAGGAAAACGGAATTAAAGGAAAAGCAGCGAAGAATTGGGAAATCCCTGGTGAAAGATAAAACGCTTTCAAAGAAATTTAATTTGAGTTTAAAATTTCCATCAGCCTATAGGTTCGCAAAGGAAGAGAAATCTTTTGTCTGGATTAGAAAAGAAATCCCTAAAGGCAGCATGGAAATCCTGGTTTATGAAGTGCCTATTAGCCAGATAGAAAACGATTCAAGCGTAATTGGAAATATAATCAAAATGCGGGATTCTATCGGTGAAGCTGAAGTGCCGGGAAGGCTGGATAATTCCTATTTGATTACTGAAAAAGCCTATGCTCCCTATTTATACGAAACCAAAATAGATGGGCATTTTGCTTATGAGACCCGGGGAACCTGGGAAGTTGAAAATGATTTTATGGCAGGGCCTTTTGTAAATTATGCCGTGAAAGACACCGCGAACAACCGGTTTTTGATTTTGGAAGGCTTTGTATTCCTGCCTTCAAGAGCCAAGAGAGATAATATCTTTGAGCTTGACGCCATACTCCAGTCAGCCAGATTGGAATAAAAATAAAAGCCCAACTGAATCAGCTGGGCTTTTTTATTGATTAACTCCGAAGAAATTATTTTCCTTCTTCAGGTACTTTTTTGTTTTCAGGATTAACCTCCGGATTCTCATCTTCTTTAGAAGCATCCTTAAATTCCTTAATTCCACTTCCAAGCCCTCTCATCAATTCAGGAATTTTACGTCCTCCAAATAGTAATAAAATAACTACTACAATTAATATAATTTGGGGAGCTCCTATAGCCAAAGGCAAAATAAATGCATTCATGTCTTGTGATTTAGATTTACAAACTTAACAAGAATCTATCAATCTAAACGTTAAGAAGACAATAAAATCCTTGGGTTGTAATGTTATACCTAATATACGAAATATGAGCCTGTTTGGATGGCAGAATTTTAATTTATCTTTGTTGCAACGAATTTAGCGTATGGTTCAGGAAAAAAAAGAGAAAAAGAAGTTCGCGAAAAAACTTCTTCATAAATACCGAATGGTCGTTCTCAATGAAGAAACCTTTGAGGAGCGATTTTCTTTTAGATTAACCCGCTTAAATGTTTTTGTAGCGGTAGGTCTTTCAGCGATTTTTTTAATTGCCATTACAACCATTTTTATAGCTTTTACCCCTCTTAGGGAATATATCCCTGGCTATTCCTCCCCTAAACTAAAGGAACAGGCGGCAGATCTGGCATTTAAAAGCGATTCCCTGCAAAATGTGATCCGGATGAACGATCAATACCTTTCCTCCATTAAAAGCGCTTTAATGGGTGAATTTGACGTTGATCGATTGAATCGTGACTCCATCCTTACTGAAACGATTTCCAGTGGAGAAGTTCAACAAATTAATCCGTCTAAGGCTGATAGTTTATTAAGGGAAGAAGTGGCCCAGGAAGACAAGTATAATATCTTACCCACCGCGAGTGATAATATTGATTTTTCCCTTTTTCCACCGGTTAAGGGTACGATTTCAGAACCTTATAATATTAAAAACAAGCATTATGCTGTAGATATTGTCGTTTCCCGGAATGCTCCGGTAAAATCTGTAGCTGATGGAAGGGTTATTTTTGCCGAATGGACTGCTGAAACCGGCTACGTCATCATTGTAGAGCACAGTTACGGACTGCTTTCCGCATACAAACATAATGGATCCTTAACCAAAGCGCAGGGTGAAATGGTTAGTGCGGGGGAAGTGATTGCCACGGCGGGAAATACCGGTGAATTTACAACCGGGCCTCACTTGCATTTTGAACTTTGGAACGAGGGGAATCCAGTAGATCCTTCAGAATTTATAGACTTCAATTAACCTATGTCCTTAAAATCATTTGCCGCCAAAATTTTTGCTTCGGTAGTTAGAAAAAAAATAGATGTCTGGGCTTCGAAACCTATTGAAACTCAGCAGCAGGTTTTTCAGGAAATTATTGCTAAAGCAGCCCATACTGCGTTTGGAAAAGATCACCACTTTTCTCAAATACGCACACATCAGAAATTTGTTGAAAATGTTCCAATTAGGGATTACGAAGAGCTGCGTAATTACATAGACCGAATGGTGAGTGGTGAAGAAAATATTTTATGGCCCGGAAAGCCGCTGTATTATGCAAAAACCGCAGGAACTACCAGCGGGGCAAAATATATTCCCATTACCAAAGATTCTATGCCGTCGCACATTGAAGCAGCCAGAAATGCTATTTTGTGCTACATCCACGATACCGGAAAGTCGGAATTCGTAGATGGCAAGATGATCTTTTTACAGGGAAGCCCGGAATTACATGAAAAGAACGGGGTAAAACTGGGAAGGTTATCGGGCATTGTCGCGCATTATGTTCCCGCTTATTTGTTAAAAAACCGGATGCCCAGTTGGGAAACAAATTGTATTGAAGATTGGGAAGCAAAAGTTGATGCCATTGTAGATGAAACGACAAAGGAAGATATGTCTGTTATTAGCGGGATTCCATCCTGGGTACAAATGTATTTTGAGAGGCTAAAGGAGAAAACAGGAAAAAAAGTGGGCGACATTTTTCCAAATTTTAACCTGTTCATTTATGGTGGGGTGAATTACGAACCTTATCGAAGCAGATTTGAAAATTTAATTGGACGAAAAGTAGCTAGTATTGAATTATATCCTGCTTCTGAAGGTTTCTTTGCATTTCAGGATAAGCAGGAGGACCACGGCATGTTGCTTCAGCTAAATTCCGGTATTTTCTATGAATTTGTAAAAGCCGATGAATTCTTTTCAGAAAAACCGCAAAGGATATTATTGGATAAGGTTGAAATTGGGGTGAATTACGTGATGATCATTTCCTCAAATGCCGGTTTATGGGCTTACAATCTTGGAGATACCATTCAATTTACTTCTGTAGAGCCTTTTAAAGTAATAGTTTCGGGAAGGATCAAACATTATATTTCAGCTTTTGGGGAACATGTGATTGCGAAAGAAGTGGAAGAATCCCTGCAGGCTGCCGTAAAAGAAACCAATGCTGAAATTGGGGAATTTACCGTGGCACCTCAAATAAATCCTGAAGGTGAAGAATTGCCTTATCACGAATGGTTTATCGAGTTTGAAAGAGAACCAAAAGATTTAAATACCTTTGCGGGGATCATTGATAAGACGCTTCAGGAACAAAATTCCTATTATCAGGATCTTATAAAAGGGAATATTTTACAGCGGTTAAAGATCACCGCAGTTCCCAAAAACACATTTAAAAGCTATATGAAGTCGATTGGCAAACTTGGCGGACAGAATAAACTGCCCAGACTTTCCAACGACCGTATTATCGCTGAAAAACTGAAAGAGATTATTTAATTTATGTCAATATTTAAATTACAGGGGAGAACCCGCGCTCAGGAAAGCTCCAATGCTATTGAGAGAATGTACATTACCATGCGACATCTTTTTAATAGAGGTTTTTACAAACCTATGGGGATTTCCGGAGAAACTTTAAGGGAATCCTTACTTACTTTACGCCCGGAAATTTATGGTTCGATTGCAGATGATAAAGCTGAACTCGAAGGACTTTTATACGTGATAGATCGTTTGCCTATTGGCATCGAAGAATGCCGTTTTATTAACCTTACCAGCGATGAAGGTTACGGGAATTCTCATTTCAAACCGATAGTTCCACCAAAAAGAAGAAGAAATTGTTATCGCATAGACGATGAGCAAATGAATATTGAAATCACCAGGGGCCGCTCTGAAATTTATGATATCCTAACGCATTTAACCTTTCTGTTTATTGAATCCCACAAGATCATGAAGAGGGTTATTATTGATGAAGATGGAAGTGTAAATCGCGATTGGGAAAAACTGGAAGCAACAGTACAGGCTGTAGAGGGAATGAGCCAGGCGCAAAGGGAAGTTGCTTTAACCCATACCGCCAGCATTCTAGGCAGGACTTTTCACGAAATCAATACTATTTATCCAAAATTCTCGACTAGTGATAATCCTGACCGGTTTTTAAAACTGGTCTATTCCCTGGGGAAAATGGCACTAAAAGAAGCCATTAAAAATGAGAAAAGGATCATTACTTTTAGTCCGGTTCTAAGAGAGCGTTTAGGCCATCATATTCATGGGGAGCGATGGGCGAATGATATAAAAATGAAGCTAATTGATCTAAAATTGATGGATAGGCCACTTCATATTATTAGCGCGAACATGCACAGTGTGATGAACACGCTATATACGCCCCATGCTTTAAAAAATGAGCTTAAAAAAAGCAAAGAGCTTGATATGTATGAACAGTTAAGTGATAGTGGAAATGGTTCACTTCGTACAAAGGTTCAAAAAGTGGCCCTGGATAACGGCATGTATTTCGTAGATGATAAAAGTGGAACGAACATCGATATTCAGATTTTTGATACCGCTGTTTTAAAGGATGGTTTTAGGAGTGAAGGTTTTGACGAACGAAAAACTGAGGAAAAACCGGTTATACTTGTCATGGATTATGCTTTTGGGGAACAGGCTTATGAAACTATGGATGAATTGCTGAAGCCTTTAAATATGGAAGGGAATGAATTCCGCATGAAAGTGAAATCTATTTCCATCATGGGGAAAGCAGGTATTCTGGAAGGTGGTAAAGGCGATATTATGATCCCTAACGCCCATCTTTTTGAAGGCACTGCCGATAATTATCCCTTTGAAAATAAATTAAAAAAGACAGACCTCGATGGGCATGGGATTAATGTAGTAGATGGCGCCATGATCACTGTTTTGGGAACTTCCCTGCAGAATAAAGATATTTTAAGATTTTTCCATGATTCAACATGGAATGTTTGTGGCCTGGAAATGGAAGGCGCGCATTATCAAAAAGCGATACAGGCGGCTTCGCAATTAAGGGGAAGCATCGATGAAAATGTGGAGGTTAGGTATGCCTATTACGCTTCAGATAATCCCCTGGAAACCGGGAGCACACTGGCTTCGGGTGGTTTGGGGACTTCTGGCGTGAAACCCACTTATTTGATTACGGAAAAAATCCTGGAGCAAATCTTTAATTCTTAAAAAATGAAAGTTAAAAAAACTCCCTTAAAGGATTGTTTTTTAGTAATTCCAGAGATTTTTCACGATCACCGCGGTATTTTCCTGGAAACCTATCACCGGAGACAATTTGCGGAACACACCAGGATCGATACAGAATTTGTTCAGGATAATCAATCGGTTTCAACCTACGGGGTCTTAAGAGGCCTGCATTACCAAAAGGGCGAGCATGCACAAACCAAACTTGTTCGCGTAATTCATGGTAAAGTACAGGATATTGTGGTAGATCTCCGGCCCGATTCATCAACTTTCAAACAATCGTTTTCTGTTATTTTGGATGATCAAAACCTTTATCAATTATATATTCCGAAGGGTTTTGGACATGGTTTTATTACCCTTTCTGAAAAATCGGTTTTTGCCTATAAATGTGATCAATATTATGTTCCGGGTTCAGAAGGAGGCATCATCTATAATGATCCGGATTTGAATATCGACTGGAATTTTCCTGAAAAAGATCTTATTTTATCTGAAAAAGACAAAAACCTCCCCACCCTGAAAGATATTTTTTAATGAAAAAAATCCTGATCACCGGTGCTAATGGCCAACTTGGGCAATGTTTTAAAAAAGCAGCAGTAAATTTTCAGAATTTTGAATATCATTTTGCCACATCCGGAGAACTTGATATCACTTCCAAAGATCAAATTCAGGCGTTATTTCAAAAAGGGAAATTTGATGTTTGTATCAATTGTGCCGCTTATACCAAGGTTGATGAAGCTGAAAAAAACATGGAATTAGCTTTCAATATCAATGCTCTGGCCGCAAAATATTTAGCTGATATTTGTAAAAAACATGCTGCGGTTTTAGTCCATTTTTCAACAGATTATGTTTTTGATGGTACGGCGACTACCCCTTATAAAGAAATAGATCCCGTAAACCCAATCAATGTTTACGGCGCTTCAAAACTAGCCGGAGAGCAAAATATAAGACAGGTCTGCAAAAAGTATTATATTTTCAGGACGAGCTGGTTGTATTCAGAATTTGGGCATAATTTTTTTAGAACCATCCTAAAAAAAGCTGAAGAAAAACAGGATCTCAACATTGTAACTTCTCAGAGGGGAACACCAACAAATGCTAATGACCTGGCCAATTATGTCCTGCAGATTTTAAATGCTGAAAAGCAAAAATTTGGTTTATATCATTTCAGCAATAAAGGGGAAGCGACCTGGTATGACTTTGCTGAAGCGATTTTGAAATTTTCAGGAAATGCTGAAAAAATTAAATTGGAAAAATCAGATTTTTATAAAACTCCTGCGGAAAGGCCTAATTATAGTGTGCTTTCAAATGATAAAATAAGAACCAATTTTTCTTATGAAAGCAAAGACTGGAAGGAAAGTTTGAAAGATTTGGTTGCAGAAGTATCTTGAATTTTTAAATAAAAGGCAATAATGCAAGAGTACGGATTGGTTTCGGTGATCATGCCAGCTTATAATGCTGAAACGTTTATTGCTGAAGCGATCCAATCGGTCATCGATCAATCTTATTCTAATTGGGAGCTTATAATTGTAAACGATGCTTCAACGGATGCTACGGAAAAAGTTATTTCAGCATTTTTTGACGATAGAATCAGTATGATCTCTCTTAAACAAAACCAGGGAACCCATATTTCGCGTAATAAGGCGATTCAAAGCGCTTCGGGTAACTTTATCGCATTTCTCGATGCTGATGATCTTTGGAAGCGGGAAAAGCTTCAGAAACAGTTGGCTTTTATGGATGAAAATTCGGCATCGGCCTGTTTTTCCAGTTATGAATTGATTGATGAGCAGGGCATAGAATTGAATAAAAAAATAGAAGCCTTTCCTGTTCTTGAATTTCAGAAATTACTGAAGGCAAATTATGTGGGTAATCTTACCGGAATCTATTCCGTAGAAAAATTGGGTAAAATAGCGGTGCCAGATCTTCGGAAAAGACAGGATTGGGGATTGTGGCTGGAAGTGGTCAAAAAGGGGGGAGCTATGTTAGGTATAAATGAATCCCTTGCTTATTACCGGGTTAGGAAGGGTTCAATTTCCAGCAAAAAACTGCCAATGCTGAAGTATAATTTTAATATCTACCACAAAGTCTTAAAATTCAATAAAATAAGAAGTCTTTATTATATGTTGATTTTTTTAAAAGAACAATTACTCGTTAAACCGAAACAAACCAAAGATTTAAATTAAAGAAGTGAACTGTTTCAATTTCCCACTGGGGCTGCGTTTAAGCACATCTTTTCTTTCGAAAACAATTTTTAGGTCCTTTCCAACATAAGTTTCTATAGCAGCCAGAATTTTTTTTCGCTGCTCGTTGGAAAGCTGCTTACTGCTCACATATTCAATGTGAAATTCATCTATTTTCGTTTGGATAATGACGAATTCTTTAATATTTCCATTGTCTTCTATGATAGTTTTGGTCACGTAATAAAAGGCAAGGCCCGGAACAACTTTTCCATTGGAAAGCCTGGCGATATCATTGGTCCTCCCTATAAGTTTTTCAAGAATGGGACATTTTACCGTACTTTTTTTGGAAAGCATCCCCGTATCCCCAATATCATATCGAATCATGGGATGCGCTTTATTGTAAAGCGAAGTGATCACGATACGCCCCATTTCTCCAAAAGGTAAAACCCGATCATTTTTATCTAAAATTTCCAGATAAAGATCTTCAGAATTCACTATCCATTGATGTTGCTTATTTTCAAAAGCGATCAAACCAACTTCACTCGCCCCGTATTCATTAATTACCGGTACTCCAAAAGCATGTTCAATTATCCTCTTGTCTTTTTCAAAGAGCCTTTCTGAAGTGACGATACAAATTTTAAGGCTGGGACAAAACTCTTTTAGCTTGATGCCTTTTTCTTCCACATAACGGGCAAATAATACGATGGCGCTGGTATAACCGTTCAGGTAATCAAAATCAGATTTTTTAAAACGCTCCAAAAAAGCTTCCATTTTTTCTTCGCTGAGGTCGAAAATATTGAACCTTCTACGCAAACTGATAAGATCTTTTAACCGCTCCTGAATATTGCCATAAAAGTCTAACGGGATACCATAAAACCTAGCCTGTAGCGATTTATTGAGGTCTATATCATACCAGGTATATTTATCCTGAAAGCCAGCCCAGCTTAAGGCATGTGCAAATTTATCTTTTGCAAAAATAAAAGGATGCCCACTGCTGCCGGAGGTTTTTCCCACGTACACGTTCTTTTTTGAAAAAGTATTGCTGAGTCTTGATTTTAGCGGTTGTTGTAAATCAGCCTTAGACATTACCGGAATAGATTCCCAATCCTTAAATTGAGAAATTTCAGAAAAATCTTTATAAAAAAGATTGTGTTTTAGGTGATATTCAACAATTTCACGCTTCTTTTTTTCCTGATATTCTGCATAATGAGCCTCAGAAATCTTCTGAATATCATCAAGAACATTCATTGCCCTGGTTATGGGAAATTTATTGAGTTGTAGCGATAGTTTAAACCAATCCAAGACCAGATATGCTTTTTTATGAAATTTATTGGTGCTTCAATTTACAAACAATTATTTTTGAGGCAATAATTTATAATTGAATCTATATGAATATTCTTATCCTGGGCTCCGGAGGTAGAGAGCACACCTTCGCATACAATATAGTACGAAGTGATAAATGCGAAAAACTATATGTAGCCCCAGGGAACGCCGGCACTGGGGAAATTGCGGAAAATCTTGATGTGGATCCTATGGATTTTGCAGCGGTCGCGAAGACTGCGCTGGAAAAAAATGTGCACATGATCGTAGTAGGTCCGGAAGATCCTTTGGTTAAAGGAATTGTAGATTATTTCATCCAGGATGAAAAGCTCAAGGACATCATGATTATTGGTCCCGATAAAAGAGGTGCTTTACTGGAAGGAAGCAAAGAAAGGGCAAAAGAATTTATGGCGTTGTACAATATCCCCACCGCTGCTTATGAAAGTTTCAGTTTACAAAGTCTGGAGGCCGGCTATAGTTTTCTTGAAAAACTGAATCCGCCCTATGTTTTGAAAGCCGATGGATTGGCTGGGGGAAAAGGAGTGCTTATTTTAGACAGTCTCTCTCAGGCTAAAATTGAATTGAAAAGTATGCTATCTGGTAAATTTGGCAGTGCGAGTGATAAAGTGGTGATTGAAGAGTTCCTCGACGGAATTGAATTAAGTGTTTTTGTACTGACTGATGGTGAAAATTATCAACTATTGCCAACCGCCAAGGATTATAAACGCATTGGAGAAGGAGATAAGGGATTAAACACCGGTGGTATGGGTGCTGTTTCCCCGGTTCCTTTTGCAGATGTGGAGTTGATGCAAAAAATTGAGGAAAGGATTGTAAAACCTACGGTGAATGGAATAAAGGAAGAAGGAATTAATTATAAGGGTTTTGTCTTTATTGGAATTATAAAAGTGCAGGACGAACCTTACGTAATTGAATATAATGTGAGAATGGGCGATCCTGAAACTGAAGTTGTTTTCCCACGCATCAAAACCGATCTTATAGATCTTCTGGAAGCCACCTGGAATAAAACATTGAATAAGGTTAAGCTTGAAATCGATGAACGTGCGGCCACAACAGTGATGACTGTCTCGGGAGGCTATCCCGGTTCTTATGAAAAAGGTAAAATAATCGAAGGGATAGAGACTATTGAAGGTTCCATAGTATTTCATGCAGGGACCAGAATGAAAGAAGATAAGATTGTAACCAACGGTGGGCGCGTGATTGCGATTACTTCCTTTGGAAAAGATTACAAAGAGGCATTAAAAAAATCTTACCAAAATGCAGATAAATTGCATTTCGATAAGATGTATTTTAGAAAAGATATTGGTTTTGATTTATCCTAAAAAGGAATGAGCTGATGGATCCCTGTTTTCTTCATCGCGATCGTTATACCCTTTAAGTTCACGCATCCAATAAAGAAAAGCTAAAATTCCTATGATCATCAAAAGCCAGTTTACGATATTGGCGAAAAACCAGGAATCTAATTCTAACGATCTTAAGGCATCATAAGGGTAAAAAAGAATATTTTCAAATAACCATGCAATCCCTTCAAAAAAATCTTTCATTGTCTCAAACTTTGTTTGTGCCTACAAAAATATAAAAAACCTCAATGCTAACAAGCTTTTTTAGCAAATCGAAACCTATAAATCTTTTTGCCATCATTTTTTTGATGCTCACCTTCTACATTTCGGCCAGTTTTAGTGAACCGGGAGCTGAAGGTGGTTTCTTTATCATCCTAAAAAAAATAGGAGTCGCTTTGGCCTTGACGCTGAGTTTACTTGTGCTGAATTTTATTGCCAAAAAGAATGAACTTACTAAGCGGAGCGCTTTTAAAATCCTGCTTTTTGCAATTTCTGTCATTTGTTTTTGGCCCATGCTCCAAAATGATTCCATTATTATCGCCAACCTTTTTCTGCTTCTGGCCTTAAGAAGGATTATTAGCATGAGAACACAAAAAGATGTACAAAAAAAGATTTTTGATGCATCCTTTTGGATTGCGATTGCCTCTTTATATCAATTTGGGGCTGTATTATTTTTTATACTGATCTTTTTCGCGATTTTAAATTTTTCATCCACGCTTAAAAACTGGCTTATTCCTTTTGTTGCCTTTGGCGCCGTGGCAATCCTTACGGTCACTTTTCATCTATTTACCTACGATTCGTTTTATACTTTTTCTGATTATTATGAGGTGAGTAATTTTGATTTTTCAGGCTATAAAACCTTAAGGATATTGGTGCCGTTGGGAACGATTTTATTTATCCTGGGATGGAGCCTGATCAATTATGTATCGGCGGTTCAAAAAGCGAGTATCATGCGGAGGCCTGTTCTAAATTTGGTATTATTCAGCCTTTTTATAGCTATGGCGGTTGCATTGTTTTCCCCCACAAAGGACAGCAGTGAACTTATATTTTTCATGGTCCCCTTCAGCATTATAGCTTCCAATTTTTTCGAGAAAAAGAAAAATGTGATTTTAAAAAATATTCTTCTGGGAATTTTTCTGGTTCTTCCCTTTATAGTTCTGGCACTGGATTAAGGGGTATTCAATAAAGTCACTCCTTATAAAATTAATATCTTTGCAAAGTCAATTCAGGAATTGTAATTCCGAAGAAATTTTAATCAATTTTCATCAAAAATTATATGTTTTCAGATAAAGCCAACCGAATTTTCCAGGAAGTGATCAAAAAATATCATGAAAAAGATGATGTAAATCAGTCATTTGAAAATCCATACGACCAGGATTCTAATTTAATTGAACATCTTTTATACAGAAAATGCTGGATAGATACGGTACAATGGCATTATGAAGACATCATTCGGGATACGAATATTGATCCTGTGGCAGCCCTGAAATTGAAACGACAAATCGATGCTTCCAACCAGGACCGGACCGATATGGTGGAGTATATAGATGGTTATTTTCTGGAAAAGTATAAGAATATTGATCCCGGCTCTAATGCAACGATCAATTCTGAAAGTCCGGCCTGGGCCATCGACCGCCTTTCTATTCTGGCGCTAAAAATTTTTCATATGACTGAGGAATCCACCCGTGAGAATGCTTCACAGGAGCACCAGATGAAGTGCAAGGCTAAACTGGATGTGCTTTTGGAACAGAGAGTAGATCTTTCAACAGCGATAGATCAACTTCTTTCTGATATTGCAGGGGGTAAAAAGTACATGAAAGTCTATAAACAGATGAAAATGTATAATGATGACGAACTGAATCCTGTGCTGAGACAAAAAAGCTAAATGCATACGGCTGCTTCCATAGAGACAAATTCATCCCAGAAGAAGCATCCACATATTTTGGTTTTGCGATTTTCGGCTATGGGCGACGTGGCTATGATAGTCCCCGTTTTGAGCGTTTTAAGGCAAACCTATCCTGAAATTAAAGTAACTGTTGCCTCAAGGTCATTTTTCAGACCTCTGTTTAGCCAGATTCCCAATGTTCATTTTTATGAAGCAGACATAAATGGTGTACATAGTGGGGTGATGGGCTTAAGTAGTCTCGCCAAAGAATTAAAGGATGAGGAAGAAATAGATATGGTTGCAGATCTTCATGATGTATTGCGAACCAATATCCTGCGCTCCATTTTTTATTTATACGGCATTCCTTTTAAACAAATCGATAAAGGAAGGGCTGAAAAGAAGGCGTTGACACGAAGTGATAACAAGGTTTTTCAGCAATTGAAATCCACCCACCAGCGATACGCCGATGTTTTTAAAAATTTAGGGTATCCTATAGACCTGAATAACTATCGACCGCCAAAAAAAAGAAAATTGTTGCCTAAGATCTATGATATCGTTGGGAAACAATCTCAAAAATGGCTGGGAATTGCTCCTTTTGCCCAACATAATTCCAAAGTGTATCCTGCTGATTTAATGGAGGAAGTAATCGCTGAAATCAATAAAACCGGCCATTATAAAATTTTGCTTTTTGGAGGCGGAGAGAAGGAAAAATTGCAGTTAGCGCATTGGGAAAAAGAATTTCAGCATTGCGTGAGCCTGGTTGGCAAATTAAGTTTGGCGGAAGAATTGACCGTGATCTCCAATCTGGATGGAATGCTCTCAATGGATAGTGGCAATGCCCATTTCGCTGCAATTTACGAGATTCCGGTTATTACGTTGTGGGGAGTGACCCATCCCTTTACCGGATTTTCAGCTTTTGGGCAACCCATGCAAAATTCTATCCTTCCAGATCTGCATCAGTATCCTAAAATCCCCACTTCGGTGTATGGAAATAAGGTGCCGGCAGGTTATGAAGATGTGATGCGAAGTATCCCGCCTGAAAAAGTGATCCGTAAAATTCTGGAACTCATTTAAACGTCGTCGAAGTCAACTTTTAAAGTAGGCGTGGTTGGATGAGCCTGGCAGGTTAAGATAAATCCTTCTTCAATTTCTTCATCAGTCAAAATCTGATTTTTACTCATTTCAGCTTTACCTTCAGTAATCCTGGCCATACAGCTGCTACAAATACCGCCCTGGCAGGAGTATGGAACATCGATGTCCTGTTCTAAAGCCACATCTAAAACTACCTGTTTTCTATCCATGCTAAAGGTAAATTCCTCATCATCTACTATAAGGGTCACCTGTGTTTTACCATCGATATCGCCCTCAATTTCCTTTTCTTCGACTTTGCTGGAAAAAAGTTCAAAGAGGATTTGATCATCTTTTACACCATTCGCGTTTAAAACACTGGAAACATGGTTGATCATTGCTTCCGGGCCGCATAAGTAATATTGGTCGAAATCATGATCTTTAAACTTGTTTTTCAGGATATAATTAATCGTACTGGTTTCAATCCTGCCAAAATGAGCATTTTCTTCCCGGGTTCGGCTGTAAATAAATTCTACAAAGAGCCTTTCCGGATATTTAGCCTGCAGTTCAAGGAGCTCCTTAAAAAAGATGGTGTCCTCCAGGGATTTATTTCCGTAGGCAAGCACAAATTTGCTCTTGGTTTCTTTATATAGAACCGTTTTTAGTATAGACATTACCGGGGTAATTCCGCTTCCGGCAGCAAAGGCAGCATAATTTTTATTGGAATTTTCAGGTTTTAAAATGAATTTTCCTTCAGGTGGATGAACCTCTAAAACATCTCCGGCCACAAGCTTATTATTGGCAATTACTGAAAAGGTTCCACCTTCAACTTCTTTCACCGTTACTTTGAAATCCTCATCTCCGGGGGCAGAACATAAAGAATAGGCTCTTCTAATCTCTCCATTTTCCGTATTCGCTTTGATGGTGATATATTGTCCGGCTTCAAAACTGAATTCTTCCTTAAGATTTTCAGGAATTTCAAAAGATAGACTAACCGCTTGCGGTGTTTCGCGAATTATTTCTTTTATTTTTAGCGGATAAAATTGGTTCATCTGTTTAATTTGTGGGCAAAAATACAAAGTCCATTATATTTTTATTATAAAATTCCCTTAACTTCGATGCATAAGTTCCCTTTTTGGCTCACGCAGTTAATAAATTTATCTGATGCAACCATATCCGGCAATATGCTGTTATGTTTAACAATTTCCTCCATTTTTCTTTGTATTGCTATTTTCGCTTATTGTTCGTTGTTTATAATTCCTTCTAAGCGGGAATTAATTCCGGAAAAAGAATACCCAAAATTGATATAGACTTAAATTGTAACAAAAGCTTTATTTGTAACACCAATCACTAAAATCGCCTTTTTATGACTAAAAGATTCCTTTGGTTAGAATGGAAATCTTTTTTTAGATCTGCCAGTTTAGGAAAAAGCCTTGGACTAAAAATTTTTATGGGCTTCCTGGCGCTCTATTTTATCGGGATGTTTCTCATTTTAGGAATTGCTCTTTTTCCCTTGCTGAAAAAACTTTATCCTGAAGAAGACCCGATGAAGATCGCAAACCGGTTTGCCCTCGTTTATTTTTCTTTGGAATTAATATTTCGGTTTTTACTGCAAACCCTGCCGGTAATGGACATTAAACCTCTAATGATCCTGCCCATAAAAAAGCGGAAAGTCGTAAATTTTGTTTTGCAGAAATCCCTTTATTCTTATTACAATATCCTACCCATTTTGCTTATCATTCCCTTCGGGATTGTAGCTTATCTGAAAGGAGATTACAGTGGTTGGGCCATGCTGGGCTGGGTCATTGCCATGTTTTCGATTACACTTTGCGTGAACTTTTTCAATTTTATCATAAAAAAGAAGTTTACAGATAATCTAAAAGCATTGATTCCTGTTGTAGCCATAGCCATAATATTAGCACTTTTGGATTACTTCCATATTTTCCAAATAAGTGTTTACTTTGGTAAATTGCTGGATTATTTGCTGGTCTATCCCTATTTGGCGGTCATTCCCGTTATTCTATTAGTGTTGCTTTATAAATGGAACCAGGTGAATCTTCAGGGTAAATTCTACCTGGACGCGGGAATTAAAGGGAAAGCAGTCAAGGCGAATACTAATAGTTTTGCCTGGGCGAGAAAATTTGGAAGTATTGCACCATTTTTACAACTGGATCTCAAGTTGATTTGGAGAAATAAAAGACCAAAAACCACTATATTTCTCTCAATTATTTTTTTGGCTTACGGCTTAATTTTCTATACCAGTGATACTTATGAAAACATGCATGTTTTTGCAGGCATTTTTATCACCGGGATTTTTATGATCAATTTTGGACAATTTGTACCCAGTTGGGATGCTTCCTACTATTCCATGATCATGTCGCAAAATATTCCAATAAAACAATACCTGGCTTCAAAAATGGGACTTATCACCTTTAGTGTGGTGGTATTAGCCATTCTTTCCACGCCCTATGTTTATTTTGGAATGAATATTTTATTGCTGAATATTGCCTGCGCACTTTATAATATCGGCGTAAATGTTCCCATATTGATGTATTCAGGTTCCTTCAACAAGAAAAGGATAGATTTAGATAAAAGTCCGTTTATGAACTATCAGGGAACAGGCGCTTCGCAGTGGCTGGTTGGGCTTCCCTTAATGGTCATTCCCATTTTCTTATTCTGGATCATCAATAAATTTGTGAGTTATGAAATTGCCATGGGAACCCTGGCAGGACTTGGAATTATTGGACTCATTTTAAGACCTTCTCTATTGAATTTTCTTGTGAGTTGTTACAAGAAAAGAAAATATGCGACAATAGAAGGTTTCAAACAAAAAGGAGAATAAATTATGATAACAGTAACAAACCTTTCAAAGGCTTACAGGGGTGCAAAAGTTCTCGATATAGAACATTTAGAAATTCCGCAGGGACAAAGTTTTGGACTTCTGGGAAATAATGGTGCGGGGAAAACCACGTTTTTCAGCCTGCTTTTAGATCTTATTCAGCCAACTACTGGCAGTATTTTCAATAAAGATGTAACCGTTTCCGAAAGTGAAGAATGGAAAACCTTTACCTCTTCATTCATTGACGAAAGCTTTTTAATTGGATATTTGACTCCGGAAGAGTATTTCTATTTTATTGGGGAACTAAGAAACCGCAATAAGGCCGATATCGATTCTTTTTTAGAACAATTTAATGATCTTTTTAATGGTGAAATTTTAGGCCGAAATAAATATTTGCGTGACCTTTCCAAAGGAAACCAGAAAAAAGCCGGAATTGTCGCCGCATTGATTGGGGATCCTGAAATTGTTATTCTGGATGAACCTTTTGCGAATTTGGACCCAACCACGCAAATACGTCTTAAAAAACTCCTGAAGGATATTTCAGTAAATACTCAAACCACAATTTTGATCTCCAGTCACGATTTAATTCATGTGACCGAAGTTTGCGAACGAATTGTTGTTTTGGATAAAGGAGTGGTAGTACGTGATACTCAAACTTCCGCAGCAACCCTGCGCGAACTGGAAGAGTATTTTTCCAGAGAAATCGCTGAGGGATAAGATTTTCTGCTTATGGGCTTTTCCAAAAAGAAGTTTACATTTACATACTAAAGCACTGGTATCTTAGTTAATGAGTATACCAAGAAACGGTTCGATTTGAATACCATTACGCGCATTTTTGTAATCTGCCTTCTTTCCGTAGCAATGTTGAGTTGTTCCAGGAAAAAAAATTCCTTTCTCAGCAGGAATTATCATGCAGTCACTGCGGAATACAATACACTTTATAATGGCCATCTTGCCCTAGATTTGGGTATTCAGGAAATCAATCAAAATTACGCCGATAATTATTGGGATATTCTTCCCATTGAGCGAATGAATATTGATGAAAACATCCTACTTCCGGACAGTGTGCGAAATCAAAATTTTGGAAGAGCTGAAGGAAAAGCGGTAAAAGCGATCCAAAAACATTCTATGCAACTCGAAGGAAAAGAGCGAAATCCGCAGATGGACGAAGCTTATTTGCTTTTGGGGCAGGCCAGGTATTTCGACCAGCGTTTTGTTCCTGCGCTCGATGCGTTTAATTATATTTTATTCCGATATCCCGGGAGTGAAAATATCGCACACGCAAAAGTATGGAGGGAAAAGACAAATTTACGACTAGGAAACGACAGGCTTGCGCTTAAAAACCTTCAGAAATTATTAGATTCTCCAAGGCTGGAAGACCAGGATATTGCCGATGCCAGTTCCACATTGGCCCAGGCGTATATCAATTTGAATTTGCTGGATAGTGCGGTGGCCCCGCTTTACGATGCTACACAATATACTAAAGACAATGATGAACGGGGTAGATATTTTTATATTTTAGGCCAGCTACATAGCCGCTTAGGGGAGCAGCAGAATGCCAATGCTGCTTTTGATGAGGTCATCGCTTTAAACCGAAAATCTCCCCGCATCTACATGATCAATGCCTATGTGGAAAAGGCCAGAAATTACGATCTATCATCTGGAAATAAACAGGAATTACTCGATCTATTAACTGAGTTGGAAGAAGATCGGGAAAACCGACCGTTTTTAGATAAAATATATTTTCAGTTAGGAGAATATTATGCAAAAATAGATTCTACTGAAAAAGCTATTTCTTATTATAATCGCTCCCTAAAAGCGCCTTCCAGTGATATTTATCTAAAATCTGTCAATTACGAAATACTGGCAAATATTAATTTTGACCGGGGCAATTACCTGGCGGCGGGAAAATATTACGATAGCACCTTAACCTATATGTCTCCTGAACTTTTGGAATATCGTTCCCTGAAAAAGAAACGTGAAAAATTGGAAGGGGTGATCCAATATGAAAATGTCCTTGCACAAACCGATAGTATTTTTAGGCTTGTAAATATGAATGAAGATGAGCGCGTGGCCTATTTCCAAAGTTATACAGATACCTTGCGCAGCAGGGCAGTTGCTAAAATGGAAGCAGGTGAATTGCCCGCCTATACCGCAAATATCGGGAGGCCTTCAGCTTTTCCACAGGCGAATTCCATGCCGCCTGCCGATCCTAATTCGGCCAATACCTTTTATTTCTATAATCCTATTCGGGTTTCCAAAGGTGCACAGGAATTTTTAAGGGTTTGGGGACCACGGGAATTACAGGATAATTGGAGATATGCTTCCAGTGCACCAGGACAAACAGTAGTGAATGCCCAGGAGAAGATCATGGACATCAATTTAGATAATGATCCTTTGTATGACCCAATGACCTACGTAAATAAAATTCCGTCGGAAACATTTATCCTGGATAGCCTGGCCACACAGCGAAATTTGGCAAATTATCAGCTGGGTTTGATCTACAGTGAAAATTATGGGGAATACGACCTGGCTTCGGAAAGACTGGAATTTCTATTAGGAAGTCAGCCGGAAGAGCGTTTGGTATTGCCGGCAAAGTATAACCTTTATAAAATTTATCAGTCCCAGGGCCTAACCGCGAAAATGGAAGCGGTAAAAGCAGATATTTTAACCACCTATCCTGATTCGCGTTATGCAACTTTTATTCAGAATCCGGAGAACCTTAAAGTAGACCTAAATAGTCCCGATTTGGTGTATAATGAACTTTATAAAAAATACGAGGCTCAGGATTATGAGACGGTGGTCCGCGAATCAAACAACAATATTGCCATGCTAACCGGCGATCCTATTGTTCCTAAACTGGAACTATTAAAAGCCCAGGCAAATGCCAGATTGCGCGGCCTGGATGCCTACAGGCAGGCACTTAACTATGTTGCACTTACCTATCCGCAAAGCAGGGAAGGACAAAAAGCCCAGGAGATTCTAAATAAAAGCCTTCCTGCCCTGGAGAAAATGGAATTTAATACAGACAGCCTTCAGAATAATTATAAAATTGTTTATCAGGTTGATTCAGAAGAAATAACAAAAGCCGCAGAGTTGAAGCAAATAATTGCAAAAGCAATCTATGATTTGGGTTATAATGACCTGAGTGTTTCTATTGATTTATATGATATAGATCAAAATTTCGTGGTGGTGCATGGACTGAAGGATGAGTCCAAAGCTTTGGGTTTCACAGAATTGCTACAGAACAATAAAAATTACAAATTATCGACAAAAAGCTTGGTTATATCGTCAGAAAACTATAAGATTGTTCAAATTAAGAAAAATTTAAGAGAATTCTTAGATTTGAACTAAACAAAAGATTATGTTTTCTCAATCAAAAAAAGTAAAAATTGCGACTGATTCCAATAATCAAAATCGCATTGCCGCAGGCACTTTGATCATTGGTGATATTTCCGGAAAAGGATGTTTTAGAATAGAAGGAACCTTAAAAGGATCTTTAAAGACTCCGGGAAAAGTGGTCATTGGCGAAGGGGGTTTTATTGAAGGCAACCTGGAATGTGAAAATGCAGATGTGGAAGGAAAAATTCTGGGGAACACCAAAGTAACTAATGTGCTAACTTTGCGCGGCACCGCAAAAGTTGAAGGAGAGGTTATCGCAGGAAGTCTTTCAATTGAACCGGGCGCTAACTTTAATGCAACCTGCCAGACAAATCAGGGAGTGAAATCCTTAAATGATGAAAGAACAAAAACCGAAAGAAGAAAAGAAAAGTCCGCTTAAAAACTGGGCAAAATTATCTGGTATCGCTTTTCAAATGGGCGCCACTATTTTTGTTTGCGCATGGATTGGGAAAAAGCTGGATGAAAAATATCCTCATGAAACCAGTTGGTTTACCCTGGGTTTTGTGCTTTTTGGTTTATTGGCTTCTATTTATTTGGTATTACGCCAGCTTAAAGACCTTAATAATTAGTGGTTTTCTTTAAGAAATACAGAACTTATTTAGCTTTCATATTTTTTATAATAGTTTCATTTAACATTCATTATTTTTTAGCAGAGAGTCTTAACGAAGCGAACCAAGTTTTAAGGCTTATTAAATTTGGCTATGTTTTAAATTTTATTCTTACCGCAATTCTCCTTTTTGCCATTACTTTTATTTCTAAAATCGCGCCCACTCAGGCGGGATATGCATTTCTTGCCTTTAGCGTGGTAAAAGTTGGAATTATCCTTCTAAGTTTCAAAATTTTTAAAGTAGATCTCGAACAATCTGGGGTCTTACATTTCTTTATTCCTTTTTTTATATGTCTTTTTTTCGAAGTTTTTTTATTGGTAAAGCTTCTGAACAGTCAGGACTTCAGTAATAATGCATAATTTCAGGAATTCTCTTTTTCAAAACTTATTCAAAATTTCTTGGGCAATTTTTTTATTTAATTATGTACATTTGCACCGAATTTTAGTAGACTGGAAATTCTGACTTAAATGAAAAAGAAAAATATCGCCAAAGTATATCTTACTGTTTTTATTGCCTTTTTGTCTATTAGCTTGAATGCTAAGGAAAAAGCTGAAGGTGAGCAAGAAGGAGGAAAAGTGGATACTAAAGAGGAGATAAAAGAATATATTGATCATCACCTTGCTGATTCTCATTACTTTAATTTCTTATCAGACGGTGAAGCCGGCGAACACTACGGATTTCCATTACCGGTAATTCTTTGGGATAATGGATTAAAGGTATTTTCTTCCGGAAAATTCCATCACGGTGAAGAACTGGTTGAAATCGATGGCCAGCACTACAAATTATACCATTCAAAAATTTATAAAACAGACGCTAACGGGACCATTAACTATTCCGAAGAATCTGAATATCCTACCAATGAAAGACCTTTAGATTTTTCTATCACCAAGAATGTGGTCACTATGATCGCGGTTTCTTTATTGATGTTTTTAATGTTTAGCGCTTTAGCTTCGGCTTACGGTAAAAAAGATATTCCAACGAAATTTGGCAGATTTTTAGAGCCTTTGGTGATATATGTTAGAGATGATATTGCAAAACCGAATATTGGCCCTAAATACAGAAAATACATGAGCTTTTTGCTTACCGTCTTTTTCTTTATCTGGGTACTGAACCTTATTGGGATGACTCCGCTGGGAATTAATGTAACCGGTAATATCGCCATCACCTTTGCCTTGGCTTTAATTACATTTATCATTGTTCAGTTTAGTGGAAATAAGAGTTATTGGAAGCATATTTTCTGGATGCCGGGAGTACCCATTCCCATGAAAATTGTTTTAGCCCCCATTGAAGTCCTGGGAATGTTCACCAAACCATTTGCATTGATGATTCGTCTTTTTGCAAACATGACCGCAGGTCACGTGGTAATTATGAGTTTGTTGGGATTGATTTTCGTTTTCCAAAACTGGATCGCAGGTCCGGCCTTTTTTGGGTTCACCATATTCATTTCGATTATAGAATTGCTAGTAGCGTTTTTACAGGCGTATATTTTTACCCTGTTAAGCGCATTGTATATTGGAATGGCTGTAGAAGAACATGATGACCACAACCCGGCAGATAATGAAGACATACCGGTATTGTAAATTTTTTAAATAAGTAAGTTTAATTTTTAATAAATAGTTATGGAAGCAATGGATGTAAGTATGATTGGTAAAGGTCTTATCATCATTGGTGCTGGTATCGGTCTGGGAATGATTGGTGGTCGCGCAATGGAGGCAATTGCCCGTCAGCCGGAAGCAACAGGAAAAATCCAAACAGCGATGATTATTATCGCCGCTCTTTTGGAAGGTGTTGCCTTTGCAGCGTTATTCGCTTAATTGAAAAAGAAAAAACCTTTTAACGGTTGGTTAGAAGGTTTTTCTAATTTTTTTTAAAATTATTACTTTTTATATATAGCATATTATGGAAAAGTTATGGAATGATTTTTCTTTCGGATTGTTTTTCTGGCAAATCATTATTTTGGTCGTTCTTATTCTTCTTCTGAAGAAATTTGCCTGGAAACCAATTCTAGACAGCCTTAACAGCCGTGAAGAAGGAATTAAAGATGCATTGGCTTCAGCTGCAAATGCCCGAAAGGAAATGCAAAATCTGAAATCTGACAATGAGAAATTATTGCAGGAAGCACGTGCCGAGAGAGATGGGATCTTACGAGAAGCTCGCGAAATGAAGGAGAAAGTGGTTGCAGATGCTGCAGAAGAAGCGCAGAAAAAAGCTGATAGGATTGTTGCCCAGGCAAAAGAGAGCATCAATCTCGAAAAGCAGGCAGCAATGGCTGAATTGAAAAATCAGGTAGCCGAACTTTCAGTAGAAATTGCTGAAAAAGTAGTTCGTAAAGAATTATCAAATCCAAAAGAGCAACACCAGTTAATCGAAAAAATGATTGGTGACGCCAAGCTAAACTAAGACTATGAAAGGCACCAGAGCTGCATCACGTTACGCAAAGGCAATACTTTCACTGGCAAAGGATAAAAATGCTGCAAAAGATGTTCATGATGACATGCAGGACATTTCCAAAACCATAGCCGGAAGCAGGGAACTTAAAGATACGCTGGCAAGTCCGGTGGTAAAGGATAGTTTAAAAAAGAGTGTATTGTTAGCGGTTTTTAAAAATCTAAACGATATTACTAAAAATGCGATTGGTTTGCTGTTAGAAAATAACAGGATTGCTATTCTTGATGTGGTTGCATTGCAGTACGTTAAAATGTACAATATCGATAATCATATCCAGGAAGCAGTAGTAACCACCGCAGTGCCTTTAGATCATCAACTGGAAAAGGTGATCATGGCAAAGGTTAAAGAATTAACCGGTGCAGAAGCGAGTTTGAAACAAATCGTGGATGAAAGTATCATTGGTGGTTTTATTTTGAGAATTGGTGATTTGCAATACGATGCAAGTGTTGCCAGAAATCTCAACAATTTAAAGAGAAGATTAAAAGACAATTCATACGTTTCAAAATTATAATTAAAACCGGTACGCTATAAGCATACCATTTTATCTTAAATAATTATGGCAGAAGTAAATCCTGCTGAAGTATCAGCAATATTAAAACAACAATTATCAGGTTTTGATTCCAAGGCCTCTTTAGACGAAGTGGGTACCGTTCTAACCGTAGGTGACGGTATTGCAAATGTTTATGGACTGGCTAATGTACAATACGGTGAATTGGTTCAGTTTGAAAGCGGACTTGAAGGAATCGTATTAAACCTGGAGGAAGACAATGTTGGGGTGGTGCTTTTAGGTCCTACTAAAGAGATCAAAGAAGGTTCTACGGTTAAAAGAACTCAGCGAATCGCATCTATCAATGTTGGAGAAGGAATTGTTGGTCGTGTAGTTGATACATTAGGTGCTCCTATTGATGGTAAAGGCGCTATTGAAGGAGAAGTTTTCGAGATGCCTCTTGAGCGTAAAGCACCGGGAGTTATTTTCCGTCAACCGGTAACCGAGCCACTTCAAACGGGGATTAAATCTATCGATGCGATGGTGCCGGTAGGAAGAGGTCAGCGTGAATTAGTGATTGGTGACCGTCAAACAGGTAAAACAACTGTTTGTATCGATACCATTTTGAACCAGAAAGAATTTTACGATGCCGGAGAACCG
Source organism: Gramella sp. AN32 (assembly GCF_023718305.1). Lineage (GTDB taxonomy): Bacteria > Bacteroidota > Bacteroidia > Flavobacteriales > Flavobacteriaceae > Christiangramia > Christiangramia antarctica. The sequence goes on from NZ_QEYO01000002.1 coordinate 190,470, forward strand.
GTATACTGTATCTATGTAGCGATAGGGCAAAAAGCCTCTACGGTTGCAGGTATAGCAAAAGTATTAGAAGATAAAGGTGCCATGGCTTATACTACTATCGTAGCGGCTAACGCATCAGATCCTGCTCCAATGCAGGTATATGCTCCCTTTGCAGGTGCTGCCATTGGTGAATATTTTAGGGATACAGGTCGTCCTGCACTTATCGTATATGATGATTTATCAAAACAGGCGGTAGCGTATCGTGAGGTTTCCTTGTTATTACGTCGTCCACCGGGACGTGAAGCATATCCTGGAGACGTTTTCTTCCTTCACTCAAGATTACTGGAGCGTGCTGCGAAGGTTATCAATGATGATGGTATTGCGAAGAACATGAATGACCTTCCGGATGCATTAAAAGATAAAGTTAAAGGTGGTGGTTCTTTAACCGCTTTACCTTTAATTGAAACTCAGGCAGGTGACGTTTCCGCATATATCCCTACAAACGTAATTTCGATTACCGATGGGCAGATCTTCCTTACTTCAGATTTATTTAACTCGGGGGTTCGTCCTGCGATTGATGTGGGTATTTCTGTATCACGGGTAGGTGGTAACGCGCAGATCAAATCCATGAAAAAAGTGGCTGGTACCTTAAAACTGGATCAGGCACAATATCGTGAACTGGAAGCCTTCGCTAAATTTGGATCTGATCTTGATGCAGCGACCATGAGTATCATTTCGAAAGGAAAGCGTAATGTTGAGATACTGAAGCAGGGACAAAATGATCCTTACCCGGTAGAAAACCAGATCGCTATTATCTATGCAGGTTCTAAGAACCTATTAAGGGATGTGCCTGTAGAAAAAGTAAAAGAATTTGAAAGGGATTATCTTCAATACCTTAATGCCAAGCACAGAGACGTTTTAGATACCCTGAAAGCTGGAAAATTAACTGATGAGGTTACGGATACATTAACTTCAGCCGCGAAAGAAATTTCAGCGAAATACAAAAAATAATTCAGAATTCAGAATTCAAAATTTTGAATTAATAATTGTAATAAATGGCAAACTTAAAAGAATTACGTAACAGGATCACTTCGGTTTCATCAACCATGCAAATTACCAGTGCCATGAAAATGGTTTCTGCTGCTAAGTTGAGTAAAGCCCAGGATGCTATTACCGCGATGAGGCCATATTCTGAAAAGCTCACGCAGCTTTTACAGGATCTAAGTGCGACTCTGGATGAGGATTCCGGAAGTAAATTTTCTGAAGAGCGGGAAGTGAAAAAAGTATTGATCGTGGCGATTTCTTCTAATAAAGGTCTTGCCGGAGCTTTTAATACTAACATCATTAAGAAAGCCAAACTTAAAATCCTGGAACAGTACGCGGGGAAAGAAGTGGAAATTTATGGTTTAGGTAAAAAAGCCAATGATATTCTTAAGAAAACCTCCCCAATTTATAAGACCGATAATAAGATTTATGACGATCTTAGTTTTGAGAATGCTTCTGATATTGCTGAAGAATTAATGCAATTATTTCTTGACGGAAAATATGACAGGATAGATCTTATCTACAACCAGTTCAAAAATGCCGGTACTCAAATCGTTATGGATGAACAATTGCTTCCTATCGAAAAATTTGAAACTGAAGAAAACAAGCAGTTAGATTATATCTTCGAACCAGATAAGTTGCAGATTGTTAAAGAACTAATTCCAAAATCTTTGAAAATGCAGCTTTTTAAAGCCTTAAGAGATTCATTCGCTTCTGAACATGGAGCAAGGATGACCGCGATGCACAAAGCTACAGATAATGCCCAGGAGCTTAGGGATGACCTTAAACTTTCTTATAACAAAGCGAGACAGGCATCTATTACCAATGAAATCCTTGAAATTGTGGGTGGTGCAGAAGCGCTTAACGGTTAATTAATTGGTCATCCTGAGGCAAGTGATAAAAATTTTAACTAGTACAGGAAATTGACGTATTTTTTAGAATATCTAATGAGATGCTGAAACAAGTTACCATTGACGGTAAATCTAAAGATAAGTATCGTCACCCTGAACTTGATTCAGGGTCTATACTACGCAAATAAATTAAAATACGTCAATGGTAACTAGTTTCAGGATCTTTAAAAAGCTAAAATATTTTCAGCTTAACTAGAAAATATAAATCCTCCTTATGGGGGATTTTTTGTTTGGTACAGCTTTTGTCTTTTAACAGGAAGAACCCTTAAATTTCAGCAATATGAAAAATACACTACTTTTTATGTCTTTTACCTTATTTATGACACTTTTTAGCTCATGCGGGAGCAATAAGGAGCTTCAGGAGAATCCGCCTTCAGAGGTTACAGACTCCTTTTTCTATGAAACCGATAATGGGATGCGTTTAAGTTTTCAGGTTGCTGAAATCCCGGCAGATATTCAATATCAATCGGTCTATTTCCGTGGGTTAAAATCTAATCTTATCGCAGATCCTAACGGGGAAAACATCTTTCATGCCGATTTTAATACTAAAATGAACGATATGGTAATGCATAAGGATCCTAAAAAAGAATACGGAAACACGCCACCACAGAGACCTGAAAAAAGTCCGGTAGAGATTACTCCAAATGAAGCCCTGCTGGTATATACCAAAGATGGGGATCAAAAATACTACAAGCTTACCGGAATTGTGGAAAAGGAATAGGACTTAAAGTTTTATAGTCCTGATTTATTCAGATATTTGCAATAAATCAACTAATTCCTGTTGAGTACATTAAAAAGATTTTTTCAGGATACTTTAATTTACGGTTTCGCGACGGTATTTCCGCGTTTGATGAATTTTGTCTTAGTGCCTTTGCATACTGATATTCTCTCCCGGGAGGAATATTCAGTAAATACAGTATTTTATGTTTGGGCGGCGTTCTTTAATGTGGTGCTTACTTATGGGATGGAAACTTCATTTTTTAGGTTCTTCAGCAGGGCTAAGGAAAAAAACAATGTATTTTCCACAGCCTTTATTGCGCTTACCACGACCACGATAGTTTTCGCCATTCTCGTTTTTATTTTTCAGGATTACCTGATTAATTTAATGGACCTCGATCCATTTTATTTCAAACTTTTATTTAGTGTATTGGTGTTAGATACGCTGGTAGTTGTGCCTTTTGCCTATTTACGCGCGATGAACAGGCCCATTAAATTTGCCGGCATTAAGATCATTAATATCCTGGTGTATGTGGTGCTCAATTTTTATTTTCTTTGGTTTGTACGGGATTATCCTCAATTTGCCCCCCAGTTTATTATCGATAATTATGAACCTAAGGATATTGTGGGTTACATTTTCATCGCCAATCTTGCTGCCAGCGCGATAACTTTCATTTTACTACTGCCATATTTTTTCAGAACCAGGCTAAATTTTGATATTCGTATTTTTAAGCAGATGTGGCATTATGGGTGGCCGGTGATGATTGCCGGGATCGCTTTTGTGATCAATGAAAATCTTGATAAGCTTTTGATCAAGGATATGATTTCCGATGAAATTATGGGAGCTTATTCCGGTTGCTATAAACTGGCGGTTTTTATGACCATTTTTGTACAGGCATTCAAAATGGGTGCGGAGCCTTTTTTCTTTAATCATGCTGAAAAAGAAAATGCCCGCCAGACATATGCTGAAATTCTAAAATATTTCGTCATATCCGGAAGTATCATTTTATTGATTTTAGTGGGTTATATCGATCTCTTTAAGCAATGGGTGATCCGGGATTCCGAATACTGGATCGCAATAAGCATTGTTCCCATAATTCTCCTGGCGAATCTATTCCTGGGAATTTATCACAATCTTTCCGTTTGGTATAAATTAACCGATAGAACCCGTACCGGCATGTATATTTCAATTTTCGGGGCCATTATTACCATTAGCCTGAATGTAATTTTAATCCCCATAATGGGTTTTATTGCAGCAGCATGGGCAACCCTGGGTGCATATGGCGCGATGATGCTCGTATCTTATTTTTTGGGAAGAAAATACTATCCCGTGCCCTATAACGTAAAAAAAATAAGCTTATATCTCCTGTTGTCCATTGGCCTTTCCTTAATTTCCTTTATACATTATCGGAAAGATTATTGGATTGCTTCAGTTTTGCTTGGTATTTTTGTGCTCGTCGTATTTATGTTGGAAAGGAAACAACTCAATAAAATTTTAAAGCAATGATTGTAAAGGTTATCAATAGATCAAAACATAATTTACCCAATTACGAAACTCAGGCTTCGGCAGGAATGGATCTGCGAGCTGAACTTGATGCTCCGATAAGCTTAAAACCTTTAGAGCGCGCGATTATAAAAACCGGACTCTTTATTGAATTGCCTATTGGTTTTGAAGCTCAGGTAAGGCCCAGAAGTGGCCTCGCTGCAAAAAAAGGGATAACTGTCCTAAATTCGCCGGGAACCATCGATGCAGATTACCGCGGGGAAATTGGAGTAATTCTTGTAAACCTTTCCAACGATGAATTTATAGTACAGGATGGGGAGCGGGTTGCCCAACTGGTGATTGCAAAACATGAACAGATAAACTGGGAAGAAGTTGATGTTTTGGGCGATACCTCCCGCGGTGCCGGGGGATTTGGTAGCACGGGCCACCAATAATAGGAATTAGTTGTAAGTTTTATTTAGCATGACTTTCGATAAAAATTTTAAACAAGCGATTAGTGAGTTGCCTTCCGCCGAGAAGGACAAACTGCTTTTGCGCCTTTTAAAAAAGGATCCCATGTTAGCTAACCGCCTGTATTTTGAGCTGGTAAGCACCAATAGTGTGGATGAACTGCGCGAAAAAATGGAAGACAGGATTATTCTTCGCGCAAAGCAAATGCACGAGCGCTTTCATTCGGTAGGCTATTTGCATATGAACGTACGCTATTTAAGCGGTGATATTACCGAGCATGTTAAGATTACGAAAGATAAATTCGGCGAAGCAAGTCTGAATTTATTGTTGTTGGTAGAAGTTTTAAAACATAATAATCCAAACATTTTAAATACGACTCCCAGAAAGGCACGAAAATTCTGTGTCGCGGTAATAGCCAGGATTTTCCGGGTGATGATGATCATAGATAAGTTGCATGAAGATTACCTGTTGGAGTTTGAAGAAAACCTCAATAAGCTCGGCGAATTAATGGGTGAGAATCCATATTTGATGAAAGCAGCGATCAATAATGGCCTGGATGTAAACTGGTTATTAAAAGCTGAAATTCCTGAAAATGTTGTTGAAATATATAAAAACCTAAAATCCAGTGGATTTCTGAAATAATTTAAATAAAGAATATAATAAATATATGAAAATAATTGTCCCTATGGCGGGTCGTGGTTCACGATTACGTCCACATACGTTAACCATCCCAAAACCGTTAATTCCAATTGCCGGCAAACCTATCGTACACAGGCTGGTGGAAGATATAGCCAAAGTTTTAAACGAAAAGATAGATGAAGTTGCTTTTATTATCGGCGAGGATTTTGGAGAGCAGGTAGAACAGGATTTGATGAAAATCGCTGAAAGCCTGGGCGCAAAAGGGACTATATATTATCAGGATAAGCCACTTGGTACAGGGCATGCGATCATGTGTGCTAAGGAATCTCTACAGGGTCCCGCAGTGATTGCTTATGCTGATACCCTGTTTAAAGCCGATTTTAATTTAGATAAATCTGCAGATTCGGTAATGTGGGTGAAAAAGGTGGAAAATCCCTCAGCTTATGGAGTGGTTAAGCTCAATCAAAATGGTGAAATTGTAGATCTTGTAGAAAAACCTAAAGAGTTTGTCTCAGATCTTGCCGTGATTGGAATTTACTATTTTAAAAATGTAGAAGTTTTAAAGGATGAACTTCAAAATGTACTGGATCAAAAACTAACGCGTGGCGGGGAATACCAAATCAATGATGGAATTGAGGCCATGAGAAAGAACGGATTAAAATTTGTTCCGGGAAAAGTTGATGAGTGGATGGATTGCGGTAATAAAAATGTGACCGTAGAAACCAATGGCAGAATGCTTAATTTTCTGCATAATGACAGGGAAAAATTAATTGCAGATTCAGTAAAAATCAAGGACTCTGAAATTACCGAGCCTTGCTATATTGGAGAAAATGTAGAATTGATCAATGCGAAAATAGGTCCGAATGTTTCTATTGGCGACGGATCTAGAATTGTGAACAGCAGCATTAAAAATAGTTTGATCCAAACTTTTGCTGAAGTACAAAATGCAAAGCTGGATAATGCGATGATAGGAAATTTTGCCAAATTTGATGGTGATTTCAAAGAAATCAGTATTGGTGATTATTCAGTTTTAGAATAACTATATGCAAAAGCTTATTTACATTTTGATGCTTGTTCTTCTTGGATTTTCTTCAAAATCCCAGGAAGTGCAGCGCCCATTTCAGGAGGTAAATCAGGATGACCTGGGAAATGTAAGTGATGAATTTCAGGAGAATTTTTTTGAAGCTTTAAAGCAAAAGGGTATTGAAAATTATGAAAAAGCGATCACTTCCCTGGAGAAATGCCTGCAAATTGATGCTTCCAATGCGGTGGTTTATTTTGAATTGGGCAAGAATTATCAAAACTTAAAAAAGTATGATGAAGCTGTTCAAAATTTTCAAAAAGCTCACGAGCTTCTACCGCAAAAAGAATCGATTCTTCAGTATTTGTTAGACACCTATAAGGAGACAGGGAATATTTCCGAAGGAATTTCAACGGTTCAAAAACTCACCAAACTAGATCCAAAATATGAGCAGGATTTAATCGGTTTTTATATTTTGAACGAAGATTATGACAAGGCACTTGCGGTGATTGACAAACTGGATGAAAATTTAGGCGTAAATGCCTATCGAAATGCCATGCGTCGCCAGATTTATTCCAGAACAAATAATACCGATGCCCAAATTTCCAATTTGGAAAAAAGTATTGGTGCCAACCCTGAAATTGAACAGAATTACCTCAACCTCATCTATATTTACAGTGAAAATGGCGAGGAAAAAGAGGCTTTTAGAATTGCGGAGGAATTATTGGAAACTAATCCCGGTTCTTCCCTGGCGCATCTGGCCCTTTATAAATTTTATCTCGATCAAAGTAAGACTGAAAAGGCGATCACTTCCATGAAAATTGTTTTTCAAAGTGAAGAGATCGATGCCGAATCAAAATTTAAAGTCTTGAATGATTTTATGAATTTCGTTCAGAAGAATCCAGAGTATGAAAAAGAATTGATCGATATCACCGGAAAGCTTTCAGAATGGGAAAATACCCCGCAACTTTACGAACAACTTGGGGATTATCACCTTTCTAAAAACAATTTTGAGGACGCTTTGACGTTTTTTGAACTGGGTATTGCCACGGACGAAGACAATTTTGAATTGCTTAAAAAAACACTTTTACTGCAATTAAAGGCAGGAAAATATGAGTCGGCTTCAAATTTGACAAAAAACGGGCTGGAAGTTTTCCCCTCTCAGCCATTGCTATATCTCTTGCAGGGAGTCGCTTTGAATAATCAGGATAATTATGCTGCCGCGGCTGAAAGCCTGGAAGAAGGTTTGGATTATTTGATTGAAGATGAAAAAATGGAAATGGATTTTTATACCGAGTTAATGAAAGCTTATCTCGGTTTAAATAATGCGGAAAAAGTAAACGATTTTAAAACTAGGGCAGCAGCACTAAAGAAATTAATAAATTGATGTTGAAAAGAATTCTAATTCTAAGTATAGTAAGTGTTTTCCTTTTTTCCTGCGGAAGCTCGAAACGGGTTAAAACCACCAAAACAAAAAATACTGAAGCCGCGTCTATCATTCAGCAGCATTACGATAGCGAAGCCAACTTTAAAACGGTTTCGGGAAGGTTACGTGCGGTGTATCAGGATGATGAAAAAACACAATCGGTAAATTTAAGTTTTAGAATGGAAAAAGACAAAGCCATTTGGATGAGCGCAAGCATCCTTGGTTTTCCTGTGGCTAAAGCATATATCACCCCGCAAAGAGCCAGTTATTATGAGAAAGTGACCCAAACTTATTTTGATGGGGATTTTTCAGTGTTAAGTGATTTTTTAGGAACGCCCCTGGATTTTGAAAAACTTCAGAATTTATTGATTGGTCAGGCCATTTACGATCTTCGTGAGGAAGATTACGATTTTTCCACGAATGCTCGGGGATTTCAGTTTTCATCACCTGCCAGAGATATGATCAAAAAAATGTTTTTGATCGATAATGGGACTTTTAAAGCTACGGCGCAACAACTTTCCCAGGAAGACGATAATCGTGGACTAACGGTGACGTATTCAAATTATCAAAGCGTAGATGGGATTGTTTTTCCGGAAAATATTAAAATCATTGCCAACGAGGCCGGCTCTAATACAAATATCGATCTTACCTACAGGTCGTTAACTTTTGGGGAAGAATTAAGCTTTCCATTTGAGATCCCTTCAGGCTATGAGGAAATTAGCTTAAACTAACTGAATGATAAAGCTGAAACCGTTTCTTTTTTTACTGCTTTTCTTCGGAAATCTCTTTATCCTCCAGGCGCAGGATCGTGAAGATCTTGAAAAAAGGAGGGTGGAATTAAGAGAGCAGATAAAGCGTATTTCTGAATTGCGAATCTCTAATCAGAAAAAACAGCAATCAGTTTTAACCCAGGTAGAAGACCTTAATCAGCAAATAAGGAGCACGGAAGATCTTATAAAATTAACCAACCAGCAGGCAAATTTGCTTACCCGCGAAATTTCCACCAATACAAACAAAATTGGGGAGCTTAGGAAAGAGCTGGAACAGTTGAAAGCAGACTATGCCCAAATGATTGAGAAGTCGTATAAAAGCAAGTCCCAGCAAAGCAGGATCATGTTCTTGCTGTCTTCGGAAAACTTTTTACAGGCATACAAGCGACTTCAGTATATGAAACAGTATACTAATTATCGCAAGCAGCAGGGAGAAGAAATCAAAGCAAATACCCTGAAACTTCAGGAATTAAATACCAATCTTCTGAAGCAAAAAGAACAGAAAGACCAGTTAATCGCTGAAAACCGTAAAACCAGAGCCGATTTAGAGAAAAACCGAAAGTCCCAAAACACCTTGATGGCTTCCATCAATAAACGGGAAGGGGAATTTGCCTCACAAATTAGATCGAAGCAAAACCAGATCAACGAAATTGACCGTGAAATCGACAGGATGATTCGCGAGTCCATTGCCAAAGCCAATAAAGAAAGCGGGTCAACTTCCAGGACCTCGTATGAATTAACACCTGCCGCAAAAGCCCTTGCCGCCGATTTTGCCAATAATAAAGGAAAATTGCCCTGGCCGGTAAGATCTGGAATCGTGACCATGAGGTTTGGGACACAGCCACATCCGGTAGTAAAATCAGTCATGGTGAACAATAATGGTGTGCGCATAGATACCGATGAAAAAGGAAAAGCCAGGGCTATTTTTAACGGTACCGTTAGTGAAGTTCAGGCAGTGAAAGGAGCGAACCAGGCTATAATGGTGAGACATGGAGATTATATTACTATTTATAACAACCTGGAAGCTGTTTATGTGAAACGTGGGGATAATGTAACTACCAACCAGGAGCTTGGAGAAATTGCCACAAATAAAGCCACAGGAAAAACGACCTTACACTTTTTGTTATATAAGAATAATCAAAAATTAGATCCAGCATTATGGATCTATCAGATGTAAGCACGCAACCAAATGCAATTTTTGTATCTTTTATAAAAGGCTATATTTTGAAAATCTTAAAAATATCGGTTTTACTGTTCCTTATCTTGCAGTACGTAAGCTGTTCTTACGATATAAGGATCGAGGCAGATCGCAGGATACAGGTTGTGGGTGAAATCAATTCAACCTTGGACAATATTTCTGTTTATTCTATTGCCGGCAATCAGGCAGGTTCTTATAGTCAGGAAGAAGGACACCTGCTGGGAAGAGGCATGAGCAAAAACGGCAGTTTTGATTTTGTTAGCTTAAAACCTGAAAATGCCGGAATTTCTATCTTGATAAATCCTCCCGGTTTTGATAATTACACTAATACCATCAGCACGACTTTTATTAATGTTCAGCCACAAAATAGGCTTCGTATTATCAATATTCCTGAAATTTCACTTCCAGAACTTGCAAGCGTTCAGGTGAATTTTATCAATATCTCGGGTGCAGCAGCAATTGCTTATCAAATAGCTTTTTTACCGCCTGTAAATGAATATGCCTATACCAATACTGGAGAACTGGAAGTTTCAGGTGACTTTTTCAATCGTGTGAACCTTCGTAGCAATAGTCTTGAAAATTCTGACTCTTATATAGAAGACAGAATTAAATCTTTGGTAGGCACTAAAGTCGAAATAATTTATAGCGTAGATGAAGGAGAGGAATTAACTGAAAGCTTTATTATAGAAGATCAAAATGTTTTGTATGAGATCGAATATTAAAGTGCTGATAGCGATCATATTTCCGGTCTTTTTATTTGGACAGGAGTTGGAAAAAAATGAGAGCAATGTTAAAGACACTACCAAAGTCAATATGATGTATTCCCCGGGAAATCCTGAATCGGTTGCTTTCAATATTGGTTTTTTTCGGCCTATAGGCTTAGGAAATTCAGCAATGGCAGAGGCTTATACGTATAAAAATCCGGGTTTTGAATTCACCTTCAATTGGTTTGTGCAGCAGCATTTTACCATTGGAGCGAGCGTGGATTATTTTAACGGGATGGTAGAAGATCGCTCAAAAGTGGGTGAAATCTCCAGAACAGGAGTGGCCTCCCTGTCGGCACATCTCGGATATTATAAAGCGATCACCCGTGAATGGTATTGGCATGTGCTTGCTGGTTATGGTTATGTCTCTTATAGCAGCAAATCTGCTGAAGATAGATTTCTGGAAGAAGGCAACATGATTTTTTTAAGGAATGAAATTGGGCATCGGTTCACCAAAACACTTGCTGTTTATGGAAAAATAGAACTTCGGAACGATTTTATGGATGTGATCACTTCCCGGGAACTGGACAATTATTTCAATAGCAATTTATTCCTGAATTTAGGAATTGGTTTGCGCATCAATCTTCAAAATCCAGATGGATAATTTATTCAAAAAGGGCTTTTAGTTCCGTTGCTTCTGAAGGTTTCATTTTTCCTGCCAATACCAGGCTCAGCTGCTTTCTTCTCAGCGCTGCATCATAACGTTCCTTTTCGAGATCGGTTTTAGGCTCTAGGGCTGGAATTTGAATTGGAGTTCCGGTTTCGTCTACCGCAACAAAAGTATAAATGGCCTCATTTGCTTTAGATCTACGGCCACTTTCCCGATCTTCCACCCAAACATCTATAAAAATCTCCATAGACGATTTAAACGCCCGGGAAACGGCTGCTTCAACTGTTACCACACTTCCTAACGGAATAGCTTTGTTAAAAGCGACATGGTTTACAGATGCGGTAACCACAATTCTTCTACTATGTCTTCTGGCAGCGATACTGGCTGCCCGATCCATACGGGCAAGGAGTTCGCCTCCAAAAAGATTGTTCAAAGGATTGGTTTCGCTGGGTAAAACTAAATCGGTAAGTATGGTTCTTGAGTCGCTGGGTGCTTTAGCCTCCATTTTCAAATTTTTGGCAAAAATAAGGTAGATATAGGTGAAAGCTCCGTTAAGGCTATATTAAAATTCCTGAACCAATAACCAGGCACCTTCATTGGTATTTTTTACCTGATACAATTTTTTGATAGCTTCCCTGCGGGATTCATGGCTGGAATAAACCACCTGATGTAATCCGTATTTATTCTCACCAAGTAGTCTGGCTTTGTGACCTTCAGTCTTTAATTCTGCAACCTTTTTCTCGGCATTTTCTTTTACCCGGAAGGCACCGGCGATGACATGATAATTTCCTTCCTGTTTTTCCACTTCAAAAGTAATGGCAGGTAGAGGATTATCGATCACAAAAGTTGCCTGCTGAATTTGTTGCTCAAGTTTACTTTCAGCTACCTGTTGTTCCGCGATATTATGCTGGGCAACCTGGTTGCTATAAATATTTAATCCTGCAAAACCTGAAAGGCCTATCGCTAATAAGCCCACTGCGGCATATTTAATCCAGGTTGAAGATCTTTTTTCCGGAGTAAGATAAATAGGGGCTTTTTCTTCAATTTTCGCAACCTGTTCTTTATAGATTTCCCTGGAAACCTGTGTAGTTTCAAAGGAATGTAAACCAAAAGAAGTAGCAAGGAAATTAATAGTTGAAGAGGGTTCAAACTGAACACTATCTTCGCTGTCTAAAAAAAGCTTCCCGATATTCGCCAGTTCCACTTCATGTTGAGCCTGAAGCGAATTCTCAATACTATTTACAAATTCACCTATTCTGGAGTTTGCCGCATCATAATCTATATGCTCAACACTGGCGATATAATTGGCCAGAAGACCATCATTTTTATATAATTGCCTATTGAAGGAAATTACCTTTTTTGGAGGAAAGAACTCGTTGGTATCGGCATCTATAAAAGCCGATTGTCTCTGTGATAAGAAGGCTCCGAATCCCGGAAGGATCACACATTCGTATCTATAAAGTAAATCCTGTATATAGGTAGCTATCTTCATGTAAGCAAAAATATAGGTTTAGGCAGAGAGATAAAGTTACCCAAAGATTTTTTATTAACAAATCTTTTTTATTGTAATTTTAATTAAATTGGAAAGGATGACGGGGAATGATCTTTTTTATGCGCTTGTGCTTCAGCATATTCCGAATATGGGAGATGCCACGGCTAAAAAATTAATTCGGAAATTTGGGAGTGCAGAAAATGTATTAAAAGAGAAAAAATCTGCGCTGCTAAAACTGGATGGAATAGGGGAAGCCAAAGTTCGCGATCTTCAGAATAAGGAGCATTTTAAAGCAGCGGAAGAGGAATTAAAATTCATTGAAAAGAACAATGTGCAAACACACTATTTCCTTGAAGGATCGTATCCTGAAAAATTGAAACATTGCCTGGACTCGCCTATCATTTTATTTTCCAGGGGAAATATTAATCTGAACAAAAGGAAGATTATAAGTGTTGTGGGAACCAGGCAAATTACTGCTCATGGCATCACGTTTTGCGAAAAATTTATCGAAGATTTGGAAATATTGAATCCGGTTATTGTTTCCGGATTTGCCTATGGGGTAGATATTTGTGCACATAAAGCAGCGATTAAAAATGAACTTCAAACGGTAGCCTGTCTCGCTCACGGCTTTCAAACTATTTATCCGAAAGCTCATAAAAAATATATAAATCAGATGATGGAAAATGGTGGGTTTTATACCGATTTCTGGAGCACTGATAAATTTGATCGTAATAATTTCCTGAAAAGGAACAGAATAATTGCCGGATTAAGTGAGGCAACTGTTGTTATTGAAAGCGCTGAAAAAGGTGGCGCTTTGGTCACGGCAGATATTGCCTCTTCTTACGATCGGGAAATTTTTGCAGTCCCGGGTCGTCCTACAGATAAATTTAGTTCTGGTTGTAATAATCTTATAAGGCGGCAGAATGCCCATGTGCTTACTTCTGCAGCAGACCTTGTGTATATCCTGAACTGGAAAGCAGATGAGGATCCAAAACCAGTTCAAAAACAATTATTTGTTCAGTTGGATTCCGAAGAACAAAAAGTTTATGATTATTTAAACGAGCAGGGAAAAACCGAATTGGATGCTCTTGCGCTAAATTGCAATTTTCCTACTTTTAAAACCGCTTCTTTATTACTGAATATGGAATTGAAAGGCGCGGTTAGGCCGTTGCCGGGAAAAATATTCGAAATTATTTAATATCCTAAAGTAGACCGGACCCTTCCCAAAACTCCATTAGCAACAAGCCTGGCTTTTTCGGCGCCAATGGCCAAAGCTTTATCTATTTCCGGTAGATTGTGGATGTAATATTCATATTTTTCTCTGGGTGCTGAGAATTTTTCTTTTACAAGTTCAAATAAAGCCTGTTTGGCATGTCCATAACCAAAACCTCCACCTTCATAATTTTTCCGCATGCTGGCGACCTGCTCTTGAGTGCCCATTATCTCGTATAAAGCAAAAACATTACAGGTATCGGGATTTTTAGGTTCTTCCAGCGGAGTGCTATCGGTTTGAATCCCCATAATCTGTTTCCGCAATTGTTTATCTGTTTGAAAAATATTGATGGTATTATCTTTAGACTTGCTCATTTTCTCGCCGTCGGTGCCTGGAATATACATGGTTTCCTTCTGTATTTTAGCTTCGGGCATTACAAAGACATCCCCCATTTTTGCATGGAACCGTGCAGCAACATCGCGCGTCATTTCTATATGCTGTAATTGATCTTTTCCTACGGGAACAATATCGGCATCATACAACAAAATATCGGCGGCCATTAACATGGGATAGGAAAACAACCCACTATTCACATCTTCAAGGCGATCGGCTTTGTCTTTAAAAGAGTGTGCCAGGGTTAAGCGCTGGTAAGGGAAAAAACAGCTCAAATACCAGGATAATTCCGTGACCTGAGGAATATCGCTTTGGCGATAAAAAACACTTCTTTCAATATCCAAACCGCAGGCCAGCCAGGTTGCTGCAACAGAATAGGTGTTTTCGCGCAATGTATTCGCATCTTTGATTTGAGTGAGCGAATGCAAATCTGCAATAAAAATAAAAGAATCATTTTCCGGTTCATTGGCCATGGAAATTGCGGGCATAATTGCGCCAAGCAAATTCCCTAAATGTGGTGTTCCTGTGCTTTGTATACCTGTAAGTATTCTGGACATGGCAATTTTTAATTTGCTGCAAAGGTAATTTTTTTATAGAATTCAGTCATTTCATTTTATTACTTTTGAAATCTATGAAGTACTTGGAAAAGGCAGCGATTTTCGTATGGCGTATCTGGTTTTATATATTGATGGTGATACCAATTGTGTTGATGCTTCCGGTGCTTATTATTTTCACTTCTTCTGAAAAATTTTATCCTCAATATTTTGTTTGTTCCCGTATCTGGGCGAAAACAATACTTTTTGGGATGGGATTTCAAATAAAGCTGGTTGCCGATCAACTTCCGGAAAAGCATAAAAGTTATATGCTCGTGGCCAATCACACCTCGATCATCGATATTATGTTAATGCTTAGCATTATAAAACAACCTTTCGTTTTTCTTGGAAAAAGGGAATTAGGACGTATTCCTGTTTTCGGATTTTTCTATCGTAGGACCTGCATTCTTGTGGACAGAAAAAATACACGGAGCAGGCAGGCTGCATTTTTGGAAGCCCAGCGCAGATTGAAACAGCAGAATAGCGTTTGTATTTTCCCTGAAGGCGGAGTGCCCAATGATCATAATATTTTGCTCGATGAATTTAAAGATGGTGCTTTCATGTTAGCGATAGAACATCAAATTCCTATTATTCCCATAACTTTTCATGATTCTAAAAAGCGATTTTCCTATAATTTTTTAAGTGGAGCCCCGGGAAAATTACGCGTAAAAATCCACAATTTTATACCAACAAAGGATTTGGTTCCCCAGGATCGCAGGACTTTAAAAGAAAGGGTGAGAGAAGTAATCCTGAAAGAATTGGAAAATCCAACGGTACATTAAAACCGGATCTTAAGGCCGGTATAAATCCCAAAGTTTAACGGGCTTACATTATTTACATTATCAAAGGTATTCAGCTGATATTTTATAATGGGTTCCAAACTCAGGCCAAAAGTTTCATTAAGATCATAATCCAAACCTAAACCAAGGTTGGCGCTAAAACTGGTATTCTTAATATTCGTCGCTTTTCCAAGATCTGATACATTTGTTCCAGAAACAATTTCCAGACTGTTTTTATCCAGGAATAAACTACTTCCACCTCCTATAAGATTTAAACCGAATTTCTTATCGATCAAAGCATATTCAAGTTCTACAGGAATTTCAATAAATCCAAATTGCTGATTGATCTCTCCGGGGATAAAAAATGCTGTGGAAAAGCCATTCTCAGAATAATCGGGCATAGGCCCATTTAAAGGATCTCCGGAATCGGCATTTGGCGAGCTATTGCTCAAAGCGAACATATTTGGGTTTCCGGAAATATTATCTACATTTTGCGCAAGCACCATGGGAGAAAAACCAATATCGCGAGTGGTATTATTAACTTCAATTTTACTAATTCCGGTCCTAATTTTCAACTTTTTATTAAGCTCATAAGCTAATTTAACCCCGTAAGAAACTGTCACATCAGAGCGCGTAGTATTTCCATCAAATTCTGAAGAAATCTCATTTCCTCCCCCAACATTTTTGTAAAATAATGGCGCGGCAAAAGTGGAGAGGCTAAAACGTTTAGTATCGGTTTCCGGGGTTTCTATTTCTTTTTCTGAATTCTTTTCCAATTCAGCGATGAGGATATTCGAATCTTCTTTAGATGGGGAAAGTATTTCTTCATTTTTTTCTTTTTCCGCATCCACTTCTACGAGCGCTGCTTCGGTTTTAGATGTTTCTGAAATAGCTTCTTCGGAATTTTTAATCTGTCCCGTTTTTTCTTCGGAAGTTGTTCGATCATGATCAGCGATGCGTATTTCCGATTGATCATTTTCAGGATCCTTTGTAACTTTTACGTTTGCTTTGGTCGATATTGCTGAATTTGGGCTTTCTTCCTTAGAATAATCGTTGGTGGCATATTTTGTACCTGAAACGGAAGAAGCTTTTTGCTCTTTGAAGTTCCCGGGAGCTTCAGATTTGTTAGTTCCTTCCTGCCCTGATGCATTTTCTTCTTCTCCCTCTTTATTTATATCTGCGATTTTTTCTTCTTCAGTTGAAAGTAATGGAGTCTCATTATTTTGCTCAATATCTTCCTGGATATTTTCTTCAACTACCGGATTTTGAATGGAATCCATATCAGTTTCAGATTTAAACATTAGGCCTGCAACTATGAGAGCTAAAACAGCGGCAACACTACCAATTTTCGCCCAAAGGGGAATAATTAAGGCTCGCCGCCTTTTCTTCTTCTCCAGTGCCAGTGCTATATTTTGCCAAATTTCGTAAGGTGGTTCCTGCTCAAAATCTTTAAATTTTTCCTGGAAAATCCGGTCTATATGTTTTTTTTCTTTCATGATGTTTTTGCCGAATTACATTTCTCCTGATCGTTTTCAATTTTTTCTTTCAGTACCAGTCTTGCCCTGGATAGATTGGACTTGGAAGTACCTTCAGAAATGTTTAGTGCCTTAGCAATTTCCCGATGCGAAAAACCATCCAATACATAGAGGTTAAAAACCTGCCTGTACCTTTCAGGTAAACTTTGTACACATAGCAGTAAATAATCCAGTGAAATTTCCTCACTGTCCAGTTCTACTTCATCATTAGCTTCCAAGAGATTTTCATGGGAGATGGCATAAACTTTTTGTTCACGGTGTTTTTGAAGGGCAGTATTAATAATGACCCTTTTCATCCAGCCTTCAAAAGAGCCTTCGTTTTTAAATTGGGAGATTTTAGCGAATATCGTTAAAAACCCATCTTGTAAGTTATCCTCCGCCTCCTGCCTGTTATTGGAATATTTTAGGCATAGGCCAAAAAGCTTTGCCGAATAAAGCCGGTAAAGCTGTTCTTGTGCATTTCTATTCTCTTCCCTGCACTGGCGAATGAGTTTGTTTAAACTCACAAAGGTTTTTTGTTTGGTTTTTAGCGGTACGGCAAATTATGTTTTAATCAGCAGCATTTACCGGAACTATGACTTCATCATAAATTGGCTCATCGTTTTCATCAACCCCCACAAGAAGTTTAAATTTATAATCTTCTGTGTCTGTGGAATTTAAATTTACTGTAAGGGGAACGCTTTTTAATTCAACTTCAGTATCAGTACAATTTATAGCAGGATTTTTTTGAACAACTACACCAATGAATACTTCTTTAAAATTACCATTTTCGCTGGTAGGCTCAACGACATTAAAACTCAAATCTGTAAACTGGCTGCATGCTGGTAAATTATATCCCAGGCTCACGTCGTAGGAGGTGTTTAAATCGAACGATTCAGGGAAGTCATTGCTCACAATGGGCGCAAAACTGTACTCTAGATTCGGAGAATCATCATCTATTGAACAGGATACAAGAGCTAAAACAGCAACAAATAGGAAAACTAACTTTTTCATTTTTTTACTTTATTATTTTATAATAGATGTAAAATAATCAAAAAGGTTGCGTCAGGATCAAAGAAAAAGAAACCGGGTAAAAAGTATTCAAAACCTTATTAGATATCGGGATACTTCGGGTTCAGGTTCAAACTGGTGAATACAGGCTATTAAGCGTTATTCTTTGGCCACTTTAATCGCAGCTATAATTTTTGTTTCCAACTCTTCCATAAGATCCGGATTGTCTTTTAGCAGCATTTTCACCGCGTCTCTACCCTGGCCAAGTTTAGTGTCTTCATAAGAAAACCAGGAGCCGCTCTTTTTGATTATTTCGTAGTCCACACCAATATCGATGATCTCTCCAATTTTCGAAATTCCTTCCCCGTACATGATATCGAATTCGGCAGTTCTAAATGGCGGGGCAACTTTATTCTTCACCACTTTAACCCGTGTTTTATTCCCCATCACGTTATTGTTACTATCTTTTATCTGCGTAGATCTTCTTATATCCAACCTTACCGAGCTATAGAATTTCAATGCATTTCCCCCTGTGGTGGTTTCAGGATTTCCGAACATCACCCCAATTTTGTCCCTAAGCTGGTTAATGAAAATCACAGTACAATTGGTCTTGCTTATGGAGGCGGTTAACTTTCTAAGTGCCTGGGACATCAACCTGGCATGAAGGCCCATTTTAGAATCCCCCATCTCACCTTCGATCTCACTCTTAGGAGTTAATGCCGCAACTGAATCGATCACGATAATGTCAATTGCCCCGGAACGGATTAAATTATCGGTAATTTCAAGGGCCTGTTCCCCATTATCTGGTTGGGAAATTATCAGGTTATCGATATCTACATGAAGCTTTTCCGCATAAAAACGGTCAAAGGCATGTTCCGCATCAATAAATGCGGCGATACCACCTTTTTTTTGCGCTTCAGCAATAGCATGTAGGGTTAAAGTTGTTTTACCTGAAGATTCCGGGCCATATATTTCAATTACCCTCCCTCTTGGTAAACCACCCACTCCTAAAGCCAAATCCAGGCCTAAAGATCCTGTAGAAATAGAATCAATATCCACTACGGCCTGGTCGCTCATTTTCATGACGGTACCTTTGCCGTAAGTTTTGTCCATTTTATCAAGGGTAAGCTTTAAAGCCTTTAATTTTGCTTCTTTTTCTTTATCGTTGCTCATGAATGTGTTTTAGATCCAAAAATATGGTCTGCTAAAATAAGATAAGTTTTGCTGCAATACAACAAAACTTATCGCCCTATTTGGAATATTTCCAAAAATTAGGATAGGTATTTCAGGTTAAACTTATATTGTCACACATTTGAAAAATGTATATTTGCTGAAATTTTCTTAATCTTAAAATATTGGTATAGCATGCAACTGTACAATAAATTAAGCGCCAGGGAAAGGGAAGCTTTACTGGAAGAGGCCGGTGAAGACAGGCTTACCCTTTCTTTCTACGCGTATGCAAAAATCGGGAATCCCGAATTATTCAGAAATCATCTTTTTATCGCCTGGGACCAAATAGATGTCTTGGGGCGTATTTATGTGGCCCATGAAGGGATTAACGCGCAATTATCTGTTCCGGCTAAAAAATTTGAAGAGTTTAAAAACTTTATTGATCAAATTTATTTTCTCGAAAATGTGCGTTTGAACATCGCGGTTGAACATGATCTCAAGTCTTTTCTGAAATTGAAAGTAAAAGTGAGGGATAAGATCGTTGCCGATGGGTTGAATGATGAAACCTTTGATGTTCGAAATAAGGGAATTCATGTAGATGCCTTAAAATTCAATGAATTGATCGCAGATCCTAATACGATTCTGGTTGATATGCGCAACCATTATGAAAGCGAAATTGGCCATTTTCAGGGAGCGATCACGCCAGATGTAGATACATTTCGGGATTCCTTGGATATTATTGAAGAAGATCTTAAAGATCATAAAGAAGATAAAAACCTGGTGATGTATTGCACCGGTGGGATTCGTTGTGAAAAAGCCAGCGCCTATTACAAACACAAAGGCTTTAAAAATGTATATCAGCTGGAAGGCGGAATTATAGAATATGCCCGGCAGGTACAAAATCTTCAGCTGGAGAATAAGTTCATTGGGAAGAATTTTGTTTTTGATCATCGCAGGTCTGAAAAAATTACCGAAGATGTGATCGCACATTGCCACCAATGCGGAAAGGCTTGCGATACGCATGTAAATTGCGCCAATGAAGCTTGCCATTTATTATTCATTCAGTGTGAAGAATGCGCAGCAACTATGAACGATTGCTGTTCAGATAAATGCAAGGAAATTGCCGCCCTGCCATATACAGAACAAAAAAAACTAAGACAGGGAAAAGGCAATAGCAATAAGATTTTTAAAAAAGGAAGGTCGGCAGTTTTAAAGTTTAAACACTAAGACTTCTTCAAATGGCTTTGCCAATTAATATTGGTATATTTACGTTTGAAAATTTTTATGAACCTAAAAGAGGTGCTTCTATAACTGACAGGCGTAAAAATACGCGACGATTTTTGAAGGCTTTAATGCCGAATGTTAAGTAGAAAGGTTAGAAAAGAAGCGGTACTCTTTCAATATATAATATATGGCTTGCAGCAGTTGCTCGACCGGGAAAGACGGTCAGCCGAAAGGATGTAAGAACAATGGAACCTGCGGTACCGATGGTTGTAATAAACTAACCGTTTTCGATTGGCTTTCAAATATGTCGCTTCCCGGCGGCGAGGCACCTTTCAATTATGTGGAAGTACGTTTTAAGAACGGTAGGAAACACTTCTTCCGAAATTCTGAAAATTTAAGTTTGAGTATAGGCGATGTGATCGCTGTAGAGGCCAGTCCCGGTCATGATGTTGGGATTGTGAGCTTAACAGGGGAGCTGGTTCGTATTCAGATGAAAAAGAAAAAAGTAGATCCGGATTCGCCGGAAGTTTTAAAAGTCTATCGGAAAGCTTCTCAAAGGGATATCGACGTCTGGCAGGAAGTTAGGGACCGGGAAGAAAAAATGCAGCAACGCTCCAGGCAAATTGCGATTCGGCTTAACCTAAGCATGAAAATTAGCGATGTGGAGTTCCAGGGCGATGCTTCCAAAGTTACTTTTTATTACACGGCAGAAGATCGTGTGGATTTTAGGCAATTGATTAAAGAATTTGCCCGTGAATTCAATACCAGAATTGAAATGCGCCAGATTGGCCTGAGACAGGAAGCAGCCAGATTGGGCGGAATTGGTTCCTGTGGGCGTGAATTGTGTTGCTCCACCTGGTTAACAGATTTTAGATCGGTAAGCACCTCTGCAGCAAGATATCAGCAGTTATCATTAAATCCGCAGAAACTAGCGGGACAATGCGGGAAACTAAAGTGCTGTTTGAACTACGAATTAGACACTTATTTGGAAGCTTTAAAATCTTTTCCAAAAATCGACGTTAAGTTAAAAACGAAAAAAGGTACAGCAGTATGTCAGAAAATTGACATATTTAAAGGTTATCTGTGGTACGCCTATGAGGGTGAATGGATGAACTGGCACCGTTTAACTCCGGAACAGGCAAACAAAATTGTATTTAAGAACAAGAAAGGGGAGCTTGCAGGTAGTCTGGAAGAATATGAATTGGAGATCCAAATAGAAGAAAGCAAAGAGCCAGATTTCAATAATGCCGTGGGCCAGGATAGTTTAACCCGATTTGATGCACCTAAAGGCAATCGTACCAAAAGGAATAAAAAAAGGAAGAAACGAAAAGGAAATTCTTCAAAGTCTAAAAATGCGTAGGGTTTTAGGATTTTTTTGCCTGTTTTGGGGAATACTATTTTTTTCTTCCTGTGATGAAAAGCGGGTCTATGATGAATATAAATCGGTGCGTGATTGGAATAGGGATTCATTGGTGAGGTTTAATCTTGGTAATCTGGATACAGCAAAAACATATAATCTATTTATCACTTTACGCAACAATAATGATTACGCTTACAGCAACCTTTTTCTAATTACGGAAATTCAGTTTCCCGAAGGAAAAGTGATAAGCGATACCCTGGAATATGAAATGGCAAAACCTAATGGTGAGTGGTTAGGCACAGGCTTTGGAGATGTAAAAGAAAATAAACTCTGGTATAAGCAAAATGTAAAATTTGATGAAGCCGGAAATTACTTTGTACAAATCAAACAGGCGATGCGGAAAAATGGTGAAGAACAAGGTATTCAAGAATTGGATGGAATCACGCATGTGGGTTTCCGCATAGAAAATATAGAAAATTAAAATTTTACGGTTTAATAGATCATTAAATGGCCCGCACTACAAAAAAAACTAAGGAATCAAAGCAAAGTAACCGCCGCTATATCATTTGGTTCTGGACCCTCTTTGGTGGAGGTGTTTTAGTAGCTATTCTTATTTTTCTGCTTGCTGGTTGGGGTGTTTTTGGAGAAATGCCTTCTTTTGAAGAATTAGAAAATCCCGAAACCAATCTTGCCACAGAAATTTTCTCTTCAGATGGGGAAACCCTCGGAAAATATTACAGCGAAAACAGGACACCTATTAAATATGAAGATTTACCGGAACATTTGGTTCAGGCTCTCATTTCTACGGAAGATGAACGTTTTTATAAACATCCCGGTATCGATGCCAAAGGTACCACCAGGGCTGCGTTTTATCTAGGAACCAAAGGTGGTGGGAGTACTATTACCCAACAATTGGCCAAGCAGCTTTTCACTTCCAATGTTGCCAGCAACAATGTGGAAAGGCTTTTTCAGAAGGTGAAAGAATGGGTGATTTCCACAAGGCTGGAAAGACAATATACCAAGGAAGAGATCATTACCATGTATTTCAATAAGTACGATTTTGTATATCAGGCAGTCGGGATAAGATCGGCTTCAAAAATTTATTTTGACAAAGAACCACGGGATTTAAAGATTGAAGAATCTGCGGTGCTGGTAGGAATGCTTAAAAATTCCGCTTTATACAACCCCATGCGCAGGCCGGAACTTGTGTTGGGAAGGCGCAATCAGGTATTGGAACAAATGAATCGTAACGGATTTGTTAGCGAGCAGGAAATGGATTCGCTCAAGAAGTTGGAAATGAACATTAAATTTACCCCACAGGGCCATGATGAAGGTCTGGCTACCTATTTCAGGGTATATCTTCAAAATTTCATGAACCAGTGGATCAAGGAAAACCCTAAACCCGATGGGACCGAATATAATATTTTCAGGGACGGTTTAAAGATTTATACCAGTATCGATTCTAAAATGCAAAAATATGCTGAAGACGCGGTGACTAAACATATAGCGAATCTTCAGACTGAACTGAACCGGCAAAATAAAAATAATAAAACAGCACCTTTTAGGGATATTGATGAATCTGAAAGGGAGAATATTATTAGTGTTGGCATGAAACGTTCTGTGCGCTGGAAACAAATGAAAGCCGATGGGAAATCTGAAGAAGAGATAAGGGCCTCTTTCGAAAAACCTGCGCAAATGGAAATTTTCAGCTGGAAAGGAAATATAGATACCACTATGACTCCTCGTGATTCTATTCTTTATTATAAATCTTTTTTACAAAGCGGGATGATGTCTATGGAACCCCAAACCGGTGAGGTGAAAGCCTGGGTTGGCGGGATCAATTTCAAGCATTTTAAATACGAACATGTAAAACAGGGAAAACGACAGGTAGGTTCAACCTTTAAACCTTTTGTGTATGCCACGGCAATCGACCAGTTAAAATTTTCTCCCTGTGATACCATGCCTAGAAGCCGCTTTACAATTGAAGCGGGTAAACACGGGAATATGAAAGATTGGTCCCCAGCAAATAGCCCTCCGGATTATAGTGGAATGTTGACCTTGAAACAGGCATTAGCAAACTCAGTGAATAGCATTACGGCAAGATTAATTGATAAAACAGGACCAGGCCCGGTTATCGATTTGATAGGAAAACTGGGGATAGATACTGAAAATATACCTGCAGTGCCATCTATTGCATTGGGAACGCCAGATATTAGTCTTTTTGAAATGGTTTCTGCTTATAGCACGTTTGCAAACCAGGGAGTTTATATTAAACCTGTTATTGTAAATCGAATTGAAGATAAAAATGGAACTGTACTTTATCAAAATGTTCCCGAAACACGGGATGTTCTAAGCAAGGAAGCCGCCTATGTAACCATAAATCTTCTGGAAGGTGTGACTCAGGGAGGTTCAGGGACACGATTAAGAGGTACCTGGGCAACTAATAATGAATTTTATAAAAGTGCGATTACGGGTTATCCTTATGATCTTAAAAATCCAATAGCCGGGAAAACCGGAACTACTCAAAATCAGAGTGATGGCTGGTTTATGGGCATGGTTCCAAACCTGGTAACCGGAGTTTGGGTGGGCGCAGAAGATCGCGCCGTGCATTTTCCCGGGATTCGATACGGCCAGGGTGCTACCATGGCGCTGCCTATATGGGGGATGTATATGAAATCTGTTTATGCCGATCCCGATTTAAATGTTTCCACGGAGGAGTTTGAACGGCCGCAAAATTTAAGTATTGAGATCAATTGTTCTAATTATAACTCCAGGAGCAATTCTGATAATTCGGTACCAGATGAGATCGATTTTTAAATCTTCTTCAAAAAAACAGCGCAAAATCCTAAAAAACTTACTTTTTAGCAATTCTTAAGATTGTTAGCAGATTTTAATTTTCGTATTTTCGGATAAAATTCTGAAAAATGATTCTTAAAACCGTAGATAATGTGCAGCAGGCCACTGAAGGTATTCAGGATGGAATGACCTTGATGCTGGGAGGCTTCGGACTTTGTGGTATCCCTGAAAATGCAATTGCTGAACTGGTTAAACGCAACGTAAAAAATCTTACCTGTATTTCCAATAATGCCGGAGTTGATGACTTTGGGCTAGGACAACTTTTACATAAGAAACAAATCGATAAAATGGTTTCCTCATATGTAGGCGAAAATGCCATTTTTGAAAAACAGATGCTTAGTGGAGAACTGGATGTAGAACTTATTCCGCAGGGAACATTGGCGGTAAGGTGCCAGGCTGCCCAACAGGGTTTCCCGGCAATTTATACCCCGGCGGGTTATGGTACTGAAGTTGCTGAAGGCAAAGAAACCAGGGAATTTGATGGGAAAATGTATGTGCTCGAAATGGCATTTAAAGCCGATTTTGCCTTTGTTAAAGCCTGGAAAGGTGATAAAGCCGGAAATTTAATATTTAAAGGTACGGCCAGGAATTTTAATCCGGTGATGTGTGGCTCGGCAAAGATCACAGTTGCTGAAGTGGAAGAACTGGTTGAACCGGGAGAATTGGATCCCAACCAGATTCATATTCCGGGAATCTTCGTACAACGAATTTTCCAGGGAAAAGATTACGAGAAAAGGATTGAACAACGAACAGTTCGTACTAAGTAATTTTAAAATTTATCAATTTGAGCATTTGAAAATTGAGAGATGATAAGGAAAATATTATAGTTCAAAAGACTTTTGATTTTGCCCTAAAGATCATTTCATTCTCTGAAAATCTCAGGTTAGAAAAGAAATTTGAGTTGGCTTCTCAACTATTTAAAAGTGGAACATCGATTGGAGCGAATGTTAGGGAAGCTCAAAATGCGGAAAGTCCAGCAGATTTTATCCATAAATTCAAAATTGCTGCGAAAGAATGTGAAGAAACTTATTATTGGTTACACTTATGTAAAGAATCTGAAGTATTACCTTCTCCTAAAGAAGGTTTGATACAAGAACTAAACATTATTATGAGAATTATTTCCAAAATTATCAGCTCATCCAAAAAGCGTTAATTTTCAAATTAACCAATTCTCAAATTTACAAATAGAATAAGATGTTAGACAAAAACGGAATTGCCCAAAGAATAGCGAAAGAGATAAAGGATGGATATTATGTAAATCTGGGAATTGGTATTCCAACTTTGGTGGCCAATTTTGTGCGTGATGATATCCAGGTGGAGTTCCAAAGTGAAAACGGTATTTTGGGAATGGGCCCCTTTCCTTTTGAAGGAGAAGAGGATGCCGATCTTATAAATGCGGGGAAACAAACCATTACGGCTTTGCCCGGTGCAAGCTTTTTTGATTCTGCTACCAGTTTTGGAATGATTCGGGGTCAACATGTAGATCTTACCATTCTTGGTGCGATGGAAGTTGCCGAAAATGGTGATATCGCCAACTGGAAAATTCCGGGGAAAATGGTAAAAGGAATGGGCGGGGCCATGGATCTCGTAGCTTCCGCGGAAAATATTATCGTAGCCATGATGCATACCAACAGGGCAGGAGAATCCAAATTATTAAAAAGATGTAGTTTGCCCTTAACCGGTGTGGGTTGCGTTACTAAAATTGTAACCAATCTGGCGGTTTTAGAAGTGACTGAAAATGGCTTTAAATTATTAGAAAGGGCTCCGGGAGTAAGTGTGGAGGAAATTCAAAAATCTACGGAAGGTAAACTGATTGTAGAGGGAGAAATCCCTGAAATGCAATTCTAGAAATCTACCGTGATAATTTCAGAATCTTCGAGTAGTTTTTCCTGTCTTAGTTTTAAAATTACCTGGGCAATAGCAACAACATCGCGTTCGCAGTATTCAATAATTCTATTAAGTTCGTTCTTTTTATAATAAACCTCACAAACCATCGAGCCATCAATATCTTCTTTGGGAGAAGGAATGCCCAAAACATTAGTGAGCAGTTTTAGTGAAGTATAGTGTTTATAATCGCCGAATTTCCATAGTTCCAGCGTGTCCAGGTGCGGCACTTCCCAGGGTTTTTTCCCAAAGAGATCCAGTTTTGGAGGCAATTTTATATTGTGTATAAGCATCCTTCTGGCGATGTAGGGAAAATCGAATTCTTTCCCGTTGTGCGCGCAAAGTAAGTGCTGAGGTTGGTGAAAATGATCTTCCAGAATTGTTTTAAATTCCAGCAATAATGTTTCTTCCTCTCCACTAAAAGTAGTTGTCCTAAAAAGTCTGCGTTTATTTCTGAAATGAAAAAAACCAACCGAAATACAGATAATTTTACCAAATTCGGCCCAGATTCCCGCACGATCATAAAACTCTGAAGGGGTAAATTCGTCTTTTCGCTGGTATTTTGTCTTATCATCCCAAAGCACTTTTTTCTCCTCATCCATTTCAGAATAACTGGAAAACTCCGGGACGGTTTCAATATCCAGAAAGAGAATATTTTCGAGATCTAATCTATGAAGCATTATTATTCAGCATCTTATATACTTCATCAAGATAAAGATAAAAATCTTCATAATGATTTTCCCCACTTTTTTTCGGAAGGACTTTTTCTCCCAAACGAATAACTATTAGCTCATCTTCGGGAATACAAATTACATACTGGCCAAGAACGCCCCGCATATAATAGATCTTTTTACCCAAATGATCGCTGAGCCAGAAACTGTAACCGTAATAAGGGGTTTCTTCAAATCTGGGCTGAGTAGCTTTGGCAATAAATGCCGAATCGATCAATTGTTTTCCTTCCCATTCGCCATAATGATTAAAAAGCTTCCCGAATTTCGCGAAATTCCGTGCATTGCTGGCGATACAGCAATAGGCTTTTTCCATTCCGCCTTGCTCGCTGTCTAGCTGCCAGTAGGCTTCGCTGTTCATACCCAAAGGTTTCCAAAAACTTTCGCTTAAATACTCGCTAAGATTTTTTCCGGTCGCTTTTTCCAGGACCATTCCTAGTAATTCAGTATTTCCGCTTAAATAACTGAATTCTTTTCCCGGCTCTTCAATCACCTTCAATTCCAGGATCTGTTCTTTAATATCTTTACCGAAGTAGCCCCGGGCAGTGGAGGCAAACGGATTATAATAACTCTCATTCCAGTTTAACCCCGAAGCCATTGAAGATAGGTCGCCTAAGGTGAGACGCTTATCAAACTCCGGGAAAAAGTCGGCCACCGGCTGGTCCAGATTTTCAATATAGCCCTCCTGAATGGCTTTGAATAGCATGGCCGTAGTGATCGTTTTTGCCATGGAGAAAGAGTTGGTTCTGGAATTTTCAGTAAAATCATTGAAATATTCCTCAAACCAGATACTGTCATTTTTGATAATTAGAAATGCTGCCGTTTGTAATTCCGCATTTAAGCGTTTAAGTTCCTCTGTTGGTTGAACTTTATCTTTTGCTGAATGCACGGGCCATTCCTGATTGGTTTCCGAAGCTTTTATTATTCTATTATCGAAATATATATAGTCATCGATAAAGGCCGTTTTATGCCCATTTAAATAAGTAACCTGAACGGCCCTGAAAATGTAACCGTAACCAAGAATGTAAAGACCTAAGGAGAAAATTGCCAGAAATAAAAACAGGTAAGCTAGAAATTTCAGGAATTTACTCATAGTTATTTTAAAATAAGCTTTGTTGTGAGGGGGGATTTTCAAAATCCAGGAGCCATTTTTTACGCTGAAGCCCGCCGGCATAACCGGTCAAACTTCCATTCGTTCCAATTACACGGTGGCAGGGGACAATGATCCACAGGGGATTTTTGCCGTTAGCCGCGGCGACCGCACGAATGGCCTTTTCGTCGCCCAGTTTTTTAGAAAGCTGGAGATAGGAGGTAGTAGTTCCAAATGGGATATTAGATAATTCTTTCCAGACTTTTTGCTGAAATTCAGTTCCCTGAGGATTTAATTTTAAGTCGAAATTTTGAAGATTTCCGCTGAAGTATGCATTGAGTTGGGAAATTGCTTTTTCCAGTTCCTGCGGAATTTCAGAAGTA
The DNA here is from genome assembly GCF_023718305.1 of Gramella sp. AN32. Taxonomy (GTDB): domain Bacteria; phylum Bacteroidota; class Bacteroidia; order Flavobacteriales; family Flavobacteriaceae; genus Christiangramia; species Christiangramia antarctica. The sequence continues at coordinate 219,193 of NZ_QEYO01000002.1, forward strand.
ATAGATGTGTTTTCATCCAGGACTTTCACTGAAGCAATACCAGCTTCATCACCGGTAATTTCAGCAATTCCAAGAGGTGTATTAATTTTAGCTATTTTCATCCCTGTTTTCTTCCACCTCTTTTCTTAGTTGTTCCTTACGTTGAATAAGTCCCAGTCTCTTTGCCCTTTTCTCCCAATTCTTCCGGGCCAGGACCTGCATATCTTCCACACTGTCGCTTTCATCCATGATCTCAAGACCCAGCAAAGTTTCGATGATATCTTCCATGGTTACGATCCCGGTCACATTCCCATATTCATCAACAATCATCGAAATGTGTGCGCGTTGTTGAACGAATATTTCGAAAAGCTCGGGTAGCGGAGTATTGTCTTTGGTAACCAGAATGTCACGCTTGATTTCGCTGAGCGGTTTTTGGCCTTTTTCATCGATCATTTCTTCCAGGACATCATCCTTTAAGATAAAACCTGAAATATTATTCGATTTATCTTTAAAAACGGGGATTCTTGAAAAATTCAGATTTTTGTTGTTTTGATAAAAATTTTCCAGGGACATACTTTCATCTTCCACGATTGCCACCGAAAATGGGGTCATAACGTCTTTGGCTTCCACCGATTTAAATACCAGTAAATTCTTGATCACGGTAGATTCACTTTCTTCAAAAACACCCTCTTCTTCAGCAGCATCGGTAATTGCTGCAAATTCTTCCCGGCTCATGGAATTTACATGGGCAGATTTCCCAATCAATCTGGTGGTCAACAATAAAAGCCATAAGATCCCTGTATATTTTAGTGGAAAGATCATTATTTTCAATGTCTTCGCGGTAAAATTCCCCAGTGATTTCCAATAGGTCGCACCAATGGTCTTCGGAATAATTTCAGATAATACCAGAATGGCCAGCGTCATGATCGCCGAAACAATTCCTACCGCATTTCCTCCGTCACCATAAGTTTTTTCAGCCTGCACTCCAACGAGAATGGCACCAACAGTATGGGCAATCGTATTGATGGTCAAAATAGCGATGAGCGGTTTATCGATATCAGTTTTTAAATTCGCAAGAGTATCTGCGAAGGCTTTCCCTTCATGTCTTTTTATTTTGATATAGGAGGGCGTAATGCTCAATAATGTGGCTTCCAGGATGGAACACAAAAAGGAGAAAAATATCGATACGGCTGCGAATAATAGGAGTAGACCCATTGATTTTTATAGTTTACCGGCTAATTTATACAATCTTAAAGCAATTAAGTAAAAAGAAATTATAAATACCAATAAAAAACGGCTTTCGGAGTTTCCCGAAAGCCGTAGAAAAAACTTTAATCCAACCCGTTAAGAAGCAAGATTTTTATGGAGCAATTCGTCCCATTTTTTAGCTTCGTGCAGCCTAATTTCAGCATCTGTGCTATCTGCATCATCTTCATCATAAAAGGTGATAGCGGTGACCTTTGAATCTATTTTATTTTCTAATTCCAGCCTTAAGTGCATGATCTTTTCTTTTTTGTTTTTAGTTTTTCCCGGAAATAGCTGTTTGCTAACCTGAACTTTCCCAACCTGATGAAGGTCTATAATTTCAAATTCCGGTTTTTCCTTGTTTTCAAGAATGATCAGTTTTTTCGCCTGCGTATCCAGTCCAAGATTAAGGTGGCCTATCGACTCTGTTTCGGTAAGAGTTAGCTTGTTGTCGCCGGCATATTTAAACAATAAATTGTTCTTCTTTTTTTCGATTGCATGCTGTCTTATAAGTGCATAAATAATGGGGAAAAAGAATAAACCAAATAGGAATAATCCTATGATTACGGAAGAAGTATCCATTTTAAAATATTTTAATTAAGTATAAAGAATTGCTTTCCGCCAGGCGGAAAATGTGGGCAGCTATGAGCTGCGACTATAATTAAAATGGATTCTTACCAGAAGCTATGGAAGGGAAAAATTTGAACTTTTAAAATGCTTTTAAGATCTAAGCACCGGGGAGGGGCTTGTGCGACAACTTTGGAATGATGTACACAAAAAGCTGTTGAATTGGAGGCTGAAAATTCAAGTTTAAACTCGTCTTCATTTTCAGAATTTGAAGGAATATAAACTTCTTCAACTTCTTCTGAAAAAATTGTTTTGGAAAGATCTTTCGATTTTAAAACCTCACCTTTTTCAGCAGGATGGTCAAAATTTGGAAAATATGAAAAAGAATTTGTCGCTGTGGTCGAAAGAAAGACCAGCAGTAAGCCAATATTCAGCACATATTGAAATTTTTTCACGACGTAAAGGTACACAGAATGCAAATAGGTGAGTCTGCCGATTTAGAATTTAGCTATAAAATTAACATTACCAGCCTAGATAGGCGGGAGGCTCGATTCCTTTTAAATTTAAATATACGATAAGCTGCCCACGATGATGGGTGACATGATCCTGCATTAAGTTTAGCATTTGGAGCAGGCTCATTTCCCCGGCAAAAAAATCCGTTTTATGTTGAAGGTCTTTTTCTGAAATATGCTGCATGGTTTCACTTACGCGATCAAAAGACTGGCTTATTGTTTCAATAATTTCAGCTTTAGCCCGGGGAAATTCTGCCGTATCCAATTTCTCTTTTGAAAGATAATCTGAATTGATCCAGTTCATATTTCGGTTTATATGATCCAGTTGTTGAGCAAAGGTCATTTCCCTTTCCGTAGGTTTAAAAGCATATTCCTCTTCCGGCATAGCCTCAGCAACTTCAATTAAGTAATTTTTTGAGTTTTCCCATTTTTTCTGAAATGCCTCTAAATATTCAGAATCCTGCCCAAAAGAACTCATCGTTAAAAAAAGCAGGATCGCTCCTAAAACCAATTTTTTCATAATTATGATATTAATTTAACCGCATCCTTGGCAAAATAACTGGCGATCATATTCGCCCCGGCACGTTTAATAGCGATTAATTGTTCCATCATGACAGCATCATGATCCAGCCAGCCTTTTTCAGAAGCCGCTTTAATCATGGCATATTCCCCACTTACCTGATACACAGCGATAGGCACATTCACGGTATTTTTAATATCCCGAACGATGTCCAGGTAACAAAGTCCCGGCTTTACCATCACAATATCGGCACCTTCTTCAATATCCATCAAAGTTTCCCTGATCGCTTCCTCGCGATTCGCAGGATCCATCTGGTAGGTTTTTTTATCTCCAAATCCCGGTGCAGAATCCAAAGCATCCCTAAACGGACCATAAAATGCAGAAGCATATTTTGCGCTATAACTTATAATCCCCGTATCGTGAAAGCCTTCATCTTCCAACAGGCTTCGAATTTCGAAAATCCTTCCATCCATCATATCGCTTGGAGCAACAAAGTCGGCACCGGCTTTCGCATGCGAGAGGGACATTTCAGCAAGGACGGCGGTAGTATCATCATTTAAGATCTTACCATCGTTAACAATTCCATCATGGCCAAAAGAGGAATAGGGATCCAGGGCAACATCGGTCATCACGATCATTTCCGGGGTAGTGTCTTTCACCAGTTTGATCGCTTTTTGCATGAGTCCGTTCGGATTGATCGCTTCAGTTCCTGAATTGTCCTTCAGTTTATCATCAACTTTTACAAAGATCAAAACAGAGCGAAGGCCCAGTTTCCAGCATTCTTTCACTTCCTTTTTCAGTAAATCCAGGCTAAACCTGAAATATCCCGGCATGGAAGCTATTTCTTCTTTCACATTTTTTCCCTCGACCACAAATAGCGGAAGTATAAAATCATTAGGAGAAATCAGGGTTTCCCTTACTAAGGATCGAATGGATTCATTGGTTCTTAATCTTCTATTTCTTCGTAGCATGATCGCGGTAAGTTTTAAGTTATAAGCTTTAAGCTTTAAGTTTTAAGTTTTCAGTTCTTAGCTGAATTTAAATTGGACTTAACTTTTTTAATTAATGAATAGAGCATTTTTTTGACTTCCATAATATCTGAAGTTAATTTTTCTGAACTGGCTTTATCAATAAATTTTAAATCTGTAGAAACTAATATTAAATATTCAAGCTCGAATGCAGATCCGGAAGCTATGTATAAAAATCTCAAAAATTCTTTTTGAGTTTCTCTCCCACAGCCCTCTACAATATTTGTGGGTATTGATAATGCAGCCCTATTTAACTGAGAAATCAGGTTAAATTTTTCTTCAGCAGGAAAGTTGCGAGTGGTTTTATAAATATCTAAAACAAGTCCGTGCGCTTTTTTCCAAACAGTATAATTCCTATAATCTACCATTTCTAAATTTAAAAATATAGCTCTAAGCGCTAAGCTAAAAGCTTACAAATTAGTGCTTAAAACTTCCAGCTTCCAGCTTCCAACTTATAGCTTAATACTTCCAGCTTAATGCTTATAGCTTAATACTTCCAGCTAAATGCTTATAGCTATTTCACACCCACTCTTTGGGATTCTGCAAAACCTCTAATAATCGTGCTTCTTCACTACCGGTTTCAGGATGATGGTCATAACGCCATTGTACTTGTGGCGGCAGGCTCATTAAAATGCTTTCAATCCTTCCGTTGGTTTTTAACCCGAATAAAGTGCCTTTATCATGCACCAGATTAAATTCCACATAACGGCCTCTTCGTATTTCCTGCCAGTCTTTATTTGCTTCGGAATAGGATAAATTTTTCCTTTTTTTAACAATAGGAACATAAGCTTCCAAAAAAGAATTTCCAACTTCCGTCACAAAATTAAACCATTCCTGGATGTTCCTGTTTTCGTCTGGTTTTAGGTAGTCGAAAAATAAGCCACCAATGCCCCTTCCTTCGTCCCGATGTGAGTTTCGGAAGTATTCATCACATTTCCGTTTATATTCAGGGTAAAAAGTAGGATCATGACGATCACAGGCATTTTTCGAAATTTGATGAAAATGAACCGCGTCTTCATCGAATAGATAATAAGGCGTTAAATCCTGACCGCCGCCAAACCACTGGTCTACGGTATTTCCATCCTGATCATACATCTCAAAATAACGCCAGTTCGCATGAACCGTAGGCACCATGGGATTATTCGGGTGAATCACCAGGCTTAATCCGCAGGCGAAAAAATCGACTTCCCCAACGCCAAAGTATTGTTGCATTGCCGGGGCAAGCGGCCCGAAAACTTTAGAAATATTCACCCCGCCTTTTTCAAAAACATTCCCATTTTCAATCACCCGGGTTCTGCCCCCACCGCCTTCCTCACGTTCCCAAAGATCTTCCCTAAATTTTGCAACTCCATCAATCTCTTCAAGTTTTGAAGTAATTTCATCCTGCAAATTTTCAATATATTGATAGAATTTATTTTTCATGGGAATGGTAATCAGATTTTAGGAGGCCGTAGTAATTGATATCTTCCAGGTTTCCGAAATAGTTCAAAAACTCCTGCCTTAAAATGCCCTCGCGTTTAAAATTATTCTTTAAAGCTATTTTCTGGCTGGCCATATTTTTAGAAGATGTGCAAATCAGGATTTTATTTAGGCCTAATTCTTCAAAAACATATGCGATAATTTTCGGGGCAATTTTGGAGATAATTCCTTTTCCCGAAAAATTTCGATCCACAAAATAAGCGAGTTCGCCGCGTTTTATTTTTGCTGAAATTTCTTTGACCACAAAAAATCCCAGGATTTCCGGATTGTTATGTCCAACAATGACGAAATATTTCCATTTCCCTGCGGCTTCCAGTTTCTTTGCCTGTTTAAAATAAGTTTTGGTTTTGGCCAGGTTCTCACAGGACCTTAAAGTCACCGGAAACGACTCAATAATATGTTCGCGATTTTCAGCAATAAAACTTTGAAATTCCTTTGGCGAAAAATCGAACATCGATTGATATGTAAACCCGGAAACATCCATCATAGCGGGCCCTTCGTCTCCTGAATTTTTTGATTGAGACTTATGGAAAATGTATTGCTCTGTTTTTGGGCAAACTGATAAATCGCTAATGATTTTTCTGCTAAATTATGTTGATGCTGAGGTTCCATATCTGAAATATTCAGCAACAAATCACCAAAACTTTCATAATGATCTTCCTGGAAATTTTTGGATTTCAATATATCTAAAAGCTCTTCTGAAGAAGTCTTTAAAATTTCAATAATTTCAAGGTCAATGATTTCTTTCAGGGTTGCATCAACTTTCGGCTTTTGTTCCAATAACCATGAGTCTGAAACAAATTTCATTTCCAGCAAATGCGTGATCATTCTATTGATCCTTTCATTTTCCTCGTCCCGAATTCCCTTGCTTAACATAACAAAAAATTAATATTCTTTCACTGCATCTACAAAAGCCTGCGCATTTTCCACCGGGATATCCGGTAAAATCCCGTGGCCTAAATTGGCGATATAGCGATCTTTTCCAAATTCATCGATCATTTTTTTGACCATTCTCTTTATATCGACTGGTTTAGAATACAATCGCGCTGGATCAAAATTCCCCTGTAAGGTAATCTGTCCGCCGCTTAAATAACGGGCATTTCTGGCTTCACAGGTCCAGTCAACGCCAAGCGCTGCAGCTCCGGACTGTGACATTTCTTTGAGGGCAAACCAGCAACCTTTTCCGTAGGCGATCACCGGCACCTCATCTTTTAGCGCATCGATGATTTGTTGCATATAATTCCAGGAAAATTCCTGATAATCCTTTGGTTCGAGCAATCCGCCCCAGGAATCAAAAAGCTGGATGGCATCTACTCCCGCTTTTACTTTTCCCTTTAAATAAGCGATCGTGGTATCGGTAATTTTTTGAAGCAGCGTATGCGCGGCAACCGGTTCTTCGAAGCAAAACCTCTTGGCTTTGTCAAAAGTTTTTGAACCCTGTCCCTGCACACAATAACATAAAATCGTCCAGGGAGAACCGGCAAAACCAATTAGCGGCACCTCATCATTCAATTCCTGTTTGGTCATTTTAATGGCATCATACACATAGCCTAATTCCTCATAAACATCAGGAACGATCACCTCATTTACTTTACTTGCTGTATTTACGGGATTTGGCAGCCAGGGGCCTTTTCCCGGTTTCATTTCCACCTCAATCTGCATTGCCTGCGGGACCACTAAAATATCACTAAACAGTATGGCCGCATCCGGCCCTATCTGGCGAATGGGCATTACGGTGATCTCGGTAGCGAGTTCCGGAGTCTGGCAACGGGTGAAAAAATCATATTTTGCCTTGAGTTTCATAAAATCTGGCAAATATCTTCCTGCCTGGCGCATCATCCAAACCGGTGGCCTTTCAACGCTTTCTCCTCTCAATGCTTTAAGTAAAAGATCGTTTTTGATCATTTTAAATTCAATTTTTTTAAAGTTTTTACTGTTTTTGCGATCACACTTTCTACGGAAGCGCTGTTTGAAACAACAGTTTTAAAATTATATTTTTCAGTTTCTGCCGCGGTTGTTTTTCCAATGCAAAAAGCTGTGGTTTTCCAGTTATTTAGTTCCCTGAAACTTTCTACGCCACTGGGGCTGAAGAATAAAATTCCGTTAAATCCACCGTCAATTTTTTGATAATTTAAGATGGTTTTATAAACCTGGATTTCTTCAAATTTCACTTTGTTTTTCTTCAATAATTCAGGCAATTCAACTCTTCGAATATTTCCGCAGAAAAAAGTAAAATTTTCTTCTGAATAAGCATCGGCGATCAATTTTCCTAAATCTGAAGCATTTTCAGCAACTTCCAGAATTTTATAGCCTTTTGATTTCAATAAAGCTGAAGTTTTTGTTCCCACACAAAAACAGTTTTCGATTTCAAGTGGCTTATTTTCTACTGCTTTTACCGCATTTTTACTGCTGAAAATGGCATTTTTGATATGGCTGGTATTTATCTCAAAATTTTCAAACTCGATCCTGATTGCATCATATTCCACCAATCCAATGCCGGAATTTAAAAGTAATTCTTTCTGATTTTTTGCCAGTTTTTTAGTAGAAAGAACCCTTGGCATCTCAATTATTTAAAACCGATTTAATTTCAGCCATAAGTTCCCGTCCGCCATTATTAAGAATAATTTCTGCACAGGATCTGCCAAAATTCTCCACATCTTTGGTCAAAACTGCCTTTTCAACTTCTATTTTTTTACTTCCATCTAAACTGAACAGCGCGCCTTTAAAATGTAGCGTTTCCTTTTGAATTTTGGCCAAAGCACCGATAGGCGCAGTACACCCACCTTCCAGGACTTTTAAAAATTCCCTTTCGGTATGTACGCAAATTTCAGAGTCCTTATGGTTGAGTTGGGCCAGGGCATTTTTGCAAAAATCATCATGTTCCATAGCAACCACCAGCATTGCGCCTTGTGCCGGTGCAGGAACCATCCAGTTCAGGTCGATATAATTTTCCGGTTTCAGCTCAATTCTTTCCAGTCCCGCGGCAGCGAAAATCGCTCCGTCCCAATTGGATTCTTCGAGTTTTTTGAGCCTGGTATTTACATTTCCGCGAAGATCTGTGACTTGATGTTTAGGATACTTATGCAGCCACTGTGCTTTTCGGCGAAGACTTCCTGTGGCAATAATACCTTCGCTTTCAAGAAATTGAACACCTTTATGGATGAGGATATCTTTACTGCTCGCTCTTTGTAAAACTGCAGCTTCTACAATGCCGTTCGGCAGAGCCGTTGGCACGTCTTTCATCGAGTGAACCGCAATATCTACTTCGCCTTTGATCATGGCGACGTCCAGTGTTTTGGTGAAAATTCCGGTAATGCCCATTTCATATAAAGGCTGTTCCAGGTTGAGGTCACCCGTAGATTTCACGGGAACAAGTTCGCTTTCGTAATTAAAATTGGATAATGCCCTTTGTACGGTTTTCGCCTGCCAGAGCGCTAATTCGCTATCGCGTGTGCCGATGCGTATGATCCTGCTCATTTTTCGATTTGTTCTAGCTGAAATACCTTTTGAATAAGTTCCAGGCTTTCATTGGTAGATTCTGAATCTTCCTTTAAATGATTGGCAACATGTTTCATAATTTTCTGAATGATGCGATTGCTTACCACTTCAGCATGCTGGTCATCAAAATCTAAATTTTTCCGACGCTGAAAATCAATTTCATCATCTTTCATCGAACGAAGTTTTTTCTTCAATGCTTTAATGGTTGGGGCAAATTTCCGGGTTTCCAGCCATTTGTTGAAATCACCTTCAACTTCGGTAATAATTTCTTTTGCCTGCGGAATAAATTGTTTGCGTTTTTCCAGGGTTTCATCGGTCATCTGGGAGAGATGATCCAAATGGATCAATTCAACATTTTCCAGGTCACTTACATCATCTGAAACATTTTTCGGAATAGAAAGGTCCAGGATTAAAAGCTTCTTTTTAGAATAGATAAGTTCTTTGGAAATCGTGGGGTTTTGAGCACCTGTAGCGACAATTAGTATATCGGCATTTCGAATCTCTGCCTGCAAATCGGCATAATCTTTAACGCTAAGATCAAATTTTCCCGCGATCTTTTCGGCTTTATCTTTCGTGCGATTGATGAGCGTAATATGATTATTGCGTGTATGTTTGACCAGGTTTTCACAGGTATTTCTCCCTATTTTCCCGGTTCCAAAAAGTAAAATATTCTTACTGGCAATATCCTCAATATTTTTTAAGATATATTGCACGGAAGCAAAGGAAACCGAAGTGGCACCGCTGGAAATCTCCGTTTCATTTTTAATGCGCTTGCTCGCCTGGATCACCGCATTTACGAGTCTTTCCAGAAAAGCATCTACCAATCCCAATTTTTTGGAACGTACAAAGGCGATTTTTAACTGACTGATAATTTCAAAATCACCCAGAATCTGGCTGTCCAATCCCGTTCCTACTTTAAACATATGGGAAATCGCCTGCTTATTTTTATAGACATAAGCGACTTTCTCAAACTCTTCCACCGTGCCATGCGTATGTTCACAAAGCAATTTGATAAGCTGGAAAGGATGTTGGGCAAAACCGTAAATTTCAGTCCGGTTGCAGGTAGAAGTTACCAGAATTCCATGAATACCTTCAGCTTTCGCCTGTTTTAGCAAAGAATATTTTCCATTTTCGTCCAGGCTAAAATGACCTCGTATCTCGGCATCCGCTTTTTTATAGCTTAAACCAATGGTGTAAAAATGTTTTCCTGTAATAAGTTGATGTACTTCCATATAAATTTTAGGAATGCGATGTCAAAATTAAGGGAATGTTAAAGTAAAAAGTAACGCTGAAAGAACTAAATGTGTCGATATATGATAATTATCATAAAAATGCCTCCTAAAATTTCAAAATACTGTAATTTTGTAGCAATAAAAGGCAATTCAATACGATTTGTTTAGATTGATTCTAAATAATTAATTCGAAAACAGGGTGGAAGAAGTAATTAAAAACAACGCTGTAAGTATTTCCGAAGAATTCAAAATTGAAGACGGGTTCTATATCCTTAAATTTCAGAATGATACTAACGAAACTAAACTGATGTCCAGGGATATAGACAACAGTTTTATTCAATTTCATTTTAACTTAAAAGGCAACTGTAAATTTCTCTTTAACGAAGGTTCTTACGAACTTCCCTTAGAGGAGGAAAATTCGTTGCTGCTCTACAATCCGCAAAGGGATTTGCCCTTGAATGTTGCCCTTAGTTCAGAATCCTGGATGATCTCCCTGGTGATTTCCATTAAAAAATTTCACGCGCTCTTTTCACAAGAGGCTGATTATATTACTTTTTTAAGTGCCGATAACAAGGATAAAAAATATTATAAAGACGCACAAATCTCTCCTTCCATGGCGGTGGCGCTTAACCAATTGATGAATTTCAATTTAACGGCAAGTATCAAAAATCTTTATTTCAAGGCTAAGGCATTTGAAATTTTGAGTTTATATTTCAACAAATCTGAAAACCCTGATATTGACCAATGCCCATTTTTAAGTGATGAGGAAAATATTAAAAAGATAAGAAGGGCGAAAGATATTGTGATCTCAAGAATGGCTGAGCCTCCATCTTTACAGGAACTTTCAGATGAAATTGGTTTAAGCCTGAAAAAATTAAAGGAAGGTTTTAAACAAATTTATGGGGATTCGGTTTACAGCTTTCTTTTTGATTATAAAATGGAATATGCACGCCGGCTTTTAGAAAGCGGGGATTACAATGTGAACGAAGTTGGACTGAAAGTTGGTTATAGTACTTCCAGTCATTTTATTGCCGGTTTCAGAAAAAAATTTGGCACCACCCCTAAAAAATATATACTCTCAACAACCTAAGATGAAAAATATAAGTATTTCAACGTTCCTGTTTTTTATGATGTTCAGCGTTTTTAGTCAGCATAAAAATGTGCTGGTTTTTCATGAAACGCAGGGTTTCAGGCATAAATCCATAGAAACCGGGACTCAGACCATTAAACAAATTGGAGAGGAAAATAACTTTAAAGTCGAGGTTAGCCAGGACAGCAGGTTTTTTACCGAAAATGATCTAAGTAAATTCGACCTGATTATTTTCCTGAGCACGACCGGAGATATTTTCAACATGGAAGAAGAGATGAAATTCCAGAATTATATGGATAACGGAGGGAATTTCTTCGGAATCCATGCCGCCGCAGATACCGAATATGACTGGTCATGGTACGGAAAACTGGTAGGTGCCTATTTTGAAAGTCATCCAAAGATCCAGAAGGCGACCGTTTATAATTTATTTCCAGATAATTATATGGTGAGCCATATTCCGGAAAAATGGGAAAGAACCGATGAATGGTACAATTATAAAGAAATAAGGCCAGACCTTAAAGTTCTGCTCAATCTGGATGAAAGCACCTATGAAGGAGGGAAAAATGGCAAAAATCATCCCATTGCCTGGTATCAGAATTATGTTGGGGGAGGAAAATCGATCTACACCGGTGCTGGGCATACGGAAGAAGCATATACAGAACCGCAATTCCTGGAACATTTAACCCGCTGTATTAATTTCGCCTTAAATCAATAAGCATATAGAAAACCTTAATAGATGTTCATTCGTTTTTAAGGTATTTCGAGATAATTTTGCATTGAAATAAAAACTACATGAGCAAAGGAGTTTTACTGGTAAACCTGGGTTCGCCTGATTCTACAGATCCTAAAGACGTAAAAAGATATCTTGGCGAATTCCTTATGGACGAGCGGGTGATCGATGTTCCATATTGGGCCAGAACGCTACTGGTTAAAGGTATTGTACTGAATACAAGACCAAAACAATCTGCCGCTGCCTATCAAAAGATCTGGTGGGATGAAGGTTCCCCTTTGATCGTACTTTCTGAAAGGTTGCAGTCTAAAATCAATGAAAATACTTCTATCCCGATTTCCCTGGCCATGCGCTATGGAACCCCAAATATTCATGATGGTTTAAAAGGATTACACGATCAGGGAGTGGATGAAGTTTTACTATTTCCGCTTTATCCTCAATTTGCGATGGCAACTACCGAAACAATTTTGGTTTTAGCTGAAGAACTTCGGAAAAAGTACTTTCCTGAAATGAGTTTTACCAATGTGCCTTCATTTTATAATCATCCCGATTATGTTCGAACGCTGGCAAATAGTATTTCAGAATATTTAGAAGGTAAAAAATTCGAACATCTTTTGTTCAGTTATCACGGAGTGCCGGAAAGGCATATCAGGAAAAGCGATATCACCAATTCCCATTGTAAAATTGACGGTTCCTGTTGTAAAACCCCTTCAACCGCGCATCAATTCTGTTATCGCCATCAGTGTTTTGAAACCACCAGGTTAGTGGCAGAAACACTGGGATTAAAACCAAATACCTATAGTGTTTCCTTTCAATCCAGATTAGGCTTCGACCCGTGGTTAAAACCATATACTGACCGAACTATTGAACGTTTTGGAAAACAGGGTATGAAAAATCTGGCTATTGTTACCCCGGCTTTTGTTTCAGATTGCCTGGAAACTTTGGAAGAAATTGCCATGGAAGGCCAGGAAATCTTCCATGAAGTAGGAGGCGACCAGTTTCATGTAGTTCCCTGTTTGAATGACCGCGAAGAATGGGTAAAAGTCTTATCCCGATGGATAGATGAGTGGGCTTTTCAAACCGTTGAGGCCTAATGCCTATTAATTCCAGGGAGCTGGGAGAAAAACCTATCAGCAAGCTTTTAATACAACAAGCTTTACCTGCCTCGGTTGGGATTTTGGTAATGTCCCTCAATATTCTTGTCGATACGATTTTCGTGGGGAACTGGATAGGACCCATTGCTATTGCCGCCATAAATGTGGTTTTACCGGTTTCTTTTTTTATTGCGGCTTTGGGAATGGCCATTGGAATTGGAGGTTCTTCCATTATTTCCAGGGCCTTAGGCGCTGGAGATGATTCTAAAGCTTTGAAAACTTTCGGGAACCAGATTACTTTAACCCTGGTTTTAGCCATGGCTTTTGTCATTCCGGGTTTGATATTTGTGGATTCTATTATTCCGGCTTTTGGAGGGAAGGGGAATATTTTTGATCCTGCCAAGATTTATTATATCATAGTTCTTTACGGAGTGCCCTTTCTGGCGCTTTGTATGATGGGTAATAATGTCATTAGGGCAGAAGGGAAACCAAAATTCGCCATGACTGCAATGATCATCCCTTCAATTGCCAATCTTATTCTTGATTATATTTTGATTAATCAACTTGATATGGGAATGGAAGGTGCAGCCTGGGCTACATCAGTTTCCTACCTGTTTTGCTTCGGGTATATTCTCTGGTTTTTTCTTTCTAAAAATTCAGAATTAAAACTAAACCATTTCCATTTTCGGCTTGATTTTCCTATTCTTAAAGAGATAAGTTCTCTTGGCGCGGTTACTCTGGCCAGGCAGGCAGTGGTAAGTGTAACCTATCTCCTAATGAATAATATTTTATTCGATCTGGGCGGGGAAGAATCGGTTACCGTATATGCAATTATAGGCAGAATGCTCATGTTTGCCTTATTCCCTGTGCTTGGGGTAACCCAGGGATTTTTACCCATTGCAGGCTATAATTATGGAGCTGAAAATTTTTCCAGGGTAAGAAAAAGTATCAATACGGCTATTTTGTATTCCTGCGTGTTAGGCCTTTTCATTTTTACGGGCATTATGTTCTTTGCTGAAGATATCGTGCGGGTTTTTACTCAAAATGAAAGTATTGTGGAGCAAACCCCATCTGCAATGCGTTGGGTTTTTGCTGCTACTCCCATTATTGCCCTTCAGCTTATTGGTGCTGCTTATTTCCAGGCAATCGGGAAAGCCACTCCAGCCTTTCTTTTAACGCTTTCGCGTCAGGGTTTTATATTTATTCCACTTATACTCCTTCTCCCTATGTATTATGGAGAGATTGGCGTTTGGATTTCCTTTCCTGTCGCCGATGTTTTATCTACTATGATCACTGGTTATTTTCTGAACCGGGAGATTGTAAAAACGTTGAAATAAGACTTTCAGGGAATTATCTTAAATCCTTATATTTAAATTTTTGCAAAACCCACAAACATGACCAAGAATTACGATTCCTATCTTTTCCTGTTCCTCTCAATTTTCATTCTCTTTTCTTCGGAAGAAGCTAAGGCGCAACAGTTCGATGAAAAATATTATGACGCTTTGCAATATAGGCTGGTTGGTCCGTTTCGTGGCGGAAGGAGTGCTGCCGTGACCGGCGTTCCCGGAAAACCAAACCTATTCTATTTTGGAGCTGCCGGTGGCGGCGTATGGCAAACAAAAGATGGGGGAAGAACCTGGGAAAATATTTCTGATGGTTATTTCGGAGGGTCTATTGGGGCTATTGAAGTTGCGAAAAGTGATCATAATGTAATTTATGTTGGCGGGGGAGAAAGTACCGTTCGTGGGAATGTTTCTTCAGGATATGGCCTTTGGAAAACCGAAGATGCCGGGAAAACATGGAAGTGGGCAGGATTGGAGAAAAGCAGGCATGTTCCCAGAATTGTCGTGCATCCAAAAGATTACAATACTGTTTATGCCGCGGTACTGGGGAATATTTATAAACCTACGGATGAAAGAGGTGTTTATAAATCTATAGACGGAGGTAAAAACTGGAAAAAAGTGCTGTTTGCCAATGAAAATGCTGGTGCCGTAGATCTCACCATGGATCCAAATAATCCCCGAATTTTATATGCTTCAACCTGGAATATTCAGAGAACCCCCTACAGTTTAAGCAGTGGTGGTGAAGGATCGGCTCTATGGAAAAGTACAGATAGTGGTGAAACCTGGAATGAGATTTCAAAAAATAAAGGCTTTCCTACCGATACGCTGGGAATTATTGGCGTGACCGTTTCTCCTCAAAATAGTGAAAGGGTCTGGGCAATTGTCGAAAATAAAGAAAAAGGCGGAGTCTATCGTAGTGAAGATGGTGGGGAAACCTGGAAACAGATTAATGATGATAGAAGTTTGCGCCAGAGGGCCTGGTATTATACCCGGATCTACGCCGATTCCGAAGATGAAGATGTGGTGTATGTTTTAAACGTGAGTTACCATAAAAGTACCGATGGAGGGAAAACCTATACCAGTTCTAACGCGCCCCATGGAGATCATCACGATCTTTGGATCGCCCCGGAAGATCCTTCCAGAATGATTATGGGGGATGATGGCGGAGCGCAAATTACCTATGACGGCGGGGAAACCTGGAGCACATATCACAATCAGCCCACTGCGCAATTTTACAGGGTTACCACAGACAATGCCTTCCCTTACCGGATTTACGGGGCACAGCAGGATAATAGTACGGTTAGGATAAAACATCGATCTGAAGGTGGTTCAATTAGCGAAAGCGATTGGGAATCTACAGCCGGGGGTGAAAGTGCCCATATCGCGGTAGATCCTGAAAATAGCGAAATTGTGTATGGGGGGAGTTATGACGGATTTCTAACCCGTTATAATCATGAAACAGGAACAGTGAGAAGCGTAAGCGTTTGGCCAGATAATCCCATGGGTCACGGAGCCGAAGATCTTAAATACAGGTTTCAGTGGAATTTTCCAATTTTCTTTTCTCCGAACGATCCTAAGAAATTATACACTGCTTCAAACCATTTACATGTAACCACCAACGAAGGGGAAAGTTGGGAGACCATAAGCCCCGATCTTACTAGAAATGATAAATCAAAACAAAAATCTTCCGGTGGTCCAATAACCCAGGATAATACTTCAGTTGAATATTACGCGACTATTTTTGCTGCTGCAGAATCTCCGGTAAAAGCAGGAGTCCTCTGGGCTGGAAGTGATGATGGGTTGGTGCATGTTTCCGAAGATGGGGGGAAGAATTGGAAAAATGTTACGCCAAAAGGAATGCCGGAATGGATGATGATCAATAGCGTAGAGCCTTCTACATTTGATGCTGGTACTTGTTATGTTGCAGGAACGCGATATAAATTAGGAGATTTTCAGCCTTATCTTTATAAAACTTCAGATTATGGGAAAAGCTGGAAAAAGATCACCAGGGGGATCGAAAATGAGCATTTTACCAGGGTGCTTCGGGAAGATCCCAATAAAAAAGGATTATTATATGCAGGCACGGAGACCGGAATGTATATCTCTTTTGATGATGGTGAAAACTGGAAGTCTTTTCAG
The DNA here is from genome assembly GCF_023718305.1 of Gramella sp. AN32. Classification (GTDB taxonomy): domain Bacteria; phylum Bacteroidota; class Bacteroidia; order Flavobacteriales; family Flavobacteriaceae; genus Christiangramia; species Christiangramia antarctica. The sequence goes on from NZ_QEYO01000002.1 coordinate 235,649, forward strand.
CTTAATCTTCCAGTTGTTCCAATTACAGATCTGGCGTTAAAAGAGAACGATCTCATTGTGGCGACTCAGGGCCGAAGTCTTTGGATACTTGACGACCTTGGGCCTATTCACCAGTTATATGAGAATAATCCTAAAAACGGGAACGTCCTCTACACACCACAGGATGCTTACCGTATGGGCGGTAAATCTCGTGAATCGCTTACGGCCGGGACGAATTTAGCCGGAGGGGTAAACACTTATTTTTATCTGGAAAATGATCCAGAGGATGAAATGGTTAAAATCAGTTATTTAAATTCAACAAACGATACTATCCAGAGTTTCAGTACGAAAGATGAAAAAAATAAGCTGGAAGTTTCGCAGGGCGGTAATACGCATAACTGGGATTTAAAAGGTGAAGGAGCGGAGAAGCTTGACGGAATGATCCTTTGGTGGGCCAATACTGAAGCTGCTTCTGCCGTTCCGGGAGATTACAAGGTGGTTTTGGAAGTAGCTGATAAGACCTATTCTGAAAATTTTAAAGTTTTAGCGGATAAGAATGCCGAAGCTACGGTTGAAGGGATGCAAAAGCAGTTTGATTTTATTACAGATGTAAATAATACGGTAGACAGGGCGCATAAATCTATTAAAAAAATGCGTGATCTGGATGTGAAGCTAAAAGCATTTAAGGAGCAATATAAAGATAATGAAGACACGAAAATTCTGGTTGAAAAAGCCGATACATTGAGCACACAACTTTCAGAAATTGAAAATGAGCTCTATCAAACCAAGAATAGAAGCAATCAGGACCCTTTAAATTTCCCCATAAAACTAACCAATAAACTGGCGCATCTAAATAGTTTGGTGGGTATGGATGATTTCCCGCCAACGCAACAGGATGTTGAGGTTAAAAACGAACTAACGCAGGCAATCAATTCAGAATTGGATAAATTTGAAAAAATTCTGAATGAGGAGATCAAAGAATTCAATAAAGAATTTAACGAGCTCAACCTGAACTATCTTTTCGTTGAAGCTGAAGAAGAATGATGGAATACTATAACTACATCAAAGCACTTCACCTAATTTTTGTGATCACCTGGTTCGCCGGCTTATTCTATATTCCCAGATTATTTGTCTACCAGATCGAAGCCATCCAAAAACCGGAACCAGATAAGTCAATTTTAGGGAAGCAATTCAAAATAATGACTAAACGTCTTTGGTTTATCATTACCTGGCCATCTGCAATTTTAGCCACTATATTTGCCATAATTTTGCTGATTCTCATTCCGGAATGGCTGCAACAAAGCTGGATGCACGTGAAGCTCGGTTTCGTAGTACTGCTCTTCGCCTATCATATAAAATGTCATTACATTTTTAAAGAATTACAAAATGATGTGGTAAAATGGACTTCCCATCAAATGCGTATCTGGAATGAAGGTTCTACCATTATTTTATTTTCAGTAATATTTTTGGTGATCGTCCGTGATGCTATTAACTGGATCTACGGGGTCATTGGAATTTTTGTGCTGGCGATCCTGTTAATGTTAGGAATCAAACTTTACAAACGCATTCGTTCCAAAAATCCGAAAGCCTGATGTGGTGTGATAATTGTAAGCTTTAAAGCGAGAATTTCTTTATGAGACTGCTTAAACTTAGCTTAAGAACCCGAATTTTTATCTCTATGATCCTGCTGGTTCTTGGGGCTTCTATTTTAATTTTTGGGGTTACCGTTTATCAATACAAGCAGGAAGCTGAAAATTATCACGAAGAACGGCTGGAGAGAAAAGAACAGGCAATACGGGAAAATATCAAATTTGTCCTGGCAAATACTACCTATGTGGTAGAAACAGATAATATTCCCATGATCTTTAAAGACCGGGATAAGATCTTCGAAATGGAGCAGGTCCATGAAATGCAGATCAAGATTTATGATCTGGAAGGAAAACTGCTTATAAAATCTGATGAGTCTTTTCTGAAAGATAGCCGGGATAATAAAATTTCACCACAGATTGTCGATAAGCTGGCAGCTTCAACAGATAAACGCTATCTCAAGAAAACGGAGGTGAACGGGCAAAAATACCAGTCTTCCTATACCTATATTACAGATGGAAAATTCAAGCCCCTGGCGATACTGTATTTACCTTATTTGCAGGATGATAGTTTGCTGAATAGGGACCTTCAGAATTTTTTGATGAGGTTGGGAGAAGTCTATCTTTTTATGTTGTTCATTGCCATTACTCTATCGTTTTTCCTCTCAAAATATATTACCAAATCTCTTAAGATCATTTCTGAAAAGATCAATCAAACGAGATTGGATAAAAGAAACCAGAAGATCGAGCTTTCCAATGCTACTGAAGAGATCTACGCGCTCGTCTCAGCATATAATAGTATGATTGATGAACTGGAAGAAAGTGCCGTAAAACTGGCCACCGGAGAAAGGGAACAGGCGTGGCGCGAAATGGCAAAGCAGGTGGCACACGAAATTAAGAATCCGCTTACGCCCATGCGTTTAAGCGTACAAAGTTTCGAAAGAAATTTTGATCCCGAAGATCCAGAGATTTATGAAAAGGTTAAGGAGTATAGCAATACGTTGATCAATCAAATAGATACCATGAGCTCGATTGCTTCAGCATTTTCGAATTTTGCCAAAATGCCGGCGCAGCAAAGTGAAGTGCTCAATGTTCCAAAAATCGTTAAACTGGCTTTGGATATTTTTAACGAAAAGTATATCGAATTTAAAACCGAAAAAGAGGAAATTCTTGCTAAGTTTGATAGGACCCAACTCATTCGGGTGGTAACCAATTTGGTTAAAAATGCCACGCAGGCACTGGATGCAGCTGAAAATCCGCATATTTTAGTAAATGTGGAAGAAGAAGAAACAACCGTTTGTGTTTCAGTATATGATAACGGTTCGGGAATTTCCGAAGAGAATAAAGACAAGGTTTTTGAGCCAAAATTCACCACCAAAAGCAGTGGGATGGGACTTGGACTTGCCATGGTGAAAAATATAGTGGAAACTTATGGCGGCTCCATTAATTTTGAATCGAAAGAAGGTAAAGGAACAATTTTTAATGTACGATTTCCAAAAAATTAATCAATGAATTACGAAAATATTTTAGCAGTAGTTGATGATCATATTTTAACGATCACCATAGACAGACCCAAGAAGCTGAATGCGCTTAACCGTGACACCATTCAGGAATTGCATGAGTGTTTAAAGGATGCCAGGGAAGATAAAGACGTAAAAGTGGTGATCATAACCGGAAGTGGCGAAAAAGCTTTTGTTGCCGGTGCCGATATTAGTGAATTTGCCGATTATTCCCCGAAAGAAGGAAAAAGACTTTCCGCAGACGGTCAAAATAAACTGTTCGATTATGTAGCCAATTTTCCAAAACCGGTAATTGCGGCGATCAACGGATTTGCCCTTGGCGGCGGGCTTGAACTGGCCATGGCGGCTCATTTTAGAATTGCCAGTGATAATGCGAAAATGGGTTTACCGGAAGTTTCCCTGGGAGTGATCCCAGGTTATGGTGGGACACAGCGATTGCCACAACTGGTGGGAAAAGGCCGGGCGATGGAAATGATCATGACCGCGAATATGATCGATGCCAACCAGGCTTTACAATATAACCTCGTTAACCATGTGGTTGAATTAGCTGAGTTGGAAGATTTTTGTAATGAGATGGCGGCAAAGATTTTGAAAAACTCTATGTGTGCCATAAAAGGAGCTATAAAGGCTATCAACGCAAATTATGAAGCCGGTAAAAATGGTTTTGAAATTGAAATCGAAGAATTCGGCCGGGCTTTTGGAACAGAAGATTTCAAGGAAGGAACCAGTGCTTTTCTAAACAAAAGAAAGGCAGATTTCCCGGGGAAATAAAAGTTAAAAGAGGCGATTTTATATTATGTCATCCTGTCCCGAAGTATCGGGAGTTGCAGGATCTTATTTTGTTTTCGATCTTTTAACCTTAAAAATTGTCAGCCTGAATCTTTCAGCTTCGCTCAGGATAAACTAACGTCAAGGGCTAGCATAATTTCAATAGCGTTATTTAGAATCCAAACCTCCCAGGTTTTCAAAACCTGGGAGGTTTTTCATGTTATTTATTTAACGTCACCCTAAGGCAAGTGATAAAAAGTTTTAACTAGCGCAGGAAATTGACGTATTTTTTAGAATATCTAATAAGATGCTGAAACAAGTTCAGCATGACTTTTTTTGAACTAATTGATAATCGCAACATATTCTAATCGTCATGGTAACTGAATTCAGGGAAATATGAAGTTAAATTTAATAAATTTGAGTAAAATAAATTGGAAATAATCCATTAAAAAGGAAATATTCCATATTTTTGAAGATGGCTGAAAATGAATTTTTAAAAGGAAGAGGGGCGCAAATGAATGTGCATAATCGGTTTTTTGAGCATAGCCATGAAACAAGGGACGATTTTTTAAATTATTGTGCTGCGGAAGGTGATGATTGGGAAGATAATAAGACGGTCACCATAGAGACTTTTCCGAAGTCAATAGTTAATAAGGTGGACAGTCCCGATGTAGGTATGGGATATTCGTTAAATCCGTATCAGGGTTGTGAACATGGCTGCATTTATTGTTACGCTCGAAATTCACATGAATATTGGGGATTTAGCGCGGGGAAGGATTTTGAAAGGAAAATTCTGGTCAAGAAAAACGCGGTAGAATTGCTAGAAAAAAAGTTACGGAGTAGAAGTTGGGAAGCGATCCCAATTATTCTTTCCGGTAATACCGATTGTTACCAACCCATTGAAAAAAAATTTCAGATCACCCAAAACCTTTTAAAAACTTTCCTAAAATTTAAACATCCCACGGGAATAATCACAAAAAATTCACTTATCCTGCGAGATCTTGATATCATAAAAGAACTAGCCGCAGATAATTTGATCACGGTGAACCTTTCCATTACAAGTCTAAGTGAAGAAACGCGGAGAATCGTGGAGCCAAGAACCGCAACCATTAAAAAGAGATTGCAAACCCTGGAAACCCTAACTAACAATAATATTCCGGTGCGGGTGATGATGGCCCCTATTATCCCCTCGATCAACAGCCATGAGATCTTACCCCTGGTAAAGGAAATAGCAGAAAGAGGAGCTTTTGGAGTAGGTTACACCATCGTTCGGCTTAATGGGGCGATAGGCCAGATTTTTACCGATTGGATTCAAAAAGCCATGCCAGATCGCGCGGCCAAAGTCTTGCATCAAATTGAAAGTGTTCATGGAGGAAGTTTAAATGATAGCAGGTATGGCGTAAGAATGAAAGGAGAAGGAGAATTTGCCAATCAGGTGGCGCAGCAATTTAAGATCGCCAGAGGTCTTTATTTAAAGGATCGGGAAAAACCGGTTTTAAATTGTTCCCTTTTTGAGCAACAAAGGGACGGACAGATGAAACTTTTTTAGTAATTTAAAAACAAAAAAATGCCGGAATTACCAGAAGTTGCCTATCAGAAAGTATATATAGATTCCACCAGTTTGCATCAGCAAATTGTTCAGGTAGAGACGGGTGCAACGAAAATATTTCAGTCCGCAAAAAAATATTTTGAAGAAGTTTTGCTGAAGAATCAACTGGAATCTATTAGCCAAATTGGGAAATACCTGCTCGTTGAATTGAAGAAGAAAGGTTTTCTGGTTATTCATTTCGGTATGACTGGCCGGATGGATTATTTTAAACACGATGAGGTCCACAAACATGCACAACTCACGCTTACTTTCGAAAATGGGGGTAAACTTTCATTTATATGTCCGCGGAAATTCGGAAAACTTTTTCTTACTGATTCTATTGAAAACTTCAAGAAGAAGCAAAAACTTGGTCCGCATGCTACAAATTTAAGCAAAGCTGATTTTCAGAAATTATTCGAAAAGAAAAAAGGCAATGTAAAATCTGCCTTAATGGATCAGTCTTTTATCGCCGGCCTGGGCAATTTGTATGTGGATGAAATGCTTTTCCAAAGTGGAATCCATCCAAAATCAAAAACTGAAAATCTTGGTAAAAATGATCTTTCAGCGATGTATAAAAATATGATCGAAGTTTTGGAAACCGTCACCAAAAGTAAAATGGAGGGAAAGAAAATTCCAACCTCGTATTTGCGCTCACATAGATCTGAAGGAGCAGACTGTCCTAACGGCAAAGGCAAGATTGAGATGATCAAAATTGGGGGAAGAAGCACCTATTTTTGCCCGGAGTGCCAGGAAATCAAATAATGCTGATAGTCATCGCGAGCAAGGCGTGGCAATGTTTGTTCTTACATGGGATTGCTTCGGTCACTTCGTTTCCTGGCAATAACTTTTTAATTTGGTTAGGTATTAGAGACCAGTTCAGGGTCTACAGTACGCAAATAAATACGTCAATGGTAACTTGTTTCAGCATCTCATTTGATATGCTAAAAAAGTCAATTTTCTCCGCTGGATAAACTTTTTTCAGGAGTCCCGCAATAACGAATGCTTAGTCACATTGAGCGGAGTCGAAATGTGCAAGCAGGATTTCGGTAAATTAGTTAGTGCTAATTGATCATGAGATTCCTCTCTCCGTTCGGGATGACAATTTAAGTTAGTCTTTAGTTTTATTCGTCATCGCGAGCGCAGTCGAAACATATTTCATTCTTTTCTTTTTCCATTGCTGAAAAAGAAACAAAAAATCTAGTCTGCAATTTCTCGTTCACCCGTAACGGTTTAAATCCTAAAAGAATTGAACTCGCTTCGCTCAAACAGCAATTCTTTTGAACGGATTTTGCACCTACGGGTCCCGAATCCGAAACTGAGGACGTTTCCCTACTGGTTGTCATTGCGAACCTGCCTGCGGTAGGCAGGCGCAGTGAAGCAATCTATTATGGAGACTGCTTCGCTTCGCTACCATTGACGTTTTTATTTGGTACGTATTAGAGACCCTGAAACCAGTTCAGGGTGATGCTGGTTTTTAGAATTACCGTTATGCTGAACTTGTTTCAGCATCTTATTAGATCTTCTAAAAATATGTCAATTTCCTACGCTAGAAAATTTTTCAGAGGTTCCGCAGATACATTATTATTTTATTGACTAATTAGCGGTTACCATTCCATTCCGCATAGAATTGATTGAGAAAATTTTCCATAAACAAATGTCTATCGGCTGCGATTTTCTGCCCGCTTTCCGTGTTCATGCGGTTCTTCAGCAATAATAATTTTTCATAGAAATGATTGATAGTGGGAGCATTCGATTTTTTATATTCCTCTTTAGTCATTTGTAAATTTGGCTGAATATCGGGATCATAAAGAGGGCGGCCTTTAAAACCACCATAATTGAAAGTTCGGGCAATCCCAATGGCACCAATAGCATCTAATCTGTCGGCATCCTGAACGATATTCAGTTCGATCGATTTAAATTTCTGCTCCACATTTCCGCCTTTAAAAGATATGTTTTCTATAATCCTAATCACATGATCAATCACCTCTGGTTCTGCTTGTTCACTTTTCAGAAATTCCCTGGCTTTTTCAGGTCCTACACTTTCATCTCCCTGGTGAAATTTAGAGTCGGCAATATCATGAAGCAAAGCACCAAGAATCACTACAAGCATATCTGCACGTTCGTTTTTGGCAATAAGTTTGGCGTTATTCAGAACCCGTTCTATATGAAACCAGTCATGTCCACCTTCAGCATTGGAGAGTGTTTTTTTAACGAAACTGGTAGTATTTTTTACCAGAGAAAGATCTTTTTCAGTCATCTAAATGATATCAGCAATAATAATTCTTTCCACTTCAGCAGCTAAACTTTGAGCATCATTAGAAGAAACTGGAATAGGCTGATGAATTTTAAAAGTTACAGGAACACCCAATTCTATGGGGAAATTTCCATGTTTGAATAATTTCCAGGAATTGTTTATCGTAATAGGAACCACTACTGCATCAGGAAGTTTTTTGAAGAGAACCATCATCCCATTAACCTGAAATTTTTTAGGTTGGCCATTCCGGCTTCTTGTTCCTTCAGGAAAGATCACGGCAGAATGTTTGGTTTTTTTAAGATAATCAGCAAAATTGCTCATTTTCACGAGAGATTCCCGACGATTTTTTCTGTCTATTAAAACCGATCCATTATGTCTTAAGTTATAGCTAACACTGGGGATACCCTTTCCCAGTTCTTTTTTACTTACGAATTTCGCATGATGCTTTCTAAAAAACCAAACTAAAGGAGGAATGTCATACATCCCCTGATGATTGGCTACAAAAATGCAGGTTTTATCCTTAGGAAGATCAAAATTATTTTCCAGGTGAAAGCTTGTTCCCAACACGTTTAGGCAACGCATCAGGCATAAATTGAGAATATCTACGCTACGCTTATGGGCGCTATATCCACCCAATTTTAGACAAAGTATCTGGATAGGGTGAAATATCACAAGTGTAAGAAAAAAAAGAAAAATAAAAACTACCGATAGCGGGTAGGAAAGTATTTTTTTCATAAAACCAAAAATACAAAAATAGGGATTTTAAAAAACCCAAATAAAAAAGCCGACTCGAGGCCGGCTTTTATCATATTTGGAAGGCTTATTAACAAAATTCGTTATAAGCTCCAATAAGATTTTCTGCGATCATTTCTGCAGGGCGACCTTCAATATGGTGACGCTCTAACATATGCACTAACTCCCCGTCTTTATAAAGTGCCATAGAAGGGGAAGAAGGAGGGAAAGGAACCATGTAACTTCTGGCCTTATCTGTTGCTTCGCCATCTACACCTGCGAAAACGGTATATAAATTATCAGGTTTTTTTGCATTTTGTAAAGACATTCTGGCTCCCGGACGGGCATTGGCAGCAGCACATCCACAAACCGAATTTACCACCACTAAAGTAGTCCCTTTAGTTTCCATAGCCTTATCAACATCTTCAACCGTGTGTAATTCTTCAAAACCAAGCTTGGTCAAATCCTCTCTCATTGGTTTTACTAATTCTGCTGGATACATATATCTATATTTTTATTAAACAATTTAAAGGTACAAAGATACCAAATAAACTTCAGCCTGCATATTTCCATTTACTATGAACACATAGGTGTAATTTATTAAAGGATATTTATTTGAAATGAAGTGTTTGCTGATTAAATACCGAAAATACTATCTTAGCCAACAAAGAAAATTGCCCCATGATTAAATGGTTGTTAACGTTTCTGGGTTATATGTATTTTAGATTCCCCGGAGCCATTTTAGGATTTATAGTCGGAACCCTAGTGGATAATTATATACGATCTTCCGGTGGATTTTTAAACTCCATAGGTGGCCAGCAAAAATCAAGTGTTTCTCCCGGAGATTTCGAACTGAATCTTTTATCCCTTTGTTCCCTTGTGATCAAGGCTGATGGGCAGGTATCCCAAACCGAACTTGATTATGTGCGGGCATATTTTGTGCAATCATACGGGAAAGAACGCGCGAATGCTACTTTTAGGACTTTTAACGAAGTCGTTAAGAACAGGCAGGTTTCGGCTAGCCGTATTGGAAGATATCTTGCTGCACGGACTAAATATCCAACCAGGCTTCAAATTGTTCATTTTCTCTTCGGAATTGCCAAAGCTGATGGTCGCGTAAGTGAAGCTGAAGCCAGGGCCATTCAGGAAATTTCCGGTTACCTTCAAATCACTGGTCGTGATTTTGAAAGCATCAAAGCGATGTTTTTCAAGAAAGCTGACTATTCTTATACCATCCTGGAAATTGAAAAGACGGCCTCGAACGAGGATGTAAAAAAAGCTTATCGTAAAATGGCAAAAAAATATCACCCCGATAAATTGGGCCATATGGACGAAGCTTATAGAAAAGGTGCTCAGGAGAAATTCACCAAAGTCCAGGAAGCCTATGAAAACATTCAAAAAGAAAGAGGGATGTAAAAAAACCTCCCGATAAAATACCGAGAGGCCTTCCAAACAAGACTAGCTATGAAAAAACCGTAGATCAAAAAGATCTCTTGCTAGTCTTTTATTAATATTTTTAATTTTTCAGAAGTGAGATATTCAAAACTTCTTCTTTTAACCCTGAAATTTTCATCCAGCACCATCACAACAGGGAATGAGATGGGCCTGTCCTCTCGCGTGGCGAGTATTTGTGGAATCTGGTGCACTCCATTTCGTTTTACTTTTGCCTGTTCATTGGTAAAAGTTTGTCCTTCAAATTCAACAGGTTCGGTGCTTTCAGCATTCATTTTAACCGCATAAAAATCCTGGTTCACTTTAGAAACAATTTCCGGGTCCCTGAAAGCATTCTTATCCATTTTTTTACAGTAAACACACCAGTCTGTATAGAAATAAAGCACTACAGGCTTGGTTTTGACTTTTAAAGAATCTTCTAAGTCTTCAAAACCTATCCAATTTATTTCAGCGTGTTGCGCTTTTATGGGCTGAAGGGCGAAAACCAATAGTATTAAAAATAACTTTTTCATATTCTAAATATTAATCGTGGAGGTTTCCAAATTTGATTCCGAAGAAAAAAGTACGGGGCCTGGATGGTCCATAGATGTAATCTGAATCCCGCGTAGGGCCGGTATCAAAATCATCCTGATAAGCATTGAACACATTCTGGACACCCGTACTTAGATTAACATGAAAGTTCTCTGTAATGTCTATATGCTGACTTAATTTTATATTGGCATCAAAAAATGAAGGTGATTCCCTCAGGTCTAAGAAACCATTTGTATTTATAACCCTTGGAATGGTCATTTCCCCGGTATAAGTCCCGGTAAAGTCTAAAGCGAAGCCTTCAAATGGAGAAGTGTTTACATTGAAATACCCATAGAAATCAGGATTTCTTACAAATTTTGAGATGATTACATCCCCTTCAGTTTCTGAATCTGTTGTTGCTTCATATAATACCTGATCTTCTTTGTAAATCGATCTTTGGTAGGTGCCCCCCAGTTGAAATGTCAAATCTGAAGATGGTGAAACCCCTATTTCAAAATTGGTTCCGGTTACGTAGGCCCCACTACCATTCCTAACTTCCTTTAGAATGGAACCGTTGGGCAGGCTTGCCCCTGTACTTACCGTTGAAAAAGGATTTTGCAGTTCGGTATAGAAACCTTCCAGTAAAAAGTCGGTTTGCAACTTATTGATGCTTTTTGAATAATTGAAGGATGCGGTATAGGCATTGGAATACTCGGTTTCAAGATCATTTGATAGTATCACAAATTGCGGTTCCCCGCCTACCGATGAAATATGAAGGTCTTCATTAAAAGCCTGTGGCGCCCGGAATCCCCTTGCGTATCCACCCCTAAACTGCAATTCTTCAGTAATATCATAAAGAATGGTTAACCTGGGACTTAAAACTGTCTGGTTAATTTCAGATTTTCGTTCTACATTTTCAACAGCATATTCCCCTAGAATATCCACATGATCCAGTCTTGCTCCCACAAGTGCGGTAAAATTTTCTACCGGTTTCCATTCATATTGACCAAAGGCAGCATAAGAATTCACTTCCTGATCTATAAATCTTTTATAGCCGGCAATGGCATCTTCGGTACGGCTGCGGTTATATTCTAATCCGGTGGTAAGTACATCGTTATTTTTGAAATTATGGGTAAACTGAAATCCGCCTAAAAGGGCAAGATCACTCGTATTTCCGTAAGCGTTGGAGGCTGCCAGGCTATCCTGTGCGGTACGTCCACCACCAAGGCCACCATAAAAACTCTTTCTATCGGTATGTTGTCCCGAAACATACACCGAATAATTATTGCTCATATCGGCATTCGAGAAATCATAGGTAAGCCCACCAATAATAGTATTGTGGTCTAATTGTTCAGTGATATCGGTTAAGTGTGGAGCCAGGTCCAGGCGATCACCGCCCCTTCGGTATTCTTTTAGCGCGGTAAGGTCTAATGTTAATTTACTTGTTTCGTCAGGTTTAAAAAATGCCTTTGCACCAAGGGTATTGTTGGTCAATTCGGTGATTTCAGTAAATCCGTCACCATTTGCATCGTAGGCTGCACGATCCCGGTTCATCCCATAAATCGTAACACCGCTATTCAAATCTTCGGTTACTACAGAACCGGCAAAATTCAGGGTTCTGTCAGGGATTTCTCCATCTATCAAAGAAATGTTCGAAGCGATATTCCATGTATTTAGAACAGGTTCTTTAGTGATAATATTTACCGTACCGGCAATAGCATTTGAACCAAATAAGGCTGATCCCCCACTGCGCACGACTTCAACACGATCCAGAATTGAAGTTGGAATTTGTTCCAAACCATATACGCTATTAAGCGCGCTAAAAACTGCCCGGCTATTTATCAAGATCTGTGTATAGCTTCCGTCCAGGCCATTTAACCTTACCTGGGTAAAACCACAATTCTGGCAGTTCGTCTCAACCCGAACACCCGGTTGAAAATTTAAAGTTTCGGCAACCGTTGTAGACTGAGTGGCATTGAATAATTTTGAACTAAGCACATTTACAATAACCGGAGAATCTTTTAGGTTTATCCGGTTTCTCGTGGCACTTATTACAATCTCATCCAGGCCCAAAGCATCTTCCTGCATTTTAATAGTCAGATTTTTCTCCTTATAGACTCTAGGATCTATACTAATTCTACGTGTCTTAAAGCCAATAGCCTGAATGGTAAGTTCTAAATTTTCAGGTTTTAAAGAGATGGTAAAATTTCCTCTCATGTCTGCGCTGGTTCCCTGATTGGTATTTGATATATAAATATTGGCAAAAGGAATGGGTCTTTCCTCTTCGGTAACCGTACCGGAAACCTCAATATTTTGCGCTCCTGCCGTAGTAAGAACAAAACTAAATACGATACGTATTAGATTCTTCATTAAAATTATTTTTTACAAAGGTATAAAATAAATTTAGCCTTACCTAAAAAATTGATTTATAGAATTAAAAATGTATTTTTGACGAAATAAAATTTAATCTATGTTCAGCTTATCTGAAGAAAACTACCTGAAAGCTATTTTTCATCTTGAAACTGCGTATAAAAGTGGCGTAAGTACCAATGCCCTAGCCGAAGAAATGCAAACCAAGCCATCATCGGTAACAGATATGGTGAAGAAACTTGCGGAAAAGGAGCTGGTAAATTATAAGAAATACCAGGGAGTAAAACTAAGTGAAGAAGGGAAATCGGCCGCAGTTGAAATTGTTAGAAAACATAGGCTATGGGAAGTTTTTTTAGTTGAAAAACTTAATTTTTCCTGGGATGAGGTGCACGAAGTTGCCGAACAATTGGAGCATATAAAATCTGAAAAGCTTACCAACGAACTGGACAAATTTCTAAACTACCCAAAACGTGATCCACATGGCGATCCCATTCCTGATGCTAATGGAAATTTTTCAGTAGCAAATCATCAGTTATTAGCAGAATTAAAACCTGGAGATAAGGGAATTTGTGTGGGAGTAAAAGATTCTTCCGTAGAATTTCTCCAATATCTGGATAAAAACAGGATTTCTTTAGGCCGGCAGATTGAGGTATTGGAAAAAGAAGATTTCGATAAGTCCATGCAAATTAAAATTGATGAGGTTACCCATAATATTTCACACGTGATATCAACTAATTTATATATAAAAACTAATTAAAAATGGATTCTATTATTTCCTATTTTGAAGGGCTTGATCCGGTTTTTGCCGCTTTTCTGGCAACATTATTTACCTGGGGTCTAACCGCCCTGGGCGCATCCCTGGTATTTTTATTTAAAGGAATGAATCGCGGCCTTTTTGATGGGATGCTTGGTTTTACCGGTGGCGTTATGGTCGCAGCAAGTTTTTGGAGCTTACTTGCCCCGGGAATTGAAATGAGCCCGGGAGAAGGTTTTGAAAAAGTGATCCCGGCGGTTGTGGGATTTTCACTTGGAGCGCTGTTTATATTTGCACTTGACAAGGTTCTACCGCATTTACATGTGAATTTTAAGATGGAAGATAAGGAAGGAATCAAAACCCCCTGGCACAAATCTGTATTATTGACCCTTGCGATCACTTTACATAATATACCTGAAGGATTAGCGGTAGGGGTTTTATTTGGTGGTGTAGCCGCCGGTTTTGAAGGTGCATCTATCGGAGGTGCGGTAGCATTGGCCATTGGAATTGGACTCCAGAATTTCCCGGAAGGTTTTGCTGTGGCGATGCCTTTAAGAAGACAGGGTTTGAGTAGATGGAAAAGTTTTAATTTTGGGCAAATGTCGGCTATTGTAGAGCCTATTGCAGCGGTACTGGGTGCCTGGGCGGTATTGACCTTTCAGCCAATCTTACCTTATGCCTTATGTTTTGCTGCTGGAGCCATGATCTTTGTTGTGGTAGAGGAGGTGGTTCCTGAATCTCAGCAGGGAAATTTCACAGATATTTCCACTCTGGGATTTATTGGCGGATTCATCATTATGATGACTTTAGACGTTGGTCTTGGATAGATTCTTGCAACGCTCACATTTTTCTGTCGTCTTTATATAAAAGATCTGTTATCGTTCTAATTTCTTAAATATCGTTTTGCTGAGCCTGTCGAAGCACATATAAAAAGCCTTCGACAGACCCAGGCGGACCTACATATTAGAATTGAAATCGGGAATTTTCTGCTGATAGTCTTTCAAATTTGTATTATGAAACCACTTATTGTTTTATTGCTAATGCTATGTTCTGCTTTATTAACCGCACAGGATTCAACCAAAGTTGAAAAGGATGTGCCAACCTATATTATTCATAGTGCAGAGCTTTGTTTAGGTGAAGCACTGATATTTGGCAATAAATCCTTCAAATTCAAAAAAATAATATCCGATTCAAGATGTCCTAAAGGTGTTACCTGCATCTGGGCAGGCGAAGTTGAAGTACTCGTAGAAATTTTCGAGGATGGAATTTCAAGTGGTGAAATGATTATTAATAAAGGAAATAATTCCCTGGCCGCTCTTTTCGGATTAAGAGATCTGAAAATTTCAAAAATGCTGGTGGAGCCCTATCCTCATATAGATAGGAAAATAAAGCCTGAAGAATATAGAGTGAATTTGAGTATTTCAGAAAAGCTTTATCCAGATTAATGGCAACCGCAACCATCTTCGCCACAAGCCTTGGATTTTTTATTCCCGCTAAGAAAAGCAGGTTTCCAGACGAATTTGGTGATGAGGTACCCCAATGCGATTGCGAATGTGATAAAAACCAGTATTTCCTGTAAAAGTTCCATGTTTTTTAGGTCGTTTAAATTCTAAGCTCCTTACTATTTTAAAATCTGAAATGCTATTAAAGCCACTATATATGCAAATCCGCTCATCACCACCAATTGCAAAACAGGCCATTTCCAGGTATTTGTTTCCCGTTTAACAATGGCAAGTGTACTCATACATTGCATGGCAAACGCATAAAATAAAAGTAAACTTACGCCACTGGCGAAGGTGAATAATGGTCCGCCAAGAATTGGATTGACTTCTGCCGCCATCCTATTTTTTATGGTTTCTTCTTCGTCGCTTCCCACACTATAAATTGTGGCCAAAGTTCCAACAAAAACCTCCCGTGCCGCAAATGAAGAGATAATAGCTATCCCAATTTTCCAGTCATATCCCAGTGGTGCAACCGCAGGTTCAATGGCTTTACCCATAATCCCAATATAACTGTGCTTCAACTTATAACTGGCGATTGCTTCATCAATATCTTCGGAAGAATCTATGCTATTGTTCTCATATTGTTCCTGTACAACAGCTTCGGCATTATTAAATTCTTCGCCGGGACCATAACTAGCCAAGACCCACAGAATTACTGAAATGGCTAAAATGATTTTCCCTGCCCCAAAAACAAAACTTTTGGTTTTTTCAACTACATTAATTCCAACATTTTTCAACATGGGAAGTTTATAATTTGGCATTTCAATCACGAAATAACTCTTGGTCTTAGACTTTAAAATTTTATTTAAAATCCATGCGGAAAAGATGGCCATTCCAAATCCTAAAAGGTAAAGGATCATCAATGTAAGACCCTGATAATTAAAAAAAAGAAAGCTTTCATCCGGGATTACCAGTGCGATAATGATGAGGTAAACCGGTAATCTTGCCGAACAGGTGGTAAAAGGAACCACCAGAATGGTGATTAGCCGTTCTTTCCAGTTTTCAATATTCCTTGAAGCCATTACTGCCGGGATCGCACAGGCTGTTCCCGATACCAAAGGCACCACACTTTTACCGCTTAAACCAAAGCGGCGCATGCTCCTGTCCATTAAAAAAACTACTCGACTCATATATCCCGATTCTTCCAAAATGGAAATAAACAGGAATAAAAATGCGATCTGCGGAATAAAAATTACAATTCCACCAAGTCCCGGAATGATACCTTCAGCAATTAGATTTGTAAAAGAGCCGGATGGTAGAGTATTTTTTGTCCATTCAGAAAGGGAAGCAAAGGCAGAGTCGATAAGATCCATGGGATAGGATGACCAGCTATAGATCGCCTGAAATATTAGGAGTAAAATTCCGAAGAAAATAATATAGCCCCATACTTTATGGGTAAGAACCCTATCCAGGCGCGAACGCAAATCGGTTGCGGCATTTTCATCAACGCTCATCCCTTCACGTAAAGTACCATTGATAAACTGATACCTTAAAATAGTTTCCTTTTGCTGTAAACGCTTTAGATCACTAATGGATTTGGTATGAAAATCTGAATTTTTGTGCAATTCGTTCCTGCGAACATTTCCAAAATTAACATCCTGGGTGATCACCAGCCATAATTTATATAAAGACTGGTTTGGAAAGGTTTTTCGAAGGTTGTCAAAATATTCGGGATCGATCACTGAAGCATTTACACAGGCATCTACCGGGAGATTTCTATAATTGATGATCAATTCTTTTAGCTCCTCAATTCCCTGATTCTTTCTGGCGCTAACCAATGCGATTTTAGTTTTTAATCTTTCTTCCAGAAGTGGGATTTCAAGACTTATTCCTTTTCTCACCATCCTATCAGCCATATTGATAACCAAAATGGTGGGAATTCCAAGGTCTTTAATTTGTGTAAAAAGGAGCAGGTTTCTTTTTAGATTTTCCACATCACTCACCACTACGGCAACATCTGGAAAATCTTTGTCATTTTTATTGAGAAGCAGCTCAATGACCACATTCTCATCAAAGGAAGAGGCATTTAAACTATAGGTTCCGGGAAGATCAAGTATATGAGCTTTAAGGCCCCGGGGAAGCTTACAAATGCCTTCCTTCTTTTCTACAGTGATACCTGGATAATTCCCAACTTTTTGATTTAGACCGGTAAGCTGGTTAAAAACAGAAGTTTTTCCGGTATTGGGGTTTCCAATTAATGATACATTAATTTGCTTACCCATATTATTTTATTATTTCAATTTCAATAAGAAGCGCAGTTTCCTTGCGTATAGCCAAATGGCTTCCATTGATATTCAGGTACATTGGATCCTTAAAAGGTGCAGTTTGCACAAGCTCTACTTCGTTCCCGGGAAGGCAACCCATTTCAAGCAATTTTAGGGGCACCATATCTGCAGAAAATTCTTTGATGATCCCTCGCTGGCCCCTTCTAAGATTAGCAACTGTTACCTTCACTTTATTTAGATTGATTTTAAACAAGGCAAAAGTAAGGGAAATTGAACCAATAGAAAAGTGAATGGCCTAAAATCTATTTTAATGCTCTTCAGCTTTTAAAATCCTGATATCTTCCATTAATTGATTGATCGCTTCGGGATTGGTTCCATCATAAAAACCGCGTATCTGGTTTTTCTTATCCACAAGTATGAAATTTTCGGTATGGATCATATCATATTTTCCGCCATCACCTGTAGATTTCGTAGCGAGATAGGATTTACGGGCTAGGTCATAAATTTGCTTTTTATCGCCGGTGACTAAATTCCATTTTTTATCGATAACACCTTTATCTTCAGCATATTTTTTAAGGACCGGGACACTGTCGGTTACTGGAAAAACGGTATGTGAAAGAAGTAAAACATCTGGATCGTTTTTAATTTTTTCCTGAATTTGAACCATATGATCTGTCATTATCGGGCAAATGGTAAGACAGGTCGTAAAGAAGAAATCGGCCACATAGATTTTATCCTTGTAATCATTTTGAGTAATCGTATCTCCGTTTTGATTTATTAGCTGAAAATTTCCAATCTTATGATATTTTCGCACAAATTGAACTGTAGAATCAACTAATTCAGCATTCACCATATCGGGTTGATAAACAGGAAGACGTTTTTGAGGTTTGAGGAGTGTATAAATCGCAAATACAATAATGGCCGATAAAATAAAGAAGATAACGGCAAAGGTTTTATATCGTGCGAAAAACTTAAGCATATCCTGAAATTTTTTACAAAGGTATTCGTGTGCAATTTATTTGACGAATAAATGCGGTTAAAATTGCAAGTTAATGTATGGATGATAACTTTTGTAGGAGGATATAAAAACTTACTTTTGTGCGATTTAAAATTTGAACTACGCTGATGGATCCTTTTTTAGTAAAAACCATTCAATTATTATTAAGCCTTTCTTTGTTGATCGTACTTCACGAGTTAGGACACTATATACCCGCAAAACTTTTTAAGACAAGAGTTGAGAAATTCTTCCTTTTCTTCGATGTGAAATTTGCCCTTTTTAAGAAAAAAATTGGTGAAACCGAATATGGTCTGGGTTGGCTTCCGCTTGGAGGTTATGTGAAGATCGCCGGGATGATCGATGAAAGTATGGATAAGGAGCAAATGGCTTTGCCTCCCCAGCCCTGGGAATTTCGCAGCAAGCCGGCATGGCAGCGTTTGATTATTATGCTGGGTGGGGTGACGGTAAATCTTGTTCTTGGATTTCTTATTTATATGATGATCATGTTCGTTTGGGGAACCGCTTATGTTGGCCCGGATGAAATGCCCAATGGTTTTGCGATCACCGATAATTTTAAAGAATATGGTTTTCAGGATGGAGATCGTATCCTTTCCGTGAATGGAAAAGAGTTTGAGAACAGTCTGGATATCAACAAGTATCTTTTTATGAGAGATGTGCAGAATATTAGGGTTTTGCACCAAGATGGAAGTGAAGAAACTATCAAAATTCCAGATGAAATTGGAGTAAAAATGTTTGAAGACGGGATCATGCAGCCTTTTGTGCCATTGAATGCCCCGGTTTTAGATACTGTTGTTGCCGGAATGGCCGCGGAAAAGGCCGGTTTGAAAAAAGGAGATAGTATTATTTCTATTAATAACATTGAAATTGGCTACTGGCATGAACTGGGACCCATTGCAACTGAATCAAAAGAAAAAGAAGTTGAAGTTGTTTATAAAAGGGATGGTAAGATCTTAAGTACTGCGGTTACTCCAGATTTAGATGGGAAACTTGGAATTTACCCGGTATCAGAAATAGAGATCCAGCGTAAATCCTATACTTTAGGTCAAAGTATTAAAAAAGGTTTTGATTTTGGCTACTGGACGCTTAGGGATTATGTCTATCAGTTCAAATACGTGTTCACTAAAAAGGGAGCTTCCCAGCTTGGAGGTTTTGGAGCTATTGGAGGCTTATTTCCAGATGCCTGGAACTGGCAGGGATTCTGGGCAACCACAGCCTTGCTTTCCATAATCCTGGCTTTTATGAATATTTTACCTATTCCTGCGTTGGACGGGGGGCATGTGATGTTCCTTTTATACGAAATGGTCACCGGTAGAAAACCGAATGACAAGTTTATGGAGATCGCGCAAATGGTTGGTTTCTTTATCCTTATCGCCCTGGTCCTTTATGCAAATGGGAATGATATTTACCGCTGGTTGTTTGAATAGAAAAGGCAAAGAAAATTTTTCTCAAAAAACTGAAAAAATCTTTTGACAGCGTTTAAAAATTGATTTATATTTGCAACCGCTTTTAAAGCAAACCTTCCTCCTTAGCTCAGTTGGTTAGAGCATTTGACTGTTAATCAAAGGGTCCTTGGTTCGAGCCCAAGAGGGGGAGCAAAAAAAACCACTGTGAAAACAGTGGTTTTTTTGTATTAAAGTTGGAATAGAAGATGTTCTACACGTATATTTTATTTTCGGAAACATTATCTCGCTTTTATATTGGTTCTACTTCGAATTTTGAAGTTCGCATGGATTTTCATAAAAAAGCGGCTTCCAGAAAATTTACTGGTAAGGCAAAGGATTGGATTGTTTTTCTTCTTTTCTATTCTTCCTTACCCTACCAGCTACCTTCCATTATTAATTTTAATTTAATATAGGCTTCACGATAACTTTAAACACCTGGGTTTAATTTGTAATGTTTAACGACGCGCACTATATAGATCATTAAGTTTTTGTCGACTTGATCTTAGTGTGAAGGGCTGCCAATTGGTGGCCCTATTTTTTTTCAAAAATACTTAAATAAAATTATTTCCTTAACCCGTAGGAAACATTAAGTTAATCTTTGATTTGTTTCTTTGTCCCCGACAAAAGCTTAATGATAAATTATGAGAAGGATATTAGTTACTCTCTTAGTGTGTTTTATCGCCAATACTTTTTATGCACAGGAACTCGGGGATTCAAAATTTGGAAAAGGGATTCTTAATTATACTACTAAAGACAGTTCTTTCAGCGTGAAATTTGCGCCAAGAATTCAGTTTAGGTCCATTTCGAATTGGGATTATAACGGGGAAAAGTTCGAAGATATCAATCAATCCTTCTTAATTAGACGCGCCAGATTAAAGTTTGATGGCTTCGCCTACTCACCGAAACTTCATTATAAAATTGAATTAGGTATAGCAAACAGGGATATTGCGGGAGCCAATCAGTTTAATAGAAATTCCCCAAGAATAATTTTAGATGCATTTATTACCTGGAATTTTCATGAGAATTTTCTTTTATTAGCCGGTCAGGCAAAATTGCCTGGAAATATCGAAAGAGTGATCTCTTCAGCTAATTTACAATTGACAGATCGTTCAATTTTGAATGCAAGTTTCAACCTGGACAGGGATGTTGGATTGCAATTGCACCATTTTGATCAATTAGGGGATACCTTTATCATGAGAGAAAAAATTGCTATTTCCCAGGGGGAAGGAAGAAATGTGACTGAAGGAAATCTTGGCGGACTTGAATATACCGGTAGGGTTGAATTTTTACCTTTAGGCGCATTTGAGAATGATGCAGAATATGTCGAGTCTGATCTGGAAAGACAGGAAGATCCAAAATTAATGCTTGGCGTCACCTATGATTATAATGATGATGCTGTAAAGACCCGAAGTAATTTGGGATCCTATATGTTTTTGGACAACGGTGAATTATATATGACAAATATTACCACAGTTTTCGTGGATGCGATGTTTAAATATCAGGGATTCTCTATGTTTGCGGAATATGCCGATAGAAATGCCGATGCTCCCGTGGCTTTAATTCAGGGCGAGACTGATAATACTTCAGGGGATATTGTTTTAACCGGAAAGGCTTTTAATGTCCAGGCGGGATATCTTTTTCAAAATAACTGGGAGATCGCAGGAAGGTTTACATCAAACGATTATGAGGAAATTTCAGAAAAGCTGGATGAGAAGATGTATACCATTGGGGTGAATAAATATATAGTTGGGCATAAATTAAAAATTCAATCAGATATCAATTATGCAACAAAGAATGGGGTTGCCAATAATATTTACTGGACCTCAGGTTTTGAATTGCATTTTTAAAAATAAAAACTTCGGAAGAAAATTGGTAAAATTCCGTAGATATTAAATTAGACAAATATGGAAAATATTTATTTATTAATGTTGGTGGCCCTTGTCGTTCTTGCGATTGCCGATTTGGTGGTAGGTGTGAGCAACGATGCAGTGAATTTCCTGAATTCTGCTATTGGCTCCAAGGCGATTTCCTTTAAAACGATCATGATCGTAGCCAGTTTGGGAATATTCCTTGGCGCGGTTTCTTCAAATGGAATGATGGAAGTTGCCAGAAAAGGAATTTTTGTTCCTGGCGAATTTTTCTTTGATGAAATCATGATCATCTTCATGGCCGTCATGATCACCGATATTCTCCTGCTTGATTTTTTCAATACGCTGGGGATGCCAACTTCTACTACGGTATCTATTGTATTTGAATTATTGGGAGCCGCGGTGGTGATGGCAATTATAAAAGTCACCGAATCTGATAATGAAACTATTTTAGATATTGCCAGATATATTAATAATGAAAAGGCGATTGAAATTATAACGGGAATTTTCCTCTCCGTAGTCATCGCATTTACGATTGGAGCGCTGGTGCAGGCGCTTTCCAGAATTGTATTCTCTTTTGAATATGAAAAGAAAATGAAGACTTTTGGAGCTATTTTCGGTGGAGTTTGTCTAACGGCCATCGGATATTTCATCTTCTTTAAAGGTTTAAAAGGAACACCTTATTACGATAATTTTAAAGATGTGCTCTCCAATCAGGTTTATTTAGTACTTGGGGTCAGCTTTATTTTTTGGACATTATTTTCCTTCTTATTCACTAAAATATTTAAGAAAAGCATTCTGCTTTTTGTGATCGCGGTGGGAACTTTTGGTTTGGCACTCGCGTTCTCAGGAAATGACCTGGTGAACTTCATTGGGGTGCCTATGGCTGCGTACCATTCGTATGAAGCATGGTCTGCATCGGGAATTGCACCTTCACTGTTTTCAATGGAAGTTTTAGAGGAAAAAGTTCCGGCAGAACCCATTCTTCTATTTATTTCAGGAGGGATTATGGTGTTAACCTTATGGTTTTCCAAGAAAGCAAGAAGTGTGGCTGATACTGAAATTGGTCTTTCCAGACAAGGTCATGGCTCGGAAAAATTTCAGCCTAATTTACTTTCCAGGACTATTGTTGCCGGAAGCACGAAACTTGCTGATGGAATAAAAAGTTTGCTTCCAAAATCAACCAGAGCGGGCATAGGGAAAAAATTCTTAAAATCTGAAGAAGACTTTTCAGAGATGAAAGAAGAAGATAAGCCTGCTTTTGATATGATCAGGGCGGCAATTAACCTTACTGTTGCCGGAGTCCTAATTTCTATAGCGACCTCTTATAAACTTCCGTTATCCACTACCTATGTGACTTTTATGGTGGCGATGGGAACTTCTTTAGCTGATAGGGCCTGGGGTAGGGAAAGTGCGGTGTATCGCGTTGCGGGTGTTTTAAATGTAATTGGCGGATGGTTCTTCACGGCATTTATTGCTTTTGTTGCGGCAGGAACGCTTACCTACCTTATTTTCCTCGGAAGAGGAGCCGCGATCGCTATATTATTGATTGTAGCAATAGGCCTTCTTGTAAGAAACTATATTTCTCATAAAAAGAAAAATTCGGAAAAACTGAAGCCTACCGGGCTCAAAAAGTCGGAAAGCAAAACAGTTCAGGGAATTATTGGGGAAAGTGCAGATAATGTTTCCAACGTTGTTTCAAGATCGAATAAAATCTTAACCGATGTTTTTAATGGTTTGGCCGCCCAGGATAAAAATAAACTCAAAAAGAGCAAAAAAGGTATCGCCAAACTGGATGCAGAGATTGAAGATTTACGCGATAGCATTTTCTTTTTCATTAAAAAGTTGGACGAGAAAAGTGTGCGGGGAAGCAGTTTTTATATCACCATTCTTGGTTATTTGACAGATGTCGCCCAGTCTTTGGAATATATTTCAAAGAAGAGTTATAAGCACGTGAACAATAATCATAAGCCCTTAAGATTTAACCAAATCAACGATTTACGTGAAATTGAAAAAGAACTTCATGTGATGCTGAACAATGTAGAAAATATCTTTAAAGATAAAAGTTTTCACAAAATTGATTCGGTAGTGGCGACCAAAGAGAGATCCCTGGAAATTCTTTCCAGAAAAATTGAAAAGCAGGTGGCCAGAACCAGAACTGAAGAATCAAGTCCTAAGAATACAACGCTTTATTTCAACTTATTACTCGAAATTAAGGATCTGATTAATGCGATCATGAATTTAATTGGGGAATACAATGCCAGCTTCAAAAGGAAATAGAAGTCTAATGCGCTAACCAATAATTCTGAAGAAATTCCCTGGATTAAAGGTGATAATTCCATCGAGCTTACCAGCGAAAAATTGCTTCCGACTGAAAATGGTCTTTATCAGATATCCATTACCGATGATAAGAATGAGTAAATTTTTCCTATTAAAATTGTATAAAGAATAGATATACCTTAAAGGCCTCCTACAATTAGGAGGTTTTTTCATTTATTAAAATAAGTATCGATTAAGACTTTAAATTCAATGCTAAAAAATTGTAATTTTATTTTTTAGCCCAAACTTTATACCTCCGAAATGCTGAAAATTTCCGCCATGTATACAGATCAGTACCAACTGGCAATGGCCCAGGTTTATTTTAAAAGCAATCAAAAAAACCATAGGGCGATATTCGACTATTATTTTCGGGATCTTCCTTTTCAGGGTGGGTATGCAGTTTTTGCCGGTCTTGAGGATTTTTTAAAAATTATCTCAGAATTAAAATTTTCACCATCAGATCTGGAATATCTCCAGGAACAGGGCTTTGAAAAAGATTTTTTAGAATTTTTAAAAGATTTCAGGTTTACCGGTAATATCAATTCCTGTATGGAAGGTGATCTTGTGTTTCCCAACAGGCCAATTCTTCAGGTGGAAGCAACACTTATTGAGGCCCAGATTATAGAAACTATCTTATTGAACCTGCTTAATTTTCAAACCTTAATTGCTACGAAAGCAAGTAGGATAAGACTGGTTGCAGGAGATGCTACCTTATTGGATTTCGGTTTAAGAAGGGCGCAGGCTTTGGGAGGTTATTATGCATCCCGTGCTGCAATGATTGGGGGTTTTAATGGAACAAGTAATGTTATAGCGGGTAAGGATTTTGGAATACCTGTATCTGGAACTATGGCGCATTCCTTTGTTCAGAGTTTTGATAATGAAATTGATGCTTTCCGAAGTTTTGCCCAGGCAAGTGCAGAGAATTGTGTATTGCTCGTGGATACTTACAACACCCTGAAAAGTGGAATTCCCAATGCTATTCTTATAGCCAGGGAGATGGAATCTAAGGGCAAAAAATTACTGGCGATAAGGCTGGACAGTGGAGATTTGTCCTACCTGGCTAAAGAGAGCAGAAAAATGCTTGATGAAGCCGGCTTACATTATGTAAAAATTGCTGCATCCAATCAACTTGATGAATTTGTTATAAAAAGTTTACTAGAGCAACAGGCTCCCATAGATATTTTTGGAGTGGGAACCAATCTGGTTACGGGCAATCCCGATGCTGCTCTTGATGGCGTATACAAACTATCTTTTAGTGCAGGCAAACCAAGAATAAAAATTTCAGAAAGCATTGTTAAGGTAACACTTCCGCATAAAAAACAGGTTTTTAGGATCAAAACAAAAGACGGGAAATGTGTGGGGGCAGATGCAATTGGTTTGTATCATGAAAATAGAATAGAGGAAATGTTCCATCCCTTTGAGCCCTATAAATCTATGCGCTTAAATACCTTTGAGCAAGAACCTCTTTTAAAGCCTGTAATGATGAATGGTAAAATTACCATCCCTTTACGAAGTTTGGCAGAAATTGCTAATTACAGCATGGAACGTTTGGCACAGCTTCCTATCGAATATAAACGATTTAATAATCCACATATTTATAAAATTGGTATAAGCCAAACGCTTCAGAACGGGCGGGATCATTTGATTACTGATATAAAAAAACGATTAAAATGAATACATTAATCATCATAGACGTACAAAATGATTTTATGCCAGGCGGTAAGTTACCGGTGCCTGCGGGCGATGAGGTACTGCCTGTAATAAATGGTCTACAACCTAAATTTGAACTGGTAGTTTCAACGCAGGATTGGCATCCAAAAGGACATGCTAGTTTTGCAACTTCCCACGGTGCTTCAGAATTTGAAACGATTAAAATTAATGGTCTTGATCAAATTCTCTGGCCAGAGCATTGTATTCAGGATTCTGAAGGAGCACAATTTCATCCCGAGCTTAAAACGGACAGAATTGAAAGTATTTTCAGAAAAGGAACTAGTCCTAAAATTGACAGTTACAGCGGATTTTATGATAACGCCCATCTAAAATCAACCGGTTTAAGCGGGTATTTAAAAGATAAAGGAGCTTCACAATTGTATTTTACGGGTTTGGCCGGGGATTACTGTGTTTACTACTCGGTAAAAGATGCTTTAGCGGAAGGATTTGAGGTTTTTCTAATTGAAGATGCTACCAGGCCCATAGACGAAAAAAATTTCGAAAAAGTGAAAATTGATATTTTAAGAAGAGGAGGAAAGATCATTCAATCTAAAGATGCCCCGATTTTTTAAAAATTTAGGTAATAAATATAGCCTAGGTTGAACCAGAAAACAAAATCGTTAAATTTATTTTGGGGGCCCTGTACATCCAGTCCATCAATAAAATCTGAATCATAATACTGCCAGCGACCTTCAATCATTAAGTCATTATTTCTCCCCAACCGGTAGCGTAAACCTGCACTACCCACGATGGCAAAAGTATTATTACTTTCCATATCAATTCCTCCTACAAAGGTTGGAAATAAAACCTTTTCATTGTCTAAGGGCCCAAGCTCCGAATAAGCTGATGGGTCATAAATTACATAATGAGCACCCAAGCTGATGTATGGTGCAAAAAGTACGGCAAAATCCCTAAATTCTTTTATGCCAAAAAAGTGATATTCGAGGGAAGTTCCAAACTGCACAAGGTTGGTTTTCCCGTGCATAGCTCGTAATTGTGCTCCACCAGAACTATTTTTACCCGCAACAGGCCCAAAGTGTTCTAATTTTGATGAGAAATAATCTATCTCATTTCGTATTCTGAAATGTTTGCTAAACCACCAATCGGTTGCTTTGCAGCTACATTTAGCTTTGTAGGCAAAATTCATGTAATGTACGAGACCAATTCCATAACCTTCATTTCGAAGATTATTTTCTACATTCCAACGTTCACCATAATCGGTAAAAAACCCTGCAGGTCCAGCTAATACCCCCACTTCATGAGAAATATTAAATTGTGCACGCGATTTTGTAGGGCTTAGAAGAAGCACAAGAAATATTAAAAGTAATACCCTACTTAAATTCATTAAAAACCGGCTTGAAGAGTTAACAAATATAGCGAAACTGACTTAACATATACTTTAATCCATTGGTAGGAATATAGCTACATGCTACTATCGTTAATATTATATCAAATTATATAATGAAACGCGTTTTGAGTATAGAATATTTATATTTGTGCTATAAATTAGATATAATTTTTACAATTTATTAATTGAGCCAGTCTATATGGATAAAAATGTCAAAAAATTTCTGGATACTGTAAAGTCTAGAAACCAAAATGAACCTGAATTTTTACAAGCTGTTCATGAAGTTGCAGAAACTGTAATACCTTTTATCGAAGAAAATAAAAAATATCAAAACGCAATGCTTTTGGAGCGAATGGCAGAACCAGAGCGTGTAATGATGTTTAGAGTACCCTGGTTAGATGACGAGGGGAATATCCAGGTAAACCGGGGTTTTAGAATCCAGATGAATTCGGCAATTGGGCCTTATAAAGGTGGTTTGCGTTTTCATCCATCAGTGAATTTAAGTATCCTCAAGTTTTTAGCTTTTGAACAGGTGTTCAAAAATAGCCTTACTACCTTACCAATGGGTGGTGGAAAAGGCGGATCTGACTTTAATCCTAAAGGAAAATCTGATAATGAAGTAATGAAATTCTGCCAAAGCTTTATGACTGAACTTAGTAAGCATATTGGAGCAAATACCGATGTGCCTGCTGGTGATATAGGAGTTGGTGGTCGTGAGATTGGTTATTTATTCGGGCAGTATAAAAGAATTCGCAATGAATTTACCGGAATTTTAACCGGAAAAGGACTGGCTTACGGCGGTTCGTTAATTCGACCTGAAGCTACAGGTTACGGTAACGTATACTTTACGCAAAATATGCTGAAGACGAGAAATGAATCTATAGAAGGGAAGACCGTGGTAATTTCCGGTTCCGGAAATGTGGCGCAGTTTGCTGCTGAAAAAGCTCTGCAATTAGGTGCTAAAGTGGTCACTATGTCCGACTCTGGAGGATTTATTTATGATGAGGAAGGTATTTCTGAAGAAAAACTTCAATTTATCATGACCCTTAAAAATGAGAAAAGAGGACGAATTAGTGAGTATGTAGATGAATATTCTTCAGCAAAATATCATGATGGAGAAACTCCTTGGGGAATTAAGTGTGATATCGCGTTACCCTGTGCCACTCAAAATGAATTAGAAGAGAAGGACGCAAAAACATTAGTAGAAAATGGCTGTATGTGCGTGGGTGAAGGCGCGAATATGCCCTGTACTCCGGAAGCGATTGCAGTTTTTCAGAAGGAAAAAATTCTTTTCTCTCCTGGAAAAGCTTCTAATGCCGGTGGTGTGGCCACTTCAGGATTGGAAATGTCTCAAAACTCCATGCGTTACAACTGGACGGCCCAGGAAGTGGATAAAAAACTTCACGAGATCATGAACGATATCCATGAGAAATGTGTTGAATATGGAAAGAGTGATGATGGATATGTAGATTATGTAAAAGGTGCGAATATTGCCGGTTTCGTAAAAGTTGCCGATGCGATGTTAGCTCAGGGAGTCGTCTAATTTTCAGCTCGAAATAAATTTTAAAGCCGCTGTTTCAGCGGCTTTTTTAATACATTCACGCAAAAATTTTTTCTCATGATTGTTCATACCAAAGCGATCATTATTAGCGCTTTAAAATATGGGGAGGCAGATTTGATCGTAAAGGCTTATACGCTTTCAGACGGTGTGAAGAGCTATATGCTCAAGGGGATCTTAAAATCTAAAAAGGGAAAATTTAAGGCTTCGATGTTCCAGGTTCTAACGCAGCTGGATATCGTGGCAAACCATCGCAATCAGGGAAAACTGGAGTATTTAAAGGAAGCAAAAATTCTGGAAACCTATCAAACATTACACACCCATCCTATTAAAACCACTATGGTGATGTTTTTAGCGGAAATGTTGAGAAATACGATCCAGGAAGAAGAACCAAATCCTCATTTATATAAATATCTGGAAAATACATTTCAATATTTAGATCATACTTCTTCAATTGCAAATTTCCATTTATTATTTTTGCTGCACCTCACCAAGTATCTGGGTTTTCGACCACAAAGTGAAAAGCCTGAAGATGAGTTTTTCAACCTACTGGATGGTGTTTTTCAAAGTTTTTCAACCAATGATTATTGTCTGGAAGGGGAACAGGTAAATTTATTAAAGAGGTTGTTGGGCACTGATTTTGATGCCTTAAATGAAATAAAATTAAACCAGGCAGCAAGGAATAATTTTTTAAATATGCTTTTGTTGTATTACGAACTTCACATTGAAGGTTTTAGAAAACCTAAATCTTTAAGTGTTTTAAATGAAATTTTCAGCTAAATGAGATGTACTTTCATTGCTTTTCTGCTTCTATTTTTTACCAATATTACCGCTCAGGAAATTCAAATTTTAGACAGTTCTACCAAAGAACCACTGGAAAATGTAGCGATCTATAGTCAGGATAAATCAAAATCGGCGATTTCCAATATTAATGGGAAAGCAAATCTTTCCAAATTCTCAGATACTGAAGTGATCATCTTCAAATCTATCGCCTATGTGGAGACATTTAGCCGGAAAAGGGAAATTTTAATCAATGGTGGGATATTGGAGATGCAGTCACTGGAAAATCAATTAGACCAAATTGTACTTTCCGTGGCAAAATTCAAATTGGAGAGGGATGAAATTCCGCAGAAGATTGTAAGTATTTCTCCCGGCGATATTGAACTGGCGAGCCCTCAAACTTCCGCAGATCTTTTGGAAAGTACGGGCCAGGTTTTTGTTCAAAAAAGCCAGCTAGGTGGTGGAAGCCCTATGATTCGCGGTTTTTCTACCAATAGGCTTCTGCTAACGGTTGACGGTGTGCGTATGAATTCCGCGATTTTTAGAAGTGGAAATTTGCAGAATATTATTTCCGTGGATCCGCTTTTTGTGGAAAAAGCTGAAGTGATTTTAGGTCCGGGATCGGTGATTTACGGAAGTGACGCGATAGGTGGTGTGATGAATTTTTATACGCTCAAACCTACCTTAAGCTTTACCGATGCAACCGAAATTTCCGGAAATATATATACTCGTTTTAGCACCGCCAATAATGAAAATACGGTGCATGCCGATCTTAATGTGGGCAGGCAAAATTGGGCATTTACCACCGGGATTACCTATTCAGATTTTGGGGATCTAAAAATGGGGGAACATGGTCCGGATGATTATTTAAGGCCCGATTATGCAATTCGGGAAAATGGTGTGGATGTTCAGGTAGAGAATCCAGATCCTTTGGTGCAGGTACCCACGGGTTACAATCAGATCAACCTGTTGCAAAAAGTAAAATATATGCCCGCAAATGACTGGGATTTTGATCTGGGTTTAATTTATTCCACCACATCAGATTATCCTCGATATGACAGGCTTTATCGAAAAAGGGACGGTGCCCTGAGAGCGGCGGAATGGTATTATGGGCCACAAACCTGGTTTCTGGGAAATATTAATATTAACCATAAAAGCAATTCGAACCTCTACGATAAAGTCCAGTTTACCGGCGCCTATCAATATTTTGCGGAAAGCAGGAATGACCGTGATTTTGGAAAACCTACTTTATTTTCTACGGAAGAAAATGTGGATGCTTATTCTGCAAATCTTGATTTTGTCAAGGATTTTTCTGAAAGTCAGTTTTTTTACGGCTTTGAATATGTGCTGAATCATGTGAATTCCGAAGGAAGTTTCAGAAATATTGAAACCGAAGAAACCGGCTTAACCGCAAGTCGTTATCCTGATGATTCCAAATGGCAGTCGATGGCGGTTTATTCAAGCTACCAGTGGAAAATTGATGAAGACCTTTCTTTCCAATCGGGCTTGCGTTATAATCAGGTTTTGGTAGATGCAAAGTTTACTGATGATTTTTATGACTTCCCTTTTGAAGATGCCGATATTTCCACCGGAGCCCTCACCGGTAGTTTAGGCTTAAATTGGAAACAAAATCGTTTTGTGAATTGGAGGCTGGGACTTTCCACAGCCTTTAGAGCGCCAAATATAGATGATATCGGAAAAATTTTCGATTCAGAACCCGGCTCGGTGGTAGTTCCCAATCCGGATCTTGGCCCCGAATATGCCTATAATGCTGAACTTGGAGCCAGATTTAATCTAAGCGATAATATCCGTATGGATCTTACCGGATTTTATACCTATTTGAATGATGCCATGGTAAGACGTGATTTTTCCTTAAATGGTGAGAGCGAAATCGACTACCAGGGAGAGCCCAGTACCGTGCAAGCGATCCAGAATGCAGCCAACGCTTATGTTTATGGGATTGAAGCCGGACTGGAAATAGATTTTTCCGTATCCCTGAGGCTTAATTCACAATTCAGCTATACCAAAGGAGAAGAAAATGAAGGTGGTGATTATGTGCCCTTACGCCATGCCGCGCCCATGTTTGGAAATACGCATTTGATGTACCATAAAAGAAAGCTGAAAATAGACCTCTTTTCAGAATATAACGGGCAGTTTGATTTTGAAGATCTGGCGCCGGGTGAGCAGGACAAGGCCTATTTATATGCCACCGATGCAAACGGAAATCCTTATTCCCCGTCATGGTACACACTTAATATAACCGGACAGTATAAAGTAGATCAAAACTGGCTGGCTACAGTATCTTTAGAAAACATCACCGATCAGCGTTATCGCACCTATTCTTCAGGAATTACCGCTGCCGGGCGAAATTTGATTATTGCCTTGAGTTATAATTTTTAAGGCACTGCGAGACCCCTGAAAAAATTTTATCCAACGTAGGAAATTGACGTATTTATTAGTATCTCTAATAAGATGCTGAAATAAGTTAAATGAAAGCATTCTAAAACCAGCATCGTCACCGTAAATCTCTAATACGTAACCAAAAAAAACGTTAATGTAGCATCCCCATAATAGATTGCTTCACTGCATTTGCAATGACAACCAGGGAAACGTCCTCAGTTTCGGATTCGGGACCCGTAGGTGCAAAATCCGTTAAAAAAGAATTGCTGTTTGAGCGAAGCGAGTTCAATTCTTTTAGGATTTAAACCGTTACGGGTGAACGAGAAACTGCAGACTAGCTTTTTTGTTTCTTTTTCAGCAATGGAAAAAGAAAAGAATGAAAATAGGCTTCAACTGCGCTCACACTCATGACAACTCACCTAAATATAGCTTTAAAGGTCATCCCGAGCCAGCGAGGGAGCTACTTTTTAAAAGATCTTTCCAATGATGATTTTTTGTATTCATTTAAAGTTTTAATTTAACTTTCCAAGCTTTTACATTGAAACTTTCAACTTTTAACGGATAGCTTTTCTCAAAATTCATTAATTTCGCACCTCTATTGAAAAAAGCAGCGAATGAGTAGGAAGTTTCCTGAATATAAAGGACTTGACTTGCCAAAAGTAGCCGAGGAAATTTTAGGTTACTGGGAAGAAAATGAGATTTTTGAGAAAAGTGTAAGTAGCCGTGAAGGCAAAGAACCTTATATTTTCTTCGAAGGGCCACCGTCTGCGAATGGTTTACCTGGTATCCACCACGTTATGGCCAGAAGTATCAAAGATATTTTTTGCCGTTATAAAACCCAGAAAGGCTTTCAGGTTAAAAGAAAAGCCGGTTGGGATACACATGGTTTGCCTATAGAACTTGGCGTTGAAAAAGAACTGGGAATTACCAAAGAAGATATCGGCACCAAAATAAGTATCGAAAAGTATAATGAGGCCTGCAAGAATGCGGTGATGCGTTATACCGGTATTTGGAATGACCTTACCCGAAAAATGGGATATTGGGTAGATATGAGCGATCCTTATATCACCTATAAATCCAAATATATGGAAACGGTGTGGTGGCTGCTTTCCGAAATTTATAAGAAAAACCTTATTTATAAAGGCTATACCATTCAGCCTTATTCCCCAAAAGCGGGAACCGGTTTAAGTTCCCACGAGCTCAATCAGCCGGGGACTTACCAGGATGTGACCGATACCACGGTGACCGCAATGTTCAAAATCACCAATTCTTCAGCTTCTCCATTTGGTGAAGGTTTGGAGGAGACTTTTTTCATCGCCTGGACCACCACACCATGGACACTACCTTCAAATACTGCCCTTACAGTTGGATCAAAAATTGAATACGTAAAAGTTAGGACCTATAATCAGTATACTTTTCAGCCCATTTCTATCATTGTTGCCAAAGAGCTGGCTGAAAAACAGTTCGATAAAAAATTCACTAGGGTTACTTCGGAAGAAGAATTAAAAAACTATTCCGAAGGAGATAACCTGCCTGCCGACAGGGTAGGAAAAATTCCTTATCTAATTTCCGAAGAAAGCTTTTTGGGAAAAGACCTGGTAGGGATTAAATATGAGCAATTACTGCCTTATGCCTTGCCCCATGATCATCCTGAAAATGCTTTTAGAGTAATTGCCGGGGATTTTGTGACTACTGAAGATGGTACGGGAATTGTGCATACGTCGCCAACATTTGGTGCCGATGATGCCATGGTTGCCAAACAGGCCGTGCCTGAAGTGCCGCCATTACTGGTAAAGGATGAAAATGGGAATCTGGTGCCGCTGGTAGATTTGCAGGGAAAATTCAGGCCCGAAATGGGAGAATTTGCCGGTAAGTATGTAAAAAATGAATATTATGATGAAGGGCAGGCTCCGGAAAAATCGGTAGATGTTGAAATTGCCATTAAATTAAAAGAAGAAAACAGGGCTTTTAAAGTAGAAAAATATGTGCACAGTTATCCAAATTGCTGGAGAACCGATAAGCCTATTTTATATTATCCCTTAGATTCATGGTTCATTAAAGTGACCGAGTTTAAGGATCGTATGCACGAGCTGAATAAGGAAATCAACTGGAAACCAAAATCAACCGGGGAAGGAAGATTTGGAAACTGGCTGGCCAATGCGAACGACTGGAATTTATCCCGAAGTCGATATTGGGGAATTCCGCTGCCTATCTGGAGAACCGAAGATGGCAAAGAAGTGAAAGTGATTGGTTCTATTGCTGAATTAAAAGGAGAAATGAAAAAATCGGTTGAGGCCGGCCTGATGCAACAGGATATTTTTGATGATTTTACACCTGAAGATTTCAGCGAAGAGAATTACGATAAAGTTGACTTACATAAAAATGTAGTCGATACCATTATTCTGGTTTCAGACTCTGGAAAAGCCATGAAACGCGAAGCCGATCTTATTGATGTTTGGTTTGATTCCGGTTCGATGCCTTATGCACAATGGCATTATCCGTTTGAAAATAAATCCAAGGTTGACAACACCTGGCGAAAAGCCGATTTTATTGCGGAAGGGGTAGACCAGACCAGAGGCTGGTTTTATACCCTGCATGCGATTGCCACTATGATTTTTGATGACGTCGCTTATAAAAATGTGGTTTCCAATGGGCTTGTCCTGGACAAGAATGGACAAAAAATGTCCAAACGTTTGGGAAATGCCGTAGATCCCTTTGAAACGCTGGGAATTTATGGGCCAGACGCCACACGTTGGTATATGATTTCCAATGCGAATCCCTGGGATAACCTGAAATTTGATATTGAAGGCATTGGAGAAGTGCAGCGAAAATTCTTCGGGACACTTTATAATACTTATTCGTTCTTTACGCTTTATGCCAATCTCGATGAATTCAATTATGAAGAGGCCGATGTACCATTAACGGAACGGCCTGAAATAGATCGCTGGATCCTATCAGAATTGCATACGTTGATTAAAAAAGTAGATACATTTTATGCCGATTATGAACCTACAAAAGCGACCAGGGCCATTTCAGAATTTGTTCAGGAAAATTTAAGTAACTGGTTTGTAAGGCTTAGCCGTAGACGTTTTTGGAAAGGTGATTACGAACAGGATAAAATTTCAGCCTACCAAACCTTATATAATTGTTTGGAAACTGTGGCTAAACTTGGTGCGCCGGTGGCCCCGTTCTTTATGGACAGGCTTTTCAAAGATTTAAATGCTGCGACTGGTAAGGATAACGCAGCTTCTGTGCATATTGCCGATTTTCCGGTTTATAAACCTGAATTTGTTGATAAATCGCTGGAACATAAAATGCAAAAGGCACAAACCATATCTTCTTTAGTACTTTCCCTTCGGAAAAAAGAGATGATCAAAGTGCGCCAACCCTTGCAAAGGGTAATGATTCCGGTACTTGGCGCAGCAGAAAAAGAGGAGATTTTAGCGGTTGCCGATTTGATAAAATCTGAAGTGAATGTAAAAGAACTGGAGTTAATTGATGATGCTTCAGGTCTTCTGGTCAAGCAAATTAAGCCGAATTTTAAGGTTTTAGGGCCTCGCTTTGGAAAGGATATGAAATTGATTTCCAGCCAGATAAACAAATTTGGACCAACTGAAATTTCTAATATCGAACGCAATGGTTCCATAGAAGTTGATATTAATGGAAAATTAGTTACATTGTCTGCCCACGAAGTTGAAATCAGTTCACAGGACATTGAAGGATGGCTTGTTGCCAGCAGTGGCAATTTAACCGTAGCCTTAGACGTTAGCATAAGCCCGGAATTGAAGAAAGAAGGGGTGGCACGCGAATTGGTTAATAGAATACAGAATCTTAGGAAAGATTCGGGATATGAAGTGACAGATCATATAGATGTGACCCTACAAAAGAATGGTATGATCGAGGATGCCGTTTCTGAGAATATAAATTATATTAAAAGTGAAACATTAACTGCAAAGCTCGAATTTGCAGAAGTGGTGAAAGAAGGTTCAGATATTGAATTTGATGATATCATCACTAAACTGTTCATTAAAAAACACTAATCCCATGGCAACAGATCTAAAAGAACGTTACAGCGATGCCGATTTAGCGGAATTTAAAGCCCTAATCAAAAAGAAAATCGAAAAAGCTCAGGAGCAGCTTGAACTTTATCAAAATGCGTATAAAAATGACGGAAATAATGGTACAGATGATACCTCTCCCACATTTAAGGCATTTGAAGAAGGTAGTGAAACCATGAGCAAAGAGGCAAACTCTCAGCTGGCCATTCGCCAGGAAAAATTTATCCGGGACCTTAAGAATGCATTAAATCGTATTGAGAATAAAACTTATGGTATTTGCCGAGTTACCGGGAAATTAATTGCTAAAGAACGACTTTTGCTGGTGCCTCATGCTACGTTGAGCATTGAAGCTAAAAACATGCAACGATAAGAAATTAGTTTTAAGTGCATAATTTTAAAAACGCCCGGCTTTTGCATGGGCGTTTTTTAGTATAGATGAAGCAAATCTTTCACATAGTATTCTTTTTCACCTGCATTTCAGCTTTCCCTCAAAGAAATATGAGAACGGAAATGGATGCAAAAGGGATTAGATCCATCAATATTCAAACGAATGAGATTTTTCTTATTGAAATAAATACTTCCAGGCAGGCTACCATCAGTATAGAAAGCCATTCTGAAGGTGAATATTTCAATAGTATTTTTGTTACTTCAGAAATAATAAATGGAGAGCTGAAAATTGAAAGCAAATATCCTGAAATTCTTACCGGCGGATACGATAAACTGAGTGCCCATAAAGTTTTCGCCATTTCACTGGTAATAAATATCCCTGAAAATCTGGAAGTCCATATTACTTCAAATATTGCTTCGGTAATTTCTACAGGTTCTTATAAATTACTTTTTGCGGAATTAAAACAGGGCTATTGCCACCTCTTGAATTTTTCAGGAAATGCAATCGTAAATACTTTTGAAGGGGATATTTGGGTAGAAACAGATTCGGGTTTAGTAGAGGCAAACACCAGGCATGGAAAAATTATAGTCCCGGAATTTCCAATGGGTCGAAATCCAATAAATCTAACCAGTATAGACGGCGACATTAAGGTTAGTAAAACTAAATAATATTAGTATTTTTGCCCCGTTTCACTTTCAAAACCCAGGATGTCTCTTAAAAAAGCCGGTTTACTTATAATTTTGATCTTATTAATCGATCAGGTTTCCAAAATTTACATTAAAACACATTTTGCCCTGGGTGAAGAGGTCCCTGTTTTTGACTGGTTCAGGATTCTTTTTGTAGAAAATGAAGGCATGGCCTGGGGGACTAAAATTCCGGGACAATATGGGAAATTGGCACTAACGCTGTTTAGGTTGGTAGCGATTTTCGGCATTGGTTACTGGCTTTGGGATTCGGTAAGGAAAAATGGTTCTAAAATATTAATCTCGGCAATTGCTTTAATTTTCGCGGGAGCTTTCGGAAACATAATCGACTCTGTTTTCTACGGAATGTTCTTCAATGATAGTTACGGGCAGGTGGCAAGCTTTTTACCTGAAGGTGGGGGCTACGCCTCAATTTTCCATGGAAAAGTGGTAGATATGCTTTATTTCCCTCTGTGGAAGGGGTACCTGGCAGATTGGATTCCATTTTGGGGAGGAGAATATTTCACCTTTTTCGAACCGGTATTTAATATAGCCGATTCCGCCATTAGCGTTGGCGTTGTACTTCTATTGTTGTTTAATAAGAAAGCTTTTCCGAAGGAAAAAGAAGATTAGGCCGCAGTTTTCGCGAAGATCTTCTCGAATTTTTTCAACTCAATGGGTTTGATCAAATAATCTGTAACTAAATTAAATGATTTCGCTCTTTCAAGATCTCGGGGATCGATACTGGAACTTACCACATACAGGGTTATCTTTTTGTTCAGGTTATTTTTGATCTTGATAAATTCGTTCAAAAATTCCCACCCATCCATAACCGGCATATTCAGATCCAGAAAAATGATATCCGGAAGTTTATCTTCATCTGTAGCGTCTTCCATAATTTCTTTAAAATAATCTAAAGCTTCTTTTCCATTTTTGTAGATAAGAAGTTCCTGAGATAATTTTTTGATCTCAATAATCTTTTTTACCAGATTAACGTATATTTTATCGTCATCGATAATACACGCCAGTTCTACTTTTTGCCCCATTTTAGATAATCTAGAATTTAATTTTAAAAGTTGTGCCTATATCAAGCGTACTGCTTACAGATATTGAGCCTCCTAAGGCTTCCACCTGATTTTTGGTAATAAATAACCCAATTCCTTTAGCTTCGGGAGTTCCTGCGTGAAAGGTTTTATACATACCAAACATTTTATCTCCATGCTCTTCAAGGTCTATTCCCATACCATTGTCGCTCACCTCCAGGTATTCCTTGTCATTTTCAGTATAAGTCTGGATAAAAATCACAGGTTTTCTTCCAGGCTGTCTATAACGAATAGCATTCGTGATTAAATTTAGTAAAATACTTTCAAGATATTCAGGGATATAGCGTATTTCTTTCAAATCCTGAAATTCAGCGACGATTTTTGCATTTTCTCGATTAATTAGCGAGGAGATAGATGCCAGAACTACTTCGATCGCTTCTTCAAATTTAATCCAGACCCGCTCTTTTCGTAAGGAAGTCTGTATACTTACAATATCATTCAGTTTTGAAATTGCGGCATCCAGATTTCCCGAAATGTCTTCTACATTTGCTAGTAGGTCCAGTTTATCCTGATCTGTTCTCGCCTCGCCTAAAAGCTCAACAACTAAACTAAGGTTGCTGCTATGGGATCTTAGATGATGGGAGACAATATGCGCGAAATTAAAAAGCCTTGAATTTTGAGTGGCGATGATGTCTAAAGAATTTTGAAGATTGAGTTCATTATTCTTATTTTCATCAATATTCTGAAGTACTCCGCGAATTCCTATGACATCCTGGTCATCATTATAAACAGGTTTTCCTGTAAGTCGAACCCAGAATTCCCTTCCCTGAAAGGAAACCATCTTTAATTCCAGTTTGAAGGGGATCCCATACTTTTCACATTTATCGAAAGCGCTGGTCATGCGGCTTTGATGTTCTGGGGCGTAGAAATTCATCCGCTGGTCATAAGCGGGTTGGAAATCTTTTGGACAGTCTACGATCTTCTTCGATACGTCATCCCAGTAAATATTATTGTTTAAGGTGTCTACATACCAACCTCCTGTGGAGGTCATTTCCGCAGTTTCCCTATAATAGAAGAAGTTTTCTTCTATAGTATACTTGTCACGCTTGCTCTGGTGGATATTTACAAAAAGTAGGACGGCAGTTTCCCGTCCTTTAGCACCTGTACTTTTTAAATTTTTACATTCAAACCAGCGATATTTTCCATTGCCGAGTTTTAATTTTATTTCAAAGCTGAATGGCTCATTTTTTTTAATGAGTTCTTCAAAATGTATTCTAAAATCGTAACGGTAATCTTCGTGAAGGATATGATTGATAAAAAATTCGAAGATATCTTCTCTGATATCGGGTTTTCCAACCAGTGAGTTAAAATGCTCGGACCATATGATCTCTTTGGAAAACAGGTTGATTTTCCAATAAGCGATATCAAAATCCTCGAGGATATTATTTAACTGTATGTCGCTTAGCATGGAGGTATTTAGAGCAGGGTTAAATTAATAGATTTTAAGATGTAATACAAATCTTATTTTTTATTAAAATCATATACCTTTTGAGGAGTCACGCAATAATCCAAAGGAACATCTTCAGCAAAAATATTATTTATTTTATCAATTGGCTCAAAAAACGACAAGCCTACTTTAATTACCGTTGAACTGCATTCTATTAGGAATTTGTCATAGAATCCTTTGCCATAACCTACTCGATGACCTGTTTTATCAAATGCAAGAAGGGGGATAAATACCACCTCAATCTTTTCTGAAGTTATTTCAATTCCATCTACTGGTTCAGGAATATTCCATCTGTTTTTTTTAATCAGGGTATTATCGGTAAGCAAAATATTGATCAGTGAATTGTCCTGGGAATTCATTCTTGGAATAATCACTTCTTTATCCTTACCCTGAAGAATGTTCAGTATAAAACTGGTGTCGATTTCTTTTTGTTCCGAAATACTTAAAAATATATGGTAGAAACTTCGCTCCCAGATGGGAATTTGTAGGCATAGATTGGCAATCATCATACTTTTCTTCTCGATCTCCTCCGGGGAAAGAGCTCTACGCAGTTCTTTATATCTCTTCCGGATCTCGCTCTTTAACATCACTTACTATTTTTTTGTTTAGGGAAATATGAAAGATCGCATCACCCTGGTAAACGATAGGTGATTCATTCACATTAATAATAAATCCTTCGTTGGGGGTTTTTATTTTATGCCGAAAAGTCCCGTAGGGATCTGTGATGGTGGCGATATATTCTCCTTTTTCCACATGCTTTCCACACGGAATTTTTACGTGAAGGAGTCCGCTGTATTTTGCCCGCAACCAGGTTGAATTTTCTATAATTACGGTTTCTTTTGCAGATTCTGGATAATCAAAATGGGCACCTAGCATTTCCAAATGGCTTAGAATTCTCATGGCCCCTTCAACTCCCGTCTTGGCGACATCCTTATTGCTGTCTTGAGATTTCCCACCTTCAAACAATAAAACCGGAATACCCAATTTTGCACAAGTTTCACGAAAAGATTTTGTTATTGTTCGCGAATAGATGGTAAAGGGGGCATTAAAGATTTGGGAATACTTAATACTTTGAATATCCCCTTTTTTCACCCTTATTTGGGGAGCGTTAAAACGGGCTGCCCCACCTGTGTGAAAATCAAGGCAGAAATCGGCAATGGGCAGGATTTTTTTTACGAACTGGTAGGCGAACCTACTGGCTAAAGAACCATTTTTAGTTCCCGGAAATACACGGTTAAGGTCACGACCATCAGGAAATTCCCTGGCCATGTTTAGAAATCCAAAGATGTTTACAATGGGAATACAAATAATGGTGCCTATTCGCGGTTTGTTGACCCCCTTGGAAATGATCTGCCTTACGATCTCCACGCCATTAATCTCATCCCCATGAATACCCGCGGTAATTAATACAACCGGACCAGGTTTTTTGGCCCTTTCAATAATTACCGGCACCTCTACAGAGGTAGTGGTATATAGTTTAGCCATATTAAAGTTGATGGTAGCACCTTTACCCGGCAAAACCTTCTTCCCTAAAATTTCAAGAACATTGTCCTTGTCTATTTTTGGCATATTTTAAACGTTTCGTTCAATATATCTAATAATTGTTTTGGCAATATCCTTTCCCGTGGCAGCTTCAATTCCCTCAAGTCCCGGGGAACTGTTAACTTCTAAAATTAAAGGTCCACGGCTACTTTGTAGCATATCCACACCGGCTACTCCCAGTGCCATTGCTTTGGCGGCTTTGATAGCGGCATTTTCCTCTTCATCGCTAAGCTGAATTACAGATGCTGAACCGCCTCTATGTAAATTTGATCGGAATTCACCCTCTTTTCCCTGTCTTTTCATCGCGCCCACAACCTGACCGTCTACCACAAAAGCACGAATATCTGCCCCGCCAGCTTCTTTAATAAATTCCTGAACAATAACTCTGGCCTGAAGCCCATTAAAAGCTTCAATAACAGATTCTGCAGCATTTTGAGTATCAGCTAATACAACTCCAAGCCCCTGGGTCCCTTCCAGTAATTTGATGATAACGGGAGCTCCCCCTACATGGTCCAGAATTTCAGAAACATCCTTGGAATAATTGGTGAAAACCGTCTTAGGTAAACCCAATCGTGCACGGGATAATATTTGTAAGCTTCGAAGTTTATCCCTGCTTCTTACCAGTGCCTGAGATTCAGTTGTGGTAAAAACCCCCATCATTTCAAATTGTCTTACCACTGCTGTTCCATAAAAAGTCACAGATGCACCAATCCTGGGAATCACCGCATCGGTATTTTCAAGAAAATGGCTTTTATAATATATGGTTGGTTTCTTTTTTTCGATAATTAGATCGCACTTTGTGGGATCGATCACTTCTACTTCATGGTTCCTTTTCTTGGCTGCTTCCACTAATCTACTGGTAGAATATAGTCTAGGATTTCTTGATAGAATTCGTATGTTCATTTAGTTTTTTATTAAAAGATACATCGATTAATTCAGTATCTACGATAAATTTTTTGGTTAAGAACTTTCTACCTATTAAGACCGGAAAGCGCATCTCCTGCCTGTCTGAAAGTGAAAGGGATATTTTAAAATGTTTATTAAAAAGGGTGATTTTTGATTGTACCTGAAATCGTTTTTGAATTATTCCGTTACTACTTCGTACAAATACAATGTCATAATCTTCAAAAA
Source organism: Gramella sp. AN32 (assembly GCF_023718305.1). GTDB lineage: Bacteria > Bacteroidota > Bacteroidia > Flavobacteriales > Flavobacteriaceae > Christiangramia > Christiangramia antarctica. The sequence continues at coordinate 277,684 of NZ_QEYO01000002.1, forward strand.
TAAATTCCTTATGATCGTACAGGGGGTGTTCTTCATCTACAAAAGTACAGTGGAGCCCATCTTCCTTCTCCTCAATGTTTTCACAATGTATAGAAGAAGTATAAGCACCGGTATCAATTTTAATGGCAATATCAGAAAGGTTTAGGGCAGGAAAATCTGCCTTATCAAACCTGCCAATAATGATTTTTTCCATGTTGCAATATACTAAAATGCCCGTAAATTAAAGGTTTTTAAGCGTTCTGAACAGCTAGTTTTGAAAGTTTTATGATTGTGATTTTTAAAAGGTATTTTGGAAATTCTATCTGCGAAAAATTAACCAGGCTGGCAGATATGTTTTAAATTTGAAGTAATGGAAAGACCTACGCTGGAAGTACAACTGCAAACGCTGCCTAGTAACCCCGGAGTATATCAATATTTTGATAAAAACGGGAAGATCTTATATGTAGGGAAGGCGAAGAATATTAAAAAAAGGGTCACTTCTTATTTCACCAAACGCCACGACAGCCATCGCATTGGCGTGATGGTGAAAAAGATCCATGAGATTAGGCCTATCGTTGTAGCTTCTGAAACAGATGCGCTGCTGCTGGAGAACAATCTTATCAAAAAACACCAGCCACGCTTTAATGTGATGCTGAAGGATGATAAAACCTATCCTTGGATCTGTATTAAAAACGAGCGTTTTCCCCGGGTATTTCCCACCCGAAGACTCATTAAAGACGGAAGCGAATATTACGGGCCTTTTACCAGTTTTAAAACGGTAAATACATTGTTGGACCTTATTAAAGGCTTATATCAATTGCGAACCTGCAATTATGACCTGGATCCCCAAAAAATTAAAGAGGGAAAGTTCAAGGTTTGCCTGGAATATCATCTTGGTAATTGCAAAGGCCCCTGCGAAGCATTGCAGGCAGAAGAAGAGTACAATCGAAATATAGAAGCGATACGACAAATCGTTAAAGGAAATTTTAAGGATTCGCTGCACAGGTTTCGGGATCAAATGAAAGCCCATGCCGAAAAAATGGAATTTGAGGATGCGCAGAGGATTAAAAATAAGATAGAGGTGTTGGAAAATTACCAGTCTAAATCCACAGTGGTAAATCCAAAGATCAACAATGTAGATGTGTTTTCTATAGTTTCAGATGAAGGTTATGGATATGTGAACTTCCTTCAGCTTTCCCATGGTGCGATTATTCGCTCGCATACCATCGAAATGAAGAAAAAACTGGATGAAAGCGACCGGGAATTACTGGAGCTGGGAATTGTAGAAATCAGGCAACGTTTTAGTGGTAACTCTCCTGAAATTTATGTGCCTTTTAAGGTGGATTTAGGAGATGAGGTGAAAATCACTGTTCCGCAGTTGGGGGATAAAAAGAAGATCGTGGAGCTTTCCCAACGCAATGCAAAATATTTTCGCCAGGAACGATTCAAGCAAATGAAAATCGTAGATCCAGATCGCCACGTGAACCGGGTAATGGCACAAATGAAAGAAGATCTTAGGCTTAGTAAAGAACCCAGGCACATTGAATGTTTTGACAATTCCAATATTCAGGGGAGCAATCCCGTGGCTGCATGTGTGGTTTTTAAAAACGGGAAACCCAGTAAAAAGGATTATCGTAAATTCAACATCAAGACCGTGGAAGGAGCCAATGATTTTGCCTCTATGGAAGAGGTGGTTTTTCGCAGGTATAAAAGATTGCTGAATGAAGGAGAAGAACTTCCTCAATTGATTATTGTCGATGGCGGGAAAGGTCAATTATCCAGCGGTGTGAAGGCACTTGAGATTTTGGGATTGAGGGGAAAAATTGCCATTATCGGGATTGCTAAGAGACTGGAAGAAATCTTTTATCCCGGGGATTCAATCCCTCTTTACCTTGATAAAAAATCTGAAACTTTAAGGATCATTCAGCAATTACGGAATGAAGCGCACCGTTTTGGAATCACATTTCATCGAAATAAAAGGAGTAAAACCGCTTTAAATACTGAACTTGAAAGCATTCCGGGAATTGGAGAAAAAACCGTGATCGATCTTCTGAAACATTTCCGTTCTCTAAAAAGAATAAAAGAAGCTTCTGAAAAGGAGCTGGCAGAAATTATAGGATCGAGCAGGGCAGGGATTGTATTTCAATTTTACCATAAAAAAGAATGAAAAACTTCAGTATCATTTTAGCCTTGATTTTATGCTTTTCCGGGTTTTCCCAGGAAAAAGAGCAGTGGAATCCAAAGGTAGGATTGGTGCTGAGTGGTGGTGGGGCTAAAGGTCTGGCACATATAGGAGCTTTAAAAATCATTGAAGAATCTGGAGTGCGCATAGATTATATTGGTGGCAGTAGCATGGGAGCCATTGTAGGAGGTTTATATGCAGCAGGTTATTCTGCAAAAGAACTGGATTCAATTTTTCATATAACCAATTTTAATATCCTTATTCAGGATAACCTTCCGCGCAGCGCAAAAACTTTTTACGAAAAAGAGGATACTGAAAAATATGCGCTCACCTTACCTTTTGATAATTTTAAGGTAAGCCTGCCTTACGGACTTTCCAAAGGACAGAATATTTATAATTTGATGTCCCGGCTTACCATGCATGTGAGCAAGGTGGATGATTTTAGCAAACTTCCCATTCCATTTTTTTGTACCGCAGCCGATGTTGAAACCGGTGAAGAAGTGATCCTGGATAAAGGTTCCCTGGCTAAAGCAGTGAGCGCCAGTGGTGCAATTCCTACCATTTTTAGTCCGGTGAAAATTGGAGACCGCTTACTTACTGATGGAGGTGTGGCCAATAATTATCCTGTGGAGGAATTGCTAAGGAGAGGTGCCGATATTATTATTGGAGTGGATGTTCAGGATAGTTTGATCATGCGGGACAATTTAAAAAGTGTACTGGATATCCTAACGCAAATCAATAACTTCAATACCATATCAGACATGAAGGCCAAACGGCCTTTAACAGATATTTATATAAAGCCCGATATAAAAGATTTTACGGTGCTTTCTTTTAATGATGGAGAAAATATAATCAAATCTGGAGAGGAAGCGGCAGTTTTAAAACTGGAGGCTATGCAGGCAATCGCAAGCCGGCAGTTAAAAAATGAGCAGGAATATCATGCCCGAAAAATTGAAGATTTTAATATAAGTAGCCTTGAACTTGAAGGAAATAATACCTATCCCAGAGCCTATGTTCTTGGAAAACTGAAATTAAAATACGACAAGCCGTATACTTTTAAGGATCTTAATATTGGTATTAACAACCTTTCCGCAACAGGAAATTTTGACCGGATCAATTATCAGTTCATTCCAAATGAAAATGACGATAATTATACCCTGGCGATGCAAATTGAAGAAAGCCAGAACAAAACCTATCTACGGCTGGGACTTCATTATGATGAATTGTATCAAAGTGCAGCTTTAGTGAACCTTACACAAAAAAGTTTTTTGTTGACCAACGACGTACTTTCCATGGACCTTGTAGTTGGGGATAAGTTTCGCTATAATTTTGATTATTATATAGACAAAGGATATTACTGGAGCATTGGCTTAAAATCCCGCTATAATAATTTTGAGAAGGATGTACGTTTCGATTTTGCTTCAGAAACCGGTGATCTGGAAACGAATGTTGACGGGGTTAATCGTATCGATATCGATTATAAAGATTTTACAAATCAATTCTATTTGCAAACACTTTTCCGACAGGTTTTCCTGTTTGGTGTAGGTGCAGAACATAAATATTTAAAGGTTTCCTCTTCAACCATATCCAATCCTGAAGATCCCACCACCAATGTTTTCGAGGATAATTATTATCTAAGTACTTTTGGGTATTTAACTTTCGATTCTTACGATAACAGCTATTTCCCTAAACGCGGAGTTTACTTTAATGGTGATTTTCATTTATACTTTTTATCTTCAGATAATAATGCTGATTTTTCTGAATTTTCCATTGCCAAAGGTCAGTTGGGGTATGCCACGCCTTTATTCGGAAATCTGGTAAGCAGGATTTCAACTGAAGCAGGATTTAAAATTGGGAATGACAACATTAACACCCTGGATTTCTTCTTGGGTGGCTACGGAAATAATTTCATCAATAACTTTATTCCGTTTTACGGATATGATTTTGTAAGCCTTTCCGGAGATAGTTATATAAAGGCATTGCTGGAGTTGGATTATGAGATTTATCCTAAGAATCATATTATTGGAAGTGCCAATATTGCCAATGTTTCCAATAGGTTATATTCTTCAGGAAACTGGATAAGTTTGCCAGATTATACCGGCTATGCCCTGGGTTATGGACTGGATACTTTTATGGGACCTTTAGAAGTGAAGTATTCCTATTCTCCCGAAATAAAGGAAAGCACCTGGTATTTTAGTCTTGGTTTCTGGTTTTAATTGCTGATTTTTCTTTAAAATGGCGTTGTTTTAGCCTTGTTTTAAGAATCTTTCCACAAAAAATCTTGATATTTGTATTAATCAGAAATATGTATCGAAATATTCAGAATTCTTCAATTTCTGAAGTACTAAAATCTATAATAGCATGCCATTTTATCATAAATTAGGTAAGATCCCCCATAAAAGACACACGATTTTTAGAAAACCGGATGGTGGGCTTTATTATGAGCAGCTTTTTGGAACCATTGGTTTCGAGGGAATGTCATCTAATTTGTATCATGAACATCGCCCTACTCAGGTGAAGGAAATTAAGGGCGATTATGATGTCACTCCTAAGATTGCTATTGAGAATAACCTAAAATCTTATAGATTTAAAGGATTTCAAATTACTCCCAACCCAGATTATTTAAAAAGCAGAAAGCCTATTCTAACCAATAGCGATTGCGATATTATTCTGGCTTCTCCGCAAGGATCTACGAACGATTATTTTTATAAAAATTCAGATGCAGATGAATTGATCTTTGTGCATAAAGGTTCAGGAAAATTGAGAACGCACTTAGGAAATCTGGATTTTAAATATGGCGATTACTTGTTAATTCCCCGGGGGACAATTTATAAAATGGATTTTGATGATGAGAACAACAGGCTTTTTATTGTAGAATCCAGGCGACCTATTTACACACCGAAAAAGTACCGAAACTGGTTTGGACAATTGCTGGAACACTCTCCATTTTGCGAGCGTGACCTCAGGCAACCTTACGAACTGGAAACCAATGATGAAAAAGGGGATTTCCTGATCAAAATAAAAAAACAGGGAAGAATTTTTGATATGGTCTATGCCACGCATCCTTTTGATGTGGTAGGTTATGATGGTTATAATTATCCATATGCTTTTTCCATCCACGATTTCGAGCCCATTACGGGGAGGATTCACCAGCCGCCACCGGTGCACCAGACTTTTGAGACCGATGCATTTGTGGTGTGCAGTTTTTGTCCGCGTAAATATGATTACCACCCGGAAAGTATTCCCGCACCTTACAGTCACAGCAATATAGACAGCGATGAGGTTTTGTATTACGTAGATGGGGATTTTATGAGCCGGAATGATATTGAAGCAGGGCATATTTCCCTGCATCCCGCCGGGATTCCTCACGGGCCACATCCAGGAGCTGTGGAAAGGAGCATTGGCCAGGTAGAGACTGAGGAACTTGCGGTAATGGTAGATACCTTTAAACCTTTAAAGCTTACCGAAGATGCTATGGAAATTGCTGATGAAACCTACCATAAATCATGGCTGGAGGAAAATCATTGATTTATTTGAAAATTTGAGAATGTCTTGATTTGAAAATGAAATTATGGAACAATAAATTTACTACAGACTACAGACTACAGACTACTAACAACATACAACATGAACACAGATAACACATCACTTAAATTAGAAAAGAAGTTCAAAGAAGCAGAAGATTTTCTGCCTTTGCTGGGCACTGATTTTGTCGAGCTTTATGTTGGAAATGCCAAGCAGGCCGCTTATTATTACCAGCATGCCTGGGGTTTTCAACCCGTGGCCTATAGCGGGCTGGAAACCGGAAGAAAAGAGAGCGTTTCTTATGTTTTGCAACAGGGGAAAATCAGGCTGGTATTAACTTCCCCCTTACAGCCGGAAGGAGATATTAATGCGCATATCGATAAACATGGGGATGGAGTAAAGTTTATAGCCCTTTGGGTAGATGATGCCAGAAAGAGTTATGAGGAAACCACAAAGCGTGGGGCAAAATCCTATGTTGAACCCTATATAATGGAAGATGAAAATGGTAAAGCCGTGATCTCAGGCATTCATACCTATGGGGAAACGATTCATCTTTTTGTGGAAAGAAATGAATATGAAGGGCCGTTTTTACCGGGTTATCGTGTTTGGAATGCCAATGTTGAAACCAAGGATGTTGGGTTGAGGTATATCGATCATATGGTAGGGAACGTAGGCTGGAATGAAATGAATAAGTGGGTGGATTTCTATGCGAAAGTAATGGGATTCGCACAACTGGTTTCTTTTGATGATAAGGATATTTCTACAGATTATACCGCATTGATGAGCAAGGTAATGAGTAATGGGAATGGCCGAATTAAATTTCCAATCAATGAACCTGCGGAAGGCAAGAAAAAATCTCAAATTGAAGAATATATCGATTTTTACAATGGTGCCGGAGTACAACATATCGCTTTGGCGACCAATAATATTGTTGAAACCGTGACCGCTTTGAGGGATCGCGGAGTAGAATTTTTATATGTTCCTGAAACTTATTATGAAACTGTTCTGGATCGCGTGGGAGAAATAGATGAAGATCTTGCGCCATTACAGGAACTTGGAATATTAGTAGATAGGGATGATGAAGGTTATTTATTGCAGATTTTCACCAAACCTGTATTGGACAGGCCAACTATGTTCTTTGAAATAATTCAGAGAAAAGGCGCTCAATCTTTCGGAAAAGGAAACTTTAAGGCACTTTTCGAAGCTATCGAAAGAGAACAGGATTTACGGGGTACCTTAAATTAATTTAAAAAACCTGCTATAATTTAAGTAATGGAATTAAATCATTGAATACTAAACAATTAAAAGGTTAAAGTTTTTGATCCTGTTGTGTAAAGGGTAGAAATAGAAGACTTTTGCACCGCATTTTTGGAGTGGTTACCAAAAGTGATTTAGTTTTTTCATAATTTAAGTTTTAGTTGGTTATTAAAACAAAATTCCCCACCATTAATTTGGTGGGGTTTTTTGTTTTAATACATTTGGAATAGTAATTGTAAATATCTTCAAACCTAGGAAATCCAGTACTTATCAAAATGCCCGAAATGAAAAGATTACTTACGCTTACTATTATTTGCCTCTTTGCCTTCTCTTCAAATTTATTAGCTCAAAATGCATTTGAAGAAGGAGAGTGGTTAAAATTTAGAATACATTATGGTTGGTTCAATGCCAGCTATGCTACCTTAGAAGTTGATAACGCCACTATTAATAATAAACCCGTATTACATATTAAAGGACGCGGTAAATCAACGGGGCTTTTAAGCGTATTTTTCAAAGTTGATGATGATTATCAAAGCTACTTCGATAAGAAAACAGGAGAACCCGTAAAATTTATCCGCAAAATTGATGAAGGGGGCTATACCAAAGACCTGGAGATAGATTTTGATCGCAGTGCCAATAAAGCAATGGTTTGGAATAAAGAGAAAAATACCAGGAATAGCTTTACAACACCTGCAGATGTTCATGATATGTTGTCGGCATTTTATTATATTCGCAACCAAATTGAAATTGATAATATAACACCCGGACAGGAAACCAGATTGAATATATTTTTGGATGACGAAAATCTGGATTTTAAATTGGTTTTCCTTGGGCGTGAAACGATCAAAACAAAATTTGGAAAGGTGAAAGCTTTAAAATTTCGACCTTATGTTTTAGCGGGGCGTGTTTTTAAAGAAAAGGAAAGCTTAACTTTCTGGGTAAGTGATGACAAGAATAAAATTCCTTTAAAAATAGAAGCCCAACTGGCTGTTGGCTCATTAGAAGCCGATCTGGAAGCTTATAAAGGTTTAAAACATCCGTTTAGTAGTATACGAATTGAATAGTATGAAGATTAAACCCGAAATCGCTGAGCGAATTCTAAAATTAGAAGAAAAATTTAGAAATTCAGGTCAGGATATGGGTTCTTACCTTGATGGCCTTCTTTACGACAGGTATTTGTCTTATTGGGATTATATTAGCCTGGATACTCTTTTGAGCCTGCAAAAAACCCATACCCATTTTCCAGACGAAAAAATATTCATTACCTATCACCAGATCACGGAACTTTATTTTAAACTTATCATCCACGAGCAAAAACAAATTATTGAATCGTCCTCACTAAGCGTTCCTTTTTTTGTGGAAAAGATAAAGAGGATCAATCGATATATGAATATTCTCATCGATTCTTTTAATGTGATGATCAAAGGAATGGAAAGGGAGCAATTTTTAAAATTCCGGATGTCGTTATTGCCCGCCAGCGGATTTCAATCTGCCCAGTTCAGAATGATCGAATTCTATTCCACTCCCATGAAATTTCTTGTAGGCGCAAAGTATCGAGAGCAATTTTCAGGAGAACCTAGTCTCGAAGATCTTTATGAAAATATCTACTGGAAAAAAGGAGGGATAGACCTTAAGACAGGTGAAAAAACTTTAACCTTAAGAGATTTTGAAAACCGTTATACGCCAAGGTTCTTAAGAATTGCAAACGAGGTGAAGGAAAATACAATTTATCATCGATATTTATCGTTAAGTGAGGACGAGCAAAATGACAAAAATTTGATAAATGCTTTAAAGGATTTTGATGTAAACATCAATATTAATTGGCTATTAATGCATATAGGTGCCGCGTTTCGTTATCTTAACAAGGAGAATAAAACCATAAAAGCTACCGGGGGGACTAACTGGAAAGAATTTTTACCGCCACAGTTTCAAAAAATATCATTTTTTCCGAATTTGTGGACATCAGAAGAATTGAACGATTGGGGAAAACAATGGGTCAATCATATGTATAATTCAGAAAACAGCATTAAAAATTGAAGAAAATAAGCTTAATCTTAATGATGCTGCTCGCTTTCGTAGCCTGCAATGAAGATAAAGATGAGAAGGCATTTAAATCTACTGGAAAAGTAGAAGCACCTCCGGTTATTAGAGAATATGGGATGGTCCTCAATGACTTTGATGTTGTTCGTGATACCGTAAAATCTGGGGACTTTTTTGGAGGTATTATGGATAAATACGGCGTAGATCCGGGAACGGTTTACCAGATTTCAGAAAAGGTGAAAGATACTTTTAACCCTGCTAAGATTAGAGCGGGAAATAAATACCTTATTTTAAAATCAAAGGATACCGCTTCAACTCCGGAATATTTTATTTACGAAAATGATAGGATTCATTATACAGTTGTTTCCTTAAAAGACAGTGTTTATGCAACCAATCGAAGCAGGCCGGTCACTATAAAACAGAAAGAACTTTCGGGGGTAATCACCTCATCCCTTTCAGAAGCTATGGAAGCACAAGGGGTGAGTCATTTGCTGGTATATGAACTTTCTAATATTTACCAGTGGAGTATAGATTTCTTTAAACTTCAGAAGGGAGACCAGTTTAAAATGGTTTATCGGGAAAAATATATAGATGATACTGTTTTTGTTGGTGTTGAAGAAATTGAAGCCGCGGTTTTTAACCATTCAGAAAAACCTTTTTACGCCTTTAATTATTTGAGCGATTCAATTTCAGGAAAGCCAAGTTTTTATGACGAAGAGGCCAAGGCATTACAAAGTTTCTTTCTAAAAGCCCCATTAAATTATTCCAGGATTTCCTCCCGGTTTACCCAACGCAGGTTTCATCCCGTGCAAAAACGCTGGAAAGCGCATTTAGGAACCGATTATGCCGCGCCTTATAATACGCCCATAGTTAGCACAGCCAACGGGAGGGTGATCGCTTCCAGTTATACCTCCGGAAATGGGAATTATGTCAAAATCCAGCATGATAGCAAATACACTACACAGTATCTTCATATGACCAAGCGGGCCGTTAGAAATGGACAATATGTGAAACAGGGAGATGTGATTGGCTATGTTGGAAGTACGGGTCTGGCAACTGGCCCCCATGTTTGTTATCGCTTTTGGGTAAATGGAAAACAGGTAGATCCTTTTAGACAAAATTTGCCATCTGCCAAGCATATTGAAAATGAATACAAAGATCAATACTTTGCTTTTATCAAGCCACTTAAAGAAGAATTAGACGACATTCCATATAAGAATATTTAAATGCAGAATATAAATCCAACACATACAAACGCCTGGAAAAATTTACAAACTCATTTTGAAGAAATTAAAAATGAGCATTTGCGGAAGCTTTTTAAAAATGACCCGGAAAGAGCTAAAAAACTGAGTATAAGTTGGGAAGATTTTTATGTTGATTTCAGTAAAAACAGGTTGAATGATAAAACGCAAAAATTATTAATAGACCTTGCTGAAGAATGTAAGCTGAAAGAAGCAATTGATAGCTATTTTTCAGGAGAGGAAATAAATCAGACTGAAAAAAGGCCTGTATTACACACAGCGCTTCGTGCTCCGGTAACTTCTAAAATTGAAGTAGATGGCGAGAATGTAATGCCACTTGTGCAGGAAGCTAAACTGAAAATAAAGAATTTCACCAAAGAAATTATTGAAGGAGATCGCAGGGGATTTACAGGTAAAAAATTTACAGATGTCGTAAATATTGGCATTGGAGGATCAGATCTTGGTCCGGTGATGGTTACTGAAAGTTTAAAATTTTATCAGAACCATTTAAAGGTTCATTTTGTCTCTAATGTAGATGGTGATCATGTGAATGATGTAATTCAGGATCTAAATCCTGAAACTACGCTGGTTTTGATCGTTTCTAAAACCTTTACCACTATGGAAACCCTTTCTAATGCAAATACGGTTAGGGAATGGTTTTTAAAGGCTGCTGAAGAGAAAGAAGTTGCCAAACATTTTGTGGCAGTATCAACCAATCTGGAACGAGTTTCAGCTTTTGGAGTTGCTGAAGAAAACATATTTCCCATGTGGGATTGGGTTGGGGGCAGATTTTCATTGTGGAGCGCCGTAGGTCTTTCCATCGCCCTTGCTGTTGGTTATGATAATTTTGACAGACTATTAAAAGGTGCCCATAAAATGGACGAGCATTTTAAAACTGCTGATTTTGCTGAAAATATTCCGGTTCAGTTGGCGCTCATCAGTATTTGGTACAACAACTTTTTTGGAGCAGAGACAGAAGCGGTAATTCCATATTCCCAATATTTGTCACTACTGCCAGCATATCTTCAGCAGGCCATTATGGAAAGCAATGGAAAAAGTGTGGATAGAAATGGAAATGAGGTAGACTATCAAACCGGAACGATCATTTGGGGAGAACCGGGAACAAATTCCCAACATGCATTTTTTCAGTTGATTCATCAGGGAACAAAACTAATTCCCGCAGATTTTATCGGTTTTAAAAAATCACTTTTCGGAAATAAAGACCATCAGGACAAATTAATGGCTAATTTCTTTGCTCAAACCGAAGCTTTAATGAATGGAAAAACTTCTGAAGAAGTTGAAAATGAACTAAAATTCATTGGTTTTAAACAAAAAGATATCGATGTTTTAAAACCCTTTAAAGTTTTCTCCGGAAATAACCCTACCAATACCTTATTAATAGAGCAATTAACGCCCGAAAGTTTGGGCAAATTGATCGCTCTTTATGAGCATAAGATCTTTGTGCAGGGCGTAATTTGGAATATTTTCAGTTATGATCAATGGGGAGTGGAATTGGGAAAGCAACTTGCTAACAAGATTCTTGCAGATTTCTCAAATAGTTCGACAGAAGACCACGATTCTTCTACTAAAAAACTGCTAAAATTATATATGGCATAGTTTTCAACAAATTGTTTAAAACATCTCAGAACTATTAAAGTGCCTAGTATCAGGCACTTTCTATTTTCATGTATTTTTGTAGTGACTGATTGTTAAAGTTAAAAACCTTAACATTTGGATAATCTTAGATGTTAAGATATTAGCTTCTTTTGCCAACTGAAATTATAATCAAAAACAAACTTAAAAAATGAGGAAATTATTACTATTAGCGATGGTACTAACATCAGCTACTATTTTTGCTCAAGGAACTGTTACCGGTACAGTAATCGATTCTGAAATGAACGGGCCGTTACCAGGTGCTAACGTCATGGTTTTAGGAACCAGCAATGGAACTACTACCAATTTTGACGGTAAGTTTACATTGAATGTGACCAATGCTACCGGAACTATTGAAATTAGTTTCGTTGGTTTTGAAACCAAAACTGTGAAGTATTCAGTGTCCAATGGTGCAACACAGGATTTAGGAAACATTAGTATGGCTACTGATGCTGATGCCCTTGATGAAATTGTAGTAACTAGTTTCAACCTTGCTATCGATCGTAAAACACCGGTGGCGGTTTCTACGATTAAAGCTGCAGAAATTGAAGCTAAATTAGGAAACCAGGAATTCCCTGAAATCCTGAAAACCACTCCTGGTATTTATGCCACTAAATCTGGAGGGGGCTTTGGAGATGCAGAATTAAGAATGCGTGGATTTAACTCAGAAAATATTGCAGTGATGATCAACGGTGTTCCTGTAAACGACATGGAAAATGGTCGTGTTTACTGGAGTAACTGGGCTGGTCTTTCAGATGTGACCCGAACCATGCAGGTACAAAGAGGTCTCGGTGCTTCTAAAGTTGCCGTACCATCTATTGGGGGTACTGTAAACGTGGTTACCAGAACTACCGATATGGAAAAAGGTGGTAGCGTTATGGCGATGACTGGTAACGACGGATTGATGAAATTTGGAGCTACCGTATCTACAGGAAAAACTGAAAACGGATGGGCCGCCACGGTTTCTGCAGCGAAAACTACCGGAGAACGTTTCGTTGATGGACTTCAGTTTGAAGGTTATAACTATTTTGTGAATATCGCTAAGGAAATTAATGAAGATCACCAACTTTCTTTAACTGCTTTTGGTGCGCCACAAAGACATGGTCAAAGAGAAACTCTTTATTCTCTTGAAGATTATGAAAGAAGTGACCGTGGGATTAAATTCAATGGTGACTGGGGTTATAAAAATGGAGAGGTTGTTAATGTACAGGATAACTTCTATCACAAACCTCAAATTTCACTGAACCATTACTGGACAATCTCAGACCAGACAACTTTGGCAACTGCTGCATATGTTTCCTTCGGGACAGGTGGTGGTGGTGGATTCACTGGTGGGGATCTTAGAAGTGTAAACTCACCTTTTAGAGCTGCACCTTACGAACCACTAAATCTTGACCTTGTTGTTGCTGAAAATGTGGCAAATGGAGCTGATGGTTCTAATACAATTCTTTATAATTCAAGAAACGATCATAACTGGTACGGACTTATTTCTAACCTAACGACAGAAATTACCGAGGATATTGAATTTCAGGGTGGGGTTGACTTAAGATACTACAAAGGAAAACACTTTAGAGAGATCAAAGATCTTTTGGGCGGTCAGTATTTCCTCGACGATAGTAATGAGAACGAACCCTTAAATCTTGCAAAGGCTGGAGATAAATTCAGTTACTGGAATGATGGGATCGTACTTTGGGAAGGTATATTTGGTCAATTTGAATATGCTAAAAATGATCTTTCAGCTTTCCTTGCGCTTGCTGCTTCTAATACTTCTTATAAGAGAATCGATTATTTCAACTATCTGGATAGCGATCCTGCACAGGAAACAGATTTCCAAAATTTCTTTGGGTATTCTGCAAAAGGGGGAGCTAACTATAACTTAACAGATAAGCATAACGTATTCGCTAATATTGGCTATTTTGAAAAGGCTCCATTTTTTGATGTAGTTTTCCAAAACTTCCAGAATGATATTAACGATAAAGCTGAAAACCAAAAGATTTTTAGTGCAGAACTTGGTTACGGATTTCGTCTTCCAAACCTTCGCCTGAATCTTAACGTATATAGAACACTTTGGCAGGATAGGAGTTTTGTAGTTCCTTTTGATGGTCAGGATGGAGCACAATTCTTCGCAAATATCTTAGGTATCGATGCACTTCACCAGGGTGTTGAACTGGACTTCAACTATAGACCATTCGAAAGACTTGAGCTTTCTGGTATGGCTTCATTTGGAGACTGGAGATGGAAGGAAGATGTGACAAATGTTTTCATCTTTGATGAAGGACAAAATATTGTGAATGAAGACGATCCAATCAATATCTTTATAAAAGACGTACCCGTTGGAAACTCTGCACAAACTACGATGGCTTTGGGAGCAGACTTTGAAGCGCTTCCCGGAACGTTCTTAAGAGCAGATTTCACCTATTTTGATAGATTATATGCGAACTTCGAACCAACTGAAAGAGATGAGCAGGGTTTACCTGATCCATGGGAAGTTCCAGATTACGGAGTGATTGATGTTGGATTAACTCATAAGTTTGAATTTGGGCCATTTAATGCTCAGTTAAATGCGAATGTATTTAACCTTTTGGATACTGAATATGTTGCTGATGCCCGTGGTGGATCTGTAGCAAGAGAATCCAGTGTATGGTACGGTTTTGGTCGCACTTATACTGTTGGAACAAAAATTAATTTCTAAAGAATAAATAATGAAAAAGACGTACTTATTAATATTAGCTCTTTTCGCCCTGGTTTTCACAGCTTGTGAGCCATTAGAAGACGTGCAGGACGAAATAAACGCAGAGCTGGACAATGAGTTGGCAGTTGGGAATATTGATTATACCCTTACTGAAGATGATTATGATGATCTTGGACTAAATTTCCCAAACTTTGGCTCACAGGAAGAAGCGAGAACTTTAATACCTTCTTTACTGGCCGATCTTTACCCTACCTACGGTGCAGGTTCATCAATAAATGTTTCTTATGCTATATATGATCCTTTAACTGTTGAAGATTATATGGTAACCTCTGCAGATTATGCAGCAGGTGGATTTGACGGAGACTACTTCTCAGATCTTGATGGCGTTGCCGATTTCCTAACGGATAAATTTGAAACTGCTGCAAATGGTGCATATGTAAGAGCTACTTATAACATCGTTGCAACCGAAATTGAGTATACTTTATCTGATGCAGATTTCGATCTAATTGGTGAAGAATTGTCTGCAACCTATCCTGCTCCTGCTTCAAGTGCAGCTCAATATGGCAATTTCGAAAGAAGAGAAGAAAGAGATGCTTACTGGACAAATGATATGATCCTGGAAGCTCTTAATGTGGTGCTTTCAGATCAGTTTGACGATGTGGAAGGTCAGCTTTATACTGTCACTTACGATATCTATGATGGTAGCTCAGGTTCAGAAGTAATGACCGTGAAATTTGATGGTAACACTTATGTGGCTGTTGGTGGTACTGCATATACTTTAGATAATGATGATTTTGATTTTATTGGGGATGAATTCGCTGATGAATATCCCGGGCCTGCTGCAAATGCAGATCAGTTTAACAGCTTTGATGTAAGGGAAAGCAGCGCCAATTACTGGAGCGAGGATATGCTAATTGAAGCTATTGGAGCAATATTAATAGAGAATTTCCCTTCAGCTGCTGAAGGAGCTCAATTTGATGTAAGCTTCGCCGTGTATAATGGATCTGTTACAACATTCATTAGATCTGTAGTACTTTCTGAAGGAATTTATGTAATAGATGATTCAGTTTCTATTTCTACAATTGAAGAAACTACGGTTTTTGCTAAAGTAGATGGTGATTTTCAGGAGCCATTCATTTTACCAGCTAATAGTTACCAGGAAGAATTTGGTCAGCGTTTTGGAAATTTTGATGATGAAGATGAAGCCGCACGTTTAATTGGGATTTATTTAAGCAATCAGTTTCCATATGCTGAAGAGGGAGATCTTATTCCGGTAGCTTATAAGTTTTATAACGGAAGCGCTACGGTAACAAATTATGCTAACTTCGTATATACCGATGGGAATTTTGAACTGGTTCCAACCGTAAGAACTGAATCTTTGAAATTCGGTTATGATAATGGAATGTTCGTTCCAGATAATACAATTCGATATAGATTCCTTGGTGGCGATTATTCATTAGTATCCAGCACTTTTGCCGATGTTTATCCTGGTCCGGCCGGAAATGTTGGTCAGTTTGGAAGTTTTGATGTTAGATCATCATCAGGAAACTACTGGAATCCAGATATGTTATTAGAGGCTGTAAACGTGGTCCTTGATAATTTAGATCCATCTGCTCAGGAAGGTCAAAAGTATGTTGTGACTTTTGCAGCTTATAATGGATCTGTGGTAGATATGGAATTAAGTGTGATTAAAACTGGTGGGGAATGGATTCTTAATGAGTAGGAATATATTTTATACCATATAATAATAAAAACCTCTTAGCCATGATTTCGGTTAAGAGGTTTTTTAATTCTTTGATTTTAAAGATATTTGTAATCCCTAGAAAAACGATCATGAAGAAAATATTTTACCTGTTCAGTGCTTTTATTATTTTTGGATGTAGTTCCGATGATACAGGAACTCCAGAACCAGCACCTTCTGAAAAACAACAGCCAGTTGCTGTAGATGATAAACTTAATGCTACCCAAAATGAGGATTTGATCATTAATATTTCAGGATTATTAAGTAATGATACTGCGGTGGATAACGCAAGGATTTCTTCCATAGTAGCAACATCAGCCCAGGGAGGGAGTCTGGTAGATAATCGAGATGGTACTTATACCTATACACCACCTGCCGACTTTATGGGAGATGATACTTTCTCCTATACGCTTTGCGTTCCACTTGATGCTGAAAGATGTGATACGGCTACAGTTACCATAAGTGTGGGGGATGCAGGTGATCCTGTTGCCACCAATGATACTTATGAAACCCAGGAAGACAAAGCCTTTTCGATAAATAATTACCTTTCAAATGATGAATTAAGGGATAACGCTGCAGTTTCTGAAATTAATACAGAAGGTGCTTCAGGAACTATAACTTTAGAAAACGATGGTAGTATATCTTATGTTCCCGCCACAGGTTTTGACGGGCAGGATAGCTTTACCTATACCATTTGTGATGATGATGAAACCCCAAATTGTTCCACCGCTAGCATTACTATTAATGTAATTGATACGGGTTCTCCGGTTGCTGAAGACGATTCTGTAGTCATTGCCAAAGGCAGCGGTGCGATTTCATTAAATAATCTTCTGAATAATGATGCGGTAATTGATGATGCAAAGATCACCTCTATAGATGATACTTCTGCTTCAGGGAAGCTTACTTTAAATGAGGACGGTAGCGTCACTTATGAAGCTTCCGCAGGATTTACGGGAATCGATACCTTTACTTATAGTTTATGTGATGACGATGCCACAGCTACCTGCGTAACGGGAACGGTGACCATTAATATTGTTGAAACCATTGCTTTTAATATTTCGGCAGCACTTGATGCTTATTACGCTACAGCAATTTTTACTGCAGATCCTGACCTTCTTTACCAGACCCTTTCAGATTTTACCACAGAAAAACATGTAAACCGATTGGAATATACAGATCGTCATGATTATCTATATGATGCCGATGCTTCTTTAACTGATCCTACAAAAGTAGTTTTAATGTATTCCGGAGAAGTGAGACCAGATGACGAATATCAGCTTGGGGATCTTGATGATGGTGAAAGCTATAATACAGAACATATTTATCCGCAGTCACTGTTATCCACTCAGGAAGCAAAAAATGATATTCACCATATGCGTGTGGCTGATGTAAATATTAATTCTGAAAGGTTAAATTTCCCTTTTACAGATGGAACTGGAACATATAAACTTGTGGAAGGAAATAAATGGTTTCCGGGAGATGACTGGAGAGGCGATGTAGCCAGAATGGTCATGTATGTAAACCTTCGCTACGGGGAAGAATTTGAAGATGTGGGGAATCTTTCCCTGTTTTTGAAATGGAATAGGGAAGATCCGGTTTCAGCATTTGAGATGCAGCGTAATGAAGTGATTTCAGGTGCACAGGGAAACCGTAATCCTTTTATCGATAATCCATATTTAGCGACCTTAATTTGGGGCGGTACAGCCGCTGAAAATACCTGGGACTAATCCCAAATGCTTTTAGTATTTTAGTTTAAAATTTTATATCATGTACGAAACCATTCAATTTATACATTCTTACTGGGCATATTTAGTGTTGCTTATCCTTTTGATAGCAGCTTTTAATGCCATTATTGGTTATGCTGCAGATAGGGAATATGGTGCGATGAATTTCCGAATTGCCCTGTTTACGCTTATCGTATCGCATATCCAATTACTTATAGGGATCGCGTTATACTTTACCTCACCCTATTTTAAAGCTTGGTCTACGGAAGGTGTGGGCGGGGTGATGGGAGATTCGGTCTTAAGATTGTATAATGTGGAACATCCTTTAATGATGATCATTGCAGTTACTTTAATCACCATTGGCTATTCCAAACATAAAAAGAAACTAACCAGCCGACCAAAATTTAAAATCCTCGCGATTTTTTACGGGTTTGCTTTAGTAGTGGTACTAACCAGAATTCCCTGGAACGCTTGGTTTTAAAACCCTCTAATTTCTACTAATGGGTAGGGAAAAGCCCATCCCCAACCCTTCCCATAGGGAGGGGAGTAAATAAGATCCTCCCCCTTAGGGGGAGTTAGAGGGGGCCTTTCTTATCAAATACATATAAACGGGGAAATGGTCGCTGTAACCCCCTTCATAACCGGCATAACCATAGGTTCTAAAAGGATAACCCCTAAACTGCCCGTTTTGTGTAATTAAGTAAGGTTTGTTAAAAATGCCGGCCTGGTAAAACTGGTAACCATTCCCCGCCTGATTGACCAGGGTTGAAGTCATAAAAAACTGATCGAATAAATTCCAGGAATCGCGATAAGCGAGAGAGCCTTTTCCATTTTTCAGCATTTTTTCCATGGGATTATATAAAGTGATAATGGAATCAGCAGACTTTTCCCCAATCGTACCCAGTACCTTTTTAAAACTTTTATTCGTTGGGTCATCGTTAAAATCGCCCATAGAAATAATTTTCGCCAGCGGACTAACTTTTAAAATGGAATCGATAATTCTTTTATTCAAATACGCTGCCTTTTCCCTTTTATAGGCACTCTTAGCTTCACCGCCTCCGCGAGAAGGCCAGTGATTAACGATAAAACTTATTTCCTCATTATTCAACAATCCGGTAACCACTAATTGGTCCCGGGTATAATCCCTTTTTGAAGGATCATCTTTTTCATAAATAAGCAGTTTGCGCTTTTGAATATTTAAAGGGGTGAAATTTTGCAAACGGTAGAGCAGGGCCACATCTATTCCCCGCTCATCGGGTGAATCAAAGTGCACGATCCTATAATTGTAATTTTTCAGATTAGGATGATTGACCAGATCTTCTAACACCTGTAAATTTTCAATTTCACAAAGTCCGATAATCGTTGGGGGATCAGGGTGCACATCTGTTCCAATTTCAGAAAGTACTCTGCTTATATATTCAATTTTTAGCTGATATTTTCTTTCATCCCAAACATCTTTCCCGGTCGCCGATCTGTCATCATCAAAAGTTTCAGGATTATCTACCGTATCAAAGAGATTTTCCACATTATAAAATGCGATGGTTGAGATTTCGTAATCTTTTTTTTCCTGAGCCAATAATGGAAAACTACCAATAAAATATAGCCCTAACAGTGATTTTATTAGAAATCTGAAATTGTTCTTTTTCAAATGAATTATAATTTATTTATAAAATTAAAGTACTGAAATTAAGTTTATTATATATTTATATTAATCAATAATTCAATTTTTTTTTGGGAAATTAATGAACATAAAGCTTATTATGGCCATCGTTATTATGCCTTGTTGTATGATGATGAGCAGCCAGCAAATGACCCTCTCGGGTAGATTTGTAGACAACTTTACTGAAGTGCCCTTACCACAGGTAAAAGTTTCAATTGAAAATAAAAGTTTAGAAACATATTCAGATGAAAATGGAGAATTTTCTTTGGTGATGTCTTTTATGGAGGATTCTCAAATAATTCTTAGGATCTATAAGCCTGGATATCTATTGAAGCGCTTAGCCTTATCGATAACAGCAACTAAGGATCTTGGAGAAATCTTACTGCAACCAGATCTTTCTTTTGAACAAAATCAACTGGCCACGATTAGCCTCTCCGATGCCGAATTACTTTCCGAAGAAAGTGAATTTGATAATATCTCCGGCATTCTTCAATCCAGCCGGGATGTCTTTCTAAACGCGGCGGCATTTGACTTTAGCCAGACATTTTTTAGGCCAAAAGGTTTAGGTTCAGAATATGCCAAAATCATGATAAATGGTATGGAAATGAATAAGTTCTATGATGGCAGGCCGCAATGGAGCAATTGGGGTGGTTTAAATGATATGCAGCGTAATCAGGTTTTTACGAATGGAATTTCCGCCTTAGATGAACAATTTGGAGGTTTGGGTGGCACAACAAATATTATTATGCGCGCGTCAAAATATCAAAAAGGTGGCCGGATTTCATTTTCCGGTTCTAATCGAAGTTATACGGGAAGGGTGATGGCCACGTATGCTTCCGGAGAGCAAAAAAATGGCTGGTATTATGCCATTTCACTTGGACGTAGATTTGCTGAAGGAGCTTATATCGATGGAACTACCTATGATGCAAATTCTGCATTTCTTTCTGGAGAAAAAAGAATTTCAGAGGATCATAGCATCAACTTTAGCACACTTTATACACCAAATATCAGGGGTAAATCTGCTGCGCTCACCCGGGAAATTTTTGATCTAAAAGGTAGAACATACAATCCATACTGGGGATTCCAGAATGAAAAGATTCGTAATAGTAGGATAAGGGAGATTAGAGAACCCATTTTTCAGTTGAACCATTATTTTCATATTTCAGACCAAATGAAACTAAACACCAACCTGATGTATCAATTTGGTGAAACCTCCAATTCGCGCATTGATTACGGAGGCACCAGCCTGAATATTTTTGACGGACAAACTTCTTTCTTTGGCAGTGGGGAAAATCCAGATCCATCTTATTATCAAAAATTGCCTTCCTACTTTTTAAGATTTGAAAACAACCAAAATTTTGAATCTGCTTACCGTTCCAGGAATGAAATTTTGGAAAAAGGACAATTGGATTGGAATGAATTATACCATGCAAACCAAACGGGGAACGGCGATGCGGTATATGTTCTGGCTAATGATGTCAATAAGGACAATCAATTTTCAGCAAATTCCATATTTGAGTATACTATTAACGAAACACTAAAACTGAATTCTTCCGTTCGTTTGAGCCGGTTGGAAAGTCAGAATTTTGCCCGGGTAAAAGATTTGCTGGGCGCTGATCGATTTCTGGATATTGATTCTTTCGTTCAGGATAAATATGGAAGTATTTCAGGAATAGCGGCGCAAAGCGACTTAAATAATCCAAACCGTTTTGTAAAAGAGGCTGATCGGTATAAATACAATTATGATATTTCAGCTACTGAAGCAGAGGTTTTTAGTCAGTTACAGTATTCCTCAAATAAACTGGACATTTTTATTGGTGGAAATTTCGAAAAAGTGGGCTATCAGAGAAATGGTAACTATAGAAATGGATTATTTTCAGAAAATTCATTCAGAAAAAGTGCAGAGCTTAATTTTAATAATTTCGGTTTAAAAGCAGGTTCCGTTTTAAAAATTTCGGGGAGGCAAAATTTGGAAGCAAATCTGGCTTATTTTACCAAAGCCCCGGGTTTTAGAAATACCTTCATCAATCCACGGCAGAATAACGAATTGGTAAATAATCCAGATTCTGAAAAAATTTCTGCACTGGACCTTAGCTATCGCTACCGGTCTTCTCCAATTAATGTAAGGCTCACAGGTTATTATTCCCTAATTCAGGATATCACGGAAGTGTCTTATTATTTTGCTGACGGCCTTTCTGGCCTGGATAGGGAAAATACTACGGCTTTTGTCCAGGAGAGTTTGAGCAAGATGGATAAGCAATATTATGGGCTTGAATTGGGTGCGGAATCTCATATAACCCCAAGTATTAAACTGAAAACGGCGCTGGCATTAGGAGAATATGTTTATGCCAATAATCCAGAAGTGGAAATAAGCTCAGCCAATTTCGACGAAAATTTAAATTACGGAAAAGCATATCTCAAAAATTATCATTTACCCGGAGGCCCACAAACAGCTGCGCAATTCGGTGTTGAATACCGGGATCCGGATTTTTGGTGGTTTAGCACTTCAATTAATTATTTCGCCAGAGGTTTTCTGGATATCAATCCGCTAACAAGGACTACCAATTTTCAAAAGGATTTTGACGGATTGCCCCTTAATGATTTTGATAAAAACATGGCCACCAAATTATTAAAGCAGGAACAGTTTGAGGATTATTTCCTCTGGAACGCCGTTGGTGGAAAATCATGGAGGATCAAAGATAAGTATGTGGGCACTTTCGTTAGCCTAAATAATATTTTAAACAAGCTCTATAAAAGCGGTGGTTACGAACAGGCCAGGAATGCCAATTTCAGAAACCTGAAAGAAGACAGCGACCGGGAATTGCCGCTCTTTTCACCAAAATACTGGTTTGGCCAGGGAACTACTTATTTCATGAATGTTTACCTAAGATTTTAAGCTGAAGACTATGAAGAAATTAATGCTGATTTTTGGAATTTTACTAATGTTTTCCTGTGTGAAAACAGATGATTTCGCGATCCCCGAACTTGTGATTCAGGAAGATAATTTTGAAGGAAATCTAACTACCATCGCTTCGGTAAAGGGAAATTTCAATTTTGAAACGGAAGAAATCTATACGTTTCGAGAAACTGAAACTTATATTTCAGGTTATGTGATCTCCAGTGATGCCGCCGGGAATTTCTACAAAGAGATCATCCTTCAGGATAAAGTCGAAAATCCTACTGCCGGAATTCAAATTTTGGTAGATGATAATTCGCTTTTTGAGACCTACGATTTTGGGAGGAAAATCTATATCAAATTAGATGGATTAAGTCTGGGGTTTAATAATGGAGTCTTACAACTCGGAGTTCAAAACAGGGGAGATGTTGTGGCGATCCCCAATTCATTGATCGATAATTTTATAACCAGAAGCTCTGAAGTAAAGGAAATCAAACCATTGCGACTTAAAATTTCAGAATTTTCTTCGGAATTCAATAATATGTATATTAAGCTGGAAAACGTTCAATTTGATCGGAATTTCGTGAGAGAAGATCAGGTTTTTTCTTTTGCGTCCAATCCCGCCGATCGCTATGATGGCGAAAGGCAACTTGAAAGTTGCGAAACCGGTGAAACTACTTTTCTTAGCACCAGTACTTTTTCAAATTTTAAATCTTTGTTGATCCCTTCGGGTTCCGGAAGCATCGAAGGCATACTCACCCGGGATTTTTACGATGAGCATTTTGTGATCGTGGTCAACTTACCTACGCAACTGGATATGAACGGGCCACGTTGTGATCCAGAATTCCTGAAATGTAGTGAGAATCAAATGCAAGGTTCACACATTTTATTTGAAGAAAATTTTGATGGAGTAACTTCAAATACCACGCTCAACGCCAGAGATTTTACGAATGTAAATGTGAGTGGCGGAGAAAAGAAATTTGCCCCCATGATGGTAAATGGCAATAGAATACTGAGAATTTCAGCATATAATACGATAGAAAATCCTCTGGAAGCCTGGCTGGTCACCCCGAAAATTGATCTGGATATTTTATCAGATGAAGTTCTCAATTTCGATATTTTATCTTCTTATGACAATGGGTTGCTTCTTAAAGTCTTTCTAACCCATAATTTCACCGGAGATCCAAAAACTACGGAATGGCTGCCTTTAGATGCAAATATTCCCCTGGGTCCTTCCGGAAGTTATTCTGAAATATTTAAAAAGTCAGCCATTGATCTTTCATGCCTGGAAGGTAAAGTTTGGATTGGTTTTCAATATTTGGGTGGAGCTCCTGATAAAACCACAACCTATGATCTGGATAATATTCGGGTAACGGGAAATTAACTTACCACCCCGTCCGCCTTTGGCGGACACCCCTCCTAATTTAGGAGGGGAGCTATTAATATGAGAATATTAAAATTTAGAATAAACTTGAAAATAACCAAAAAACAGCTCCTTCCCTAATTTTTAGGGAAGGTGTCAGATGAAATCTGACGGAAAGGTCAAAACCTAATAACTTAACGGAAGGGTTTTAAAAAAAAATCATGAAAAGAATACACAACAAAAAGCACCTCGAGCCCTATCGTAAAAAATTAAGGAAATCTCTAACTCCCGGAGAAGCTTTTCTTTGGAAACAATTACAAAATAGTAAGCTGGAAGGCAGGAAATTCAGAAGACAACATAGTATCGAAAATTATGTTGTAGATTTTTATTGTCCTTCGGAAAGACTGGTAATTGAATTAGATGGGCAGGTTCATTTTAATCCTGTAGCTCAGGATTATGATAAAATTCGCACCGAGTTTCTAAACAGCTTAGGAATTAAAGTTTTAAGATTTGAAAATAAAATGGTATTTGAAAATCTGGAACTTGTGCTGGAAGAGATAAAATTAAATTTTAAAAACTGACCACCCCGTCCGCCAAAGGCGGACACCCCTCCTTAAAAAAGGTGGGGAACTTAAAATTTGTAGAAAATCGAAATAATATTTCTAAACTTTAAGGTGTAAGATTTTGATGGAAGCAAAAAACACAAATTCAGGCTAAACTTGAAAGTCCCACAAAACAGCTCCTTCCCTAAAAATTAGGGAAGGTGTCAGATGAAATCTGACGGATGGGTTAAAAACTAATAACTTGACGGAAGGGTCAAACCTAACTTACCTCTACTTCTTTCTCCCTAAAATCCAGAGGTTCTAAAATCTTTAAGGCCTTTTCTACAGAAGTAACTCTGTCAAAAGTGAGCAGTAAACGAAGTCCGTTTCGGGTTTGTTTTTCCTTCATGGTGCAGGTATGTTTATGCGTTTGTACATACTGTAGGATCTTTGTAAAATTGCCCGTTTGATAAAATCTTGAATTTTGGTCACTTATAAAATACCCTACAAATTTGCCTTTTTTCATCACTACTCTTTCCAATCCTAAATGGGAAGCAATCCATTTGATCCTGACTGAATTTAAAAGGTCTACTGCCTGCGTGGGTAATTCGCCAAAGCGATCTCTGAGTTCTGTCTCGAATTTTGCCAGTTCCTCTTCAGACTTTAATTCGTTTAATTTGGTATAAAGATTTAATCTTTCCGTGATATTATTTACATAGTCATCAGGAAAGAGCAGTTCAAAATCGGTGTCGATCTGGGTATCTTTTACGAAATTCTTATGCTCCACGTCTTCGGTCTCCGTATAAAGATCCCGAAATTCATTTTCTTTTAGCTCCTCAATCGCTTCATTCAGGATCTTCTGATAAGTATCAAAACCAATATCATTGATGAAACCACTTTGTTCCCCGCCAAGTAAATCTCCGGCACCTCGAATTTCCAGGTCTTTCATGGCAATATTGAAGCCGCTGCCCAATTCTGAAAATTGCTCCAGGGCGGTAATTCTTTTTCGGGCATCTTCGGTCATTGCAGAATAAGGCGGGGTGATAAAATAGCAAAAAGCTTTTTTATTGCTCCGGCCTACACGGCCGCGCATTTGATGAAGATCTGAAAGTCCGAAGTTATTCGCATTATTGATAAAGATCGTGTTGGCTTCAGAAACATCCAGTCCGCTTTCCACAATAGTTGTGGAAACCAGTACATCAAACTCACCGTTTATAAAACTAAGCATCAGTCTTTCCAGTTTTTTACCTTCCATTTGCCCATGTCCAATACCAATTTTAGCATCGGGCACTAAGCGCTGGATAAGACCGGCAACTTCTTTGATGTTCTCCACACGATTGTGAATAAAGAAAACCTGGCCGCCACGCTGAATCTCATAGTTCACGGCATCTCTAATAATTTCTTCGGAAAAACGGACCACATTCGTTTCAATAGGATATCTGTTTGGTGGTGGTGTAGTAATAGTAGAAAGATCCCTGGCAGCCATTAAGCTAAATTGAAGGGTGCGCGGAATGGGCGTTGCGGTTAACGTAAGCGTATCTACATTTTCTCGAATCATCTTCAGTTTATCCTTTACAGCTACGCCAAATTTCTGCTCTTCATCCACTACCAGTAAACCAAGATCTTTGAATTTCACCGTTTTGCTTACCAGCTGGTGGGTACCAATAATTATATCCACTTTTCCGTTTTCCAGGTCCTGCAAAGTTTCGCGTCTTTCTTTAGCGGTCCTAAATCTATTCAGGTAATCTATCCTTACCGGAAAGTCTTTTAAGCGCTCAGTGAAAGTTTGATGATGCTGAAATGCCAGAATGGTTGTGGGCACCAGCACCGCCACCTGTTTATTATTATCTACAGCTTTAAAAGCAGCACGTATGGCAACTTCAGTTTTCCCGAAGCCAACATCTCCACAAACCAAACGATCCATGGGCCGCTCATTTTCCATATCCCGCTTAACAGCTTCCGTAGCCGAACTTTGATCTGGTGTATCCTCATACATGAATGAAGCTTCCAGCTCATGTTGTAAGTAAGAATCGGGATCAAATTTGAAGCCTTTTTCAAGTCTTCTTTTCGCATATAATTTAATAAGGTCGTAGGCAATATGTTTAACCCTGGCTTTGGTCTTATTCTTTAAATTCTTCCAGGCGTTACTTCCAAGTTTATAGATTTTTGGTGGTTTACCATCCTTACCATTAAATTTGGAAATTTTATGTAATGAATGAATACTGAGGTACAAAATATCACGTTCACCGTAAATAAGTTTGATCGCTTCCTGCTTTTTACCTTCCACATCAATTTTTTGAAGGCCCCCAAACTTTCCAATTCCGTGGTCAATATGGGTTACATAATCGCCAATTTCGAGGTTGGTAAGCTCCTTTAAGGTAATGGCCTGTTTCTTGGCATAACCGTTCTTAAGATTGAATTTATGATAACGCTCAAAAATTTGATGATCTGTATAACACACCGTTTTTGAGTCATCATCAATAAACCCCTGAAACATCGAAAATACCGGAGTCTGGTATTTTACTTCTTTATTGTGGTCATCAAAAATATCATGAAACCTCTTTGCCTGCTGTTCACTTACACAACAAATAAAATTTTTATATCCCGCCTGTTGATTTTCAACCAGATTTTCGATAAGCAGTTCAAACTGTTTATTAAAAGAGGGTTGGGGTTTGGTGTTAAATTCAATTTTTTTAACGTCACCCTGAACTTGTTTAAGGGTCTCATTTTCAGTGGATTGACTTAAATACGCGTGGTTGCTCAATTCAACCGTTAAATAACCTAACAACTGTTGTTTCAGCAGCTTGCCGTTACAAAACAATTCGGCGGGCGCACTATGTTTAATATCTTCGGAAAGTTCTTTAAAGGCTTCTTCAGCTTTAGCAAAAAGTTTATCGGCATTTGCAGCAAGCAGGTCAAGATTTTTTATGAAAACAATTGTTTTTTCTGAAATGTACTTCAGAAAACTTTCCCTGGATTCGTCCAGATGCTTATTTTCAACATTCGGCATCACCGAAATCTTATTCTTCTTATGGGTCGATAATTGGGTTTCTACATCAAACGTCCGGATACTGTCCACATCATCCCCGAAAAACTCAATCCGGTAGGGTTCATCATGGCTAAAGGAAAACACATCAATGATTCCGCCCCGTACCGAAAATTCACCAGGTTCCGTCACAAAATCAACCCGTTTAAACTGATATTCAAAAAGGATTTCATTAACAAAATCGATGGAAAGCACATCGCCAACGGCAATTTTCAAGGTGCTTTTATCCAATTCCTTCCTGGTAACTACTTTCTCAAAAAGCGCTTCAGGATAGGTAACGATCACCGCTGGTTTTTTTCTGGAATTAATGCGGTTTAGGACTTCAGCCCGAAGCAACACATTGGCGTTATCGGTTTCTTCAATTTGATACGGCCGGCGATAACTGCCGGGATAAAAAAGCACATTCTTTTCACCTACGAGTTGCTCCAGGTCATTGAGATAATATGCAGCTTCTTCCTTATCATTAAAAATCAGCAAAAAAGCTTCCTCAGCTTCCTTGAAAGCATTGGCCACAACAAAAGAAAGTGCCGAGCCAATAAGGCCTGTAAGATGAATGTTTGGCCTTTGATGATCTTGAGTTGACTGATAGGAGGCAATAGTATTTTGCAATTCCTGCTGTTGCGGGGACCGTGCAAAATTTTGGGCGATAAGACTTGTACTCATTACCGCAAATATAATTTCAAGTGTATAGTCACACAACACGAAATCAACATTTAACGATAAAATAGCATTCTCTCAATTTATAAGTTCCATAACATAAGGTGAGCCTGGGGTTGCTTAACTTCCGAAAAAGGCTAAAATATGGGAATCGATAAATTTGACGTGTTTATTATTGGAACTGGCACCGCCGGAAAAAGTGTAGCTGTTGAATGCGTGGAAGCCGGAAAAAAAGTGGCCATTGCCGATAATCGCGAATTTGGAGGCACCTGTGCCAACCGCGGTTGCGATCCCAAAAAAGTACTGGTAGGTCTTACTGAAATTCTAAGCCGTGCTGAGAAGCTTAAAGGTTTGGGGATTACTAAAATGCCGGAATTCAGCTGGGCAGATTTAATGACCTTTAAAGAAACCTTTACCGATGCTGTTCCCGCTTCTACCGAGAAAAAATTTAAGAAGCTGGGTATAAAAATGTACCATCAGTCGCCAAAATTTATCGATAAACAAACAATTTCGGTAGAAGGAAAAACGGTAAAATTTGATAAACTGGTAATAGCTACCGGAAATAAACCGCTTGAACTGAAAATTCCCGGAAGAGAGTGGGCGATCATAAGTGATGATTTCCTGGAATTAAAGGAATTACCTGAAAGCATGATCTTTATTGGCGCGGGTTATTTAGGGATGGAATTCGCCCATATCGCCGCCAGGTGTGGAGTAGAAGTTACCGTAATGGATGCCAAGGCACGTATGTTAAGTAATTTTGATGAAGATATGGTGGGCTATCTTCAAAAAGCTTCCGAAGAGCTTGGAATAAAATTTATCTACGACGCTAAGGTAAGTGGGATCGAAAAACTGCAAACCAATTATAGGGTAACGGCAGATCAAAACGGGAAGGAGATTTCAGTAAAAGTAAAACTAGTAGTAAATGCGGCCGGAAGAGTTCCTGCTATTGATGAGCTGGAGCTCGAAAAAGGCAAAGTAGATTTTTCCAAAAAAGGGATTACGGTTAACGAACATTTACAAAGCACTTCAAATGAAAATGTGTATGCTTGTGGAGATGTTTCTGCCAGTGAAGGCTTACCGCTTACACCCCTTTCATCGCAGGAAGCAAGAATTGTGGTAGCGAATATTTTAAAATTAGATAGAGCCAGAGAGTATGACTATCCGCCACAACCTTCAGTGGTATTTACCCTGCCAAATCTTGCTTCCGTAGGTTTAAGTGAAAAAGAAGCCAAAGAGAAAGGATATAATGTTCATGTAGAAGTAAAAAATGTTCCGGAATGGTTTAACGCAAAGCGAATCAACGATAAATACTATGCTTATAAAACCATAAAAGATAAAGACAGAGGCCTAGTTTTAGGTGCGCACCTGGTTGGTGATGATGCCGGTGAAATGATCAATATGTTTGTGATGGCCATGTGCGGAAAACTTGATTGCGAAACCCTTAAAGGCATGATCTTTACCTATCCTAGTTGGGCCAGCGATATCAAGGCGATGGTTTAAACATATGTTTAAAAGTTTAAAAGTCCTAAAGTTATGGGTTCAAGTTTCAAATTTCGGGTTTCAGGTTCTGATCTTCCTTTTATATACGATCTTCTAAAATTCAAAATTCAAAATTCAAAATTCCAGCTTCCAGCTTCCAGTTTTCAGCATCCGGCCTCTAGTTTCCAGTTAGAAAAATTCAAAGTTTGGGTTAATTACTATGTACTATCTTATACAGAGGGTTGGATTTTCTATTTATAAAGCCATGATAAGAAATATTCAGAAAAATGAGAATAGCTCCGGCCAATGCGGAATAGGCGATTAATTCCTGGGCATCATAATGCCTTATAAAAATGGCGATCAATGCCCAAACTCCTACCAAAGCAAATTCCCTCATGTTTCTTGCATAAACCATAACAAGATTTAAGATAGTAGCTGCGAAGGTCATTAGGATCGTCCAGTTAACTTCAGATAAGAGGATTACCTGCCAATTAATCTCTTTAAGCCATGAGGCCACATTGGCGATAAACGCTACAGAAATCCATCCCGAATATAAACAAATGGGCCACCAGTAAAAAGCTATAACCGGAAACGGGGCATTCCTTTTTTCCATTCTGGTATTGAGAATAATTTTGATGAGTTTCATCAAAATTAATAGCATAAGTATAACGGACATGCCTATAAATTCATAACACCAGGCAAGCACCCAAAGGCAATTTCCAACGTTGGCGATGATAAACCAAAAATTTGTTTTTTTGATAAAACCCTGATGTTTACCTTTTGAAAATGCCTGCTGGAGCATAAAAATTGTGGACGCGAAAAGTCCAATATAAATAAGAATCCAAATACTAAACGCGTAACCTGCCGGGATAAATAAATTGGAATATTTTTCACTTACTTCTCCAATGGTAGTGGCATTAAAAACCCGTTGCTGGGCCAGATAATTAATAAAAAGAGTGAGGATAACGGAAAGAAAATTTAAAACGGCTAATTTTTTCACCATAATACTAGGAGATTTTAGCTAACTAAAATAACTTCTTTTCCGGTTATGGCAAATATACGGTGCTCTATTTCAGGCTGAAGGAAATAATTACCTGTAAATTCCCCAAAAGCAGGAAGGATTAACTGGTTGGATTTTTTATAAAAGCAGGGCAATTTTAAAAGCTGCCTGCCAAAGCCTCTCATTTTATAACCGGGATGTACATGGCCGCAAATATTAAAAAAACCATCGGTCTCTTCAGGATGGTGGGTGAGTCGAAATTCGCCAATTCTTAATTCTGAAAACATGGAAATTCCCAGCATTTCATATTTAAGCGGAGAAATAATATCGTGGTTCCCGGCAACCAGGTGCACCTGATTATCGATGCTATGATACCAGTCTGCAAAAATATCCCATTCAAGATTTAGCGAACTGTGAAAGAGGTCGCCCAGAAAGACAATATGTTCCGGGTCAAAATCCTTGCGGATTACATCCAGTTTTTTAAAATTTTGAGCAATTGCGCCTGCAGGAACAGCACTGCCAAATTTGCGAAAATGGGAGATCTTTCCAAGGTGAACATCGGCAACCAGGAGGATTTCCTCTTCCGGCCAATAAACAACGCCTAAAGGATGGAGAACGAAATCGTGATTTTGAATGCGAATGTTTAAATTCATTTATAAACTACACAGGATCTTCGCTGCCTTTTCCAGAGTTTCATCAGTTTTTGCAAAGCAGAAGCGGAGTTCTTTTTGATCTTTTTCGGCAATATTAAAGACTGATACCGGAATGCTCGCGATATTAAACTCTTTTACCAGTCTTTCTGCAAAAACCGTGTCCCTTTCGTCGGTAATATTTTCAAATCCCAACAATTGAAAGTAGGTTCCTTTTGACGGGGTAAAAGTAAATTTCGAATTTTGGATAAGGTCAAGAAAAAGATCTCTTTTTTGCTGGTAAAAATTACCCAGATTTCGGTAATGTTCTGGGTTCTTAAGATATTCGGTAAAAGCATATTGCAGAGGATGGTTGATGCAAAAAACACAATATTGGTGTACCTTTCTTATTTCTTGCATCAATTCTTTAGGAGCCACGCAGTATCCGGTTTTCCAGCCGGTATTATGAAAAGTCTTTCCAAAGGAAGCACAAACAATAGCCCTTTCAGCAAGGGCAGGAAAACTTGAAACACTCTCGTGAGGTTTGTCATCAAAAATAATGTGTTCGTAAACTTCATCACTCAAGAGAATAATTTTAGTGCATCTCAACGTTTTTTCCAGTTGTTGCATGTCATATTTATCTAGAATAGTTCCACTGGGATTGTGTGGGGTATTGATAATGATCATTTTGGTTTGGGAAGTGATCGCCGATGCTACTTCGCTCCAGTCAACCCTATAATCTTCTCCTTTTAACTGAATTTGAACCGGTTTCCCTCCATTTAGTTTAATGGTCGGTTCATAAGTGTCGTAGGCTGGTTTAAATACAATAACCTCATCATCCTTTTTCACAAAAGCCGTTATAGCTGAATAAATTGCTTCTGTTGCACCATTAGTTACTGTTATTTCAGTATCAAAATCGTAAAATTTGTCATATAAAGCAGCTATTTTCTCGGCTATCCTCATTCGTAATGGCAATATCCCTTCCATAGGCGCATACTGGTTAAAACCATTTTCAATAGCTTTTATCGCCATTTCTTTCAATCGCGTATCGCTTTCGAAATTTGGAAAACCTTGTGATAGATCGATAGCATTATGTTTTTTAGCCAATTGGCTCATTATCGAGAAAATACTTGGGGTTACGGAGGGTAGTTTAGAAGAAATTTTTATTAATTGTTGCATATATTCTTTTTGTTGATTTTTGAACTCAGAACATCTATTTGATGTTAAAATGAACTATAAAAAAATACGAAAAAATTAATACTTTTAAGCGAATAAAAGTTTGGTGATTAATGAAATTAGCCGAATTTCAATAAAATCTTAGAATGGGAATTGAAACAGGACTCTATGAACAACTAATAAATAAAATTGTAGCTAATAAAATAGCGTCCTTAGATTTAAATGAATTTTTTATAAGTAAAATTTCTTTAGATAAACAAGAAGCTTCACAATATTTAAGCTTATACCTTGCCAAAACAATTAGGTTTGCTTTAAATGAAATAAAAGAGGATGGTGATAAACCAATCAGGCAAATTGAACTATCTAATAAAATTATTCGTTTACTTGTAAAGGAATTAAATAACCTCGAATTCTCTGAAAATATAATTGACAATGAAGGAAAGATTCTACAAGCTATTTTTTCAAAATTAGATTTTCCATATTCCAATTTTGGGAAAAGATTAAAAGAGATAACACCCTATACGCGGCTTAGTCAAAGTGAACTTTTCACAGGTAATCAGGTAGGGATTTCCTTGGAAAGCGAAATTAGAAAAGAGATACTTTCTGCTGATGAAATTTGCTGGTTAGTTTCTTTTATAAAATATTCAGGAATACGCATTTTTAAGGCGGAATTGGAAGAATTTACCAGTAGCGGAAGAAAACTAAAAATAATAACAACTTCCTATATGGGTGCTTCAGACTTAAAAGCTATAGAATATCTAGCTTCCCTACCCAATACTGAAGTGAAGATTTCCTACAATACAGCACACGAACGTTTACACGCCAAAGCTTATTTATTTTTAAGAAATACCGGATTTCATACCGGCTATATTGGTTCATCCAATATTTCACGCTCTGCGCTTACCAATGGGTTAGAATGGAATTTAAAAGTGACTACTCAAGAAATAGGACATATTGTTGATAAATTTCAGAAAACCTTTGAAACGTATTGGGAAGATAAGGAATTTGAATTTTATAGACCAAAAGAAGATCGAGAGAGATTATCACAGTCACTTCAGAATCAGAAGAATCAAAATAAGAGAATTTCCACCTCTTTTTTTGATATTAATCCTTTTTCTTATCAAAAAGAAATCTTAGCTAAACTACATTCTGAACGTGAAATCCATAACCGTTTCAAAAACTTATTAGTTGCAGCAACTGGAACTGGAAAAACTGTGGTTTCAGGTTTTGATTTTAAACAATTTAGGAGTCAATTTCCCGCTGCCCGATTATTATTTATTGCCCATAGAAAAGAGATTTTAGAACAGGCACAAGAAACTTTTCAGCATATATTACGCGATGGAAATTTTGGGGAACTCTGGGTTGATGGACAAGAACCAGAAAGTTTTGAACACGTTTTTGCTTCGGTTCAAACTTTGAATAATAGAATTCAGAACTTAGCGCTAAAAAGGGATTTTTACGACTTTATTATAGTTGACGAAGTCCATCATATCGCGGCAAATTCTTATCGCCCTATTTTAAAGTATTTTTCACCCAAGATTTTACTTGGACTTACCGCTACCCCTGAAAGGATGGATGGCGAAGATATTTTAACGGACTTCTGTAATGTAATTGCTACTGAAATAAGATTGCCTGAAGCCCTTAATAGAAAATTATTATCTCCTTTTCAATATTTTGCTATTTCGGATACTATTGATATTTCCAACGTTTCCTGGAGGAATGGAAAATATGAAGTAGCAGAACTTACTAAACTATACACTGAAAATGACCGCCGAGTTGGAGATATCATTAAGAATTGTGATACTTATCTTACTGACATAAATGAAGTTAGAGCTTTAGGTTATTGCGTAAGTCAGAAGCACGCTCGTTACATGGCGGAAAAATTCACTCTTGCGGAATTAAAGGCAGACTATCTTACCAGTAATAATTCAAATTATCGTAGAGAAATTAGGAAAAAATTAATGAGTAAGGAAATTAATTATCTTTTTGTTGTTGATATTTTCAATGAAGGTATTGATATTCCCGAAATTGATACTGTTTTATTTCTTCGTCCTACAGAAAGTTTAACCGTTTTTCTTCAACAGTTAGGTCGAGGCCTCCGCTTAGCTGAAAAGAAAGATGTTTTAACAGTTTTAGATTTTGTTGGAAATGCAAGAGCAGAATATGATTTTGAGCATAAATTTAGAGCTTTAATTGGAAAAACACATACCTCAATTTCAAAAGAAATAGAAGATGAATTTCCCCATTTACCTCTTGGCTGTTCAGTTATATTAGAAAAAAAAGCAAAACAAATAATTCTTGAAAATATAAAAGCTGCTACAGATTTTAGAAGACCCCAGCTGCTCGTTAAAATCCAAAATTTCAAGCATCAATCTACGCTATCTCTTTCTATTCAAAATTTTCTTAAATTCAATCATTTAGAACTACCACAACTTTACAAAAAGGGGAGCTGGAAACGCTTATGTGCCGATGCAGGTGTTATTGCAGAGTTTACTGAACCAAATGAAAAGGAGCTTACACGATGTATTATAAAAAAACTTCTTAATTGTAATTCGTTAAGCTATTTGAACTTTGTTAAACGGCTAATTAATCAGGATTTTAGATTAGAGAATTTTTCTAAAGAAGAAGAAATTATGTGTGTTATGTTTCACTATGATGTATGGCAGGAGAGTGGCACCAAGCTTGGATTTAATTCTCTTCAAGAGAGTATGAACGCCATTTTAGTAAATCCTACAATGATAGATGAGTTAAAGGAAGTGGTTGGATATTTAATTTCAAAAATTGCTATTGTCGAGAAAGAAGTTGATCTGGGATATTCTTTTCCATTAAAAGTACACAGTCGGTATAATCGAGATCAAATTTTAGCAGCATTAAGGTTGCATAGATTTGAAAAGTCTTCTTCGAATAGAGAAGGAGTAGCTTATAAAAAATCATTAAACACAGAAGCGTTATTTATAACGCTTAAAAAATCTGAAAAAGAATATTCCCCAACAACAATGTATGATGATTATGCCTTAAATGAATTCTTATTTCATTGGCAATC
Source organism: Gramella sp. AN32 (assembly GCF_023718305.1). Classification (GTDB taxonomy): domain Bacteria; phylum Bacteroidota; class Bacteroidia; order Flavobacteriales; family Flavobacteriaceae; genus Christiangramia; species Christiangramia antarctica. Next base: position 313,209 of record NZ_QEYO01000002.1, read on the forward strand.
TCAAAATAGTACTTCACCCGAATCTCCTAAAGGAGTTTCATATATAAGACATAAAAGTATTAATAAAAAAATTCTTCTTTTTATTCGTGAAAAAAATACCGACGAATATGGTTTTACGATGTCGTACGTTTTTATTGGAGAAGCCCATTTTGTTAAATCGGCAGGTGCTAAACCAATGAATATTGAATGGAAATTAGACGAGCCCATTCCAAGTTATCTATTAAAAGAAAGTATGAAGTTAGCAGTTGGTTAATAAAAAATCCCGGACTGCAAAGTTCGGGATCTTCAATATTTTGTTGGTTTCAATTTATTTTACTGAAGCCTTCATATATTCACGGTTCATACGTGCGATATTTTCTAAAGAAATCCCCTTAGGACATTCAATTTCGCAGGCTCCGGTATTGGTGCAGTTACCAAAACCTTCTTTATCCATTTGTTCTACCATGGCCAAAACACGCCTATCGGCTTCTACTTCCCCTTGTGGCAATAGTGAAAACTGGCTCACCTTTGCGGAAGTAAATAGCATGGCGCTGGCATTTTTACAGGCAGCAACACATGCTCCACAACCAATACAGGTTGCGGCATAAAAAGACATATCTGCATTCTCTTTTTCTACAGGTATGGAATTCGCGTCCTGTGTATTTCCGGAAGTATTTACGGAAATATATCCCCCAGCCTGCTGAATCCTGTCAAAAGAACCACGGTCTACCACCAAATCCTTAATCACCGGAAATGCAGCAGCACGGAATGGTTCGATAGTAATCGTATCTCCATCTTTAAATCTACGCATATGCAACTGGCAGGTTGTAACCCCGCGATCTGGACCGTGAGGTTCCCCATTAATCTGGAGACTACAGGAACCACAAATACCTTCACGGCAATCATGATCAAAAACCACTGGCTCTTCCCCTTTCATGATCAGCTGTTCGTTCAAAACATCCAGCATTTCAAGGAAAGACATATCCGGCTCAATATCAGCAACCGAATAGTTGACTATTTTTCCTTTGGTTTCGGCGTTTTTCTGGCGCCATATTTTGAGTGTAAGGTTCATACTTTTTAGTATTGAGTATTCAGATATGAGATATTAGAATTGTAGAAATAAAGATCTCAATTCTTATTGCTCACATCTCACTTCTATTTATAACTTCTCGTTTTTACTTCTATATCCTCATATTCCAGTTCTTCTTTATGAAGGATAGCTTCTGAAGGATTTCCCGTATATTCCCATGCGGCTACATACATAAAGTTTTCATCATCCCTTAAGGCTTCACCTTCTTCGGTTTGATATTCTTCTCTAAAGTGGCCACCACAAGATTCTTTTCTATCTAAAGCATCCTTGGCAAATAATTCGCCCAGTTCAAGAAAATCGGCAACACGACCGGCTTTTTCAAGTTCCGGGTTCATCTCTTGCGCATTTCCGGGAACTTTTACATCTTTCCAGAATTCTTCCCGTAAAGCACTAATTTCAGAAATAGCCTCACGTAAACCTTCAGCATTCCTGGCCATCCCAACTTTGTTCCACATGATCTTTCCAAGAATTTTATGGAAATGATCTACAGATTTAGTTCCGTTGTTATTGACAAATTTCTCCAGTCTTTCTCTGACTTCTTTTTCAGCAGCATCAAATTCAGCAGTTTTAGTAGAAATAGCGCCGGTTCTAATATCCTGGGAAAGGTAATTACCAATAGTATAAGGCAATACAAAATAACCATCGGCCAGTCCCTGCATTAGCGCAGATGCTCCAAGCCTGTTGGCACCATGATCTGAGAAATTTGCCTCTCCAATGGCATAACATCCAGGGATCGTTGTTTGTAAATTATAATCAACCCAAACCCCACCCATGGTATAATGTACCGCGGGATAGATCATCATGGGCGTTTCATACGGATTCTGATCTACGATTTTTTCATACATCTGGAAAAGGTTTCCATATTTTGCTTCCACCACTTCTTTTCCCAGTTTTATGATTTGATCCTCTGAAGGATTACTGAGATGTTGTGTAGTAGCAGCCTCTTTTCCGTAGCGCATAATGGCTGCGCTAAAATCCAGATACACCGCTTCTCCGGTTTTATTCACTCCATACCCGGCATCACAACGCTCTTTTGCCGCTCTGGAAGCGACATCACGGGGCACCAGGTTCCCAAAAGCCGGATACCTTCTTTCTAAATAATAATCCCTTTCATCTTCGGAAAGCTCTGTTGGCTTCTTTTTGCCTTCACGAATGGCTTTCGCGTCTTCAATATTTTTCGGGACCCAAATTCGGCCGTCATTCCGAAGGGATTCAGACATCAAAGTCAGCTTAGACTGATGATCCCCTGAAACCGGAATACAGGTTGGGTGAATTTGTGTAAAACAAGGATTGGCAAAATACGCCCCTTTTTTATGAATTTTCCAGCCGGCAGTCACATTGCTTCCCATGGCGTTGGTAGAAAGATAAAAAACGTTTCCGTAACCTCCTGAAGCAATTACGACGGCGTGGGCACTATGTCTTTCAAGTTCACCGGTAACAAGGTTCCTGGCGATTATTCCCCGGGCTTTACCATCAACTTTTACAATGTCCAGCATTTCATGACGATTGAAAGATTTGATTTTTCCACGGTTGATCTGGCGGTTCATTGCGGAATAAGCACCCAGCAATAACTGCTGTCCAGTTTGCCCCTTCGCATAGAAAGTACGGGAAACTAAAACCCCTCCAAAAGAACGGTTGTCAAGAAGTCCGCCGTATTCTCTGGCAAATGGTACTCCCTGTGCCACACATTGGTCGATAATATTTCCAGAAACTTCAGCTAAACGATATACGTTGGATTCACGCGAGCGATAATCCCCCCCTTTAATCGTATCATAAAAAAGACGATAAACCGAGTCACCATCTCCCTGATAATTCTTTGCGGCATTGATCCCTCCCTGAGCCGCGATGGAATGCGCCCTTCTTGGAGAATCCTGATAGCAGAATGTTTTTACGTTGTATCCCAATTCAGCAAGGGTTGCCGCCGCACTCCCGCCGGCTAAACCGGTTCCCACTACGATAATATCTATATTTCGTTTGTTCGCGGGATTTACAAGATCAATTTTGTTCTTATGATTCACCCATTTATCAGCCAATGGGCCTTTAGGTGAGTGTGATTCGAATATTCCCATAGCTTAAATTTTATCGAGTACGAAGTAAATATAGAAAGGTATAATGGCGAAACCAAGTGGAATAAGAACCGCAAAGGCGTAACCTATTTTTCTAATAAATCCATTGTACTTTGGATGATTAACCCCTAATGACTGAAAACCACTGGCAAAACCGTGGCTAAGGTGAAAGGCAATAGCGAGCATTGCAATTCCATATAATATTGCCCAGATAAGCCCCATTTGAGGATCCTGAAAAGTTTGGATCGTTAGGGTATAAAGGTCGGCAACTTCCTGATCGTTCGCAGTGGTATAAAGATTGTCTTTTAATTCACCAAACTTCATTTGTCCCCAAAACATATACAGGTGAACTACAATAAAAGCCAGGATAACAGTACCTAATACCCCCATATTTCTTGAAGCCCAAACAGTATTGGCGGAAGGTTTAAAATTTACGTATCCCTGAGGCCTCGCTTTTCGATTTCGAATGGTAAGCATTAGCCCATCTATAGCGTGAAAAATAATACTGAAATAAGTAAGGTATGAAAGAACTTTTATCAGGGGATTGGAGGTCATGAATAAGGCATATTCATTAAACTGATCCCTTGCAGCATCACCCACCGGGAGTAATAATTGGAAATTTCCGAATAGATGTCCCACGAGGAAAAGGCACAGAAAAAGGCCAGAGAAAGCCATCCAGTACTTTTTTGCCAGTGATGACTTTAGGAGCGCAGATTTCGCCATAAAATTTTTGAATTATTTAGATATAAGAGTAGCAAAAATACGGCTCATTATCATTTTCAACAAACTTTGTGAACCTTTTTACAATCTATTTACACTCAATCTAAAGACTTTATGTTCTTTTAGATTAAGAAAACCAAAGCCTTAGATTTTTTTATCTCAAAATTTCTATGCTTTCCTTTGAGGAAAGGATTTAGCAAAAGCTTAACGGCAGTTAAAATGGGATTTTTGTAATTTTCATGCACAGCAAGTTTTAAAATGGAAAACAGAATAGAACATTTGATCGCTTCGCTTTCAGAAATTTTTGAGGGAGAGCCATGGTATGGAGATTCGGTTATGAAAAAACTGGAAAACCTTCCCCATAGTATTGGTTATAAAACCTGTGCCCCACAATCCCATAGTGTTTCTGAAATTGTAGGTCATTTACTCGCCTGGAAAAAGTTCGCACTTGAGAAACTCAAGGGAAACGATGGATATGATATTGAGTTGAATTCTGAAACTGACTGGCCGGAAATTTCCATAAATACCCCCAAACAATGGGAAGAATTAAAAAGAAAGCTGGTTTCCTGCCAGTGTGGTATATACGAGCAATTAAGGGAAAAAGGCGATGATTTTCTTGATAAAAAAGTACCCCGCAGGAAATATAATTTTGACTATCTTTTATATGGGCTTATTCAACATGATATTTACCATTTAGGCCAGATTGGCCTTATACAAAGCCAGATTAAAAGAAATGATGAATACTCAAAAACACTTCAGATTACAAAGCGCTTAGATTAATGGAATTTATAGATTATTACAAATTGCTGGAATTGGATCAATCTGCCAGCCAAAGCGATATTAAGAAAGCCTATCGAAAACTCGCTAGAAAATATCATCCAGATCTCAATCCTAACGATAAGAAAGCTGAGGTTAAATTTCAGCAGATCAATGAAGCCCATGAGGTTTTAAGTGATGCGGAAAAACGTAAAAAATACGATCAATACGGAAAAGACTGGAAACATGCCGATCAATTTGAGCAGGCGCGAAGCGGGCAGGGAAGTGCTGGAGGTTTTGGAGGTTTTGGCGGTGGCTCCGGTCAACAGGGCTATTCAGGAAATTTTGATGATGATACTTTTTCAGATTTTTTCGAGCAGATGTTTGGTGGAGGAGCAAGAACAAGAGGAGCAGGGAGAAGGCCGCAGTTTAAAGGACAGGATTTTAATGCCGAATTGCAATTACGTTTAACCGATGTTTATACGTCTCAAAAGCAAACCTTAACCGTAAATGGCAAAAATATAAGGCTTACGATCCCTGCGGGAGTGGAAGATGGACAAACGATCAAAATAACGGGTCATGGCGGCGCTGGAGCGCAAGGCGGCCCTAAAGGCGATTTATATATTACCTTCAGGATTTTAAACAACAGCAATTTTAGGCGAGAAAAATCTAATTTATATGCAGAAAAGGAAATTGATCTCACCAAAGCAATTCTTGGAGGAGAGATTGAAGTTGAAACCTTTACGGGGAAAGTAAAACTGAACGTAAAACCCGGAACTCAGAATGGCACTAAAGTGAAATTAAAAGGAAAAGGTTTTCCGAAGTATAAAAAAGAAGGACAATTTGGAGATCTTTTTATTACTTATAAAGTGAAAATTCCTGAAAAGCTTACGGAAGCACAGAAAAAATTATTTGAAGAACTTCAAAAAACGGGAATATGAAAACAGAAGATTTAATTCCTACAGATGAAATTTGCATAAAATATAAGGTAGAAAGACAGTTTATTCACTCGCTTAGCGAAAATGGAATTATTAAACTGGTGGTTATGGAAAAAACTGAATATATTCCCTGCGATCACCTTGCCAATTTAGAAAAAATGATGCGATTATATCGCGATCTTGATATTAATATGGAGGGAATTAGCGCGATTTCTCATTTGCTTGATCAAATAAAACAACTCAAGAATGAGAATCGAAAACTGAGAAATCGATTAGGACTTTACGAATAGAGAAAGCCTGCGAAATTGTTCATTTTCGCAGGCTTGTTTTTTTATTTCGAGTTAAGGGTTAAAACCCTGCAATTTTAGGCAGTCACTTTAGTTTCTAAAAACATCTTGTCATTTCGACAGAGCGAGGAACGAGTGACGAGAAATCTTATAATAATGAGATTCCTCTTCTTACCTCATTCGGAAGGACTTGCTAACTTTAAAAAGAATTTCATTTTTTATTTTAAAACTGTGGACTTCCAGTCTATAGTGCTTTATTTTACTTCGAAAGCAGTTTCCGCTTTTTTACCATTTAGATTGAGCTCGAGCATATACTTTCCTTTTGGGATGTAATATTTCTCATCTGCAGCTTTTTCAAGAGCCGTTTTTTCATCGGACTTATCCAGTTTTTCCGCAGCGCCTTCAGTGATACTGAGATCATAATTTCCTGTATTAAAACCCTTATCGGCTTCTATTTCCATTTGTTGAAGTTCAGCTCCACCTTCAGTCTTAATTTTAATCGTTGCATTTCCGGCTTTATCTGCATAGAACGTAAATGGCAATTCCGGCTGATAAGGATCCATCCATTTATTATAGGAATTTCCCCATCGGGATGAAAACCTAACCGATTCCGCTGAAGAAATACTTACCGCGCTTTTCATTTTCTCCATATCCATATTCGAAATAGCGGCAATATCTGCGATATAGAGAGAACGACCGTGAGTTCCCACAACCAGGTCTTCAGCTTCTTTTTGAATTCTAAGATCATGAACAGCCACATTTGGAATATTGGTATTGAATGCCTGCCATTTTCCGCCTTTATCCAGAGAAACATACACGCCGTTATCGGTTCCCAAGTATAGAATATTTTCATTTTTCGCATCTTCCCTAATCACATTTACCGGAGACAATGGCAAATTGGAAGCAATAGATTTCCATGTTTTCCCCATGTCTTCAGAAACATAGACGTATGGTTTAAAATCATCCCAACGATACCCGTTTAAGGTTGCATATACTCGATTTTTAGCATGTTCTGAAGCGATCAACCGGGAAACCCAAAGGTCTTTAGGCATCGTCGTGCTGATATTTGTCCAGGTTCCGCCGCCATTTTCAGTAACATGAATCAATCCGTCGTCGCTACCAGTATAAATAAGGCCAAATTGGAACGGGGATTCACTTATCGTAGTTAAAGTCCCATAGGCAACGTCACCTTTTTTGCCGCCCTGAGTTAAATCTTCTGAAATCATATCCCAGGTATCACCCTGATCCATACTACGCATCAATTTGTTCCCTCCCATATATAGAATATCCTGATTGTGGCTGGAAAGTAAAATTGGCGTTTGCCAGTTGAAGCGATACGGACTTTCGCCCAATTCATGTTTTGGGGTAATAAATTCCTGCTCTTCGGTTTCTCTATTTATTCTGAAGTAATTTCCGAATTGAAATCCGGTATAGACAATATTGGAATTTCTGGAATCGATCTCGACCTGCATCCCATCACCGCCCATAATCGATTCATAATTATATTGTCCTGAAGCAGCCCAACGTGAACTCTCTTCATTGGTGTGCGGTCCTACCCAAACTCCGTTGTCCTGTAGCCCGCCATAAACATTATAGGGTTTTTCATTATCCACATTTACGGAATAAAACTGGCCTACGGAAGGAGAATTATTCTTGATCCAGTTTTCCCCATCATCGTAGGAAATATTTATTCCACCATCGTTTCCATTGATTAGGTGACCGGATTGATTGGGATTGATCCAAAGCGCATGATGATCGGCATGCACATTTGCAGCATCGATAGATTCAAAAGTTTTTCCTCCATCTTTAGATTTCAGGATGGGTACACCATAGATATATATGGCTTCCTTATCCTGAGGGTCTACGTGCACCATTCCAAAATAATAGCCATAGCTGTAATATACGTCGTCCAGGAATTCATCATGGGTTTTTTTCCAGGTTTTCCCAGCGTCATCGCTTCGATAAACTTCCGCGCCTATAACGGGTGTGTCAAAAAGCATGGAATTGGCATCTTCCAGGTAAATGGCAAGGTCGTTTGGAGTGATCTCATCATTTTTCACCATCGTTTTTACCTTTTCTGCCGTGTATTTATCCTGAAAATTGTTGGATCTCAAGTACTCTTCAAGTTCTTTATCATCAAGTTTCGCGAAGGCATTTTTATTCATTTTTTTGAATTCATCCTTCTGTAAACCTTTTGGTTCTTTTTTATCTTTTTCCCGCCTATTCTGATTGTCTACAATAGCATAAACGGTATTCGCATCGAAAACCACCATTCCAATTCTTCCTACCCCTTCACCCTGCGGAAAACCGGATTGTTTCGTAGAAATAAGTTTCCAGTTAGTACCGGCGTCTGTACTTTTATAGATACCGCTGTTTTCGCCACTTTCCACAAAATTCCAGGCTTTCCGGTCTTTGTCCCATGCAGCAGCATACATTTCTGAAAAATTATCAGGGTTTACGGCTACATCGATAATTCCTGTAGATGCATTGATGAATAGGGTTTTCGTCCAGTTCTTACCCCCATCAGTGGTTTTAAAAATTCCTCTCTCAGCATTTTCAGAATATAAATGCCCCGTTACGCCCACTACAATTTCAGAAGGATTTTCAGGATTAATTAAAATTCGGCTAATGTGATGGGAATCGGGAAGCCCCATAAATTCCCAGTTTTCGCCTTTATCTTCAGATTTTAATAATCCGATTCCTGCGTAGGAAGAGCGGGAAGCATTCACTTCACCTGTGCCCACCCAAATAGTTCCGGTATTCCAGTCTACCGCGATATCACCTATGTTTTGCGTAGGACTATTATCCATAACCGGAGAAAAACTGGTGCCGTTATTATTGGTATACCATAAACCACCCGAAGCATAGGCTACATAGAATTCAATAGGATTTTGAGGATTTATATCAAAGTCGGTTACCCGGCCGCTCATCACGGTAGGACCAATATTTTGTAAAGGCAGATTTTTTACAATCGAACTATTGTTGAGATCCTGTTTTTTGGTAAAAGCTGATTTTAGATCGGCTCCACTGGTTGCAGGTTGCTGTGCGAAAACAGAAGAAATTCCAAGTAAAAAAATACTGAAAAGCGTGGTTGTTTGTTTCATAAATTTTTTTGTGAATGCTTAAAAATACTAAAACCCTTGGTTCCTGAAAATTTTAATTGCCAATAATAGGGATTGTTTACAATTCCCGTTAATTTTGAGAAAATTGAAAAATACACCCATGAAGTACGATAGAATAGATGCTCAACTTTTTATAAAAAACAGAAAGAATTTCATGAAAGAAATGAAGCCGAAGAGTCTTGCAGTTTTTAATTCTAATGATATTTACCCAATTGGGGCAGATAGTACCATGCCTTTTGAGCAAAACAGGGATTTATTTTATTTAAGCGGCGTAGACCAGGAAGAAAGTATTTTGGTTTTGTTCCCCGATGCGCCAGATCCTAAACACAGGGAAATTCTCTTTTTGACTGAAACCAATGAACATATTGCTATTTGGGAAGGAGCAAAACTTACCAAAGATGATGCCATTGAAGTAAGCGGAATAAAAACTGTGTATTGGAAAAAGGATTTTGAGCGGGTTTTTTATGAAGTGATGACCCAGGCAGAAATTGTTTATTTCAATACCAATGAGCATTATCGTGCCAATCATCAAACTGAAACTAGGGAAGATCGATTTATTAAAACCTGTAAGGAAAAATATCCTGCCCATCAGGTAGCCAAGTCCAATCCTATTTTACAAAGATTGCGTTCGGTAAAAGATTCCATCGAACTGGATTTAATGCAAAAGGCTTGTGATATTACTGAAAAAGCCTTTCGCAGAACTTTGGGATTTGTAAAACCCGGAGTTTGGGAATATGAAATCGAAGCGGAATATTATCACGAAATGATCAGGAACCGCTCTCGGGGCTTTGCCTATACGCCCATCATCGCCAGCGGGAATAATGCCAATGTGCTGCATTATGTTCAAAATAATAACCAGTGTAAAGCCGGGGAACTTATTTTACTGGACACTGGTGCGGAATATGCCAATTACTCCAGTGATTTGAGCAGGACGATTCCGGTTTCCGGAAAATATTCTGAAAGACAAAAAGAAGTGTATAATGCGGTTAATAAAGTTAAAAATGAAGCGACAAAGATGCTTGTTCCCGGTACAATGTGGAAAGAATATCATGTGGAGGTGGGGAAACTGATGACTTCAGAATTGTTGAGGCTTAAATTAATCGATAAAGCCGATGTGCAAAAAGAGGATCCCGAATGGCCAGCTTATAAAAAGTATTTTATGCATGGGACGTCACATCATATAGGTCTGGATACACATGATTATGGGATTCTTACAGAAAAAATGCAGGCTAACCAGGTTTTTACAGTGGAGCCGGGAATTTATATTCCAGATGAAGGCTTCGGAATTCGTTTGGAAGACGATGTAGTGATTCAGGAAAGTGGAGAGCCTTTTAATTTAATGCGGAATATTCCAATTGAAGCTGAAGAGATCGAAGATCTTATGAACTAATTTTCATAAAAATAAAACAGAGCCATCATGAAAATGATGGTTTTTTTTGATGCAAAAAATTAAAATTCTGGCAAAGGTTTTGCATTTTATAGTGTCGTGAAATTTATCAATGATACTAACCTGTATTTCTAAAGGTGTGTATTTAATTAAGGTTTATACAAATTTTTTAAAATCAGTCAATTAGGATTTTTTATTTAAAATTCAATCTAATGATTTTTGGAATCGCTCTAATTTTTTGTTAAGATAGTTGGGGAAAGGTGTAGAAATATTCAACAAAATTGGCCAAGAAGAAAATTTTAAGTGCGTAACGGATTCATTTATGTAGGAAAAGTATTACGTATTATATTTTATAAAAAGCACTCTTGTTTTATTAAATTTTCAGATGATATGAAGTGCTCCAACGAATTGATTTTTAGAAAACTCTATAATATATAGTGCTTTGAGAGAAATAAAATTTTTAAACATATATGAGAAATCGACTCTCAAAATTGGGATAAACATGCATTTCATCGAATAATTGATACATTTTGTCTGTTAATTAACTTTAATTTAATAATTTAGGAATAGAAAATCAAAAATCTAAGCAATATGAACCAATCTAGCCCCTCTTCATTTTCATTAGCGAAGGTACATTGTAACATGTTTGGCCATAAATTAAAAGTATCCAAAAATATCACGAATCATGTTCATGAATACAAGTGCGCAAAATGCGGTATGGAAATGACCGATACTGCCGACGGCTTATTAGCCCGGTTAACTCCAAAATTTAAGGAGACCAACGCCTTCCTCGCTAAAATTCACCAAAAAAGAAAAAAAAGGCATCAGCTTTTCGCCGAAGCTTCTTAATTTCCTTCCGAAATATCTTCTTGAATCACTCTGGTATTTGTTTGAAAATCAAAACCAACATTAACAGATTTTTCTCCATCGGTGATATATTGAAATATGGGATATCCAATATAGCCATCATAAGGCCCCACTTCAGATAATAAAAAGTATATTTTTCCTATATTTTCTTCAGGATAAAATTTGATACCATTTTGTCTATACCCTTTCACTGAGTATAGCTCATTCTGATTTCTATTGTTCACCGATGTAGACATAGTACGGCTAATGATCTCATTATATCCGTTAGTTTGATAATGCACGATTTTATAAGAAAATGGCTGTCCCTCATTCTTGGGATATATATAAACAGAATATATATAATCATCTTCCGCAGTAAGATCTTTAAACTCATAAAGATTTTCTCCACTACAGGAATACAGAAAGATTACGCAAATTAGAATAGCAATAATTCTTTTCATCATTCTTTATTATGTATATCCGTTTTCTGCCCTAAAAGTTCTTTCGTCACCCTGAATTTATTTCAGGGTCTCCATATTACATTGATTTACATTGAAATGAGATTCTGAAACAAGTTCAGAATGACATCATTTTTCAGTTTAGGATGCTTTACGGACAAACAAATTCTTTATTTTAAATCTGAATAATAAAGCATTTAATTGAATTTTCCTATTATTGTGAAAACTCGTACTATCAAAGCTTTTCCATTTTTTTTAAAATTTATCTTCGGTTTTTTTTTTCTCTTCAACCTAACAGAAAAAACTGTTGCACAAAACAATGATTTCGAGGCCGGATTTATGAATGTGGGTATAGGATCTATTTTAGGGGGTGTAGGTGCGCTTATCAATAAGAGACCTGAAGAAAAATTCGGAAAGATATTATTTAAAGGAATGGGGCAGGGAGCCCTGGGTGGATATTTGGTTTTTGAGAGTAAACGATTGGTTCGAGAATTTGCCAAAAGTGGAAATTATACCTACATCTGGCCGTCTAAAATTGTAAATTCCGTGGGAACCTCTATTATTGAAAATGCCGCTGCCAAACGTGATTTGTGGGCGCGTTGGCATTTAAACATAGGCTTTAATAGATTGGAAATTAATACAAAGGAAAATTTTAAATTGAGTTACAGGATAATGCCTATGGATTTGTTGGCTACAGCCTATCAGGCTGTGGATGCAAAACCCGATTGGAAAATGAGTGTTCGAGTTGGGACTTTTGTCTTTAGAACTAGCGAAATAGGTCAAGAAATTGGATATTATGGCCGGGCGTTTGGGAACAGTATTCAACTCTTAGATAATATCTACGGTGATTTAGCGCTTCCACATGAAATCATTCACACCTATCAATATGAAAGTTTTTCTGGTTTCAATAATTATTTCGATACAACCGAAGCACGTTTCTCTAAAAATCATCAAATCCTAAAAATCTATAGAAGCATATTTTATACCGATTATAATCTTCTTCTGGGAGGTTTAATAAGTATTATTGACAATCCTAAAAGATTGAATGAAGGAATAATAGAATCTGAAGCGCGCTATTTCGGAAATTCCGACCTGATTAATAAAATTCGCTATAACTAATCCTCTTCTTTCAGAGAATTCCATCCACGCGCGATAATGGGTAATTTTTGATTGGCCCGGGTGATCAGATGGATTCCTTCGCTTTCTTCAGTCATATGCCCGATAATACTCATATTTGGATTCCCTTTGATCTTGTCAAAATCACTTTGGGGAATGGTAAAAAGTAATTCATAATCTTCTCCACCGCTTAAGGCAATGGTGGTGCTGTCAATATCAAATTCTTCACACACAGAAATCACTGCAGGATCTAATGGAATTTTCTCCTCGAAAAGGTTCATTCCTGTTTTTGAACTTTTACACAAATGGATAATTTCTGAACTTAATCCATCACTAATATCGATCATACTGGTAGGTTGAATGTCTAATTGCCTTAGCATTTCAGAAATATCTTTTCTGGCTTCAGGCTTTAATTGCCTTTCAATTAAATAAGTATATTGATCAAGATCTGGCTGCGCATTGGGATTGGCCTTAAAAACTTCTTTTTCCCTTTCTAAAACCTGAAGTCCCATATAGGCTGCGCCAAGATCGCCCGTAACCACCAAAAGATCATTGGGTTTCCCCCCGCTCCGGTAAGCTATTTTTTCTTTTTCAGCAATACCAAGTGCGGTCACACTAATAATAAATCCTGAAGTAGAAGAAGTGGTATCGCCACCTACAACATCCACATTATAAATTTTAGCGGCAAGCTGGACTCCGGCATAAAATTCTTCCAAAGCTTCAACCGGAAATCGATTGGATACTGCGATAGAGATAATCACCTGGGTAGCGGTTCCATTCATGGCGTAAATATCAGAAAGGTTTACGATCACCGCTTTATAGCCCAAATGTTTTAGCGGCATATAAGCCAGGTCAAAATGAACACCCTCAATAAGAAAATCTGTACTTACCAGGGTTTCTTTGCCTTCATAATTCATTACTGCCGCATCATCACCCACACCTTTTATGGTTGATGGGAGTTTGATTTTGATATCTTTAGTAAGATGATCTATCAACCCAAATTCACCAAGTTCTGAAAGGTTTGTCCTGCTTTCCTGACTATTCTCAAACATGTACTAAAATTTAGAGTGCAAAAATAAACATATATAATAGAATATAGGAATTAGGCTGAAGGATTCGGAATTATTTCAGAAGAGGAAAAAGATATTTATTTTGATTGAAAACCTCTATGGGCAGATTCCTAAAACATATGTTTTCGCTATGGTTAAACGTATGCTTTGTAGTATATTTGTGCCTAATTTAGAATTAATCTTTGTAGACTATGATTAAAGTTAGCGAAGAGGCTAAAAAGAAAATTTCAGCCTTGATGAGTGAAGAAGGTTTCAGTGTGCAGCAGGATTTTGTGCGCGTGGGCGTGAAGAGTGGAGGATGCTCCGGGCTATCTTATGAATTAAAGTTTGATGGTTCGAAGGCTGAAGACGATAAATTGTTCGAAGACAACGATGTAAAAATCATTGTGGATAAGCGTAGTGTGCTTTATCTGGCAGGAACGATTTTAGAATTTTCCGGAGGTTTAAATGGGAAAGGATTCGTTTTTAACAATCCCAATGCTCAAAGAACCTGTGGATGTGGGGAGAGTTTTTCTCTTTAAAGAATTCCAAATTCCGGGTTTAAGATTTAAGATTATCAATTTATAAGTGAGTAAGATTGTAAATTTTAAAGATCTTGAAATTTGGCAGAAAGCCAGGGATATTTGTATCGAAGTTTATAAAATTCGTGAGAAAAGCCAGCTAAAGACCGATTATAGGCTCTATGACCAAATTAATGCAGCTTCAGGTTCGATAATGGATAATATAGCTGAAGGTTTTGAAAGAAACGGAAATAAAGAATTTGTTCAATTTCTTTCCATAGCAAAAGCCTCGTGTGGCGAGACACGTTCGCAATTATATAGGGTATTGGATCGGAAATATATAAATGAAGAAGAATTTAATACGTTGTTGAATAAGTTAAAAAATCTAAGTATGCAGATAGGTGGTTTTATGAATTATCTGCAGAAAAGCGATTTTAAAGGAAGCAAGTTCAAATAATTTTGAATTTGGAACCAGGAATTTTGAATTGAGATTATGGCATATACTGAAGACGATTTAAAGAAAGAGCTCGAGACCAAAGAGTATGAGTATGGATTTTATACCGATATAGAGTATGATACTTTTCCTGTTGGTTTAAATGAAGACATCGTTAGGGCGATTTCTAAAAAGAAAAATGAGCCGCAATGGATGACAGATTGGAGGCTTGAAGCTTACCGGGCATGGGAAAAAATGGAAGAGCCGGAATGGGCGAATGTGAAATATAAAAAACCTGATTTTCAGAGTATTTCTTATTATTCTGCACCCAATAAAAAACCGAAATTGGATAGTTTGGATGAAGTAGATCCGGAATTGCTGGATACCTTCAAAAAGCTTGGAATTTCTCTGGACGAGCAAAAAATGCTTGCCGGGGTTGCGGTAGACGTGGTAATGGATTCCGTTTCAGTAACTACCACGTTCAAAAAAACCCTTGCGGAAAAAGGGATTATCTTCTGTTCCATTTCTGAAGCGATTCAGGAACATCCGGAGCTGGTAAAAAAATATTTAGGAACTGTGGTTCCACAAAGGGATAATTTCTACGCCTCTTTGAATTCGGCTGTTTTTAGCGATGGATCTTTCTGTTATATCCCGAAAGGTGTACGTTGTCCTATGGAACTTTCAACCTATTTCAGGATCAACCAGGCAGGAACCGGCCAGTTTGAAAGAACCTTGGTGATTGCAGATGCCGGGAGTTATGTGAGCTACCTTGAAGGTTGTACGGCTCCTTCCCGTGATGAAAATCAGTTACACGCCGCGGTGGTCGAATTGATCGCTTTAGACGATTCTGAAATTAAATACAGCACCGTTCAAAACTGGTATCCGGGAAATAAAGAAGGAAAAGGTGGTGTTTACAATTTCGTTACTAAGAGAGGTATTTGCGAGAAAAACGCAAAAATTTCCTGGACGCAGGTGGAAACCGGTTCTGCGGTAACCTGGAAATATCCAAGTTGTATTTTAAAAGGGGATAATTCAGTTGGTGAATTCTATTCTATTGCGGTCACCAATAATTACCAGCAGGCAGATACGGGCACGAAAATGATCCATTTAGGAAAGAACACGAAAAGCACGATTATCTCCAAAGGTATTTCCGCAGGAAAATCCCAAAATTCCTATCGAGGGTTGGTTCAGATAAATAAAAGAGCCGAAAATGCGCGGAATTTTTCCCAGTGTGATTCCCTCTTAATGGGAAATAAATGCGGTGCGCATACTTTCCCCTATATCGAGGTTAAGAATAAATCGGCTCAGGTAGAGCATGAGGCTACGACCAGCAAGATTGGGGAAGACCAGATCTTTTATTGCAACCAGCGGGGGATCGATACGGAAAAAGCAATTGCGTTGATCGTAAATGGATTCAGTAAAGAAGTATTGAATAAACTGCCTATGGAATTTGCCGTAGAAGCTCAAAAATTACTGGAAATTTCATTAGAAGGTTCCGTAGGATAATTGAGAATTAAAGTGATGAAAAATTTCCTTTACATTTTACTGCTTGCCTTTTCAGTTATATCCTGTCAAGATGATGATCGCAAAGAATTAATGGCTCAACCAGAGGCTGAAGAGGTGGTAGATAGTATTCAGATACTTGAAGGTGGCTTTGTATATGTTGCCGATGCTGCGGTTTTACGCGGAAAGGATTTTGTTTACGGGGTTAAACTCGATTCTATTTCAAAAATTTTGGCTGAGGATATTGAAAAATTTAAAGAAGATGATTTTGATATGGTTCCGGTAAAAGTCAAAGCTGAAATCATGAAAAACAAAGGATTGGAAGGCTGGAATGAAATTATTAAAATACTGGAAATTATAGAAATCCCAAAAGGTGCGGGATTTTCAGAAAATATTGAAAACGAAGAATAAATAATTTGATCTGTATTTCGACAGATTTAGAATTTTGATACATGCTTAAAATAAAAAATTTACACGCTCAAATTGAAGATAAAGAAATCTTAAAGGGAATTGATCTGGAGATTAACGCCGGAGAAGTTCATGCGATCATGGGACCTAATGGTTCCGGGAAAAGCACCTTGTCCTCTGTAATTGCAGGAAAAGAAGAATTTGAAGTTACCCAGGGTGAGATCCTTTTTGAAGGTGAAGAGCTTAACGATATAGATCCTGAGGTAAGAGCGCATAAAGGAGTGTTTTTATCCTTTCAGTATCCGGTAGAAATTCCCGGAGTTTCTGTAACCAATTTTATTAAGACGGCGATCAATGCGAAGCGAAAAGCTCATGGAGAGAACGACATGCCGGCAAGTGAGATGTTAAAGCTCATTCGGGAAAAATCTGAAATGCTGGAGATAGATCGCAAGTTTTTATCAAGATCTTTAAATACCGGGTTTTCCGGAGGGGAGAAAAAGAGAAATGAAATTTTCCAAATGGCCATGCTGGAACCAAAACTGGCTATTCTCGATGAAACCGATTCCGGTCTGGATATAGATGCCTTGCAGGTGGTGGCCAAAGGGGTGAATAAATTACGTCGTAAAGACAACGCGGTACTTTTAATTACGCATTACCAGCGACTGCTGAATTATATCGTTCCAGATTATGTTCACGTAATGATAGATGGAAAGATTGTAAAATCTGGCGGAAAAGAGCTTGCGCACGAACTTGAAGAAAGAGGTTACGACTGGATAAAAGCGGAGAAAACAGTTTAATCAATTTGAGAATTTGAAAATTCATCAATTTGAAATTTTACTAATTGAAAAGCTAACCGGGCTCTATTTTAGAAGGCGGAAAATAAAAGTAGGAGTAATTAGATGAAATGTAGAAAGGTAAAATGTTAGGGACAAGCCCCGAATAAGGCACTTTGAATCATTTCTTCCCCACTTTAAACTTGCAAACCTTCAACTTTAAACTTAAAAAATAATGGAATTAAAGGATAAACTCATAACATCATTTCTTGCTTTTGAAGAAGATCTCGATCCGGATAACGGTATTTATGATCTTAGGAATGAAGCGATAAAGAATTTTGAAAATATCGGTTTTCCAAACCGAAAGAATGAAGACTGGAAATACACATCTTTAAATTCAATTTTAAAGCACGATTATAGTGTTTTTCCGAAGAAAGAGGATGTACTGGAATATCGTGATATCAAGAAATATCTTATCCACGATATCGATACCTATGATCTGGTTTTTATCGACGGAATTTTTTCTTCGCATCTTTCCCAAACCACACACGATAAGATCGATGTTTGTTTGATGTCTTCCGCTTTGACCAAACCAAAATACAAGCCGGTTATTGAAAATTATTTCAATAAGATCGCACCAAAGTCTGGTTTAAATTCTTTGAATACTGCTTTCGCCCGTGAAGGTGCGTTCATCCATATTCATAAAAATTTACAGGTAGATAAGCCCATTCAAATCATCAATTTTGCTACTGGAAACGAAACCTCATTATTGCTACAACCAAGAAATTTAGTGGTAGTAGACGAGAATAGTCATGTTCAGATCATCGAAAGGAACCAGAGTTTGACAGATCATCCTGTACTTACCAATTCGGTTACTGAAATTTTCGCTGATCGCCGGGCGATTGTGGATTATTATAAGATCCAAAATGATAAACTTTCAGCTTCCTTAATCGATAATACTTATATTGAACAGAAGTCGGAAAGCAATGTGTCTGTACATACTTTTTCTTTCGGTGGAAATCTTACCCGAAATAATCTTCATTTTTACCAGAGGGGAGAGCGGATCGATTCTACGCTTAAAGGGGTCACGATTATTGAAGGAAAACAGCACGTAGACCATAATACCCTTGTTCATCATATTGAACCAAACTGCGAAAGCCACCAGGATTATAAAGGAATTTTCGACGATAAGTCCACTGGAGTTTTCAATGGAAAAGTGGTAGTGGAGAAAGAGGCACAAAAAACAAATGCCTACCAGGCCAATAATAATATTCTGGCAGATGATAATGCAACTATTAATTCAAAACCTCAATTAGAGATTTTTGCAGATGATGTGCGTTGCAGCCATGGATGTACGATTGGGCAGTTAGATAAAGAAGCACTTTTCTATCTTCAGTCAAGAGGAATTCCGCTTAAAGAAGCCCGCGGATTATTGATGTATGCTTTTGCCAACAACGTTCTGGAAAGTGTAAAAATTCCGGAAGTTAAAAAACGCATCAATAAACTGATCGCTACCAAACTTGAGGTAGAACTGGGATTTAATCTTTAATTAAAAATTTTAAGGATGAGCCAGCAAATTCAAAATATAACTTTCGACGTAGAGAAAATTCGAAAAGATTTTCCAATCCTGAAAAGGAAAGTGAACGGCTATCCCTTAGCATATTTCGATAATGCTGCTACCTCGCAAACACCTATCCCGGTGATGGATGCGATTGTAGATTATTATTCCAATTACAACGCGAATATCCATCGCGGTGTGCACGCGCTTTCACAGGAAGCTACAGATAAATATGAGGGAGCCCGAATAAAGATCCAAAAGCATTTTAATGCGGAAAAGGCTCATGAGATCATTTTTACTTCAGGAACTACCCATGGAATAAATCTCGTGGCAAATGGTTTTGGAAAATTTCTGAAAAAAGGTGATGAAATTATAGTTTCAGCCCTGGAACATCATTCCAACATTGTTCCCTGGCAAATGCTTTGCGAAAGGACAGGCGCTGTGCTGAAAGTGATTCCCATGGATTTAAATGGGGAATTGGTCTATTCAGAATTTGAAAAACTGGTGAATGAAAAAACCAAAGTAGTTTTCTGTAATCATGTTTCCAATGCGCTGGGAACAGTAAATCCTATTGAGAAGATCATTAAAAAAGCACATAGTGTTGGTGCTGCTGTTTTAATAGATGGAGCTCAGGCCGCACCTCATATAAAAGCAGATGTTCAGGCCCTGGATGCGGACTTTTATGTGGTTTCTGCGCATAAAATGTGTGGGCCAACCGGTGTAGGTATTTTATACGGAAAAGAGCAGTGGTTGCAAAAATTACCACCCTATCAGGGTGGAGGTGAAATGATCGCAACCGTAAATTTTGAAAAAACCACTTATGCGGGCCTTCCCCATAAATTTGAAGCCGGAACGCCAAATATTTGTGGCGGGATCGCCTTTGGTGCGGCCTTAGATTATATGAACCAAATTGGTTTCGATCAAATAGCAGAATTTGAGCACGAGCTTTTGTTGTATGCCACCAAAAAATTAAAGGAAATCGAGGGAATGAAAATTTACGGCGAAGCTGCGGAAAAAACAGCGGTGATTTCCTTCAATATTGAAGGATTACATCCTTACGACATTGGAACCTTGCTGGATAAAATGGGCATCGCCGTTAGAACTGGACATCATTGTGCCCAGCCTGTTATGGATTTCTTTAAAATTCCCGGTACTGTTAGGGCTTCTTTTGCTTTTTATAATACGTTCGAGGAAATCGATCGATTGGTTGAAGGAGTGAAAAAGGCTAAAATGATGCTGCAATAATTTTAGATCATTCTTTTTTGCATTTGTTTATCTTTACTAGGCTTATAAAACGTATAGTAATGCATGATCTCTCCGCAGGTTTAATTATATGGCAACTCATGACCCTCTTTTTAGTTGGATTATGGATTTACACATTGGTTGATGTTGCCAGATATGAATTCAAAGATAATCTAAAACTATTGTGGGTTGTAGTTGTACTTTTCATTCCTTTTTTTGGAATGCTTCTCTACTGGACTATTGGAAAGAACCATAAAATAATTCAAAACTAACTCATGAAGTATTTTTTCATTTCATACCTGTTTATATTGATGACTATTAATTGCGGAACGTTCCAGGATAAGGAGACTATTGAATTTGTGAAATACGAAACCTTTACCCGGGGTTCCACCACTAATATTTCAGTACATCCAAATTCCATACAGGTAAAAAAAGCCGGGATGCAAACTTCAGAATATACCGAAGAAATTTCCGTAAAACAATGGAAAGAGGTTTTAGCTGCTATGGAAGATATTGAAATCTCAAGTATCGGCAGGTTAGAAACTTCTACAGAAGACAGTTCCCGTGATGCGGCGGCACAGGCGGTATTAAGTATCAAAAAAAATGATTCGGTTTATATAACCAGTCAGTTTGATGATGGGAATGCGCCGAAAGCCGTAAAACCATTGGTGGAAGCTATCTTAAGATTGGCAGAAAATGTTGAATAGTGCAGGTTGTTATTGTACTTTTGCATAAAATTGAAGTATGACGATCAAGGAAAAACAGCAGGAAGTTATTGAGGAATTCGAGATGTTCGAAGACTGGATGCAGCGATATGAATATATGATCGAATTGGGAAAATCCCTGCCTCTGATTGATGAAAAATATAAAACCGATGATAACCTGATAAAAGGCTGCCAGAGTAGGGTTTGGGTACATGCTGAATTGGAGGGTGATCAACTCGCCTTTACGGCAGATAGTGATGCGATTATTACCAAAGGGATCGTTGCTATTTTAATTCGGGTTTTTTCCAATCAGCATCCTTCAGAAATTATTGAAGCTGACACCTCTTTTATTGATGAAATCGGACTGAAGGAGCACTTGTCTCCAACCAGGGCAAATGGCTTAGTGAGCATGATTAAACAGCTTAAAATGTATGCAATCGCATACCAAACGCAATTAAATTAAGATGGAAGAAGAAATAAATACTCAGGAACTTGGTGAAAAGATCGTTAAGGTTTTAAAAACCATTTATGATCCAGAAATTCCTGTAGACATATACGAACTGGGATTAATTTATGATGTGATGGTAAGTACAGATCATGATGTAAAAATCTTAATGACCTTAACCACGCCTAACTGTCCCGTAGCTGAAACCTTACCTCTTGAAGTCGAAGAAAAAGTAAAATCTGTGGATATGGTAAAGGATGCTGAAGTAGAGATTACTTTTGATCCCCCATGGAGCCAGGATCTTATGAGTGAAGAAGCTAAACTTGAACTGGGACTACTCTAAAATCACATTAGATGGCTGAGGAAATTGTAAACAGAATAGCCAATAGTAAACTGGTTACCTTTAATCTTGAAGATTACTATCCCCCGGGACAAAGAATTGCATTTGATGTAAGCGACTGGTTACTGGAAGGATTTGTGTTGAGGGAAAAAGATTTCAGGGAAAGGGCATTAGAACATGACTGGAGCCAGTATGCCAATTCATTTGTTGCCTTGTATTGCTCTACTGATGCTATTGTGCCCGCCTGGGCATATATGCTATTAACGTCCTATTTACAGCCATACAGCAAAAAGACGATCGTAGGCAATCTGGAAGATCTTGAAAGTCATTTATATCAGGAAATTATTGATAAAATGGATGTTTCGGGACTGCAGGGAAAACCGGTAATCGTAAAAGGCTGTGCTAATAAACCAATTCCGAAAAATGCCTATTTATTTCTAATCAATAAACTGCAACCGGTTGTGGCCAGTCTCATGTATGGTGAAGCATGTTCATCGGTTCCCCTATACAAAAAATCAAAAAACAGATAATCAATAAATATGAGAAAAGCTTTACTCTTAATGTGTGCAATTTTAGTTGGAAATTTTGCCTTTGCACAGGAAGAAACATCCAAGGATTCGATACCTCCAAACGGATGGCATAAAGAAGGAACTTTGCAGTTATTGTTAAACCAGTCTGCCTTTAACAAAGAATGGATCGGTGGTGGAACTTCAAGTATCGCCGGAAACCTTACTTTCAATTATGATTTTAATTATCGCAAAGACGACTTTACCTGGGACAACAGGGTTTTGGCAAATTATGGTTTAACCAAGCTGAAGGAGAATGATTACGCTAGAAAAACAAGTGATAGGTTTGAATTGAATTCTATTGCAGGAAAGCAAATTCAGGAAACGAATTTCTATTATTCCTGGTTTTTAAATTTTAGAACCCAGTTCGCCAAAGGCTATGAATTTTCTGAAGACCCCGATACCGGGGAAACTATTAGAACCGAAACCACGCACATCTTTTCCCCGGCCTATTTGCAAACAGGTCCCGGGATCATGTGGAAAAAGAATGACGATTTCATGGTGAATCTTGCGCCTGCAACAGCCAGGTTGATTATCGTAGATAAAGATTTCACCTCGGGCGCTGATTATAATGACGGGGATTATTTTGGTGTGGACTCAGGTGAATCTACCAGATTTGAATTTGGGGCTTCCTTAACCGCACAGGCAGGTTTCGATCTTTGGGAAAATGTGAAAATGGAAAACTCCTTAAACCTGTATTCCAATTACCTGGAAAATCCGGGAAATGTAGATATTGATTATCTAATGAACCTGAATATGGGAATCAATAAATACCTTTCCGCAAATCTGCTTTTTCAGGCGATCTATGATGATAATGCCGTAGCTGCATTTCAGATTCGGGAAGTTTTTGGATTAGGAATTAATGTAGAATTATAAATTTCTGAAAAAATTTTAAAAATCCCGAATTAAAAAGATTCGGGATTTTTTATAGGTTAATTAAATGTTGAAATTAAAGCCTTTTTGAAGTGATAACGGTTGATTTCTTACCTTTACTTTTATGATTGAAAAAACCGATTTAACTTATGAAAAAACGGTCCTTGTGGGTTTAATTACAAAAGACCAGAACGAGGATAAGTTGGACGAGTACCTTGATGAACTTGAGTTTTTGACTTACACCGCGGGAGGTGAAGTTATCAAAAGATTTACTCAAAAAGTGGATATGCCAAATCCCAAGACTTTTATTGGGACAGGAAAAATGGAGCAGGTGCGTGAATTTGTGCATGAAAATGATATTGGGGTGGTAATTTTTGATGATGAGCTTTCCCCTGCACAGCAAAAGAATATTGAAAAGATCCTGAATTGCAAAATTCTGGATAGGACCAACCTTATTTTGGACATTTTTGCACAGCGTGCGAAAACAAGCTACGCCCGTACACAGGTAGAGCTTGCCCAATACGAATATTTACTGCCCAGACTTGCCGGAATGTGGACCCACCTGGAAAGACAGCGTGGAGGTATTGGGATGCGAGGACCCGGTGAAACAGAAATTGAAACTGACCGGAGGATTGTTAGGGATAAAATCTCCCTGCTGAAGAAAAAACTGGAAACCATCGATAAACAAATGGAAGTACAGCGCGGGAACCGTGGCCAGTTAGTCCGCGTGGCGTTGGTAGGATACACCAACGTGGGAAAATCTACGCTTATGAACGTGATAAGTAAAAGTGATGTTTTTGCTGAAAATAAATTATTCGCGACGCTGGATACCACGGTTAGAAAAGTAGTGATTAGAAATTTGCCATTTTTACTTACCGATACGGTTGGGTTTATTAGAAAGCTTCCTACCCAGCTGGTAGAATCTTTTAAATCTACATTGGATGAGGTTCGTGAAGCTGATCTTTTGTTGCATGTGGTGGATATTTCCCATCCCAATTTTGAAGATCATATAGAATCTGTAAACCAGACCCTTGCTGAAATTAAGGTTTTAAATAAACCCACCTTAATGGTTTTCAATAAGATCGATAATTATAAAGCTGAACCCCTGGAAAAAGACGATCTGGAAACGGAACGCACCCCGGCGCATTATTCTTTAGCTGAATGGGAAAGAACCTGGATGAACAGAATGGGCGAGCGGGTGCTCTTTATTTCGGCGTTGAAGAAGGAGAACATGAAAGACTTCAGAAAAAAGGTGTACGAAACGGTGAGGGAAATTCACATCACCCGTTTTCCTTATAATAATTTTCTATATCCGGAATACGACGCTTATGGAGAAGAGGAATAATATTTTTAATTTTGCCATAACTTTCTTAAATTCAATTTATTAAAGAATATTAAAATGAAATACTCCTGCCTTTTTGTTTGTTTGATACTCAGCTTTTTTATGGGAGCTCAGGAATTTGAAGGTTCCTGGAAATTGGTAGAAGAAAATGGAGAACCGGTACAAAACCGTGAAATTGTACGTATTTACGTGGATAATTATTTTTCTGAAGCAGCTAAGAAGTCTGAAAACAATGAATTTCTCTATACTTTGGGTGGAGAATTTAGTGATGCCACGTATTCTGAAAAGATTGATTTTAATTCTAAAAATCCAGAATTGATAGGTGAAACCTATAAGCCCGATGTTGAATTTTCTTCTTCCGAAAATACTTTAACCTTGAAATATGCGGAGAAGGAACAGGTTTGGGAGAAAATTTCTTCAGAAAGAAATGCGCTAACCGGAAACTGGGTAATAACAGGAAGAAAACGCGACGGAAAGATTAATAAAATGACTCCCGGAGACCGAAGGACTGTAAAGATCCTGGCGGGAGATCGATTTCAATGGATCGCTTTTAATTCTGCCACGAGAGAATTTTTTGGTACGGGCGGTGGTGATTATACCGCGGAAAATGGCAAATATGTGGAGCACATAGATTTATTCTCCCGGGATAATAATCGGGTAGGGGCGCAACTGGAATTTAATTTTGAAGTAAAAGACGGGAAATGGCACCACAGCGGGAAAAGCTCGAAAGGAGATCCAATCTACGAAATTTGGTCAGCCTATGCTGAAGCCTATCAACAAAATTAGGCGTTCCAAACCCCCTTTTTAAATTGAAATTTCAATTCTTTCTGAATCTTTTCAGAACTGATTTTCTTTCCAAGGGAGTCTGAATTTTCTGCAAAATTCGGCGGTTCCAAATTTCTAAGTTTCGCGATTTTGGTATAATAGTTTTTCTTGGAAGGATACTCCGGGGTAACGAGGTTCCAAACCTGATTGTCCTTTTGGAGATTAATGAGTTTCAAAATGGCCTGGATGCAATCATCCCGGTGCACTAAATTTACGGGAGCATCAGCATTTTTAAGATTTTCCCTGCCGGAGAGGAAGTTCACCGGATGCCTTTCCGGGCCGTATAATCCTCCAAACCTTAGAATGGAAGCATCGATCTTAGGGTGATCCAGAAAAACTTTTTCTGCTTCAGCTAACTGGCTTGCAGGATTATCATTTTCGTTGGTATTATCTTTTTCAGAATAAGTTCGGAAATCGGCAGTATCAGCATACACTGAAGTTGAACTTACAAAAAGCACGCGTATAATATTGGCTCTTTCAATATGAGGCACCAGGTTTTTAACCTTTTGCACAAAATCGAGATCGGGATTTTTGCGTAGCCCCGGAGGGATATCGATAATCAAAAACTGGGAACCTGAAAGAAAATTCCGAATGTCCCCCTGAATCCCACTTTCAAAAGTTTTAATGGAATAAGGAACGATCCCGGCAGCCTGAAGTTCATTTAACTTCTCGTGTTTGGTTACAGATCCTTTTACATCATGCCGCAAATTTACCAGGTTTTTACCCAGTTCAAGTCCCAGCCAGCCACATCCTAAAATTGAAATTTTCATATTATTCCCCCAAGGTAAAAGTTTTCTTCAAAATTGTCGCATCGTTTAGTTTAAAAGGCTTGGGGATTATTCCTTTTGGCCTTTCCGGAACCTTTAAATTTTTATTCCCAATAAGATCATAGGCAGATTCATAAAGCATAAATTTTGGACTATTGTTTCCCTCAAAACTGAATTCTATATTTATGGTATCGCGGTTGGAGGCGTAATAAGTCAATAAACGTTCCTGCCAGCGATTTTGATGCATATGAAGATCATTGCCCCTAAAATCTATATTTTTAGATCTCATGCCATTCACTGTAAAATCTTTAAAATTCGTGTCATTGATCTCATAAAGATCCAACCGATTGATATCACGATTTGGGACAATTTTTACGGAATATTTTCTGAACCCTGATGAATCTGAAGGTAATTCTTGCATTTTAATTGAAGGCACTTGCAAAGCGATCATGGGAGCCGGAGCTTTCAGCGTAAATTTGCCATTATATTTACTATCTATATTCAATTCTGAATTTGAATCCACTTCTGATTCTTCGTTAAAATACTTTTCAGTAAAAACATCGGGTTTTGCATCATAAGAATACCAGTTTGCCGTATTTGCGTCTAGGTCCTGTATATATAATAAACTATCAGGCCTGGGTCTTTCCTCATTAAAACCGCCTTTAAAATGAGCGATGACCATAAATACGATGAAGGCAACCAGGCTAAGGCTTGTAAATGCACTTTTTCTTTTGAAATAGGCAAAAACAGGGGTTAATAGTCCGAATAATAAAGCGGATAGGATTCCGGTTACAAACAGCATTTTTAGTCCCAAGGCCACGGGCAATCCCCAAATAAATGGCATTAATAATAGAAACGCTGGAAAACATAAAATTGCCATTAAAATTCTTCCGGGCTTTTTTTGCTGAATCATCACAAAGAATTGTATTAAAGCAAAATAAACAGGAATGATAAAATATGAAGCACCTTTAAGATGAATGGCGACAAGCGTACAAATGAGGATCCATAGTGATAACGGGCCAATAAGTAAAGCTGCGGGCGCTATTTTTTTTCTGAATTTTTGATATACAAAAAAGCAAATGGCCAGGGATAAAAAAACCGATGCCGCCATATAAGTATAGCCATTATAGGTAAAGCCATTGATCATTTCAGAATATCTCTGGTAGACCAGGAGACAAAGATTCCAAAGCAGCCACACGGCAAGTCCGGAACCGGCGATGCTCAATAGTGCAGGCAAAAAACTTTTGAAAACATCTGAAAACCTGAAGCTTTTTCTCCTTAAGCCATAGATGATCAAGATTAGAAAGATTATAATAGCAATGATCAGCATAGGGAAAATCCAGCTGAAAGGATAAGTGATAAATTCACCAAATATCAGGTTAAAATAAATAGAATCCTTTTCACTGGAAAGCTCATTAAGGTTGGCATCCTTAAAATAAGAAAGCATGGGCATAAAATAACTTCCCTGATGCGCTAAGGTCTCTTTATTCAGATTTTTTGGAGTATCGTTCGCACTATGATAATCGAAATGGTCATCGATAAAGGCAAAATTAAATCCATTGATATTTGCCTGTTTTCTTAGAACAGTAAGATCTGTATCATTAGGGAGCATTTTATAAATGCTGTAAGCGAGTGAGTTAGAAACCGGGAATGGAACCTTTGCCTCCTTAAATGCCTGCACAAGGTTTTTATTTTTTTTGTTTGTTTCCAGAAGCATATAAGGTGCGCCACCACTGCCACGCGCTTCAAAATTAATTGCCAGTTTTGCATCTTTTGCCCAGGGATGGTCTTTTACAAAAAGTTCAGCGCCCAGAAGGCCAATTTCTTCAGCATCTGTAAAAAGTAAAATAATATCGTTTTGATAGGCTTCCTTCTTTTGCAAAGAAGCCCGAATTCCTTCCAGGATCGTTGCTACACCGCTTCCCGCATCGCTGGCACCGTAGGATGAATGTGGGGCACTGTCATAATGGGACATAAGGACCAGGGCATCCCCGGTTCCCGAACCATCGATCCTTGCCAGGATATTTTCAGGTTTGGCGATGTTCCCATAGGCATTCATGATGTAAGCTTCCTGGGTTTGTACTTCGAGACCCAGATCCTGCAACTCATTCACGATATAATTTCTCACCTCGCTGTGGGCTTTAGTGCCCAGATAATGAGGTTTTTCAGCAAGAGCTTCTACGTGTTTAAAAGCGCGATCTGTAGAGAATGCAGTAAGTGGTGATTTCTCATTATTCTTATAATTTGGTTGGTCGAATTGAAAAGATAACCAAACGGCAAAAACTAAAAGTAGGAAAGCAGCAAGGCCGGTTAATCGGTTACTCATATATAGGGATCATAAAGTCTTAAAGTTATAGAAACTTTTTTTAAACCTAAGCGATTCGCTAAACGATTGAAATTAAAACAAAAATCCTTATATTTAAAAGCTTAGCAATCAAAATATTATAAGTTATGGGTATCAAGAGTTTTATGGGAAAGCGGGCAGCATCAAAAAAGTCATTTCAAGAACCCATTTTGGTGAAAGATTATATGACTTCTAAACTTGTGACCTTCAGGGAGAAAGATCATATTATGGATGTGATGGAAAAACTGGTGAAGAACGGGATTTCCGGTGGATGTGTGGTGAATGACAAACATGAACTTGTCGGAATTATTTCTGAAGGTGATTGTATGAAGCAGGTTTCAGATAGCCGTTATTACAACATGCCCATGAGTGATTCTTTTGTGGAAAACCGAATGAACCGCAATGTAGAAACCATCGATGGGAATATGAATGTCTTGGATGCAGCGAAGATCTTTATTGAAAAAAAGTTCCGAAGGTTTCCGATTGTTGAGAATGGGCGGTTAATTGGGCAAATCAGTCAGCGTGATGTGTTAAGGGCCGCACTAAAATTAAAGGGTCAAAACTGGCAATATTAGGAGTTGTGCTTAAGCGGAGCAAAACGAAAAAATTGCCAGGAAAGAAAAATATTGCAATTTTATTTCAAGCACAGAAACCCCCGATCCAAGATGGAATTCAAAAACCAATGAAACCAGGTGGATATTCTGATAGCGGAGCGGATATTGCTTTTTCTTTGAAAAATATCAACCTATCCATAATCACTCCGGTTAAAAATCCTAATGTAAAAAATGACTATGATTGGGTTTTTCCAGATACGGAAAATGGTATCCAATCGGCATTAGATAAAGGGGCAACTATATTTTGGTTAAATACCGTTTTATATAAAAATCATCCAATAGAAACCTTTTTTGATGGAAAAATAGAAATAGTTGGTCAACGTCCAAAAGATGTAGATTTATTCGATGATAAATGGAGGACAAATCAATTATTAAAAGAACAAAATTTACCCATTCCCAGAGCAAAGGTTTTTTCAAAAAAGAACTTAAAGAATAATAAATTTGATTTTCCTTTTCCAATAGTAACAAAACCTATTAGAGGTCGAGGCAGTCAAGGTGTATATGTTGCCCAAAATCAAAAAGAATTATGTCAACTCATAAACGACTTAATCGATTCAAATAAATATGGCAAGGAAGTCTATATAGAAGAATATTTGTCCGGTCAGGAAATTACAATAACCGTGATGCCTCCGGGAAAATATATTTTTACAAACAAGGAAAAAAGAATTCATTCTTATTGGAGTTTGCCGGCTATAAAAAGATTTAATCACCATAATGGAATTGCTCCATATAATGGAACTGTTGCAGTAATTGAGAATAGTTCGATTTTAAATGATGATGAATTACAACAAGATGAAATCAAAATAGTATCAAAACATTGTGAAAATGCAGCAAAAATCATAAAAGCAAAAGCACCGATTAGGATAGATTGCAGGGCAAATGACAAAGGGGACTACTTTATTTTTGATTTAAATATGAAACCTAATATGACGGGATCTTCAAGACCACATCGAAAAGATCAAGATAGTTTAACTTCCTTAGCCGCAAGAAAAATTGGTTGGAATTACGAACACTTATTGATAAATATATTAGAACAAAAATGGATTACGCCAGCTGCCAACAAAGATGGTTTTCAGCAAATAGCAGGTATTTGAACAAAAAGTAATATTTTAAGACACCAAGTAACAAAACAACTTGGCCGACACAATCCCGATAGCTTTCGGGAGTGTTCTTACACGCCTTGCGATAACCAAGACAGAATCAATCCACTATAAAGACTTTGGCTTTTGTACCACATTCCAAGGTGGCTTCGACCAAATTATAATCATCCCCCTCATAATCAGTAGCTATTTCCATTTCGTCATCGCTTATGTCGTAAACATAACCGAAAACCTTGTCAGTGTCATTTTCAGAAATACGAATTGCCGGATAAATACTTCCCGTCTCGTTTCTGGGTATGGTAATTTTCCCTAAATGATATCCTTTAAGAATGGCCGGTTTGCCCTTGAGAATTTTTCCGAAGAGTTTCTGTTGAAGTTTTTCGTCCTGCAGGGTCCCGTATGCAAATAACTTTGGCATTTCTTAATTTATAGTTATTATTATTGGCTTTTCATTTCGGCCTGTCTCATAGACATTGAATCAATAGTTCCAAACAGTTCTTTAAGATTGAGGATTTGATTTTTCTTCAATTTCACTTCACCATCCAGGCCAATCAGCAACACCTGAAAATCCTGTCTTTCATTTAATTCAGAATAAATTGTAGAACTTTGGATTTCACCTTTTTCTGGTAAAATTTCCTGTTGAAATCCTGGAGTCGCCAGGATGATCTTTAAGTTACGATCTTTTAAACCTTTTATATCTTTTGCTAAAATCGATCTTTGATCTTTTACATTTGAATTAGCTGCATTTTCTGCTATGATAATTAACAGCCTGTTTTCCCATCTCTCCTTGGAAATATTTTGCGCATCCATCATTTGAAAGCTAAATAGCGTTAAAAGTAAGATACCTAATTTCATATTGGGAATTTAAACAAGTTTTCCCATTAGGCCTCTCAAAAAAACGCTAATTTCTTCTAACTAAAGCATAAATATCATTTTCGAGTTTCAAGTATCCCTGATCGTAGACAAAGAAATACTGTTTGCCATTTTTGGTGATGTAAATACTTGTAACAAACTCAAAATTCAGGCCTTTGGAAAGCAGTTTAGATTTAGGAACGGTCGTCTTGTCGCCGGGATTTAGCTCCTGAAGAATTCTGTAATTGCGGCGCAGCGCGTTATTTGTATTCCTGATAAGATTTGTAGCATCTTTATTTGCCTTATTATGGAAGGAATTCCGGCAGTAATCGCTACAGAACTTTTTATCTGTCCTGCCTTTTATTTTTTCGCCACATTCAGAACACAATTTTTCCATGATTAAATATAATCAAAAATGGATTTATCCCTGTTTCAGCTTTATAAGTTTAGATGAATTTGTTGTGAAAAATTATAGTCCCATTAAATATGCTGAACAACAATTTAATGCGGTTCTACTTTATAAAATTTAGTATATATTTCTTTCTTCTGGGAATCGAGTTCGCACCGCGAATTATAAAAGAAGATTTTACTTACCGGGATGATATTTTTCAACTTAAAAATTTCCCTTTCTATAGGTTCATCCAGATATTCTTTGAACCTTAAATCTGAAATTCCGTTACCCATATTCTTTTCTTTTTTCCATTCTGCATAGGCTGTAGGATGAGTAAGTAAGGGCATATGATTTTCAGTTCCTTTTTTCTGTCTATACCAGCTGCGAACCAGGTTTAAATTCTTCTCGATCCCGGGTGATTTATGTTTAAAAACATAAAATTCTCCAGGATATGATTTTAGAAGTGTATCCTTAAAATGATGATAGGCATATTCCTTAGTCCTGAATTTAAAATAATTCTTTGCGCTACTCAGATTTTTGCAGAACATTTCAAAACGATCTTTTTCATAAATATCTTTAGCCTGAATTTTATAAAAACCCATAATTTTATCGTGGTGTAAAAATCTTATTTCGATAGAATCATGGTTTACAATACGTAAATCGGCAAAATAGCTGTTATCTTTAGAATTGGTTAGGAAAAACCTTTCCTCCATTTCTTTTCCTTCAGCATATTGATATTCATAATGTAGTAAATGGTCAAAAGTATAGCTTACATTTTTTGTACTGGTATTGAAACTTAGCAAGAAAGCTATTAAAAAATATGGCAAAGACTTCGGTTTTGTCCAAATTTACAAATTTCCTGCCTTTCATTTTATGTTAGGATGAAACAATATGGTTAGCAATTAAAGACACATCATTTGCTTTTTTTTTATAGGCGGCTCCTTATTAATTACCACCAGATTTTGATTGAAGTCTTAAATCCCATTTAGGATAGAAATCTTTATAGAGTGCACTTTCGATCTATAACGACAAGTGGCGCGGGGTATGGACGAGAACTTGTCGGCTTTGTTGGTTTTTACTTGGTTTCTAAAATAGCACTTTTCACCAGATTGCCCGTTATTTGCGATGAACTTTGTTACCTTGCGTTTTCTTAGATACTCTTGAAAAAATCTGGTTTTATTTTTACATCTTCAACCATTTCTATTGAAACGCCTAAGCCCAATTCTTTAAGTTTTTCTGCAAAGTCATTTCCATCTATTAGGTCAATTGGTATTGCACCATCTCTAGTTGCTTCTTTCTTCGCTTCTCTTGTAAAACTTCCTGTGGTTAGAATTAGTCCTTTATCAGCTCTTCCACTCATTGCACCTCTAAAATCACGTATTACGGAAGGAGACACAGAACCTTTATATCTTTTTGCCTGGAAAACAACGTGAAATGATAATACGCTTCCAATTTTGTAAATACCTTTTCCATCGATTCCGCCATCATTAGTGCGTCCTGTTACTTCAACATTTACAAATCCTAACTCCCTTAAAAGTCTTTGACATAATCTTTCAAATTGATCAGGACTTATTTTTCTTATAGTTTGAATTAATTTATCCTGCCAACTAAATTCCTCAATTTCGTTAGTTGTATTTTCTAATTCAGGTTCATTATTTTCTTTATTTTTTGTTGTTTTCTGGCTGCGTTCTTCTCTATCAATTTTTACAACTGCTTTTTTTACTTTTTCTTGGTCAACTTTGTCTATTTTTTGTCCTTTGTCCGTTAATGCCCAAACTCCTCTTGAAGAGTTTTCCACTAAACCATATCTTTTTAAATAATTTCTGGCCCAAGCTAATCTATAAGCGAGTTTTGTAGTGCTTTCTCTATGAATTTCGTTGATAGCATCCTCATTTAAATTCAAAATTTGAATAACTTCTTCCTCAATTTCACTTATAGAACCAGAACCTCCTAATTCTTTCAAGGCTTTTAATACAGGATTAAATAAGTCGTCGTATTTATATTTAAAGTTATGATCCATAAATTTTGTTTAAAAATGCAAGATAACTCCTAATATACTAACAAATATTTTATTGCTGCTCCTTGATATAGTTCCCCAAAATAAAGCGATCAGTCATTTGCAAACGTTTACAAACGCAAGTAAACGTAAGCAAATATTTTGGATACGAATAACTTAAAAAACTTAGCGCAGATTTGTCCTGTTGAAATGAACGAATGATTTTCAACTGCAATAAAATCTTTAGTTATGAGCACTTTAAGAAACACAGTTCAATTAATTGGTCACGTAGGTAACGATCCTGAAATCCTCAATTTAGATTCCGGTAAAAAGCTGGCCAAATTTTCTGTAGCCACCAATGAGAGTTATAAGAACGCGAAAGGGGAAAAAATTACCGATACACAATGGCATAATATTATTGCCTGGGGAAAAACAGCCGAGCTGATTGAAAATTATGTCCCTAAAGGAAAAGAAGTGGGTATTGAAGGGAAACTAACCAGCAGAAGTTATGAAGATAAAGATGGGATTAAACGTTATGTGACTGAAGTGGTTTGTAATGAAATTCTTTTATTAGGAAAATAATAAGTCAGTTGGATCAAAAAAACCTGAGAATTAATTAACGATCCCGCCAATATGGATTGGCGGGATCGTTTTTAGTGACTTTGGGCTTCTTTCACACCACTGGGAATGCGAATATCTTCCACGATTTCCTGGACGTGTTGAGGTGGGGGAGTAGTAAATCTTGAAACTACCATGGCCAGCACAAAATTGATCAGCATAGCAACCACGCCAAAACCTTCAGGAGATGTTCCCAACCACCATTCACTTTCGGGTAAGGGTTCCAGAATACCAATAAGACCGGTTTTAAAGCGAATCATATAAAAGAGCATCAGGCTTATGCCCACCACCATTCCGGTGATGGCACCCTGTTTGTTCATTCGTTTATCAAAAATCCCCAGCACGATTGCGGGAAAAAACGAAGCTGCGGCGAGACCAAAAGCCAATGCAACCACTGCAGCTACAAATCCCGGCGGATATATACCGAAAATTCCGGCAATGATAATGGCTACAAAAATACTAATCCGGGCCACCATCAATTCCCCTTTGTCTGAAATATCTGGTTTAAGTTGTTTTTTGATAAGGTCATGGGAAACCGAGGTCGAAATTACCAATAGCAATCCTGCGGCAGTAGAAAGCGCTGCGGCCAGCCCCCCTGCAGCTACCAGCGCAATTACCCAATCTGGTAAACTGGCAATTTCAGGATTGGCTAAAACCATAATATCACGGTCTACATATAATTCATTTCTTTCTGAAGTGGCATTGGAAACCAGGCGTTCCCCATTTTCCCCCCGATCACCCGTGTAGAGTGGTTTACCATCGATAGCTTCAGAGTTTACATACTGAATCCTTCCATCTTCATTTTTATCTGTCCAGGAAATAAGTCCTGTATTTTCCCAGTTTTTAAACCATTCCGGCAAATCTGAATAGCGTTTTTCGCTTACCGTATTGATCAAATTTGTTCGGGCAAAAACTGAAACCGCCGGAGCAGTGGTATATAAAATTGCAATAAAAAGTAAGGCATATCCGGCAGATTTTCGTGCATCTTTTACTTTGGGAACCGTAAAAAACCGAACGATCACATGGGGGAGCCCTGCAGTTCCAGCCATTAAAGCTAGGGTGATGGCAAAGACATCCCAGGTAGATTTTGATCCATCTGTATATTCCTTAAAACCAAGCTGAGTATGTAAAGAATCTAATTTATCCAGCAAATAAGTTCCATCTTCTAATGTGCCACCCATCCCGATCTGCGGAATAGGATTTCCCGTCATTTGTATAGAAATAAAAATTGCCGGAACCATAAAGGCAAAGATCAACACACAATATTGTGCCACCTGGGTATAGGTAATTCCTTTCATTCCGCCCAAAAGGGCAAAAACCAACACAACGGCCATACCTATTAATACACCATAAGTAATATCTACCTGAAGAAATTGTGAAAAGACGATTCCTACCCCGCGCATCTGCCCCGCAACATAGGTAAAGGAAACAATGAGCGCGCAAATAACGGCGATGGTTCGGGCGGTATTAGAATAATAACGGTCGCCAATAAAATCGGGAACGGTGAATTTTCCAAATTTCCGAAGGTAGGGCGCTAAAAGTAAAGCCAGTAAAACATAGCCGCCGGTCCAACCCATCAAATACACAGAACCGTCATAACCGCTAAAGGAAATAATTCCCGCCATAGAAATAAAGGAAGCCGCGCTCATCCAGTCAGCTGCGGTGGCCATTCCGTTGGCAAGTGGCGAGACTCCCCCACCGGCCACGTAAAATTCTTTAGTAGAACCTGCCCTGGCCCAAATGGCAATCCCGAAGTAAAGCGCAAAGCTTACGCCAACAAGGATCCAGGTCCAAATTTGTACATTCATAAATTGTGATTTTTAAATAGGAGGGTTCTACTCAAGATAACCGTGTTTCTTATCCAACTTATTCATAAGCCTGATATAAATAAAAATGAGGATCACAAAAACATAAATCGAGCCCTGTTGGGCGAACCAAAAACCGAGTTTAAAACCACCAAGTTTAAATTGATTCAGATAATCTTTAAAAAGAATCCCGGCAGCAAAGGAAACGAGAAACCAAATACTTAACAAAATTGCCAGGTATTTCAAGTTGGTTTTCCAGTAAGACTGGCTATTAGATTTTTCGCTCATCATTCTAAGATACAATTTTCAATTAATTATGATGAAAATAGGGAGAAAATATAAAATTTTGTTTTTCATAAAAATGAAGCTTCCTTATTAAAGCAATACTCTAAAAATAAATTTCCTGAGCCAGGCGATAGGTATTTGCATGTGCTTCTATGATCACCTTAATATCTTCGGAATAACCGCCGCCCATACTACATTGTACAGGAATTTGAAGGTCGTGGCAGGTTTGCAAAACGAAGCGATCCCTTTCCTTACAACCGTTAGTGGTACAACCTAGTTTTCCCAGTTTATCTGATTCCAGAATATCTACCCCACTCAGGTAAAAGATAAAATCTGGTTTTTGTTGATCGATTAACTTCGGAAGGGTGGATTTCAGGATCTTTAAATATTCTTCATCCTGAGTTTTATTTGCCAGGGCAATATCCAAATCTGAAATTTCCTTTTTAAAAGGATAATTTCCCTTCCCATGCATGGAAAAAGTAAATACCGAAGCATCCTTCTGGAAAATTTCTGCCGTACCATTTCCCTGATGTACATCAAGATCTACAATTAAAATTTTCTTCGCCAGTTTTTTATGCTGGAGATATCTCGCAGCCACGGCCTGGTCATTGAGTAAACAAAATGCTTCCGCGCTATTGGAATAGGCATGATGCGTGCCGCCGGCAATGTTCATGGCGATGCCATTTTCAAGGGCAAGACCACAGGCTTGAATGGTGCCGTCTACAATAATTTGTTCGCGATCTACCAATTCCCGGGAAAGGGGGAAACCTGCTTTGCGCATTTCTTTAGAGGAAAGTTCGAGATTGCGCAGTCTATTAAAATATTCCTGGGTATGAACCCTAAGGATATGCTCCGGATCTGGAAATTCTGGCTTAAAAAAATTATCATCTTTACAGGTGCCTTCATATAAAAGTTGCCTGGGCAGCAACTCATATTTTTCCATGGGAAACCGATGCCCTTCCGGTAACGGATGTTTGTAAATAGGATGAAAAGCGATTTTAAGCATTCTTAATTAAACCTGTTATTAGAAGGTAAGCAGTATGCTTCTTGCCACGAATGCACGAATATTTTTTTTCTCTCCCATTCCTATTTCAGGTTTCCTTACTATTTTACCAGCCTCCAGCCTCCAGCCTCCAGCCTCCAGTCTCCATAATCAGTTTATAGTAGTCCCATCATTCACGTTGGCTTCATCAGGATTTACAAATACCAGTTTGCCTTCCGCATTTTCGGTCATCAGGATCATGCCCTCGCTTTCCACGCCACGTAATTTTCTCGGGGCCAGATTTGCCAAAACGGTTACTTTCTTTCCAATGATTTCTTCCGCTTTAAAATGTTCGGCGATCCCGGAAACAATAGTTCGCTGGTCGATTCCCGTATCCACTTTTAGCACCATCAGCTTTTTGGTTTTCGCCATTTTTTCAGCTTTCAGGATAGTTCCCACGCGCAGGTCCATTTTAGTAAAATCTTCAAAAGTGGCGATATCCTTTTGTGGTTCAGCTTTTTGGTTTTCCATCTCGTTCGCGGTTTTGGTCGCTTTTAGTTTTTCCAGTTGCTTTTCGATTTCTTCATCTTCGATTTTGCTGAAAAGCAATTCGGCTTGCCCAATCTTGTGTCCGGCTTTAATTAATTCAGTAGTCAAAGAAACATCGCCCCATTTGCCATTTTCAACATTTGCATTGTTCAACATTTTTTTCAATTTCGCTGAAGTAAAGGGTAAGAAAGGTTCGCTAAGAATAGCCAGGGCAGAAGCGATCTGTAAGGCGACAAACATGACCGTTTTCACGCGTTCGGGATCGGTTTTGATCACTTTCCACGGCTCTTCATCAGCCAGGTATTTATTTCCCAAGCGGGCTAAATTCATCAATTCCCCCTGGGCTTCCCGAAAGCGATATTTCTCAATAGAACTTGCGATCACCGCAGGATAGGCTTTTAATTCTGTAAGTGTTTTTTCATCAATTTCGCTAAATTCATTGGGCTTGGGAATTTCCCCATCATAATACTTACTGGTAAGCACCACCACCCGGTTGATGAAATTCCCAAAGATAGCGACCAGTTCATTGTTATTCCTGGCCTGGAAATCTTTCCAGGTAAAATCATTATCCTTGGTTTCCGGCGCATTCGCAGTTAAAGCATAACGTAACACATCCTGCTGCCCGGGGAAATCTTCCAGATATTCATGTAGCCAGACCGCCCAGTTTTTAGAAGTGGAAAGTTTCTTTCCTTCCAGGTTGAGAAACTCATTAGCGGGCACATTTTCAGGTAGAATATACTCTCCATGCGCTTTAAGCATCACCGGAAAAATGATACAATGAAAAACGATATTGTCTTTCCCGATAAAATGGATCAATTTCGTATCCTCATTTTTCCAGTAAGTTTCCCAGTTTTTTCCGGTTTCCTTCGCCCACTCTTTAGTAGAAGAAATATAACCAATAGGAGCATCGAACCAAACATATAAAACCTTTCCTTCAGCACCTTCAACCGGCACAGGAATTCCCCAGTCTAAATCACGGGTTACCGCTCTGGCGCGCAATCCATCATCAATCCAGGATTTTACCTGTCCGTAAACATTCGTTTTCCAGTCGGCTTTGTGGCCTTTAAGGATCCATTCTTTTAGCCAGTTTTCATATTGGTCTAAGGGTAGGAACCAGTGTTTGGTTTTCTTTAATGTGGGAACGGCTCCGCTAATTGCCGATTTTGGGTTAATGAGGTCTGTTGCATTAAGGGAAGTTCCGCAGTTTTCACACTGGTCGCCATAGGCTTCTTCGTGCCCACATTTAGGGCAGGTTCCGGTTACAAAACGATCAGCCAGAAATTGCCCGGCTTCCTCATCATACAATTGCATGGTAGTTTCTTCAACAAATTTCCCATCTTCATATAATTTTTTAAAAAATGCTGAAGCTGTTTCATGATGCGTTGATCCTGAAGTCCTGGAATAATTGTCGAAGCTTATTCCGAAGTCTTCAAAAGATTTTTTAATAATTCCGTTGTATTTATCTACCACATCCTGCGGAGTAATACCTTCTTTTTTCGCTTTAATGGTTATGGGCACGCCATGCTCATCACTACCACAAACAAAAGCCACATCGTTTCCCTGCATACGCTGAAAACGGGAAAAAATATCGGCTGGCACATAAACACCGGCTAAATGCCCAATATGAATAGGGCCGTTAGTATAAGGTAAGGCCGCGGTAATGGTATATCTCTGAGTTTTTTGGCTCATTATGGATCAACTTTTTTAGAATCAGCAAAGTTAAGCAAAGGCTCGTGAATACGCGTTAAATTCTTGTAAAAGGCTCTGTTCAGGTTAGGGAAGTAGTTACTTTTACTGTCAAAATTGAGGTTATGAATAAATTTATGATGTTTTTGAGTCTTATTATTCTCGCAGGTTGTAGTGGAACGAAAACTACTTCAAAATCGAATGCAAAATCATATAGCATTGAGAACCTGGAGAATTTAAATTCAGAAGAGATAAAAAGTATCTATGCTGATGCCAATATTCAGGAAGCTTCGGAAATGTTTGAGGAAGGAACTACGCAAAGACCTTATTCCATTTTATACCCGGATACGGAAAATGAGTTGATGCTTATTTGGAAGAATAAAGAAAAAGATCAAATCTATGAGATTCGTACCAAAGGAAACGGTAAATGGGCCTCTAATACGGGCATTAAAGTAGGTGATTCTTACCAAACTTTAGTGGAGAAGAACGGAAAGGATATTTCCTTTTATGGATTTGGCTGGGATTACGGAGGAGCAGTGCTTTGGAATGGAGGAAAATTAGAAAACAGCGGACTACGAGTATTTTTACAGCCGGAAGCGACCCCACCATCGAAATTTTATAGTGATAAAATAGCAAAAGCGACCGCGCAGGAAATTCAGGATATGAATTTAAAAGTTGCTTCCATTGTCATAAATTATGCTTCAGAATAGCATAAAAATGGCAGAACATAATCGATTAGGCAAAAAAG
Organism: Gramella sp. AN32; assembly: GCF_023718305.1. Classification (GTDB taxonomy): domain Bacteria; phylum Bacteroidota; class Bacteroidia; order Flavobacteriales; family Flavobacteriaceae; genus Christiangramia; species Christiangramia antarctica. Next base: position 353,293 of record NZ_QEYO01000002.1, read on the forward strand.
GGGAGAAGCTGGCCGCAGAATATTTACAGTTGAAGGAATACGAGATTCTGGAAAAGAATTTTCGCTACCAGAGAGCTGAAATTGATCTTATCGCCAGGCGGGGAAATATTTTAGTTGCTGTTGAAGTAAAGACCCGAAGCACTTCTGAATTTGGAAACCCCCAGGATTTTGTGAAACCAAAACAAATCCAGCAACAGGTAAAAGCAATGAATTTTTATGTGGAAAATAATAATTTAGAGGTTGAGGTCCGTTTTGATATTCTGGCGATTGTTCAGAATAAAGCAGGTACTAAAATAGAGCATATCCAGGATGCTTATTTTTATTTTTAAGCCCTTATAAAAGAAGCTGTCTCAAAAAGATAGTAGGCCGTCATTCTGAATTTATTTCAGAATCTCATTTAGTAAAATTTACTTTTTGATTCAGACCCTGAAACTAGTTCAGGGTGACGTTTTAAAATATTTGTGAGACAGCTTTCATTTTAAAATCTGTAAGATTACCAGATTCTTACTCTTTTATCTGGCTCGATATACATGGCATCTCCTTCCTGAATATCAAATGCTTCGTACCAGGCATCAATGTTTTGAAGCGGTACATAAGCCCTGTACATTCCGGGAGAATGAGGATCGGTTTTTATTTGATTTTTCATTGCTTCATCCCTCATTTTGGTTCTCCACACAGTTGCCCAGGAAAGGAAGAAACGTTGCTCCGGGGTATAACCATCAATTTTGCCGGGATCTCCATGTTCAGCAAGGTGAAGCTGAAGTCCGTCATAAGCGGCGTTTACTCCTCCAAGGTCGCCAATGTTCTCCCCTAAAGTATACTTCCCATTGATATAAACACTATCTAAAACTTCAATATTGCTGTATTGATCGGCCAAACTACCGCCAAGTCCTTCAAACTGCTCCAAATCTTTATCTGTCCACCAGTTGTTCAGGTTGCCTTCGGCATCAAATCGTGATCCGCTGTCATCAAAACCATGAGATATTTCATGGCCAATCACTGCACCTATTCCACCATAATTAACGGCAGCATCAGCCTTATAATCGTAGAAAGGTGGTTGTAGGATCGCGGCGGGGAAAACGATCTCATTATAACTTGAATTGTAATAGGCATTCACTGTTTGTGGGGACATAAACCATTCAGATTTATCTACCGGTTCGCCAAGATCTACCATATTTTCTGCGGTGCTCCATTTTAGAGTGTTCATCATGTTTTGAAAATAAGATCCGCCTTCTTCCGGTGCAACGATCTCAAGCTCAGAATAATCTTTCCATTTATCAGGATAACCAACTTTTACATTGAAGGTGCCCAGTTTTTCCAGGGCCTTTTTCTTGGTATCATCACTCATCCAGGATAAATTATTGATGCGTGTTTCGTAGGATTTTACGATATTATCGATCATTTCCTGAGCCTTTTCTTTCGCTTCGGCGGGGAAATGTTCTTTCACATATAATTTACCCAGTGCTTCGCCCACAACGCCATTTACTGAAGCTAAAGCTCTTTCCTTTCTTGGTCTTTGCTCTTTTGCCCCACGAAGCGTTTTATCGTAAAATTCCCAATTTTTAGTTTCTAATTCTGTAGTTAAAGCAGGAGCAGCATTATTGAACATCGTCCATTTTAAATAAGCTTTCCAGTCCTCAACATCATTCTTCGCCAGGATTTGCTGAAAGGCTTTCATGTATTTTGGTTCAGAAACAATAATACTATCCAGCTCTGTAGCCCCAATTTCATTGAAATAGGCTTTCCAGTCTATTGCCGGAACCATTTTTTGAACATCGGCCACGCTCATGGGATTATAGGTTACCCGGGCATCCCTTCTTTCAACTTTATCCAGCATGGGCTGAGCCAGGCTGGTTTCAAAATCGAGGATAGTTTTTGCTTTTTCATCAGCTTCTTCGTCAGAATATCCAATATAAGGAAGCATTTCCGAGATATATTCCTTGTATTTTTCGCGCTTGTCTTTAGAGTCTGAATCATCTGCGACATAATAATCCCTATCAGGAAGGCCTAAGCCGGAAGGAAAAAGATACGCAACATTCATGTTGCTGTCTTTTCTATCTGCCCTAACCCCAAAGGAGAAAAATCCCATGCTGCCATATTCGCTCATTTCCATAATGAACTTCTGCAGGTCTTTTTTATTCTGAATAGAATCGATTTTTGCCAAATATGGCTCAAGGGGTTTCACTCCCAACTTATTTCGGGTCACCGTATCCATGATACTTTTGTAGAGGTAAACAGCTTTTGCTTCATCGCTTGCAGCATCGAGGCTATCACTTTCCGCAGATTTTTCCAGAATAGCCAGAGCGTCATTATCGGTTTGCTTTCTCAATTCATTAAAACCGCCCCAACTGGTACGATCAGCAGGAATTTCCGTGCTATCCAGCCAGGTCCCGTTTACATATCTAAAAAAGTCCTCTTTTGGTGATACCGTGGTATCCATATAGGCAAGGTTAATCCCATGGATCTCTTCTTTTTGATCTTCTTTTTTATCATCGTCATTACAGGAAACCAAAACCGCTCCCATGGTGAAAACGCTAAAAAACAGCGTACTTATTTTTTTCATGTTTGTTTGTTTGTTTTTAATTACTACAAATTCCTTTTCAGGCGACCAAATATAATAGGTTTAAACCAAGTTTGATATAACTGTTAATAATTTGATTATCTATCTGTAAAGATTTCAAAATACATAAAGTCTAGGTTTAATAAGTCACATCGAGCGCAGTTGAGATGCTTTTTAGCCCTTCGACTGCGCTAACATTGACGTATTTTAATTTATTTGCGTATTAGAGACCCTGAACCCAGTTCAGGGTGACGATACTGATCTTAGAATTGCCGTCATGCTGACTTGTTTCAGCATCTCATTAGATAATCTAAAAATATGTCAATTTCCTGCGCTATATAATTTTTTTATCACTGGTCTCAGGGGGACAAACTTTTCGTTCAAACAAGCTGCAATTAATCTGATGGGCAGAAAATGGAAAAGAAATGAAAAACTTATTGTTCTGACTTCTGAAGGGCCGAAATAAGATTTTCGTCGAATTCTTTTTTCATTTTGGTAATCTCATCCACATTCTCATTAGGAATGGCGATAGAAAGTACATAATGCTGGATTTTCCAGGAATCACCATCCATTTTCATCACTCCGGAACCACGACAAATTCCCATTTGGGTACTTAATAATTCATCGAACCAGGCGATACCCCGGTTCAGGGAAACATAGATATTTCGTTCCAGTGGCGTAAAACTCCAGGCTTTTCCCTCATCAAAATAAGGTTTGGAAAATTTTTTAAAAGATTTCAAATCCCAGTTTTCCGTAGCATCGGTACCAATAAAGACGGCGTCTTTGGTCATGTAACCAAAATATTTTTTAAAATCTGCATCTGCTGCGGCTTTATGCCAGCCGTTTAGATTTTTAGTGATCTGGTTTTTTGAGGCCGCAATGAGTTTTTCAGTTTCTTTTACCTGAGCCTCAGCATTAAGGGTGAAGAAAAAACATCCTATAAGGGAAAATATAAACAAGAATTTTTTCATGTCCTGAAAATTTAAGGAAAAGATACGTAATTATTGTGTGATGGTATCTCCTATAGAATCACGCTCCATAAGTACACGCTCATTCTCTTCAAATTCATCCAGCTCTTTTTCAAATTCTTCAAGCGACTTAAGAAAGAGTTCATTCATCTGGATCTTTAAATTGTCGAATTCATCAATTAGGGAAGTGGCAGTTTTGCCAATTAATTCGGCATTCGGTTTTTGCTTGTTCGAATATTGCTTTAGTAACTGCGCTTTGGTATTTAGAACATTGAGCCTCGAGACTACCGGAACTGCCCTTAAACTATCGGGAACCGAATTCTTCAGTGAGGAAATGATCTGGGCGATAGCTTCGGAATTATTTACCACATTGCCTACGGTAGATTTTTTGATTCGGCTAATCTCATTTTCTGCAGTGATATATTCTACCCATCTAGCGGCAATCTTTTTTGAATCTGGAGATAATTGGATGCTATTCTCATGGACCTCTATCTCTTTCTGAAAACCTTCATTTACATCAGTCTCCTGATCTGTCTTGTCCACATCCTTTTTGCATGCCGAAAGGCATAAAACAATAAGTATCCAGATATAATTTTTCATAGTCGTGTACTAAGAGAAACAAAGGTATTGAAATATCCCAGATTGATTAAGTTTCGGCGCTTTGAATAATATTCAAAAATATCCGGCAGAGGGCTAAAACGATTAGGAATTCGTATTTTTAATTAAATATATTTGCACAAAATTTAAAAGATGACGGGAAGGATTTTGATCATTGGTGCATGCGGGCAAATTGGAACAGAGCTTACTTTAAAATTACGATCTATTTATGGTAATGCCAATGTGGTTGGCAGTGATATTCGTGAAGGTAACGATGAACTTATGCAAAGCGGGCCTTTTGAAATTCTTGATGCTACGAATGATGATGGTTTAAGAAGACTTGTTAAGAAATATGAGGTAGAGGAAATTTATTTAATGGCGGCCATGCTTAGCGCAACGGCAGAAAAATTTCCTATGAAAGCGTGGAATCTCAATATGAATTCTTTATTCAATGTTTTGAATCTGGGAAAAGAAGGGACTTTAAAAAAGATATTCTGGCCAAGCAGTATCGCGGTTTTTGGTTTAACCACGCCTAAAGAAAATACTCCTCAAACCACCATAATGGAACCAACCACGGTGTATGGAATTAGTAAACAAACCGGGGAACGATGGTGTGAATACTATCATTCCAAATTTGGTGTAGACGTTCGAAGTATACGTTTTCCCGGTATTATAAGCTACACGACCTTGCCCGGTGGAGGCACCACAGATTATGCGATTGAGATTTTTTACAAAGCCCTGGAAGAAGGGAAATACACTAGTTTTTTAAAAGAAAACGCAGCCTTACCTATGATGTATATGGAAGATGCCATAAAAGCTACCGTAGAGATCATGAAGGCTCCTTCAGAAAACATAAAGATCAGGTCTTCTTATAATCTTGGTGCGATCAGTTTTACTCCTGAAGTGCTTGCAAATGAGATTAAAAAGCATTTACCTGAATTTAAAATTGCTTATAAGCCAGACTTTAGGCAACATATTGCTGATAGCTGGCCTGCAATCATCGATGATTCTAAAGCACGTGAAGATTGGGGCTGGGAGCATGATTTTGATCTTCCCAAGATGACTGAAACAATGCTTGAAGGGATTTCCGAAAAGATGAAAACCCAAGCATAACTATTAGAAATGAAAAAAGCCGCAAGATGCAGCTTTTCTTACTTTTCAGAAAAAATATATTATTCGATCACGCGTACTTCAGTAGCGTTCACTCCTTTTCTTCCTTCTGTTTCTTCGTATTCCACTCTATCCCCTTCCTGGATAGTTTCACCGTTTAAACCGGTAATGTGTACGAAAATGTCTCTTTTGGTGTCGTCGTTGGTAATGAACCCAAAACCTTTAGATTCATTGAAAAATTTTACTGTGCCTTGCATAAAAAATAATAATTAATAATCACAAACATAATAGATAAAATTTAAGAAATAACTGAAAAACAAATTTTTTTATGGATAATTTTGGTTTTAGTCGATCTTTTTTTCTTTCATTTTTTTGAGATTTTCTTCGGATAAGGTGTAATCCTTCAGGCTTTTACCTTTCCACCTCACGTATAAAAAAATTGGCATCAGGATAAAAGCGCTGGCCAGAACAGCAATTCCAATAATGCGGTCCCCGGTTGCTTCATCATCGTTTATCCGGTAATAAAAACCAATAACAATGGCGATTAAGATGGAAATTCCCAGGATCTTCATGAAGGTTTTCATAATTCGAATTTATACAGTTACCTCGATTAATTTTTGTCGATATGCCGTTAGAAGTTTAGATTTCGAAATAAAGCCAACATATTTATCCTGTTTTACCACAGGTAAATTCCAGGCATTGCTATCCTGAAACTTGGCCATGATCTCTTGCATTTTATCTTTTTCAATATCGATAATTTCTGGCGCCTGATGCATAAGTTCGCGCACACTTAATTTTTCATACATTTTTTGATCGAACATAATGGGCCTGATATCATCCAGCAATATGATTCCCATAAAATTACGATTTCCATCAATAACAGGGAAGAGATTTCGGGATGATTTCATCACACCTTTATGGATCACATCACCTAGATTCATGTCGATATTCAACGTGATAAAATTCTTTTCGATCACTCTGGAAATATTCATAAGTGTGAGGACAGTTTGATCCTTATTATGAGTAAGCAAATCCCCCCTTTGGGCAAGTTCCATGGTATAAACCGAATGTGGCTGGAACCTGTTCGTGATCATAAAGGAGATCGTTGCGGTAATCATTAAGGGAATAAATAACTCGTACCCATGAGTTAATTCGGCTATAAGGAATATCGCGGTAAGCGGTGCATGAAGCACTCCGGCCATCAAACCAGCCATTCCCACCAGCGTAAAATTACTAACCGATAACGGATTTTTTAAAATACCCAGATTATTCAAAATTAGGGCGAAACAGTGTCCCATAGCGCTTCCCATAAAAAGTACCGGTGCAAAAATACCTCCAATACCTCCCGCGCTAAAGGTAAGTGAGGAAGCAATAATTTTAAAGAAAACGAGTCCGGCGAGTAATAGAATGACCACCCAGATATTTTCCAGGTACGCATTGAAAAAATTAGTCCCTAAAGCCTGCAAATAGTTCTCCTGAAGTAAATTATTGATCACATTATAACCTTCACCATAAAGTGGCGGAATGAAATAAATCAATGCCCCTAAACCCAAACCGGCCGTGGTTAGGCGCAGGAGCGGGGAATTGATCTTTGCCATAAGGCTCATAATACTAAAATAAACTTTCGAAAAATAAAGGGAACATGCCGCAGCCAGCACTCCCAGTAGAATATAAAAAGGCACTTCAGAAAGGCTAAAAGCATCTTCCAGCCGAAAGGGGAGGATGATATCATTTCCGAAAAAGAAATAAGAGGTGAGTATAGCTGAAACCGATGCGATTAAAAGTGGTAAAAGTGAAGCCAGGGTTAGGTCCAGACTAAAAACTTCAATGGCAAAAATGATGGCGGCGATAGGTGCTTTAAAGATCGATGACATGGCGCCGGCGGCGGCACAACCTATTAATAAGGTACGTGAAGCCTGGTTCATTAGGAATAATCTGGAAATATTAGATCCTAACGAAGCTCCTGTTGCCACTGTAGGCCCTTCCAATCCAACAGATCCACCAAAACCAACTGTAATTGGTGCGGTTATTAGGGAAGCATACATTTGATAGGTGCGCATAATCCCTTTTTTCCGCGATATGGCGTAAAGGGTAGATGGAATGCCGTGACCAACTTTTTTTTGAAGGATGAAATTGATAATAATATAGACCAGGAACAAGCCTATCAAAGGAAAAATGAAATAAAAGCCTTCCCGATAATTCTCAATGAATTTAGTTTCCAACAAAAACTGAATAAAATGGGTAAGGTTCTTAATGAGTACCGCTCCCAATCCTGCACCTAAACCTATGATCGCACTCAAAAACATGAGGAACTGGTTGTGCGAAAGATTTTTTGATTTCCATCTTAAAAATCTGTGCAGAAGGGATTTACTAATATTGGGCATTCCTGTTTTTTATGCCGTGAAGATAAAGAATCCCGCTACGTGCGGGATGTTTATTTTATAATTTCGTTTGCAAATGCAATTCGTTCAATTGTTCCTGATCTAATCGTGAAGGTGCATCGATCATCACGTCCCTTCCGGCGTTGTTTTTAGGAAAAGCAATATAATCCCGGATACTTTCCTGGCCGCCTAAAATAGCTACAAGTCTATCGAAACCAAAAGCGATCCCGCCATGTGGAGGCGCGCCATACTCGAAAGCATTCATTAAAAATCCAAATTGTTCCTTTGCTTCTTCTTCAGTAAAACCAAGATATTTAAACATCATCGCCTGGGTTTTCTTATCATGAATCCTAATAGATCCACCACCTATCTCATTTCCGTTTAGAACAAGATCATAAGCGTTTGCCCTAACTTTTCCGGGTTCCGATTCTAACAATGAAATATCTTCCTTTTTAGGTGAAGTAAAAGGATGGTGCATGGCATGGAAACGTTCGGTCTCTTCATCCCATTCCAACAAGGGGAAATCTACCACCCAAAGTGGTGCGAATTCGTCAGGTTTTCTTAAGCCCAACTCATTTCCAAGGTGCATTCTTAACGCACTTAATTGAGTTCGGGTCTTATTGGCATCTCCGGCCATGACCACAATTAAATCACCCGGATTCGCCCCGGTCACTTCAGCCCAACTCTTAAGGTCTTCTTCTGAATAAAATTTATCTACGGAAGACTTTATCGTTCCATCCTCATTGTATTTTGCCCACACTATTCCGTTGGCACCAATTTGAGGACGTTTTACCCAGTCTATTAATTTATCGATCTCTTTTCGGGTAAAATTGGCCGCATTTGGAACGGCAATCCCAACAATCAATTCCTGCTGGTCGAATACATTGAAGCCTTTATTTTTGGCTACTTCATTAAGTTCACCGAATTCCATTCCAAATCGAATATCAGGTTTATCATTTCCATATCTCTTCATGGCCTCATCATAGGTCATTCTTGGAAACTCCTTAATATCCACATTTTTGATTTCTTTCAGCAAATGTGTGGTTAGGCCTTCAAAAATATTGAGGATATCCTCCTGCTCCACAAAAGACATCTCACAATCTATCTGGGTGAATTCCGGTTGCCTGTCTGCTCTAAGATCTTCATCCCGAAAGCACTTTACGATCTGGAAATATTTATCCAGGCCGCCAACCATGAGCAATTGTTTAAAAGTTTGCGGTGATTGTGGCAGCGCATAAAACTGGCCTTCATTCATCCTGCTGGGAACTACAAAATCCCTGGCACCTTCCGGAGTAGATTTAATAAGATAGGGGGTTTCCACTTCCACAAATCCTGCTTCAGAGAGATAATTTCTCACCTGCATGGCCACTTTATGCCTAAAAACAAGTTTATTCTTCACCGGATTTCTACGAATATCCAGGTAACGGTATTTCATTCTAAGATCTTCGCCGCCATCGGTTTCATCTTCAATGGTGAAGGGAGGCGTAAGCGATGCGTTTAATATCTTGAAATTTTCCACCAGAACTTCGATCTCTCCAGTGGGGATATTAGGGTTTTTGGATTCTCTCTCAATTACCTCACCTTCAACCTGAATCACGAATTCCCTTCCAAGCTCGGCTGCATTTTTCATTAATTCTGAAGAAGATCTTTCTTCATCAAAGATCAATTGCGTAATACCATATCGATCCCGAAGATCTACCCAGATCATAAAACCTTTGTTTCTACTTTTTTGAACCCATCCGGAAAGAGTGACTTTTTGACCTATATGTGTAGCGTTTAACTCGCCACAGGTATTACTTCTATACATTATTCTTATTCATTTGAGAATGGGCACAAAAGTAATAAGTATTAATGTTTTGCAATAGGAATAATGTGTAAATGTTATCAAAAGCAGCTAAATGTAATAAAATGCATAAATTATAAAATACTAATAATCAGTATAATATAGCTTTAATGTAAACTTAATGTTACCAAAATATTGATTATATGTAAAATTTTGGTAGATTTGTAAGATAATTGTTAATTAAACGAATGAAAACCTTCAAAAATATAGCATTAGCAGCGTTGTTTGTAGTTGGAGGGACTGCTTTTGCACAGGAAAAAAGCCCTAAACCTGAATTCGAAAAACAGGGCGATCTAATTAAAGGAACGTATTATTATGACGACGGAAGTGTTAAGCAGGAAGGTACGTACAAGGACGGTAAACTCCACGGGGAGTGGGTTTCTTTTGACGAAAACGGTGAAAAGGTTGCCCTCGGTCAGTACAATCAAGGAGAAAAGGATGGCAAATGGTTTTTTTGGTCAGGTGATAAACTTACTGAAGTAGACTATAAAGAAAACAAGGTGGCCAGTGTAAATAACTATAAAAGTGAAAGTTCTGTCGTAATCAACGAATAAATGAATTTTTCTTTTATGGAAAACCCCGAAGTGAAAAACTTCGGGGTTTTTTTATTTTCTAATGAGTATTCAACCTATTCCCCGGGAACGGGTTCAAGAGAAGGAACATTTTCTTCTTTTCTAAATTTTTCAGAAGCCCACATTTTAATTCTCATAGCTATATAGAATAATACCGGTACAATAATTAGGGTAAGGAAAGTTGCCACCATCAAACCATATATGACGGTCCAGGCTAAAGGTCCCCAAAAGATCACATTATCACCACCCATATAAATATGCGGATTGAATTCACTAAATAATCCAAAGAAATCGATATTGAGACCAATTGCTAAGGGTATTAGCCCCAAAATTGTGGTAATCGCGGTCAATAATACAGGTCTTAACCTGGCCTTCCCTGCCAGTATGATTACAGCTAACAATTCATCCTTCGGTAAAAATTCGCTCTCATCAAGATCTAGTATATTTTTTCTTCTATCTATCAAAAGTTGGGCATAATCGAGGAGCACCACTCCGTTATTCACCACAATTCCCGCGAGCGAAATAATTCCCATCATGGTCATCATAATTACGAATGCTGAACCGGTGATTACAATCCCACCAAACACACCAATTAAACTTAGGAAAATTGCGATCATAATGATCAAGGGTTTGGAAATGGAGTTAAACTGGAAAATTAAGATCAGGAAGATCAAACCAAGTCCGCTGAAAAACGCTCCCATTAAAAACGCCTGTTGTTTGTTCTGCTCTTCGATTTGCCCGGTATAATCAACAGAAATATTCTCGGGCAGGCCTTCAAAAGCCTGCATTTCATGCTGAATTTGAGCTACCGCCGCGCCGGCATCTGTATAACCCGGCGATAATGCTGAATAAACAGTTACCACCCGTCGGGTATCCCGATGTTTAATGGTACTAAATCCGGAATTATTGGATTTGCTTGTCACTGCTGAAAGCGGGATTTCGCGCAACTCCCCGGTATTGGTTCTAAAGGTTAAACTTTGGTTGAAAAGAGCGCTGGAATTATATCTACTGTTTTCATTAAAACGCACATAAATATCATAATCTTCCCCGGCTTCTTTATAAATCCCTGCTTTGGTTCCAAAAATTGAATTTCTAAGTTGCTGTCCTACCTGTCCTGCACTTACTCCCAATTCACCGGCTTTTGCACGATCAATTTCAACTTGCATGGAAGGCTTGTCTTTATTCACATCAATCTTCAATTCATCAATTGCAGCAATGTTTTTGCTGTTGATGAATTCCCGCATTCTCTCTGCGGTATTGATCAATTCATTGTAATCTTCCCCTTCCAGTTCAATATTAATAGGAGCACCTGTAGGGGGACCATTTTGATCTTTTTCCACGGAAATTAGCACTCCGGGGTAAATTCCAACCAATGCTTCCTGTACTTTTTGTCTTAAAAGCTCACTGTCCTTTCCTTCTCTATATTTATATTCCCGCATAGTCGCGGTAATCTTACCCTTATGGGGCATTTCTGCGGCAGAGCCACCATCGGTTTGGGGATTTCCGGCACCTTCACCCACCTGGGAAACAGCACTCTCAACCATAAAATTATAACCGTCATCCATGTATTCCTCCGAGTTTAAAACAGAATAAACCTTCGTTTCTATTTCTTTGGTGATGGCATTGGTTTTTTCAATATCTGTCCCTTCAGGATATTCAATATAAACGATGATCTGGTTGGGCTTGTTATCAGGAAAAAATTCAACTTTAGTCCTTTGCGAAGCAAGTGACGCTCCAAAAGCAACAAATGCACCAATCAGTAATAAAAACGTAGCTCCAACCAGCCAGTAGGGTCTTTTTCTTTTAAAAGATGAGGTCAATTTTCGTTCATACCAGTTTTCAAGTTTAGCCAGCGAATTGTCCTGAAAATTATTTGCAGCTTTCCTTAGCCATAATCGGTAAACCCAAAGCATGATAGCGGTGAAGATCATGAGACTTCCGAGCCCACGATATTCTCCTCCAAATAATAAGATTAACAGCCCGATCCCGGCAACAATTGCTGAAATTTTTATGATTCTTGAAATAGGCATATCCCGGTCTTCCGTGGTCATAAATTGGGACACTAAAACCGAGTTAAAGAATATGGCCACAAATAAGGACGAACCCAAAACTATAGAGAGGGTGATTGGGAAGTAAATCATAAATTCCCCCATGATTCCCGGCCAGAGCCCCAAAGGGATAAAGGCTGCCACAGTAGTTGCGGTAGAAATTATAATGGGAAAAGCAATTTCTCCAATTCCTTCTTTTGCGGCATCAAGCCTGGACATTCCTTCTTCATCCATCAAACGATACACGTTCTCTACAACCACAATCCCATTATCTACGAGCATTCCCAGCCCCATAATCAATCCGAAAAGGATCATGGTGTTCATGGTGTAACCTAATTGGTTAAGGATCATAAGCGACATGAACATGGACATGGGAATGGCAAATCCCACAAAAAGCGCATTTTTGAATCCCAGGAAGAACATTAAAACCGTCACCACCAGAATGATCCCGAAAATAATATTATTTACCAGGTCGTCTACCTGACCAATGGTTTGTGAAGACTGGTCGTTTGTAATTGTCACCTGAAGATTTGAAGGAAAAACATTTGCCCTGGCATCTTTAACAATTTCTTCAATTTGTTCTGCGGCCTGCACCATATTTTTTCCCGCACGTTTTTTAACATCCAGCATCACCACGCGATCGCCAAATTCACGCGCATAGGTAGTCCTGTCTTTATCCTGAAAAGTAACATCAGCGATATCCCTTAAATAAACCGTGTTACCGTTTTCAGATTTTACTACGAAATTCTCCAGTTCTGAAGGTTTATCGATCTCTCCAATAATTCGAATCGTTCTACGCTGACCACTGGTTACATAATTTCCCGCACTCATGGTCATATTTCCATTTGAAATTGCACTGGAAACATCCTGAAAACTTACGGAAGAAGCCATCATTTTATAAATATCAACGGCAACTTCAACTTCCATATCCTGCGCACCACGAATATCTACCTGCTTGATCTGCTGAATATTCTCAATTTCATCCTGAAGATATTCTCCATATTCTTTTAATTTCTGAACAGGATAATCTCCTGAAATATTAATATTCAGAATAGGCATTTCTTCGGAAAGGCTTAATTCAAAGACATTCGGTTCAACTTTGGCGCCGTTGAAGGTTGGCCAGTCTTCACTACTCGTTTCAGAATCTACCTCATCCTTAATTTTCTGTTTAGCAAGCTCTACGGAAATTCCTTCGTCAAATTCCACAATAATCATGGAATAATCTTCTTGTGAAGAAGAGGTGATCTCCACAACATTACTCACCGTTTTTAATTGATCTTCCAAAGGATTGGTGATCAGTTTTTCGATGTCTTCCGCAGTATTCCCGGGATAGATGGAACTTATATAGACTTTAGTTTCCTTTACTTCGGGAAAACTTTCCCGGGGCATAGAGAAATAAGCGGTGATCCCAAAGAACAGAATCAGGATCATCGCAATGTAGATCGTGGTTTTATTCTTTATTGCCCATGAAGAAAGGCCAAATTCTTTCTCGGTTACTTTTTTATTTTTTGCCATTTTGTTCGTTTAATAGGTGATGATTTTTACCTTCTGGCCTTCTTTTACGCTACGCGCACCTTCTTCAATGATCATATCGCCATCTTCAAGTCCGTTAAGGATTTCGATCTTATCGCCTTGGGTTTTTCCTGTTTGTACGATCAGCTGTTTTGCTTCGGCATAATCGCCTTCAACATTTTGCAGGACATATAAATATTGCTGACCATTGGCATTTTCAGAAATAATACTTTGAGGTACTAAAATCGCATTATCACTGGTGTAATCATTGATCTTTACTCGTGCGGTAAGGTTGGGTTTAATGTTCCGGTTTTTATTGGGAACATCTATTTCCGCATTAAAAGTTCTGTTGTTGGGATTGATATAACTTCCCGTTTGTTTCACTTTTGAATCAATGGTATCTCCAAGCACCGGGAAATAGACCTGCACTGATTTACCTTCGGTAACATCGGCGATATAGGTTTCAGGAACATCGGTTTGAATGTACATATCATCCAAGTTCACGATGCGCATTACCGGAGTCTGGCCCGGGCTAACTACACTTCCCTGTTCCGTAATAATCTCATCAATATTTCCTGAAAAAGGAGCAGTTATGGTGGATTTCGCTAACTGACTTTTCATTTGATTTACCGCGCTTAGCTGTGCTTCATAGCTGGATTTGGCCTGTAAATACTGAATTTCACTTCCAATTTGCTGGTCCCATAATCTTTTCTGGCGCTCAAAGGTAGTTTTGGCAAGTTCCATTTGGATCTCCTGCTGCGCGACCTGTTGGCTCATCCCGCCATCATCGATTTTTGCCAGTAACTGGCCTTTGGAAACTTTTTGTCCTTCCTGTACATAGAGACGTTGAAGAATTCCGCCGATTTCAGCATTAAGAACCACATTTTTCCGGGTTTCTACACTTCCCTGAAGTTCAAGAAAGTGATTGAAATTCTCAGATTTTACTTCATAAGCCGTAATTAATGGGACATTTTTCTCTGGATTGATTTCCTTTAAACGCGCATCCAGTTTTTTAATTTCGGTGTCCATTTCCTTCATTTCGGCGGTAAGGGCATCACGTTTTTGCTGGATTTTCTCTGCATCATTGCTTTCCAGTAAAGCCTGGGTAGATTTTTCTTCTTTATTTCCGCAGGCGGCAAGAATAAAAATAAAGCTGATATATATTAATTTTTTCATTGTATAGAAATTAGTCGTTTTTGGTATAGGTTCTTGTATCTAATAAATTTTCCAGAGTGACTTTAGCGGTGATCACGTCCAGCATAGATTGCAGATAATCCTGTTGCGCGGAATATAACTGCCGCTGCGCTTCGCTTAATTCGAAACTGCTCGCAATCCCTTCAAAAAATTTGATCTGGTTTTTATTTTCAATTCTTTCAGCCAGTTCCAGGTTCCTCTGGGCATTTTTATAATTTTCCAGGCTAAATTCATATTCACTTTTGGCGGTATTGATTTGCCTTTTTACTTCATTTTCAGTTCTTTCCAAATCGATCAACGCCTGCTCGTATTCAATTTCACGTTGCTGTGTCCTGGAGCTGCGCATGCCACTACTAAAAATTGGAATATTTAAGCTTAGACCTAAAATGGATTGGTCAAAATATTCCTGGTTTCCATTTAAGAAAGTAAAGCGTTCGCTAAATCCCTGGTATCCATAATTTACAAATCCGGTAAGCGTGGGCAAAGCCTTGGCTTTTTGTAAGCGAACCTGAATTTGGGCATTATCTGCTGTATTTTGTGCGATCCTGTAATCTATATTTTCTTCAATAGGAATTGTTTGATTGAGTAGGGAGAGGTCATAATACTTCATGGAAAGCTGCTCGAGATCATCGGTTAAATAAACCCTGTCTTCCACGGGAATTCCCAGCGTCATATTCAACATTTCATAGGCAATATCCCTCATTCTCTGGCTTCGGCTAAGATTAATTTCGAGGCCCAGTGAGGTGATCTCCAACTGCTCCACATCTTCCTGCTCGGTTAATCCATTTTCATAGATCTGCTGGGTTTCCCTGTAATTCTTATTGATTGTCTCCAGGTTTTTCTCGAAAATAGTCACACTTTCTTCAGCAAGGAGCACATTTCCATAGGCATTAATAATCGCTTCTTTTATCTGTAGATTGGTTTTGGTTTTGGCATTTTTAGAAATCTGCAATAAGGTTTGCACAGATTGTACACCAACAATATAAGAACCATCAAAAATCAACTGGTTCCATGTTGCTGTAGCGTTGAGGTTTTGTTTGGTTCCAAAAGTCACGGGAACAAAAGTTCCGGGTTCACCGCCGGTAATCTCTGCAGGAAGTAAAGTTACTGGTTGCTTCAGAAAATTCTGGTAATCTACATTTCCGCTAATTTGAGGTAATCCCTGGGAGATGATCTCCCACTTTTGCTTCAATGCTTTATCTACTTCCTTTTGGGCAATCCTGGTCTGGTAACTATTCTTAATTCCAAATTCGATGGCTTCACTTAGACTAAATGAGTACGTTTTGGTCGTGTCTTCCTGGGCGAAAACTCCCACGGAAAGCATGACGAAAAGATGAATGAAGAGAATCTTTTTATTTTTCATGTTCACTTATAAATTCTTCAAGTTTTTTAATTCCTTTAGGCGTACAAATCGCTCTTAAATGATATTCCAAAAAATTTTCCATTAAATATTCTTCGGTATATTCGTCTGCTGAAAAAAGATTTTTATCTTTTATTCCCATCATTCCCAGGAAATGCAACCGGGTTATAAATTGAACCGGAACAGTTTCACGGTAATACCCTTCTTTAATGCCGCGTTGCAAATTTTCAACCACGCACTTTTCTAAAATGTAGAATTGTTTTTCCTTAATAGATTCGAGAATCTTGGGGTAGTATTTTTGCAACTGGTAATGAGGGGAGGTTTTCTCACCTTTTAGATTGTGCAATACAAAACGTTTGATCGAATAATTTTCAATAATTGGATTTTCCTGTCGGTTCCTAATATCTTCAATGCCCGTATTAATTTTTTCTAAAAGATGAGTTGTTGTTGCCTGTACGAGTTTAGTCTTCGTGGAAAAATGGGCATAAATAGTTTTTTTAGAGATCCCCATTTTCTCCGCAATATCATCCATGGTCACGCTCTTGAACCCGAAGGTTAAAAAAAGCTCTGCCGCCGTTTCTAAAATCTTTTCTCTCAATTGCTAAATTTTCGGCAAATATAACACAGGAAACTTTAAAAACAATAAAAGTTTCCAAAGTTTTACTAAGATTTAATAGAAACATACAATTTGAATTATTTCCAATAATGGTATTTTAGCGGAAAATTTTCAGAAACATGCTTTCTATTTCCCAGTATCGAGAGGCTATTACCAATTATCTTAGTGAAAAAGTGGTCGTAAAAAAACCTGAAAATTTATATGAACCGATGGTTTATATTTTAAAACAGGGAGGAAAGCGTTTACGGCCGGTTTTGGTTTTAATGGCGACTGAAATTTTTGATGGTGATCATCGTAAAGCTTTGGATGCCGCTCTGGCCATTGAAATCTTTCACAATTTCTCCCTTGTTCATGATGATATTATGGACGATGCTCCTTTAAGAAGGGGAATGAAGACGGTACACGAGAAATGGGATTTGAATACGGGAATTCTTTCCGGAGACGCGATGCTCATCAATGCCTACCAGCTTTTTGAAAATTATGAAGGGGATATTTTTAAGCAACTCGCAAAATTATTCACCAAAACAGCAATTGAGGTTTGTGAAGGGCAGCAGTATGATATAGACTTTGAAACCCGCGATTACGTGAGTATTGAAGATTATTTACTGATGATCGAATATAAAACTGCGGTATTAGTGGGAGCTTCTTTACAAATGGGCGCTATCATTGCTGAAACTTCTGAAGATTGCAAAAATGCTATCTATCAATACGGAAGGCTTTTGGGCATTGCTTTTCAGCTTCAGGATGATTATTTAGATGCTTTTGGCGATCCTAAAACCTTCGGAAAGCAATCTGGCGGGGATATTATCGAAAACAAAAAAACTTTCCTTTATCTAAAAACTTTAGAAGCCGCCAACGATAGTGAAGCACAACAACTTCAGCATTTATACAGCATAAGTCCCGGGGATAATTCAGCAAAAATTGAAGCGGTAAAAAGTTTATTTGAATCCAGTGGCGCGGCAGAAATGACGCGAAACGAGATTAAAAAATATACGGAAAAAGCTTTTTCAGTTTTAGAAAAAATCAACATCCCTGCTGAAAAAAAAGAACCACTTAACAAATTTGGGATGATGCTTATGGAAAGGGAAGTCTAATCTTCACCGAGTTCTTCATTGTTAAATTTCCTATAATCCCATAGAGAATTATCATAAAGCCTAGGAGCTGTTTTTGCTAAAAATTGTATTTTTGTTCTGTTTTTATAACAAAAGAAACATAGGTTTCAAACTTTATGGATAGATTTTCATTTCTAAATGCTGCTCATACTGCATATTTCGCAGAACTTTACGATCAATACTTACAATATCCCGATAGTGTAGAGCCAAGCTGGAGGGCTTTTTTTCAGGGATTAGATTTTGGAATGCAACAAAATGGCATTTCCAATGAAGTATTATCGGAAGCCCCGGTGAATTTTGCCGAAGGGGAAATACCCAAACATGTTGTTAAGGAATTTCAGGTAATTCGTCTTATCGATGGGTATCGCACACGCGGACACTTATTTACTAAAACAAACCCGGTTAGGGATCGCCGGCAATACAGACCAACTTTAGATATTGAAAATTTTGGTTTGGAAACTGCAGATCTGGAAACCATCTTTAATGCGGGTGATATTCTTGGAATAGGGCCAACATCCCTTAAAGAAATTATCCAGCATCTGGAAAAAGTATATTGTGAATCCATCGGGATTGAATACATGTATATCCGAAAACCAGAGGAAATTGAATGGATCCAGAATAAGCTTAACGTAAATGATAATCAGCCAAATTTTGATGAGGCGCGTAAAAAACAAATTCTTAAAAAGCTGAACGATGCCGTTTCTTTTGAAAGCTTTTTACACACTAAATATGTGGGGCAAAAAAGGTTCTCTTTAGAAGGGAACGAAAGTTTTATCCCGGCAGTAGATGCTTTAATTGAGAAAGCAGCAGAGTTTGGAGTGAAGGAATTTGTTATGGGAATGGCACATCGTGGCCGTTTAAATACCCTTATCAATATCTTCGGAAAAAGTGCAAAAGATCTTTTCAGTGAATTTGACGGGAAAGATTACGAGCAGGATATTTTTGACGGGGATGTAAAATATCACCTGGGTTGGACTTCCTGTAGAAGCACTAATTCCGGTCATGAGATCAATATCAATATTGCTCCTAACCCTTCACATTTAGAAACAGTGGGTGCGGTTGTAGAAGGAATTACAAGGGCTAAGCAGGATCGTCGTTATGATGGCGATAATTCTAAAGTTTTACCTATCGTTGTTCATGGGGATGCTGCAATTGCAGGACAGGGGATTGTTTATGAAATAGTGCAAAT
Source organism: Gramella sp. AN32 (assembly GCF_023718305.1). Classification (GTDB taxonomy): domain Bacteria; phylum Bacteroidota; class Bacteroidia; order Flavobacteriales; family Flavobacteriaceae; genus Christiangramia; species Christiangramia antarctica. Next base: position 372,355 of record NZ_QEYO01000002.1, read on the forward strand.
GGCCCAGCTGGAAGGTTATGAAACCGGCGGTACCATACATATGGTCATCAATAACCAGATTGGTTTTACGACTAATTACCTGGATGCAAGAAGTTCCACGTATTGTACAGATGTGGGGAAAGTAACGCTTTCACCCATTCTCCACGTAAATGCTGATGATGCCGAAGCCGTGGTACACGCAATACTTTTCGCATTGGATTTCAGGATGAAATTTAAAAGGGATGTATTTATAGATCTTCTTGGCTATAGAAAATATGGCCATAACGAAGGTGATGAACCACGATTTACCCAACCAAAATTGTATAAAGCAATCGCAAAACATGAAAATGCACGCGATATTTATGCTGATAAATTGAAAAAAGAAGGTTTGATAGATGATAAATATCTTGAAAAACTTGAAGAAGAATATAAAGCCTCTTTAGAGGAAAAACTGGAAGATTCCCGAAAAGAAAAGACAACCCATATTACTCCTTTTATGGAAGATGAGTGGCAGGGGTATCATAACGTCCAGGAAGACGAAATGATGAAGAAAGTAGATACTACCTTTCCCATGGAAAAACTGGACAAGGTAGCGGAAGCGATTTCTCATTTACCTGAGGGTAAAAAATTCATGAGAAAGATCCAGAAGATTATAAATGGCCGCAAGCAGATGTATTTTGATGATGATAAGCTGGACTGGTCTATGGCCGAGCATTTAGCTTATGGATCTTTACTTACTGAAGGTTATAATGTGAGAATGAGTGGTCAGGATTGTGAACGGGGAACTTTCTCTCACCGGCATGCCATTGTAAAAGTGGAAGATAGCGAAGAAGAGATCATTCTTCATAATAATATTGAAGGTAGGGAAGGGGATATTTTTATTTATAACTCCCCTCTTTCAGAATATGGTGTAGTGGGATTTGATTATGGTTATGCCATGACGAGCCCAACAACCTTGACCATTTGGGAAGCACAATTTGGAGATTTTGTGAATGGTGCCCAAATTTTGATCGATCAATATATTTCTGCCGCAGAAGATAAATGGAAACTTCAGAATGGATTGGTAATGTTGTTGCCCCACGGGTATGAAGGGCAGGGAGCAGAGCATTCCTCCGGAAGAATGGAGCGTTTTCTTCAGCTTTGTGCAAAAGATAATATGTATGTAGCTGATATTTCTACTCCGGCGAACATGTTCCACATTTTGAGAAGGCAAATGAAGGCAGACTTCAGAAAACCTTTGATCATTTTTACCCCGAAAAGTTTACTGCGACATCCAAAAGTAATTTCAACGAAAGAAGAATTTGCCAACGGGAGTTTTCAGGCGGTAATAGACGATAAAGAAGCTAAAGTAGAAAAAGTAAAAAGCCTGGTATTTTGTACCGGAAAATTTTATTATGATCTATTGAAGCATCAGGAAGAAACTGAACGAGATGACATCGCGTTAGTTAGAGTAGAGCAATTGTTCCCCATACCAACTTCAGAAATTTTAGAGATCATCAAAAAATACGATCAGGCAGATGATGTGGTTTGGGCTCAGGAAGAACCAAGAAATATGGGGGCTTACTCACATTTACTGCTTCATTTTGAAGAAACAAGAAAATGGCGTGTATGTAGCCGGAAATTCTACGGCTCACCTGCGGCAGGAAGTGCAGTAAGATTTAAAAAACGTCATGAACGTGTGATTGAAAGCGTTTTTGACCGGAATATTAACGAAGAAGCATAATAATTAAGAATAATTTCCTGAAGCTTTTCAGGAACTCAAAAAAATACAATATGGCCTTAGAAATGAAAGTTCCTTCACCGGGAGAATCTATCACAGAAGTTGAAATAGCTCAATGGCTGGTAGAAGATGGCGATTACGTAGAAAAAGATCAGGCAGTTGCCGAGGTGGATAGTGATAAAGCAACTCTTGAACTTCCTGCAGAAGCCAGCGGAATTATAACTCTTAAGGCAGAGGAAGGCGATGTAATAGCCGTGGGCGATGTTGTATGTCTTATTGATACGGAAGCTGAAAAGCCAGGTGGCGGAGCGTCAGGGAAAAAGTCTGAAAAAGATACTTCTGAAGATAAACCGGCTGAAAAAGAGGAAAAAGAACGTCAGGATAGTAAAGAGGACAAAAAAGACAGTGAAAAGGCAGATTCAAAAACTGAAAGTCCTTCAAAATCTTCAACTCCAAGTCAAAAACAGGATACATACGCTTCCGGAACTCCATCTCCTGCAGCTAAGAAAATCCTTGATGAAAAAGGAATGGATTCCAAAGAGATAAAAGGCTCAGGAAGGGATGGTAGAATTACCAAAGAAGATGCGGTAGGTGCAAAGGCTTCCATGGGAACTCCGGGAACCGGAAAACGTGGGGAATCCAAGAAAAAAATGTCCATGTTCCGTCGTAAACTAGCTGAACGTTTGGTAAGTGCTAAAAATGATACCGCTATGTTGACTACTTTTAATGAGGTAGACATGTCGGCCATTTTTGCGCTGCGAAAAAAGTATAAGGAAGAGTTTAAGGAAAAGCATGATGTAGGCCTTGGATTTATGTCCTTTTTCACCTTAGCCGTGGTTAGAGCTTTGGAGGAATATCCTTCGGTAAATTCTATGATCGATGGAGATCATATGATCAGCTTTGATTATAAAGATATTAGTATCGCGGTTTCGGGCCCTAAGGGCCTAACTGTTCCGGTAATAAGAAATGCTGAAAATTTAAGTTTCCGCGGAGTAGAATCTGAAGTAAAAAGACTGGCGGTTAAAGCGCGTGACGGGAAGATTACGGTAGATGAAATGACCGGGGGAACCTTTACAATTACCAATGGAGGAGTTTTTGGATCGATGCTTTCTACTCCTATTATTAACCCTCCCCAGAGTGCAATCCTGGGAATGCACAATATTGTGGAAAGACCGGTAGCGATCGAGGGCCATGTAGAAATTAGGCCTATTATGTTTGTGGCCTTATCTTATGACCACAGAATTATCGACGGAAAAGAATCTGTTGGATTTCTGGTTGCAGTAAAAGAAGCGATTGAAAATCCTGAAGAATTATTGATGGATAATGATGTAAAAAGAGCTTTGGAATTATAATCTAAAGAGAATTCATAAAAAAAGGCAGCTGAAAGGCTGCCTTTTTTTGTTCTCTAACTAACCTATAACAAAAACAATAAATAAAAAAGATTCAAACTCAAAACGCTTAAAACCATGATCACTAAAAGTAAAAATATCACTTGCTGCTGAATTCTTTTTTTAGTGGTCGTACTCATTTTAATTTCTTTCACTCAAAGATAGAGACTGTCTTAAAATTCTAAAAGGGGCATTTTCCCCTTTATTTTAAGTAGAGCGATTTATTTTTATAATCAATGATAGCTTTTCCTTTCTTTAAGATATCGGCACCAATGATCCCGTGAACTTTTTCAGCTTTATGATTCGTTAGGGCTTCGTTTACATGCTTAAGGTCAAAAAGCACAATATCGATCTTCTTTTTCTTCCAGCCTTTTATCTCTATCCTGTTTTTCTGGGCGATCTGGGTTAACATATTCGAGGCGCCGGCACCTGCGGCCTTAATATCGCTATCTTCTGCCATTAGTTCAAAATGCCCTACTGCTTCAAGCCCAACACAGGTACTGGAAGCTCCGGTGTCCAGAATAAAATTCCCTTCAATATCATTAATTTTTGCTACCAGTTCAAGATGGTTGGTTTTAGTGTAACCCAGTTTTATATGGTGGTAGCCTTTTTCTTTTAAAAGCGTTTTTAAAGACATTCTTTTTTTTGCAAATATAGGCTTATAAGGAAAAGAATTAAAACCGTTGAACTCCGTAAAAATCTTTGTTATGTATTGTCTGTTTCTCTGTTCTATGAGTCTAAAAATTCTCCTTATTTTCTAACCTCTAATTTTTAACTTCCACACTTCGACTCCGCTAGTGTGACAAGGCTTCAACTTTTAACTTTTTAAACTGTATTTTGCCGTCTTTGCGAGCGCAGCGAAGCAATCCCATGAATTGAGGCAAACAGCATTTAGAGACTGCCACGTTCATTTCATTCACTCGCAGTGACGAGAAACCAGTCATTGCGAGATCCCTGAAAAATTTTCTAGCGTAGGAAATTGACGTATTTTTTAGTATCTCTAATAAGATGCTGAAACAAGTTCAGCATGACGGAAATTTTAAAAACCAGCATCGTCACCCTGAACTGGTTTCAGGGTCTCTAATACGTAACCAAATAAAAATATGTCAATGGTAGTGCAGCGAAGCAATCTCATCTTCCTTCCTATTCAAAGATCGGATGTGCCACACTTCGACTCCGCCCAGTGTGACAAGGCTTCAACTTTCAAACTTTGAAAACTTTAGCCTTCAATTCTAAATTTTCAACTTCATTCTCCTGCGCTTGATAAATTTTTATCTTTACCGCCAATGAGCACACTGGTACAAATTACCGCTTTCCCCAAAGAACAGAAGGATCATGAATTGCTCCTAAATAGGGCTATTCAAAAATCACTAATACGAAAAGATGATATTGCCGACTGGCGCATACGCAAACGCTCTATCGATGCGCGTAAAAAACCGGTATGCTTAAACCTCCAGATTGAAATTTGGAAAAGGGGAGAGGAAAAACTAAATATTTCTCCATTTGTTCCGCAGAACGTTTCCAGAGCTCATAAAATAGCAATTATTGGTGCAGGTCCTGCCGGTTTATATGCTGCCCTGCGAGCCGTAGAGGCCGGATTAAAACCCATACTTTTTGAAAGAGGAAAAGATGTACGGGCGAGAAGGCATGATTTGGCAAAAATCCATAAAGAACATCTGGTAAATCCTGAATCCAATTATTGCTTTGGCGAGGGGGGCGCAGGTACCTATTCTGATGGGAAATTGTATACCCGTTCTAAAAAACGCGGAAATGTGCTTAAAGCTTTAGAATGGTTTGTGGAATTTGGAGCCGATCCTGATATTCTCGTAGATGCACATCCTCATATTGGTACCAATAAACTTCCGAAAATTATTACCGCTATGCGCGAGGCAGTACTTGGAGCCGGGGGAGAAGTTCATTTTAATTCCAAACTTACCGATCTTAAAATTTCAGGTGATCATATTGATTCTATAGAAATTAATGCTGAAAAATGGTATACTTTTTCTGAAGTGATCCTGGCAACAGGGCATTCAGCCCGGGATATTTTTTACCTGTTGCACAAAAGGAATATAAAAATTGAAGCCAAAGCTTTTGCCATTGGGGTGCGGGTAGAACATCACCAAAAGTTGATAGACAAAATACAGTACCACGGAGATGATGAAAACCCATATTTACCTCCGGCTTCCTATAGTTTGGTGGAACAGGTAAATGGATTGGGAGTGTATTCCTTTTGCATGTGCCCGGGGGGGATTATCGCGCCGTGTGCTACTGAGCAGGAAGAAGTAGTGACTAATGGATGGAGTCCCAGCAAACGTAACAATCCGTACGCAAATTCCGGGATTGTGGTGAGTGTGGAGCCGAAAGATCTTCCCAATTACCAGGAAGATGATCCTTTTGTATGTCTGGATTTTCAAAAGATGGTAGAAAGAGCATGTTGGGAAGCTGCCGGTAAAACCCAGAAAGTTCCTGCCCAGCGGATGATAGATTTTGTGGAAGGAAGACTATCTAAAGACTTCCCGAAAACCTCATACCAGCCTGGGATTGTTAGCGTAGATTTGAATAAAGTACTGCCTGATCTTATTTCAAAACGCCTGCGGAAAGCATTTATTCAATTTGGAAAAAAACTGAAAGGATATTATACCAATGAAGCAGTTTTACATGCGCCGGAAAGTAGAACTTCTTCCCCTATATCCATTCCGCGAAATCCTGAAACACTTGAGCATATAGAAATTAAAGGTTTGTATCCCTGCGGGGAAGGTGCGGGCTATGCCGGCGGGATCATTTCCGCAGCGATAGACGGGATCAATTGTGTAGATGCCATCACGAAAAAGTATGATCTCAAATCTGAAAAAATATAGAGAATTCTAAACGCTAACTCAGCGGTAATTTTACTTTAAATGCTGAAGCAACTAGAAAATTAACCTCTTAGGTTTTCATCGACTTTGTGGCGAACATATTCGGTAGTAATCCCAAAAGCAACATGTGCGAACAACTCGTTTAACTGCATCCTTACAGGAATATTAGTTGGCTTTGCCTCCAAACCTAAGATTGGCAAAGAAGTCTCATGAGTAGTCGCCCAGGTGGTAGCTCCAAAAATAACCCCATCCATAGGTTTTAAACCGTAGCGACCTTTTTTACCATAACCGTAAGCAGCACCCAAAGATGCACCCATAGGAATGTTTACCAGTTGTTCCGCTAAAGCTTCATTTTGCACACTAATAGGAGTACCTGTAATTTTGGTGGAAAGATCATCCACAATTTTAATTTGAGCAGACCGCTGTTCTATCTTTCTTACGGGGAGAAAATGTTCAATGGTAACTTTAACTGCTGTTCCCACTAATCCTCCAATCACCCCGGCCAATAAACTACGGCTGGTACTGGACATATAAGATTCACCTTGTAAAAAATTTGAAACGCTCATAATTGCAATATTTTTATCTGGGTAAAACTATTTATTAGTAAATTCTTCACCAACCATTTAACAAGTATTTGGCATTGGAATATCTATTTTGATATCTTTGAATATGACTGGAAATTTGAATGTAGCGATCATACAGGAAGACCTCATATGGGAAAATCCTGAAGCGAACAGAAATCTTTTCTCCCAAAGATTTGAACAGCTAAATGAGCAGGTAGATCTCATCATATTACCCGAAATGTTCACAACTGGTTTTAGTATGAATGCTGAAAATTTAGCGGAACCTGAAAATGGGAAAACTTTATCCTGGATGAAGGATAATGCCCGAAAATATGATGTGGCTATCACCGGGAGCGTCATTATTGAGGAAGATAAAAATTATTTTAATCGCCTTTTTTTTGTATACCCTGATGGTTCTTTTAAAAAATATAATAAGCGGCATACATTTACGCTGGCAAAGGAGCATCTTACGTATACTGCGGGTACAGAAAGACTACTGGTAGAATACAAAGGCTGGAAAATTTGTCCGTTAATTTGTTATGACCTTCGATTCCCGGTTTGGGCGAGAAATACCCAAGATTATGACCTTTTGCTGTATGTGGCAAACTGGCCTAAAACAAGGGTGAACGCCTGGGACGCTTTGTTGAAAGCAAGGGCGATCGAAAATATGAGTTATTGTATTGGAGTGAACCGAACCGGTGAAGATGGAGACGGCTATGTATACAACGGTCATTCTGCAGTGTATGATTCCCTTGGAATTTTACAAAGTTCCGAAGATTTTGAGAAAACTTTTATTCAGGAAATTCAGTTAAATAAAGAGCATTTGAATGAAACCCGTAATAAATTGAGGTTTTTGGAAGACCGGGACGAGTTTACTTTAAAATAACATTTTCCTTAAAATCCCAGTTTTTCCTCATTTCCAAGGTATCGGAATAATATCTGATTCGTTCCGGCTGGATCTTTTTTAGATAATTTCCCGTATCCCATTTCCCATTTCCATTAGTATCATCGATTACGCGCACTAGATATTTTCCCGGTTCCAGGTAATTAAACGGAAAGCTGGAAGAATTTTCTGAAAATTTTTCAGCTTTTACTTCCCCTTTCGTATCGGTTAATTGAACAATAATTGGATACGTATCTACATTTACGATATTGAGTTGTACCGATCCAAATTCTGACAGGGATTTTGTTTTAAAGCTCTTTTGAATGGAATCGTTCGTTTCATTAAACAAATCGATCATAGCTCCCGGAAATGCTGAAAGTGTATAATTATTTTCAGGTTTTTTGGCGAATGAAAGTTCTACGGAATTCTTCAAGGGAAAATATTCTGATGTAAAAACAACCTCTGCTGAATCCTTATCAATCAAATTGATGAATTCTTCGTTGAATTCCATAATAGGGGTCGTGGAAGTAATTCTCACTTTTTCATCTAATCCTATAATTGAACCGGGTTCTGTGGAAATACTGATGGAATCCCTTTCCAAAGAGGTCAATCTGGCAAATAAGGTATCGATGGTTTTAGGTGTGGAGACTTTAAAAGAAAGACTGTCTATTTCCGGCTTTATATTATACCAGTAGTAAAGGCTGTCGGTTACTTTGTCTTTGATAATCCGGGAAACAAAACCTTCCGGCCTGCCATTTAATAAGTCAATTTTGATACTGTCAGGCTTCACCGCACCTTCGTACCCAAAAAGGATCACATTTCCTTTAAAATGACTGGGGCGTTTCACATTGAATTCCAGTTGTTCCTTAAAAACAGTGAGGTTATAAGTGCTATCCGTGGGAATACTTATAGTCTGTTCAACAAAACCAATTTTTTCTGAACGTGGATTGAATAAATAATTATTGTTCTTATCCAGCATGGCCACCATTTTATATTGTCCCTCCTTAAGATTTTCCAGGGAAAAAGTAAAGGTGCTGTCTTTGGAATAGGTTACGTAGCGGGGAGTTTCTTTATACACAATAGAATCTGAATACGTTGAATCGATCTCATATAAAAAGACTGAAATGGGCTCCTTGGGTTCTTTAAGTAGTGCGTCCTTTACAGTTCCTGAAACCGTAAGGGAATCTATATAATCTCCCGTAGAAAAGACATATTTAAAGAAATCGAAAGAATTACCTTCATTATTATCAACGATACTTTTTCCGAAGTTGATCGCGTAGGTAGTATTTTCTGCAAGGGTGTCGAAAATTTCAATTTTGATATCTTTTCTTGCGGTTCCCAAAGGTGTGATATTGGCCGTGGGAACCATTGGTGGGGATATGATGATTTGTTGTTGAGGTTTTTCTAATTTGATATATTCATCAAAATAAATCCTAATCTCTTTTGCTTTAAAGTGGGTGGTATAATTTTCTGGATTCGCCCGTATAAATACCGGTGGGTCTTCATCTATCGGTCCCCCTTCAGGCATTCCTTTTTTAGCGCATTGTACCAGAGAAAAAATGCATAACATCACAAGTATGTAACCGGGAACCCTTTTGATCATACAATTTAATATAAATAATCTCCCGATACTTTTGCATCGGGATTAGCAAAGAAACAATTATTTTAAAATACAACGCAAAGTCTACTATTATTATTCCCTTGTGGTTCTCACCCGGGTTCACTTACCCTTATTTATAAGAAGGATTTCCGTTTTAACTTTCCCTTGGGGAGATGTACGGAACTGCATTTCGCTCCCGGAAGCTTTCGGGATCGGGTGAGGGGAAATAAAAAATTTTTCGGAATTTTTTATTTGGTAATTGCCATGGTGGCGATACTAATTTTAATACCATTTATTTCCTGAAGTTTATGTCCGCAGGCTTCCAGCGTTGCTCCCGTGGTCACCAGATCGTCTACGAGAAGTATGTGTTTGTCTTTAATTTTTTCTGAATTAGCTATTTTCAAGGTTTCTTCAATTTTCCCCCAGCGGGCAATTCGGTTCTTTAAAGTTTGAGTTTGCATTGCGGTAGTTTTTAGGAGGATATCATCGTAATAATGCGCATTTAAATGGGAAGCTAACTTTCTTCCAAATTTTTCCACCTGATTGTAACCTCTTTGTTGTAGTTTCGATTTATGAAGCGGGACGGGAATTACGGCCTCAATGTGATTATAATTTCCTGAATTTTTTAGTTCAGTTCCCAGCCAGTCCCCAAGAAATTCACCTATTTCCTGATGGCCACGATATTTTAAATTATGGATCAATTGCTGGACCCCGGCTTTCTTTCTAAAATGGAGTAAAGCAGTGGCGCCCTCTACCTTGAGCCTTCCATAAAATACTTTTTTAACTGGATTTTCGTTATCCAGGTGATAACTGGTAACCGGCAAATCATGAAGGCAATTTGTACAAAGAATGTTTTCATTTTTTAAGAGTTCAGCTTCACAAATGTGGCAAACACGTGGATAGAGGAGGTTTAAAAAATCGTGAAACATTTGTTAAGGACTTGTAGCTTACTTAGTTAAACAACTAAATTTACAAACTAAATCAACTAAAAAAATGACAGAGAGTAAAAACAATACTGCATTAAAAATTTTAACTGGTATTTTGGCTGTTGCCCTTATCGCATTGAGTATTTACACGATTAAATTCTACAATGAGGAGAAGGAGAATAAGGAAATTCTTCAGAAGGAAAAATCAGTTATAGAGAATGAACTAAATGAGTTAATTGTTAATTACGACGAGGCGATAAAGGAAAATGAAGTGATGGATCAGGATCTGGTAAACGCCAGGAATAGGATTGCTACTTTACTCGATTCAGTAAAAGACAATGATGCGAATTTGGTCCTAATTTCAAGATACCGCAGGGAAATTGGTAATTTAAGATCTGAAAAAGATAGATTATTTAGAGTAGTAGACAGTTTAAGTAATCGAAACCAGATGTTGACCAGTTCGTTGGATAGTACCAGCACCGCTCTTCAGCAACGAGTAAGAATGTCTGACTCCCTTCAAACGACCAATCAGAGTTTATCTACAAAAGTAGACAAGGCTGCACGATTAAAAGTCGTTAGTTTAAAAGGTGAAGGTGTAATCGTGAGAAATAGCGGTAAAATCGTGGAAAACGACAGAACCGGTAGAATCGACCAGATTCGAACCTGTTTTACTTTAACCGCCAATGACCTTTCTCCCGCCGGGGAAAAGAATATGTATGTACAGGTATATAATCCAAATAATGAACTGGTAGGGGATCAAATCGTGGTTCAACATGATGGAGGGCCTATGGTTTACAGTGCCTCTTCAAAAGTTTTTTACGAAAATGAAGAACTGGATGTATGTATCCTTTCTAATACGAATGAAGATATGTTGGAAGAAGGAACCTATAAAGTATATGTGTATAACGACGCTGTATTACTGGGAACAGCAAGTTTTAATCTTAGATAATTTAATAATTTGAATTAAAAGGCCGCCTGGAAGTTATTTCAAGGCGGTTTTTTTATTTTTGCGCTATGGCAAATCAAGAAGATCTATTTAAAAATGTAATATCCCATGCAAAGGAGTATGGATATATCTTTCCTTCCAGTGAAATTTATGACGGTTTAAGCGCTGTTTATGATTATGGACAAAATGGAGCGGAATTAAAAAAGAATATAAAAGAATACTGGTGGAGAAGCATGACGCAGCTGCACCAGAATATCGTGGGCATAGATGCGGCAATTTTGATGCATCCTACTACCTGGAAAGCTTCAGGTCATGTAGATGCCTTTAATGATCCTTTAATCGATAATAAGGATTCGAAGAAGCGATACCGAGCCGATGTTTTGGTAGAAGACTATGCTGAAAAACTGCTTCAGAAAGCTGAAAAAGAAATTCAGAAGGCAAAAAAACGTTTCGGCGAATCTTTTGACGAAGCGATGTACCGTGAAACCAACCCCAGGGTAAAACGATATTTGGATGATCGTTCTGAAATTTTGGGTAGGCTGGCTAAATCACTTACCAACGAAGATCTGGCTGATGTAAAATCTTTAATTGAAGAATTGGAAATTGCCGATCCGGAAACCGGTTCTAAAAACTGGACAGATGTTCGCCAGTTTAACCTGATGTTTGGGACAAAGCTGGGCGCTTCGGCTGATTCGGCCACGCAACTTTACCTAAGACCCGAGACCGCTCAGGGAATATTTGTAAATTTTCTGAATGTTCAAAAAACCGGAAGGATGAAAATTCCTTTTGGAATTGCCCAAATTGGAAAAGCTTTTAGAAATGAGATTGTCGCCAGGCAGTTTATCTTCAGGATGCGTGAATTTGAACAAATGGAAATGCAGTTTTTTGTGAGACCGGGAGAAGAGCTGGGTTGGTATGAAAAATGGAAAGAAACCCGCTTAAACTGGCATAGATCTTTAGGTTTGGGTGAAGAAAATTATCGTTTTCACGATCATGAAAAATTAGCGCATTATGCCAATGCCGCGACAGATATCGAATTTAATTTCCCGTTTGGCTTTAAAGAATTGGAAGGAATCCATTCCAGAACCGATTTTGACCTGAAAGCCCATGAAGAATTTTCAGGAAAAAAACTACGGTTCTATGATCCCGAATTAAAGGAAAATTACGTGCCCTATGTGATTGAAACTTCAATTGGGCTGGATAGAATGTTTTTATCTGTACTTTCAGCTTCGCTAAAAGAAGAGCAGTTGGAAGACGGGAACATCAGAACGGTTTTAAAATTACCGTCAATCCTTGCGCCAACCAAAGCTGCAATATTACCCCTGGTTAAAAAAGATGGTTTACCTGAGCTTGCTCAAAAAATCGTGGATGATCTTAAATGGGATTTCCAGGTGCAATATGATGAAAAAGATGCCATTGGGAGAAGATATAGAAGGCAGGATGCTGCGGGAACGCCCCTTTGTATCACCGTAGATCATGATTCGCTGGAAGATGATTCTGTTACGGTAAGATTTCGGGATAGTATGGAGCAAAAGCGGGTGAAAATATCAGAAGTAAAGTCAATTATTCAGGCGGAAACAGCTTTTAAAACCTGGATGAAAGACTTTCAGCACAAAATTTAAAAATTTTAGATTTTTCCAAAATGGCGGTTCATTATATAATTTCCTTTTATATTTCATTTAAATCCTTATTTCCTATTTTTGAGAAATTTTTCCAGAATATCTGAGTAATGACGAAAAAATTATATTTCCTGCTCTTTTTCGGGTTTGTATTTCAATTAAATCTTATCGCACAATCCAATGAAGTTGCAGGACCTGTTTATATAGACTCTGCGAAAGCAATACCCAGCAGCAGCTTAAAAAAGGGGGTAATCATTCCTGCACCAAAAAAATTCAAAGAATTTAAACCTCGGGGCAGGGGTATAAATCGGGTCGTTCCGGGAAAAGGCTATCCTAAAGGCGAAGATTTAACCGCACAAAAGGAAATGGGATCCTTGAAAGCCCGGGGACCTCAATTTATTTTTGAAGCGGCGCAAACATTTTCCACTCCTTCAGACCCCACAGGTGCAGTGGGCCCAAATCATTACGTAAATGCCTGGAATACCGCATTTTCAATCTGGGATAAAAATGGAAACCAGTTAGTAGAACCGGCAAATCTTTCTTCTATAGGAGGAACTTTTGCAACTTCTGCCGTTACAGATCCTATAGTTATCTACGATCAAATTGCAAACCGGTGGGTGATCATGGAATTTAAAACCGGAACTCCCGTGGGCCTTTTGGTCGCGATTTCTCAGGGTCCAGATCCTATCAATGATGGATGGTACACCTATAGTTTTCCCACGAATGGGGTAGATCCAGATTATCCTAAAATTTCCCTGTGGAGTGATGGATATTATATCACTTCTAATAAAGAATCCAGAAATGCTGATAACGCCCAGGTAGTGTATGTTTTGGAAAGGGATGAAATGCTTAAAGGAAATACAGCGCAAATTGTTTCTTTTCCACTTCCGGGAATTGAGACTAACGGATTTTACAGTCCGGCTGGTTTTCAGGTAATGGGAAAAGAATTGCCACCTCGGGGAAATTCGCCTATTATTTACATGCAGGATGATGCATGGGCTGGAGTAGGCGAAGACAATTTAAAGTTGTGGCTTATCAACGTGAATTGGAATAATTTATCATCTTCAACAATTGCTGAAAGTCAGGAATTGGGTGCAGCGAATGGAGTTTCCCCTTTTAGGGCTACTTTTGACGGAGGGGATTTTTCAAATCTTTCCCAGCCAAATGATGGTGCCGATATTGATGCTTTACAGGCCACGATGATGTTCATGACGCAGTATCGAAGATTTGATAATCATAACTCCGTAGTACTGAATTTTGTCGTAGATGTGGAACCTTCTGCCGCGGAACATGCCGCAATACGCTGGTATGAGCTAAGACAACCCAGTGCCGGAGGAAATTATAGTGTTTACCAGGAAGGTACCTATGCGCCAGATAAAAGTGACCGTTTTAGCGGAAGTATTGGAATTGATGCGCAGGGAAATATTGGTTTGGGATATACGGTTTTAGACGACAGTCCTGAAAGTCCTGTTTTCCCTTCTATTCGTTTTACCGGAAGATATGTAAATGACCCACTTGGCCTAATGACCCTGGAAGAAGGCTCTATTGTTGAAGGTGTTAGTATAGATCCCAATGCAAGATATGGTGATTATGCCCACTTGAATATCGATCCCTCAGATGATCTTACCTTTTGGCATAACGCGGAAACTTTCGATTCCCCATATCGATTGAATACGGTTGGTGTCTTTAAACTGGCTTCAGACCAGCCAGATGATCTTGCCGTTGTTCGTCTCGTTTCTCCTACCGATGCTTCTTTGACCAACGCGGAACAAATTACCGTAGAGATTAGAAACTTCGGAAGTAATCCTCAATCAAATTTTGAAGTGAGTTATAGTATTGACGGCGGAGCACCTGTTACCGAAACAGTGACCCAAACCGTTGGAGCTTCAACTTCTATTCAATATACTTTTGAAACAACCGCAGATCTTTCAGAAATAGGACAGACGTATACCATTACCGTAACTACCAGTTTGGAAAATGACGGTAATCCTGACAATGATGATATTTCCGAAGAAGTGAAGAACCTTCCGGCTCGTGATGTTGGGGTAAGTTCTATCGACGGGCCACAAACCGATGAAAATCTTACCACAGCTGAAGACGTTACCATCACGATTGAAAATTTTGGTGGCGAGCCCCAGCAAAATATTCCGGTGAGTTACCAAATTGGAAATAATACACCGGTGAATGAAGTGTACGGTCCAACAATTTCGGTGGGGGAGAATGCGGTTTATACCTTTAATCAAAAAGGAAATTTTGGAACTTCGGGCAGGTACCGGATTACGGCACGTACAAAATTGGAGGACGATTTCGATCCTTCGAATGATACACAAGTGAAATCTGTTGCAAATCTGGATTGTATTCCGGAAGGCTCAGATTGTACATTGGGTGATGGAATCTCATCATTTGAACTTGGCAGTATTCTAAACGAAAGAATTCCCTGTGGGGATGGTTATGCCGATTTTATTACCTCTACCACAAATCTGGACAGGTCGCAGGCTAATTTTACCGTTTCCGTACAATCACGCTTCAATGAAACGATCACCACGGCCAATGCTGAAAAATTCAGCATGTGGATAGATTTTAATGACAATGCTGTTTTTGAAGATAGCGAACGTGTGGTTTCCAGCGCAACCATTCCCAGGTCTATAGAATGGTTCGATTTTGATTTTGAAATTCCAAACGATGCCCCCTTAGGGCAACATTTATTGCGGGCCAGAGCCGGCGATACTTCTTTTGGCGGTTCTTTAAATGATCCATGTAGTATGATGGAGTATGGAACCACGCATGATTATTCGGTGAATATCGTAGACAGCACTCTGGATATTGGCGATTTTCTTATGAATGATGCTGAGGTTGTGGTGGTTTCTGAAGGAAATAATCAGTTTAGGGTAATTGTTGAGACTATGTTTACGGAGCCTTTAAGGATTACCGTGCATAATATTATAGGTCAGAAAATGATCGAAAATGAAATTCTGAATACTACTGATGGTTATGTTTATGAACTGGATATGTCTTATGCCGCGACAGGAGTTTATCTCTTACGGGTAGGAACGCGAAAGGTGGGTAAAGTCACTCGATTCATCGTTAAATAAAAGCAAATTTGCCGGAAAAATTAAAGATAAAATTCGAAAAAAAGAGGTTGCTGTTCAATCTTATTTTTGGCATTTTCCAAATAATAATTTCCATCGTCTGGCTTTTCGTAATGAAAGATCAAATATTGATTTCTGCAACCTGGTTCCTTTTGGGGGTTTTTCAACTAATCATTTATTTTATTGAGCGGAAGAACCAGTATTTGAGCATTTCAGAAGAGCGTATTAAAAGAATCACGCTTTTTTTCTCTAAAAGCCTGAAAATTTCAGAAATCAAAAAGGTTACGAGATTTAGATATTCCTATTCTGTTGAAACTGAAATCAAAAAACTTTCCATAGGCAGGGAAATCATTGCTTCAGATTCAAAAAAAGATCTGGAGTCGTTTTTTGATAGTTTAAAGCTGAATTATACTTAACCGGGCAAACCTCAGAAATTTCCTTTTCTGGAATGAATCTTAAAAATGCTACTTCATGACGATTATTTCCTATAATGTTAACGGCATTCGCGCTGCTATTAGAAAAGGTTTTTTAGAATGGCTGCAACAGGCAAATCCTGATATCATCCTTCTCCAGGAAACAAAAGCACATAAGGAGCAACTGGATCTTAAAGAAATTGAAGAAGCAGGCTATCCTTATCATTACTGGTTTTCAGCAGATAAAAAAGGCTATAGCGGAGTGGCAATTTTAAGTAAAACTGAACCAAATCATGTTGAATACGGTACTTCCATCAATCATATGGATTTTGAAGGACGCTGCCTAAGAGCCGATTTTGATACTTTTTCGGTAATGAGTTTGTATCTGCCTTCGGGTACCAATATTAACCGGCTGGAATATAAGTTCAGGTTTATGGATGAATTTCAGCTTTATATCGATCAGTTAAAATTGGAAATTCCTAACCTTATTATTGGCGGCGATTATAATATTTGTCATCAACCTATAGATATCCACGATCCGGTTCGGCTTAAGACAGTTTCAGGATTTTTACCTGAAGAACGTGCCTGGATAGACGGCTTTATGAAAAGTGGGTTTATTGATTCTTTCCGTTACTTCAATCAGGAGCCGGACCAGTATTCCTGGTGGAGCTATCGTGCCAATGCCAGGAACAATAATAAAGGCTGGAGGATAGATTACAACCTGGTTTCAGAAACCCTGGAGGACAGGCTCAAACGCGCAGTGATTCTTCCGCAGGTCTATCACAGCGATCATTGCCCTGTGCTTGTTGAGATCGAATAATCCTCAATTTAAGAATAGTGTTTTTTGATAATTGCTTCCGTATCGGCAAGATTTTTAAATACATCAAAAGTCTTTCCCTGCGTTCTTAAAGCCCCAAGGGTATTGGCAAATTGCGCGGCTTTCACTTCATCATTATGCACGGCAAAGCCATAAGCAAGACCCCCAGCAAAAGAATCCCCACAACCCGTGGTATCGATCACTTCATTTACCGGAACTGAAGCGATAAACTGTTTGTCCATTTTTCCGTTTTTCAGGGTATAGGCAACACAACCACGCGAATCGAGCGTTACATAAAGCACTTTTACCCCTTTTTCCAAAACATGGCCGGCGAAATCATCTAAATGGGACGTATCTTCTTCATCATAATTCCCCATTTCCTCCAGGGAATATTCATTTTTAAACCAGCAACACAGGGATTCTTCGAGGTTCATTTTCAGCACATCTATGTAGGGGAGCCACTCATCACGATCTGTCCAGAATTTCCTAATACGACTGCCGTTAAAATTCATGGCTGTGGTTGGGCCGTGCGCATCGAAAATGATGATCCCTTCGCTATGCTGCTTAATATACTGAAGCGTGCTTAGGGACACCTCAAAATCGGTAATAGGTACAAATACAAAGGCCTGGGCATCTAAATGTGGCTTAACATCTTCCGGAAGAATGGGATTCATAAAAGCAGTTTGCTTTTCCAGGCGGTTGTTCTGATCGATAAAATTAAGTTCGATCACCGTCCCGCGATCCCTGCTGGAATCAATTCCGCTGAGGTCCACATTATCGTAATGCTGAAAAATTTGTGTAATTGCTTCATGGTCTTTTTTATGCACATGGGAGATCAAAGCGACTTTACCGGTTCCCTGCATCAGTTTAGCAAGCGCAATGGCCGGGTGCGTAGCACATCCGTATTTTTTTATGGTTTCATTTTTATGCGTGAGAATCGTATCTCTGGGAATAGGTCCTAAAATGGCAATTTTGGTCATAGTAAAAAGAATAGGAAATTTCAGAAAATGATAAAATTCTGAATGCTTTATCTCAAATATATCAAAATTCCGGGAGGTTTTCCGTAAATATCTAATTTCATCTGAACTGCTGAAAACAGTTTATTTTGCTAATGGAATTCGGTTTTTGATTGAGATTATTAATGCTAACTTTGCGCCTCGAAAAAGAAAAATGATGAAGTATACCACCTTACCTAATACCGATGTAAAAGTTAGTAAAATCTGCCTTGGCTCCATGACCTGGGGACAACAGAATACGGAAGCTGAAGGTCATGAACAAATGGATTACGCCCTGGAGCAGGGAATTAATTTTATAGATACGGCAGAATTATACTCGGTTCCAGCTAATGCAAAAACACAGGGAAGTACCGAAAGGATTATTGGCACCTGGTTAAAAAAGACCGGAAATAGGGATAAAATAGTGCTGGCTTCCAAAATTGCCGGGCCTGCAAAAATGGCTGCACATATTCGCGAAAATATGGGTTTTCATAAGGAAGCTTTGCAGGATGCGATTGATAAAAGCCTGAAAAGGCTGAAAACCGATTATATCGATCTTTACCAATTGCACTGGCCGGAACGCAATACGAATTACTTCGGAAAAAGGGGCTATCAACACCAGGATGAAAGTTGGGAAGATAATTTCCGGGAGGTTTTAGAAAATCTGAAGGAATTTATCAAGCAGGGAAAAATACGATATATAGGACTCTCCAATGAATCTGCTTACGGATTGATGCGATTTCTGGAAGAAAGCAACAATGATCTGCCTCGCGTGGTAACGGTTCAAAATCCTTATAATTTGTTGAACCGAAAGGATGAAATTGGTTTAACTGAAATTCTCCATCGTGAACATGTGGGATTGTTTCCTTATTCTCCTTTGGGCATGGGCGTTCTCTCCGGAAAACATTTAAACGGAATTCAGAAAAACTCCAGACTGGATCTTTTTCCGCAGTATTCCAGGTATTCTAACGCACAGGCTACAGAAGCTACGAGAAGATATCAGCAACTTGCCAAAGAATATGATATGAGCTTAACGCATATGGCGCTGGCATTTGTGAATCAGCAGCCCTTTGTAACCAGTAATATTATTGGTGCGACCAGTATGGAACAATTGAGGGAAAATATTGCAAGTATCGAGGTGACGCTTTCTAAAGAAATTTTGAATAAGATTGAAGAAATTCATGAAGCAATTCCAAATCCTGCACCTTAACCGGCAGGACCAACAAGACTTTGATGAATAAAAAGGGATTTGTCCAGACTATCGCGTACATGATACCAGTCTTCCACAATTCCCTGAACCCTTAATTTTTCACCATTTGTTCCATTTCTAAGGATTTTGGAATTCATGGTGGAAGGTTTGTTCCTGAAATTCGCTTTTGTAGAACCTACAACAAGCCTGTCTAAAATTGTTTGTGGATAAGGATCCTCTTGCAAGCTATCAGTTTTATAGACAAACCCCAGGGGATCGATCGCGCCTGTAGCACGTTTATAAATGCCAAAATGCAGATGCGATGGAGTTGTCCTTGCGTTGCCCGTGTTACCAACAAATCCCAACGTATCCCCGATTTTAACCCGACCGAGATTTGGCATTATACTGTCTAAATGTGCATAATATAACGACTGCCTTCTTCGAGAATCCCTAAGCCAAACCTGCTTCCCGCCAAGCCCTTTTTCTCCGGTAAATCCAACTCTGCCATTCACTGAGGCAACTACGGGAGTTCCTTTTTTGGCGAATATATCGATACCTTCATGGTTGCGTTCTCCACCGCCCCTGGCATCGCCCCAATAACTTCCAATATCCCCATTTTTCCCGTTTGCTACCGGAAAAATATAGGCAGGGCTTTTCTGAACTTTTAAATGAAAAGGCGAGTGAGCTTCAATTTCAGGCTGAATTACAATCTTATATAAAGCATTTTCAGGAGCCTCAAAATTTAAAAATCTTTTTTCGGCTTTAGCCGATTCAATTTTATTAAAAGTTTTTTGCGCTCCATTCTGCTTATAAACATCCAGGAAAACAAGTGTATTTAGAGAATCCAAATCCATTTCAATTTCCAGAACTTCGCCGGTCATCAAATACGTATTATAAGAATACACAGAAAAACTACGGGGTTGCAATTCACCGAATTCCTGGTAAGGCAATTCAATTTCAATATTATCACCTAAGGCTGTATCAATCCTGGAGATCCAGAGATTGTAAAGTTCTTCACTAATTTCATGCTCTTCACGATACTGTTCCTTTTCAGATAGGCCTTTAAGCGCGTTGGCTGCCTTTTCAATCTTTGAGCAGGAAGCAAAATTTAAAATCGCCAGGATGCTTAGTAAAAATGGAATTCGCATAATCAATCTGTAACGAGCTAGTTTTCGCATCAATCATGCCATTATAGTTAAAAAAGATGACTTACCACGTCTTCAATTTTGGCGACCTTAATAATTTCAATTTTGTAATTATTCTTCGGAAGTTTACTTTGCCTGGAGATCATAATTCTTGAGAAACCGAGTTTTTCAGCTTCCAGAATTCTTTGCTCAATTTTGGTAACCGGCCTAATTTCTCCGGCAAGGCCAACCTCTGCAGCAAAACAGGAATCTTTTAGAAGAGCGATATCTTCATTTGAGGATAAAATAGCGGCAATAACTGCCAGATCGATTGCGGGATCGTCCACACTTATTCCGCCAGTGATATTTAAAAAAACATCTTTTGCACCAAGTCTAAAACCGGCCCTTTTTTCCAGAACAGCCAGAAGCATATTCAGTCGTTTCGCGTTATAACCGGTAGTAGAACGTTGTGGCGTTCCATATACCGCAGTACTCACCAGCGCCTGAATTTCTATCATCAAAGGTCGCATTCCTTCCAGCGTAGAAGCAATGGCGGTGCCGCTAAGATCTTCCTCGGTTTTGGAAATTAAAATTTCTGAAGGATTGGAAACTTCGCGTAACCCACTGCCCTGCATTTCATAAATGCCAAGTTCATGCGTGGAACCAAAACGGTTTTTGTGTGCTCGCAAAATCCTATAAACATGATTACGATCGCCTTCAAACTGAAGTACCGTATCTACCATATGTTCTAAAACTTTTGGACCGGCGATACTTCCTTCTTTGGTGATATGGCCAATAAGAATCACCGGAGTGTTGCTTTCCTTGGCAAATTTTATCAATTCTGAAGTGCATTCTCGAATTTGTGAAATACTGCCCGGGGAACTCTCAATATAATCGCTGTGCAGGGTTTGAATGGAATCGACAATTACAACTTCTGGTGAAATCTCTTCAATCTGTCGGAAAATATTCTGGGTTTTGGTTTCAGTTAAAATATAGCAATTTGCGGGGTTGGGATTGATGCGTTCCGCCCGCATTTTTATTTGCTGCTGACTTTCTTCCCCGGAAACGTATAAAACTTTGATATTAAGCTGAAGCGAAATTTGTAATAATAGCGTGCTCTTCCCAATCCCGGGCTCTCCACCAAGCAAGGTAAGGGATCCGGGAACGAGTCCGCCGCCCAGCACCCTGTCCAGTTCATTATTATTGGTTTTAATACGGTACTGCGGTGTATTTTCGATCTCGGCGATCAATAAAGGTTTCGCCGCTTTCCTCGCTTCATTTTTGGCAGAAACTTTCCAGTCTTTAGGATCGGCTTTTTGTACAATTTCTTCAACAATCGTATTCCAGTCATCGCAGGAATTGCATTTTCCCTGCCATTTGGAGTATTGAGCTCCGCATTTTTGGCAATAATAAGCGGTCTTAACTTTAGCCATAAAAACAAATCGATTTAATCTAAATAATTCCCCGATCCTTTTGTGTCGGGGTTTCCTCTTCACCTCTCCCTCGGGAGAGGTCGGAACTGCTTTTTTGCCCAGAGGCTAAAATAACCCCGATGGCTATCGGGGGGCGAAATGCCCCTACGGCTTGCCTGGGGGATAGTCGGTTTTAAGAAATTTTATATTGCTAATAACCGAAATCTTTTTTGATTGCATCTGCTTTTTTGAGCATAAAATCACTGTCCAGAAAGGCAACTTTCTGCTGGCCATAAGCATTTTGATAGATGCGCATAGCGCGTTTCGGATTTCCCAGTTCTTCTTCATACCGGGCTTCAAAGAAAGTTCCCAACATGGTACCGGGAAACGAATCATAGGCCATTTTATATAATGGTTTATACTCATCCCAACGCCGGGTTTTTTCAATAGCATTATAAATAGCCATAAAATCGCTTATACGAATAGGGATTTTTACACTGTATAGCTCTTCAATACTTTCATATTTATCCGCAAGGTATTCTGATGGGGATATTGACGTTTGTAATAAAATCTCGTTATAATCTTTTATACTGATTGGTCTATAAATCTCAAACATTTGACCGATCGCAGAGGGGATTGCTTTTGCTACCAAAGAATAATGTGAGGCATCCTTAAAATTATCAAAATTGTAATCCAGATTTTCGTTGTCTATTTTACTCAAACTGGCGTCCAGATCAAGAATATTCTTTTTCAACTCCGGGATATCATTGCCACCGGTTGCCAGATAATACCATTTTTTTGACTGACTTTTGGAAAGTGCATTTACCAGTCTATTGGACATTTCCGGGGCAAGGTCCGGGCTTATATTAATATATCCATCAAAAACCGGATTATCCTTTAGAAGATAATAATTGATAAAATTGGAAGTAAAATCATGGCCAACGATAATTTTAAAATCGGCCGTGCGATATTTTTGATCCATGCTGGCCAAAAGCTCCATGCCTAAAAATTCAAAAAATTTCGCTCCTTTCTCTGCAGGTAAAAATTGTTTGTTGTCATAATTGGTGTCATCCATTCGTTTGCCCCCCTGTTTTATTCCCACCACAATCATTTCAGGAGCTTCTTCCCAGTAAGAATAGTAGTCTACCATTCCGGCGACAGGTTCAAATAAATAATCACCGTCCAAAACAACCATCACCGGATAGTGTTTGTTGGTGTTTTCTTTATAATTTCTGGGTAATTGGATTTTTATCTGCCGGGCTTCTCCCAGCTTGGCAGAATTTATAGTCTCGTAGGTTACCTGCCCATATTGTTGAAAGGGCAATAGCAACATTGCCACTATCATGGTGATAATGAGTTTCATATGTATTGGTTTAGATTCGGGTTTCCAAGATAAGAAATTATTTCTTATTGTTATAGATAGGTAGCAATATGAATGCCAGACCGCCAAAAACCACAACAACTAAGGTTTGAGTGGCCCAGGAAATCCATCCAAAAGCTTCGGCACCACTTTTATCCACCCCAAAGAAATAAAGGATGCTTCCCACGGCAACTGGGTAAACTCCAATACCGCCATTGGTGGCAGATACGGCAAAAGATCCCACGACAAATGCCGCCATGATGATTCCGGCGGGAACATTCGAAGTTTCAGGAATACTATGCTTGATCACGAAAAACATCAAAACATAAAGAGACCAAATAAAGATGGTATGAAATATAAAGGGCCATTTATCTTTCATGTGAAAGATACTTTTCATCCCTTCTAGAAGTCCTTTGGCTAAAGATTTAATTTTCAGAAAAGGTTTCCATGTAGATTTTTTTATGACGTTTAAGGCTAAAATACCCAAACTAATAGCCCCTATAAAAATCAGGAATGTGTTTAACGGCTGAATATTCTGATCCTGTAAATATGCAAGAAGATCATCGGTTTGAAGAATTAAAGCCAATGCAACCACCAGCATTAAAATAATTAGATCTGCAACCCTTTCAGAAATGATGGTTCCAAAACCTTTTTCGAAAGGCACTTTTTCGTAAGTCGCCAATGTTACTCCCCTTAAAATTTCTCCCGAGCGGGGTATTCCGAAGTTTGCTAAATATGCTACCATTACTGCCATAAACCGGTTCAAAAACCGGGTCTTATAGCCCATTGGCTCTAATAAATATTTCCACCTGTAAGCTCTGGACATATGGGAAATTGTGCCCAGGAAAAATGAAAGCGCTATCCAGAATTTGTTTGCACTTTTAATACTACTCCATAAATTTTCCCTTTCCTGCGGGGTAGATGAGGATAATGAATACCAGATTAAAAAAATCCCCAAAGAAAGGGGGATTACTATTTTTAATATTTTTTTGAAACTTTTACTCACTTAATTAAGCAGGTTGGTGGTTTCGTCTGGAAAAACCAGAGAAGGCTTAAATTTTTTGGCTTCTTCCATTTCCATGATCGCGTAAGATATAATGATCAAAACGTCGCCTTTCGCAACTTTTCTCGCAGCAGCACCATTTAAGGTGATTTCACCACTATTCCTTGGTCCCGGGATCACATAAGTTTCCAAACGTTCACCATTATTATTGTTTACGATCTGAACTTTTTCTCCTTCAATAATATTGGCAGCTTCCATAAGATCTTCATCTATGGTAATGCTTCCAATATATTCCAGATCTGCGCCGGTAACCTTGACGCGATGAATTTTAGATTTTACTACGTGAATTTGCATTTTAATTAAGTCTATAGAGCAATATTATCAATCAGTCGAATATCATCGGCATAAGCGGCGATAAAAGCCCTGTATTTTTCATTTTTCGATTGGACTACTAATTTTTCAAGTGAGTTTTCATTGGCAATTTCAAAATATTCCAATTTCAGGTTTTTCTTATTCTTAAATTCCCTTTCTACCCATTTGCTTATATATTTTGCACTTTTTGTGCCAAATAAATTTTTGACATCCTTGAGCGTTTTATATATAAAAGCTGCTTCGTTACGCTGGGCTGAAGTTAGACGTTCATTTCTTGAAGACCTTGCAAGTCCCGATTGCTCTCTCAGGATAGGACAACCAATGATTTCCACCGGAGAGGCAGTGATTTCAGTTAATTTACGAATGATCTGTAATTGCTGGTAATCTTTTTCCCCAAAGAATGCCCTATCTGGATTAACAATATCAAAGATCCGTTTCACTACAGTTCCAACTCCGTCAAAATGTCCGCTTCTAAATTTTCCTTCCATTACTTTTTCAAGCCCTTGGAATTCAAAATGTTCCGAAAAGATATTTTCTCCATATAATTCCTGCGGAGAAGGAGTGAACACCCAGATATCTTTCTTTAATGCTGAAATTAATAAAAGGTCGTTCTCAAGGGTTCTGGGATATTTATCCAAATCTTCGGGATTATCAAATTGTGTTGGGTTCACAAAAATTGTCACCACCACCTGATCACTTTGCTGTAAAGCAGTTTGGATAAGAGAAATATGGCCTTCGTGCAACGCACCCATGGTGGGCACTAATCCTAAGATCAAATCATCAGATTTTGCCTTCTCGATCCTATCAATTAAAGGCCTCTTCTCTTTAAATACCTGCACTTTATTATAAAATTAACAGCGTGCAAACTTAAGATATCTCTGGCAATCTGCATAAATTTTTGTAATTTTGCGTGTTTTTTATTTCGAAACGCAACCTAAAGTAAAGAATTTATGAAAGATAAGAGAGTGTTATACGTCTCGTCTGAAGTTATACCCTACTTACCTGAAACTGAAATCTCATCTACTTCTTTTGAAGCTGCCAAAATGGTTAATAACCAGGGAGGACAGATAAGAATTTTTATGCCGAGGTTTGGGAATATCAACGAACGTAGACATCAACTGCATGAGGTGATAAGGCTCTCTGGAATGAACCTGGTGATTAACGATCTGGATATGCCCCTTATTATAAAAGTGGCCTCTATACCAAAGGAAAGAATGCAGGTTTATTTTATTGATAATGAAGATTATTTTAAAAGAAAAGCTACCCTTACCGATGAAGATGGAAATCTTTTTTTAGATAATGATGAGCGCGCCATTTTCTTTGCCAAAGGTGTTATAGAAACAGTAAAAAAACTTAACTGGTCTCCAGATATTATACATGTTCACGGATGGCTTGCCTCCTTATTGCCTTTATACCTTAGAAATTATTATGGCAACGAACCATTATTTAAAGATTCAAAAATTGTGACCTCTGTTTACAATCAAAGCTTCGATGAGACGTTAGATAGTGAAATGCATAAGAAAATATTATTTGATGGCTTGGAAAACTCCAATGTAAAACATTTAAAAACCCCTAATTATGCGGGACTCATAAAAACTGCGGTAGATAATTCAGATGCAATTGTCATAGGTGGGGATAATGTTCCGGAAGACCTTAAAAAATATATCGAGAAACTTGACAAACCAGTTCTTCCATATGCAGGTAAGGAAAATTTCTCTCAGGCTTATCAGGAATTTTATGCTATTCACGTATTACCTTAAATAGTAAGTAAAAACAACAATGAAATTATACAAATGGATACAAATAACAACCCTAGTGGTTGTTGTTTTCGCTTTTATTGGATGTGATGAAGATTTCACTTCAATTGGTGGAGAGGTTATTAACAACCCAACGAACGTAGACCTTTATACATCAAATGTCAAGGCTTATTCTCAAAAAATAAATAGTATACAAACCAATAGCACTACAGGCCTATTTTTAGGAGTAGATAAAAATCCCGCCTTTGGTTCCAGCATCGCCAGTATTGTAACTCAGGCCAGTCTTTCTTCTGAAAACCCTGGCTTTGGTGATAATCCTGAACTGGATAGTGTGGTTTTGAATATACCTTATTTCTCTACGGAAATAGCTGATGAGTCTGTCGAAACTACTACTTATCAATTGGATTCGATTTATGGAGAAGGAAGCTTTAAAATTTCAATTTTTGAAACATCGTATTTTCTAAATACTCTGGATCCGGATACAGATTTTACATTATCGCAAAAATATTATTCCAATCAGCTGCCGGCAGTGGAGCAAAACATCATTGGGGAGGCACTTTTTACAGATGGTGCTTTCCAACCTTCAGCTCAGGTAAATGTAGATTTTGAGCCTAATAATGATGGGGAAAGTGATACGATAGTGTTGCCGCCATCCCTAAGAATAAAACTTCCGGTAGATTTCTTCAAGAAAAAAGTGTTGGATAATGCAGGTACCAATATTTTATTAAACCATGGGAATTTCAATAATTATTTACGAAGCTTATTAATTAAAGCTGAAGCTAATAGTTCTGAAGGTTCTCAGGTTTTGCTTGATTTTAGCGGAACGAGTGCAAAAATCAGCCTGTATTATAAAAGTGATGTGACGGTAGATGAAGAAGTTGTTCGCCAACGTGATGTTTATAATCTGGTGTTGACCGGAAATCACTTCAATGCTTTTGAAAATGATTTTAACGAAAGTTTTCTGGCTGAAATTAATGCTGATGAGGAAAATGCTGAAAACCTTTATGTAAAAGGACAGGAAGGAATCATGGGGATTGTGGAATTGTTTCCGGATTCTACTGAATTAGCCGATTTAAAAACAAGAAACTGGTTGATTAATGAAGCCAATCTCACCTTTTATGTAAACAGGGATTTGCTGAATGGAGCGCGTGAACCAGATAGGATTTATTTATTCGATCTGGATTCAAAAAATATACTGATAGATTACGCATTTGATGAAAGTTATACGCCTTCAAATCCATACAATTCTATCATCAATTTTTCAACGCCTTTAGAAAGGACCGAGGATGAAGAGGGAATTCAATATACATTAAGGATTACCCAGCATGTTAGCGGGATCTTAGAAGGTGATATCGATAATGTTCGTTTGGGACTTGTGGTAGTCCCCAATATTAATGCTGTTGCTGCCAGAGATCAAAATGGAAATATTTTTGTTAGAAATTCTGCAATTAGGGACTCAGGAGATATTGAAGTTGCTCCGTCGGTAGTTACCTTAACTCCCCTTGGCACGGTTTTGTATGGAAGTGGTGCTACTGATCCTGAGAAGCGATTGCAATTAAGAATTTATTATACTGAATATTAGAAATTATGTGTGGAATTGTTGGATATATTGGTCACCGTGAAGCTTATCCCGTAGTTTTAAAAGGACTACAACGCCTTGAATACAGGGGCTATGATAGCGCAGGAATTGCTTTGTATGATGGTGCGGAATTAAAAATGTGCAAAACCAAAGGAAAGGTCGCCGATTTAAAAACCAAACTTGAAGCTGAAATTTCTACTAAAGGAACAGTGGGAATTGGGCATACCAGATGGGCCACGCACGGCGAGCCAAATGATGTAAATTCACATCCCCACTACTCAAACTCCGGGGATATAGTAATTATCCATAATGGAATCATCGAAAATTACGATTCCTTAAAAAAAGAATTAAAAACCAGGGGCTACGAATTTAAAAGTGATACTGATACCGAGGTTTTGGTAAATCTTATTGAAGATGTTATTTCCAAGGAGGATGTGAAGCTGGGAAAAGCTGTTCAAATTGCTTTGAACCAGACTATTGGTGCTTATGCCATTGCTGTTTTTAATAAGCAAAAACCAGATGAATTAGTGGTAGCAAGACTTGGAAGTCCGTTAGCGATTGGTGTTGGTGAAGATGAATTTTTTATCGCTTCAGATGCTTCCCCGTTTATTGAATTTACCAACAACGCAATTTACCTGGAAGATGGTGAGATGGCGGTAGTACGCCGGGGAAAAGAGGTGAAAATTAGAAAAATTAAAGATGACTCTTTAGTGGATCCTTATATTCAGGAACTTCAAATGAACCTGGAACAAATTGAAAAAGGGGGATACGAGCATTTTATGCTGAAAGAGATCCACGAGCAACCAAGTGCCATAAGCGACACGTATAGAGGGCGAATGCTGGTTGATGAAGGTATTATTAGAATGGCAGGAATGGATGATAATATGGAGCGCATTGCCAATGCAAAGCGTTTTATTATCGTTGCCTGTGGAACTTCATGGCATGCGGGACTTGTTGCTGAATATATTTTTGAAGATATTGCCCGTATCCCTGTTGAAGTTGAATATGCTTCAGAATTTAGATATCGCAATCCGGTAATTTCAGAAAATGATGTGGTTATCGCTATTTCCCAAAGTGGGGAAACCGCAGATACAATGGCGGCAATCAAACTGGCCAAGGAAAAAGGAGCTTTTACTTTTGGGGTTTGTAATGTGGTAGGTTCTTCAATTTCAAGGGAAACCAACGCCGGGGCTTATACGCACGCGGGACCTGAAATTGGAGTGGCATCAACAAAAGCATTTACAACCCAAATTACGGTTTTAACCCTGATGGCTTTAAAACTTGGAAAGTTCAAAGGGACTATTTCTCACAGTGATTTTCAATATCATTTAAGGGAAATGGAATTAATTCCGAATAAAATAAAGGACTCTTTAAAGTCTGATACGATTATTAGAGAGATCGCAAATATTTATAAGGACGCGCCAAACTGCTTATATTTAGGCAGGGGGTATAATTTCCCTGTTGCGCTTGAAGGAGCATTAAAATTAAAAGAAATTTCTTATATCCATGCTGAAGGTTATCCGGCGGCAGAGATGAAACATGGCCCTATTGCTCTTATCGATGAACAAATGCCAGTTGTGGTCATTGCCACCAAAAAAGGCCATTATGAAAAAGTAGTAAGCAATATTCAGGAAATAAAGTCCAGAAAAGGTAAGATTATAGCCATTGTGACTCACGGAGATGAAGAAGTTAGGGATCTTGCAGATCATGTAATCGAGGTACCCGAAACTATTGAATCTTTGACGCCTTTGTTGACTACGATTCCGCTGCAATTGCTTTCTTATCATATAGCGGTAATGCTTGGTAAGAACGTAGATCAGCCTAGAAACCTGGCTAAATCGGTGACTGTAGAATAATTAAAACACTTGAAATTTATAGCCCTTTCAGAAAATTGGAAGGGCTTTTTTTATAGTGTCTTTTTCCGTCAAAAACTTCTGTTATTTTCAATATGTTTTTTGCAAGAAAAAATTATCTTTGCAGCCTGAAAAGAATCGCTTCCTTATTTAGGTAATTTTAAATCAGGAAATTAGATTTTTTAAATAATACTTATTAAAAATTAAAGAATTAGATAAATGTCTAAAGTCACAGGTAAAGTTGCCCAGATAATTGGTCCTGTAGTTGATGTTGTTTTCAACGCAGAAAATGCTGAACTGCCAAAAATTTATGATTCTTTGGAGATTACCCGGAAGGATGGATCTCTTATTGTCCTTGAGGTGCAGTCTCATATTGGAGAAGATACCGTAAGAACAATTTCTATGGATTCTACCGATGGTTTAAGCCGTGGGGTAGAGGTGGTAAACACAGGAAATCCTATTAAAATGCCTATTGGGCATGATGTATACGGGCGATTGTTCAATGTTGTTGGGGATGCGATTGACGGTTTGGGGAATCTTCCGAAAACTGGAAAAGACGGACTTTCCATTCACCGTGATGCTCCAAAATTTGAAGATTTATCTGTTTCTACGGAAGTACTTTTTACGGGAATTAAAGTAATTGACCTTATTGAGCCTTACGCAAAAGGTGGTAAAATTGGTCTTTTTGGTGGTGCAGGTGTTGGTAAAACGGTACTTATACAGGAACTAATTAACAATATTGCGAAAGGACACGGTGGTCTTTCTGTATTTGCGGGCGTTGGAGAACGTACCCGGGAAGGGAATGATTTACTGCGTGAGATGTTGGAGTCTGGAATTATCAAATATGGCGATGATTTTATGCATTCTATGGAAAAAGGTGGATGGGATCTTGAAAAAGTGGATAAGGAAGGAATGAAAGAATCGAAAGCGACTTTCGTTTTTGGACAAATGAACGAACCTCCCGGAGCACGTGCACGTGTAGCACTTTCAGGATTGACTATTGCAGAATATTTTCGTGATGGTGCAGGTGAAGGTCAGGGAAAAGATGTTCTTTTCTTCGTTGATAATATTTTTAGATTTACCCAGGCAGGTTCTGAGGTATCAGCACTTCTAGGGCGTATGCCATCTGCGGTGGGTTATCAGCCTACTTTGGCTACTGAAATGGGTGCGATGCAGGAACGAATTACTTCTACTAAGAATGGTTCTATTACATCGGTACAGGCAGTTTATGTACCTGCAGATGATTTAACAGATCCGGCGCCGGCAACAACCTTTGCCCACTTGGATGCTACTACGGTACTTTCCCGTAAAATCGCCGAGCTTGGTATTTATCCAGCGGTAGATCCTCTTGATTCAACTTCAAGAATTCTTGCTCCAGATATTTTAGGAAGTGAACATTACGATTGTGCTCAAAGAGTAAAAGAATTACTACAGAGATATAAAGAACTTCAGGATATTATTGCCATTCTTGGGATGGAAGAACTTTCTGAAGAGGATAAATTGGCTGTTTCACGGGCAAGACGTGTACAACGTTTCCTTTCTCAGCCTTTCCACGTAGCCGAACAGTTTACCGGACTTAAAGGAGTGCTTGTAGATATTAAGGATACCATTAAAGGCTTCAATATGATCATGGATGGTGAATTAGATCACTTACCGGAAGCTGCTTTTAACCTTAAAGGAACTATTGAAGAAGCGATTGAAGCTGGAGAAAAAATGCTTGCTGAATCATAAACTGGTAGTGAGAAATGAGATATTAGAATTGAGAGATCAATTTTCTAATTACTCAATACTAACTACTCTATACTATAAAATATGTATTTAGAAATTGTAACTCCGGAAGCTGTGGTTTTTCGCGCTCAGGTCGACGCGGTGAGAGCTCCGGGTCATGATGGTGAATTTCAGATGTTGAATAATCACGCTCCTATTGTGGCAACTTTGAAAGAAGGTGAGGTTAAAATTAACCTGGCTTCAGGAAGTGAAAATGAGATTAAGAATAAGAATGTTGCTTTTCGAACAGATAATGCCGAAAAAAATGTAATGTATGTTACGATTAAAGGGGGCGTTCTGGAAATGAAAGATAACAAAGCCATTATTCTGGCTGATTAATACAAGCTGAATTAAAATATAAAAGCCTCCGGATGGAGGCTTTTTTTATGAATATGGTTTATTTTATTTTTAACCAGTTTTCCCGATTTGCTACCGCCTGCTTATCAGCTTTTTCATCCAATTTTATGGTGTAGTCTTCACTTGCTCCCAGGCGGACCTCCGTTTGCATTTTGGTATCACCTCTCAAGAATTCCACATTGATTTTTGATCCCTTTTCCATTCCTGCAATCATATCGCTGAATTCTTCTAATGTCCCTACTTCTTTTCCGTTTACTGAAGTTATAATATCATTATTATCTAATCCCGCATTATAGGCCGGTCTTCCCCTGTAGGTATTTCTGTTTATCTGGACTCCGTTTTCCAGGTTCCGAAAGGATGCTCCAAGAGAAGTCTTCTCCTCCTGGAAAAGTTTAACCCCAACTTCAGCGAAAAGCTTTTTATAATCTGGCATTTTACTAGCGTAGATATAATTGCTGAAGAAATTTTCAGCAAATTCTTTTCCGGCATACTCGGCCAGTGTATTTTCAATATTTTCTAAGGAATAAGGGTTTTCAGTTTTTCCGAATTTGATCCACATCAGTTTCATAAAATCGTCAAGATTCAGTTTATTCCCTCTTAATGAAAGATCTAAGGCAAGCCCTAAAACACTTCCGTAGGAATAATAGGAAATAAACGTATTTTCCCTGTTTACAGGATCTACTGAAGTTGCCGCATCTACGAACGGAGCCTGGTAGCTCATTTCAATAGGGTTAAAATAATCCCTCGCCGGGGAGTTCCAAACATAATTAAAGGTTCCCGCAAGACTTTCAATATATTTTTCATGGGTCCAGATATTTGCCCTGGTTAAAATAAGCCCCGTGTAATAACTGGTAAAACCTTCGGCAAACCAAAGCGCACCGCTCATATTAGCTTCAGTAAAATCAAAGGGTTCCAAACCTTCCGGTCTAATTCTTTCTACATTCCAGCAATGAAAAAATTCATGCGCGACAGTTCCAATGTTATTTTCCATTCCCCCCTCAGCAAGACTTCGGCTGCTGGAAACAATAGTACTATTCCTGTGTTCCATGCCGTCACCGGAAGCATTGGGCATGTAACAGCCAAGAAAAGTGTATTCTCCAAAATCATAGGTGGGCAATTCTCCATAAACAGCTTTTTCCTGGAGTACAATGGCTTTAGCTTTTTCGAAATATTCTGAAAATTCTTCTTCAGTCCCCAGATGATGAAGCACAAACCGAACATTTTGCCCCTCCACATCAAATTCTTTTAGCATGTAATCGCTTATTTCCACCGGGCTATCCATAAAATAATACATATTAGGAGCTCGAAATTTTGTTTCTGATACTTTTTCTAATTGCGTGGCGACTTTCCAGTTTAGATCTTCACGAATGTCAAAATCTACTTCAATTGGCCTTTCTTTTAAAGTTTCTGCATACATAAAAGTGGCCGGAATATTAAGATGCGCATGGGTTTCATCTACCTGGGAATAAGTACCGTCACCGCGATTTGCAAAAAGCAGGTATTCAATATTTACTGTTCCCTTGTGGTCTGTGATAATCCACGAATATGGATCTTCCCGCCGTACGGCTAATTCTTTACCAGTTTCATCGGTCGCTTTGAAACCATATACATTTTTCGCGAATTCATGTATAGCGTACCGGCCGGGCGATGTCCTGCTCATGCGAACTTTAAAATCCCCGGAGGGAACCTCGGTAAAATGTACCTGGATTTTCGCCTCATGGTGCACGGCATTATCGAAAGAAACCTGGTATTTATTGGTTTGTGCATGAACACTAAACCCAATAAGAAGGAATGAAATAAAAAATCTAAGCATCATTTAAATATTGTGAGGCCCTAATTTAAAAAATCAACTTCAATCTAAGGTTTGAATTCTAAAATATCTCCGGGCTGGCAGTTAAGTGCTTCGCAAATCGCTTCCAAGGTGGAAAAACGCACTGCTTTGGCCTTTCCGGTTTTCAGAATGGAAAGGTTTGCCGTGGTGATGCCTACAATTTCTGCCAGTTCATTGCTTTTCATCCCTCGTTGCTCAAGCATTTGATCTAAGTTAATTACTATAGGCATAATTAAACGGTTAGATCATTTTCTTCCTTATAGAACTTAGCTTTCTCAAAAATTGTTGAGAGCAGGATCATAAAAAGGCCAATAGTTATAATGATCCAGAATTCGAAAAGATCGACTTCTACTTTTAATCTATTTTGGAAAATTAAGCGGGAGATGAACATTGTTATAGCATCAAAAATGGTGATCGCAATAATTAGCTGTCCAATTAATTTAAAACTTGCAATTTGAAAATTGGAGAAAAGTTTTTTAGAAAGTAAGCTGTTTACCAAATTTTTAATCATTCGAAGAATATAGATCCAGACTCCGCCTGAAATTAATGTCAATACTAAGGTAGTAATAAGTACAGATTTGGTTTCAATTTTTAGATCTGAAGAGTTTTTAAATAACTCCAAAACAGAATTAGAATCAAACATAACTGTAAATAGCAGCATTCCAAATAAGATGAACCAGATGAAATAAAGAAAATAATAGGAGAAATTTAAAATGGTGAGTAAGAATGTTGAAGATTTCATGCTATAATTATTGTTTAACAATAACAAATATAAATTAATTATTGAAAAACGATAATTTATAATTTTAATTTTTGAATACTTAATTAATTGATATTTTGAACTATGTTTATTGCCGGATTGGTTTAAAATCTAAATTATTTACTGTTATATTTGTTTTTACAGGGAATATGGGATGAGAATTGCCAGATTACCGACTGTATTTTTAATTTCCGAAACTTGAAACTTAAGTTGTTTACACATTAAATTTTATACTGAATGGACTCTATAGTTATCCTGATTTTTGTAGTTGGATATTTATTAATTACTCTTGAACACCCTATAAAGCTGGACAAAACCGTTCCGGCTCTTTTAATGGCCGCAATTATGTGGGCCCTGCTTTCCATAGGTTTTAAGGAAAACTGGTTTGACATCATTAATACGGAAGGAGAAATTTTCAATTTCCTAAGTGATGGTGAAGAAGGCGAAGAGGGTTTTTCAGGTACTTTGTTGCACCATTTTGGAAAGACTTCAGAGATTCTAATTTTTCTTATTGGAGCCATGACCATTGTGGAATTAATTGATCTCCATAAGGGATTCACCATTCTTAAAGGCTTTGTAAAAACCAAAAGCAAGCGTAAACTTCTTTGGATTGTAGGTATCCTGGCTTTTTTCCTTTCAGCAATGATAGATAACCTTACTGCTACCATTGTTTTAGTGACTTTGCTTAGGAAATTGATCCCTAATAAAACCCAACGGCTCTGGTATGTTGCTCTGGCGGTAATCGCCGCGAATGCCGGGGGTGCCTGGTCTCCTATTGGCGATGTGACCACTACGATGCTCTGGATCGCTGAAAAAATTTCGACCATGGGTTTGATGGAATACGTGATCCTTCCATCTATTGTCTGTTTTATAGTTCCATTCGCCATCGCTTCTATGATGCCGGTTTTTAAAGGCACTGTTGAAACCGATACACATGCGGAAGTTTCAGAAGAAAGGATCCTGAGTAGTAAAGTAATGTTAATCGCAGGTTTAGGAGCAATATTATCGGTGCCTGTTTTTAAAACCTTAACACATTTACCCCCTTATATGGGAATGATCCTCGCCTTAGGTGTTGTTTGGCTTATTTCCGAATATATCCATCCGGAAGAGGATTTTGAGGAAGAAGACCGGCATATGTATTCTGCACATAGAGCACTTTCCAGAATTGAAATTTCCAGTATCCTTTTCTTCCTGGGGATTTTAATGGCTGTTGCGGCGCTGGAATCACTGGTTTTTGGAACAGTGGGCGGAGAAGAAGTCGGGACCTTAAGGTATCTCGCGGAAATCCTTCAAAATAATATACCCAATCAAAATGTGGTGATTATAGTTTTAGGTGTCTTTTCCGCGATTATAGACAACGTACCGCTGGTGGCAGCTTCAATGGGTATGTATGATGCCCCAATGGATGCGCAGTTATGGCATTTTATCGCTTACTCTGCAGGAACGGGGGGAAGTATGTTGATCATTGGTTCTGCTGCCGGAGTCGCTGCTATGGGAATGGAAAATATAGATTTTATCTGGTATCTTAAAAAGGTAACCTGGCTGGCGGCACTTGGTTTTATAAGTGGTGCGGGAACCTTTATATTAATGCATGAAGTATTATAATTAGGATCAAATAATTTTGAAAGCGGAACCAATCAGTTCCGCTTTTTTTATTTCTAATTTTGTGTTATGGCAGAATTTCCTAAAAAATTAGAGCAGGGCTTGCAAAAAAGAAAAGAGGATAATTCTTTCCGAAGTTTAGTTCCGCAACAGGAAGGAATCGACTTTTTCTCTAATGATTATCTTGGTTTTTCTACATTGGAACTCCTTAAAAAACAGACCGAAAAAAATTTAAAAAATCATTTTAAATTAGGTTCAACCGGTTCAAGATTACTTTCGGGAAACCATCCTTTATTCGAAAAAGCTGAAACTTATCTCGCGAATTTCCATAATTCTGAAGCGGCCTTGATTTTTAATTCCGGTTACGATGCCAATATTGGCTTCTTTTCTGCAGTCCCACAAAAAGGGGATTTTATTTTTTATGATGAATTCTCCCATGCTTCAATTCGCGACGGCTTAAAAATGTCCCTGGCCAGAAATTATAAATTTCGGCATAACGATTTTCAGGATCTTGAAGAAAAACTTATTCGATATTCCCAATCAAAATCAGCTGACTCAGAATTTTACGTGGTTACCGAATCTGTTTTTTCCATGGATGGGGATTCCCCAGAACTGGACAAACTAATTAAATTGAAAAAAAAATATGGTCTTCAGTTGATAGTGGATGAAGCACATGCGACTGGTGTTATTGGAAGGAATGGAGAAGGCATGGTTCAGGAAAAAAAATTAGAAGATCACATTTTTGCCAGAATTCACACCTTCGGAAAAGCTTTAGGTTGTCATGGTGCGGTAATTCTGGGAAGCCAAAAACTGATAGATTATCTGGTTAATTTCTCCAGAAGTTTTATATATACGACCGCCCTTTCGCCACATTCAGTAGCGACGATAATGGGCGCTTATCAAAATCTTAAAAATTCAGAAGCAATTATAAAGCTGCAGGAAAATATACATTTTTTCCGAAGAGAAATTAAGAAAAACGAACTTCAACAGGATTTTATTGAATCGAATTCGGCCATTCAAAGTTGTATCATTCCGGGAAATGAAAGGGTAAAAATTATTTCAAAAAAGCTCAATCAAAACCGCTTTCTCGTCAAGCCTATTTTATCTCCAACAGTTCCCGAGGGTTCCGAGCGATTACGATTCTGCGTGCATTCTTATAATTCTACGGCTGAAATAACTGCGGTTTTAAGCCAGTTGGCTACTTTTGTGCCCAAAGATTAAATATGCCGAAAACGTATTTCGTAACCGGAATTGGAACTGAAGTGGGTAAAACCATCGTATCTGCAATTTTGGTCGAAGCTTTACAAGCCGATTATTGGAAACCAATCCAGGCTGGGGATTTGGATCATTCAGATACTCAAAAAATTGAAAATCTTATCAGTAATAAAAAAACTGTTTTTCATAAGAATTCTTATGCTTTAAACACTCCCATGAGCCCCCATGCGGCGGCGGAAATTGATAAAATTAAGATCAGTTTACAGGAGATCAATCCACCAAAAACTATAAATAGTCTTGTTATAGAAGGAGCTGGCGGATTAATGGTTCCGCTGAATGATAAAGATCGTATCATCGATCTTATTAAAAATGATTATGAGATCATTTTAGTTTCCAGACATTACCTGGGAAGTATCAATCATACGCTTTTAAGCATTGAAGCCTTAAAAAATCGCGGATTCGAAAATATTTCCATCGTATTTAATGGTGATCAAAATAACTCTTCGGAAATTATTATTGAAAAAATGAGCGGCGTGGCGATATTGGGAAGAATTGAAGAAGAACCTTATTTTGATCAAATGGTAATTAAAGAATATGCTGAAATTTTCCGGGAAAAACTATTGTAATGAGTGATCTGAAAGAAAGGGATAAAAAACATTTGTGGCATCCATTAACCCAGCATAAGACTGCAAGGGAAATGTTGCCCATTGTAAAGGCGAAGGCTTGCATTTTAACCGATGATAATGGTAATGAATATATAGATGGGATTTCTTCCTGGTACACCGCCGTATACGGCCATTGCCACCCTTTCATAACTAACAAGGTGGCTAAACAAATGCAAAACCTCGATCAGGTTGTTTTTAGTGGCTTTACCCATGAACCAGCCATTGAATTATCTGAAGCTTTGATCAAAATTCTACCCGCAGGTCAGCAGAAGATGTTCTTTAATGACAACGGTTCTACTGCTACTGAAATTGGGATTAAAATGGCATTGCAATACCATCATAATTTAGGCAATGATCGCAAGGTGATGCTGGCTTTTGAAAATGGTTTCCACGGAGATACTTTCGGGGCGATGTCTGTTTCCGGATTATCGGTTTATAATGGTGCTTTTAAAGATCATTTTATTCGGGTTAAACGATTGCCTGTGCCCAACGGGGAAAATAATTCAGAAGTAATTTCCACGCTTAAAATGCTTATTGCTGAACATAATTTCGCCGGTTTTATTTATGAACCTTTGATCCAGGGGGCAGCTGCGATGCAGTTTCATAATGCTGAAGGCCTGGATGAGATTTTGAAAATCTGCTGGGAAAATGAAATTATTCTGATCGCAGATGAAGTGATGACCGGTTTCGGGAAAACCGGAAAATTCTTTGCTTCAGATCATTTACAACAAAAGCCGGATATCCTTTGTATGTCCAAGGCTTTAACCGCCGGACTTTTACCCATGGGCCTTACCAGTTGCACTCAAAAGATCTACGACGCTTTTTATTCAGATGAGATTGCTAAAGGCCTTTTTCATGGCCATACCTACACCGCCAATCCACTGGCATGTACCGCAGCCCTGGCCGCACTGGAGTTATTGACTTCGGAAGAAATTCAGCATAAAATCACAGAAATTGCCAGACAGAATAATGCTTTTGCCAATAAGATTAAGTATCATCCCAAAGTTAAAAACCTACGCACTTTAGGGGTCATCCTGGCTTTTGAACTTGACGTTGAAACCGATAGATATGGGAGCCTAAGAGATAAGATTTTCGATTTTTTTATGCAAAGGGGAATAGCACTTCGGCCTTTGGGAAATACCATTTATATTTTGCCACCTTATGTAATTTCCGAAAAACAACTTCAGCAAATATATTTGGCGATAGAGGAATCCTTATCAGTATTTTAATTTTATACTTTCCCTAAAGTTTTAGAAGATGTTCATTCTGAAATCGAAGATTGGACGGAATCAAATAAATTACCATTGACGTATTTATTTGCGTAGTATAGACCCTGAACCCAGTTCAGGGTGACGATACTGACCTTTAGAATTGCCGTCATGCTGTCCCGATAGCTACCGGGATGTTTCAGCATCTTATTAGAGATACTAAAAAATACGTCAATTTTCTTCGCTAGATAATTTTTTATCACGGGTCTCAGCGTGACGAAAAAGGTCATTTCGAAGGAGTGCAACGACTGAGAAATCTCTTATTTAAACTTCATTTAAAATGAGATTTCTCCCTTTGGTCGAAATGACCATCCTAGGTATTCTTTGTTCATCGCGAGCGCAGTCGAAGCATATTTTCATTCTTTTCTTTTTCCATTGCTGAAAAAGAAACAAAAAATCTAGTCTGCAGTTTCTCGTTCACCCGTAACGGTTTAAATCCTAAAAGAATTGAACTCGCTTCGCTCAAACAGCAATTCTTTTTTAACGGATTTTGCACCTACGGGTCCCGAATCCGAAATTGAGGACGTTTCCCTGCTGGTTGTCCATTGCGAACCTGCCTGCGGTAGGCAGGCGCAGTGAAGCAATCTATTATGGAGACTGCTTCGTTTCCTCGCAGTGACGTATTAGAGGCCCTGAACCCAGTTCAGGGTGACGATGCTGGTTTTTAGAACTACCGTCATGCTGTCCCGAGCTATCGGGATGTTTCAGCATCTCATCAGATCTTCTAAAAAATTCGTCAATTTCCTCCGCTAGAATTTTTATCACGGGTCTCAGGGTGGCGGAATAAATATTTTTAAAAGTTTTAAATTTTAAGAATTTTGAATTTGTTTTTTATATAATTTTAGTTGAATATTCTACAAATTATGATGCATCCTGATACAGAACTTAGATGGATAAGTTCAAAAATTGGTTATGGAGTGGTGGCAACCAAATTGATCCCCAAAGGGACGATCACCTGGGCACTGGATGAACTGGATCACGTATTTAAGCCTGATGCTCCAGAGAAGCTAAAATCAGATTCCCGGGATATGCTGGAAAAATACAGTTTTCGCAACCATAAGGGTGAGCATATTTTATGTTGGGACCTGGCGAAATTTGTAAACCACAGCTTCAAATCGAATTGCCTTTCTACCTGCTATAATTTTGAACTTGCCATTCGTGATATTCAGATAGGTGAGGAGCTTACAGATGATTACGGCTATTTGAATTTGACAGAATCCTTTACTCCGGAAGATGAAGGAACTGCAAGGAAAGAAGTGCTTCCAGACGATATCCTAAGATGTCATCAAGAATGGGATGAAAAATTAGAACAGGCATTTCCCTATATCTCCAAAGTTCATCAGCCATTATTTTCTTTATTACCGGAAAAAGTTAAAGAGAAGATCGAAGAAATTAACTCCGGTTCCAGAAAAATGAAGTCAACTAAGAAGCTTTATTTCCGGCCACGCAAGAAAAGAATTAAGCTTTAGGATTAGGCAATCTTTTACTTCAGGCTTATTTTTGCCAAAAATCAAGTTTTGAAAAATCCAGTTTCAATTACTGCTGTTAGCAGTATTTCACCCTTAGGGAAAAATGCTGAAGAGATTTGGGCAAATTACAGGTCTGGAAAGCATTTTTTATCCAGAAAAAAAATTGGGGAAAGTGAATGGATTATAGGAGAACTTTCTGCAGCTTTAAATGCAGAAATTGAAAATTTACGATCTGAAAATTCAAAATATCGCTATTTAGACCGGTCAGTTTTAATGGCCATTCTTACCGGAAGAAATATCTCCAATTCGAATAGAAAAACGGGGATCAATATTGGAAGTAGCCGTGGCGCAACCGAATTATTTGAAAAATATCATACTGAATTTATAGAAACAGGAAAAACTTCAGGATATTCCTCACCATCCACCACCCTGGGAAATATTTCTTCCTGGGTAGCACAGGATCTTCAACTTAATGGCCCAGATTTTTCCCACAGTATTACCTGTTCTACAGGAATGCATTCAATTTTAAATGGAATTGCCTGGCTGGAAAGTAAAATGTCACAAAATTTTATAGTGGGCGGTAGTGAAGCAGCTTTAACTCCTTTTACGCTTGCGCAAATGGCCGCAATGAAAATATATGCTTCTTCTTTTTCGGAATTTCCCAGTAGGGCCCTGGACATGAAAAAAGAAAAAAATTCCATGGTTTTGGCGGAAGCTTCTGGTTTATTACAAATCGAACTGGGGGAAAAGAAAACTGCCAAAGCTATAATTCGTGGAATTGGTTACGGAAATGAGAAGCTAAAGCACGGGGCATCGCTTTCCAGAAAAGGAAAATGTCTTCAGAAATCCATGAGAATGGCCATTTCAGAAATCGATAAAAGTGAAATTGATGCTATTGTGCTACATGCACCGGGAACTATAGGTGGAGATGCTTCAGAAGTTAATGCAGTAACCGAAATTTTTGGAGAAAACCTTCCTGCGATAACCAGTAACAAATGGATCATGGGCCATAGTTTCGCCGCCTCGGGAATATTGAGTCTTGAAATGGCAATTTTGATGCTGGAGCATCAGGAATTCATCAATGTACCTTTTTCTGAATTTCAGAAAAAACCTAAGAAGTTAGAAAAGATCTTAGTGAATTCAGTTGGTTTTGGGGGAAATGCGGTTTCAATCCTTGTGTCCCGAAATTAGATGTTAGCTTTTGGTTTATAATTCATCTTGCGAAATTCCTGAGAAACCTGAGTTTTCTTTATTTTTGAATACAAATCGATTTACATGACTATTAAACACGACTGGACCAAAGAAGAGATTCTTGAAATTTACAACAAACCTTTCATGGAGCTGCTTTACGAAGCGGCGACGGTTCATCGCCAACAACATGATCCCAATACAGTCCAGGTTTCTACATTACTTTCTATAAAAACCGGGGGTTGCCCGGAAGATTGCGGGTATTGTCCACAGGCAGCCCGTTATCATACAGATTTGGAAGGGAATGATCTTATGAGTGTAAATCAGGTAAAAGCCCAAGCTTTACGTGCAAAAGCTACAGGCAGTTCCAGGGTTTGTATGGGTGCAGCTTGGAGAAATGTAAAGGACGGTTCAGAATTCGACAATGTACTTGAGATGGTGCGAACCATTAACAAGCTCGATATGGAAGTTTGCTGTACTTTAGGCATGCTAACTGAAAACCAGGCACAAAGGCTTGCAGAGGCCGGTCTATATGCCTACAATCATAACCTGGATACTTCTGAAGACTATTATAAAGAGGTAATTTCTACCCGTGGATTTGAAGACCGGTTGCAAACCATAAATAATGTTAGAAAAACAAATGTGACCGTTTGTAGTGGGGGAATTATAGGAATGGGAGAAAGTGAAGCCGATCGTGCCGGAATGCTGGTTGCTCTGGCAACTTTGAATCCGCAGCCGGAATCTGTGCCCATAAATGCCCTAGTGCCAGTTGAAGGTACACCAATGGCTGAGGAAAAGCCTGTTCCAATTTGGGATATGATCAGGATGGTGGCGACAACCAGGATTGTAATGCCCGAAACTCAGGTAAGGCTTTCTGCCGGTAGGACCCAAATGAGTCGTGAAGGCCAGGCGATGTGTTTCTTTGCCGGGGCGAATTCGATTTTTGCCGGGGATAAATTGCTTACCACGCCAAATCCTGATGTAAATGAGGACATGGAAATGTTTAAAATGTTAGGACTTAACCCGCAAAAGGCTTTTGAGAAGAAATCCCAACCGGTAAGCGTTGCTGCTGATAAATCCCAATTCAATAGTCAGGATGAAAAACCAAAATGGAGTAGGCCGGGACATAAAATTGAACGTAACCTCCAGGCGCAGGAAAAAGCAAAATCAAAGCCTGGTTTTTAATTTTATATAAAATTGAAACTCGATCTTCAAAACATTCCAAGAAGAAAAGGGCTCTCGCAAGATGAGTTTTTACAGGAATATTTTATTCCGGAGAAACCGGTGGTGATTGAAGATCTTGCTAAAAACTGGCCGGCGTATTCCAAATGGGATTTTGATTATTTTCGAGAAAAGGCAGGTGAAGTTGTGGTACCGTTGTATGATAGTAAGCCAGCAAAAGGAAGACAGGCTTCTCATGGGCCGGCAATGAAGATGCCGTTAAAAGAATATATAGATATTCTGGAAGCAGGGCCTACAGACCTCAGAATGTTCTTCTTCAATCTTCTGCAAAATTGCCCTGAATTGGTCGAGGATTTTCAATATCCTGAACTGGGGGTTAAATTCTTTAAAAAATTACCGGTGCTTTTTGTAGGTGGTGAAGGTTCCAAAGTGGTGATGCATTATGATAT
The DNA here is from genome assembly GCF_023718305.1 of Gramella sp. AN32. GTDB lineage: Bacteria > Bacteroidota > Bacteroidia > Flavobacteriales > Flavobacteriaceae > Christiangramia > Christiangramia antarctica. The sequence continues at coordinate 415,550 of NZ_QEYO01000002.1, forward strand.
GGACCTTGCCAATAATTTTCATTTTAACTTTACAGGGAAAAAGAAAGTGATTCTTTATCCGCCAGATCAAACAGGACTTATTTATAAAGTGCCTTATTCCATTGTAAGTATGGAAATCATTGATATGGATGCTCCAGATTTTGAGAAATATCCTGCTCTGGCGAAAGCTAAAGGCTTTGAAACTAGAATGGTCCATGGGGATGCCCTATATATTCCCAGTAAATGGTGGCATTTTATTAAGTACGAAACTCCCAGCTTATCCTTAACTTTACGTTCGCTGCCCAGATCTCCAAAAAAGATCGCTGAGGTTTTAAAGAACATTTTGATCATGAGAAATTATGATAATGTCATGAGAAAAATTAAAGGTCAGCGGTGGGTCGATTATAAAAATGAGCTGGCAATCAAGCGCACTCATAAATATGCAGAGATTGATTAAATGAAGAATGATGCTATGAAATTGGAACAAATTCCCAGAATAGAGAATATCTCTAAAGATGATTTTGTTCGGAATTACGTACAACCTCAAAAGCCGGTGGTAATCACTAAACTTATCGAAGGCTGGCCGGCATATGATAAGTGGACATTAGATTATATTGATGAAATTGCCGGTGACAAAATGGTGCCGCTTTATGATAACAGGCCAATTTCTTCAGAATTTAAATTTAATGAAGCTCATACGAAGATGAAAATGCACGAGTATATTGAGCTGCTTAAAAAAGGCCCATCAAGTTATCGCATCTTTCTTTACAATTTACTCAAGGAAGTCCCCAAACTTCAGCAGGATTTCAGTTTTCCGGATATTGGCTTAAGATTTCTGAAGCAAATGCCCATGTTATTTTTTGGCGGTGAAAAGTCAAAAGTCTTTATGCATTATGACATTGATTACGCCAATATTTTACATTTTCATTTCCACGGAAAAAAACAATGCATTTTATTTCCTCCCACTGAAAGTAAGCATTTATACAAGGTGCCGCACGCTTTGATCACTCGGGAAGATATCAATTTTAATAATCCAGATTATGACAAGTTTCCTGTTTTAAAGAAAGCAAAAGGTTTTATTACCGAATTAAATCATGGAGATACGCTTTATATGCCTGAAGGTTACTGGCACCATATGACCTATCTTACTGCCGGGTTTTCCATGAGTTTGAGGGCAACCCCAAGAACGCTTACCAATTTTTCCAAAGCCGTATACAATATCATTTTTATGCGTCATTTTGATAATTATATGAGAAAATTTCGCGGTCAAAAATGGATTGATTATAAAAATGATCAGGCGGTCAAGCGCACTCACAAAAAGTATGATATTAGGGGATAAGCTCGTTTAAGCAATCAAAAACGAGATGGGTTTCGTAACCTTTGCGCATTAGATGATCAGCTACCTTTTGTTTTTTCTTATAAGAATTAGATTCATTGGTTTTTTCAATCCTTTTTTCTGCCAGATCATATAAAGAAGAATTATAATCTTTTTGATTGATTTCTGAAAGGCCTAATTTTATAATAGGTTCCGATATTTGCTTTTTTCGCAGTTCATTTTTGATCTTCACTTTTCCCCATTTTTTAATTCTGAATTTGCCCCGGGCAAAACTACGGGCAAATCGTTCTTCATTTAAAAAATCTTCCTGCATTAACTGAATGATGATCTTCTCTTTTGCCTGGGGAATCATTCGCATTTCATTCAACTTATCTTCCACTTCCTTTTGGGATCTGTCGCGATATGCGCAGTAATGCATCAGCTTTTGGGTAGCTTCAGTGATGGTGTATGATTTGTCTTTAGAATAATCCATTAAAAAAGTTAAAAATATATGTAGAAAATAGGTATAAAAAAAGCTTCCACGAAGGGAAGCTTTTCAATTTTATTCACTGAAGATTATTTCGCTTTTTTATTCAAACGTCCTTCAGCTAATTTATCCAGTTTATTATCGGCGTTGTATTCTTCATCAAGAGTTTTTTGAAGTTTTTTCGCTACGTCTTTATGACCAAGTTCTTTGGCATAACGCACTACAGTTCCATATCCTGAAATTTCATAATGTTCCACACGTTGGGCATCGGCAATAAGACCGGCATCGCGAACTTCTTCTGAAGCATCTTCTTCAAGGAAACTTTCAGCTTCTTCAATTAAGCCTTTCATTGCTTTACAGGTTTCACCGGTTGGTTTAAAGCCTAATTCTTCGCAAATTTCTGCTAATCTCTCTTTGTGCTCTTTCGTTTCTTCCAGATGGCTTTCAAAAGCGTCTTTTAGTTTTTTATCATGTGCAGCCTTTACCATTTTGGGTAATGCTTTGGTCAATTGAGATTCTGCACTATATAAATCTTTTAACTGGTGTTCAAATAGATCTTTCAAATCCTTCATCATGTCTATAATTTTTTTTGGTTTATAATGTATAAATCTAAGGCTGAAATAGTGGGAACTTAGTTAATTACCTAATAAAGCTTTGTTGGTATTCTATTAAAAGATTCAACTTATGGTTAAAGAATTATAAAGCTGGCGGGAATAAGGCAAAAAAAAACGCCTTTCAAATGAATGAAAGGCGTTGATTATTTATAAGATCACTTTCCCGTCTTTATCGTGGAAGTGGTACTCTAAATACGTGTAAGCATCTCGAGGCAAAATTTTAACCCAGCGTTTATGGTCTACAAACCACTTAGATCTGGGCGATGGAAAGCCTTTGGTTAAAAAGGCTGCAATAAATGGGTGCGCACTAAGAGTAATCTTAGCATGATCTTTCTTGATCAATTTATCAAGATCGGTTTTGATTTTATTAATTACGCTAATTGGTGCTTCAATTTCACCAATTCCGTTAGGGTTATCCTCACGGGTTTTAATATTCATTTCCGGTCTTACGCGCTGTCTTGTAATTTGGATCAATCCGAATTTACTAGGGGGCAATATTTTATGTTTTGCCCGGTCATCACTCATTTCGTTGCGAAGGTGATCATAGAGCTTCTTTCTATTTTCAGCTCTGTTCATATCTATGAAATCTACCACGATAATCCCTCCCATGTCACGTAATCGTAACTGGCGGGCAATTTCTGCAGCACTTATCATATTAACTTCTAATGCGGTATCCTCCTGGTTTTTTGATTTATTGGAACGGTTTCCGCTGTTTACGTCTATAACGTGCATAGCTTCAGTGTGTTCAATAATCAGATAAGCACCTTTGCTCATAGAGACGGTGCGCCCAAAGGAAGTTTTAATTTGTCTTTCGATACCGCTTTTTTCGAAAATGGGTTGGTTGGATTGATGCAATTTTACGATTGATTCTTTTTCAGGAGCAATTTCGCTCACATAATCTTTAATTTGAGTATAAAGCGTTTCATCATCTACACAAATGGAGGTGAAGGTATCATTAAAGATATCTCTCAACAAAGACGATGCTCTGTTTAACTCTCCAAGTACTTTGGAAGGGTGATGCGGCTTATACAGTTTTTTGCACATGGCTGTCCATCGACCTACTAAATTTTCGAGGTCTCTGTCCAGTTCTGCTACTTTTTTACCTTCAGCTACGGTTCTAATGATCACACCAAAGTTTTTAGGTTTGATGCTTTTGACCAATCTCTTAAGGCGGTCTTTTTCTTCTTTGCTTTCAATTTTTTGAGAAACTGAAATGCGGTTGGAAAAAGGCACCAATACAATATAGCGACCGGGGAGTGAAAGCTCTGAGCTTATCCTTGGCCCTTTTGTAGAGATAGGTTCTTTCATGATTTGAACCAATAGCGACTGATTTGATTTTAAGACATCGGCGATAGCGCCATTTTTGTCTATATCCTTTTCTAAAGGAAAATTCTTTAAAGAATAATCTTTTAATTTACCTGTGCTTACACGTTTTATGAATTTCAATAAAGTCGCCATTTGAGGCCCAAGATCATGATAGTGTAAAAAACCATCTTTTTCATAGCCAACATTTACAAATGCGGCATTTAATCCTGGTACAGCTTTTCTAATCTTGGCGATATAAATATCTCCTACATTAAATTTATTGCTGTCTTCTTCTTTATTTAGTTCAATAAGTTTTCCATCTTTTAATAAGGCAAAATCTACAGCAGAAGGTTCGGACCTGATAATTAATTCTTTGTCCACACTTCTAGATTTTATATCCGTACCTGTAATGGTAGGTACAGATGGATTAAACATTATTTTTTCACAGGTTTTGAATCCTGAAGAAACTTAAACGATACTTTATCGCAGTTTCAATTTCAAAGAACGATTTTAAATAAAAAAAGTAGTTGGAAACTACTTTTTCTTGTGGCGATTGGCTCTTCTACGCTTTTTTCGCTTGTGCGTAGCCACCTTATGTCTTTTTCTCTTTTTACCACTTGGCATAGTGTACTTTATTTTAATTAATATTTATTTTGAAATCCCGGTTGACACCGTAGATTAATTACTTCACTTCTACATTAGATTTTACTCCTTCTACAAAAATTTTCGCAGGCTTGAATGCAGGGATGTTGTGAGCAGGAATTTTAATAGTAGTGTTTTTAGAGATGTTCCTTCCGGTTTTCTCGGCTCTGGTTTTCACTACAAAGCTTCCAAAACCTCTTAAATAGACATTGTCTCCGCTTTCAAGTGAAGATTTAACTTCATCCATAAAAGACTCGATAGTTGCTTGAACATCACCTTTTTCCATTCCAAGTTTTTCTGAAATGTTGGTTACGATATCTGCTTTCGTCATTTTCTTGCTGTTTAAATTTTATAAATTGGGGTTTGTGTTTTTTTTCAAGGGGGCAAATATAATAATTAAATCTTCAATATTTCAAACCTAATCCACTAATAATAACGTAATAAACTCCTAATATTGCAGAGCTTCTTTGTTAATTATGCAAATTACAACTGAACTTTTTACCTGGTATTCTGAAAATAAAAGGGAACTTCCCTGGAGAAACACGCGTGAACCCTATCATATATGGTTAAGTGAAATCATGCTTCAGCAAACAAGAATTGAACAGGGCTTACCCTATTACTATAGATTTACCGAGAAATATCCTACAGTTTTTGATCTGGCCAATGCGCCAATAGACGAGGTTTTAAAATTATGGCAGGGATTGGGCTATTATTCGCGCGCTAGGAACCTGCATGAAACTGCCAAATTTGTCACTGAAAAACTAAATGGTGTTTTCCCGAAATCGTATGTGGAATTAAAGAAACTCAAAGGAATTGGGGATTATACCGCAGCCGCAATTGCCAGTTTCTGTTATAACGAGCCGGTAGCGGTGGTAGATGGTAACGTATACAGGGTATTATCACGACTTTTTGATCTGGACACCCCTATCAATTCTTCTGCTGGGATAAAAGAATTTAAGTTGCTGGCCCAGGAAATTTTGAATAAAAAGGATCCGGCAACGCATAATCAGGCTTTAATGGAATTTGGGGCTATACAATGCAAACCTCAAAATCCTTATTGTCTTCTTTGTCCGCTGAGTTCAAAATGCCTTGCGCTGAGAAATAATACAGTAAAGGAGCGTCCCATAAAACTGAAAAAGAGCAAAATAAAGCATCGGTACTTCAATTATCTTGTGTTTAACCATCAGGATAAAAAAACCTTACTGGAGCAACGAACCGGAAAAGGGATTTGGAATGGGCTCTATCAATTTCCATTGGTAGAATCTAACGATCATTTTTCGGAAAAGGAATTAATTGCTTCCGAAGATTTTAAGAAGATCCTGGGCGAGAGGGAGTTTGAAATTACCTTATTTAGGGATGAGCCCAAAATTCATAAGCTCTCCCATCAACATTTACATACCAGATTCTGGATCGTTGAGACTAAACTGGATCTTGATAAAAGTATTTTTATAAACGAGGTCGAGAAATATCCTGTGCCGGTTTTAATTGAGAACTTTCTAAATGAATATCTTTCTGAGGCTTACAACTAATTTCTTGTTTATATCTTTGCGCTTTTGAACGCTATTCAGAATATATTTTTAGTATTTTAGAATAAATAATAATTAATAAGTCAGTTTCTTGACTCAAAAAGTATAGTAATGACAGGCACACTGAATAAAGTAATGCTCATAGGACACACGGGAGATGATGTAAAAATGCATTATTTTGAAGGAGGAGGATCTATTGGAAGATTTCCGGTAGCAACTAATGAAAGTTACACGAATAGGACTACAGGGGAGCGTGTTACCAATACAGAATGGCACAATGTAGTAGTGAGAAATAAAGCTGCTGAAGTTTGTGAAAAGTATTTGAAGAAAGGTGACCGGGTTTATGTGGAAGGAAGGATAAAAACACGTAAATGGCAGGACGATCAGGGACAGGATAAATACCAAACTGAAATTCACTGTTCAGAATTCACGTTTTTAACCCCTAAAAATGAAACCGGAATGCAAAACAGCGGAAATTCCCAGGGTACTGGAAATAACTCTAATAGCAAATCGGGAAATTCTAAAAGTCAAAGCAACCAGAACGAATCGGTTAATCAACAGGAGGAAGAAGACGATTTACCTTTCTAAATAGAAATTAAAACATTTGCCATTGGACTTGGAGCCTCCCAGTTTACTTTTAATTTGGGCCACTGTTGGAATTACCCAATTTGTAAGCCTTTTTATCTTAATTATTTTACTGCTTTGTTCTGCCCTTATTTCTGGAGCTGAAGTGGCTTTTTTTTCGCTTACCCCGGCTAATTTTATAACCGAAGATGGAAAGCGGTCTAAAACCCAGGATATTGTCATCACACTTCTGGAAAAACCCAAGAAGCTGCTGGCTACCATTTTAGTTGCAAATAATTTCATCAATATCGCGATTGTGCTGCTTTTTGATCATCTTACCGATGATCTTTTTGAAGGTGTAAATACAGAATTCTTCGGAATTGACCTGCGTTTCTTCTTCGAAGTAGGGATCGTCACTTTTCTTATTCTTCTTTTTGGAGAAATTCTACCGAAGGTTTATGCGAGCAGGAATAAAGAGAAGTTTTCAAACTTTATGGCCTACCCTCTAAATATTCTGGATACGCTATTTTCTCCACTGAGTAGTCCCATGCGTGCAGTCACACTTTATATCCATGAGAAATTGGGCAAAAAACGATCTTTTATAAGCATTGATCATTTATCGCAGGCACTCGAACTCACCAGTGAAGAAGATACTACCCGTGAGGAGCATAAAATTCTTCAGGGAATTGTAAGTTTTGGGAATACCGATACCAAACAGGTAATGCGCCCAAGGATGGACATTTTTGCCTTAAATCGCGAAAATACGTATTCCGAGATCGTTCCGCACTTAATAGAACATGGATATTCAAGAATCCCGGTTTATAAGGAAAATATCGATAATGTAGAGGGAATTCTCTACATCAAAGATCTTTTACCTTACCTGAACGAAAAGAATTTTGAGTGGACGAGTTTATTGCGGGAGCCTTATTTTGTTCCAGAGAACAAAAAGCTGGATGATCTTCTCAATGAATTTAAGGTGAAAAAGAATCACCTGGCCATTGTAGTAGATGAGTATGGAGGCACGAGCGGACTTATCTCCCTGGAAGATATTATTGAAGAGATCGTTGGGGATATTAGTGATGAATTTGATGATGAAGACCTTATTTATTCCAAATTGGATGAATTTAATTTTGTTTTTGAAGGTAAAACCCCGCTGAAAGATTTTTACAAAATTGCCAAAATTGATGATGTCACTATTTTCGAGGAAAAGAAGGGCGAAGCTGATACCCTGGCAGGTTTTCTCTTAGAAATTTCAGGAGGTTTTCCCAGGAAGAATGATATGCTGGCGCTCGAAAATTACACCTTTACCATAGAAGTGATAGATGATAAAAGGATTAAACAGATCAAGATGAATATTGGAAATGAAAAAAGCTAAACTATTTTTTTTTCTGATAAGTTTCGGAATGATCTCCGCCTGTAAAAATGATCCTAAACCGAAACCCAAAGGTTTTCTCTCCCTCAATTACCCTGAAGCCAAATACGAAAGAACTGAACTGGACTGTCCGTTTGAATTTGATAAAAATTCACTGGCTGAAATTGGCCCTTCCCGGAACAAAATTCCCTGCTGGATCAACCTGAATTATAATTTTATGAATGGGTCTATTTATATCACATATCAGCAGGTAAATAATAACCTTGATTCATTGCTGATGGACGCTCAGAAACTTCCGCTTCAACATACCATTAAAGCCGATGCCATTGAAGGCGATATCTATACCAACGATCTTCATAAAACCTACGGAATGTTTTATGAGGTAGAAGGTGATGCGGCATCACAGGCCCAATTTTATTTAACCGATAGTACGGAACATTTTATAACGGGTTCGGTATATTTTAACCGCGTTCCAAATTATGATTCCCTTGTTCCTGCCGCGGCTTACCTAAAAAAAGATATCCGTCATTTGATGGAAAGCCTTACCTGGAAATAATTTACCAGAATTCTCAAAATTTCCCACTTGTAATACCGACTTTTGGCCTTTGTATTTTATATGGGTTCCAAAAACATAAAATGGCTTTACCTGGTGATCTTATCACTGGTTTGGGGCAGTTCCTTTATTCTGATTAAAAAAGCTTTGATCGCGCTCACGCCCTTGCAGGTGGGCTCGCTTAGATTAATTTTCGCAGCTATATTTCTTGTGCTTGTAGGATTGAAGAGTTTAAAACAATTAAACCGAAAACAATGGAAATTGATCATTATTTCAGCTTTTATAGGATCATTTTTCCCGGTCTTTTTATTCGCCTATGCTGAAACCGAAATTGACAGCGCTATTGCCTCCATTCTAAATGCTACTACTCCCTTACTTACATTAATTTTCGGGGTATTTTTCTTTAAAGCAATCCTAACTCAGAATAAAACGATAGGTGTTATTGTTGGTTTGCTGGGAACTGTTGGATTAATTCTAAGCGGCGCGAGCATTAATCCAGATCAGGATTATTTATATTCATTTTTAGTGATTATCGCGGCAACTTTTTATGCGGTTAATGTCAATATTCTGAAGTTTTACATGCAGGATATTTCCGCAGTTGCGATTACTGTGGGTAGTTTTCTGGTTTTGTCGCTTCCTGCAACAATCATCCTTTATTATACCGGTTTTTTTGAAACTGAAAGTTTAACCAGTGAACTTCAGTGGTCATTAATTTCCGTAGGAATATTGGGTGTTCTTGGCACAGGGCTGGCCATGATCTTATTTAATAAACTGGTGCAGATTTCAGATCCTGTTTTTACCACTTCGGTTACTTATATTATTCCAATCGTGGCTTTGGGCTGGGGAATTTTAGACGGAGAAGTCTTTGGTTTATGGCAATTATTTTCCGCAGCAATTATTTTAATTGGGGTCTTTATTGTAAACCGGTCGAAAAATTTAATGCATAAAAAAAGCCGATAATAAATACCTACCGTCTGGACATATTTCTAAAGAGGATCCAACCTTGCATAATAGAGGAGAATTTTTGTAAGCCTTTCCAAAAGGTTGTGATTCCGGGTTTTCTCTCAGAGAGA
>NZ_QEYO01000030.1 GCF_023718305.1 Gramella sp. AN32
ACAGGCCCTCTCAATGAGGGTACTACTTTTTTTTCATAACTTTCAATCTTATGTTAATACCTACTTAAAGGTAGTGAATAGTGATCTAATGATTGCTTGAAGCTACCTTTAGGTTTAGTTCAACAACGTATCCTATGAAAAGCAATAATCTTGTCTCTTAAAAATAATATTTTAATTTCTATTATTTCATAGTCATACAATTTCTAAAGCAATAATTTTTGATGACCTGAATAACAGGATTGGTCCTGATGGCTTGCCAGGCTACTTTCACACAATAAAAGCGACTAAGGAATTTTTAGCGAGTTCAAATAAAAAAAAGGCGATTAAAAAACCGCCTTTTTATCACTATCTATAGATTTCTTATTTTTTCAGATCAAAACGGTCTAGGTCCATCACCTTGGCCCAAGCCTTTATAAAATCTTTTACGAATTTTTCTTCAGCATCACTGCTCGCATAGAATTCAGCAATTGCTCTAAGTTCTGAATTAGATCCAAAAATTAGATCTGCTCTGGTAGCAGTCCATTTTTTCTCTCCACTTCCTCGATCTGTTGCTTCAAAAACATTTTCATCCTCAGATATAGATGTCCATGTATTTTTAATATTCAGCAGGTTTACAAAGAAATCATTGGTAAGCTGTCCCGGTCTCTCTGTGAAAACTCCATGATTAGATCCATTATAATTCGCTCCCATTGCGCGCATCCCTCCTACTAAAACAGAAAGCTCCGGGGCAGTGAGTGATAATAGCTGGGCTCGATCTATCATAATCTGTTCTGCAGAAGCCGAAATATGATCTTTGTTTCTATAATAATTCCTGAAAGCATCTCCATTAGGTTCCAAAGGCTCAAAAGCTTCAACATCGGTCTTTTCCTGCGAGGCGTCTGTCCTACCGGGACTAAATGGAACTTTTACATCGTGCCCCGCTTTATTGGCAGCTTTTTCAATTGCAGCACAACCTGCTAAAACGATAAGATCTGCAATGGAAACTTGCTTATTTTCAGATTGATTATTATTAAAATCATTTTTTATTCCTTCCAACCGGTTTATGACTTTTTGCAATTGCGGCGGATTATTTACTTCCCAATTTCTTTGGGGTTCTAATCTTATTCTTGCCCCATTAGCTCCTCCACGTTTATCAGAATTACGATAGGTGGAAGCTGAACCCCATGCAGTAGAAACCAATTGTCCTGCAGATAAGCCTGAATCCAGAATTCTACTTTTAAGATCTGAAATATCCTGATCATTAATTAATTCGTGATCTACTGCCGGGATAGGATCCTGCCATAACAGTTCTTCCTGAGGAACTTCCGGCCCCAAATATCTTTCGATGGGGCCCATATCACGATGAGTCAATTTAAACCAGGCACGCGCAAAAGCATCTTCAAAATCTTCCGGATTTTCATGAAAGCGTTTGGATATTTTCAAATACTTTGGATCTTGTTTTAGTGCAAGATCTGTGGTTAGCATAAAAGGGGCATGTTTTTTATTGGGATCGTGGGCATCGGGAACCGTCCCGGCACCTGCATCACCTTTTGGTTTCCATTGGTAAGCCCCGGCAGGACTTTTGGTTAATTCCCAGTCGAATCCAAAGAGGTTTTCAAAAAAGTTATTGCTCCATTTAGTTGGGGTTGTCGTCCATGCTCCCTCCAATCCACTGGTTACTGTACTTCCCGCATTTCCTGTTCCAAAAGTGTTTTTCCAGCCTAAGCCTTGTTCTTCAATAGCAGCACCGGCCGGTTCCATCCCCACAAATTCTTCAGGATCTGCAGCACCATGGGTTTTACCAAAAGAATGCCCCCCAGCAATTAAGGCTACAGTTTCTTCATCATTCATGGCCATTCTGCCAAAAGTTTCTCGAATATCATGGGCAGCTCCAATAGGATCTGGATTTCCATTAGGCCCTTCGGGATTTACATAAATTAAACCCATATGGGAAGCTGCTAATGGGTTCTCTAAGTTATCACTTTCAGCATAGCGCTCTTTGTTGGCCAGCCACTCACCTTCAGATCCCCAATAAATATCTTCTTCCGGCTCCCAAACATCTTCTCTTCCCCCGGCAAAGCCAAAAGTCTTAAATCCCATGGATTCTAAAGCGACATTACCTGTTAGAACCATGAGATCTGCCCAGGAAAGTTTATTCCCATATTTCTGCTTGATAGGCCAAAGTAAAAGCCTGGCTTTGTCAAGATTGGCATTATCTGGCCAACTGTTCAAAGGCGCAAAACGCTGTGATCCTGAACCGGCTCCTCCCCTACCATCGCCAATTCTATAAGTACCTGCACTATGCCAGGCCATTCTAATAAAAAATGGGCCGTAATGCCCATAATCTGCCGGCCACCAATCCTGCGAATCGGTCATAAGATCATGAAGATCCTGTTTTACTTCGGCGAGGTTTAGTTTTTTAAATTCTTCAGCATAATTAAAATCATCTGCCAAAGGATTGGCCTGTTTGGTATGCTGATTTAGTATTTTGATATTTAACTGGTTAGGCCACCAGTCTTTATTGGACGTACCATTTCCAGCAGCGAACTTTCTCGCTCCTCCCATAAAAGGGCATTTACTTGATTCATTAACTTCCCATACTTTATGATTATCTGGATGGTTGGAATGATTGTTATTTGACATTATGGAATATTTTTATTGTTAACATTCTAAATTTAGAATTATATTTTCTGAAAATCTTCAATCTTTTATAGGTAAAATTTATGAATGCATAATGCATATACAATAATACAAAGCTATACTGCAAAATGGTAAATTATAAATAACTGGTTCTTAAAAATGAAGGACTGAAGGTTAAATACAACCCCGCTCACTTAATTATCAATTATCTACTACTATTCCATATCCAAAAACGCAGGTTAAGATTTAATTTGATTCCTTTACTATCTTCGTGAAAATTTTTGAGGCATGGGAAATCAGTTTTTTGAAGATGAAAATTACCATCATGAAGATTATACCAATACTCCACTAAAAGAGGGTGACTATGAAGTTTGTTCTTTTACCAATTGTAACTTCTCAAATACCAATCTTGCGGCAAATAAATTTATTGAATGTGATTTTATAGATTGCGATTTGAGCAACGCTTTGCTGAATAAGACTGCTTTTCAGGATTGTAGTTTTACTAACTGCAAGATGCTGGGACTAAATTTTGAAAAATGCGAAAGTTTCGGATTTTCCATCAAAGCAACTCATTGTAATCTTAGCCATTCTATCTTCTATAACCTGAAAATACCGAACACTGATTTTCAATATTCCAAATTACAAAATGTAGATTTTAGCGAAGCAATTTTGGTAAAGGCCAACTTTCAGGATTGTGATTTACAAAACGCTATCTTTCAAAATACAAATCTGGAAAGTGCTGATTTTAGGGGAGCCATGAACTATTCTATAAATCCTGAAGATAATAAAATCGCCGGAGCTAAATTTTCATTATCTGAAGTGCGCGGACTTCTGGACAAGTATAATATCAAGATCGATTAAGGATATAATTGAGCGCTTCAGAAGTTATTCCGAAGATTATTCTAGTTTTTTTGAAAATTTTAGGCGAAATATTTTAATACTATATAAACCGCTAAAAAAACAGAAAAGGCTAAAACGATACCTCGATAAATGTGTGAATAATCCTTTATCATTTTAAATGCATTTGCTTTTAAAATGGTAGACGATGAAGCTTAGCTAATATAACAAATTTTTATAAATTAACATTAGCTTAGGAATTTAATTTTAAACTTAAGTGTTCAGAATCAGGATATTATAATTACTAGCTTATAAATTAAAATATTAATTGCTAATTAGTTAACGAATAATGAAATTTGGGAGTTATTCAATCATTACTTTTCTTTTTTGAAAACATTTGAAAATACTGGACTTCTCGAAACTTTTTCGGCAAACAAAAAAATGCTATTGATGTGCGAAGTCCCCACTTTATTGGAATCAATTACTTCCAGTTTTAATTAATTTTAAACGAAAAATAAGATGAAATTTATAGGTTTTCTTCGAGGTATTAATGTGGGAGGTAAGCATAAACTTCCTATGGATGATTTAAAAAAAGTCCTTTCCAATATGGGTTATACCAATATTTCCACAGTGCTAAACTCGGGGAATATTATTTTTGAGTCAGAAGAAATTTCAGCAAAAACAATTGAATCAGACATTACTTTAAAATTGAAAAAAGAATTCCATTTCGATACCCCCACGATTATTATAAAAGCAGATGATATAAAAAAAATATACCGGTATGATCCTTTCAGCAAAGTGAAGATTGATAAAAACATTCGTTTATATATTACATTTTTAAAATCGGTCCTAAAAAGTAAAATTTCTATTCCATGGATTAGTGAGGACAATTCTTTTAGGATCATTAAAATTGAAGATAAAATGGTTTTGAGTGTTTTAGACCTAAATATTGCCGGAACGATAGATGCCATGAAAAATTTGGAAAAACTTACAGGGAAAAATGTGACCACCAGAAATTGGAATACGGTGGAAAAAATTGTAAAAAAACTCGATGAGAAGAAGCGCTAAGATTTTCCCTCCTTATGCTGGTTTTATTTTTCAATATTTAAAGCCCCTAATACTAATTTTGAAAATTAAGAAACGGAGGCCTTTTAGAAGTATCTGGTTTAGTCTGGTTGGAATCTTTCTAATTTGTAATTTCTATACTTTTCAGGCTCGTGACCTTCCGAAAGATATTTGTTAGCAATGGAACAAGAAGTCTATTAATTGAATTATAAATAACTTTGAATCAGATATTAAAAGTTCTAAACTATTTTATACATTTATCCCATTACCACATTTAAATAAAAAGGTGAAACACCTAACAGAAAATCTTAGTCAGGACGTACAAAATATTCTAGACATTCAGTCTATACCTTCCATTCTTAATGTTATTTGCAAAACTACAGGAATGCGTTTTGCGGCTATAGCAAGGGTTACAGAAGAACGTTGGATTACGTGTATGTCTCAGGACAATATTGATTTTGGGCTTGAACCGGGTGATGAACTGGAACTGGAAACCACCATTTGCAATGAAATTCGGCAACACTCTGAACCGGTTATCATTGATAATGTATCAGAAAATAAAGAATTTTGTACACATCACACTCCCATAAAATACGGTTTTCAATCGTATATTTCTTTTCCAATTTTTAAAAAAAATGGAGAATTTTTTGGGACCTTGTGCGCGATCGATCCGGAACCGGCAAAACTGGAAAACAAAGAGACCCACGAATTATTCAAATTATATACTGAATTGATCTCTTTCCATTTACAGGCGATGGAAGAATTACAGCTTACCAAAAAGAGCCTAGCCGAAGAAAAAAAAGTTGGTAAACTTAGAGAAACCTTTGTCGCCGTTTTAGCGCACGATCTTCGAAATCCTTTAGGGACCACCAGGCTTTGTGCAGATATTCTGATGAAACTCGATCTGCCAGCTTTCGCATTAAAACAGGTTAGCACTATTAAAACTACTTCCCTGCGAATGCAGGAATTGATAGACAATTTGCTGGATTTCGCCAAAAGTGAACTGGGAGAAGGGATTAGCCTTGAACAGGAAATAAACAATGTGAAGCTCAACACCGAAATCACGCAGGTGATTCGGGAATTTAAAACTACAGATGCTGAACATGACCTCATCTATTCTGAAGATATTACAGAGGAGGTTTTGTGTGATCCTTATAGAGTAGCGCAAATGTTTTCCAACTTAATGAGTAACGCGGTAAAACATGGATCTCCAGATACACCTATCATAATAGATTCGTTTACTTCTAATGGGGAATATCATTTAAAAGTTACCAATTCCGGTAATATTATTCCAGAGAACAAAAAAGCAGGCTTGTTTAAACCATTTTATACTGATAAAAAAGATGGTTTAGGTCTAGGCCTTTATATCGTTTCAGAAATTGCTGAAGCGCATCAGGGCAAAATTGAAGTAGAGTCAACTGAAAAACATACAAGTTTTGAATTTATCATGCCATTAAAATAAATTGCCCGCATTCTTTCCTGTTAATAAATTAAAACTTTTCCTATTATTGTTTTTAAAATCTTACACCATGAAGAAAAAAGCAATTTTCCTACTTTTTCTAAGTACTGTTTTAGCATGTAAGAATGATAAACCTAAAAATTCTTCTTTATTTTCAGAAGATCCTTCGATTTTTGATCTAAGATTTTCAAATTATAAAGAAATTCCCCAATTGGAAGAATATTCAAAAATTTCAGATACTACTTTTTTTGATAAACAGATAAATAAAGAATTCAGGATTACTGAAATAAAAAATGATACTTCGCATCTCATCTTATTTAATGAATTATTTTATGACAATAAAGACAATGAAGTATATACTATTTTAGACACGCTTGCCTTAGACAATATGCAGGAAGGAGAATTTATTAGCATAGGTTATTGTGATTATCAAAAACTGGAGATGCCTCAAATCGTTGCAAAATTTAGAATGATGGAGAATGATTCACTATCTGAAATTAAAAAAGCATGGTTAGCAGATCCTGTAAAAAAGGCTTTCAAAAGAATCTATGAACTGGATAGTATTGGATGTGAGTTTCAAATCATCAAAGAACAATATTTAAAATTACCGTAATAAATATAGGATAATTAAAACCAGGAAAATAATGCCCCGTAGCAATAAATTTTTCATGTTTTTTGCCAATTACCATCCCTTAAGTAATTAAAATGAACAACAGAAAATTAAGCAATAAAGTCAGGGTTTATCACCGTTACTTGGGATTTTTCCTTTCCGGAATCATGGCCATGTACGCTATTAGCGGCATTGTGATGATTTACAGAAACACTGATGCCTTTAAAATAGAAGAAAAGATCGAAAAGAATGTGGGTAAAGACCTCACTTCAGATGAATTGGGGAAGACTTTAAAATTTAGAAATTTTAAAGCTGATAGCGAGGAAGGAACTAAGATCTATTTTAAAGATGGAGTATATGATAAAACAAGTGGAATAGCCAATTATAGTCAAAAGGAACTTCCGTTTATCCTTAAACAAATGACGGGAATTCATAAAGCAACCACAGACAGGCCTTTATATTATTTAAATATTTTCTTCGGAGTTTCCCTCCTGTTTTTTGTACTATCGGCATTCTGGATGTTTTTACCAAAAACGCCAATTTTCAAAAAAGGGATGCTATTTACCCTGGCGGGGATCTTATTGACTATCGCTCTTCTATTTATTTAATTGTGGATTAGCTGCGTTTTCTTTATGATAGAATATTCATATTCTTCACCAGAGGTTTTTTCAATCCTGTAACCTAGTAATAAGATCGCCACGCTCCGCTCGCGATGACTAAAAATAAAACCTTATTGCGAAAGATTAATATGATTAAATTGAGTCCCGAAAAAAAATGATTTAAAATCCCAGTTCAACTAACTTTTGATCGTTGATAGGTTTTCTAATTACTTTTTTTACGTATGGATGCTTACTTATTTTTTCAACTTCGTCAGGATCCTGAGAAAATGTAATTACATAAGCTTCTATCTCATAATTCACCTGGCCCTCGTAGAGCTTATCCAGTAACTGCTGTCCCGATAGGACAGGCATATTCAGATCTACAAAAATTAATACCCTCTTTGTACTTTCGTCTAAATCTAATAATTTCTCGAGTGCATGAGTAGCTTTATCGTATTTATCAATTGAGTTCTCTGGAAAAAACTGTTGTAAATACAGGGTTTGAATAGAATTTATTATAGGTTCATCATCTATCAGAAAAATTCTGTCGTACTTCATATATAATAATTAATTAATTTCTTTTAATATATCTATTAAAAGTTCTAACGTTATGGGTTTAACAACATAATTATGCACATTACTATATAACTTGGCTTTTTCCCGATCTTCATTGCTAATGCTACTCGTAAGGATATAAATAGTAATTTGCTTATCTATAGGGATTTTAACGAATTCTTCTAAGAATTGCCAACCGTCCCATATAGGCATATTTA
The DNA here is from genome assembly GCF_023718305.1 of Gramella sp. AN32. Classification (GTDB taxonomy): domain Bacteria; phylum Bacteroidota; class Bacteroidia; order Flavobacteriales; family Flavobacteriaceae; genus Christiangramia; species Christiangramia antarctica. Next base: position 7,963 of record NZ_QEYO01000030.1, read on the forward strand.
AATCTAACAATATCAACTCCGGAAGGATTTCCCCCGCCTGGAAAATTGCTTTTAACTTATCATATGCTTCCTTTCCATTTTGACATATCATAATATTTTCGATACATCCAGATAATTCCAGATACTTTTTAGACAAAAAAATATGCACGGGATCATCTTCTATCAGGCAGGCAAGATTAATTTTTTTCATAGGGTAGTTTAATAATAAATCTGGTTCCAACATTCACCTCACTTTCTACTTCAATTGTCCCATCCATAGATTCTATTTGGTTTTTTGTCAGAAAAAGGCCAATCCCCCTGGCATCCTTATGTTCATGAAATGTTTTATACATCTTGAACATCTTTTCCCTGTATAGATTAAGGTTTATGCCTAAACCATTATCAATTATTTCAATATAGACCTTTTTACTGATTGTATTTTTTCGGGCATTTATACTAATAAAACTTTCTCTAACTGGCGAACTATATTTTATCCCATTTGTAATAAAATTAAGCACAATGCTTTCCAGATAAGATCTTAGCCCATAAACTTCAATTTCTTCAGGAATGTCCAAATCAACACGTACATTTTCCGATTCTAATAGTGCATGAACACTTTCAAGCATCTTGTTAACTACAGAATGAAGATTTACCCCTTGGAAGTTTTGTTGTCCTGAAAGGTTAACCTCTACTACTTCATTTAAATCCTTGATGGTAGTTTCCAAATTTGATGAAGCATTTTTTAAATGCATAAAAGATTCGTCTGCATTGAGGTTTGGATTAGAATCCAATAAAAAGTTTAATAAAAGGGAAATTCCGCTTGAATGTGACCTTAAATTATGTGAGACTATATGAGCAAAGTTTTTAAGTCGTTCATTCTGATTTTCGGTGGTATTTAAAAGTTTTTGATTTTTTAATCTTCCTTCTTCCTTTAGCTCTTCATCGTGCTTTCTAACTGAAATATCCTCAATAAAACTCCATATCACTCTTTTTCCATTGGTATCATACGCTAAAACACCATTTAGCAGGACAGGGTATTTACTGCCATCTTTTCGAATATATTCCTTTTCATAAGGGCCATAAAAACCAATACTATCCAAGAGACTAATCTGTTCCCTATCCAAATTCTTGTATTCCGGAGGAGTTAGATCGAGATAGCTTAAATGTAAAAACTCTTCAATCGTATATCCCGTAGGTTCCACAAGTTTTTGATTTGCTTCTATAAACCCTCCGGTTTCATAATCATTTAAAGCTATGCCTAGAGGTGAAAGACTATATAATGCTTCGAGCAATTTTTCCCTGTAAACAACTTCAATTTCTTTCTTTCTTTTGTAGGTTACATCCTGATGCATTCCATACATCCTGCTAGGTTGATTATTTTTATCCCTTGAAAAAACTTTCCCTTTGGTTGATATCCAGATCCAAGAATTATCTTTATGCCTGAAGCGATATTCACAGGAAAATTTTTCTTTCAGACCTTTAAAATGTTCATCCAGTTTTTTCTTAACCAAACCAATATCCTCAGGATGTACCAAATTTTGCCAGAAATTAATACCTTTACCTTTCAACTCACCGGCTTTATAACCTGAAATTTTTCCCCAAACCTTATTAAATTGTAATCGATCCTTTTTTATTTTCCAGTCAAACGTAGCTGTTTCAGTACCCTGAGTGATGTACTCATACATTCTTTTTTCCTGGGCCAGATTATTATTCAGTTTTTCAAGTTCTTCAGTCTTTCGTGTTAATTCAAGGGATTTTACAACCTGATTAGCAACTTTTTGAAGTTTGACTATTTGTTGAGCAGATAACTTTTGAGGTTGGCTATCGATGCCACATATCGTACCTAAAGGAAAACCCTCTTTATTAAGTAAAGCTACCCCTGAATAAAATATGACGGGATTCTCGCCATTCACGAAAGGGTTATCGGCAAATCTATGGTCTAGCCTTGCATCTTCTACAACCATTATACCTTCCTGGTTATTAATCGTATGAGTACAAAAGGTAAATTCTCTGGGAAACTGTCTTACTTCAAGATCGATTCCGTGTGAAGATTTAATCCATTGGGTATCTTTTCCAATAAGGGTGATTAAAGCGCTTTCAGTTCCACAGATTTCGGAAGCCATGGCACATAAAAAATCGAGATCATCTTCTTTTATATTGGTAGAAGTATCATACTTATCAACTTCACCAACACGTTCAATATCATTTACAGGGACAGAAAAGTATTTCATTATAGCGTAGAATTTGTAGGCGGACCAATATAGAGCGAAAATTATCTAAATTCAACCCTAATAATGACAATCTTCTAAAGAATAAAGGGATAACTTAAATTTAAGAACATATTATTAAAAATAATGAGGGTTTTGTTGAGGATTTTCAAAAATACTATTCAAATAAAAAATATGGCACTTGCCAGATAAGAAGATAAATACTGATAAAATGCTCAATTATTTTTATTCCTATTATTGATTCTTTTTATTTATTTCCACGATGATAGGAAAGTTATTTGTGAAGGGTCGAAGAAAATGAACTCTATTTCTTGCAGGAAATAAAATTGCTCTGTGGGTTACCCACTTGTTAAGAAAAACCAGTATGTGAGAAAACAGTTTACTCCTTGATTAATTTAAATACTGAAATTGTATTCTCCTTAAAATTCGTGATATAAAGCCTATTTTCATCGAATAAAACATCCGTAGGATAGTTGATCTTCTCCGTGAGAATTTGTTGCAATAATCCATTTAGATCATAGATCAACACCCTACTGTTTTCCTGATCGGTTACAGCAAGTAAATTATTTCTTATATCAATTCCCGAAGCTACATTTATGGCATCTAAAGCGCCGATGATGTTTAAAAGTTTCCCGTCCAGATCAAAAACCTGTATGCGATGGTTATAGGCATCTGCCACATAAATTTTATCCTGTTGAATTTTCACATCTATGGGATAATAAAGTTCTCCTTTATCGTGCCCTTCTTTTCCTATAAAATGTACCTCATCATTTATTTGGAGAATAATCCTATGATTATAAAAGTCGGCAATTGCGATCGTATCTCCATTTACATTTATAGAGTTACTACGATAAAGACTATTTTATTAAATTGATATCAAATATAATAAGGATGGAATTTACGGGATTGAGTTTGATAAAGTTTACTGAAACCTTCAAAACTGATGAAGATTGCAAGAAATACC
>NZ_QEYO01000031.1 GCF_023718305.1 Gramella sp. AN32
TTGGGCGGCTGGAAAGGCTATCTCTCTGAGAGAAAACCCGGAATCACAACCTTTTGGAAAGGCTTACAAAAATTCTCCTCTATTATGCAAGGTTGGATCCTCTTTAGAAATATGTCCAGACGGTAGGCAAAATATTGCGGGTTTTTTTATGTCCATAATAATTGAAATCTAAATAATTTCTCTAACTTTGTTTTTCAAAGTACTTTAAAAATGGAAAACGAAAAGTATCTGAAAGACCTCAGCGAGATCAAAAATTTGATGAATCGCTCCTCCCGATTCATTTCCCTGAGTGGCCTTTCCGGAGTATTTGCCGGTATCTATGCCCTGGCCGGTGCTCTAGTTGCTAATATGATTTTGGCCAATACAATTTTAAACAACCACTATGATACAGTACAGGTTGATTATTATGACAATCAATTAGTTGATCAATTGGTAATCATCGCGATCGTAGTTCTTGTTTTGGCTATTGGAACCGCCATTTTCCTAACCACCCGGAAAGCCAAGAAAAATAACCAGAAAATTCTGGATAGTCCTGGAAGAAGACTTCTAATAAACTTCTTTGCCCCCCTACTCGCCGGTGGCCTTTTTTGCCTTGTTCTTTTGGAATATAATATTATAGGCTTGATCGCTTCGGCAATGCTTATTTTTTACGGGCTTGCTTTAATCACGCCAGTAAATACACGTTTGACGAGTTAAAAGGATTGGGCTATGCCAACGTTGTACTGGGTTTGATCGCCACAAAGTTTATAGGTTTTGGATTGTATTTTTGGGCAGTTGGCTTCGGAATCTTTCATATTATTTATGGCATCTGGATGTCTAAAAAATACGACGGGAAAAACGCCTAGATGAAAAATTTGATAAGCAATATTAATAAAGCCTTTGATCACCGGGTTCGGTTGGGTATTATGAGTGTTCTTGTGGTGAACGATTTTGCAGACTTTATAACACTGAAGGAACTGCTTGGTGTTACCGATGGTAATATCGCCAGCCATATAAAGGCATTGGAGAAACAGCACTATATAAAAGTTGAAAAATCATTTATTAATAGAAAACCCAACACCCGTTATAGTGCGACCCAAAAAGGAAAAGAAGATTTTAAAAAACATATAAATGCTATTGAAAACCTATTAAACCAGAATAAAAATAAAAAATAAAAAATTTTATCCGTTCACTTTGAATATCAAAGTACTTTAAACCTTAAGTAATAGAATTATGAAAAAAACACGATTATTGATCATTTTAGGAATCGCCGCAGCGATTTTATCACTTCCCTTTTTTGCTATTCAGTTTGGCGCAGAAGGTGTAGACTGGGACTTAAGAGATTTTATTATCATGGGCATTTTGCTCTTTAGTGCCGGGCTCACCATAGAATTTGCGCTGCGGAAATTTTCAACCACTAAAAGCAGAATTATCGCCTGCGGACTCATTCTTCTAGCGCTTATGCTGATCTGGGCAGAACTCGCCGTAGGAATTTTTGGAACTCCGTTTGCCGGAAGTTAATGCTAAAAATCCTGGTATATGAAAACTGAAAAATTTGTAAAAGAGGGCTCTATAGTTCGCAAAATCTGGGAAAAGAGCGACACCATTCTCCTTATTTTCGCCGGTGCTTCTGCTGAATTTGCTTTGAACAAAGCGGTGGATTGGCTTTATTTTACGGGGAAATTACCTAAAGATCCATTAGGAAGGCTATTCTCAACGGTATCCTATGCACGGTCCATTGTTTTTGCTGAAAAACAAGAAGCGTATCAAACGATCGATCTAATAAACCAAATTCATTCCGCGGTTGAAAGTAAACGCGGAACAAATATTCCGGATTAGGCCTATAAGGATGTACTTTTTATGCTGATCGATTATTCCATTCGCTCTTTTGAAATTCTGGAACGAGAACTCAGTTGTTCTGAAAAGGAAGAAGTTTTTGATGTCTTTTTTAGAATGGGAGTAAGAATGGGTTTAAAAAATTTACCCGAAAATTATAATAGCTACAAGAACACAAGAGAGATATACCTGCAACAACATCTTTATTTTGGAACATTTACGAAAGACCTTTTCAAACAATATCAACATCATTTAGGTTTTTTCAGGTATCAGCTTTTACTGGAAAGTCAGCGACTCCTCGTTCCCAAAAGGGTTCGAAAATTATTGCATTTAAGATCTTTCTCGTGGTTAGTACCCATAATTTCAGTATACAAATTCAGCAGGAATTTTCAATTGAATGATAAGATAAAATCTTTCATCCTTCCTGCAGCATATCTTAAGGAAATTAAATCGCTTGATCATATCCCGGCTTAATTCAATTCATCATTAAAAATCAACAAATGGACAATCATTCACCCGAACAACCAACCGGCAACCGATTTATTAACTGGCTTAAGAATTCTATCACAGCGAGAATGTTCATCATCGGTTTTCTATCGCTCATCCTGTTGATCCCCCTTTTTATGGTTCAGGAACTCATTCAGGAAAGGGCGCAACGACAAAAAAATGTAGTTTCTGAAATCAATGATAAATGGGGCGATGAAGTGATCGTTTACGGGCCTATTCTCAAAATTCCGTATCACAGTTATCGTCAAAAGCAAATTACCAATTCGCAGAATGAGGTAACCACGGAAAGTGTTGAGGAAATAAAATATTTTTATTTCTTTCCGCATCAGCTTAAAATTCAATCCAATATCGATCCTGAAATAAAAAAACGCGGCATTTACCAAACCGCTGTTTATAAAAGTACCACAGAAATTAGTGGAAGTTTCACGAATCCCGATATTAAAAACGAGGACATTTCCGAAGAAAATATTTTATGGGAGAAGGCGCGCATTATTTTTAAAACTTCTAATCTGAAAGGTGTCAACAACCAGATGCATATCGAAATTGGGGATTCCAGCTATACCTTTGCTTCAAAATATCAGGATACACCCAATCGTTTACCCGAAAGACAAGACCTGTATTTGATGGAAAGTGAGGTATTAAAGGAAAGTGAATTTTCACCAGAGAAATCGCTCGATTTTAAAATGCAGTTCTCGGTAAACGGAAGTTCGGAAATTTCTTTTGTGCCTATCGGAAAGACCACCGAGGCGCGGATCATTTCAGACTGGAAAACGAATAGTTTTATTGGGAATTTTCTTCCCTATAATGAAGATAAATTAACCGAAAAAGGTTTTGATGCCAAATGGAAAATTCTGGATATCAACAGGCCTTTTCCGCCAAGTTTCAACAACAACTTACCTAATCTTACGGAATATGCTTTTGGGGTAAATTTCATGATCCCGGTAGACGAATACCAGAAAAGTGAAAGGGCCACGAAATATGGTTTTTTAGTGATTGGCCTTACTTTTCTCCTCTTCTTCCTTATCCAAACTTTAAGTAAAATTCCCATTCATCCGTTTCAATATTTAATGCTTGGCCTGGGACTGGTGATGTTCTATACGCTCTTAATTTCAATTTCGGAACATAGCAGTTTCCTCAAAGCTTATGTGATCGCAGGAATTTCAGTGATTCTCATGATCAGCCTCTATTCCAAAAGTATTTTGAATGGCTGGAAATTTCCAATTTTCATCGGTATTTCACTATGCACACTTTACTCGTTTATCTATATCATTATTCAACTGGAAAGTTACGCTTTGCTGGTAGGAAGTATTGGTTTATTCCTAATCCTGGGCGGAGTGATGTATGTTTCCAGAAAAATTGACTGGAATAATTATTAATTTTAAATCCTCAGGGAGAAAGGAATATTTTTTTCTCCCTTAACAAATTCAATGCTTTTAAAACTGAAAAGAAACAAAAAACAATATTACTTTCTAGGGTTTTTGACTCTTTTGAGCATTGAAGTATTTATTGTAAATTTCATAAAAGATGGTTTCATTCGCCCCTATGTTGGCGATTTCCTGGTAGTGGTCCTCATCTACTGTTTTGTAATGTGGATATCAGGAATTCCGGTTCTAAAAGGCCTGGTTGGAGTTTTGGCATTCTCCGTCGCTGTGGAATTTTTTCAGCTCATCAATATTGTAAAAGTCCTGCAATATCAACCGCCAAAAATTCTCATGATCGTTTTAGGAAGTAGTTTTTCCGTTTGGGACCTTCTCGCCTATTTCCTTGGAATTCTTTTTACCGGTTCTGCGGAGTATTATTTGAATTCCACCAGAACAAGTAGCGGAAAATGATCTGAAGGATAACGCATTTCCTTAGAATCGGTCAAAACGCCATATTTTTGAACTTTTACCTGCGCATTGGTAAAAATATAATCGATCCTTCTGGTAACTGGTTCTTCAAAATTAAAGCCGTTAAAAGTTCCTTCTGAACCAAAACTCACCATTTGGGCAACTTCCCTGGCATCATTCATTTCCATGGATATCGTTTGAATAGCTTCAGAATCTGGCTCAAGGTTAAAATCACCGGTTAAAACAACAGGGAAATTTTCGGTATTGATTTCCTTTATTTTTTTGAGGATGAGTTTAGCGCTTTCCAATCTTGCTTTCTCTCCAATATGATCAAAATGGGTATTGAAAAAATAGAACTTTTTACCACTTTTTATGTCTTCAAATAAAGCATAAGTACAAATTCTGGGTAAGGCCGCATCCCAACCGGTAGAAATTTTTTCCGGAGTATCTGAAAGCCAGAATGTTTGGGCACTAAGCACTTTAAAAAGATTTTTTTTATATAAAATCGCACTAAACTCGCCCTTCTTTTTTCCATCCTCGCGTCCAACCCCAACGAAATCATAGGTATTTAATTCTGAAGTAAAATGATCTAACTGGCTTTCCAAAGCTTCCTGAACCCCAAAAATATCGGGTTCATAAAACTTCAGCTGATTGGTAATAAATTCCTTGCGGTGGGACCAGCTGTTTTCGCCATCATTTTCGTTGGCATACTTGATATTGTAGGTCATCATCTTCATTTCCTGAGAAAAACAAAATGTGGAGATAAAAATACCTGCAAATAAGAGTAGTGTACTCCGCCAATCCGTCATTATAAATTTCATTGCTTATAAAATATAATCCGTACTCACGAAATTCGAAGTTTTGGACTCCAGTAATTTCTTCAGGATTTCGTTATTATGTTCATTATCCTTGGAAGCCACGAAAGTCCTTATAGAAAAAGACCTCAAGGCATCGTGGACACTTAAAGTCCCCACTGCGGAATCTTTTCTTCCCGTAAACGGAAAAACATCTGGCCCCCTTTGGCAGGAAGAATTTAGGTTTACACGACATACTAAATTAACCAGCGTATCTATAAGCGGTGCTATTTCTGAAATATCATTTCCAAACAAACTTACTTGTTGCCCATAGTTGGAATCTGCCATTTCATCAAGAATTTCCACGATGTTTTTAAATGGTTTAATTGGGATCACCGGGCCAAATTGTTCCTCTTTGTAAACACGCATTTCCTTTGTCACCGGATAAAGGACTGCGGGATATATAAAGTTATCTGTTATTTTTCCTCCTTTTTCATTAAGTACACTTGCCCCTTTTTCTTTGGCATCCTCAATAAGCTCCTGGATATATTTGGGCTTATTTGGTTCGGGGAGGGGAGTAAGTTTTACATTATCTTCCCAGGGGTTTCCAAATTTCAATTTATCTACCTGCTGGGTAAACCTTTTATTGAATTCTTCCCTAATGTCTTCATGTACATAAATAATTTTAAGTGCCGTACAGCGCTGCCCATTAAAGGAAAGTGTTCCTGAAATACACTCTTCTATGGCCAAATCCAAATCGGCATCGGGAAGGATGATAGCAGGATTTTTTGCTTCCAGTCCCAAAACCAGTCGAAGCCTGTTTTTATATGGATGCTGATCCTGAAGTGCTATGGCAGAAGTGCTATTGCCAATCAACGCCAACACATCTATACGCCCGGTTTGCATAATTGGCGCGGCCACTTCCCTGCCCCTGCCGTAAATCACATTCACCACCCCTTTTGGAAAACTGGTTTGAAAAGCTTCCAATAAGGGTGATAAGAGCAAAACTCCATGTTTTGCAGGTTTAAAAACGACTGTGTTCCCCATGATCAAAGCTGGGATCAACAAGGCAAATGTTTCGTTTAAGGGATAATTATAGGGTCCCAGGCATAAAACCACTCCCAATGGCCCACGGCGAATATGGGCGTAAACACCATCCCTTTTTGTGAATTTGGCACTATCGCGGTCAAGCTGTTTATAGTCTTCTATCGTATCATAAATGTATTCAACGGTACGGTCAAATTCTTTTCTGGAATCAGGCAGGGATTTACCAATTTCCCACATTAAATATTTTACGACTTCTTCCCTTCTAACCTTCATTTTTTCTACAAAGGCTTCCATACATTCAATCCTTTGGGATACTTTCATGGTTGGCCATTTGCCCTGTCCCTTTCCATAGGCTTCACAAGCGGAATCCAAAACTTCCAAAGCTGCTTTTTTATCCATATGCGGAACAGTTCCAAGTAAGGTGGGTTGATATTCTTGCGTGGAGGATATGGTGGAGTAAACTTCATCTTTCTTAGCATTCCACTTGATGAGTTTACCGTTGCTTAAGTAAGTTTCCTGATGTAATAAATTCTCTATCTGAAAATTATGGCTATTTGACATACTGAGGTTTCAATTGATTGGTTGATTTTATTATACTTTATATTGAATTATCACACTTTATTTACAATGTGTAATTGATTTTAAAGAATAAAGATAGCCAGATTAGCTGAAAATAATCAATTTTGAACTGTTTAAAATGCCTACACCGATCCTTCGGACTGATGTATTTTGCCCTGAACATATCCTTCAAGATAGTTAAATCGCTGGGTTAGTTTACCATTTTTGGTCATTCTCGCCCTTTCAAGAATTCCATTCTCGTCATTATTAAAAAAAGCAGGCAATACAGATTTTAGGAACATTTCCCCAAAACCTTCACTGGCATCCTTGGGGAGTTCACAGGGAAGATTATCTACCGCCATTACTCCAATAGCATCAACATCATAAAAATCTATTTCTGAACCGGTTTGGGGGTCATAACCGTAAAAGGGTTCAGCAATCGTGGATGGCCTAATGGTGCTGGCTATTGGGCCCGCGATATCGCAGGAAATATCAGCTACATATTTTATTTTGAAATCCCCAAATTTTACATCATCTGCCGTATAAAATGTCGGAGCTCCCTGGCCATAAAAATGCCCCGCAATAAAAACATCGCTGGCTGCAGCGAATTTCAAAAAATCTGATGCATAATTTTCCGGCATGCTGTAGAATTCTTTACGGCTGCCTTTTGCCCCGTCTATTCTTTTATTATAATCTAACACATCTGCCACACAATAAACCGGCTCCTTAAATTCCTTAGAAAGATAATCGGCCGTAGAGACTTTTTTAATTTTTAAATGATCCAGAATTTCCCCAACCCCATGAGCAACTTTGCCGCTTCCTGTTAAAACGAATTTATAATTAGGGATTTCGATCTTATCAAGTTCGGCGAGCATTGCTTTTAAATGGGAAAGATTTTCGGCTTTGGGCAGCTCAAAAAGATCTTCTCTTAGCCCGATTCCCCGAATACAGTTATAAGCTCCCACCAAACCTGCATAACGGCCAAAACCTATAAGCCTGTTGCCTCTTTCATCTACAATTACTTCATGGTCGAAAAGCTCGATGTTCATATTCAAAATTTCCCTAAGCAGATCGCGGTTATATGGTTGTTCTTTGATGGTATGCGAAAAGAAAAAATATTTTTTATTCGGAATAAGCGCCGGGATGGGGACTTCTTTGACTCCGAGTAAAACATCACAATCTGAAATATCATCCACTACTTCAAAGCCTGCATCACGATAGTCCTGATCGCTAAAAATTCGAACCTCTGAACTTTCAACTTTGAAGTCGGCTTCGGGAAATCTTTCTTTTGCTTCTTTTAGCAATTTCGGGGAAAAAACGACACGACGATCGGGTGGTGTTTTTCGCTCTTTAATAAGGGCAAATTTCATCATTTCTGGAATAGGTTTTGTGTAGTTATGTAGTCTCCCAAAGATATAAATAAATAATTCACGGAATTTTTTATCACGGCTTTCCTGGCTTTTAAAAACATAAAGGAAAGTTGGTATGAAGTGGAGAATCTTATAAAAATCTGTATCTTTGCTGCCCCAACTGGAATTTCTGGTTGGTATTCTTTGAAATTTTAGACTTAATTTAAAAAAGCGTCAAACTGAATTCGTGTCAGGTTCTAATGAATGGGATTCTGAACCAGGTTCAGAATGACGAAAGACTTAAATTAGGTTCTGAAACAAGTTCAGGATGAATTCGAACTGGTTAAAATTTTAAATTTCAACCGTTCTCATTCGCGTTAGGGACCTGCCTGCGGCAGGCAGGTAGCAGCGGAAATCCCCCGATAGCTATCGGGGATTGAAGCGAATAGCCCGCCGCGACTGCACAAGCAGGAGCGGAACGCCATCCTTGGACAAGCTCCGGATAAAATAAGAAGTATGGAGGACGAAATATGAATTATTAAAAGTTAGTAATTCTAAGTTCGTAACTCATATTTCGAGAAGTTCTTTACATTATGGGGTCGACTTGGTTTTGACAGCGAGTCTAATTGAGTTGTAAGCACGTAGAGCGCTGGGATATAGCTCTTAAATCTCATATTTCACACTTTTTAAACGGCGAGAATAACTACGCCTTGGCTGCGTAACCGAATTACAGTAGGTTATACTTAGTCCCTGCAAGGCAGGGAGCCGAGATGTCTCGTGGAGGCCTTGATTTACGGCATCCACATCAGAGACACCGATAAAGTAAATATAGTGACCGCAGGGTCCTGATGCGGTTGCGAAACTTAAGTGGGAATACGTGTAAAGTTGGTGGTTTTCGGCCGGCTTTGCATCGACAACCAAGTGAAAACTAAACGTGTAGAAAGCTTCTGAATTGCTTGTTTGGACGAGGGTTCGAACCCCTCCGACTCCACAATTAAGCGTAGCTGGGCTGCGGATTAAAATTTAAAAAATCTGCCAGGTATTTTCACCTGAGCAGATTTTTTAGTTTTAATACACCTGTACTGCAAGAGTACCGCCAAACCCTACTGGACCTGCTATAATCATGTAGAGCAATTCATAACGGAAGTTTATAAAGCAGAAGATTTCCGAATGAAAGATATTAACCATCAATTCATCTCCAGGTTTGAATCTGTTCCTGAAAAATCCTTCCGGTTTCATATTCAATAAACCATTTTTCTTCACAATTCAGTTGCAGGGCTTGTATACTACAGAGACAGCTTTGTACTTCCCGGTTTTGGTCAATTTATATAGTTTTGAATCATCTCTAAAACAGTTTTATGGGGTCTTCCGGCAGCTTTTTCAAAATCGGAAGGAACATCATTTGCTCCACTCTTGATTCCTTCATAAATACCGGCAATGACGGTTCCTAAAAAGTCGCCTAATTCTTCTTTTCTTTCAGCTGCATAGTCTTCTACCGAAACCGGCTTGTATTTGAGATTCGTATTATAAACTTGGTTTATTTTATCTGCAAGTTCCTCTTGGGTAATAGGTTCGCCCACAAGATTGTAGACTTGTGCATTGTGTTTTTCTTCGATGAGCATTTTGGCGTAGGCAGACCCTAATTCCTCTCGGCTGGTATACGCACATTTTCCCTCACCCGCACAGTTCCTTATTTCACCTTCTTTTACATAGGTATCCATATACTCCAAATCTGGCTCTATGTAGATTCCATTTCTACCTATTGCCCATAGAAGACCGGATTCTTGAATGTCTCTTTCTGTCTGCCTGTTACTTTGTACTATGGGGCTAAATGCGTTTTTATCTTCATCACCTACGATACTGGTATACACTATCTTTTGAACACCGCTTTTCTTGGCGGCATCTATTACATTTCTATGTTGCTGAATTCTATTTCCGGGTTTATCCATACCCGACACTAAAAGAACGGTGTCAACTTCTTGGAGGGCTCTATCGAAATCCTGTCGATTGTTGTAGTCTCCTTTACGGATTTCAATGCCCAGATTTTTTGCCTTTTCAGGGGTACGTGCGATGCCAATGACATTGTCTTTCCCGATTTCCTTTATAAGTT
>NZ_QEYO01000032.1 GCF_023718305.1 Gramella sp. AN32
CCAAATCGCTGAATAGCAACCCCACAATTTAGACCAATCCCCATAGTAGACAATCGGTAAACAACCGGTTCAGTCAACACTGCGTTCATGTTGGGCCGTACCGGCCACACGAACGCTTAGTTATTGGCAACAGTATTTTTGTCCGAAAGATTAAAGTATATTATTCAAATCTTGTCTCCCGATAATTGCCATTATCTCAACAATATTATTATTTATTTTATAGAAGATACTGTCAGAACCGCATACACAACGTCTGTATCCATCTTTTATAAAATCAACCGATTCAAAGGAATACGGTCTTTGAGCAATAATGTCAAAATACTCAAAAAATGAATCAAAGTATTTGTCCGCTTGAGCATTTCCAAACTTTCTGACTCCGTAATGATGAATTCGTATCAAGTCATCTTTAGCCTCATTACTTAATCTATAATCAGCCATTAAGTCGAGACTTTGATTGTGCTAGGATTTGCTCTTTACTATCACTAGTAAACCCACTTTCTTCAGCTTTTTCTAGTTTGGTTTTAATCCAGTCAATTTGAACTTGTTGACTTCTAGCTTGTCTGATTAAGTCATTAACAAGTTCACTTTTGCTAGAGTACTCTTTTTTGTCCACTTGGTTTTTCAACCAATCATCATTTGGCTTTGTGAATGAAATACTTTGTCGTGTCATAATATGATATTTGATGTAAATTTACACCAAATATGTATCAGTTGCAAATTTTTTATATTGTTGCCAACGGTCTTGTTTAACGCAAGTGGCGTGGAGTAAGGACGCGAACTTGTCGGCTTTGTTGTATTTTACTTGATCCCTAAAATAACACTTTTCACCAGAATGCCCGCTATTTGCTGTTAAACGATGTTGCTGCGCGTTTTTTTTAGAATCAGCTTCTATTTTAGTTCTGTTATTTCGTGAAACCCTTTATCGTTCATTCCAATTCTTTTTAAACCAACAGAGTGACCAAAAAATTTAATTGATACAATAGCAGACTTATTTTCATCTGGTTTTGACCAAGATAAATTATTTTCAAGAATCTCTTTTAGGTTTAATTTATCTGTTTCAATATTTGTTTCATTTTGTAAACTAAGAACGCAAGATTCACCATTTTTATAAACTAAAATTTGGAAAGAAAGTACACCTCTAATCTTCTCAACTACTTCTTTATCAAATTTTGTCGAAAGTATATTGATTATATCTTCCTTTGGTGTAACTGTGATATTATCCTTCTCCACTACAAAATGTGAAGTTTCACATCCTTCAAATTTTTCCTCAAATAAATTTTGACTTGATAAGTTGAAAGGAATAATGAATAATAATATTAAAAATGTCAAATATAAATTATCAGTTTTCGAAATAATAAAGTTTTCTATCACTATCATTTATTTTATGGCGTTTTAAATTTTTTCGTAAGGAATAATATTAAACCAACTGTGAATATAATTGTTCCAATTAAAAATCCGTCAAACAAATCTGGCCAAAGCATTATTTTGGAAACAAACTCGAATATTATCAATATTAATCCGAGAAATATTAGAAATTTTGAGATTTTCATTTTCCTGTATTTTAGTCAGTCAGATTATCTTCTTTACTGAATTATGTAAAAATGCGCTGCAACGGTTTCGCTTATCGCAAGTGTGCGGAATTTAGCACACGGAGTTGTCGGTTTATTGTTTTGTTATTTGGAGTTCTAAGTTATCGATTTTGTTTGGATACCGCATATTTGCGATGAAGCAGTGTTGTGGCTAGTTTTTTTGTGTTCATTTCTAATATTGAACCCTACATGGAAAATGCTAGGTTTTATTCTTTTATTTCCTTTCTAATCAAAATTAAAGTACTTTCTAGATCTCGCATTAGTGGAACATAATGTGCTTGTTCTGTGGCATAACCAGTGAAAATAAACATGAGTACATTATTTTCAAATTCTGTAGAATTTAGTAATTGTAAATTACTAATCTCATTTTCAGCTTTGGGCAATCCAATTTGATCATACATTCCTGTTTGTTCAAAAATAGTCCGAAGACTGGTTTTATCCGTCCTAAACATATCCAAAACCTTTTCTCTTTGTACACTTAATTCTTTTTCTTGTCTTGAAATATCTTCCATGGTCGATAACCAATTGGTTAGTTTTTTTCTTAATTCATCGTTCGAGAGAGTTTTAAGATTACCGGAATTAATCATTTCATTTAAGAGTGAATTATTAGGGTTGAAGCTGATATCATTAGAGAAGGTATTGTATAAGAGATTTGAAAACGCTGCTTCTGAAAGGTTGTCATCATTATAAGTTATATATTCCAGGATCTTTTTTGAACCTTCACAATTTCTCTTGTTTATTGAGATTAGTTCTTGCAATTTTAATCTACTAGTTTTGAATTCTTGCTCTAAACCAGTTAAATATGTTTGTTCATTATTACTTTTTATTCGGTTTTGATTTGCGTTGTTGATAGCAAGGGCTATTAATATTCCAATAACTACAAGAATGATCTCTCCCAGTGCATAAAATAAGTATTTGGTAAACTTATTCTCTGATAGTAAATTCAGCCTGATCTTTCTGAAAAATTTAATCATTTCTTCCTGATTTCCTTAAAACCTTTGCCTCCCTTTACTATAAGCCATATTGCAAATGACATTTCCCCGATTACACTTGGGATAGCCACTAAGATTAAAAAAACAGAACTATAGTCTTCATAATTTGAAATTAAAAAACGTGCAGTAGTATCCGTAATATACATAACTCCAGCAATCAAAAGGAAAATAGCAATGAATGTAGGTTTCTTTATTATGATACTCAGGAGAACTAAGTGTATTCCAAAAAAGAATAGACCAATAAGCCAAATTGTATTGAAAATATCTACTTGATTTAGGATTTCTATTTCTATGGTAGAATTTAAAGCTAATGGCAGCGCGAATATGGCTACACCCATGATAGCAGCATGCATCATTCTGAAAAATATACTTAAAACAATTAAATCATGTGTTTTATACAGTTTGAAAAGAGCCCATGCAACCACCACATCGAAAACAACAGTAATTAAAAATGCAACTATTCCGAATCTAACGATTAAATGATTAGTCTGAATGGTCTCTATTGGTGATTTGATTATCGCTTCAAGTACAAAAAAGTTAGCGAAGATAGCTGCAAAGAATATTATCCAATAGCTTATGCCGGCAGTTATTGATAAGCTTCTTGAATTCACTTTAATAATTTATTTTATATTAATTACTATGTTTTGCAACTAGAACGAACATGAAATGTCTTCTATACCAGTATTTTAGAAACCAAAAATAATAATTTTTATGAAATTATCAGCTAGCGTTTCTCACTAACAATTTTTACAATACGGTCATACATTATTTCAGATAAACTCCAATTATATCCTTCGAAATTGACCGTGTTTGTAAACTGAATAATTACCGCATCAATATCCTGATGATATTTTGCAATAGTCTGATAACCCGGAATTAAACCCGTATGTTCATATCTGTAAATAGAAGAATAGATTTCCCGCTCTACTTTTGTTTCGAATGCGGAGCCATCATTTAAGGCTCGAATAAATTTGCCCAGGTCGTCGGCTGTTGCCAACATAGAACCAACGTTTTCTGATTTTAAATCCTTATCGTAACCAACATAGTATCCGCTCATCACATCATCTATGTTTACATCTTCAATAGAACCAAAAGTATGCTTTAAATTTAATGGGTTTAATATTTCTTCTTGAATGTATTGAAAGCTACTATATCCAAGAACTCGGTTTATTATTCTTCCAATTAATAAGTAGTTGGTGTTAGAATATTCATAATCTTCATCGGGTTTGAAGTTGGCTGGTTTATCCAAAACCAAAGCCAGATTTTCATCTGCCGTTTCTTTGGGGTTTGCCCAGTACATATATGTGTCCGTATAGTTTGGAATGCCACTTCTGTGTTTAACCAACATACGCAAAGTGATTTTATCTGCATATTCTATTCTGTTCTTCAATTCGGGTAAATAATCTGGAAGTGTTTTGTCTAATGATAATTTTCCATTGGAAACAAGTTTGGTAACAGCTAAGGCATTATATAATTTGCTTACACTGGCAATTTTAAATAATGCATTGGGATCAGCTGGAATTTTTTTTTCTCTATTTTTATAGCCCGAGGTATATAATTCTGTTTGGCTCCCTTTTTTATTAATACAAACAATTATACCATCAAATCCATAATCTTCCGCTCTGTTTACTTGTTCTTGAACTGAATTCGGTAACGGAGCTATCCAGGCTTTTACTATAGGCCAAGGCACAAAGTATAATGATACGATTGTTCCAACAAACAATATTACTCTAAGTATCAAGGTCCTAGTTTTTTTTGCCATATTATTTCAGCTCTGGTTAAAAATTAGCCACAACGGTCTTGGTTAAGGCAAGTGGCGTGGAGTAGGGACACGTTCTTGTCGGCTTAGTTGATTTTTACTTGATGACTAAAATAGTACTTTTCACCAGAATGCCCGCTATTTGCGCTTAACCGATGTTGTTATGCGTTTTTATTCGCAAATCTTGGTTTTTAAGTTCTTCAGTCCTTTTTCATATTTTTTAGAGATATAAATCTTATCATATTTTTCGTTTGTCTGAGAAGTTCCCGAAATATTTATATGTCTTTGTTTCAGAACTTTTTCTAAACTATCGATATTCTTGGTGCATAGAGTCAGATCCTTTTTTTGTTCGAAATCTGAATTACCTTTTCCAGAATAATATTCAAATTCATTTCTGAATGTTTCTAAGTATTCTTTATTACTATTCGTTAACCAACTCGACTGTAACACTTTATTTATTCTATTAACAGCTTTATCTTTTTCTCCTGCCAAAGTTTCTAACATTAAAAAACCAATTAAGGGCATTAAATCTGTTTCTTCTTTAACTTTTATAGGATCTGTTAATTTATATGCTTTTTTATAATTCAATTGTGCCTTTTGCAACTTTCCTGCCTTCTCAAAAATATATCCTTTGGTTTGAAAGTAGTACGGTGTTTCTTTATTTGATTCTGGTAAACTTTCTAGAGTTTCATGTGCTCTATCAAACTCTTTTCGTTGAATAAAAATCCCTATTAAAGCGTAGTTATAATCTATATTTTCTGGATCAAGTTTTGAAGCCTTGGAATAGAATTTTTCTGCTTTGGAAATTTCTCCGTTCATCAAAAATTCTGATGCTGCATTATTTAATTCTAAGGCATTTTGTTGATCCTCTTTTGAAGCTGAATTATCGTTACAGCTACTCAGAATTATTAGAAAAAATATAAAATTTAATGTTCTTCTCATTTTATAAAAATGCATTACAACGGTCTTGGTTAAGGCAAGTAGCGTGGAGTAGGCCCTATGTTTGTATAAAGGATAAAAGCATAAGTTTCAGATAGTTATTTTAATATAGTAATATCTAGTCACTTAATTACTTTTAAAATCCAAAACTTATGCAGACACAAAGTACACAATTCGACTTCACCGGCCAAAACATTTATGTGGGCATCGACACCCACCTTAAGAGCTGGAACGTAACGGTAATGATGGATCCTTATTACCAGAAAACCTTTTCACAGAATGCCAATGCCAGGACACTTTTGAACCACCTAGAGGACCATTATCCCGGAGGCAATTACTTCAGTGCCTATGAAGCGGGCTTTGCTGGTTTTATGCCCCATTACCGGTTAATGGAACTGGGTATCCAATCAATTGTGGTGAACCCTGCAGATGTCCCGACGACCGGAAAAGAGAAGGTGCAGAAGAATGATTCGAGGGACAGTCAAAAAATCGCCCGTTCCCTAAAGAACGGTGAACTGACACCAATTTATGTTCCCTCGCTCGAGACCCTGGCGGACAGAAGCCTTGTTCGTTTGAGAAAAACCGTGGCCAGGGACCTTGCAAAGACCAAGGTACAGATCAAATCCTTCCTTCATTGCAATGGGATCGATATCCCTGAAGGCCTGAGCAACGAAAACTGGACCAGAAACTTCATCAAATGGCTTACGGAAATAGAGATCGGCGCCTTCCGGGACACCCTTGACGGTCATTTGGGCAAGTACCACTATGTTTATGCGCAAAAGCTTGGGATAAACCGAAAAGTCAAGACACTTTCTGCCACTCCCCGGTATAAGGAAAATATGGAACTCCTGCAGTCCATACCGGGAGTAGGCTATATCACCGCCATAACTTTCCTCACAGAGATAGAAAACATAAAAAGGTTCAAAAGCCTTGACAGGCTATGTGGTTTTATAGGACTGGTACCGTCCACGAATTCCTCGGGAGAAAACGAAAGGATCGGAGAGATCACCCCTAGGGGCCACCGTATCCTCAGGGATATACTGATAGAAGCCTCCTGGAAAGCCATTGGAAAAGATCCGGCCCTGGGGACAACCTATTCGAGACTTGGCCATAGAATGAAACCCAACAAAGCGATCATACGCATCACCAAAAAAATATTGAGCAGGATGAGATTCGTCCTGAACAACAGGACCAGATATGAACTGGGATATAAATAACATTAAAATTGTAATCTATAAAACAGCCATCCTCAAGTGTGACCGTTTGCGCGTCCCTGCAGCGGTAACGACTGTCATTTAGTAGACTACGGCACACTTAACTATATAAACTGAACAAGACGATGCAGCTCATTAGAGTCTGTTAATAGAAGGCTGTTTTATATTATTACGATTACTGATTATGATAAAGCTAAAAGACGTGGAGTTTTCTTAGCCATGGAGGACAATGAATAATTTTAAAAGGTCCCCTTTCAGAGAAAGGGACCTTGCATTCACCGTCGAAAGCCCTATTGCTGTTGAGTTGCTCTCCAGCAGTGCTCAGTTCCCCTTCAGGCTAACATGTTAAATATATGAAAAAAGTTGTCTGAAACTTGGAATACAACATAGAAGGGACGCGTTCTTGTCGGCTTAGTTGTTTTTTACTTGATGTCTAAAATAACACTTTTCACCTAATTGCCCGCTATTTGCGCTTAACCGATGTTGAACTAAACCTAAAGGTAGCTTCAAGCAATCATTAGATCACTATTCACTACCTTTAAGTAGGTATTAACATAAGATTGAAAGTTATGAAAAAAAAGTAGTACCCTCATTGAGAGGGCCTGTAT
>NZ_QEYO01000033.1 GCF_023718305.1 Gramella sp. AN32
CGAAATAAAAGTGGAGAGTACACTCAATGAAGGCACTTGTTTTCAAATATCTTTCCAAGATGAGGATATAGAATAGAAAGGTAATTAAGGTTGAGAGTAACTTAAATTAATTATGTCATTAATTAAGCTACAACCAGATCCTTGGCGTCATCAAAACTCTTGAGGTAAATTTCAGTAGTTATTAGGAAATGGTGCCCAAGACCTTCACTTATAAATTTAGTCGAAATTCCTATATCCTTAGCGCTAGTGGTCCAGAAGTTACTAAAATAATAAGATGTTATTTTCTCATCGATCCCAGCATCCTCTACAATTTTTTTAAGCAACTTATTCACCTACTTTCTAATGAAAATTGTCAATAGGTAGGTTTAATTTTATTTAAGTAAGTTTGAGTATTGTATCTAAAATTTATCAGTTTCTTCTTCAAAGTTTTAGCTGCATAACAGTTACGGCTCGTAAGTTGTGCGAAGTTTTGGGCGCCAACTTACCGGCTTAACCATTTTCTTTCCAGGTTTCTAAAATTATACTTTTTCGATGATACCCGGAATTTGAGATGAACCGACTTTGTTGGCAGTCATGCCTTTAGTCCGATTTTGTTGTTATATCGATTAAAAATGGCTCAATTGGAATTCCATCTGTATCTCTGAATCGATTACTTAATGTCAATTGATATCTTTTGTTTGGTTCCAACTCTACCTTAATTGATACTGATTTTTTATCTTCTGAAAACCCTAAAAACTCTTGAACTCTAAGTACGTTTTCCTCACCTAAAGGACCGTAATCAAATCCTCGAAATCGATCATCCATTATAGAGGAAAAATTAATTGTTATTTTTTCAGTTTTTGGATCAACTTGTTGACACCCATTATCAAATGGAAGAATTTCTTTAATTATTGGCCTATTTGAATTAAAATCTTTTTCATATTTTTCAAGACCTTTTTGGAAGTATTCTGATTGATTTACGAATCTCATTAATTCTTCCTGATCGGCGTAATCCAATTCAATCATTTCTTTTACCGCTTCATTCTTTTCGTTAGATTTTAAATAGAAGTTTTTGGCAATAGAATATCCAACATAATATGCTAGATCTCTCATTTTAAATTTATTGTTAGAATCGTTCCAAAGCCAGTTATTAAAGTGAGGACTAAACATTTCTTTTGAAAAAGCTTCT
Source organism: Gramella sp. AN32 (assembly GCF_023718305.1). Lineage (GTDB taxonomy): Bacteria > Bacteroidota > Bacteroidia > Flavobacteriales > Flavobacteriaceae > Christiangramia > Christiangramia antarctica. The sequence goes on from NZ_QEYO01000033.1 coordinate 1,169, forward strand.
TTTATCGACTCCTCATTTTTTTCACCAAAAGATATTTGTGGATTAGGCGAATCAATATTTAATGCAAGTGTAGCAACGTATTCCGCAACTCCCTCGATTACTGTTTGTGCTAAAAGACTATTTCCGATAGTTGTATTTTGTTGGGTATGAATATACTCGTGGACGTTTAAAAAAGGTAGGTTTTGAATGGGATTTGTTGCTATATAATCTTTAAAATAATTTAGAGATTCTGGAAATTCGCTTACTATTACTGTAGAATCTGTCAAAGCCATTTCGCTTCCAATTAAAACCTTGTTATCAACGGTAGTTCCATTAGACCTGAAAACACCAATAGTAAAATAAACTTTTGCTGGTTTTAAATCTGGATAGATTAATTTTAAGCTTTTAATTCCTTTCTCAATTTCATTGCTGTAGGAATGAATATTTTTAGTCTTTTCTCTTATTGAATTCCAAAATAGCGGATAATTATTGATTGCATATATGTATTGTTCTGGAGTGTATCTTCTGGCTTGAATCATTGCTTTTAATCCGGAAGAAGCTTTATCAATGTATTCTGTTTGTAGAATTTTGTTTTTTGTTATACTGTCATTTGTTGAATTAATCCTATCATATGTAGTCCAAAAATTATCAATATCTGATGTGACTATATTTTCATTATTCTGAGCAATTATACTTTTCTGAAACAGAATGATGAAAAGAATTATAATTATTTTCTTCATAGTAAGAATCATATTTAGGCATTGCTGCCAACTGTCTCGGTTATCTCCAGTTGGCGGAATAAGGGACGCGGATTTGTCGGCTTTGTTGTTTTTTACATGATCTCTAAAATAACACTTTTCGCCAGAATGCCAGCTGTTTGCTGGAAACGATGTCGCCTATAATTTTCTTTACGGATTATAATTTCCATTAGCCCATTTTATTGTCGGTTCAATCCATTCATTTAGTGGTTTAAATAGAAATCCGTGATTCATCCCAGTGTTCAGTTCAATTTCTTTGAAATGTTCAATCTCACATGTTGAATTTTCTACTCGCGCTTTTGCTGAAACACCAAATGGATCGGATTTCTCATATATCGTTAATATATTTCCGCAATAGTTGATTTCAGGAATGTTCAAAATATCCTCATTTCTAAAGCTTGCAATAAATACAAAATTCAGATCAGGATTATTTGCTAAAGTTGAAACATATTGGGCAATATATCCGCCTTTTGATGTTCCAACTATTGTTATATTTTTTGGTTCTGTTCCGATTTTTATTAAGCTGTCAATTTGAATTACAAGTCTGCTAGCATATTTTCTAGCGTTTACATTTCCGTTTCTTTTTTCACTAATAATCTCTAATCCACTTTTCTTAAATTCGTTGATTATTTCCAAATAATCAGTCTTTCCATATTCTGGGTGTAATTCATTTAAATCATGTTCTTCTAAAAATCGATTGTGAAGGAAAAATATAAATTTGTCATCATTATTTTTTCCGCATGCGAATAAAGTCGAACAAAAAAGAATGCCAATTATTAGACTTATTTTCATTGAATTTCGATCTTTTAAAATTTTAGGCAACGATCTTTAACGCAAGTGGCGTGGAGCAGGGACGCGAACTTGTCGGTTTTGTGGTTTGTTACTTGGTATCTAAAATAACACTTTGCATCACACTGCCCGCTATTTGCTGTTAGCGATGTTATGCTCTGGTTTTATTTGTTCTTTTCATTTTCTTCTTCAATTGCCCAAATTTGTTCATATAATGCACCACGAAACTTATCATTCAACTCATAACCTGGTTCACGTACTTCGTTATTTTGTGACATTATAATTCCAACAAAATTTCGTTTAGGGTCAGCCCAAAAGTAGGTACATTCATATCCACCACCAATCCAAAGTCCAGCTTCACCTTGTTTTTTTATTTTCATTGAATCACCGCTAATCCATAAATTGTAACCATTATATCCATAAGGACTATCTTTTTGGGTATGAGGAGAATATATATCCTCAACTGTTGCTCTTTCCAAAAATCTATAATCATTTAATTCGCCTCTTTTTAATAGCATTCTTACAAAATCTGCGTAACCATCTGCAGTTGCTACCATTCCCTCACCACCTAGATACAATTGATGATTTGAATCATAATCAGGAACATCTGGTCCAAAAATGTCTAACTCACCTCTTTTAGCTTGACGCAAAGTAGAATCTCTACCTGTAAATTTTGGTAGTAGTTTTTCATTTGCTGGAAGTTTGTATTGTAATCCTTTGATCTTCATCGGACCAGTTACTCGTTCCTCAACGAGTTGATTTAATTTTTTACCTGTTGCTCTTTCAGCAACTAGACCTAAAACTGTTGTATTTGTACCATAAAAATAATCGGTGCCTGAGTTTTGAATCAAAGGTAAATTGGACATCTTATTAATTAAATCATCAGAGTCTTTTGCCATAGGCAAATTTTGTTCAGCGATTAAAGAATCGATACAAGAGAAACCTGTGGTAGCATAGTAAAATCCTGCTTGATGATTAATTAGATGAAGAACTGTCATTACAGAATCATTAGTGACAAACTTTACTGGACAAACATTCTCTTTTTCATTCCATTCATACTCTGTTAGAATACTCCCATCATTGGAAACTGCAACTTTAAGGTTTTTGAACTCAGGAATATATTTTGATACAGGATCATTTATTTTTAATATACCGTCTTCGATTAAATCTAAAACAACAGATATGGTTACTATTTTACTCATTGACCAAATTCTAATCCAAGTATCTCCATCGATTTTAGTGTTTGGAAGTAGGTCTTTATTTATCGCGCTATGCTCATAAATAACATTTCCATCCAAATCTTCCAATCTTGCATAAACAAATGGATAAAAGTCTTCCTCTACATAATAATCCAATACCTTATTCAATTTATCGGTATTTCCTATTTCCAATGTTGGTATACTCTCCTTTTGTGAGCAAGACTGAATAGCAATTATGAAAGAGAGTAAATAAAATAAATGGTTAATTTTGATTCTCATTGTATTAATTTTATGGTTGTTAATTATTTTCTTACTAACGCTGCCGCTTATTGGCGATGAACCGTTAGCATAAGTTTTTATTGCTCAAAAAGGTTGATGTTTCCCTTATCTAAATCAAGTAGTAATTTTTCTTTCGCAATAAAAATTTCAAATATATACTCGTCGAAATCACCTACTTCATTTTCATTATATTTTGATATAAACTTTCGTAATAGATAACCAGCGTAAAGTCTTATTCTCCACACATAATATTCTAGTAGAGCATTATTGTAATGGGCATTATGGACGATTAAATTTCTTAAGCGATAAATCATAAGTAAATCGTCTTTTGTTTGTTGAATATTTTCGTTAATAACAGTTTTAGTAACTGTAGAATCTTTGTAAAAATCTATTAATGAATCTATCTTTTCTTGCATTAATAGATTGCTCTCGTATTTTTTTAATTCAGGCAGTTCCTTAATAAACTTTTCTAAATAAATTTTTTGACCAACTTCTCCTCTAAGCTGGGCACGTTTACGTAAGTCTTCTGGAATTATTGGTTTTACTTGTAATGGATGAATATAACTTTCAAAATGCTTGTGCATTTCCCAACCATATTTATATACTGTATTAAAAGCTTGGTGAGATGAGATAATTTCCTGAATCAAACTAAATTTTGTTCTGTTTTTATCCTTGAAAATATCAATATTCAGATCTTTGGATGAATTGAATAGGTTTTCAAGACAAATCCAATAATTCAAAAGTTTGTCTTCCTCTCTGGTTGATTCTTCTGCTTTGTGCCTCCATCTTAGAGCATTTCTTAGTTTGGAAATAGTATCATTTTCTTCTTTCCATAAAAATTCATTCTCCTGAATTAAATCTAATGTGAGTTCGACTTCAGAAAAATCTAAAGAGTTTCGATATTCAAAAATTGAATCGGAATCTTCTCTTTTAAAACTTGAATATATAATTCTTCCTTGGTTATTTATAATTACATAATTCGAATCGTTTATAGAAATTTTTGTTTTAAATATCAAATAGCAAGAGAGTACATTTATAGCATTTTCTACTTTACTTATAGCTTTGCTTAAAGATGATTTTGGACTAATCATTTCCACTTCAACGGCAACCTGAAGATACTTTTTATCTAAACCCATGAATTCCTGAAGATCTTCATAATGATGTCTTCTAGTTTCATTAGTGGAAAGTTTTCTTTTTTCAACATTATAAAAATGTACACCAAGTATTGACCTGTCTATGTCGCCTTTTATTCCTTTTATATAGAATATATATCTGACTAATTCCTGGTTTTTATCATAGTAGGTTTTTAGACTCCAAATTTTTTCCTTGATAGAAAGGTTATCAATAAATTCTTTTACATTTTTTTCATATTCTTCTCTTTGCAAATTACCGTTATCGTCGGTAAAATTATCTATCTCATACGGATGAGGAAAGTCTGTAAATAAATTACCATTAATTTCTCGATAGCCTTTAAATATGTTTTTTAGAAATTTCTTTATGTCTTCTAGAACATAGGACTTTTTTACAAATTCAGTTATTAAACCTTGAGAATAATAATTTAACCTATTTACAAAGTCCAAATCAATCTCTTCATCTAATAGTAATAGATTCTCGACCATTTCAAGAGTCCTATTAAAGTAGACTCCTTTATCGAAATTTTTTCTGATTTGATAACACAAGGCTAAAACATAATTTTTCCTCGTTTGATCAAATGACTTTCGTAAAAGATTAAACTCTGATTTTAATTCATTATTAATGACTTCGTCGTTCTCTAAATAATCTGATATTTTCTTATAGAAGAAATTTCTATTGTCCTTATTTTTAAAACCATTTTCCTCTATCTCAGTGATAATATCATCAATAAGGATATTAGGTGAGTAGAGATTGAGTCCAAATGATTTTTTTAGAAAGTTTTTAATTAGGTCTTCCCATAATTCTTCCCAAAATTCAATTCTTTTTTCAATATTATTCAATAGAGGAATCTTTATTTAAAAATTTATGCTAACGGTTTCGGTGTCGAGTAGACAAGGGGAGTTTCACCCCAAGCCTCTCACAGAACCGTACGTGATAGTCTCCCATCATACGGCTCTTGTTATACAATCTAAATTACAATTTACCATATATATCCCATTTGCCAA
>NZ_QEYO01000034.1 GCF_023718305.1 Gramella sp. AN32
CGGGCTTTATTTCCAGCACCAATTTTTAAAACGGCCACACATAGAGTTCGTATTAAATTTAATATAGATAAAGATTCCTGCCCACGTTAGCACAAGAAATTAATGGAGTTCTTCATATGGTGAATTGTGCACAACGGTCTTGGTTAAGGCAAGTAGCGTGGAGTAAGGACACGTTCTTGTCGGCTTTGTTGTTTTGTTACTTGGTCTCTAAAATAATACTTTTCACTCGATTGCCCGCTATTTGCGCTTAACCGACTTGTTGGCAACTGGCTTTTTTTCTGAAATATAATAGTTTGCTTCTAAAAATTTTAAAATTTTACTATTTTCATTTTTTCCGGACTTAAGTTCTTTAAACACTCCAGCAATAATTATTTTTTCGTTTGGTAATATTTTCGAATCTCTAGAATGTGCAATTATAAACGTTTCCGAAGTCTTTTCGTCGCGTAACTCATAAACATTATAGTTATCAACTATAGGTATCATTATAAATGTCATTACTTTTCCAGTCATTATTGGAACGAATATAAATCCAGTAAAATCAGATTTTTCATCAACTAATTTTGGAACTCCTGTTAATATTGCATTAGAAGCAATTATCCCTTTCTCATTTGCTTCGGATGGTAATAATATTTGAGATTTAAAATTTAAATAAGTTTGTTTTAAATCTTTATCTAATTTTCCGATAATTATTTTTCTCTCTTCATTCTTTAAAAAAGTCATAGACAATTCTAGAAAAAGTATCATTTTTTGTTTGTCATTAAATAACCCTCCTACTTTGCCTAGCTCAGATTGATCTATTATTCCATCGTTAGATTTTGTTAGTATGTTATAAAATCTGCCCCCGTTATCCAGAGACAAAAGAGCTTCATTAATTTCCTCATAAGGTGTTATTCTTTTCATTTGAAAGGATATGGTTTACTTGATATAGTTTATTAAATTTTGTGAGTTATCAATCTTTTTTAATCTTTTAAAAAGTCAAAACATTTGTCCATTTTAATATAAACATTGTTAGAAATGTTAATCCAGTACTAGAAAATATTACTCCTTGCCACAAGTAAAGTTTAGAATTCCATTGTTTAGACACCTTTTTACCCAGTTGTTTTTTATTATAATTACTTAAAATCTTCCAACAGAAAAAAGTCGTTATTATAAAAATCGATATCGCTATTATTACTGTATTTAGTTCCATTATTTTTTTTAGCTTGTTGCCAACGGTCTCGTATATTCGTCAGTTGTGGTAGTTGGCAAGCGGATTAGTCCGCTAGATTTTACCATTCCTGGTTTCTAAAAATACACTTTTATTTGACTTGCCACAATTGCGAATATGCGTTGTTGGCAAAAGTTATTTTACATGACAAACGTTAATACTAAAATTCTCTTATGAAGATAGTTCGAAAAGTCTGGATCGTTTTTTAAGAATAAATTACATAATAATTTGTGTTGAATTATTCCATATTTTCCCCTGGTTTTATAAAATTCTTTAAGAAGTTCATCTGAACTGTGCGAAATTTCATTTAAAGCTTTGTTATAATCTCCATTAAAATTAATTAATAAGGCAGGTAACATTTCTCTTTGATATAAATCTGATCTTAAATTGCTCTTAAATAATTTAATGTTTGTACTATCAGATATGTAGTTGAAATCCGAAAATTCAAAATTGTCTATTTGTATATCATATAGAAATCTGAGATATGCATTTTCTATTGATAGCTCGGGATATTTTTTATTCAATGCATTATCGAAATCCTTTACTAATAAGTCTATTATTTCAATCTTTTCATCTCCAAGAATATTTTGAAAGTTCTTAATATTTTCATCCTGTGCAATGAGAGTACCGATTTTGATAAATGCTAAAAAAAGCAAAACAATAAGTTTATTTTCCATTCTATTAATTACTTTTTACCATTAGAATAATTGGTTGTTTGAAAATTAAGTTATTTAAAATTCTATGGTTAATAAATAAAAGAAGTAATAATATTCTAAATTATTCTTCTTCTTTTCTCAATTAATCATAATAATTTTTGCCAACGGTCTTGGTTAAGGCAAGTGGCGTGGAGTAGGGACACGTTCTTGTCGGCTTTGTTGTTTTGTTACTTGGTGTCTAAAATAATACTTTTCACTAGAATGCCCGCTATTTGCGCTTAACCGACTTGTTGGCAACTGGCCCTTAAAAGTTAAATCGACAAAGCTTGAATTTCTTTTTTAAGTTCTAACAAATGTCTTTTTACAATTACCCAAACAATTGCATTATCTATACTATCATATGCGTGAACTAATCTATTTCTAAATCCAATAATCTGTTTATCATTTTCAATTGATAAATCCGATTCTGTTTGTTTTAACTTATTTAATGCTTCTCCGATTATTACCAATTGTCGTTCAACAGCACTTTGAGTTTTTAAGTCGCTTTGATATAAATTAAAGTCGTGAGTGTCAGCTATAAAATTTTGAATCAAGTCGATAGCCATTAAAATATCAGAGAGATACTTCTTGCCTTTTTCCGTCATAGATTAAAATTTTAGTCGCATCAATATTTTTTCTTAAAATTGGATTTTTAAGTGAAGATTGAGTCAATAAATCAACTTTTCGTTGGAAGAATTCTTCTAATTTATCCCAGATAGCTAACAATTTTTCTCCTCTTTCCAAAGGGTCATTTTCATCAATTTCGATCAACAAATCGATATCGCTTAAATCTTCATCAAATTGATCTGTGGTAGAAGAACCAAACGCATATAGATTTTTCACATTATATAATTTACATAGTGTGGTAAAGTCAATCAATTTAGCATGTATGCTATCTTTAATTTTCATAAAGCTAATATAAACATTTTCTTTTTGTAACTAAATGGTTCTTTTTAGTGTTGAAAACGGCTTGTTGCCAACGGTCTCGGTTATCGCCAGTTGGCGGAGTAAGAGACGCGGATTTGTCGGCTTAGTATTGGTTTGTTGGTCAAGTTAATTATTTTCTTACTAACGCTGCCGCTTATTGGCGATGAACCGTTGTTGTTGCAAGTTTTGCTACTCGAATCTAGTAAATTCCATGTCCGCTGGGCACGTAGTGTTTTGATTGTTATTGCAACTCGGAAAATCAAATAGCAATGTATTATTGTTATTATTTAATACTATTGAATAATCTGCATTGATATTTTCATCTACAAGAACCAGATTACTTAGTAGGATAGGATTATACTTATTCGACTCTGCATCTCGTTCGGATTGATACCTATCAAATTCTACTATTAATGAATTTTCATTAATTTGGAATTCTCCAGTTTGTCGCATGATATATCCCAGATTATCTCCATTATCAGAATTTTCGATAGAAAACAACCAATCAAAAGTTCCATCATTAAGAAATGTTAGTTCTTGTCTTATAAATAGATTAACATCGCCTCCTGATTCCACTTGTTCATTTGAAATAGTTTGTAAATTCTCCCAAGCTCCAATAATATTTTCTTCTTGTATTATGGAATCATCGTTTTTCGAGCATGAAGCGAAAATACTAATAATAAGTAATAGAATTAATTTTCTCATTGTAGATCTTTAATATATAGATGTGAAAAGCAGAAATTGGTTGCGTCAAAATTTGCTACAACGGTCTTGGTTAAGGCTAGTAGCGTGGAGTAGGGACGCGTTTTTGTCGGCTTAGTTGTTTGTTACTTGATGGCTAAAATAGCACTTTTTCGACTAAGCCCGCTATTTGCGCTTAACCGACTTGGGCATAGTTTTTTACTCTAAACTTTTTCGATAATTATCCAATAAATCCTTTGTTTTTACCATGTTATTATTCCATTCAGATAAATTCAATTTTTCTGCAAATAACCTTAAGGCTTCTTGAATTCTTTCATTGCTTTCACTAAAATTATATTTGAGTATTTTTTCTTCTTCTTCAATCATTTCATCAGATACAGGAATCTGAACTAGTTTAAATGCAGTCATTAATCTTTCTGTTAAAATCAACTTTCTTTTTCGACTAATTCTCTGTTTAAATTCTTGATCTAACCAATCATTTAAATATGATTCTCCTTCGTATGATGAACCAAAGTCAGTATCTCTGGTCACTAAAATTATATGTTTTCCCGATTTCTCAGCACAACTAATAATCCATTCCCAATTTACCGAATCTCCAATTGAATTATCCGATTTTTTTCTCGGTGGATAACCTAGTAAAAAGCGTTTTTTCGCCAAATTTCTAATCTTAAAACGTACTTTATTTTCTCGATTTAAATTATAGGGAGATTCATTTTTAAATAATTTTTGAAGTGATTTATAAACTGGATCATTAGATTTTGGATTCTTTAAAATCCTTTCAATCTGCTGTTTAAGTTTTTTCTGTTGTTGATCAATATTTTTTTGAGACTTTTTAATCATCTCTGCTGCTTGTGCATTGGAAATAATTGCTGGAATTTGAAGCCCATTATTTTTAATTTTTTTAACCTCACTAATTGAGTCCAAAATTACCGACTGTCTATTCTTTTTAAATTCCATCTCAACTTGATTGGAAGTAATGATAAGATCTTTATGTTTTTCAATTTCCTCTAAATATTTCATGGAAATATCCGATTTTCTAATTCTATAAAAATCTAAAAAGATGTTTGTATCAATAAAAATTAAGGCATCTAGTTTGTCGTCTTTTTTCTTACTCATATTTTTCCTTAAAATTATGCCCAACTGTCTCGGTTATCGCCAGTTGGCGGAGTGAGGACGCGGATTTGTCGGCTTAGTATTGGTTTGTTGGTCAAGTTAATTATATTCTTTCTAATGCTACCGCTTATTGGCGATGAACCGTTGTTGTTGCAAGTTTTGCTACTCGAATCTAGTAAATTCTATGTCCGCTGGGCACGTAGTGTTTTGATTATTATTGCAACTTGGAAAATCAAATAACAATGTATTATTGTTATTATTTAATACTATTGAATAATCCGCATTGATATTTTCATCTACAAGAACCAGATTACTTAGCAGGATAGGATTATACTTATTCGACTCTGCATCTTGTTCGGATTGATAACGATCAAATTCTACTATTAATAAATTTTCATTAATTTGGAATTCTCCAGTTTGTCGCATGATATATCCCAGATTATTTCCATTATCAGAATTTTCGATAGAAAACAACCAATCAAAAGTTCCATCATTAAGAAATGTTAGTTTTTGTCTTATAAATAAATTAGCATCGCCTCCTGATTCTACTTGTTCATTTGAAATAGTTTGAAAATTCTCCCAAGACCCAACAATATTTTCTTCTTGTATTATGGAATCATCGTTTTTCGAGCATGAAGCGAAAATACTAATAGTAAGTAACAGAATTAATTTTCTCATTGTAGATCTTTAATATATAGATGTGAAAAGCAGAAATTGGTTGCGTCAAAATTTGCTACAACGGTCTTGTTTAACGCAAGTGGCGTGGAATAGGGACGCGAACTTGTCGGCTATGTTGTTTGTTACTTGGTGTCTAAAATAGTACTTTTCACCAGATTGCCCGCTATTTGCGCTTAACCGATGTTGTACACAGTTAATTAAATCCTTTTTATTTATTTTAAATTTTTGTCATAAGCATAAATACCTACCATTCTTCATTATTATGCGACTTTATGTAAATCATTTTGTCCCTTAATATGTACATAATATTTATTGTCATTATTTTAAAGACCATTTTCATAAAAAGATTTATTAAAATCTCTAACACGTTTTATTTGTTCATATTCGGCAAACAACATAACATCTCTTGGGTCAGATTTTGCAACACTCAAATTATGTCTAAAACTTTGAATTCCGTCTGAAAGATAGATAACACATCGAATAATTCTCTCGTGATTTAGGTATTCATTTTCATCAAGAAATTCAGTCAAAATTCTATTCGCAAGGTCAAAACCCGAGTCAAATCGGATTTTCATTTCGTCAGTAATATCTTTTGGTAATTCCATCATTTTCGTTTCAGCGAAATGTTTGTCTTTAATTCTGACTAACGTCAAAGAAATTAATGGAGTTCTTCATATGGTGAATTGTGTACAACGGTCTCGTATAACGACAAGTGGCGAGGAATTATGGATGCGTCTTTGTCGGATTAACGATTTTGTTTGTTATGGAAACTAATTTAGTACTTTTCTAATAAACCCGCCATTTGCGTTATACGTTGTTGAACTAAACCTAAAGGTAGCTTCAAGCAATCATTAGATCACTATTCACTACCTTTAAGTAGGTATTAACATAAGATTGAAAGTTATGAAAAAAAAGTAGTACCCTCATTGAGAGGGC
>NZ_QEYO01000035.1 GCF_023718305.1 Gramella sp. AN32
CAATAAGCAATGATCATAGGGCAATTTTAGGATTGTTAATTGATAACTGCTAATTGATAATTGACAAGTTCATTGACATATTGAATTGACAATAGATTTTGGGGGCAGCGATGCCTTTAAGATTTAGTATATAAGAATTAAGACTAGAAGAAGTCATTTTGAGCAATTTCTTTAGTAGTTGTTGAATATATTTAAGATTTAACGATGAAGAGTTTGATCCTGGCTCAGGATGAACGCTAGCGGCAGGCCTAACACATGCAAGTCGAACGGTAACAGGAATTAGCTTGCTAATTTGCTGACGAGTGGCGCACGGGTGCGTAACGCGTATACAATCTGCCTTTAAGCGGGAAATAGCCCATGGAAACGTGGATTAATGTCCCATAGTATTATGGATTCACCTGGATTTATAATTAAACATTTATGGCTTAAAGATGAGTATGCGTCCTATTAGTTAGTTGGAAAGGTAACGGCTTCCCAAGACATCGATAGGTAGGGGTCCTGAGAGGGAGATCCCCCACACTGGTACTGAGACACGGACCAGACTCCTACGGGAGGCAGCAGTGAGGAATATTGGACAATGGAGGCAACTCTGATCCAGCCATGCCGCGTGCAGGAAGACTGCCCTATGGGTTGTAAACTGCTTTTATACGGGAAGAAACGCAGCTACGTGTAGTTGTTTGACGGTACCGTAAGAATAAGGATCGGCTAACTCCGTGCCAGCAGCCGCGGTAATACGGAGGATCCAAGCGTTATCCGGAATCATTGGGTTTAAAGGGTCCGTAGGCGGGATGATAAGTCAGTGGTGAAAGTCTGCAGCTCAACTGTAGAATTGCCATTGATACTGTTGTTCTTGAATGATTATGAAGTGGTTGGAATGTGTAGTGTAGCGGTGAAATGCATAGATATTACACAGAACACCTATTGCGAAGGCAGATCACTAATAATGTATTGACGCTGATGGACGAAAGCGTAGGTAGCGAACAGGATTAGATACCCTGGTAGTCTACGCCGTAAACGATGGTTACTAGCTGTCCGGCCCGATTGAGGGCTGGGTGGCCAAGCGAAAGTGATAAGTAACCCACCTGGGGAGTACGTTCGCAAGAATGAAACTCAAAGGAATTGACGGGGGCCCGCACAAGCGGTGGAGCATGTGGTTTAATTCGATGATACGCGAGGAACCTTACCAGGGCTTAAATGTAGATTGACAGGGGTGGAAACACCTTTTCCTTCGGGCAATTTACAAGGTGCTGCATGGTTGTCGTCAGCTCGTGCCGTGAGGTGTCAGGTTAAGTCCTATAACGAGCGCAACCCCTGTGGTTAGTTGCCAGCGAGTCATGTCGGGAACTCTAACCAGACTGCCAGTGCAAACTGTGAGGAAGGTGGGGATGACGTCAAATCATCACGGCCCTTACGTCCTGGGCCACACACGTGCTACAATGGTAGGGACAGAGGGCAGCTACCCCGCGAGGGGATGCGAATCTTCAAACCCTATCACAGTTCGGATCGCAGTCTGCAACTCGACTGCGTGAAGCTGGAATCGCTAGTAATCGCATATCAGCCATGATGCGGTGAATACGTTCCCGGGCCTTGTACACACCGCCCGTCAAGCCATGGAAGCTGGGGGTACCTGAAGTCGGTCACCGCAAGGAGCCGCCTAGGGTAAGACTGGTAACTGGGGCTAAGTCGTAACAAGGTAGCCGTACCGGAAGGTGCGGCTGGAACACCTCCTTTCTAGAGCTTTGCATGTTTACATGCAGGCGACAATTAGTAAGGGAAGTTCAAAAGCTTAGACCTTTGGGTCTTGATTCTTATTGTCAATTTGATTAAAATAGCAGTAAGCTATAAGTTGTAAGCTGTAAGTATTTAGGAGGGATCTTAAAGCTTAATGCTGAGAGCTTAGAGCTGAGGGCTATTATGGACAGTCTCATAGCTCAGCTGGTTAGAGCGCTACACTGATAATGTAGAGGTCGGCAGTTCGAGTCTGCCTGAGACTACGATGCAAGCGAAGCTTGCATTCAAAGTTAAAGGTTGGAAAGTTTAAAGTTAAACTTGAGACAATTAAGAAGTACGGGTGTAGAAATACGAAGTACGACGTTCATTAATTGAAATATTGAAAGGAAATTCTAGAAGCTACGGAATTCTAATTCTAAATTCTGAATTCTAAATTCTGAATTCAAAACGGGGGATTAGCTCAGCTGGCTAGAGCGCCTGCCTTGCACGCAGGAGGTCATCGGTTCGACTCCGATATTCTCCACTATTGCCCTGAGATAGGGGTTGCGATAGGATTGGCAAACAACCAGGGAATACCTTAGGTATTTTAGTTTGGCCATTCCATGGGAGCCTTTATTGTTGGAGGGGAAAAACGTTCATTGACATATTGAAAGAAACAAAAGAATACGAGAAAGCTGGTACCCATAGCAATGTGGGTACCAATACATTAGAATACCCCTTAATTTAAGAGTTACTTCTTGGGTTAGGGGAACATGAGCATTAGAGCAAAACGCATACAAGCTAGATAAGGGCGTATGGGGAATGCCTAGGCTCTCAGAGGCGAAGAAGGACGTGATAAGCTGCGAAAAGTTGCGGGGATTGGCACATACAAATTGATCCGCAAATATCCGAATGGGGCAACCCACTATACTGAAGGTATGGTACCCGCCGTAAGGCGGGGGCGAACCCGGGGAACTGAAACATCTAAGTACCCGGAGGAAGAGAAAACAACAGTGATTGCGCTAGTAGTGGCGAGCGAACGCGCAACAGCCCAAACCAGTAAGTTTACGGACTTGCTGGGGTAGTAGGACTGCGAAGTTGGTTGTATTACGAATTAGAACACTTTGGAAAGAGTGGCCATAGACGGTGACAGCCCGGTATAGGTAAGTAGATATAAACCATAGCAGTATCCTGAGTAGTGCGGGGCACGTGAAACCCTGTATGAATCAACCGGGACCATCCGGTAAGGCTAAATACTCCTGAGAGACCGATAGTGAACCAGTACCGTGAGGGAAAGGTGAAAAGAACCGTGAATAACGGAGTGAAATAGATCCTGAAACCATACGCTTACAAGCGGTCGGAGCCCTTTCGTGGGGTGACGGCGTGCCTTTTGCATAATGAGCCTACGAGTTACTTTTACTAGCAAGGTTAAGCCTTTAAGAGGTGGAGCCGTAGCGAAAGCGAGTCTGAATAGGGCGAGGTTCATCCTTCGGGGATGAAAGCGTGCAAACGCTTAGTTAGTAGTAGTAGACGCGAAACCGTGTGATCTACCCTTGGGCAGGTTGAAGCTGTGGTAACACATAGTGGAGGACCGAACCCGTTGACGTTGAAAAGTCTTGGGATGACCTGAGGGTAGGGGTGAAAGGCCAATCAAACTCGGAAATAGCTCGTACTCCCCGAAATGCATTTAGGTGCAGCGATTAATTAGTTTTATAGAGGTAGAGCTACTGATTGGATGCGGGGGCTTCACCGCCTACCAATTCCTGACAAACTCCGAATGCTATAAAATGTTGTTGATCAGTGAGGGCATGGGTGCTAAGGTCCATGTCCGAGAGGGAAAGAACCCAGACCATCAGCTAAGGTCCCAAAATATATGTTAAGTTGAAGAAACGCGGTTGGACTGCCCAGACAGCTAGGATGTTGGCTTGGAAGCAGCCATTCATTTAAAGAGTGCGTAACAGCTCACTAGTCGAGCGGTCCGGCATGGATAATAATCGGGCATAAACATATTACCGAAGCTATGGACTCTAACATTAGTTAGAGTGGTAGGGGAGCATTGTAATGGGGTTGAAGGTGTACTGCGAGGTATGCTGGACCAATTACAAAAGAAAATGTAGGCATAAGTAACGATAATGCGGGCGAGAAACCCGCACACCGAAAGACTAAGGTTTCCCCAGCTATGCTAATCAGCTGGGGGTTAGTCGGGACCTAAGGCGAACCCGAAAGGGGTAGTCGATGGACAACAGATTAATATTTCTGTACTTGCCCCACGCTAAAAGCGGACGGAGGCGAAAAGTTGGTGCGCACAGACGGAATTGTGCGTTGAAGGGAGTGGTAACACCCCGATAGTACACAAAAGCTACGGCCAGCGTGATAATCCAGCGGATCGACTTCCAAGAAAAGCGAGTGGAGGCAACCCGTACCACAAACCGACACAGGTAGTTGGGATGAGAATTCTAAGGTGCTCGAGAGATTCATGGCTAAGGAACTAGGCAAAATAGGCCCGTAACTTCGGGAGAAGGGTCGCCCCCCTTATGGGGGGGCCGCAGTGAAAAGATCCAGGCGACTGTTTATCAAAAACACAGGGCTCTGCTAAATCGAAAGATGACGTATAGGGCCTGACACCTGCCCGGTGCTGGAAGGTTAAGGGGAGATGTTATCCTTTCGGGGAGAAGCATTGAACTGAAGCCCCAGTAAACGGCGGCCGTAACTATAACGGTCCTAAGGTAGCGAAATTCCTTGTCGGGTAAGTTCCGACCTGCACGAATGGTGCAACGATCTGGATACTGTCTCAGCCATGAGCTCGGTGAAATTGTAGTATCGGTGAAGATGCCGATTACCCGCTGTGGGACGAAAAGACCCCGTGCACCTTTACTATAGCTTAGTATTGACTTTGAACAAGTGATGTGTAGGATAGGTAGGAGACATTGAAGCGGTATCGCCAGGTATCGTGGAGTCGTTGTTGAAATACTACCCTTTACTTGTTTAGAGCCTAACTTCGAGGGAAGGACAGTGCTTGGTGGGTAGTTTGACTGGGGTGGTCGCCTCCAAAAGAGTAACGGAGGCTTCTAAAGGTTCCCTCAGCACGCTTGGTAACCGTGCGTAGAGTGCAATGGCATAAGGGAGCTTGACTGAGAGACATACAGGTCGATCAGGTACGAAAGTAGAGCATAGTGATCCGGTGACACCGCATGGAAGGGTCATCGCTCAAAGGATAAAAGGTACGCCGGGGATAACAGGCTGATCTCCCCCAAGAGCTCATATCGACGGGGGGGTTTGGCACCTCGATGTCGGCTCGTCACATCCTGGGGCTGGAGAAGGTCCCAAGGGTTGGGCTGTTCGCCCATTAAAGTGGCACGCGAGCTGGGTTCAGAACGTCGTGAGACAGTTCGGTCTCTATCTACAGTGGGCGTTAGAAATTTGAGTGGACCTGATCCTAGTACGAGAGGACCGGATTGGACCAACCTCTGGTGTACCTGTTGTTCCGCCAGGAGCATTGCAGGGTAGCTACGTTGGGAAGGGATAAGCGCTGAAAGCATATAAGCGCGAAACCCACCACAAGATGAGATTTCTTTAAAGGACCGTGGGAGACGACCACGTTGATAGGCTACAGGTGTAAAGGCAGCAATGTCATAGCCGAGTAGTACTAATCATCCGTAAAGCTTGATGCGCGATGGCCCTTGGGGCGCAAAACCCAAGGGCCGCCAAATGCTTCATGAAACCAGTAACCTAGTGCATAAAGCTTCTCTTTATTTTTGTTTCTTTTATATATGTCAGGATATTTGTGCTGAATGTTCATTCAGGACTGTGTTAAGCCCGATACGCTTATAACACACCTTTTAAGGTGGCTATAGCAACGGGGCTCACCTCTTCCCATCCCGAACAGAGAAGTTAAGCCCGTTAGCGCCGATGGTACTGCACCTCGTGGGAGAGTAGGTCGCCGCCTTCTTTTTATAATCAAAACCCCTTCAGT
>NZ_QEYO01000036.1 GCF_023718305.1 Gramella sp. AN32
GGTTTAATGCCTTCTCCTATAAGACGACACTGGTAGGTCGGTTCTACCATCTTAATTATAGTTCACAATGACTATTTATTGCCGGTCATTGCTTGCTCGGCACACTATCGCAAGTTGCGGGAGTAGGCCCTATGTTTGTATAAAGAATAAAAGCATAAGTTTCAGATAGTTATTTTAATATAGTAATATCTAGTCACTTACTTACTTTAAAATCCAAAACCTATGCAGACACAAAGTACACAATTCGATTTCACCGGCCAAAAAATTTATGTAGGCATCGACACGCACCTTAAGAGCTGGAATGTAACGGTTATGATGGATCCTTATTACCAGAAAACCTTTTCACAAAATGCGAATGCTAAAACCCTCTTCAACCATCTACAGGAGAATTATCCCGGAGGTAGTTACTTTAGTGCTTATGAAGCTGGCTTTGCGGGTTTTATGCCTCATTACCGTTTAATGGGCCTGGGTATTGAATCTATTGTGGTGAACCCTGCAGATATTCCCACGACCGGAAAAGAAAAGGTTCAAAAGAATGATTCGAGAGATAGTAAAAAAATCGCCCGTTCGCTAAAGAACGGTGAATTGACCCCCATTTATATTCCCTCGCTCCAGACCCTGGCGGATAGGAGCCTTGTTCGCTTGAGAAAAACCATTGCCAGAGACCTGGCAAAAACAAAGACGCAGATCAAATCTTTCCTTTATTGCAGCGGGATTGATATTCCGGAAGAGTTGAGCAAGGATAACTGGACCAGGAAATTCATCAAATGGCTTACAGAAATGGAGATTGGCCCTTTCAGGGAAACCCTGGATGGTCATTTAGCTAAGTACCATTACTTTTATGCGCAAAAGCTCGATATAAACCGAAAAGTCAAGGCACTTTCTGTCACTGCCCGGTATAGGGAAAATATGGAACTTCTACAATCCATACCGGGAGTAGGTTATATCACGGCCATAACTTTCCTCACAGAGATAGAAAACATAAAAAGGTTCAAAAGCCTGGACAGGCTATGTGGTTTCATAGGACTTGTGCCATCTACCAATTCTTCCGGAGGAAACGAAAGAATCGGAGAAATCACTCCCAGAGGGCATCGTATTCTCAGGGATATTATGATAGAAGCCTCCTGGAAGGCAATAGGAAAAGATCCGGCCCTGGGAGCCACCTATTCAAAACTTGGCCATAGAATGAAACCCAATAAGGCGATCATACGCATTACTAAAAAAATATTGAGCAGGATGAGATTTGTCCTGAATAACCAAACCAGATATGAACTGGGATATAAATAGGATTAACAGAGTGATTTATAAAACAGCTATTTCCAAGTGTGACCGTTTCCGCGTCCCTGCAGCGTTCACGACTGTCATTTAGTAGACTACGGCGCACTTATTTATATAAACTAAACAAGACGATGCAGCTCCTTAGAGTCTGTTAATAGAAGGCTGTTTTATAATATTACAATTACTGATTAAGCTATAAGACCTTGAGTTTTCTTAGCCATGGAGGACAATGAATAAATTTAAAAAGGTCCCTTGTTGAATAGGGACCTCTATTCATCGTCGAAAGCCTTATTGCTGTTGAGTTGCTCTCCAGCAGCGCTCAATTCCCCTTCAGGCTAACATGTTAAATATAGGAAAAAAGTCGTCTGAAATTTGATTTACAACATAGAAGCAGCGCTCAATTCCCCTTCAGGCTAACATGTTAATATAGGAAAAAAGTCGTCTGAAATTTGATTTACAACATAGAAGGGACGCGTTCTTGTCGGCTTAGTTGTTTTTTACTTGGTATCTAAAATATTACTTTTCACAAGAATGCCCGCTATTTGCGCTTAACCGATGTTATGCATCGTCTTGTTCTATGATTTTATCTAAAAGATTATTTATTTCTTTAAACTTAATAATATCATTTTTGAATACTTTTTCAATTGATATTTTCATTTCTTCAATATCATCATATGCAGCTATTATTTGATTTGAAATCAAATTAATCTCATTAGCTTTTTCGCTAAATTGAATAAACGGTACAATTTCCTTAGCTAATGGAATAAGGTGTTTTTTAATTAATAAGGGACGATTAATCATTTTTATAGCTTCACCTTTTTCATTAAGTTCAAACACTTCTGAATCTTTATTCAAATTTTTTGTCCAATTGGCATAAAATCTTTTATAAGAATCCTCTTCGTTCTGATCAGCCATTGAAGAGAAAAATTTATTAGTTCTCAAAAGTTGCCATTTCGAATACTGTGCCTCTTTTTCCAAGTAGTTATTTCTAAAAAAATTGATCTCATTAGTAAAGTATGAATGATAATCTCCAAAGAAATTTGCATCAATTAATAAATCTTTTAAATTCTGTATTTTCTGTTTTTTTTCTTGATTATAATATCTAACCAAATCAACGATGTTTATTTTATTAATAAACTTATCATTAAGAGAAGCGGAAAGTATCGGATTAGAAAAGTTGTCATTTTCTAAGTTTTTTATAAAATTTTCAAGATTTTGTATGGTTGATAGAATAGCATTATTTAGATCTGGCAATGATAATTGAAAAAATACATAAGCATCTTGTGCACTATCTTTTCTTTGGTTTTTATAAATCTTAAAAGCGATAGCAAATCCAATTAATGTTAGTAAAAATCCGATAGAACCAATTAGTATAGACCATTGATTACTGTCTAAACTCCAGCTTTTAAAAATAAAATAATATTCTTCTTCCAATTAAAATAATTTTTTGTTCAGATTCGATGATGCATAACGGTCTTGTTTAACGCAAGTGGCGTGGAGTAGGCCCTATGTTTGTATAAAGAATAAAAGCATAAGTTTCAGATAGTTATTTTAATATAGTAATATCTAGTCACTTACTTACTTTAAAATCCAAAACCTATGCAGACACAAAGTACACAATTCGATTTCACCGGCCAAAAAATTTATGTAGGCATCGACACGCACCTTAAGAGCTGGAATGTAACGGTTATGATGGATCCTTATTACCAGAAAACCTTTTCACAAAATGCGAATGCTAAAACCCTCTTCAACCATCTACAGGAGAATTATCCCGGAGGTAGTTACTTTAGTGCTTATGAAGCTGGCTTTGCGGGTTTTATGCCTCATTACCGTTTAATGGGCCTGGGTATTGAATCTATTGTGGTGAACCCTGCAGATATTCCCACGACCGGAAAAGAAAAGGTTCAAAAGAATGATTCGAGAGATAGTAAAAAAATCGCCCGTTCGCTAAAGAACGGTGAATTGACCCCCATTTATATTCCCTCGCTCCAGACCCTGGCGGATAGGAGCCTTGTTCGCTTGAGAAAAACCATTGCCAGAGACCTGGCAAAAACAAAGACGCAGATCAAATCTTTCCTTTATTGCAGCGGGATTGATATTCCGGAAGAGTTGAGCAAGGATAACTGGACCAGGAAATTCATCAAATGGCTTACAGAAATGGAGATTGGCCCTTTCAGGGAAACCCTGGATGGTCATTTAGCTAAGTACCATTACTTTTATGCGCAAAAGCTCGATATAAACCGAAAAGTCAAGGCACTTTCTGTCACTGCCCGGTATAGGGAAAATATGGAACTTCTACAATCCATACCGGGAGTAGGTTATATCACGGCCATAACTTTCCTCACAGAGATAGAAAACATAAAAAGGTTCAAAAGCCTGGACAGGCTATGTGGTTTCATAGGACTTGTGCCATCTACCAATTCTTCCGGAGGAAACGAAAGAATCGGAGAAATCACTCCCAGAGGGCATCGTATTCTCAGGGATATTATGATAGAAGCCTCCTGGAAGGCAATAGGAAAAGATCCGGCCCTGGGAGCCACCTATTCAAAACTTGGCCATAGAATGAAACCCAATAAGGCGATCATACGCATTACTAAAAAAATATTGAGCAGGATGAGATTTGTCCTGAATAACCAAACCAGATATGAACTGGGATATAAATAGGATTAACAGAGTGATTTATAAAACAGCTATTTCCAAGTGTGACCGTTTCCGCGTCCCTGCAGCGTTCACGACTGTCATTTAGTAGACTACGGCGCACTTATTTATATAAACTAAACAAGACGATGCAGCTCCTTAGAGTCTGTTAATAGAAGGCTGTTTTATAATATTACAATTACTGATTAAGCTATAAGACCTTGAGTTTTCTTAGCCATGGAGGACAATGAATAAATTTAAAAAGGTCCCTTGTTGAATAGGGACCTCTATTCATCGTCGAAAGCCTTATTGCTGTTGAGTTGCTCTCCAGCAGCGCTCAATTCCCCTTCAGGCTAACATGTTAAATATAGGAAAAAAGTCGTCTGAAATTTGATTTACAACATAGAAGGGACGCGAACTTGTCAGCTTTGTTGTTTTCTACTTGGTCTCTAAAATAACACTTTTCACCACAATGCCCGATATTTGCTGTTAAACGATGTTGGCAAACGTTGATTACCACTCGTCTTTTGATTCCGATTTTACGGACTGTTCAATAGATCTCATTGTTGCTTTAACATCTTTAAGAAGATTATTATTCAATTCTTCGAACATTGGTTTTGTCAAAGATTTAAATTTTTCTCTTTTCTTCTCTCCAATCATTCCTTTTTTTAAATTCTCATCTATTATTTCATTATAAAAATTTAAACTTTCTGTATTAACTCCCGTAAAACCAACATTTTTAAATACAATATCATTATATCCAGCATCTTCACTTGCTATATCTGTTATCCTATAAATAATACGATATTTATTATCCTTTATATTGATTTCTATTAAATGATTAAATTGGGTTGTTAGATTATCCGTCATATATTTATTATTTGGATAAAGAGATTTCATATTGTTTGCATAGGACACTTCATTTATTCCTTTAATTATTATTGTTCCCGATTCCTTGTCATTTAATTGGATAACATTTTTAGACGAGTTATAATTTATGGAAATCCATTTATTGATAGATGAAAATAATTCAGATTGATTTTGATCTTTCACTTCAAAAATTCCAGTAACTATTTTTTCTTCTAATTCATATTCTTGGGCATGCCCGTTAATGGAAGTCAAAATTATTAGTAGAATTCCATAAATTAAATTCATTTTTTTCATATTTTATTTTTGTTTTAATGTTTGCCAACGGTAACGTATAAGAATAGTAGCGGATTTTCATCCACTTACTTTTCGGGTTTATACTGCTGTTTGATTTATGATTTTCATTTTGTTTTAGCAATTAAACAGCTATTATTTTTATACAATGTTGAACTAAACCTAAAGGTAGCTTCAAGCAATCATTAGATCACTATTCACTACCTTTAAGTAGGTATTAACATAAGATTGAAAGTTATGAAAAAAAAGTAGTACCCTCATTGAGAGGGCCTGTA
>NZ_QEYO01000037.1 GCF_023718305.1 Gramella sp. AN32
CTACTTTTTTTTCATAACTTTCAATCTTATGTTAATACCTACTTAAAGGTAGTGAATAGTGATCTAATGATTGCTTGAAGCTACCTTTAGGTTTAGTTCAACATCGGTTAAGCGCAAATAGCGGGCATTCTGGTGAAAAGTGCTATTTTAGACACCAAGTGAAAAAACAACTAAGCCGACAAGAACGTGTCCTTTTCCACGCTACTTGCCTTAACCAAGACCGTTGTACGCAAGCATTTAGGTTGGTAGGAACAAGAAGAATAATTAATTTAAAAAGTAAACTATGAGAAATTTAATTTTTACACTGATATTTTTAGCCCCATTATTTCTATTTGCTCAAAGTTCTGATTACAATATTTCTTCATATCATACAGAAGGTACAAAAGCACCAAATACTCATTACATCGGAGAAGCCTGGTTGAATCCAATAATTCACGACGACGCTGAATTAGGTTATAACATAACCAAAGCCACTTTTAAGGCTAACTCAACATTAGATTGGCATAAGCATAGTTCAGTGCAAGTTTTAGTTATTGTAGATGGCGAAGCTTATTATCAGGAAAGAGGAAAAAAACCAATAATTTTAAAAGAAGGTGATGTAATTAGGTGTGAGAAAAATACAGAACATTGGCATTCATCCACAAAAGATAGTGATGTAACATATTTGGCATTTTATAGTGGTGAAGAACCTACAGTTTGGACAGAAGTCCTTTCACAAGAATATTATGACAAGGTTCCTGAAATGCTAAAAAAGGACTGATTATCAACAACAAAAACTACAAAGTACAGAAGGCATAGATAATGCCAGCGTACAACAGCGGTTCATCTCAAATTCCGGGTATTGAGGAAAAAGTATAATTTTAGAAATCAAAAAAAATAAAACGGTAAGCCGACAAATCCGCGTTCCTACTCCCGTAACTTGCGATAACCGCAAACCGTTAGCAAACACCTAAAAACAAATTGGAATAAATGATAATAAGCAAAATTGAGATAACCAATATAAAGGGAATTGGAAATAAATCGTTCGACCTAGATTTAACACCAAATAAGCCTAATATATTAGTTGCCCCAAATGGTTTTGGGAAAAGCTCATTTGCTATTGCGTTTAACTCTTTGAAAAGCAATAAAATAGAATTAGGAGACAATGATTATTTTAATAAAAAACAAACTAATCGACCTGAATTAAAACTTACCCTATCAAACGGAACAGTTTTGATAGCTGATGATAATCAAAACACAATCACAAACGATTTTGATGTGTTTGTTATAAACAATCAAACTGAACCAAAAGCAACTGTACAGTCATTTAATGGTTACAGTTTTGCAAAAACTTCTCTACAAATAAAATCAACCGTTTTAGTCCAGACGATTCCTCAAAAAATTGATTTCGATTATTCACCAACTACCCTAAAACAAGCATTCGGTGTAAATGGAAACAAATTATTAAATAACATTTCAGGAATATTTAAAAAAAGTCACCTATTCCATAGAATAGAAACTGAAATAGATTTTTCAAGATTCAATTTAAAAAGCTATACCACCATTCTAGAAGATTATGTTGGACAAATAAATGCACAAACAGGAACAGGTGTAGTAATTAAAAAGTGGATAATTGATAATCTGCTAAATTCAATGGAAGAACTACCCGAGTTTAACAAATTATCCAATATTATTAGTTCTTTTGGGTTTTCAGAAATTCAAGATGAAGCGGATTTATTTTTAACCACTTGGCAAATTTTAAAAGTTAAAAGTGATTTAGGGCCTAATTATAAAAAAGCTTGTAAATACAGTTTCTATACAGCCGAAAAAGAACATTACACTCAAACAATTTCGTCCTTTAATCCAGTAAAGGAAAGGTTTGACATAAAACCCAAAGAAGAAAAAAACAGCCTAATAGTTCATTGGCCCAAAGCTCACGAAATTTCGAATGGTCAACGAGATATAATAACCTTTATCGCTTTACTTTTAAAATCAAGAAGAGATTTTAAAAAGAACGATTGCATCCTGATTATAGATGAAATATTTGACTATATGGATGATGCAAATTTAATTTCATTTCAATATTACATTTCAACTTTTATAGATGAAATGAAAAGAAAAAAGAGGCGAATATTCCCTGTTCTTTTAACGCATTTAGACCCATTATTTTTCAACCATTTCTGCTTTAATGATGCTAAAATAAAAGTAAACTACATTAAAGATATAAATGTAAAAGCAAATCAGAACCTTTTAAAATTAATTTATAATAGAGAAGATGCATTAATAAAAAGCATTGTTGATGCTCATTACTTTCATTTTAACCCAAATAGTGACTCTGTTGATTTATCAGCAGAATTTCACACACTTAAATTAAATCAAGATTGGTCAAGTCCCGAGAAATTTTTTAAAAAGATTTTTAGAGAGGTAAGGCGTTATGTATATCAAGATGAAAAAATTGACCCATTAGCAATCTGTTTCGGAATCAGACATCAAATCGAGAAACTTGTTTATGATAAAATACCTGATACCGAGAATAAAAGGATTTTTATTGATGAAACAAACGGAACGAAAAACAAACTGAACTTTGCTCAAAGTATTGGAATTGAAATTCCAGAAACCTATTTTTTGTTGGGTATAATTTACAATACTTCACTACATTTAAATGAAGGACAAGATGTTTCTCAACCACTCGGACTAAAATTGGAAAACGAGACTATAAAAACTATGGCGAGAAATATTTTCAGTAATTAAAAGAAAGGCGATTTGCTAACAATGTATATAAAAAATAGGCGAAATAGTAGTAAAATTAGGAGTTTTGGCTTGTATCAAACTTTGTGCTTAACTGAAAGTTTAGTGCTTCGAAATCGCCTACTTTTCATATACTAACCGTTGTAGCGCATTTTAAAACTGATAAACAATAATTAAAACGATTAAAAAGAAAATTAAATTACTCGGGTTAGCTGCTATAATCATAAGTGGAATTTTAGCAGTTTTAAATTTGACAGAATATTATACTGTTGCAATTCAAAAGGAAACCTCAAGTTATCCTTTTGGAGGAGAAGGTCCAGTACCCTATTACTATAGATCCGAAGAACTTTATAGTGAAGTAGTTTTAATATGGGGCTTAATTTTCCTCATCCTATTTTTGATAACCAGTTGGGCTATCATAAAACAAAAAAGAAGAACTATAAAAATTGTATTCTTTCTCACTGTATTTTTAGTAATCTTAGATATTGTCCAGGGGTATTATTGATTAAAAAACTATCATAATTTCAACTAACCGACTTATTACTAAAAAGAAAATTGAGAAATTTAAAACGCGCAACAACAACGATTCATCGCAAATAACGGGTATTTTAGAAAAAGTGTAATTTAGAAAACCAATAAAGAAAAACAATAAACTGACAAATCCGCATCCTCACTCCCGTGACTTGCGATAACCGAGACAGTTGGCAGTAATTTTTCAAAGAATGATAAGAAAATTTTTCGTCTTAAGTTTAGGCATTTTAGTACTTAATTCTTGTCCGGAATTAATTAATAAAATATATGCACAAAAATACAAAGCTGAGCCTAATCAGATAACACTAGATAGTTTATATCGAACTAAAACTTATCATAGTCTAAAAGATATTCCAAAAAATATCGATAGTGTTTTCAGGCTTAATTTATCAAACCAAAATTTAAAAAAACTTCCTCCAGAAATTTTCGATTTAGTCAATCTTCAAGAATTGAATGTTTCACAAAATAGTTTGTCTGATTTAGAGGGTTTAGAGAAACTAAATAAGATTCAAGTTCTGAATATAGGAATGAATGATTTTCAATCCTTTCCAAATGAAATTACGAAATTGGATAATCTCAAAATCCTTAAAATTTGGTGGAATAAAATAGAAACCTTTCCAGATGATTTTTATAAAAAGAACAAATTAGTTGAAGAGCTCGATATGACAAGTATGTTTGAATTTGATTTTGAAAACAATTTAAATAAAATTCATTTATTTGAAAATCTCCGTCAATTAAACCTTGGCAATAATCAAATTCCAGATTTGAAAATTCAATTTTCTAAACTTAAGAATTTAGAAGTTCTCGGTTATATTAGACAAGATTCAATTAACCTAAAAGAACTATGCATAGAATTAAAAAATTGTTCGAACCTAAGAATAATTCATTTAAGCGTTAATAGTATAAAGGAACTGCCAAACGAAATTCTACTTTTAGAAAATTTAGAAGAGCTTAATCTCTATAAAAACCAGATTGAAACTTTACCTATCGATATTGTAAAAATGGAAAAGTTGAAAAAAATTTCTTTAATAGGTAATCCAGTAGATGAAATTGAAATAAAAGAGATTGAAAAACAAATGCCAAATACTAAGATTATATATTAACAAGAAAAACTACAGCCAACAACGGTTAATCGCCAATAGCCGGCAGCTTTAGTAAGAAAATAATTAACTTGACCAACAACAAAATACTAAGCTGACAAATCCGCGTCCCTTAACCCGCCAACTGGCGATAACCGAGACCGTTGTGAGCAATTCACCATATGAAGAACTCCATTAATTTCTTGTGCTAACGTGGGCAGGAATCTTTATCTATATTAAATTTAATACGAACTCTATGTGTGGCCGTTTTAAAAATTGGTGCTGGAAATAAAGCC
>NZ_QEYO01000038.1 GCF_023718305.1 Gramella sp. AN32
CCAAAAGCGCAAATTAAAAATCGTAACCAGACTCAAAAAAAATATTGCTAAATTGGAACTCAAACCAGAAGATTTGGGGTTTTTACCAGGTTTAATACAAAACAACATTTGACGTTAGTCAGAATTAAAACCAAGCAAGATAGACATCACTTTTGTGTCTTTACTCAGCTGTCCTGTAAAGGCAGATGTAACGGTTAAACTTCCCAAATCTTTTACCTCTACAATAAATACAATTATGGCTTGCTTTCAAGACCATACCTATGTCGTTGGTTTTCAGTGTAGTTGATAATTCTTCAAAAATCGGTAGAGTTAACCGTACTTATATCTACGGCCTTCGTGCATAAAAATCGATAAGTCTATGTATTTTTGACAATCTTATTACATAATCCTTTGGTATATATGTAATGTTGGCTTTCCCTTGAATAGGCACAAAATGGTGCTCACAAAAAGAAGTAAATGGGATAGGTAACTCTATTAAAGGGGGTGTGATATTGAAAGGGGTTTTTAAAATTGGTTACTGCAGGTTTGTTTTTCAGACCACTAAAAATTTCATTCACATACATTTTCGCTATCTTTCTGGGGATATCTTTTATACTGTCGTTTGAAAGGTCGGGACCCAAAATTTGGATGATGTCTTTAAAATTTTAAGCAATAAGTACTACTTATAAATCGTCATCTACAACAAAAGCATCATCACGTAGCGGTTTTTTTACAACTACATGACGATTGCCATTTATAGGACGGTCTTCTGTTAATAAAGAGGTGTCGTTTACTTTCATTTTTAATTAATTATTTGCTTTACTGTAATTATTTTCAGAAAGTTTTGCTAATGAAAAAGCAGCAATGGCCATCACCAAATCCCGTACGGCAACATCCACATAACTCCAACTAAAAATGAGCGTTAATGCAATAGCTACTAGCCAAGTTGAAACTACATAAGCGCCAATTTTCGTTTTTGTAAGCACAAGAACACCTGCTAAGATTTCAATAACTCCAACTATCATCATAAAGGTAGTGGGATCAAAAGGTAGTATTCCAGCAAAACCTTCCGAAATATATTGACTCCAGTTGGTTAATATATTGGTGAATTTGTCTAAACCGGCAACAATTGGCACTAAACCAAAAGTATATTTTAAAACTTTTTTTACTAATTGCACATTTGAATCCATAATTTTATTTTTAGTGATTATTTAAATTCGTTACAGTAGTTTGATTGTTGGAATCAAAAAAGGATACAAAATTTTGTAACTTTTTTTGATTTTTTCAATCTAAACCTTAAAGACAAGATCATGGACGCAATACACATAAATGATTTCAACAAGCATAAAATAAAAGAAGATGATGTTATCAAACGTATACTTGCTGGCGAAAAAGAACTCTATGAGATATTGGTAAGAAGGAACAACCAGAAACTATATCGCGTAATACGAAGTTATTTAAAGGATGAAGCCGAAATTGAAGACTTAATGCAGAATAGTTATATAAAAGCATACACCAAATTATATCAATTCAAATTGGAATCCTCCTTTTCCACTTGGCTCATTCGAATAGGAATAAACGAATCCTTGGCTCGTTTAAAGGAAAAAGGAAGGCTAATTCATTTAAACGACCAGTTTTTCAACTCCGATAACAATATCGTTTTGGAAATACCTGACAAAAAACAATTAAATCCGCACGACAAAATGATACGCAATGAAGCAAAACACCTTTTGGAGAATGCCATTGACCAATTAGATAAAAAATATAAAACGGTTTATATTCTAAAGGAAGTAGAAGAAATGAGCTTAAAAGAAATTGCTGTTGCTTTGGATTTAACGGTTGCCAATGTAAAAGTGCGATTACATCGTTCAAAAGAAAGGCTTAAAGAGAAATTATATGAGATAAGCAATGATAAAAGTGTATTTGAGTTTGGATTTAGCAGATGCGATAAAATTACTGAAAACGTAATGAAACGTATAAAATAACTGTACCAAACATCGGCAGCAAATAGCGGTCAATTTGGTGAAAAGTGCATCAAGTAACAAGCAACAAAGCCGACAAGTTCGCGTCCCAACCCCACGCCACTTACGTTAAAGACCGTTGGTAGTAATTAAACTCGACCTAAAAATAATACTTAATTAATTTATCAAACTTTATTCTCGTTTATCTTTTTTAAGTCTTTCATCAATAGGTAATTCAATAAACTCAATAACTTCTATTTTCCCAAATTCTTTATATAAAGGATTTAAGATAATATTTGATTCTAATCCAACAATCGTAGATGGTACTCGTAATGCAAAAACATTTCGGTCTTTTGCTAAATCTGTAAAAATTTCTGTTGTTTTAGAAGAATATGGGTATTGATTCCATCTTTCTGGAAGCTCTTTTAATTGTTCTATTACAAACTCATCTGGAAATTCGATTTTCGCAATTAATATTTTTTTTGGCAAATATGCAATGTTTTCAGAGTGAATATAATACTCTAATAAGGCTAATGAAATATTTTCTGAACAATAAACAGCTTGTGTTCCAACCTTATTCCATCTACCACCAACCTTTTCAGCCCCTATTCCAGAAAGTGTTAAATCTTTATATTTCACATTTGCAACTCGATAGACAATCATTAACTATAAACATTATATTGAATTCTAATAATTTCATTTTCAACCATTTCAAAACCAAAACTACTATCAAGTAGTTCAAATGGGATTTTATTCCCAAGAGTCCTTGATGGAGTCATTAACCATTTCTTAAAGTCTTCTTTAGAATCAAAAACCTCATAACCCATTCCAAATAATCTCGCCAATTCATAGATTCGCTCTGAAGTTTCTTTTCCATAAACAGTTTTCTTTTGCATACTACTAATAGATGCTGGAAGTATATGTTCAAACTCTTTTTCAGTAGAACCGGTAAAATGTATTAATTGCTTCCAATCTGTCTTTTTCACACCTTCTCTGATACGACCTATTAATTCCATTTTAAATCCTGGAGCATCTTTAGAGTTAACAACTACCCAAGAAGGTGAGAATTTAGTAGGACTAATTGGATTCCTTCCTTTTCTAGCAACCTTCGCCGATACTACACCTTTCTTTTTATTTGAATCTTCCGATTTTACTTTTATATCCATAATTGTATTTTTACACCTATACTATTGTAAATATACAATAATATTTTTGGTTTAATAATTAATTGAAAATGAAATTCTTGAATAAAATAAAAACTACTGCCAATAATAACTAAGCGTTCGTGTGGCCGGTACGGCCCAACATGAACGCAGTGTTGACTGAACCGGTTGTTTACCGATTGTCTACTATGGGGATTGGTCTAAATTGTGGGGTTGCTATTCAGCGATTTGGA
>NZ_QEYO01000039.1 GCF_023718305.1 Gramella sp. AN32
AGGATATCAGTTGCCATTCCGATACTGGCTAAAGGATTACGTAATTCATGGGCGAAAATACGAGCAACTTCGCCCTGAATGGAAAGACGTTCTGCTTTTAATAAAGCTTCTTGGGTATTTTTCTGTTTGGTAATATTCCTCACCAACAACACATATTCATTTACCCAGGAGGCATCCTTACGATCAAAAATTTTGCCACGGATATTAAACCATTCCCAGGCAGTATTCCTTAATTTTAACCGTAATTCGACTTCTAAAATATCATCATCAGAGGCTTTTACTAATTTCTTGTGCAAACTGACAATTTTATCCCGGTCTTGCGGGTGAATAAAAGGAAGTACCTCTAAAAGAGATGTGCCTTGAATTCTCTCTTTCGTCATTCCTGCTTCCGGGAAAATATCTTTATTTATATAGCGTACGCAATAACTGTTTAGATTAATAATTAAAATTGTTTCAGGTGATGCTTGTGCCAGATGCTGTTTAAACCTGAAATTTTCTTCTAATTTCTGAGTTTCAATTTTGCGGAGACTAATATCTTCTATCGCCGCTATTAAAAGATTATCTTGCGACCTTGCTGTCATTCGAAACCATCTATTGTTGCCATCCCTATTAAAATGGAATTCTTTATCCAGGCCCTTGCCCGTTTCCATCACATTTTTAAAAGCATCAAATATTCCCATTTCAACACCATATTGGGAGGTCTCCAAATAAGTTTTACCTAGAGGGTTGGATTCCATATACATTTCCAAGAGAACTTTATTCACTTTAATGAACTTAAAATCTTTAATAGTTCCATTCTCGTTATAAATGCTCTCAAATACTGCTATGGCCTGGTTAGTAGTATCAAAAACGGTTCGTAATAACTTTCTGCTTTTATTCAGGTCTGATAAATTCTGAGAAGATTCATCTTTGAAAAGCTTTTTACTTTTCCTTATTGTAAAGTTTTTGATACCTTGAAACATTAGAAAATTTATTAAAATTCGAAAAAAATTATAAAGTAATGTTAAATTTACTTAAATTATTTCATAATCATTTATAATAAAGCCGTTAAACATACACATAGAATCTTATGTGTTAAAACATTCTTAATGAAACAATAATAAACCCTAAAAAGAATTTTGCTTTCCGTTTTTGAAATTTCAATTACTCCATTCGGCGACTAATTTATATCAAGCCAATTTGCTCCAAAAAGCCCCGTTCAATTAAACTAGTATATTTAGTGGTTAATAAGGAATTTGTACTATCTAACCTTTTTCGCAATTTTAGATAAGGTTATAATCCCCGGTGGGTCACTTCCTTCGGCTTGACGTGATACCGAAGGGTTAAAATTGTCATCTCCCTTAGGCGAATAGGGTAGGGTATTATAATCGGTGATATCCATTCATCCATTATCTTGGTTGAAGAAAATTCATGGTTATGAACCGTAGGCAACTTGTTCAACTTTAAATAAAAATGGTAGAAAGGAACTGCTATTCCAAAGACCGTTTTTGTTCTCCTCTTGTTTCTTTGTAAATAGCGGTGATAAAGTAAAGAAGACCGTTAGCTCCAATATTTCCGGACAAGACATATTTAAGAGTACTATATTTGCCAAAATTTATTAGGTGAAGCTGAAAAGAAAACGAAAATTAATAACGTATTTAAATATTTTGGATCAACCCATTAGATTTAATCCGTTCGTATTTAGTCGAACTTTTTTATTATGGGCAATTCTAGGTTTAATTGGTGGGTTTATCGCAGGAATATATTGGATTATACTTGAATTTTTAACGCATAAAATTGCCATTTTTGAAGGGTGGCAAGTTATTCTCGTGATGTCCATTTGTGGGCTTTTAGCAGGATTAATTATTCACTTTATTGGTGACCCGGGAGAAATTCATTTGATCGTAGATAATATTAAATTCAATAAGGGGAAACTTGATCCCAAAAATAATCCCTCTATGATTTTGTCATCATTACTTTGTGTTGCATCTGGAGGAAGTCTTGGACCAGAAGCTCCTTTGGTACAAGTAACAGGCTCTACAGGCACTTGGCTGGGTAAAATATTTAGACTGAAAGGTGAAGAATTGAGGTCTTTAAGTATTGCTGGAATGGCATCTGGATTTACTGCTTTATTTGGTGCACCTTTGGGAGGAAGTTTATTTTCATTAGAAATTTTACATCATAAACATGCGCTAGAATATTATAAGGCAATCATTCCTGCCTTGGTTGCCAGTTGTTTTAGTTATGTGATTTTCGCATTAATCGTTCACCTTGGGCTTGGCGCTGTTTGGGACTTACCAACTTATCAATACTCTGGAGTGTTAGATTTTGGAAGTGCAATCCTTTTCGCGATGGCAGCTACTGCTATAGGATGGGGATTTATTTATTGCGTTAAGTTTTTCAAACACCTATTTGAAAAGCGACCAATACCAATCTACATAAAAACATTAATTGGTGGAATCTTACTTGGAATAATATCCTATTATCTTCCAATAACACGATATTTTGGTCATCATGAAATAAATGAACTATTGGCAAATGATCTTAATATAAACCTATTACTTTTAATTTTGTTTTTTAAAATAGTGGCAATTTCCATTACTGTGACTTCGGGTTGGAGAGGTGGTTTTATTATTCCATTATTTTTTGTTGGAGCAACATTGGGATTGATAATCCATCAATTATTTCCAAGTACTAATCTTACCTTGGCAATTATAAGTTGTATGGCAGGAATTAATGTTTGTGTTACTCGTACGCCTATGAGTACAACGATTTTATTAGCAACTCTAACTGGGTTTTCATATTTTATTCCGATCTTATTCGCAAGTTTGACAGGTTATTTCTTAGCCCCAAAAATTCCTTTTATAAGTTCACAGATGGGAAATTGAGATAGCGCTAAGAATTTTAAAAATACTCCGAACAGCTAAAAATAACCAATTAGATGGAAAATCTCCATTTTATGGTATGAACTAATAAATATGCGCTACAACGATGACCATTTACCGTCCAATTCTAGCCCTTGTAAGCCTACTTGTATGCATCCCCAATCTTCAAGTCCCAAAATTGCAGTTCTCCAAAATTCGCCTAATGGACCTATACTACACGAGAAGATACTATTTTTATAAAAATGGGGTTGTTGTGCAGATTCCCGTTAGGCACAATTCACCATATGAAGAACTCCATTAATTTCTTGTGCTAACGTGGGCAGGAATCTTTATCTATATTAAATTTAATACGAACTCTATGTGTGGCCGTTTTAAAAATTGGTGCTGGAAATAAAGC
>NZ_QEYO01000003.1 GCF_023718305.1 Gramella sp. AN32
TCAAGGAACTACATATCGTTATAATGCAATTGAAATCTTGGTTGAGGGCTATTCCGACCCATGTAAGTAAATGGCATATCCAATCCTACTTTGATGAGTTCTGTTTTAGGATAAACCGCTCACAGAGTAAACAAAGTATCTTTCACCAAACAATAGAAAGAATGGTGACCGCTAATCCAATATTTCAAGAAAGTATAAAACAGTCGCTAAACGTATAACTCAATAAATTAAATTCCCCATCGCGGTCACTTTTAAAATATACTTTCCCATTCAGCCAGATTGGTTGGGAATCATTACTTCCAGTTTCCGGTTTCGAAATTTCTTCTACTTCATAATTATCAGGATTATAGATCCAGATCCTCGTTGCCGTACCACCTCTATAATTTTTCCATTGAGTAAACCTGTCGGAAATAGGGGTATAAGCAATACGATCCCCGGTTGTATTATATTTTGCCCAAAAAGCGTTGGGGATTTTTAGCGGTTCCACATTTCCATTTTCCATATCTACTTCAAACAAGCGGGCATAACGGTTTGTAAAAATATCCCGCTGGGAAGCGAAAAGTACTTTTTTCCCATCTACAGTAAAATCGCGAACCATATCGGGATAAGGATGCCAGGTTAATCTTTTTGGGATCCCTCCTTCTGCAGGAACGGTGAAAACATCCTGATTTCCATCATATTCAGCAGAAAAAGCGATCGTCTTGCCATCTGGAGAAAAAACCGGATTGCTCTCCACACCCTCATCAATAGTGATCCTTTGTGGATGGGAACCATCGAGGTTAGCTGTCCAGAGATCTTCCGCATAAATAAAGGCAATCTTAGACTGGCTTATTGCCGGCTGGGAAAGCAGGCGTGTATTTTTAGTATTTATCGTTTGAGAAAAGGTGTTTCCGAAGATGAAAAAGAATATTAAGACTGAGGAATTTTTTAAAAATTTCATACCTGAAGATGTTAGGTTTTAATTGGTCTGAAATTACTCAAAACGAGGATTTGAAACAAACTAAACTTCTATTATTTGTTAATTCCTGTAATAATTCTTAAATCTTATTAATCATGAAAAACGATAATATTAATTGAAAAAGAAGTAAATTGGTTTTGCGTAAAATATTGTTATTCAGATAAATACGTTATTTCCTACATTTTTTTAAAGAACCAACCAAAACATAGTATTATGAAGCCAAAAAATCTAATCTTCACCTTAGTATTGCTTTTCTCCCTAGCACCTTTCACTTTCATACAAGCTCAAAATACCCATATTATCATCCTAAAAGTTAAAACTGCGGAAGTCACTAAAGACAATACCAGTACTACCTGTTACTTTGAAGAAACCCAGGAAATGTCTAATGAAGATTATACAACACTAGTAGAACCAGGGGATTTCATTATTTGGAAAGGCGAGTCGACAAGTAGCGATCTTGATGAAGTGATAATCACCTCAATAAATTATCACGGAGGCCATAATGTTTTTGGCACCAATCAACTTAATGAAAGTCGAGATGTGCCCGGGACTGTGTTAGGGGAAGTTCAGGCTAATACAAACGGACAAGAAGAAAAATACATAATTAAATTTAAGGTAAAAAACAATGAACAAAGAAGAAATGGTACTTTTCAAATTGACCCTAAAATTCAGGTAAGGACTATTGATTAAGGTACATTGGGAATAAACCATAATTTTGCGAACTTCTCTTAAATTTTTTCGTAATCTCTTTTATCTCTCGATATTTTTAATCGGGCAGCATACCTATTCCCAGGATCAAAATATAGCAGATAGCCTCAAAACTATTTACCAAAAACACACTCTTTCCCCAGTTGAAAAATTGCATACTTTAAGGGAGATTGCCGAAAATGAGCTGGAGGTTAAAGAAAAACTTCGTTACTCTACGCTTCTCATTAAAGCGGCTCAAAAAGTTGATTCCCCAAAATTGCTCTTTTCAGGTTATATTCAAACAGGGAATGCATTGCGCCTTGAAGGGGATCTTAGCAATGCCCTGGATAATTACTTTAAAGCTGCCCAGATTGCCGAGGATCGCAAACTAATTACGGAAGTTGGGGTAGCCAATATAACCATTGCAGATGCCTACTCCATCATGGGGAACCACAATCGTTCAATTTCCTACTATCGCATTGCCATAAAGGAATTGAGGGCCATTCCTGATAGTATAAAACTAGGCTCAGCACTCCTTAATACCGGAGATGAGTTCTTTATGCACGATGAACTGGATTCAGCCCTGGTGTATTTCAGGGAATCTGGAAAAATCTTCGAAAACAAAAATTACCAGGAAGGCCTGGCCTATAATTTAGGAAATACAGGACTGGTTTTTGCAAAAATGGGCAATCATGAAATGGCTGAAAAGAACCTTTCCGAAGCCACCCATATTTTGGAAAAGAATGGGGATTTTTACCCTATTTGCGTTTTTCTCATCTATATGTCTGAAATTTACTTTGAAAAAGATGATCTCGGTACCGCTATAGATTTTGCACAACAAAGCCTGGAATTATCAATGCTTTATGGTTTTAAGGATCAGATTAGTGATGCTAACCTCAAACTATCACAATTATATGAAGCCAGCGGGCAAACAGAAAAATCCTATCAATATTATAAAGACCATATCACCTATAGGGATAGTGTTCGAAATTTAACCTCTGCCCAGGAAATGGCCGGTTTGAGGGCAGATAATGAAGTTTTTAAAAAGCAGGCAGAAATAGGCCTCTTAAACGAAGAAAGAAAGAATCAGAAACTAATTAATATCACCGCCGGGGTCACCGCAGCCCTTATAGCCATACTCGCTGTTGGTCTTTA
The DNA here is from genome assembly GCF_023718305.1 of Gramella sp. AN32. Classification (GTDB taxonomy): domain Bacteria; phylum Bacteroidota; class Bacteroidia; order Flavobacteriales; family Flavobacteriaceae; genus Christiangramia; species Christiangramia antarctica. Next base: position 2,801 of record NZ_QEYO01000003.1, read on the forward strand.
TAGGCGTAATCGCTTTATAAAGCGCACAAGTGCCCTTATTGAAAATGAGAAAAATAGAAGCGATCGTTTACTGCTGAATATACTACCTGAGGAAACGGCCAAAGAATTAAAAGATAGCGGCAGTGTGGATGCTAAAAAGTTTGAGATGGTAAGCGTTATATTTGCCGATTTCAAGGGTTTTACCAAATTTGCCGAAAATCTTCCTCCCGAAAAATTGATTAAAACTGTGGATTTCTATTTTTCTAAATTTGATGAAATTATGGCCAAATACAAGGTTGAAAAAATCAAAACCATGGGCGATTGTTATATGGCTGTTGCAGGCCTTCCTTTTTCAGATGCAAACCATGCGCAAAAAGCAGTGGCAGCTGCTTTTGAAATCCTGGATTTCGTGAAAGATTCAGAAGATAATCCGAGATTTCAATATGGGGGTTTGGAAGTACGGGTTGGTATTCACTCCGGGGCAGTGGTCGCAGGTGTGGTAGGCACCCACAAATTTGCTTATGATATTTGGGGAGATACGGTTAATATAGCATCGCGAATGCAAACCTCTTCAGAAACCGGTAAAATCAATATATCTGAAAGTACGCATGATCTTATTTGTGATCATTATGATTGCACTTACCGCGGTGAAATTTCCGTTAAAAATAGAGGGATGTTTAAAATGTATTTTATTGAAAAACTTACCAGGATGGTTCAATAAATGATATTGTTGAGAATATACCTTTCATTCTTCATAATAAATCAATTTTCTTTATCGGTTTCCGTAGAAAGCAGGTCAATTCTAAAAAAAGTCTTTCATGGCTATGCTTATGCAAACCAGGAGTAACATTCCCAGACCAAGGGCAAGAAATTTAAGGGAGCGGTTCACATTCCTAAATTTGAAGGAGGCAATTTTTGAAATGATAAAGATTTGCTGCCCCAGCTGATCGAAAAGTTTATCTTCATCCAGGCTCGTTTCGTAAAAAGTTTTAGAGAATTCTTTTATAGTGCCAAACTTTTTCACCACATCACCAAAATAGAACATATTGCGATCGTATTTGTTCTCCATTTTCGGCATAAAACAGCGAATACTAAAATAAATAGACATCACCGTACAAAAAAACCATCCTGCTGAAAAAAGGAAAAACCAAACGTTATCTTCAGAAGTTGCATAAGCCACAGATAAATTCTGAAAAATAAAATTAAGCAGAATCCCATAAAATGAAAGAATTAAACCTGCTTTTAACTCAGAGGCTTTTATAAGGCTAAAAACATAATTCATACTTCCCCAATAATGGTCAACAAGATCTTCAGCATGGGAAGGCCTGGGTTTTAGGTGAGGGATTTTTTTAGGTTCATCCATAAATTATCAAATTGGTTATATAAAGCAATTAACTGGTTAAGTTTTGAACAATCAATTACTTAGCAGCCTTAATTTAGTAATTTAGACGCTAGGAATCCCTATATTCTTCAGGTAATCTTCACTCCTGAAATAAATATTCGATGATAGCTTTAATTTTATTGTTCATTATTTTGTTTTCTGTTTTAAGCTTAAGTGAGTTTTCTACCCGGCCAGGCTGATTTGATTAATAAATGCTCAGTACTAATTTAATTTTGAGACACTTTTCAGCCGAAAAATTTTCCTATACTTTTGCGGCATGAAGCGTAGAAAATTAAAAAATTCTGAACTGGACCGGAAATCGATATCCGAATTTAAAGAAGCGGCCAAAACCCCTATTATCGTAATTCTGGACAATGTGCGCAGCCTTAATAATATTGGCTCCATATTTCGAACAGCCGATGCTTTCCTTATTGAAAAAATATACCTCTGTGGGATCACGGCCACTCCGCCTCATAAAGACATTCAGAAAACCGCTTTAGGCGCTACGGAAACTGTAGCATGGGAACACTTTGAAGATATTTTAGAAGTGGTGAAAAAATTAAAGCAGGAAAATATAGAAATTTATGCCATCGAACAGGCAGAAAATTCAATTTCTTTACATGAATTTTTACCGGTAAATAATTCAAAAATTGCCGTGGTTTTTGGAAATGAGATCAAAGGTGTACAGCAAAAAGTGATCTCTGGAAGCGACGGGGTTATTGAAATCCCTCAGGAAGGCAGTAAACATTCGCTCAATATTTCAGTAAGCGCAGGCGTGGTACTTTGGGACCTCTTTTCGAAAATTAGGTTCACTACTGGTTGATCTTGTCCAGTAATTGTAAATAATCGTGGCGGTTGTTCACAAAATCCATCCCGGAAATATCCACAATCTTTACCTGCATATTTTTCTGGGTTTTTATGAAATTCAAATAACTCTGGTTAATCTTGCTTAGATATTCCGCCTGGATATTCTGCTCGTAATCCCGTCCCCTTTTTTTAATATTTTCCAGCAGCCTATCTGTAGACTGGTAGAGATATATATAAAGTTCCGGTTTTACCAGCTCTTTATACATCAAATGAAAAAGCTTGTGATATAACGAATATTCTTCTTTCTGCAGGGTAATTTGGGCGAATATCAGCGATTTAAAAACATCATAATCTGAAATTACAAAATCCCTGAACAAATCATACTGCGCAAGATCATCTGAAAGCTGCTGATATCTATCAGCCAGGAAAGACATTTCCAGCGGAAAGGCATACCGCTCTTTATTTTCGTAAAATTTGGGCAGGAAAGGGTTATCCTTAAAACGTTCTAATATAAGTTTGGCATTAAAATCCTGAGAGATCATGGTAGAAAAACTGGTCTTTCCTGCCCCTATATTTCCTTCTACCGCGATATAATTTCTTTGGGGAAAAGAATACGTTTGGATAGGTTTCTCTAATTTCAGTCGCGTTAACTCAACTTTTGAATTATCACTGCTTTCTTTTAAAAGTTCAGAAATCCGTTTTTTTAGGATTGGATGAATTTCATTTGCCGCAATATCCCTTAGTGGAAAAAGCACAAAATTTCGGGTAGAAATTCCCGGATGTGGAATTGTTAACTTTTCAGAAGTGATTATTTCTTCCTCAAAAAGCAGGATATCAAGATCAATAGTCCGGTTTTGATAAGCGCTTTTATCGCCCCGGTCACGTTTAAGTTCCGTTTCTATCTTTAATAAGTTTTTCAAAACGAGATCGGGGCTCAATCGGGTAGAAACCAAAATACAGGCATTCAAAAAGGTATTGCCCTCAAAACCCCAGGCCGGGGTTTCATAGACCCCGGATAATTCCCTAACCCAGCCTATTTCTTCATGAATTCGTCTTAGGGCAATATTCATGAACTGAAGGCGGTTACCCAGGTTACTACCAAGCGCTATTGTGACTGTTTTCGGGAGATCCAAAATGAATTAAGAGAATTTTAAGAAGTAGGAAAAAATAATTTCACAGCAAATTAAGCAAAACAAAAGCACATACCCTTAATTTTGCCTGAAGACTTAATAAAAAAATTTGGCAGAACTTAATTCTAAAGATAAGTCGAGGGCACTGCATATTTATTTGATATTAAGCGCACTCTTTATTTCGTCCCTAGTGGTTTCGAACCTCATTTTTCAAAAATTCTTTTACTGGGATTTTTTTGGAATTTACAGGTTTGAGATTTCGGTTGGGATCCTGCCCTACCCTATCACTTTTTTAATTACAGATATTATTAGCGAGATTTACGGGAAACGGAAAGCGAACCAGGTGGTCACCGCTGGAATCTTTGCCTCATTTTTTTCACTTTTAATTATTGTAATTTCAGAGTATGCTCCGGCAACCAACTGGTCCCCAATTGGCGATACCTTATTCACCCGGGTTTTTGGTGCTACCGCCATTGCGGTTTTTGCCTCGATGGTCGCATATTTGATCGCCCAATATATCGATATTCAACTTTTCCACTTTTGGAAAAAAATTACCCAGGGCAGGCATTTATGGATCAGGAATAATTTTTCTACTTTTCTTTCCCAATTTGCGGATACTTTTTCGGTCTTGTTTTTGCTCTGTAGTTTTGGGAAAATAAGCTGGGAACTTTTTGGCGGACTGTTACTTAGCGGATTTCTTTTTAAAGTGCTGGTGGCGGTATGTGATACTCCGTTTTTATATGCGGCAGTGTATGCGCTTCGGAAAAAATTCAGTTTAAAACCGGCAGAAGAGTTAAATTTTGAATGACCCGCTGAAACATTCAGCCAAAATTATATAGAAAAATGAAAAAAGCTTTAAAAATTTTTGGATTTGTAGTGCTAACCCTGGTGATCTTACTTGCAGCTGCACCTTATATATTTGAATCGCAGTTAAAAGATTTACTCAGGAAAACCATCAACGATAATGTAAACGCTAAAGTTGAGTTTTCAGATATTAATCTGAGCATGTTCCGCAGTTTTCCGCAGGCAACGCTGGTGATTGATGATTTGAGTGTGGTGAACAATGCTCCTTTTGCCGGGGATACGCTGGCCAAAAGTAAAGAAGTAGTACTGGAAATGTCCATAAAAGAATTGTTCAAAGGCAGCAGCGAACCCAAAAAAATTGATGAGCTCAAATTGAACGATGCTTTTATCAACATTAAAATAGATTCTTTAGGCAGAGCAAATTATGATATTGCCAAAGTCGATTCAACCGCTACGCAAACGCCTGCAGATACCGCTTCAGCATTTAGTCTGGATCTCAAACATTATGAGATCAATGATTCCCGGGTAAAATATGTAGACGAAAAAGGGAAAATTGCACTGGATGTGCTACATCTTAATCACGAAGGCACCGGGGATTTTTCCCTGGATACTTCTGAACTTGATACGTATTCAGAAGCTATGGTAAGTTTCGATTTTGATGGCGTGAATTACCTCAACAAGCATAATGTGGTTCTGGATGCCGTTTTCCAAATGGATTTGGAAAATATGCGGTATACCTTTTTAGAAAATGAAGCAAAGATCAATCAGCTGCCTTTAACTTTTGACGGATTTGTGCAGGTAAATGAAAATAACCAGGAAATGGATATCAGCTTTAAAACGCCTTCTTCAGATTTTAAAAATTTCCTCGCGGTGATTCCGGAAACTTATGCCAAAAATATTGAAAATGTGGATACCAGCGGTGATTTTGTGGTTAATGGAAGAATCTTTGGAACCGTGGATGACACATATATTCCAAAATTGGATATCAAAATAAGTTCAGACAATGCTTCCTTCAAATATCCAGATCTTCCCAAAAGTGTGCAGGATATCAACCTGGCCATGGAGCTGATGAATGACACCGGCCTGGTAGAAGATACTTATTTGAATATTGGCAATGCCACCTTTAGAATTGAACAGGACAAATTTGCCATAAATGGGAAAGTGAGCAATCTCACGGAAAATATGCTCGTAAACATGGAACTAAAAGGAACTGTAAATCTTGCCAATTTGAGCCAGGCCTATCCACTTGAACTGGAACAGGATCTTAATGGTATTCTAAATGCTGATATTAGAACCAGTTTTGATATGAACTCTATCGAAAAAGAACAATATCAAAATGTAAATAGTAACGGTACCGCTACGATCACCAATTTTAGTTATAGATCGCCGGAGATTCCCAATGAAGTAAAGATTTCTAAAGCCAACATGTATTTTAATCAGGGAAATGTAAAAATTCCTGAATTATCCCTTACTACCGGGAGGACCGATTTGGAAGCTTCGGGAACACTACAAAACCTGATGGGCTTCTTATTTACAGATCAACAGCTTAAAGGAGAATTTCAGGCGAAATCTAATACTTTCCGTGTAAATGATTTTATGATTGCCAAAACGGAAGAAGTAACACAAAAGACCGAGGAAGGAACCACCAAAACTGTTTCAAAAACAACCGGAGAAGAAGCGATTAAAATTCCTTCATTCCTGGATATCGTGTTAAATTTTAATGCCAATACCATTCTTTATGACAATTTAGAACTGAAGAACGCTAAAGGTGTTTTGGTGATTAGGGATGAAACGGCCAGACTGGAGAATATTTCAACCAGTATTTTTAATGGCTCCATTGGTCTTAACGGGCTGGTTTCAACAAAAAATGAGACACCTACTTTTGAAATGGATCTCGATCTAAATTCACTCGATATTGCTTCCTCCTTTAATGGCTTGGAAATGATGCAGAATTTAGCACCAATCGCTACCGCTTTAAAGGGAAAAATTCAATCTACGCTTAAATTATCCGGTAATCTTAATGATGATCTTACGCCGCAAATGGCTTCTTTAGCCGGAAATGCTTTAGCTGAATTACTTACTGCGGAAATTGATCCTGAAAAAGCGAAACTTCTGGCTGAATTGGATAACAAGTTGAATTTTGTCAATTTCAATGATATAGATCTTAGTAAGCTGAAGACAAAGCTCACCTTTAATAACGGGCAGGTTGAGATCGCTCCTTTCAATTTTGATGTAAAGGGAATTAATGTAGAAGTTTCCGGAAGCCATGGATTTGATATGAACATGAATTATAATTTATCGTTGGATGTTCCGGCGAAATATCTGGGATCGCAAATTGGAAATACATTGAGCCAGTTAAGCGGGAACGACCTCCAAAATATGACAGTTGCTTTACCTGTTGGTATCAAAGGAAATTTTCAAAATCCGCAGATCAACCTGAATATGCAACAGGCCGTGAATAACCTTACGCAGCAAATAGTGGCAAAACAAAAAGGTAAACTTCAGGAAAAAGGGGAAAATGCGCTAGGCAATTTAATTGGCGGAATGATTAATAAAGGAAATAATACCACGACCGATTCCACCAAAACAGCAACCGATTCCACGAGAACGATTCCACAAACAAAAAGGGATTCGATCAATAAAACCAATCAGGAGCAGGTTCAGAATGCCGCGAAGAATATTTTAGGGGGAATTTTGAAAAACAATAAAAAGAAAACGGATACTACTGGGAACAACTAGCGGTGAGAAGTTGGAAGTTAAAATAATATCACTTTCATCATCCTGAGACCGTGATAAAAATCTTTATCTAGCGTAGGAAATTGACGTATTTTTTAGAATATCTAATGAGATACTGAAACCTCCCGATAGCTCGGGACAGCATGACGGCAATTCTAAAGATCAGATCGTCACCCTGAACTGGGTTCAGGGTCTATACTACGTAAATAAATACCTCAATGGTAATAAAACAAAGCGTCGCAGTGACAACCAGGGAAACGTCCTCAGTTTCGGATTCGGGACCCGTAGGTGCAAAATTCGTTCAAAAGAATTGCTGTTTGAGCGAAGCGAGTTCAATTCTTTTAGGATTTAAACCGTTACGGGTGAACGAGAAACTGCAGACTAGCTTTTTTGTTTTTCCTGAGCAAAGACGAAGGATTCAGCAATGGAAAAGAAAAAAACGAAAATCAAGCAGTCTCTCCATGGGATTCCTCACTGCGTTCGGAATGACTTCCACTATTAAATGCTTCAGAATAATAAATAATTAAAAGAATATCACCCAGGTCATTTCGACCAAAGGGAGGAATCTCATGAACAATTAGCAATAACCAATGTACTGAAATCCTGCTTGCACATTTCGACTCCGCTAAATGTGACAAAGCATTCGTCATTACGAGACCAAATAAACATACGTCAATAGTAACTGGTTTCAGGGTCTCAATGATTTCAAAGAATATTATTTGAGAAAATTAAAAAATATTCATTTCTACAACAAAACCCTCGTGGCCGCGAACGTTGAAGACCGTGCCATCCTCAAAAATGAGATATTGTGCTTTAATGCCTTTTAAGACTCCTTCGTAGAAAGGATTCTTTGCGAGATTAAGCGTTTTTATTTTCTTCGGAAATTGCAGTACCGGGAATTTAATTTCCAATTCCTTGCTGTTAGCCAGATAAAAATCCTTAGCCTCAGCTGGAATAAATTCTTTCAGTTTTTCCCGTTCTTCCTGAAGATTAAGATCGAGTACTTCATTGGTTAACATTTTTCTCCAGTTCGTTTTGTCGCTCACATGATCTTTCAAAGCAACTTCAGTGATTCCGGCAAGGTATCTATTGGGAACCTCTACAATTTCAATGGCTTCATGCGCGCCCTGGTCGATCCAACGAGTTGGGATTTGAGTTTTCCTGGTCACACCAACTTTAACGTCACTGGAATTGGCCAGATAAACCACATGGGGTTGTAGTTGTGAGCGCTTTTCAAATTCCAGGTCACGATCTTCTTCATCCAAATGGGCTTTGCTCAACTCCGGGCTTATCACCCAATTTCCCGCCTGGGGAATAGAGTTGAAACAATCGTAACAATAACCCTGTCTAAATATCTTTTTTTGGAGTCCACAATTCAAACATTCAAACCTTAAAAAATTAATGCTTAACTTTTTATCCAGTAACTGATTCATATTTATAAAATCATGATCCCAAACCAGGTAATATTGCACGGTTTCCAATAATTCGGTTCGCATTTTTGTTAAGACGCCTTCGTATCTCATGAAATTTTATTTATGGCTGAATGAATAATTTTTGCCAGCACCAAACTTTCGTTTATTTTTAACGAAAAACAGGGTTTCTCAATAATTTTGAAGCCTAAATATACTATTAAAAATGCCAATTCCTCTAGTTAACTCCGTTGCTTCATGGTTCCTTAAAAAAAGGATCCATCAAATGGAATTGTTCATTAAATATCCCCATGAGGTTCAAAACGAACTTCTTAAAGATCTAATTTTTAAAGCCCGAAATACTGAAATAGGTAATAAATACCATTTTTCAGGAATAAAAAACTATCGCCAGTTTCAGGAGCAGGTGCCTATTCATCGTTATGAAGACCTGGAGAATTGTATAGAAAGGAGCAGGAGTGGCGAAAACAATATTTTTTGGCCTACGCCTATTAAATGGTTTGCAAAATCCAGTGGGACAACGAATGCCAAAAGCAAGTTTATTCCGGTGAGTGACGATTCCCTGGAATATTGTCATTATGCTGCGGGAAAGGATTTATTATGTATTTACCTCAACAACAATCCGCAGTCGCAAATGTTCACGGGTAAAAGTTTAAGATTGGGTGGAAGCAAAGAAATCTATCGGGAAAATGGAACTTCCTATGGTGACCTTAGTGCCATCCTCATAGATAATATGCCATTTTGGGCAGAATTCAGCAGTACGCCAAGTAATGATGTTTCCCTTATGCATGACTGGGAAATAAAAATGCCGGCGATAGTTAATGAAACCATTCATGAAAAAGTGACCAGTTTAGCGGGTGTTCCAAGCTGGATGCTGGTTTTGCTGAATAATGTACTCGAGACCACAGGTAAGGACAATCTTTTTGAAGTCTGGCCCCAGCTGGAAGTATATTTTCATGGGGGTGTGAGTTTTGAACCCTACGCACCACAGTTTCAAAAGATTTTGCCGAATGAAGATTTCAGGTTTTATGAGATCTACAATGCTTCCGAAGGATTTTTTGCCTGCCAGGAACGTAACGACAATAAAGATCTTCTCTTAATGCTGGATTATGGTATTTTTTACGAATTTATTCCCATGGACCTCTACGGAAAAGAGGAAGAAAAAGCCATTCCGCTTAGTGAAGTTGAAATTGGTAAAAATTATGCCATCGTAATTACGACCAATGCCGGACTCTGGCGCTATAAAATTGGTGATACGGTGCGTTTTACCAGCACAAATCCTTATCGCATAAAAGTCTCCGGAAGAACCAAGCATCATATTAATGTTTTTGGGGAAGAACTAATCATCGAAAACGCTGAATCTGCCTTAAAAAAAGTTTCCCTAGTGACCAGTTGCGAAATTATGGATTATACGGTGGCTCCTATTTTTATGGAGGGCAGGGAAAAAGGTGCCCATGAATGGATTATAGAATTTAAAACGCCACCCAAAGATTTTGACAAATTTCAGAAACAATTAGACCTGGCGCTACAGGAAGTGAATAGTGATTACGAAGCCAAGAGGTATAACAACATGACGCTGAACATGCCCAAAGTTCACCAGGCCAGGGAAAATCTTTTCTATGACTGGTTGAAAAAGCATAATAAAGTTGGGGGCCAGCATAAAGTCCCCAGGCTTTCCAACTCGCGATCTTACCTGGAAGAATTATTGAAAATGATGTAATTAAATAATGATTTAATGGAATCTGAAAAAGAAAAAATGCTGGCCGGAAAACCATATTTTGCCATGGGAAAAGAACTTTCTGAGGAACGTTTGAAAGCGAAAGAATTGCTTTTCGATTTTAATCATACACATCCTAAAGAAATAAAACAGCGCAACACTATTCTGAAGGAGCTTTTAGGAGGAACCAAAAAGAGCTTCTATTTTGAACCTCCATTTCGCTGTGATTATGGTTATAATATTTTTGTAGGCTCCAATTTTTACAGTAATTATAATCTTATTATTCTCGATTGTGCCAAAGTGCGAATTGGGGATAATGTAATGATGGCTCCAAACGTGAGCATTTTTACGGCAGGCCACCCGGTGCATCAGGAACCACGGAATAAATTTATAGAATACGCCATTCCCGTCACTATTGGGAATGGGGTTTGGATTGGTGGCCACACGGTGATCAATCCGGGAGTTAACATTGGGGATAATGCCGTGATTGGATCTGGCAGTGTGGTGACTAAAGACATCCCGGCGAATGTGATCGCATTCGGTAATCCCTGCAAGGTGGTTCGTGAAATTACCGAAGAGGATAAAGACTACTACTTCAGGAAACTAAAGTTTTAATCCTTTTTTTACTGCCCAATTATCCTACTAAAATGTTGCCCTGCAAAACCTCCCAGGTTTCGGAAACCTGGGAGGTTTGATTGGACTTTTAAAGCAACTTCGCCACTTTCCCTACTGCGGAAATCGTCTTATCAAGATCCTTATAAGACAAGGCTTCACTTATAAACCAGGTTTCAAAAGCGCTGGGCGCGATATAAATTCCGTGCTCCAGCATTCCGTGGAAAAATTTATTGAAAATTCCATTTAAGGCTGCTTTAGCTGAAGAATCGAAATCTGTCACCGGTTCTTCAGAAAAATGTACCGAAATCATCGAACCTTCCCGATTGATTGTATGCGGCACCTGATTTTTTTTAAGGGCTTTTTCAATTCCCTGATGTAAATATTCAGTCTTTTTATCGATACTTTCAAAAATTTTAGGATTCTTATGAAGTTCAGTAAGCATGGCTAATCCGGCTGCCATTGCCAGTGGATTCCCGCTTAAAGTTCCCGCCTGGTACACCGGTCCGATGGGGGCAAGATAATCCATGATCTCTTTTCTCGCGGCAAAAGCACCCACGGGCAAACCACCGCCGATTACTTTTCCGAAGCAAATAATATCTGCATTTACACCCAACCTTTCCTGTACACCACCGGCAGCAAGCCTAAAACCGGTCATGACCTCATCAAAAATCAGAAGTATTCCGGTTTCATTACAGAGTCTTCTTAAACCTTCCAGGAATCCTTTTTTTGGAGGGACACATCCCATATTCCCTGCAACTGGCTCAATGATAATACAGGCAATTTGGTCCCTGTTATTTTCGATTAGTTGCTTTACATTTTCAAGATCGTTGTAGCTCGCCAGCAAAGTATCTTTGGCTGTTCCCTGCGTGACCCCGGGACTATTTGGTGTTCCAAAAGTCATGGCGCCACTCCCCGCCTGGATCAAGAAGGAATCACTATGGCCGTGATAGCAACCGGCAAATTTGATGATCTTTTCTTTTCCGGTAAAGCCACGGGCAAGCCGAACCGCGCTCATACAGGCTTCGGTTCCACTGTTCACCATGCGAATTTTATCAATATTAGGCACCATTTCTACAGCGAGCTCTGCAATCTTTGTCTCAATTTCAGTAGGTGTCCCAAAAGAAGTTCCGTTTTTCGCTTTTTCAATTACCGCATCTACTACGGGTTTGTGCGCATGGCCCAAAATTAACGGGCCCCATGAATTGATATAATCTATATATTTATTTCCATCTTCATCATAAATGTAGGCTCCTTTTGCTTTTTTGATAAAAATGGGATCGCCACCCACGGCTTTAAAAGCCCGAACCGGAGAATTTACACCGCCGGGAATTACTTTCTTCGCATTCGCAAAAAGTTCACTGCTCCTCTTATAAATCATAAAATGTTTTCCTATTTAATTTCTAAAACCTGCCCAATGGAGATAGTATTTCCATTGAGACGATTGGCTTTTTTAATCTGTTCAACTGTTGTGTTATATCTTTTGGCAATGGAGTAAAGCGTGTCTCCTTTAATTACCTTGTGTTGGGCAGCATTTGCCTGGGTATTGGAAGAATAAGTGGCAGCTTTTCGAGGAGCTTTCCCATTGTCAAATTTATAAAGTTCATATCTTTCAATAAGATCGATAAGTTTATCGGGATAACGGCGATCTGTGGCGTAACCCGCCTGTCTTAGCCCTTTTGCCCAGCCCTTATAATCATCATGATCTAATTCAAACAAACCGGCATATCGTTTTCTATTAGCTAAAAACAAGGAATGGTCCCGGAAGGAATATTTTGCATTTTTATATTTTCTGAAACATTCCTGACGGCGATCGTCGTCATGATAAACTTTTTCTCCGGTCCAGTCATGACATTTAATTCCGAAGTGATTATTAGCGTGAGTGGTAAGCTCCCCATTTCCGGCTCCGGACTCAAGTATTCCCTGGGCTAAAGTGATACTCGCGGGAATATTGTACAATTCCATTTCTTCCTGGGCGATAGTCGCATAGTCGCGTATGTAATCTTCCACACGATAATGATAGGAATTACGGGGCAGTTCTTCTTTTACATCATCCAAAACTTCCGCAGGAGTTCTTCGGTTTTCTTCCCCCCTGTTATTAATTTCAACTGTATCCTCTTTACGGGTCACTACTTTTTTCTTACTTCCGCAGGAGAAAATAAATAATGAAACAAAAAATAAAGTGAGAATTTGTTTAATCTTCATCTATCAGGTTAATTTGAGGCAAATTTTTATTTTTTAAGAGTCTGTTCATTTCAGGAATTCCCTGAAAACCACCTGTATGGATGGCCAAAACTTTTGAATTGGCGGGAAAGTAACCTTTCTCTGCCAGGTCAAAAATACCAAAAAGTAATTTTCCAGTATAGACAGGATCGAGTAAGATTTTAAATTCTTTGCTGAATTTATTCATAAAGTCGATCAATGCTGCATCAACTTTCGCATAACCGCCAAAATGGTAGTCTGAAAAAAGTTCCCAATTCGTTTTTACGACCAGCTTTGTAACATCATTTTTAAAGTGTGCTGATTTTAATGCCGGAAAACCCAGAACTTTTTGGTTAGTACCTGCAGATTTTATGAGCCCGCCAATCGTGCCACCAGTTCCAACGGATACGGCAATAAAGTCGAATTTTCTATCTTCACTATTTAGAATTTCAGCGCAGCCTTTTATGGCCAGATCATTGATTCCTCCTTCAGGAAGAAGATAAAATTTGCCAAATTTTGATCGTAATTCTTTTAAGAATGATGCTGATTCTTTTTCCCGATATTTTTCCCGACTAACAAACTCAAAGCTCATTCCACAACTTTTTGCATATTTCAAAGTTGCGCTCCACTTGTTTCTATTTGCTTTTAATTCATCGCCTCTAATAATCCCGATAGTTTGAAATTCGTATATGTTACCCGCAGCAGCAGTGGCGGCGATATGATTGGAATGTGCACCACCAAACGTGAGGATTTTTAAAAATCCGGTGGCTTTGGCTTCTCGAAGATTATATTTTAATTTTCTGAATTTATTTCCGGAAACTTCAGGATGCAAAAGATCTTCCCGTTTGATCCAGACTTCTACTCCATCTTCAAATTTCCTTAGAAATTGATTGGGAATATTTTCCGAAGAGATTGAATCAAAAAAGTCCTGCATGTTGCAAAACTAAAGGATGAAAAAGAATAATCTTAGAGAAATTTCAGAAAAGCCCAGAAAGGCCGTTTTTTAAGGTACTTAAGATTTACCTCCCTGCGATAGGCTTCCCTTTCAAAACTTATATTCTTATAGGCAAGCATTGCATCTCGACAATCGATATAACGCACAAAAAATTCAAGGGCATACCAAATATAAAAAAAGATAACCCCCATTTCTATTTGTTGGCGTAGGTGGATCTTTTCATGGTTGATAAAGTACTTATCTTTCTTGAGGTGAGCATTTTCAAGGATCACAAAAGGCCATAGGCTAATGCCCTTAAACCTTCCAGAAAGAAAATGCCTATTCACAATGAGAATCATGCTTTCAAGATAAGAAATTGTATTTTAGCTGCATGGGTTTTCAGAAAAAAAGAATTCCAGTTGAAGACGGTGATTATTACCTTACTCCCGAGGGTTACCGATGTTTTACAGAGCAATATCATCTAAAAAGAGGTTATTGCTGTGAGAGCGGATGCCGCCATTGTCCATACGGATATAATAAGAAAACGAACACTCAAGAATCTTAACATGACTTTTAAAGAGCAAATCCTTCAGGGTATTCCTGAAGTTCTTCCTGAACCAAAAAAGTACGATCCCACGATTAACCACGCTCCCAAGCGAAAAGATATCCTGGAAGCTGCTGAAAAAAGACTGGCTTTGGAAAATGCCCTGCGCTATTTTGATAAAAAACATCATGCAGAATTATTACCTGAATTTCGTAACGAACTGGAAGAATATGGGAGGATTTATATGTACCGCTTTAAGCCGGAATATGATTTTTTTGCCAGGCCTATTGAAGATTATCCGGGTAAAACCGTACAGGCAAAAGCGATCATGCTTATGATCCAGAACAATCTGGATCCGGAAGTTGCACAGCATCCTGAAGAATTGATCACCTATGGAGGCAATGGATCGGTTTTTCAAAACTGGGCACAATATCTCCTTACCATGAAATACCTGGCAGAGATGAACGACGACCAAACTTTGGCCATGTATTCCGGGCATCCTATGGGAATTTTCCCTTCGAATAAAAATGCTCCCCGGGTAGTGGTCACTAACGGAATGATGGTTCCTAATTATTCCAAACCTGATGACTGGGAAAAATTTAATGCTTTAGGCGTCACCCAATACGGGCAAATGACCGCGGGCAGTTATATGTATATTGGTCCGCAGGGAATTGTTCATGGCACTACGATCACTGTACTAAATGCGCTCAGAAAAATATGGCAAACTTCCCCTTCCCAAGAGGGAAAGGGGCCAGGGGATGGGGCATTATTTCTTACTTCAGGATTAGGTGGAATGAGTGGTGCGCAGCCAAAAGCCGGAAATATTGCCGGATGCATCACCATTTGCGCAGAAGTCAATCCTAAAGCAACACAAACCCGCCACAAGCAGGGATGGGTAGATGAAGTGATTAACGATCTTAAAGAACTGGCGGAAAGAGTTGAAAAAGCGCGGAGTAATAAGGAAGTTGTTTCCATAGCTTACCAGGGAAATATTGTAGAGGTCTGGGAATACTTTGCCGAAAATGATATTTATATCGATTTGGGCAGCGACCAGACTTCGCTGCATAATCCCTGGGCCGGTGGATATTATCCCGTGGGTTTAAGCTTTGCAGAGTCCAACGAATTGATGTCGCAAAATCCTGAAAAATTTAAAGAAAAAGTTCAGGAGAGTTTGCGAAGACAGGTAACCGCCATTAATAAGCATACTCAAAAAGGAACTTATTTCTTCGATTATGGAAATGCTTTTTTACTGGAAGCTTCCAGGGCAGGAGCAAAAGTTTATAAAGACAAAAATGGGAGTTTTGTTCCCTCCCCTTCGGGAAGGGTTAGGGAGGGGCAGGAATGGGCTTACCCTAGTTATGTTCAGGATATTATGGGTCCCATGTGCTTTGATTATGGATTTGGGCCTT
This sequence comes from Gramella sp. AN32, assembly GCF_023718305.1. GTDB lineage: Bacteria > Bacteroidota > Bacteroidia > Flavobacteriales > Flavobacteriaceae > Christiangramia > Christiangramia antarctica. The sequence continues at coordinate 18,483 of NZ_QEYO01000003.1, forward strand.
TTCGCTGGGTATGTGCTTCGGGAAAAGAAGAAGACCTTCAAAAGACAGATAAAATCGCTACTGAAGTTCTTCAGAAGCTAAAGCAGGAAGCACCGGAAGAAATTCAGCAGCAAATGCAAGATAATATTCAGTGGATCCAGGGAGCCCAGGAAAACAACTTAGTAGTAGGTTCCAAAGCGCGAATACTCTATGCTGATGCGATAGGAAGAATAGAAATTGCCAAAGCATTTAATAAAGCTATTGAAAAGGGGGAAATTGGATATGTAATCTTAGGCAGGGACCATCATGATGTTTCCGGTACCGATAGTCCATACCGTGAAACCTCGAATATCTATGATGGTTCAAGTTTTACGGCAGATATGGCCATTCAAAATGTAATTGGGGACAGTTTTAGGGGCGCCACATGGGTAAGTATCCATAATGGCGGTGGCGTAGGCTGGGGAGAGGTGATTAACGGAGGCTTCGGCATGATTCTTGAGGGTAATGAAGACTCTGAAGAGCGCTTAAAATCGATGTTATTCTGGGATGTAAATAATGGAATTGCCCGTAGGTCATGGGCAAGAAATAAGGAGGCAATTTTTACCGCAAAACGGGCAATGAAATCTAATCCTAATTTAAAATTAACCATTCCCAATCTCGTAGATGCCAAACTCTTCGATTAAGCAATTGTAAAACTAATTACATACCTATGAAAATTCTAAAAATTACCCCTCTCCTCTTACTGCTCGCAGTTTTTTTTACTTCTTGTAGTAGTGTTCGTGTAGCTTCAGATTATGATCGGGAAGCAAATTTTGGCAATTATGGCAGCTATGCCTTCTTTAAGCCGGGAATCGATAAAGCAGATATTTCAGACCTTGACAAAAAACGAATTCTTCGAGCGATTGAAGTTGAAATGGAAAAGAAAGGATTTACAAAATCTGAAGATCCCGATCTTTTAGTGAGTATTTTTACCAAAACGAATGAAAACATCAATATTTACCAGGGGGGAAATCCTTACTGGGGATATGGATGGGGCTGGTCTCCCTGGTATTGGGGATCAGGCTTCAATACGGTAAACAGGACCAGTGAAGGAACTTTATATATCGATCTTATCGATTCTGAAGGTAAGGAACTGGTTTGGCAGGGAATGGGAACTGCTGCTCTTGCAAGTGAGGTTAATAAGAAGCAGGAACGCATTAATGAGATTGTTGCCAAGATCATGGAAAAATATCCTCCCGGAATTGAATAAAAAATTTCTTAAACCGACTACCCCCGAGGCAAGCCGCAGGGGTATTTAACCGAAATTTTATATTTCCCCTCACCCAGAACTGCGAAAAAGCAGTTCCGACCTCTCCCTCGGGAGAGGTGAAGAGGAAACCCCGACGCAAAGCATCGGGAAAATTAGTTAGATTAAAAAATATTCAAAGCCCCTTTTTGGGGCTTTTTTTATGCTTTCTCGTTAACTTCAAATTCTTCGTTCTAAGGCAATTTTTGTACTTTTAACGCAAACGATTTAGTAAGAGAAACCATGCTAGAACAAATTGAATCTAATGTAATTTTAGACAGGCTTCCGGCCCATCTTCAGCAATATATCAAACCGCAGAATTACGAAAATTATACGGCCATTAATCAGGCGGTGTGGAGATACGTAATGCGCAAGAATGTAGATTATCTAAGCAAGGTAGCGCATTCCAGTTATCTGGATGGATTGCAGCAAACAGGAATTTCAATAGACCATATTCCCAATATGTATGGAATGAACCGTATACTGAAAGAAATTGGCTGGGCGGCAGTAGCCGTAGATGGATTTATTCCGCCCGCCGCTTTTATGGAATTCCAGGCTTATAATGTCCTGGTCATTGCCAGTGACATTCGCCAGCTGGAACATTTAGAATATACCCCAGCTCCCGATATTATTCATGAAGGTGCCGGTCACGCTCCTATTATTGCCAATCCTGAATATGCCGAGTATCTTCGAAGATTTGGTGAAATTGGTTGCAAAGCGATTTCCAGTGCCCATGATTTTGATATTTATGAAGCCATCCGGGAACTTTCCATTTTAAAGGAAGCTGAAAATACACCGAAGGAAAGAATTGAAGCGGTGGAAAAACGCGTGGAAGAACTTCAGCATAAAGAGGTAAAACCAAGCGAAATGTCCCAAATAAGGAATTTACACTGGTGGACCGTGGAATATGGCCTAATTGGCACTCCGGAGAATCCGAAAATTTATGGGGCGGGACTTTTATCATCTATCGGGGAAAGCAAATCCTGTATGACAGATAAAGTGAAGAAGCTACCTTATACCATTGAAGCAGCCAAGCAGGAATTTGATATTACCAAACCACAACCCCAGCTTTATGTAACCCCAGATTTTGCACATTTAAGCCTGGTACTGGAAGAGTTTGCCAATAAAATGGCTTTACGAAAAGGTGGATTAGAAGGAATACAGAAGCTAATCGATTCTAAAAATCTTGGAACTATTGAATTAAGCACAGGGATACAAATCTCAGGAAATTTCAGTAGGGTTATTGAGCATGAAGGCGAACCTATTTATATTAAAACTGAAGGGGAAACTGCCCTATCTTATAGGGAAAAGGAACTGGTTGGTCATGGAATTTCCAGCCATCAAGAAGGTTTTGGGTCCCCTCTGGGAAAACTAAAAGGAATTAACCTCGCTATAGAAGATATGAGCCCAAGGGATCTTAAAGCTTATGATATTTATGAAGGTGAACAGATATCTTTGGAGTTCGAGGGTGGAATAATGGTGAAAGGCGAGATCATCACCGGAACCCGAAATCTTCAGGGGAAAATTATTTTGATCAGTTTTAAAAATTGTACCGTAACGTATCTTGATGAAATCTTATTTCAACCGGAATGGGGCAAATTTGATATGGCTGTAGGTAAAGAAATTATTTCAGCATTTGCCGGACCAGCAGACTATCAATCTTTCGATCTTATTACGCATAAGACTTCCACCAGCACCATCAAATCTAAAACAAGTAAATCCAGGGAAGAATTGGAATCCTTATATGAGTCCGTTCATCATATTAGAAATGGTGAAAACACTAAATTTTCATTGGAAGCCGCATTCGATATTTTAAGCAAATTTCATAAGAAAGACTGGTTGCTTAGTATCGAAATTTATGAACTTGCCCTTGAAAATGATGCGAAACTTGCTAAAACTGTAAAAAACAGACTGCTGGAAATCAAAAAGGAAAGACCTGAAATTGCCCATCTTATCGATGATGGAATAGAAATGGCAAAAAAGCAATTAATTACCACTTAAATCCTAATACTTTCCAGCATATTATTATCATTGATTTCGGTATCGTGGTATTCAAGTGTCCACCCCATACTATTGGTTAAAATATATATTTTCTGAAGTTCACTTATCAGCCTGTTTTGAGCATTTGACTTGAGGCTTGAATTTTCAATTTTATCTTGCAGGTTTTTGTCGATGCGATCCTTGATTTTATTATAATCTTCCGCTTCAAATTGATTGAGATAATCCTGCGTTACATCGTAATATTTAATATTGGGATTAATGTTGATCTCCTCTTTCGGAATATTTTTAATGATCACCCGTCGATTTTCTTCGTCGACTTCAATATCCAGTTTACTCAGGTCATAAGCAATGGTCACATCTGCATTTACCACAATTAGCGCCTTCTTACGAGCAGAAAGTACATCGAAATAAAGGCTCTTAGAATTTTTATAGGTAAAAACCTGGGTAAAACTACCTTCAGTAACCACGAGTTTTCCAACATTTCGTATTTGTTTCTGAATTAATGCGGTAGATTCCTCTAATGATTCCTTTTCATTATTTTTCTGTTCCCAATACATAAAGCCAAGAATGACCACTGCAATGAATAAAACAGCTAAAAGAATATTTTTCATTATTGCCCGAATAGAGATTTCGTGGAAAGATAATGGAAGACAAATAACTTCTCTATTAAATAATTTCTAAAATGAAATATAAAACTAAAGGACGGCCCCACCCGTCCCTTAGTAAATCTAAAATCTACCCCAACAAATTTTAGAAAACAAATTCTCATAAACCTTTGAAAATCGGAAACGTAGGCCTCCTGACAATCTCAGACTCACTTCAAATTTGAGTAGTAAAAATACAATTAAATTAAAACCCGAAAAAAGTTTTTAATTACCAAATCTTAAAAATTTTAAGATTTCTAGTGTTTATAGGGGATCATCAAACGATATTTCAGGGTGTTTTGTCTGAATTTTGACAATTCCTTCCTGAATTTTCGTAAGAATTTTCGTATATGAAGAGTTTGTTTTGGCGGGAAAGCGATGATTCCTTAATTTTTGAATACGATCTATTTCAGAATTTAAGCTTGTGGACTCTTCACCCATCCAAATTTGAAGGAATTTTTCCCAGATATAATCTATCGCTGTCACATTTGGATGAATGAGATCTTCAGCATAAAATCTATAGTCACGAAGATCATCCATCATAATCTCATAAGATGGAAAATAATGCACCTGTTTATTTTCCTGCAGGCAATTATGAATACTACTTATAAGAATGGCTTTACTTCTCTGGTTTTCAACTACCCCATCTTTTAAATGTCGCACTGGTGAAACGGTGAAGATGAAATGGATTTCAGGATTTAAAGATCTCACCATGGATATGATATCATTTAGATCTTTTAAAATTTCTTCAGAAGTACTTAATTGCTTTTTAAACTGTTTTTGCGGCAGTTTATGACAGTTTGCGGCAACTATACCTGTCTCTGGGTGAAAATAGCCCCAGGCGGTGCCTAAGCTTATAATTAGATGTGAGGCGCCTTTTAAATATTCCCGGGCACTTTCTAGGGTTTCATTTAAATTGTTCAAACAACTTTCTTTGGAATTTCTTCGCATTAAGGAATGAGCTTCCAAAGTTTGCCAGGTATCATTAAATTCAAAAATATCTTTTTCCGTAAATTTTCGATTTTCCGCAAGCCGGCGTAAAAATTGATTTATCGGGGAAGGATGAAAGATAATCCCGGTGGGATTCTGAAGATTTGGAAACCGAAACCAATCCAGTTTTTTCCCAATATTCTGCACGAAACAGGAGCCCAATAAAAACAATTTGCTCTTATGATCTATTTTAGGAAAACCTTCCGGAATTGAAAATTCAGTTCTAAATTTCATTATCGAAAATTAAAAATCCTGAAAGTCGTTTCGGGATTTATTATTTTAAAGATAAGAGCTTGCTTTTTGTAAAGCCTCATTAATTCCCTGCGGATTTTTTCCTCCTGCCGTAGCAAAAAACGGCTGGCCACCGCCTCCACCCTGGATATATTTTCCAAGTTCACGAACAATTGTTCCTGCGTCGATGTCTTTTTCAGCTACCAGATTTTTGGAAATATAACAGGAAAGCAGTGCTTTTCCATCCTGTTCTGCCCCAAAAAGAAGGAATAAATTATCAATTTCATCGCCTAATTGAAATGCCAGATCTTTTATTCCCGCGGCATCAAGGTCTACTTTTTTAGCCAGAAAATTTACCCCGTTTTTATGCTCGATTTCAGATTTTAGATCTGTTTTCAAATTTTTCGCTTTATCCCGCAGTAAAGATTCCACCTGCTTTTTAAGACTTGCATTTTCTTCCTGAAGAGATTGTACCGCTTTTACCGGATTATTATTGCTTTTTAATCCGCTTTTAATTTCATCCAGCATTTGCGTTTGCTCTTCAAAGAACTTCATCGCAGCTTCACCGGTAATGGCCTCAATTCGTCGAATTCCCGAGGCTACTGCCGATTCTCCCGTGATTTTAAAATACCAGATATCAGCCGTGTTGTTAACATGAATTCCTCCGCACAACTCCATAGAATCACCAAATCGAATCGCACGCACTGAATCCCCATATTTCTCCCCAAATAGTGCAATGGCGCCCTGCTCGATTGCCTGATCGTAAGAAATATCCCGCTGCTCCTCTAACTTAAGTTGCTCTTTAATTCGTGCATTTACAAATCGTTCCACTTTTTCAAGCTCTTCAGAAGTAACTTTACTGAAATGTGAAAAATCGAATCTTAAATAATCTTTTTGTACCATGGAACCTTTTTGTTCCACATGTGTCCCCAGAACGCTGCGCAATGCCTGATGTAGAAGATGGGTAGCTGAATGGTTAGAGGCCGTATTTGCCCTTTCCTGATAGTTTACCAAAGCTTTAAATTCAGCTTCAGGATTTTTAGGTAATTTTTTAGCAAAATGAACAATTAGATTATTTTCCTTCCTCGTATCAAAAATCTTGATCGTTTCCCCTTCCGAAGACAATAAAATCCCTTTATCCCCAACCTGGCCTCCGCCTTCAGGATAAAAAGGTGTTTTATTTAATATAATTTGAAAGATCTCCCCTTTCGCTTTTGAATCTACCTTCCGATATTTGGCAATTTTCACATCGGCTTCCAGGAGTTCGTAACCCACAAAGGAATTTTCCTCAACCTCGGTAAGTTCTTCCCAATCCCCGGCACTCATTTGGGTAGCACTTCTGGAGCGGTCTTTCTGTTTCTGAAGTTCTGCATCAAAACCAGCTTCATCTAACGAATACCCATTTTCTTTAAGAATCAGCGAAGTTAAATCGATGGGAAAACCATACGTGTCATAGAGCTCAAATGCTTTTTCCCCGGGAATTCTATTCCCGGGAACACTTTTCATCAAATTGTCTAAGAGCACCAATCCCTGGTCCAAAGTTCGCAGGAAAGAAGCTTCTTCTTCCCTAATCACATTTTGAATAAGTGTTTTTTGGGACTTGAGTTCAGGAAATGCATTTCCCATTTGCTCGCTCAACACCGCAACCAATTTATAGATGAAAGGTTCTTTACTATTTAAAAAGGTGAAACCATAGCGAATTGCCCTTCGCAAAATCCTTCTAATCACATAGCCTGCCCCGGTATTACTTGGCAACTGGCCATCGGCAATAGAAAATGCAACCGCACGCACATGATCTGAAATTACGCGAATTGCAATATCAACTTCTTCGGAATTGCCATATTTTGACTGGGTGACTTTTTCAATTTCAGAAATAAGCGGAGTGAACACATCGGTATCATAGTTTGATTGTGTTTTTTGCAAAACCATACAAAGCCGCTCAAAACCCATTCCCGTATCGATATGCTTCGCCGGTAGTTCCTCTAAAGTTCCATCAGCTTTACGATTATATTGCATAAAAACCAGGTTCCAGATTTCTACCACCTGAGGATGATCATTATTCACCAGGTCCCTACCGGGAATTTTCGCTTTTTCTTCAGCTGAACGTATATCTACATGAATTTCAGAACATGGCCCACATGGGCCCTGATCGCCCATCTCCCAAAAATTATCCTTTTTATTGCCATAAATGATACGTTCTTCCGGAACTATCTTTTTCCAGATCTTTAATGCTTCGGTATCCAATTTAAGGTTATCACGGTCTTCACTACCTTCAAATACTGAAACGTAAAGGTTTTCAGGGTTTATTTTGAACTTTTCAGTCAATAATTCCCAGGCCCAGGAAATGGCTTCTTTTTTAAAATAATCACCAAAACTCCAATTGCCCAACATTTCAAACATGGTATGATGATACGTGTCATGTCCTACCTCTTCAAGATCGTTGTGTTTCCCACTTACCCGAAGACATTTTTGAGTATCGGCAAGCCTTTTGGAAGTTGGTTTGGTATTTCCAAGAAAATATTCTTTGAATTGGTTCATTCCCGCATTGGTGAACATTAAAGTAGGATCATTTTTGATCACCATAGGTGCAGAAGAGACTATACTATGTTTTTTTGATTTAAAATATTCGAGAAATTCTTTGCGGATATCCTGTGATTTCATTCCGTTATTTTCTTGCAATTTTTATTAAATTATGAAGACGGTGAAACAATTCCTATATTTGTTCGTTTACCGTTAATTAAAACACGGTTGTTCAAACCGTAAACAACGCAAAAATAGCATAAATTTAACTCATGTCGAAGGTTAAATATTTTTACGATAGTGAAACCCTGTCTTATAAAAAGATAGAGCGTAAAAAAGGTCGAAAATTAGGGATTACCTTACTGGGCATTACCGGTTGTTTCCTTGGTGGTTTTATTTTACTCCTTATTTATTTGAATATTCCTCAAATACAAACTCCCCAGGAGAAGGCATTGAAACGCGAATTACATAACATCCAAATGCAATATGGCCTGCTGAATAAAAAAATGGATCAGATCCAGGATGTGATGGCTAACATTGAAGACAGGGACAATAACATTTATAGACTTTATTTTGAAGCCAACCCTATTCCCGAAGAGCAGAGAATGGCAGGATTTGGTGGTATTAACCGCTATAAGGATCTTGAGGGTTTTGATAATAGCAAGCTCATCACTGAAACTACAAAACGAATGGACATTTTAACCAAACGTCTTGTGGTACAATCACGTTCTTTAGATGAAATTACAGAACTTGCCAGGGAAAAAGGAAAACTGCTTCAGGCAATTCCCGCAATTCAACCTGTGAATAATCAGGATTTAAGTAGAATCGCCTCCGGTTACGGCTGGAGAAATGACCCGTTTACAAAAGTGAGGAAGTTCCATTATGGAATGGATTTCACTGCTCCACGGGGAACTCCTGTTTACGCGACTGGAGATGGAAAAGTGGCACGGGCAGACAATCGTTCTACCGGTTATGGAAACCATATAAGGATTGATCATGGATATGGTTACACCAGTCTTTACGGCCATTTATACAAATATAATGTAAGACGTGGCCAGAGTGTAAAAAGAGGTGATGTGATAGGTTATGTTGGGAGTACAGGAAGATCTGAAGCTCCACATTTGCACTATGAGATATTTAAGGATGACGAACGCATTAATCCTATAAATTTCTACTACGGAAACCTTTCTGCAGATGAATTTTCGCAGGTGCTTGAGAAAGCGGAACGGGAAAACCAATCACTTGATTAATGCATATAAACCTTCCTGAAAAACGTTACTATGGAATTGGCGAGGTCGCCGAAGCTTTTAACGTGAATACTTCCCTTATTCGATTTTGGGAAAAGGAATTTGATGCGATCAAGCCAAAGAAAAACGCCAAGGGAAATCGAAAATTCACTCCTGAAGATATTAAAAATCTGGAGTTAATTTATCACCTGGTAAAAGAGCGTGGTTTCACCCTGGACGGTGCGAAAATCCATTTAAAAGAAGAAAAACAAAAGACGCTGAGCAACTTCGAAATTATCAGAAAGTTGGAAGGCATAAAATCTGAACTAATCAACCTCAAAAATCAATTATAAAATGAAAAAATGGTTAATACCTATCGGGATCATCGTCGTGCTGGCAATATTATTTGTTTCTCCCTATAATTCTCTTGTAGAGAAGGATACCAATGCTGAAAAAGCATGGAACAATGTAGAAAGCTCATATCAGAGACGAAATGATCTTATTGGAAACCTTGTAAAAACAGTACAGGGAGCTGCAGATTTTGAAAGGGGGACTTTAACTGATGTGATCGAGGCACGGTCAAAAGCTACTTCAGTAAATGTAGATGCAAGTAACCTAAATGCAGCTCAAATAGCACAATTCCAGGAAGCACAACAAGGAGTAACCTCAGCTTTATCACGATTATTGGTTACCGTAGAAAGGTATCCTGATCTTAAAGCCAATCAGAATTTTCAACAATTGCAGTCGCAATTAGAAGGAACTGAAAACAGGATTAACGTGGCCAGGGACCGCTTTAATGAAGCAGTGGCAGAATATGAGAAAACACGTAGGAGCTTTCCCAGCAACATCACCGCGATGTTATTTGGTTTTGATGAAATGGACGGCTTTGAGTCTGATCCCGGTGCAGAAAACGCTCCTGATGTAGATTTTGATTTCGAATAATTATGAATAAGACCGAAGCTTTTCTAACCAAAAAAGAAGAAGAGGAAATCGTTGAAGCCATTCGGGTTGCTGAAAGAAAAACCTCCGGAGAAATTCGTGTGCATCTTGAACCTACTTCCGGAAAAGAAGATATTTTCGAAAGGGCTATGGAAGTATTCCATATGCTGAAAATGGACAATACTAAAGAAAGTAACGGGGTCTTAATTTATGTTGCCGTAGAAGATCGAAATTTTGTTATTTATGGCGATAGTGGTATTAATGAGGTTGTTCCTGATGATTTCTGGGAAAGCACTAAAGATCTTATTGTTTCCCACTTTAAAAGAGGTGAATTCGCCAAAGGTCTTACTCAAGGTGTTTTAAAAGCCGGCGAACAACTACAAAAACATTTTCCATGGGATGAAGCTGACACCAATGAACTTCCCGATCAAATCTCAAAAGCTTAATTTGTTTAATAAGATCTTTATTTTATTAGTGTTGTTCACTGTATTTCAAGTGAACGCTCAACGCGATATTCCTCCTATTCCATCAAAACAGACGAGTGTTTATGATGAAGCCAATATGCTTACCGCTTCAGAGAAAAGCATGCTGGAGCAAAAACTGATTAATTACGCTGATACTACTTCAACGCAAATTGTTGTGGTGACTATTAATTCTTTAGAAGGCGAATATATTGGTACTTATGCCGCTCATTGGGCGCAGGAATGGAAAATTGGTCAGGCTTCGGAAGATAACGGACTTTTAATATTGGTTTCCAAAGCCGATAGAAAATTATGGATTACCACTGGTTACGGCCTGGAAGAATATTTAACCGATGCAAAGAGCAAGGAAATTACTGAAAATATCATCCTTCCTGAATTTAAAAATGGGAGTTTTTACGGTGGGCTCGATAAAGGTACAACGGCAATCTTTCAGGTTCTAAACGGAACCTTCCAGGGAACCAGACCAGGTAACGCTGGTGGAGGTGGAATTCCAGTTAAGGCCATTATCTTTTTAATCATTTTCATATTAGTGATTATCTCTAGTTATAATAAGCGTGGAGGTGGTAAAGGTGGTCGTGGCGGAAGAGGCCCTTCCATTTGGGACGCGATTATTTTAAGCAGCCTGGGACGAGGAAGTCTTGGCGGCGGCGGATTTGGTGGAAGTTCCGGCGGTGGCTTTGGCGGCGGCGGCTTTGGAGGAGGTTTCGGCGGTGGCGGCTTTGGTGGTGGCGGAGCCGGAGGTAGTTGGTAGTTCGTAGTTCGTAGTTCGTAGTTCGTAGTTTTTAGTGGTTAGTCAAAAGTTGGTAGTTGGTAGTTGGCAGTTGGCAGTAAAATTGAGCTATAAATTTACCACTTCTTCCTTTTTTTTAATTCTAAGATCCAGGATCCAGACGAACCTCATTATGCTTAGTATATTTTCACTCTAAAAGAAAATCTTCCAGATATTCATAATCCTGTTAAGACCGTAAGCTCTTAAATTGCTTAGAATTTTAACTTTAAACCCGAAATTTGAAACTTTGAACCTGAAACTTTCAACTTTCAACTTTCAACTTTCAACTTTCAACTTTCAACTTAGAACTTAGAACTTAGAACTTAAGAAACCGCTTTCAGTTTACTTATAGTAGATTTATTCAACTTATCATCAGCATATTCCCGGGTGACCGTAAATTCATTTTCGTCACTTTCAGGAAGCTCGAACATAGCATCGGTTAAAATTGCCTCGCAAAGCGAACGTAATCCTCTCGCCCCCAACTTATATTCTACTGCTTTATCTACGATATAACTTAAAGCACTTTCGGTGATATTAAACTCGATATCGTCCATTTCAAACAATTTCTTGTATTGCTTGATGATCGCATTTTTAGGCTCTGTAAGAATTGCCCTTAAGGTATCACGATCCAGCGGATTCATATAAGTTAGCGCAGGAAGCCTTCCAATAATTTCAGGAATTAATCCAAATTCTTTTAGATCCTTCGGAATAATATATTTCAGCAGATTGGTTCTTTCAATCGTATCTTCAGATTTTGAAGTACTAAATCCAACTGCCTGCATATTCAGCCTTTTACTGATAATTCTTTCAATTCCATCAAAAGCTCCACCAGCAATAAAAAGGATATTTTCAGTATTTACTTCGATGAATTTTTGATCTGGATGCTTACGTCCACCTTTAGGCGGAACATTTACCGTGGTACCTTCCAGTAATTTCAACAAAGCCTGCTGCACTCCTTCCCCGGAAACATCCCGGGTTATGGATGGATTATCACTTTTACGGGCGATCTTATCGATCTCATCGATAAAAACGATTCCTCTTTCGGCTTTTTCAGTATTATAGTCGGCAGCCTGAAGCAACCTGGTTAAGATTCCTTCTACATCTTCCCCAACATATCCCGCTTCAGTTAAAACAGTGGCATCAACAATGGCTAAAGGCACATTCAGCATTTTTGCAATAGTCCGCGCCATTAGTGTTTTACCGGTACCGGTTTCACCAACCATAATAATGTTACTCTTCTGTATTTCTACATCGTCATCACTATCTGGCTGCAATAATCTCTTATAGTGGTTATACACCGCAACAGACATTACTTTTTTTGTTGCTTCCTGACCAATAATATATTCATCCAAAAACTGTTTTATGGTTTTTGGCTTACTTAACATTAAATCTGAACTAAGTTCCCTGGCCTCCCCCTGCTTGGATTCTTCAACTACAATACCATGCGCCTGCTCTATACAACGGTCGCAAATATGTGCATCTAATCCTGCAATGAGTAAACTTGTCTCCGGTTTTTTCCTTCCACAAAAGGAACATTCTAAATCTTCTTTCGCCATTACTTAAATTTTCAGTATTACCTAAAGGGTTTGGACAATTAAATATTTAACTATCTCTCTTTAATACCTCGTCAATCATTCCGTATTCTCTAGCTTTTTCAGCTTTCATCCAGTAATCACGATCACTATCGTCATGTACCTTTTCATAAGTTTGCCCGGAATGTTTGGCAATGATCTTATATAATTCTTCTTTCAAAGTTACAATTTCCCTGGCTGTGATCTCTATGTCACTAGCCTGTCCCTGGGCTCCACCCATAGGTTGGTGAATCATAACGCGGGAATGGGGCAAACCGCTGCGCTTTCCTTTTTCTCCTGCACAAAGTAAAACAGCTCCCATAGAAGCGGCCATTCCTGTACAAATTGTAGCTACATCGGGCTTTATAAACTGCATAGTATCATAAATTCCCAAACCGGCATAAACACTACCTCCAGGGGAATTTATATAAATCTGTATGTCTTTACTAGCTTCAGTACTTTCTAAAAATAATAACTGCGCCTGTACAATATTCGCCACCTGGTCGTTAATCCCTGTGCCCAGAAAGATAATCCTATCCATCATTAACCTGGAAAAAACATCCATGGCCACCGCATTCATCTGGCGTTCTTCAATAATATTCGGCGTCATTCCAACAGGCATCATACTGTCGATAATTTTATCATAATAATTGCTATTAATATTATGATCTAACGTAGCATATTTTCGAAATTCTTTTCCGTAATCCATTAATTTTTAATCTTATTTAAATGTGTTCGTGGTTTATAAAATCAAAAAGACGTTAGCCCCTATAAGAGTTAACGCCTTAAAGATAGATAATATATCCTAAAAACGCTTATTTAGAGATGGCTTTCACAAACTCTTCATAAGTAACCTCTTTCTCGTTAAACTTCATATTTTCTTTATAGAATTTTAGAAGTTTCTCATTCATAAGTTGTTCCGATAGTCTCTTTACTTCGTCTTGATTTGACAAAATCCTTGCAGAAATATCGTCTAATTCTTTTTGAGAAGGATTTGTTTGGCCAAATTGGGCCATTTGCTCTTTAATCCTTTCTCCGGTAAATTCTTTTAAATCATTAAAATCTACCGTAAGCTCATTATCGTTTACTACTTTACCTTCGATAAGTTGATAGCGCAATCCTTTCTCACTATTGTTATATTCCTCAACAGCTTCTTCATCAGTTAAAGGTTTTTCACCCACTGTCTGGATCCATTTCTGAAGAAATTCCTTAGGAAGCTCAAATTGGATATTTTCGATAAGCTTCTCTGTAATATCATTCATCAACTGCTGATCGCTTTGTTGCACGAATTGCTTCGCTGCATCTTCCTTGATTTTGTCCTTTAACTCGGTAACCGACTTTACTTTGCCTTCTCCGAAGAGTTTATCGAACAATTCCTGGTCAAGATCTGCCAGTTCGCGTTCGTTTATTTCTGAAATGATAAATTCTACATCGGTATCCAATTCATGTGCCCGGTCATGCTCAATCCCTAAATTATGCTGAAGGTCATGAACATCTTCAAACAAATCTTTTGTTTTTAGGGAAACAGTATCGCCTACTTTGGCACCAACGAACTTATTTAGATTTCTCTTTCCCTTTAATTTTGAAAGTTCGAAGGTAGCTTCCTTCTCAATATTTTCTTCTTCATTTTTAAAAGTTCCCGCGACAGTATCTCCTTCTTCAGCAACCTCTTTGGTCTTTATTTTCCCATATTGTTTCTGAATATTTTCGATCTGGTTGTTCACCATCTTCTCATCAGCCACAATATTATATTTGGTCACCGGATCCTTAAGATCCAGGTTTACGTCAAATTCTGGGGCGAGCCCTAATTCGAATTCAAAACTATACGTATCATTGTCCCAGTTGAAATTCTCCTGTTCCTTTGGAAGTGGATTTCCCAGAACGTCCAGTTTTTCTTCAGTTAAATACTTGTTCAAAGCATCCTGGAGCATTTTGTTCACCTCATCTACCAATACGGCCTGGCCATATTGTTTCTTTACCATGCCCATAGGGACATGGCCTTTTCTGAAGCCAGGAATATTAGCATTTTTACGATAATCCTTTAAGATCTTATCAACTTTTCCTTCATAATCTTCTTTCGCGATGTCTACTTTTACTACCGCATTTAAATCATCAATATTCTCTCTGGTAATATTCATTTCTGTCTTATATAAAAATTGGAGTGCAAAATTACGATTTTTCTGAAAGCCAGCAAAGTTTCAATTATTTGAAATTCAGTTAAATCTAATCAGTTTTTAAAATTGAAAAAAGAAGCGATTGAAAAAGCGAAAGCAATAAACTGAAAATGATCGCCATCAGCCATCCGCTTACACTAAATCCATCTACAAAACCATCAGCAATAAAAATGATAATTGCGTTGATGACCAATAGAAATAACCCCAGGGTAAGGATGGTCACCGGAAGGGTTAGCAAAACCAGAATAGGCTTCACGATAAAATTCAATAAAGCCAGGATGATGGCAACGACAATCGCCGTCCAATAACTTGCTACTTCCACCCCGGGAAGTACTTTTGCCAAAATAACCACGGCGACCGCAGTTAGTAAAAGTCTGAGTATAAAATTCATAAGGATTGGTTTAGGGCTTAAAATTGCAAAAAAAAGACCGGGTAATTCCCCGGTCTTTCAATTTTTTAACAAATTTAATATTATTGAACATTGTTGTTTATAGTAACTGTACCATAACTTCCAACATCTACACCAGGCATATTAGCGCTGTAAGTAGCATTGATCTCCTTAACAATCTCATTGGCAATAACCGCATTACCTCTAGGAGTTAAATGCACACCATCAAGTGAGAATGCACCTCCAGAAACAAAGGTTGAAGAAATTGGTACTCCCTGGTAAATGGTACCTCCGTCTACCCCAATAGTTCCTAACAATGTATTTACATCTACAAGTCCTAATGAATAATTTTGGGCAATGGCAGCGATAGCTCCATTATACTGAGCGGTTACCTGAGCGACCAAAGCCTGCTCAGACGCTGTTAATACATGCTGATCACCAAGAGGAACAGACACCCCGTTAACTAACATCGGGTTATTATTTACCGTAGTACCTATGAATGAAGATGAAGTTAAAGGAATAAGATCTGAAGGTGTTGCCTGTCTTAACTGACCAAGTAAACCGGCGGTTTGAGGATCAAGATTAAAAGGCTCTTGTTGAAGTACTCCAGTAATATCTGTAAGATCTTCATCAACCAAAGTCACGAAGTTCTGGGCTCCTTCTGCAAAAATTATTTTTCTGCTATTTGCTTCAGCTTCTGTAAGTAGCCCAGCCTGCACTAAACCAGGTAAAATCGCTGTATTATAGGCTCCAAATTGCGCATTAAGAGCTCCAGCTGTTGCAGCGTCCAGTGGAATTGGATTCACAGGAACAACCTTGAAAAATGGGATATCAGTAACATTGGGAATATTAATTAAAACACCCTCAGCACCAAGACCATCCTGTCCTGCCAGCTCACTTACGATTGAATTATATACAAAAGCGAAAGCATTCGCATCTGTAATATCATTAGATCCATATTCGGAAAAGTTAGTATTACCCTCTTGGTAAATACCGTCACCGCCTGAAGTAGCATAACTTAGTACATCATTATTCCCGATCCATAAAGTAAAGAATGTTGGATTTTGCGCGATAGCGTCTCCTAAAACAGTAGCATTTTCCGTAGAAGCAAATCTTGCAAAATAAGGATTCGCCGCACCTGTAGCCACACCGGTTACATTACCGTATCCAGGAGCTAAAAGATGATAAGATTTAGCACCAGGAACACCCATGTTCCCAAAAGAACCACTAAGCTTAGCGGTAACCTCGGTAGTTGGGGTACCATTATACCTTGCCGGACGAGCTGTAGCCAAAGATTCACCTCCAAGCACAAACCTTGTCTCTGCAATTTGATTACCTCCTAAAAGTAGTCCACCAAAATTATCATTTACTAATGGCTGAGTAAAATCCATTGTTTCCTGAACCAGGGCAAATTTTTCAGCTAAAATATTTGGATAAGAATTCTCCTGTCCTGTGATGTAAAGGGCACCATCTGCATATCCTGCGGTTAGGGAATTCCCTAAAGCTACGTAATTTGTAAAATCGGCCTCTCCAGCAGCGTAAAACCCATCATCTTCGATGGAATTTTCCAATTCAGGCTCACAGGAAATGATTCCCAGTGCCAGAATTGCCATATATTTAAAGTAATTTTTCATCTATTGAAATATTTTATTGTTGTTAGAGCAAAATCAGATCTCTTATATTTTAAAAGTTACACCAAGACCAGGCACAAAAGCGCTGGACTTATACGTTCCGCCAAAAGGCACATTTTGTCCATTTTCCTGATAATAATCATAAGACTCGTTGATTTCTTCAAACCTACTGTATAGGAAAGAAGCATCAATGGCAAAACTATCGCTTACGTTTACTGAAAGTCCCCCGGTAAAGTTATTTGAATCGTTTCTTGGAGTTTCCGGGGCAAAATATCCAGATTGAACCGGTGACTGATCGAAATAATAACCTGCCCTTAAAGTAACTGTTGTATTTGCTGTGTATTGAAGGCCGAATCTATAAATAGAAGCATCTTCATATTGTCTCGGGTTCTGGGAATCCGGAACATTCGCGTTCTCAAAATCTATATCCAGGGATTCGTATACGCCCCAAAAAGTTCGGTTATAGTCAAAGGCAAATAACCATTTATCATTTAACTGGTAGGAAGCACCCACAGATAATTCAGCAGGTAAAGGTAATGTAGCATCGAATTTAGTATCCTGAAATGGCGTTAATGGTGAGTTTGGAACATTCTCAAAATCGGCATCCCCATCTTTAGCTTTTACCAAAATTTCAGAACGGTAGTTTACTCCAATTCTTAAACTATCCATTGGGCTCCACATTGCCCCGGCCGACCATCCAAAAGCACTAACTCCGGAAGCATCTACAGTAACATTGGAGCGTTCCCCTTCAAGATCGGTTAAAGTTCTATTCAAATTTCTGTTGAAATTCACTGATCCACTCACATAGATAGGCCCTCCTCCAACAGCTAAATTTTCAGTGATCTTATATGATGCCAAAGCCTGCACATAGATCGCGGCGAGCTCGATATCGTTCACCAGGTGTGAACCAGCCCAGTCTTTCTCCCAGGCTACAGAACTTCCATAAGGCGTGTAAGCTGCAAAACCTAATGAGAACTTATCACTTAATTTATAAGAAAAATATGCGTAGAAAGGCGTTCCTACAGGGCTATCGGTTCTGGCTATTTGCCCATATTGTTCATTTTGATAAACAACATCTGAAAATACCGCACTAACCCCAACAGCAGCATTTATCTTACTTTCCAGGAATACTAAACCGGCCGGGTTAAAAAAGGCAAGCTCAGCATTATTCACAACCGCAACACCTGTATGCCCCATGGCCAACGAACGTTGACCCTGTAGACTTACCCTGTATCCACCGGCATAAGTTATGGCTCCGGCCATAAGCATGAGACCAAGTACAAATAGTCTTTTCATAAGTTCAAAGGATTAAATTTTGTATCTGTTAATGATATGCCCAAAAATAATATAAATTACATATTATGCAACAGATTTTGGAAATTTATTATGCATACATAATAAATTTAGAAGGATTTTAAACAAATTGAAGCACCGCGTCGTAAAATTCTTTCATTTTCTCAGCGTGGACCCAATGTCCTGCGCCTTGTATATCCACAATTTCAGCTGAAGGAAAATGCTTTTCAATTAAGCTGAAATCTGAATTTTGAATATAATCTGAATTTGTTCCACGAATAAAGATGGCTGGCTTTTCAAATTTTGAATCAGTGTTCAAGGCTAAACCAACATTTTCAATATTATCTATTAAAGACTGAAGGTTTAACCGCAGGGTTAATTTGTCTTTAGTTTTCCAGTACAAATTTTTCAGTAAAAAAAGGCGTACGCCGGTTTCAGGGATATAATTTTTTAGAAAATCTTCCGCATCACCTCGGGAAGTAAGACTGGCTTCATCAAGTGCGGTCAAACCTTTTAAAATTTGCTGATGGTGCTGTGCATAATATTTAGGTGCAATGTCTACAATGATTAATTTTTGTACAATTTCAGGATGTAAACAGGAGAATAGCATCGCGGTTTTTCCTCCCATGGAATGGCCTAGCAGAATGATATCTTTCAGATTTTTCGAATTACAGTATTCCAAAAGATCTTCCGCCATCAATTCATAAGAAAAATCCTGTGAATGCGGACTTTTTCCATGGTTCCGCTGATCGATGAGATGAATTTCAAATCCATCATCGGCAAATTGTTTGCCCAGCGTTTTCCAGTTATCCCCCATTCCTAAAAATCCGTGGAGGATTAAAAATGGTTTCCCTTCACCTATAATATTGGAATGCAGTTTCATCTATTTCAGTAATTTTAAATATTGCTGAATGGTTTTCTCCAGTCCGTTATACAAAGCTTCAGCAATTAGCGCGTGTCCAATAGAAACCTCGTCAAGAAAAGGTACTTCCTTATTGAAAAATTCGATATTCTCTAAAGAAAGGTCATGACCTGCATTGATGCCGAGGCCTAAATTGTGGGCAAGTTGCGAACATTGCGCATAAGCCTTCGCCGAATCTTTCTTGTTCGCGGCAAAATCTACCGCAAACTGTTCAGTGTATAATTCAATCCGGTCTGTACCTGTTTCAGCCGCACCTTCAATCATTTTCTCAACAGGATCTACGAAAATGGAAGTTCTAATCCCATTTCTTTTAAATTCAGAAATTACTTCTTTTAAATACTCCTTATTTATAATGGTATCCCAACCCGCATTTGAAGTGATGGCTTCTTCCGCATCTGGCACCAAAGTAACCTGGGCCGGTTTCACTTCCAGCACCAGGTTCATAAAGTCCTGGACGGGTTTACCTTCTATATTAAATTCAGTTGTAACGATTGGCGCCAAATCGCGAACATCCTGATAACGGATATGTCGCTCATCTGGTCTTGGATGAACCGTAATCCCCTGAGCCCCGAAACTTTCAATTTTCCTGGTAGCTTCCACTACATTTGGAACATTGCCTCCACGTGCATTTCTAAGTGTTGCGATTTTATTAATATTCACACTTAATTTGGTCATAATTCCTGCGTTTATGCAACAAAAATACAAAGTGTTCCCTGCTTGAATGTTTTTATTTTGATTAATTTGCGACAAAAGCAGAAAGAGCATGAATATGGAAGCTTATATATTAAATGATGTAAAAATCCTGGATATTTCTGAGAACATTAGAGAGGTGCAGCAAATTTTTAATCAATTAACCTATACGCATTTACCTGTACAGAGTGAAGGAGTTTACGTTGGTTGTATTTCTGAAAATGATGCACGTTGTTTTGATATCGACAAAAGCCTTGATGATTATAGGTATGCATTGGAAGAATTTTTTGTTCGTGAGAATAATTACTGGCTGGATAGCCTGGAAGCTTTCGCTCAAAATAACTCCAATATCCTTCCGGTATTAGATAATGAAAATAATTACTTAGGCTATGTTGAATTAAATGAGATGATCTCCTTATTTAAGGAAACCCCCTTTTTGCACGAACCCGGGAATATTCTAGTGGTAGAAAAAGCTTTTAAAGATTTTACCTTTAGCGAAGTGACACAAATAATTGAATCTAATAATGCCCACGTTCTGGGAGCCTTTGTTTCCAAGATCGAAAATGAAATGGCAGAAATTACTATAAAAATAAGCCCTTCCGGAATGATGCATATCATACAGGCTTTTAGGAGGTATGGATATATTATTATTTCTGAACATCAGGAAGATACCTTTAGCAAGAATTTAAAAGACCGTTCAAAATACCTGGATAAATACCTTAATATATAAAGGATGAAAATTGGTATTTACGGACAGTTCTATCATGAAAACGCAGGCTTTTACATTGGGCAGTTGCTGGAATTGCTCGAGCAAAAAAATGCGGAAGTTTTTATTGAAGAAGATTTTCTCGAACTCATCCATGAGAATAAAACGATCGAGAAAGATTACCAGCATTTTAATTCGTTTGAAGAACTGGATAATTCTTTTGATCTTTTCTTTTGTATTGGTGGGGACGGGACCATTCTAAAATCTATTAATTACATTAGAAACCTAAATATTCCTATTGTAGGTATTAACACAGGGAGACTGGGTTTTTTAGCGACAATCCAAAAGGAGCAGATCAAAGATACAATCGATAATATTCTGAATAAAAAATTCAGCCTTTCACCAAGATCTGTGCTTACGATAGCTATCAATCCATCATCTGATGATCCCGTGTTTTCACATGTAGCTTTAAATGAAATTGCCGTAAGCCGAAAAAACACCACTTCTATGATCACTGTAGATACCTGGTTAGACAATCAATACCTCACCTCCTACTGGGCTGATGGTCTTATTATCTCAACACCTACCGGTTCTACAGGTTATTCTTTAAGTTGTGGCGGGCCGGTAATTATGCCAGATGCCGATACCTTAGTAATCACACCCATCGCCCCGCATAATTTAAATGCCAGGCCTTTGGTGATTAAAGATCACACTGAAATTAAACTGAAAGTTTCCGGAAGAGAAAATGCACACCTTGTTTCCATGGACTCAAGAATTGCAACTTTGAACAACGAAACCGAAATTATTATTAAAAAAGCCCCCTATACTATAAATTTTGTGGAATTGCAGGAAGATAGCTTTCTTAACACACTTCGAAAAAAGCTCCTATGGGGCGAAGATAAAAGGAACTAAGCAATAAAAATCTACAAAAACTGTTTATACGTAGAGACAAATCTGCCCAAACTATTGCAGAGCAAACAGAATTGTTATATTTGCAAACTTTTAAAGACCTATGAGGTACCTATTCACATTTTTAGTGATAGCTATGTTTTCGCCCCAAATACACTCACAGAATTTTGAAGTAGGTGTCTTTGGGGGTGGATCAAACTTTATCGGAGACGTTGGGAATTCCACATATATCTGGCCTAACGCACCTGTTGGAGGCTTCATAGGAAAGTGGAATCGAAGTCCGCGTTATGCTTTTAGATTGTCATTATTATATGCCAAATTAAGTGCAGACGATGCAAAATCTGAAGATACCCGGAGACAGCAAAGAGGATACTCTTTTGAGAATACTGTTGCTGAGGCATCTCTGGGATTGGAATTTAACTTCTGGAGTTTTGATCTTTCAGAAGCAACAAAACAAAGTACGCCATATCTGTATACAGGTATAACTTACTTTAGAGCAGATCATATGTATTTGAAAAACGGCCGAAATAATAATATTGTAAACGAAGGATCCAATTGGGAATTTGCCATTCCCATGGTGATGGGCTATAAAGAAGAGATCACAAGGGATATTATTGGAGCTATTGAAATAGGTGCACGATACACTTTTACTGACAATCTGGATGGAAGCTGGCCTGAAGAATATTTAGGACAACGATCGCCCACTATTGAGTTTGGCAATCGAAATACCAACGACTGGTATGTATTTAGTGGAATTAGCTTCACTTTTACTTTTGGACGTAAACCTTGTTATTGCTTCTAGATGAATTATAAAGACAATATTGATCTTAATAAGTTACCTAAACACATCGCCATCATTATGGATGGAAATGGAAGATGGGCAAAAAGCAAAGGTTTTTTAAGGGCTTCAGGACATGAAGAAGGCACTAAAGCCGTTCGCGATGTAGTAGAAGGAAGTGCAGAACTTGGGATTACCCATCTTACCCTTTATGCTTTTTCTACGGAAAACTGGAACCGCCCTAAACTTGAAGTGGACACTCTAATGAAATTATTGGTCTCCTCCCTTAAAAAGGAAATCAAAACACTTCAGGATAATGATATCACCTTAAATTCTATTGGGAATATTTCCAGTTTACCAAAAAAAGCCAGAAAAGAACTTCTGGATGTAATAGATAAAACTTCAGGCAATAAAAGAATGGTTTTAACGCTTGCATTAAGTTATGGAAGCCGGGAAGAAATTACCAATTGCGTAAAAGCGATTACAGAAAAGGTTCAAAATGGGGAAATACAAACCGGGGATATTACTGAAGAGATGATCAGTGATCATTTATATACCCAAAACCTGCCCGATGTGGATCTATTAATTAGAACTAGTGGGGAACAGCGCATTAGCAATTTCCTTCTATGGCAAATTGCATATGCGGAATTATATTTTACAAAAATATTATGGCCAGATTACCGAAGGGAAAATCTTTTTGAAGCCATATACAATTATCAAAACAGAGAAAGAAGATTTGGAAAAACAAGTGAGCAACTTAGTTAGTGCATTCATGACAAAAAAGATTTTAATACTTTTTTTAATC
Source organism: Gramella sp. AN32 (assembly GCF_023718305.1). Classification (GTDB taxonomy): domain Bacteria; phylum Bacteroidota; class Bacteroidia; order Flavobacteriales; family Flavobacteriaceae; genus Christiangramia; species Christiangramia antarctica. The sequence goes on from NZ_QEYO01000003.1 coordinate 41,416, forward strand.
TGTTTCATAGCAAGTTTAGGAGCCAAAGCACAGGGATTACCACTGGGTGATTCTAAAAAATACGTAATTGGGGATATTAAAGTTACCGGTACTACCACCTATAGCGAGAAAATCGTTGTGGGATTTACCAAGCTTAAGGAAGGTGACGAAATTTACATCCCCGGGGACAAATTAAGCAAAGTCATAAAAGACCTTTGGGACACGGGGCTTTTTAGCGACATCAATTTCTACATTACAAATGTGGAAGGAAATGTAGCAGATTTGGAACTGGAAATCAAAGAGGTCCCGGTTTTAAACCAGGCGCGGATTACCGGAGTCAAAAAGAAGACTGAAACCGAAGACCTTATCGATGAAAACAATTTGAAACCTGGCGTTAAGGTTACTGAAAACCTTATCACGACCACTAAGAACTATATTGAAAGTAAATATAGCAAAGAAGGCTACTTTAACGCTTCAGCAAACATCGATGTTCGTCCTTTTACAGATACTACCGGCGTTAAAAACCGTGTGAATATGATCGTGAATGTGGATAAAGGTGACCGCGTAAAAATCGATGAGATTAAATTTACCGGAAACGAACAATTTCCTGATGCGAAGCTTCGCCGAAATATGAAGAAAACAAAGCAGAAAAATCCCATACGATTCTGGAAACGTTCCAAATATGTTGAAAACGAATTCGAAAATGATAAGCTTTCCATCATTGAAAAATATAAAGAATCAGGTTTTCGCGATGCCCGTATAACTTCCGATACCCTTATTATCAAAAATGCCGAAGAAATTGCCCTGGAGTTAACCATTGAAGAAGGAAGCCAGTATGTAATTGGTGAAATAGATTATTTGGGAAATACGGTTTATACAGATGATCAGTTAAATCGTGTATTAGGACTCAAAAAAGGGGATATTTACAATGGTGTTCTTATCGACGAAAGGATCCAGGGACGTGATCCTTCCAAACAATCTGTCTCAAATATATATCAGAATAACGGGTATCTTTTCTCCAATATCGATCTTGTTGAAACTAACGTTTATAACGATACGATAGATTTCGAAATTCGAATCGTTGAAGGTAAGGAGGCTTATTTTGATGAGATTTTTGTTACCGGAAACGACAAGACCAAAGATCATGTGATCTATCGTGAATTGCTCACCAAACCCGGACAGAAATATTCGCAGGAAGCGGTGGTTGGTACAATTCGGGAATTAGGTAGACTGGGTTATTTTGATGCGGAACAGCTTGAACCGGAATTTATAGATCCGAATCCCCAAACAGGAACTTTGAGCCTGGAATATCCGGTAGTGGAAGCCGGCGCCAGCCAAATAGAGCTACAAGGTGGTTACGGTGGTGGAGGTTTCATTGGGACATTGGGATTATCCTTCAATAACTTTTCTGTTCAGGGATTATTTGATAAAGACGCCTATGATCCTATTCCTATGGGGGATGGTCAAACCTTATCGCTAAGGGCACAGGCCAGCACCTATTACCAAACCTATAGTCTTTCTTTTAGAGAGCCATGGTTAGGAGGCAAAAGACCGGTAAGTTTTTCTACTTCTTTCAGCTATACAAGACAATTCTTATTTGATTATATTAATAGGAGAGCTGATAAAACCAGGAGTTTTGATATTCTTGGGGTGAGCATTGGTTTAGCGAAAAGACTTCAGGAACCAGATCAATTCATGACGATTTCTAACCAGATTGGTTTCCAGAGATATGATCTTAACAACTACAATACGGGGCTATTTACCTTTGGTGACGGATTCTCTAATAACCTATACTATCAATTTGGGATTAGCCGGGACAATACCAGAATTAACCCAATTTTCCCAACGGGTGGATCCCTATTTAATATAACTGCCAAATTTACACCTCCTTATTCTCTATGGAATGGTATTGATTATGGAAACCTGGAAAACAATCCGGATTATCAGTTAAAAGATGACAATGGGAATTTAGTGGACTATAACGGGAACCGCGTATCTCCGGAAAATTCAGTTCCAGATACCGAAAAAGTTGACCAGAAGAAATACAACTGGCTCGAATTCTATAAAATTAAATTCGCCGGAACCTGGTATACGACTTTGGCCAACTTTGGCCCCAGTAAAGATTTGGTGCTTAAAACCAGTGCGGAATACGGTTTCCTTGGAGCTTATAATAGTGAAAGAGGGATTCCGCCTTTCGAGCGTTTCTATGTGGGAGGTGATGGTTTAGGACAATACAGTCTGGATGGCCGTGAAACAATTCAGTTAAGAGGATATGAGAACCAATCTATAATTCCTTTAGATAGACCGTCTAATGCGAGAGATGACGGGGCAACGATCTATAATAAGTATAGTATGGAGTTGAGATTCCCAATTACACTGAAACAAGCAGCCTCAATCTATATGCTTACCTTTGCAGAAGCGGGGGCATCTTATGATAATTTTAGAGATTATAACCCGTTCCAGGTAAATAGATCTGCAGGTGCGGGATTAAGAATCTTTATGCCAACCTTCGGTTTACTGGGAATAGATTTTGGTTATGGTTTTGATCCGGTTGTTGGGCAGCAGGGTCCAAGTGGATGGCAAACCCACTTCATCATTGGACAGCAATTTTAATTTGGCATGATATTTTCTATAATCGATCACAATGATAAATAAGCTTTTTTACATACTGATTTTACTCTGTTTTTCAACGACGGTAACTTCAGCTCAAAAAGCGATTCGTTTGGGGTATATCGATATGGAATATATTCTTGAAAATGTGCCAGAATATCAGGAAGCCAACAATCAGCTGGAAAAACGAATTCAGGAATGGAAATTAGAGGCTGAAGTTAAAATGCGGGATGTTGATAACATGCGCAAAATTTTAGATAACGAGCGTGCTTTGCTTACCAAAGAATTGATCGAAGAAAGAGAAGATGAGATCGACTATATGGAAAAGCAGGCCTTGGATTATCAGCAAAAAAGGTTCGGCCCCAATGGTGATTATATGATTCAGAAAAAGCAATTGGTTAGACCAATTCAGGATCAGGTTTTCTCGGCGGTGCAGGAAATTGCAAAAACAAGAAATCTTGACTTTGTTTTTGATCGTTCTTCAGATATTGGAATGATATATGCAGATACACAATTTGATGTGAGTGAGCAGGTGTTGCGAACCATCAAAAGAACTGCAAACAGGGAGCAGCTGGAGGGCAAAGATGAAATCGCTGAAATGGAGAGGGCTGAGAGCAGGACCCCTGAACAGGACCAGGTGATCGAGGAGAAAGAGGCTTTAGTTGAAGAAAGACAAAATGAAAGAGAGGCCGTTATCCTCGCAAAACAAAAAGAAAGAGATTCATTAAAAGCCGCGAGGCAACAAGAATTTGAGGCAAGACGGGAAAAAATTCTTAAAGAAAGAGAAGCAAGAAAAGATTCCATCCTCAAAGCCAGAGAGAAAAAGAAAGACACAGTAAACTAAATTTTAAATCTAAACTTAACTACTATTACAATGAAACAATTCAGAACACTTTTTATAGCTTTAGCCTTAACGATTGGCGCTACCGCTTTCACGAATGCACAATCTAAAGTTGCCCACATCGCTACTCAGGATTTGGTACAATCTTTACCTGAATACAAAAGCGCAATGGATCAGCTTGAAAAACTAAACAAAACATATCAGGCTGAAATTGAAGATATGACTGCGGAAGCTCAAAGTACTTTCCAGAGATACGAAGCTGAAGCCGCTACAAAAACTGAAGAAGAAAATCAGAAGAGAGCTACAGAAATCCAATCGGCTCAAAGAAGAATTCAGGAACATAGTGCCAATGCAAGACAGGACCTTCAAAAGAAAGAGAATGATCTTTTAAGACCGGTACTTGAAAAAGTTCGTGCAGCTATCCAGAAAGTTGCCAGGGCAAAAGGATATGACTACGTGTTGGATTCTACAACCGGAACAGGTGTTCTTTTAGCAGATGGTTATGATCTAATGCCAGATGTAAAGAAAGAATTGGGAATCTAATTTTCACATAAATAAAATTCTGAAAACTGCGCTCCACTCGGGCGCAGTTTTTATTTTTGTATCTATGCAATCATCAAAACCTATTGGTTTATTCGATTCAGGAGTTGGCGGTACTTCCATCTGGAAAGAGATCCATTCCCTGCTTCCCCAGGAAAAAACGATCTATTTAGCTGATAGTAAAAATGCGCCATATGGGATCAAAAGTCAGAAAAAAATCATCGAACTCTCCCTAAAAAACACCGAGCGTTTGCTCGGCTTTGGTTGTAAAATGATTGTAGTTGCCTGTAATACGGCCACCACAAATGCCATTAAAGTTTTAAGAGAAACCTTTCCCGTGCCTTTTATAGGAATTGAACCGGCGATTAAACCTGCGGCCTTAAAAAGCGTGAATAAAGCGATAGGAATTTTAGCCACGAAAGGAACTTTAGCCAGCGAATTATTTTCAAAAACTTCGGAAAGTTATGCCACTGATATTACTGTTATCGAAGTAGAAGGAAATGGTTTTGTGGAACTCATTGAAAGTGGTAAAAAAGATTCCAAAGAAACTGAAGCATTGCTGGGTAATTTACTGGAACCTATGCTACAGGCTGAAATTGACTTTTTAGTACTTGGCTGTAGTCATTATCCTTATTTAATCCCCCTACTAAAAAAGATATTACCTTCTTCGGTTCAAATAATAGATTCCGGCGAAGCTGTGGCCAGGCAAACTAAAGCAATTTTAGAAAAAAATTCTTTGATAAATTCTGAAAATCTGGAGATCATTCCAGAATTTTATACAAATACAAACCCTGAAGTTTTAAAAGAAATCTTAAACTTCAGCAAGAATAATTATTCTGTAAAATATCTTGATTTTTAATTGATCGCCGGGCAATTGCAATCGTAACGTTGCCTTGACTTTCCAAAGTTATACCCCAAAGTGATTTGATGAAAGCCATTATTGCTAAGCACCAGCGAATTTATCTGGTAACTAAAGGTATACCCAACCATAAATTTATTATAGTTCACCCCAAGAAAAGGTGTAACTACCTGTAGTTGCTGATCTTTTATTTCTTCACCATCTAACGTATATTCAGCGCCTTCAAAACTGTTTCGATAGGATAAGCCGCCCCATAGCTCCCCAAATTCAAGCTGATAATAGGTTTTGATATTCGCATCAATATTCATTTCATCTGTAGCTTCCCGTAACTGAAACATCACTGAAGGTTCAAAACTCCAGGCATCATTGGGATTTAAGTCAAAAACATAGCCGGTTGAAAATAGATATTTCCGCATATTGCTTGGTACGGCATCTGAATAAAATAAGTCACGTTTTATGGATAATATATTTTTAGCGGCAAGATGAAAATAAAAATCATTCACGTAATATGAAATTCCCAGATCCATATTTCCAAAAATGTCATTCTGATTATTGCTACCCAACAAAGGATCAAATTCTGTAAAATTGCTTTGATCTAATCGATGCTGAATAATCCCCCCACTTATTCCGAAGGATAATTGATTAAGATCCACAGTGCTTCTGGAAAACATTAAATGGTAAGCAAAAGTCGCGTAAGCTCCCAATTTGGAATAATTTCCATTCTCATCCCGAAGAAGGATCCCGCCTAAACCAATTTTATCGGTAACTCGTGAGTTTATCGATAGTGTTTGTAAGTTGGGAGCATCCTCCACGTCGAACCATTGCGTCCTTCCTGTCAGTCGAATTTGATCATAATTTGAAGCCCCGGCCATAGAAGGATGGATGAGGTATAAATTATCGGTAAGATAATCTGAATAAGTTGGGATCACTTCCTGTGAACATACTGTCGTTTGAAAAAATAGGCTGCACAAAACTATACAGATGATTTTTTTTGAAATATCCACATTATTGTTTAAGTCGAAAATAGCCAGAGAATTGCAAAACATAAAGCTTGTAAATATATATAAAACCTAGTTTTTCTTTAGTAATTTTGCACAAAATATTGTAATGAGCGAATTCCACATAAATATTGTACCCACTAATAAAACTTCCATAGTAAAATTCGAAGCGAATAAGTTCCTTACACGGCACGAAAACTTTGAATTTAAGAATATAGATGAAGCTAAAACTTCTCCCCTTGCCCAGCAATTATTTTATCTGCCTTTTGTAAAAACGATTTATATCGCCCAAAATTTTATTGCGATTGAGAAATATGATATTGTCGAGTGGGCAGATGTGCAGGCAGAAGTTGCCCAGCAAATTGAAGCGTACTTGAATAAAGGCGGGATTATCATAAAAGAATCTGATGCGAAGACCGGGAATGTACCGGTAACCATCTATGCAGAAAGCACTCCGAACCCGGCGGTAATGAAGTTTGTTGCCAATAAAAAACTGGTGCTTCAGGCAGCAGAATTCAAGAATATTGATGAGGCTAAAAATTCTCCTTTAGCTCAAAAGCTGTTTCATTTTCCTTTTGTAAAAGAAGTTTTCGTAGATGAAAATTATGTTTCCATACAAAAATTTGATATTGCCGAATGGAACGATATAACCCTGGAATTACGGGAATTTATCCGGGAATTTCTGCAGGAAGGGAATGAAGTAATGTCTGGTGAGAATGGGACTTCGGCTAAAGAAAAATTGAAAGAAGAGAGTATTCAGCAAAAAGAGAAATTTGAAAGTCTGGATGATATTTCCCAGCAGATTGTTGAAATTCTGGATGAATACATAAAACCGGCTGTAGCCAGCGATGGTGGCAATATTCTCTTTGACAGTTATAATCCTGAAAATAAAACGGTTAAGGTTATCCTTCAGGGTGCCTGCAGTGGTTGTCCTTCTTCTACGATGACCTTAAAAAATGGAATTGAAACCATGCTTCGGGATATGCTTAAGGATAAAGTTGAATATGTGGAAGCGATAAATGGTTAATCACCTCAGTACAAAACTTAAAAATCCCCCTAAAACGAGGGATTTTTTAATAAAAAATTTCTTAAAACCGACTCTCCCCCAGGCAAGACGTAGGGTTATTGCACCGGTCTTATTTTGGCCTCTGGTCAAAAAACCGAAATTTTATATTCCCCTCACCCGGAACTGCGAAAAAGCAGTTCCAACCTCTCCCAGGGGAGAGGTGAAAAGCGGAAACCCAGACGCAAAAGCATCTGGGAATTACTTAGATTAATATCTTGAAATTTTGGCTTCATTATAGAACTCCTGGAATAACTGCAAAAGATTCATGGTTGAACTTATAAGATCCCGGGTCTCTAATAAAAGTCCAAAGTATAATTTGGTATTTTTAGGACTTGTTTCTGAAGTTCTAATCCTTTTCACCTGCTTATCGATCAACTCACTTACATAATCCAAGAGCTCTTGTTTTTCACCTAAAACTTTGGTGATATTTCTAAACTCGTGGTCATCAAAAATTTTCTTGATCTCATCGAACAACACCTGTGTTCTTTCATCAACTCTTTTAAGATCACGAATCTGATTGAATTTTAAATTTTTATGATTGTTATGGACGTGGTTATAGCTATTTCTGGTAATAAAACTAATAGACTGTACCATATCCTGAAGATGGTCCAGCGTTAAGATATAGAACTTGCTCGCTTCCATAGAATCTTCTTCAAGAGATTTAATAAAGTAAAAAATATTCCCTTTTAATTCATCAACATCTTCTTCCAGTTTATTGATTTTTTTATTCGTTTTCTTTAATTTTCCAAGATCATACACCCCTAAATAATCAACAGTCTTAGTAAAAAGCTTATTAATCCCATCAATTACATTTGATATATTTTCTGAAGTTTCAGAAGTGATTTCCTTAATCGTGATGATATCACTTTTATTAAACTTTTTGCTATCCCTTTCCTGCTTATTATTTTTAGAATGAAGAATGGCACTTCGGGTTACCAACGTAAGGGCGAGTATAATGAGCACTACCATGGCGATGGTCCCCCCATAATAAATGATGGCAGCAAATATAGCGGCAGCTGTAAAAGCAACAAGAGCGGTAACGAACCACCCGCCAATCACATTTAAAACTCCGGCAACCCTATATACCGCACTTTCACGGTCCCAGGCCCTATCAGCAAGTGACGTCCCCATAGCCACCATAAAAGTGACATAAGTAGTAGAAAGAGGTAATTTTAAGTTGGTACCAATAGAGATCAGCACACTGGCCACGACCAGGTTAACGGAAGCCCGTACCATATCAAAAGCGGGGGCATCCCTTCTTTTGCTTCTGGAGATACTCTCAGACTTTTTAAACTTTCTTTCCACGCTTTGAATCAAGCCTTTGGGCAAAACCGAGGTAACAGCCCCGCCCATTATAATAGAATAGCGTACAATCCCGCGGGACAACCAGTTTGGTTCAAATTGTTCTACGCCATCACCCTGCCTGGAAAGGTTGATCCCGGTATCTACCACCGCTCTCGCCTTACTGGAAAACCAGAGCGTAATTACCATGATCGCTCCGGCAGCTATTAATAAGATTTCAGGGGTGTTCACACTTCCTGAAAGACCGGTCATGGCAAATTCAGATGGTAAAACTCCTGTCACAGAATAAGCTGCCTCCCAAAGCTGGAAAGATTGCCATGCCGCGATAGGGACTCCTATAAAGTTCACCAGGTCATTACCGGCGAATGCAAGCGCCAAGGCAAAAGTTCCAATCACGATAATGATCTTAAGAATATTAGCTTTAAAGAAGCTCATCAATAATTGTGAGATCAGGGAAAACATCACCAAGCCAGTTCCCACGATTAACCAGGTATTTTCATCAATATATTCCATAGTACCTTCAGAAATGTAAGGCACACTTTTTAGACCTTTAATGACAATAAAATAGAGGATTGCGGTTAGGCTGGCCCCACCAAATACTGCCCCTACATATTTCATTTTTCTTTCAAACTGAAAGGAAAATATAAGTCTTGAAATATATTGTACCACGCTTCCTACAAAAAACGCAATTACTACGGCCATGAGTATACCTATGATAATTTCAGTAGCTTTGGAAGTATTGATATAATTGACTAATTCAGAAACATTGCCATCGGTTTGCGTATAGATCTTTACTAGTGCCAAACAAACCGCTGCCCCCAATAATTCGAACACAATGGAAACGGTGGTAGAGGTTGGAAGACCTAATGAATTAAAGAAATCAAGCAATAAAACATCGGTAATCATCACCGCCATAAAAATGATCATGATCTCATCGAAGTAAAATTCCCCGGGCATAAAAATTCCTTTCCTGGCGACTTCCATGAGCCCACTGGAAAAGATTGCTCCCACCGCTACCCCCAAACTGGCAACGATCATGATCGTTCGCATGGAAATAGCTTTGGAGCCAATAGCAGAATTAAGGAAATTAACGGCGTCGTTACTAACCCCAACTACCAGGTCTGTAATAGCAAGGGCAAAAAGGGCCACCAGCATTACAATATAAATTTGTTCCATACAGTTTTAAGTTATCAACCAACAAATTTGTGGTTTTTCCTGAAATTATCAGAAATTATGTAGTTTATAAAAGTTTAATATTACAAAAACGTATTTAATTCCCAACCTATTAATTTTTACTTTTAAGGTTTTCCACATAAAGTTCACCATAGCAATTATGAATTCAGAAAAATTTACCAATCAACTCATCCACGAAACAAGTCCTTACTTATTGCAGCATGCACACAATCCTGTAGACTGGCATCCCTGGACCAATGAAACCCTCGAAAAGGCTGAAAAAGAAAACAAACTTATTCTTATTAGTATAGGATACTCGGCATGTCACTGGTGCCATGTCATGGAGCACGAAAGTTTTGAACATGAAGAAGTGGCTAAAATAATGAACGAAAATTACCTTTGTATAAAAGTAGATCGTGAAGAAAGGCCAGATGTAGATCAGGTGTATATGACTGCGGTCCAAATCATGACAGGAACCGGTGGCTGGCCCCTGAATATTGTGGCTTTACCGGATGGCCGCCCGGTTTGGGGAGGCACCTATTTCAAAAAAGGGCATTGGATGGATGCGCTTGGTCAAATTTCAGCATTATATAAAAACGATCCGGAGCAACTAATTGAATATGCCAGGCAGCTGGAAGAAGGGATCCAAAGCGCCAATATTATCCCTGCCCCGTCTGAAGATCAAATCTTTGAAAAAAAATATCTCGAGAACATCCTTGAAAAATGGCAAAATACCTTCGATGAGGAACACGGAGGTTACAAAAGAGCCCCAAAATTCATGATGCCTACAAATTATGAGTTTTTACTTCGTTATGCCTATCAGGATAAGGATGAAAAATTACTGGAATTTTGTTTTCATACGCTCAATAAAATTTCCTGGGGTGGGGTTTATGATCCTGTCGCCGGCGGATTCTCAAGATATTCTGTAGATGTAAAATGGCATGTTCCACATTTTGAAAAAATGCTCTATGATAATGCGCAATTAGTGCAATTGTATTCAAAAGCTTATAAAATCAATAAAAATGCCTGGTACAAATCTGTGGTTTATGGTACCCTGAAATTTATCCAAAATGAACTAAGCGATGGTTCAGGAGCCTTTTATACTGCCTTGGACGCCGATAGTTTAAATGCAAAGGGCGAAAAGGAAGAAGGTGCTTTTTATGCCTGGACCGAAAGTGAGTTGAAAGACATTTTAAGTTCAGATTTTAATCTATTTGCGAAACTTTATAACATAAATTCCTTCGGAAGATGGGAGCATGATAATTTTGTGCTTATCCGAAATATGAGTTTCGAAGAATTTGCCAAAAATGAGCAAATTGAATTATCTCAATTATTGAAGCAAAATGCTAAATGGCTACACTTATTAAAAACTGCCCGGGAAAAAAGGGATCGACCCGGGATTGATGATAAATCGCTCACCTCATGGAACGCGATGATGTTAAATGGTTTCTGCGAAGCTTTTAAGGCATTTCAGGAAAAGGAGTTTCTGGTTATTGCTGAAAAGAATGCCGATTTTATTTTAAAAAACCTGCTTCAGGAAAATGGCAGACTTTTTCATACCCACAAAAATGGCCAAAGCAAGATCAATGCTTATCTGGAAGATTACGCCTTCGTCATTGAAGCATTTATCACTCTTTTTGAAATTACCACAGATGAAAAATACCTTGATTTTGCCGTAAAAATGCTGGAGATAGTCCATGAAGATTTCCCTGCAAAGGATTCTGAATTTTTTAATTTTAATTCCTCACAAGATCGCGCATTGATCACAAAACCGGTTGAAACCGAAGACAATGTGATTCCCGCTTCAAATTCGGTAATGGCAAAAAATCTCTTTAAGCTGGGGAAAATCCTGAATAATCAAGTGTATGTTGATAAGGCTGAAGCGATGTTAAAGGCTGTTTTTCCGAAAATCGCCCATTACCCGCAAGCTTATTCCAACTGGCTCGATTTGATGCTGAACTTTATTTACCCTTTTAAAGAAGTAGCAATTTTGGGAGCAAACGCCAAGAAGAAAAACTCATTTTTTCAGCAAAAATATATTCCACAGGCAGTGGTTGTAGCTTCAGAAGAGAGATCTAAAATTGGGATTTTAAAAGATCGGTTTTCAGATGACAAAGATCTCATTTATATTTGCGAACATGGAAAATGCCAGTTGCCGCTATCTTCAGAAGAAGAAGCGATGGAATTGCTAAAAAAAGTTTAACATTAAATAAAGATTAAATCGGCGCAGTTTTTTTACAATGGCGGCTTAGAATTTAATTTGGATGAATTATATGGATAAATTGAATAACTGGGGAGAAATCGCCAAACAATACGCAAATAAACTAATAGATTACTTACCCACCTTAGTAGGCGCCATTTTGCTGCTAATCGTTGGGCTTTGGTTGATTAAGCTTATACTTAAATATCTTACAAAACTATTCGACAAAAAGGATTACGACCCTACACTGGAAAGATTCACCTTAAATGTGAGCAGCGGAGGTTTAAAAATATTGCTTTTTGTACTAGTAATTACTCAACTTGGAGTAGAAAGCGCTTCCCTGGTTGCCGCAATTGGTGCTGCTGCCCTGGCCATAGGCCTGGCATTACAGGGATCTTTATCTAATTTTGCCGGAGGAGTTTTAATTATCGTCCTTAAACCTTTTAAAATTGGGGACTTTATCGAAGCCCAGGGAACATCGGGGACCGTGGTGGAAATTTCGCTTTTTTACACGAAGATCGATACCTTCGGAAATCAACGGGTAGTGATTCCCAACGGGCAGTTGAGCAATGATAATATCACCAATTATAGTTTTAACGGAACACGACGTGAAAAACTTTCCTTCGGAATTTCTTATGACGATGATATTAAAAAAGCCAAAGAGGTACTTACGCAACTGGTGATGGAGCAGGATCTAATTTTAAAAGAGCCGGAGCCACAGGTTTTAGTAGCAGAACTTGGGGATAGTTCCGTTAATTTCTCAGTCCGCTATTTTGCCAAGAATGAAGATTTCTGGAATTTACACTGGATGATGATAGAAGAAGCGAAATACAGGCTGGAAGCAGCTGGAATGACCATACCATATCCACAAAGGGACGTTTATTTATACGATCAAACGAAAATGAGGGGAACGGTCGAGAAATCTGAAAAAACGAAAAAGATCAACCCGCAATAAAATCTTTTAAATAATAAGGTTCAAAATAGGCGACATCTTCGGTGTCGCTTTTTTGGTGTTTTTCTTCAGCAATTCTACCCATTTGCTTAGCGGAAGGGAATTTCTGAATATGAAAAATGGCATTTTTATGGGTACAGATATTTTCAAATTTGGAGACGCCATTTCCTATAAAATGTACTTTATCTTCTGATAAGTACTTTTCAAAGGAATTTTCTTCCAGGATCTGAGCTTCCGTTTTCCTAATTTCTTCAATGTTATTATTGTAAACTGCGGAATAAACTTCCATACGACGGGCATCGATCATGGGAACTTTAAAACCTTCTTCATCTTTAAGCTGAAGTGCCAATAGCTCCAGGGTTGGCACTGAAATTAAAGGAATATCAAGAGAAAAACATAATCCTTTCGCTGCAGAAACACCAATTCTCAATCCGGTATAGGAACCCGGGCCTTTACTTACCGCCACCGCATCCAGATCTCCCGGTTTAAGATTAGCTTCCTTTAAAATTTCGTCGATAAAAACATGCAGTTTTTCCGCATGGGAATAGCCGGGACTATTATCTTCTTTGATGGCTATAATTTCACCATCTTTTGCAATTCCTACAGAACAGTTTGTAGTGGCTGTTTCTAAACAAATAATTATGGCCAAGGGAAATTAATTTAGTCTTCTTCAGCTTTATCGTCTTCCTTCTTAACTTCAATCTCGTCACCTGTCATTAATGTCTTGGTAACAGTGCTATATGGGCCGGTTATCACAACCTCACCTTTTTTAAGACCTTCGGTGATTTCGATATTGGAATCATCCTGGATTCCGGTTTTTATAACTCTCAGTTTAGCTTTGTTTCCGTCTTTTACAAAAACACATTCATAAGTTTGATCTACTCCCACAACTGGTTTTGCCCCAAAAACTTTTTTGGTTGATGTAGTATCATTTTTAATGACAATAGCACTAATGGGCACTCCAATTACATTGGAACGCTTATTTGTGACGATATCAACAGTCGCCGTCATTCCCGGTCTAAATGGAGAAAAACTTTCCGGTTTTCCTTCTAAAAGATCTTCATAAGAAGACTTCAGGATTTTCACTTTTACTTTAAAATTGGTAACCTGATCTGTTGTTAACTGATTATCGGCAGTATTGGAAATTTCCGTAACAATCCCGCTAAATTCCTTGCCTAAATAGGCATCAACCTCAACAATTGTTGAATCTCCCACGGAAACTTTTACAATATCATTTTCATTTACATCAACCTCAACCTCCATATTATCAAGGTTGGCAACTCTAAGGATTTCAGTACCTGCCATTTGTTGGGTTCCCACAACTCTTTCGCCCAGTTCGGCATCCAGTTTGGAAATTGTCCCTGTCATAGGGGCGAAAATATTGGTCCTGCCCAGGTTATCCTTGGCCTCGGTAACCGTAGCGGCAGAACTCTGCATACTAAAATATGCCGATTCTTTATTGGCCTGTGCCATTTCGTATTGAGAGACAATTCCATCCCATTCTGCCTTGGAAATCACTCCTTTGTCAAAAAGTGTTTTGTTACGATTATAATCGGCTTCAGCTTGTTTTAAACCCGCTTCAGTTTGAGAATAATTCGCCCTCGAATTTTGATATCCTGCCTGGGCTCTTTGTACACTGGATTGGTACAAATCTGGGTTTACTTTTACCAGAAGATCGCCTTTCTCCACCATTTGTCCTTCAACAATAGGAAGTTCAATAATTTCTCCGGAGACTTCCGAAGATAATTTTACTTCTACTTCCGGCTGAATTTTACCGGTTGCGGAAACGGTTTCCGTAATATTGATAGGTTCGATCTTAGCAATCTCAACTTCACGAACATTCGTAGAGCTGCCAAACCAACCTGCTTTTTTCCCAGCGATCAATACGATGATTAGAACAACGATTGCACCGATAATTATAAAAAGAGTCTTTTTTTTCATTGTTTAAAATTTTAATTCCCCCACCGGAATTCCAAAATATAACTCTACGACTTTAATTTTAAAAATATAATCATATTTGGCCCTTAAGGCTTCAACTTGGGTGTTCTCGTATCTGGCTTTTGCCTGGCTAAAGTCAAAAGCATTGGTCAATCCAACATCATATCTTTCCGTAGCGTATTCAAAAGCTTTTTCCTGGGCTTCAGCTGCAACAAGAGCCGCTTCATAAGCTTTTTGAGCTCCATTTGCATCTGTATAGGCCTGATAAATATTAGATTCCAGATCTAATTCCGCCTGTTCTAACTGATATTCAGCCCTTCTTACGTTTATCTGACTTCTACGAACAGAATTTCTTGCGGCAAACCCATTTAAAACAGGAATGCTTAATTGGAAACCATAACTAAAACCATCATTATTCGATAGTTGATCGAAAAATGGGAGCGGTTCCCCTATCGTTGCAATGTTATTTGGAGTTACCACCAATTGATTTGTTTCCTGAACAAAACCTATTGTCCTGGTTGGATCATCTGGATCTACACCTCCGGATATAATTCTTCCCTGCCCAGATTCCCGGGTATTGTAGTTGAAAAATGCTCCTAAAGAAGGCAAATAAGCTCCTTTGCTTATGGCCACATCCTGCTCTGCAAGCGAACGATTGGCTTCAGCGATTTTAATTTCAGATCTTTCTTCCCTTGCCCTGGAAATGATATCATCAATTTGGTTCCCTAATATTTCAGAACCAAGAATATCATAATCCCTTTCAGCTATATTAAAATTCTGGTAATCTTTAATTCCCAATAACTGTGCAAGACCAATAAGCGAAATACGAATTTGATTTTCGGCTAAAATGATACGCTGTTCTTCATCTGCATTTGTAGCCCTAATTTCTAATAAATCCCCCTGAGGCAAAACACCTGCATCAACAAGCTCATTCGTTCTATCCAATTGCTGCTGGGTTACATCATTTTGTGAACGCAGCACTTCTAAATTCTGTTTATTGAACAACACCTGCAAATAAGAGTCGGCAACAAAAAGCGCAATATCATCCCGCATTTTATCCAGGGAATATTCACTGGCTAGCCTGGACATTCTTGCCCGCTGTAATTGCTTGAAATTTCTTAAACCATCGAATAAAGTGAGTCCTGCCGTAATATTATAAGAGGAGTTCCTAACGGTTTGATTTTGTAAAATTCCGGTCGTCACATTCTGGGTTAAACCCGTGTTCCAGGAATTGGAAGCCTGTGCGTTAATGTTTGGAATTAAGTTCCCAATGGCGTCACGTCTTTCAATATCTGAAAATTCTACGTCCAGTTCAGCCTGTTTAACCTGGATGTTGTTTTCAAGTGCGTAATTAACGCACTCTTCTAAAGTCCATTGTTTTTCCTGAGCATTTAAGATCGCGCAAAAAAGAGTTAAGAAGATGGTGATGCTAAATTTCTTCATAATGGTTATTCTGTATAATATGTCTTTAATTAATGAGTGTTGTTACAAAAAGATTGAAAAATCTAATTTTGAGCCATGGGATTAGCCGGTTTCAACTGGTTCCAAACCTTGATCTTATCGCCTTTTTTCAAGCCATTCTTAACTTCTACATGAATGCCGTCGCTCACGCCCAGTTCAATATCTTTTCTTTCAAATTCCTGATCGCCGGTCATAATTTCCACAAACGGCTTCTGAGTTTCAGGATCAAATTGAACCAATGCTTCTTTGATAGCCAAAACTTCTTCAGCTTTCGCCAAAATAATAGATGCGTTCGCACTTAAACCGGCGCGGATAAATGTAGTATCAGCTTTATTGAGCGTTCCTTTAATTTCAAACTGAATAGCTCCATTTTCCTCTACCCCTTTTGGGGCGATATAATCTAAGACCGCATCAAAAGTTTTATTTTCAATAGCTCCAACGGTTACTTGCAGTGGCAAATTTTCCTTTATTTTCCCCACTTCACTTTCATCTACCTTGCCTTCAAAGATCATTTCATTTACATCAGCGAGGGTAGCGATAGTGGTACCATCATTAAAGTTGTTGCTTTCAATCACCTGGTTTCCGGTTTTCACAGGCACATCCAGCACCATTCCTTCCACGGTAGATCGAATTAAGGTATTTGAAGAACTGCCAATTCCGCTGGTCGTTCCGGTTCTAATGATCTCGTTATTCTGCTGTGCAGATCTGTAATTTTGTTCCGCTCTTTTAAAGGAAGCTTCGGCATTATCAAAATCATTTGCAGAGATTACCCCTTTATCGAAAAGGGATTTTTGGCGATCATATATTTTCTGCTCATTTTCCATATTGATCCTCGCAGTGGCCACGGCATCTTTCGCACTTTGCAGCGATGATACGTTAGGGATCACGCGAATTTTAGCTATAAGGTCGTTTGCCTTGATTTTATCCCCGGCTTCAATATAGATCTCATCGATAATTCCTGAAATATTCGGTTTGATGAGCACCTCTTCTTTAGGAACAATTTTACCAGTGGCCACCGTATTTTTTATGATGGTTTGAACGCTTGGTTCTTCAGTCTCATAAACAATAGGATCCTCCTGATTTTTTTGATAGAGATAATAAAGTGCCCCCACGAATGAAACCGCTATAAGCACTAAGATGACGATGGTTACAATTCTTTTCATTTTCTTGATTGATATTAATTGATTTTATTTTAAATTCTTATTCGTAATATCCTGCAATATTATTTTTTTGATCCTAGTGTCTCCCTGAGCCTGCCGAAGGGCTTTTTGGTTGTGCTTCGACAAGCTCAGCATGATCATAATCAACTTATAAACGATTACCGGGACAAGTCCCTTATTTTATTCCGTCCTTAGAGCATCTACCGGTTTTACTTTAATGGCGTGCTGTGCAGGTATGAGTCCGGCCAAAAGCCCGGAAAGGATTAAAATTGTTAAAGCGACAATCACCACTCCCAGATTTACGGAAGGGTTTAAAAACATCATTTCTGAAGTGTCCATTTGATTGAGCTGAAAATTGACCAGCCAGATCACACAGGTAGATAAAATAATCCCGGCCATTCCTGAAACAATGGTCAAAAAGATAGATTCCATCAAAATTTGGCCCCGAATAGACCAGGGCGTTGCCCCCAAAGCCCTACGGATCCCAATTTCATTGGTACGCTCTTTTACCACGATAAGCATGATATTACTAATCCCGATAATTCCAGAAAGCAATACCAAAACCCCAACAAAATAGGCCACCGCCTTAAGTGCCACAAAAAGTCCGTTCACTTTGCTGTATTCTTCATAAAGATCAAAATTCCCTATGGCGCGGTCATCTTCGGGATGTATGGTGTGGCGGGACTTGATAATCTCCATCACATTTCCTTTTAAATTGGTAATAGATGAACCATCCTTAGCGGTAATCGCCATCCAACCAACAGTATTTCCCCTATTAAAAGCCTGGGAAAAGGAGGTGAAGGGAACATAAATCTGCTTCTGGTTTTCTTCAGCATTCCCATTATTGCCCTTTTTCTTATAGGTTCCAATAACCATAAAACTTACTCCGTTTACTTTGATGTAAGTGCCAATAGGATTTTCGCTATATTCATACAGCGCGGTTTTTACCCCTTCTCCAATTACAGCAACTTTTCTTTTCTGATCGATATCAGAATAATTTATAAACCTTCCAGTGGTAATATCCATAGGTTCCTGCTGAATAATTTCAGGATAATCCCCATAAACATTAAAAGCACCCGTGTTTAAACCTCTAACTACGTTATTTGCCCCTCCAAAGCCCCCTAATTGATTTCTTGGGGACACAAATCGCAATTCAGGAATCTGGTCTTTTAATGCCTGAACATCATTAATTTCAAAATTATACCTTCTTCCTTTTGGTAAACCTTTATAAGGCCTGCTGGCAGTTTGCGTCCACATAAACATGCTATTGGTAGCCATACCCCCAAAACCCTGCATCACCCCATTTTCAAGCCCTTTCCCGGCAGCAAGAAGGATTACGAGGATAAAGATTCCCCAGAGCACGCCAAAAGCCGTCAAAATGGTCCTAAACCAATTTGCGGTTAAAGCTTCGATAATTTCATCCCAACGATCTCTGCTAAACATATTATTCGTCTCTTAATGCAACAATGGGTCTAATCCTGGCCGCCCTCCAGGCTGGAAAAAATCCGGCGACGGCTCCTGCCACCACCAAAATTAAAACTGTGGTTAAGGCTACGGAAAAATTTACCGTAGGATTACTTATATATTGAGTCTCTATCATGGGCCCTACAAATTCAAGAAGTGCCAGGCTGAAGATGAGGCCGAGAAAACCGGCAATCGCAGTTACAAAGATGGACTCGTGTAAAATCATCCCGATAATAGATAAAGGCTGAGCTCCTAAAGCTTTGCGAATTCCAATTTCCCGGGTGCGTTCTTTTACAATGATCAGCATAATATTGCTTACACCAACCACTCCTGCTATTATGGTACAAATTCCCACCCCCCAAAAGAATAACCGGATCATGGTTATAAGATCGAAAAAACGTTTCGCGTTTTCCAGGGAGTTATTGATCATGATAGCGCGATCATCATCTGGAGCTACGGTATGTGCCTCCTTCAGCATACTTCCCATTTCCTGGGTAAACTGATTACTGGCTGCCACCGCTTTATTAAAGTTATCTTCGGGCTTTAGGGTAACATACAAAGTTCCTATATCATTGCTTCCGCCGTAAACGCGCTGTGCCGTGGTAATAGGCAATACAAGTCTGGCCTCTTCACGTTCCCCGCCTGGATCTGTATAAACACCCACAACTTTAAAGTTGATCCCCCCCATTTCAATGTTTTCCCCTATAGGATCCTTTTCTTTAAAAAGATCTAATTTCACCCTATTTCCAATGACTACGGCTTTTTCCATATTATCAACATCGGTCTTATTGATGAATCTTCCGGTAGTAAGCGTCATGTTTTCTAAAAACTGATAATCGGGAAAAACGCCATTCATTCTATAAGTTCCGGTCTCCTTACCATAACTGGTGACCAGTTGCCATATTTGATAACTGGATGAAGACTGGTCTATCTTATCAGAATATTTTTTTAAGATATTTTCGTAATCCCTATTTTTTAACTGAATCCTGCGACCTGGATTCAAACCTTTATATTCTTTGGTAGTAACGTTTGAAAAGACAAAAATAAGATTGGAAGCATCCTGCTCGAATTCCTGGGAAATCCCATTTTTCATTCCTTCTCCAATTCCCAGTAGGATTACCAGAATAAAAATTCCTGATGCGACAGACAGGCCTGTTAAAAACGTTCGCAATTTATTTTTGCGGATCGTCTCAAAAATTTCTTCCCATCTATCAAGATCAAACATTTTCAGCAGCTCTAATTTGATTGACTAAAGAATCTTCGATGATCAACCCATCTTTCAGGTTTACGATACGTTTGGTCATTTGAGCAATATCATGCTCGTGGGTTACAACCAGGATAGTTCTTCCTTCATCATTAATTTGCTGGATCAAATCCATCACTTCATAAGACGTTTTAGTGTCTAAGGCTCCCGTAGGCTCATCGGCCAGTAATACTTTAGGATCACTCGCCAAAGCCCGGGCAATGGCCACACGTTGTTTCTGCCCTCCGGAAAGTTCGTTAGGTAAATGTCCTGCCCAATCTGCCAGTCCAACCTTTTCAAGATAAGACATGGCACGATCCATACGTTCGTTACGGGGATGACCCTGATAGTATAAGGGCAAGGCAACATTATCCAAAGCGGTTTTGTAACTGATCAGGTTAAAAGACTGAAAAATGAACCCCAGAAATTTATTGCGGTACTGTGCGGCGATCTTTTCATTTAGATTTTTAATCTGAACCCCATCTAATATATAGGAACCTTCATCAGCTTCATCTAACATCCCCAAAATATTGAGCAAAGTAGATTTACCGGAACCTGAAGAACCCATTATAGAAACAAGTTCGCCTTCCTGTACGCTGAAATTGATGCCTTTTAAAACATGAAGCTTATTAGCCCCGGTTTTATAGGATTTGTGAAGATTTGATATCTCGATCATGATTGATGAATTAGAAGTGATAAGCCTTCTAAGACATAAGACTCATGTAAATCGAAAAAGTTACATTTTCGACAGAGGAAAATAAAATTTTGTATATCCATAAAGCTTCCTAAATACATAAAGTTTAAGTCGGGACGCTTTCTTTTAGCCCTTCGACTGGGCTCGGGGAGACAAAAGCAACTTTTAGGCCTTCAGACAGATAGGCACTTAAAATTTTATAAAATAGACGAGGTAATTTTTAAGAACCTTTCTTTTTATCGCGGAGGGTTTTGAAGATAAAGTACCCAACTCCCCCAATTAGCAGGTATGGAAAAATCATTAAATAAATAATGCCATCATTAATTCCTTTAGCGGTGCTTTGATCTGTTTCACTTTCCAGGACGGCCCTACACATTGCGCATTGCGCTTCTGTAAACTGCGGGGTGAACAAAAGACCCAGAAAAAGGATCGCTATGTAAATTGATTTTTTCATTATTAAACTATAATTACAAATTTAAAAATTCCGCTTAAATTAATAATAAGGCAGCATGAACATAAATACCATTACCCCGGTAACTGCAACATACAACCAAATAGGAAAGGTCCATCGGGCAATTTTTCGATGTTTTTCGTATTGGCCACTTAAACCGCGATACATGGTGAAAAGAACCAAAGGAACAATGATCGCTGAAAGTACGATATGACTAATCAATATAAAAAAGTAAATATATCTTATAATTCCCTGTCCCCCATATGGTACCGGCTCATTACTAATCTTCGATAACACATAACTTACCAGAAAAACTACAGATAAACCAAAAGCAGCTATCATTGTATTCCTGTGCCTTACGATATATCCTGCCTGCATAAAAAAATATCCAAAAATCAAGAGACAAGCCGTCAAAAAATTAAGAATTCCATGGAAAATTGGAAACGTTAGTGGATCTGCCCCAAAAATATTATATCGTTCCGGCAACAACATTAGCACCAGTACAATTAATGGCACCGCGATGGACAAACCGATGATCACCGGAATCGCGATTTTATCAGATTCTTTTATAGATGCTTTCACAATATCTTTTTAATGTCTTCAATCAGGATATCAATTTGCGGCTTTTGTCCACCTTCCGCAACAGATATATTTCTTTCTAAGGAACCGCGATAAAACAAGATCACATTTCCAAACTGATCTTTCCTTGATCTTAAAAATCCATTCTTATCTACCAGGGCAAACATTCCCTGATGGGCAAAACCTCCGGGAACATTTTTATCTTCCCCCGCATAAATATTAAATCCCTGATTGGCCAAAGCATAAATTTTCTGTTTATCGCCGGTAAGAAAATTCCAGTTGGGATTATCTATCCCATAATTTTCAGCATATTCTGTAAGGACTTTAGGGGTATCATGTTCGGGGTCTATACTGATAGAAACAATCCCAAAATCTTCATTATTTTCAAATTCTTTTTCGATTTCCAATAAATTCTTATGCATAACCGGGCAAATGGTGGTGCAGGTGGTGAAAAAAAATTCGACCAGATAAACTTTTCCTTTATAATCCTGATTGGTGATCGTATCGCCATGCTGATTTACAAATTTGAAATCAGGGGCTTTTTTTGATTCACCGTTAATTTCCAAATAAGCCAGTTCTTCAGCATCATCATATTCTTTTTCACCCTGTATATTCAGCCTGTCTGCTTCAACAACTTCTTTATTTTTTATCCTCTCCAGAATTTTAGGAATGAATATGATCCCGAAAACAAGAATAACCAGTGAAATACCAATGTATTTTTTCATTAAATTTCCCTTTTATTATTTCTTTTTAACGCCAGCCTATATTCAGCTAAAATCACCTTTACGTCATCATTCATTTTATCGCTGAGTTCAGCGACATCACGCGAATCATAGCCATACAATTTCTCCTGGTCACCGTCATCATCCCGGCCGCGTAAATTTCCCTCCTTATCAATGATATAAACATATGGTGAATGTAATTTTGAATCCAGGTGATGTGAAGTCTTCAGACTCTCAAACACTTCTTTTACATTTTCTTCCGTACTATATACAATCTTCCACTTGGTGGATGCGGTAATCCTTTTAAATTCCTCTACAAAAGCTTCAGTTTCATCCTGGGCATCTTTGGGAAGGATCAGGACAAACTGGAAATCGTCAAAATCGTAATATTTCTCTAAGATTTTTTTATCGAGATTAAAGGTATTGCCCTTTATATTATTCAGATCTGAACCAAAAAAGGCAATTACACTTATTTTATCCTGAAAACTTACTGCAGAATCTGAAGCAGATTCAAAAGCATCGATGGATTGTACATTTTCAGTAAGGATAGGGAGTCTGGCAAAATTATTCTTTCCAGAAGCAAAAAACAAATAAGCAACGATGGGCAAAGCGAATAAGATTCCAAGAACCAGAAATTTCTTTATCTGTGTATTTCTTTGTGGGTTCATTGGGAAGCTTTAAATGTTTAGGCCGAATCTATTGTTTTCTTAGATAAAAAGCCTTTTACAAACGATTACAAAAATAAAAAGACGGTTTTACAAAACCGCCTTTTCCAATGCTTTTAACTTTTCCTAGAAGTCCCAAGCTACATGCCCGTTTTTATAAACATCATAGATGTAACCACCCTCAGTTAAAAGAATGAACATCAAATAACCAATTAGAAAGATTGCCGTCCAAACCACTGCCCTTCTCAGGCCTTTGGTTTCACCTTCCAGGTGCATAAAAGCCCAGGCAATATAATATGCCTTGTATAATGTTAGAATAATGAAGATCCAGTTAAGGAGCCTCATACCCAATAAATGATTGTGTGTAAGAATTTCAGGTTTAATGATCCCAAGAAAAACTTCTACGATGGTAACTACAGAAAGAATTCCGAATACCATCCAGATCCTTTTAGTGTTAGATTCGTGTACGTGTTCTGTTGAATGAGCCATAATAAATTATTTCAGAATTAAACCAAGTAAAAGAATGTAAATACGAATACCCAAACAAGATCTACAAAGTGCCAGTACAACCCCACTTTTTCAACCATTTCATAACTTCCCCTACGTTCATAAGTACCAATGATCACGTTGAAGAAAATAATAATATTGATGAGTACCCCGGAAAATACGTGGAAACCGTGAAATCCTGTAATAAAGAAAAAGAAATCTGCAAATAAAGGTGTGCCATATTCATTTTCGCTAAGGTTTGCACCCTCCACAGTTCCTATGGCATCTTTATTTAATTTCGCAAGGGATTCTTCCCTAGTCAAAATGGTTTTTTCCCCGTCTTCGGTTAATATTTGAGTTCTAAGCAGAAGATCCTCATTTGCCATAAATCCAGCTTTGATCTGCTCTAAATTATAGGTGGGTAAAGTCTCTCCCTGATCAAACCAAATCCCGGTATTGCTTTCATGTTCTACCCGATCCCTACCCATAGGAACAGCAACTTCAGAAAGAGCAACCCTTTCACCATCGGTATTTAAGACCTGAAGGATATTTCCCCCTTTGGTAGTGAGCGCACCATATTCCCCACTAATGAAATTCTTCCACTCCCAGGCCTGTGAACCTACGAAAACTGCACCCCCGATAATGGTTAGGAACATATAGATCGTAACCTTGGATTTATTCATATGATGACCGGCATCTACGGCCAGTACCATGGTTACAGATGAAAAAATAAGGATAAACGTCATTAATGCCACATAATACATCGGGGCATCAATACCATGCAAAAATGGGAAGTGAGTAAACACCTCATCTGCAATAGGCCAGGAGTCTATAAATTTGAAACGGGAAAAACCATAAGCGGCAAGGAATCCTGAAAAAGTCAACGCATCGGAAAGGATGAAAAACCACATCATCAATTTTCCGTAGCTGGCTCCCAGCGGTTGATTTCCGCCTCCCCAGGTTTTACCTTCAGTGCCTGTTCTAACAACAGTAGCCTCCATTAGAAGAATTTTAAGTTAAGGTTGCGCAAAAATACGCAATTTTATTATCTAAAGAAATATAAAAACAAAATCAGGAATATCCACAAAATATCTACAAAATGCCAGAAAGTCGCACCAAGCTCAAATCCAAGCATTTGCCCTGCATCATAACGCTGTTTAAAATGGTTATAAATTAACACAAGCAGCACGATCATCCCGGCGCCCAGGTGCACCATGTGTACAAGGACAAGAACATAAATAAAAGTTGCCGTAATACTACTCTCACTTCCGGTGAAAAAATATCCCTGCTCCATGATTTCAGCAAAACCATAAAATTGGAAAACTACAAAAAGAACTGCCAGCACAAAAGTCCCGATGAGAAAAGCTGTCGCATTCCTTTGATTACCTGAAAGTATACTCTTCTTAGATAAAATTAAAAAAATACTGCTAAAAATAATAGTGAGGGTGCTCCATAAAAATGAAGTTGGAAGTTCAAAATCTATCAACCAATCCGGTCGATTCTTACTCACCACATAAGCGCTGGTTAGCCCGGCAAAAGTCATCACCATACTTGCGATCCCGAACCAAAGCATCATTTTTTTCGATCTTGCGATCTTTATATTCTCAGTTTCCTGTGTTAAATCCATTCTCTAATAAATTTATCAGATACATAAACTATTTGTAAAAGCGTGATATAAGATACACTTGCAAACATCAATTTTTTTGCTGCCTCAGCTGTTTTTTCCTGGTAGAGCTTAAAAGCATAATACAGCATTCCCAATCCCAATAATAATATAATCACTCCTGAAACCGGCGTTAAATAAAGTCTTCCGGTAACCCCAAAAACCGGGATTAACGACACCAGGATTGTCCAAACCGTATACAAGATTACCTGTACCGCAGTCCCTTTGTTTCTCTTTCCGGTAGGCAGCATAAAAAACCCACCCTTTTTATAATCATCATATAACCACCAGCCAATTGCCCAAAAATGTGGAAACTGCCAGAAAAACTGGATCATAAATAAAGTTCCCGGCTCTATACTAAAATCATCTGTAGCAGCGACCCAACCCAGCATAAACGGAATCGCTCCCGGAATAGCCCCCACAAAAACTGAAAGCGGTGTTTTGGTCTTTAGAGGTGTATAGACACTTACGTATATAAAAATACTTATCGCTCCAAACATGGCCGTTTTCGGATTGATGATATATAAAACGATCAATCCTAAAATGGTGAAGAGACTTGCTATGGCAAATGCCGAATTTACCGACATCCTTCCTGCCGGAAGGGGCCGATTTTTCGTGCGATCCATCAAAGCATCCAGATCTCTTTCAATAATCTGGTTAAAAGCATTTGATGCGCCCACCATAAAATAACCTCCAACCGCAAGTAAAAGAACGACTACAAAATCAACAGTTTCAGCACCTAAAAAATAACCCGCAACCGAGGAAAAAACCACGCTAATAGCCAGCCTCATCTTGGTAATTTCCTTGAAATCAGTAAGAATTGAAACGCTGGGATTATGTACGCGTGTGGTGCTCAAAAAGCCTTTTTTTTAACTGGCGCAAAGATACCCCATAATTAGGTTTTAGCAAGGAGATGAGTCTGTTAAATTTGATAGCCTGGATTCTAGTAATCGAAATACCAATTGAAGATATCTGTACGTAATCCTACATTGATCCAGGACGTAGAATTTTTAAATGTATTTATCGTATTCGCCTGCGGATTAAAATCCCTGAAAATAAAACTGGCGAACAACTTTAAATTAGTGGTAGGGTTCACAATATAACCCGCCTCCAGTTCCGTGTAAAATGAAGTGGTTGTATTTCCCTGCCCTATTTCCACACCATTTTCAAGTGCGCGATCATCTTCGGTACGATAAATATCCTGCCCAAAATTTGTTTTATCTCCCGTGTTCTCAAAATCGAATCCACGCTTCCCATAAATGATCTTCGCATTTCCATAATATCGATCCCAGCGATAACGGGCAATTCCAATAAATTCCCGAAAATTTGCCCCCCATAAATGCGCCATAGACTGGTTGTTATGACCATAATTCAGCACAAAGGAATTATGAGAATAGGTATAGGGGCGAACCTGATTATATTCAGCCTGTAAATACAGGTTTTTTACTTTAAATGCATCAAAATATTTCGCCCCTATCTGGAATCCCAGTTTATTCTTCCAGCTTCCTTCCCCGCCGAAAATATCTCCGGAAGAAAACTCATCGATGAGCCATTGGCCATACACATAGCCCTGATTGCTTAATTTATATTTTCCGGTAAGCCCAATAATGGCATTACCGCCATCAGCCCCTGTACTAAATTCGATCGCCCGGTAAAAGATTACCGGATTCAAATAATTCAAATCAAAACCGCGATCATTATCATTTTCCCACACTACCGATTCAAAAAAACCAAGGTTCAGTCTTTTGGTCACATTGTAGCTCAAATAATGGTTAGCCATATATTTGGTCCTGTAAGAACCACTATTGGTCACCTCAGGTCTCACGTCCCGCAAAGACATCCAGGTATTGGTGTATTTTAATTTCCAGAAAGTGGTATTTAGTTTAAGATAAGGATAGGGCGAGGCATTATCGCTCACGATCAAACTGCGATAACCATCACCTATAAAATTATTTCCGTGACCAAACTGAATGTTTAAAAAATCTGAAGGCGTAAAAGACAAATAACCTTCAGCCACAGGATAATCGTAGCCATCATTCATAAAAGTCTTGGCGATCCCACGACCGGGAATAATTGCAGGATCACCGCCGGCAGGACGAATCGATTCCGCATAACGATTATAATAATTGGCAAAGCGGCCTTGGTTTTCATAAATTACTGAATAAAAATTCAGATTTTTACCCAACCCCCCCTGAATGATGGCAGCACGGGTATTATTGTAGGTAAAACTATGTTTGTTATCATTAAAATCCTTGCCCAACTGAAGGTCAAAACCCGCATCCAAAGTGAACCAATATTTATCGGTTTGAAATCTAATTAAATGTTCATTCCATAATTTACGCCCACCCCAGGATCTTCTGTCCTGCAATAAAGCATCACGATGTGCTTCAAAATTGTAATACTTATTTACTTCACTGAACAATAATGGTTTTGAAGCAGCATGTGTATTGGTTCCTATTCTATTGAATTCCGCATCAAAACGACCATAGAATTCATGAGAAAGTGGAATATTGATTTCACTGGTATAACGCGGACTGGTAAATTTTTCAGACTTGATAAGGTCATATTCTGAAATGGGTTTATCTACATAATTATCATCAGGTTGTTTTTTAATACCTGGTTTTTTAACCTCTTTTACTTTCTCTTTCTGAACATCATTTTCCGAAGCAGCAATAATGGCTTTCTCTTCCGCAGCAATTTCTTCTAATATGGGCTGATTATTATTTAACGGAATGCGCAGAGGCATCTTAAACTGCATATGCATGGGCCGCCCACTATAGGTAGCAGGTTTAATGATGGGCAGATCCTGAAAAACACGAATCATTTCATTTTTAAGTTCATCAAATTCAGCATCCTGATAGACGATCATGAACTTTCCTTCTTCATCAACTTCAAAAATGACGGTTTGAGTGCCGCGATAATTTTCCGAAGAGACAATTTCAGGCAACTGAAATTTTTCTAAAATAAGGCTTGTAAAGTTGCGTTTAAAGCAATTCTCCTGTAATTCTTCCTGTATTCCGGCACATTCAGGAAATTGGGGATAAGTTTCAATAAAGCTATTATCGTCCTGAGCAGAAACGAAAATGGAGGTTAAGAAAAGGGGAAGAAGTAAAAAATACTTCATGGGCTAAAATCTGTTATTTTAGAAGCCTAATATACAGTTTTTCCAAAAGAGAAAGCTATAAAATAAAAAATCCCGGCATTGCCGGGATTTTAAATATATATGAGTTGATTAATCCTGAACTCTAAAGGTAATTGGTAAAGAGTACATTACCCCTACCGGCTTACCACGTTGCTTACCGGGTTGCATCTTCGGAAGTCCATTAATTACCCGAACCGCTTCATCTTTAAGACGAGGGTGCGGTGCACGGGCCTGGATTTGACCAATATTACCTTTTTCATCAATCCTAAATTGAACGATTACACGGTTGATCCCGCTTAATCCAAGTTCAGAACCCAGTTCTGTATCAAATTCTTTTTGAACGAATTTTGTGATTGCTTCCTGCATACAAGCCTTACGCGCGTTGTTATTGGTTAGTTTCTCACATCCAGGGAAAATTGGCACCTGTTCAATAACAGCAAAAGGAACATCGGCCACCTCTTCTTCAACAGGGGCTTCCACAACTTCTTTTACTTCAATAATCTCATCAAGAGTAGTTTCCGTAGATTCGATCACATCTTCTTCTATTTCTTCATCGTCTTCTACAACCTCAATAATTTCCGGAGCCGGTGGTGGAGGTGGAGGTGGTGGAGGCTGATTCTGCATTTCAGTAATCGGCACATCTTCCTCATCCAGTTGATCCATATTAACCTGACCTATGTCAATATCATCTTTTTCATACGTTTTCCATTCAATCGCCTGCCAGGTGATTAAAAGAACTAAAATAAGACCAAGTTGCAGAAACAGCACACTGTTTCTATTGAGATCAGCCTTAGGATTTTTCTTTGGTTCCATGATGCTTTTATATATTAAGGTTTGCTAAAATAAAGATTTTTTCTAAAAAACTATATGAATATAGGATAATAACTTAAAAATACCTGATGTTTCTTAGATCAATTACGAACTTTAAAACGAATGGGGATGCTATAAGAGACCGGGACAGGTTTTCCCCTTTGTTTTCCGGGCTTCATATCCGGGATCAAATTGATCACCCGTTCTGCTTCCTTTTGTAATTCCGGATGTGGCGCCCTCACCTGGATCTTTTCTAGTTTTCCGTATTTATTCACCACGAAACTACAATAAACGGTGGTAATTCCTTCTAATCCCAATTTTTCCCCAAGGGAAGTATCAAAGTTCTTATTGATAAATTGTCCTAACCTGGAATTCATACAGGATTTTCGTTCTTTATTATCGTCCAGATCATCACAGCCCGGATATATGGGAACGTCTTCGATTAATCGAAAAGGAACCACAATATCCTCATCTGGAATTTTAGCCTCGGTAATATCTTTATACTCCGGAATATCAATTTTCTTAGGTGCTTCCGTAGATTTTAGTGTTTCTGAAGGTTCCGGAGTTTCATCATCTATGATTTTGAAATCTACGGGGTCGGGAATCTCAATTTTTAAAGGCGGGGGAGTTTCACTCTTTAAAACTATGAGAGGCGGGGTTTCTTCTTCAGATATTTTTGGCTCTTTTACTTTCTGTACCTGCATTGCAGGAATTGATGTGGTCCAGTTGATTACCTGGTAGGTAGTGAAAAGTACAATAATGAGTCCTATTTGAAAAAATAGCATCCATCTACGCCGAAGATCGGCTTTCGGGTTTTTCTTGGGTTTCATAATAAAAAAGATTAATAAGGTTACAAGGCAATAGAAAATTTGGATAAATTTCATATTGCCCCTCACCCGGAACTGGAAGGCCAGTTCCGACCTCTCCCAAGGGAGAGGTGGCAGATCCACCGATGATTTATTTAAATTAAATCCCCTGCTTTCTCCAGCTTTCGATCTTTGGCGCCAAAAACCAAAAGATAAGCACAGCAAGGATTACACCAGTGCTATTCGCGACAATATCCCACCAATCGGGTGTGCGATAACTGGTTAGGGTTCCTTGTAAAACCTCAATTAACATACCAAAAAGAAAACAGCCCAACCCAACCCAAAGTAGATTAGACTTATAAGAAGAAGAATTGTCCTTTTTTATAATGAAAAATATTTTCCAGAAAAGTACCAAAAACAAATATGCCCCGGCATGGAGCATTTTGTCTGTAGGATTAAAATCACCTAGATGCACTCTAAAATTCATTCGAATTAAAGAAAACCATGTAAGCGTCATGGTATAGGCAAAGGCAATAAAAAATAAAATTCTAGCTCCCAACAATTTCTGCATAAGCTTCAGCAGAGAGCAAATCGTCTACCTGAGATGGATCACTCATTTTAATTTTGATCATCCAACCGTCTACATAAGGATTAGAGTTTACTTTCTCCGGTTCATCTTCAAGACTTTCGTTAAATTCAATGATCTCCCCTGAAAGTGGCATAAATAGATCTGATACCGTTTTTACTGCTTCCACAGTTCCAAAAACCTCTTCCCTGTCTAATTTTTCATCCAGCGTTTCAACCTCAACATAAACGATATCTCCCAGCTCTCCCTGGGCAAAATCTGTAATCCCAATCGTGGCGACATCGCCATCAATTTTAACCCATTCGTGGTCTTTAGTGTATTTTAATTCTTGTGGAATATTCATGGTCTTCTTTTAAAGTGTCGCAAAGTTAGTTTTTTAAGCGAATTGTTCAAAATATAATCTCAGTTACCCGAGATTATATTTTACCCTACCCGCAATTGCTAAAAAGTAATCCCCACCTCCCGAAAGGAGGTAATTTTCTTTTAAAAGAGCGCTCATAAAAAGAAAGCTTAACCGGTTAATTCCCGAAATTATAGATAAGGGTGATCCCTGATCGAATCGTGGTTTGTGGAAATGCTGTGGAAACGGCATATTCAGAAAAGGTATGGTCATAATAAAAACGTGCGGTAAGGTTCCTGGTCAAACCATAATCTGTCGTGAAATTGATGGACCAGATATCCTGCCCGGAGATGGTTTGATTGTTGGCCAAATCGAGATATCGCACTACCGTTCGGTTTTTACGGTAGGAAACATCTGCCTTAAAATTAAGATCACTGCTTAAAATCCTGTTCCTTCCCCCAATTCCGGTGGAGATTTTTAGATCTTTTATTCTATAACCCAGGCCTGTGGTATATTCATTCCCGCTATATTCGGTAAGCAGATTATTATCAAAACTAAAGGCCAGTGAACGGTCTTTTTCAACTTTCGCCAAAATTTGAATATTTCCCTGGGTTTCAAAATCTACCTGCACAAGAGGTGTGAACAATTCCGTTAAAACCACATTGGAATACAGGATAGGATTTTTAAAATCCCCGGCCTGATTCATTTCCAACGGATTCGCCGCATCATAATCTAAATTGGTTTGAAATTGATTCAGTGTATAGTCAGATCTATACCCATGCAATATGGAGAATCTTCTGAATTTTTCCCTGAACCAGTCCAACCGCATCAATCCAGTATACTTTACATTCCAGTTTGGTAAAGGCATGTTTCTAAAAGGCCCCAATTTGGTGCCTGAAGGATCCCTTCCGGAGTAGGCCGAAATAAAGGCAGGCAACAAAACAGCCTGGTTGCTTTTCCCAATGCCAATGGGAAATCCTTCAGCATCTACATCATTGGGATTGAGACCTCTTTCCATAGCCAGCCTTCGGGCAATCTCTAAACGGTTCGCTCTAAATGTTTCAAAAGTTTGTGAAGAAGCTTCTGTGGTCTGGTTAAAAGCCGTCTTCAGCAATATAGTTGAAATATTAAAGTTTCCGTAAACATAAGGGGTTAGCGAAATGTATTCCAGGGAAACCGGATCTACGCGGTAATTTTCTGAAAAATTTTCCGCATAATTTTTACGCCCGGTTAGCTCTATGGTTAGATCTGGTAAAAGATCCAGCCCGGCCTGGAAGTCCAATTGCTCATTTTCAACGGTAGAATATTGCTGATTGAAATTCTGGTACAGGGTTAACCATCCCCTTTCCGCAGCCATATATCGAATCTCATCCTGAAACCCAAAAGTAAAACCGGCAGAAGGCCTTAAAGTGCCCATAAAACCAATACTTTCTGTATAACCCGGTAAAAATATTCCGCGATTATTCCGGTAATTTACCTGGAAGGTTTTAATTCCGGTAACAATATTTATAAAGGTATTGTAGCCTTTGTGCTGCCTGGTATCAGGCGGAGTTTGCGGTTGTTGCGCTGGATTATTTTCTGCATCAGGCGGGCCTAATGTGGGAACTCCCCGGCTTCTTTCACTGATGGTTTTTGCCGCGCTTTTTGGTTTTTTCTCAACCAGGCCCAAATATGTATAAAGGTCCTGCATATTTAGACTGGCGTTGATCTGGTGCGTATTCGAATTCTGTACAGAATTACCAATATCCGGAATGCCTTCCAGATTTTCAAAAACCTTGGAACCTCTTTGCCACTGGAAATCCCCGGTATAGGAATAGGTCGCATTCACGAATTTTAGCACGGGAATCTTTTCAAAGGGCAAATCATAATTCACCTGCAGCGTTTGAAAATGCAAATTAGGCTCCCCAATATTGAAAAAATCATCCCATAGGCCAATCGAATTATCGGCGAAACCTTCTTCGTCTATATAATTTCTAATAATCCGGTTATTACTGGCATTAAAGCTGAAATTCAATGATTTTGTAAGATTATAATTGATTCCGTAGTTCCAGTCGAATAAGTAATTACGCTGGTAAAGCGTGGGAATCCCAATATCATTATCTGAAAGATCCAGTGATCGGAATTTTTGCTGATTATACTGCCGGAAGAAATTAGAACTCGCATTGATATTCGTTGGCAAATAATTAAAATTGAAATCACGCAGAAGGGCAAAATAATCACTACTGTCCAAAACAGTAATTTTCCGAAGTGGTTCTATAGATTTCTGCGGAAAGCTATATTCATAAGTTCCGCCAACACGCACACTTTGATCCAGACTTTCTTCCACTTCGAAATCGCGATGATCTATTTGATTATAAGAGGTGGAAAAAGCGAAATTCTCGATATCGTAAGGCATTGGTTTTTTCTCACCCACCCGTTCTTTTCGCAAGCCAATCACATTAATACTCTGTCTTTTGGTATAGGATTGGGATTGTTCTTTTACGGCTTTTCGTTCCCTGCTATCCTGAATATTGTTCAGCCTCGTATCCAGTTCCACATCCAAAAATTCTTGATCATATTTTGGGGTGATGAGTTCTTCTCCCCTACTATAGTTCACGGGGATTTTTACACCCCAGGTTTTCGGCAGTAACTGACCCATATTTACATTGGTCACAAAATCATATTGCTGAAGGTCTTCCCTGCTTCGCTGATTTGGTCCCTGTTCCAGGCTACCAAAACCAACCGTACTCCTTCTTCCGGTGGCAGAGATATTGGCAAAATCAGCAAGGTTACTATCCATACTCACCACTCCGGCCCAACCGCCATCATTTTTAAGATCGGAAAGGCGTAATTCGTTAAACCAGACTTCCCCACAAAGATCGGTTAC
Organism: Gramella sp. AN32; assembly: GCF_023718305.1. GTDB lineage: Bacteria > Bacteroidota > Bacteroidia > Flavobacteriales > Flavobacteriaceae > Christiangramia > Christiangramia antarctica. The sequence continues at coordinate 75,012 of NZ_QEYO01000003.1, forward strand.
ACCATCTATTCTGGTACCGTTCTTCACACCCAGCATGAGCAATCGTACATTTCCAAAACTTGGATTTCCTTTTACCCCAATACGCAGCCTGCCTAGATCATATGGATCTTCAGAATCTATTTGCTGAAGATCTTCCGTAAAGAAATTTAGTTCCGTAGAAATTAGAGAAGGATCCCCTAAAACGGCAGTTTTCACCTGTTGTAATAGATCAAGCTGAAGATTTAGTCGGTTAACTTCCGGCCAGATCGCTTCGGCACTGGTTTCTCCAAAAGAAGTGGGTGATAAGGGAACTTCAACCTGGTAAAAGTTATCGGTAAAATCGGTTCCAATCCTTACAAAAGCAACTAACTGCCCATCTTTAAGCAATTGTTGGTTGGGCAGGGATTCCGCATGAAGGAACATTTCCAAATTTTTATACTGGCGCATATCGATCTGGAAGTTCTTGTAAACTGCACGCGCATCCTGAGGCTCTAATCCGCAAACGGTGACAGAAAGTGACTGCTCATTTTGCCTGATATTGGTATTTCCTTCATACAATTCTTCCCGAACTACTCCCGGAGGCAATTTGTAAGGTATAGGCTGGCGATTTTCGTTCTCTTCAATATTCACCGCGTTAACTTCAAAAAGCGTATTCGGATTTTCAATTTGCCCGTTCTCTTCCTGAAGGCTTTGTGTATATCTCCTATAATCCCCACGAACCAGATCCATAGTCCCAAACCTTAAAATGGTTTGATCCTGGAATTCATTTAAGAACATACGTATAAAACGGATCGATCTAAAATCTGCAATTCCACCAACCGCATTCGTAGGTTCAAAAATGGGCACTTTAAACTGCACCCATCTTACCGGTAGGTTTTGGCCGTTTTGAAGCTCGACACTTAATTCTTTAATATCGGTGATGTACCGGTTGTTATCGATATTCATCCCGGGAAAAACAGGCACTTCATATTCAAAGTAACTGTTAATCGTGTTCATGGTGTTGTCCCGGTTAATATCTTCTGTCGTTGGCAAAGTGGTATTCCCCCGATTATTATCGGTCACATTGGTTGGTGAATTTCCCTGTGTCCCGTTATAATTTCTATAGCGATCGAGGATTCCCCCTTCAGCATTTAAAAAATACTCGTAATTATCTGCGGAAGGATCTGGGTTTGCCCCAAAATCTGGGAACATGGCAGCTTCCCCGGCATCAAGTAATCCATCGTAACCCGCATCCTGATTGGTTCTGGCATCACCCTGAGAATCAAATGCATATATAAGGGACTGGTCTGCCGGGACTACTCCATAATTGGTGTTTATCGTATTAAATTCGCCGTCGCCTTCCGGAAGGCCATTTTCAAACTGTTTTCTTCCATCCTTGAGCACATCTTCGGAAATATTTCCCAGGTTAAAAGTGATATTACCGCCCTGATTTCCGACATTTTCAGGATAAATAAATGGATCCATCACCCAAAACTGAATATATTCCACGTTGGATTGTTCAAAATTGGTGGTATTGATCGCCCGCATGATCCCTCCAAAATTGTCATTTGGATTAGGTAGCGTATTCGTGCCAGACGCAGCCGGATTATAGTTGTAAGGACCCCTTTCTGTTGGGTCAAAAGCGAGGTCCATAGTGTAGAGCACCTGCGACTGTCCCTGCACCACATCTACATTCGGGAAGATTTCATTTAAGGCAACCCTTCGGGAAGCATATCCTGAAATATCAGAATCGTTGATCCCATCTGGCCTTCGGTTGCTATAAAAAATAGGATCTATAGTATACCAGGATAATTTTGCCCGTTTATAACCGGCATCAATTGAACCATTGGGCAATTCCCCACCATATCCAATGGGCACACTGGAAAGTTCCCAACTTAAAGGATTGTTGATATCGATAGAAGTTTGCGCTGCTTCAAAATCGTCTATATAGGTAGTCGCTTTTCCGTCGAAATCATTGTTATTTGGAGCTCCCGGAATGAGATACGCAAATTCACCTCGCACCGAAACATTCGATTTTACATCGGTATCAATATTTGGAAGTTTGTTTACCAGCCGGGTCAAAAATGGAACTTCGGTATTGTAGTTCATATTAAACCCCAGAATGGTATTATTGATAGGTTCGTAACTATAATTGGCTTTTTGGGTTAGCGGCCGTTCTTTCAAATTGATAAAAGTTCCCCCAATAAGGAAATTTTCATTGAACTGGTGTTCCACGTTAATCCCGGTAAAACGCTTAGTCTGCTGACCGAAAAGCGCATTATTCTCCGTTTTTACCTGGATGGGAATATCGGAAGCGAGCAAAGCTTCATCAAGAATTTGTACCCGCCCCAGTTCATAATTTACCACATAATCTACCCCTTCCTGAAGAATTCTCCCTCCCGCAGTAACCGTTACAGAACCCGGCGGCAAATTGAACCCCACCGGAATCCCTTCAACTTCAGAAGATTTATATCTTCCCTTTAACTGAAATTTGTTTTTATCCGCATCCTGTTGTTCTGCCTGGATCTTCGTGGTTTCATACATAGACCTAAACACATATTTCTGCTGATTCTCATTCCAGGTTTCCGGAATATTATAATCTTCCCCACCTGTGTTTGGCGTATCATCTAACTTATCAAAAAGGTAACTTCCAAAAGGTTCCACGGTAGTGAAAATAATATTCCCATTTTGGGGATCTATAGTGATTCCAGGAACATAATCAAAAAAACCATCCCCACCATTAATGGGATCATTGTTATTGTTCAGATTATCCAGATTAAAAACCCGCAATAATGGGGTTTCGCTCACATCATTTGGAAGTACAGTTCCCTCTACCGGCTGGATATAATTAATTGGCTGGGGATCTGTATATAAAATATTCATTCTGAAATCTTCCCGCTCCAGATTATAAGCCCCAAGACTATAGATGTTCTTCATCATCAAATCCCATAATGGCTCATTTACATTGATTACCGTACTCTTCAACAATTTAACCACCAGATTTTGGTTGGCCCGGGGGTTATTTGCATTAGGATCGATATCTGTACTGGTAGAATTCACCCCATCATTGGCAAATTCACCAATCTGGAAAACCTCCCCATTTATAGTATATTGAAATGCGATCCCCAATACTTCATCATTGCTCAATCGCTGATTTAAAGAGATATAACCAAGCTGTGTATTTACCGTATACTCATTAGGTTTTAATTGTCTCGCATTTTCCAGTTTGGCATAATCGATACCTTCAGAAACCGTGGCCGGGCCAAAACCATTATCCACCGTGGCGATATCCCGAATCGCCGGAGTTAAAATAGACTCCGCTGCACCGGTAATTCCGAAGGGATTAAAATCGTTATTGTTGTTATCTGGAAAAGATCCGGCGGGTTGATTGAAGAATCCCGCAGGCGGGTTATCCAGTCCTATATTCCCCGGAACATTGGTTTCCCCAAGGTCCTGAATAGCTACAATATTCCTGGTATCCTGGATGTTTTGAATATTATTCGTCCTGTTGGTGATCCAAACCTGAACCCTTTTTATCTGGATATTGGTGTTGATAAAAGGATAATTTCGCAAGGCTTCATCATAAGTATCCCGAAAATAATGCGCCAGGAAAAAGTGACGGTCCTGGTCGTAATCTAAAGCGAAGCTTTCAAAATCTTCTACCGTAGCGCCACCTTCAACATTTACGGTTCTTCTTTCTGATTTTTGTTCTGAAAAAACCCCGGTTACCCTGGTCTTTCCAAATTGCAATTCGGTTTTAAAACCAAAAAGACTTTGTGCTCCCTGGATCAAAGCATTGTTCAAAGGCATATTCACATTTCCCAATTCGATTTTCTGAACGATATCATCTTCGTTGGGCGTGTATTCCAGTTTTAGCTGGTTTTGGAAATCAAAAGTAGATTCGGTATCATAATTGGCGGTTACCTGAAGCCTCTCCCCAATTTGTCCCAGCATGCTCAAACTAATCCGCTGATCGAAATCAAAGGAAAGATTACGCCTATTTCTTGGGGAAAATGAAGGATTATCCTGTTTGGTGTAGAGCAAACCCAGATCGATCGCCACAGAACCCTGCGGCACAATATTGATTTCAGTACCACCAAAAAGGCTTTCAAAGAGATTGTTATTTACATAAAAGTCTGGCAAAAGATCGCGCTGAAAATCTTCAGTACCTTCTTTTCTTCCGGAGAGCGCATCATTTTTCAGTTTAAAATAATTGCGCATTTCTTCGGCCAGGACAAGATCTTCATATTCCTTAGGACTTAAAACCAGGGGCAAACCTAAATTGATATCCCCTAAATTTTCTTTATAAAAATAACGATCCAGGATGGGATCGTATTCGTATTTCGTTTGGATGCTTTGAGGATTGGGAAGCCTAATTTCCCCTAGAACATAGGGCGCCCTGGTTGTGTCCTGCGGAGTTTCCTGCGCAGAAACCTGACTTGCAAAAACAAGCATAAGTGCAGAAATAAGGCGTATTGAAACAGACACTTTCGGGTAATTGTTCCTCAATGTGGTTAAAGCTTTTTAAGAGCCAGTTTTATAATCGATTCTACCTTAGAGTCGGGTTCATCTTTCAGAATCTTATCTACAACCTTCCCGGCCTGGCGACGGTTGTATCCCAGGATCTCTAATGCTGATAACGCTTCTTCCTTATCTGTATTGTTTGGGGAGATGAAAAGTTCTTCGTCCCCCATGACTTTTAAAACTTTATCTTTTAGGTCCAGGATCACCCGTTGAGCGGTTTTCGCTCCAATCCCTTTTACACTCTGAATTGTGGGAACATCTCCTTTGGCAATTGCTTCGGTAACTTCAGCCGGGTTTAATGATGATAACATCATCCTTGCTGTGCTTGTTCCCACTCCGGAAACCGAGATCAATAATTTGAAGATCTCACGTTCAGATTTTGCCATAAATCCGTAGAGTGTATGGGAATCTTCCTTTACATGAAGGTAGGTAAACAGGTTCACTGCTTCCCCTTCAGGTAGAAGCGAATAGGTATGTAAGGAAATATGGACGGTATAACCAACTCCATTGCAGTCGATAACCACATAAGTTGGATTTTTTTCAATTAACTGCCCCTTTAAATGATGAATCATGAAAAAAACTTAAGTTCGGTCTCAAATGTAACAAAATAAATCCTCCCTCGTCCCCTCCGAAAGAGCTGATTTTTAGTGCTATTATTACATTAGAATATTCGATTGATAATCTAAAAATCGAAAGGCCCGGCAAAGAAATATTCCAATATAAAAACACTACCCGGCTGAGCTTGTCGAAGCCAATTTCAGAATAACTTACTTCGTTTTTCTCGAATCCGGGTGGCCATATTCAGTATAATTTTTTGAAAATTCGATCAAACTTTCCCAGTCCCCTGCGATTAAGGCCTTTTTTTTACGTCGGCTCCATCCTTTAATTTGCTTCTCCCATGCAATAGCTTCCTGCGCATTCGTAAATTTTTCGAACCACTTTAGTTCCACAGGTCTTCTTAAAAAAGTATAGGCATCGGGATGCTTGCCATCATTATGATCCTGAATCCTTTTATCAAGATTTGAGGTAATTCCCGTATAAAAGGACAAATCTAAACATAGCACTATATACACGTAGTAGAATTTCATAATTGAAATCATAGTTAGCGCTTCGCCAGGCTCAGCGGTACAAAATCATTATATTTTTTACTAGCTACCCCAATAAATTACTTTTCAACATATCAAGATGGGAGAAAGAATAATTTCAATTTTAAAACAAAGTCCGGTTGAGCCTGGCGAAGCCCCTCCTTATCTTTTCACCTGCTTTTCCTTTTCCTGAGCATCTACCACGGCAACGGCAGACATATTTACCATTTCCTCTACACTGGCACCCAGTTGCAGAATATGAACGGGTTTACTCATCCCCATCATAATTGGCCCGATGGAATCCACATTATTGAGCTCTTTAATAAGTTTATAAGTACTGTTCCCAGAATCCAGATCAGGGTAAATAAGGGTGTTTACTTTTTTCCCGGCCAGTTTTGAAAAGGGGAATTTACTCTGAAGCATTTCTTTGTTCAGGGCAAAATCAGTTTGTAGTTCTCCATCCACAACGAGATCTGGATATGCCCGATGCAAATAACTAACGGCTTCTTTAACTTTTTTCGCTCTTGGATCTTTCGAGGAGCCAAAATTCGCATAAGATATCATGGCAATTACGGGATCCATTCCGAATAATTTAACCACACGTGAAGTCATTTGGGCAATTTTCGCCAGGTCCTGAGCGGAAGGATCGATATTAATGGAAGTATCACTAATAAAAATTGGCCCTCGTGAGGTATTCATCACATTGGTGGTGGCAACCTTGGATACACCACTAGCCAGTCCAATTAATTCCAGCATTGGTTTCACGACTGTGGGATAAGCCCTGGAATAACCTGAAAGCAATGCATCGGCATCACCTTCGTTCACCATCATCGCAGCAAAATAGTTTCTTTCTCTCAGCAGTTTTTGAGCATCATACAAAGTAACTCCGCTACGTCTTCTGGTTTCCCAGAATTTTTGTGCATAGCCTTTCAGCTTTTCCTCTTCTTCGTCTGATTTAGGATCGATAATTTGTACCCCTTCCGGATCGAAATCGATCTCTGCCATTAACTCGTGGATCACATCTTTTCTTCCTAAAAGAATTGGCGTCCCTATTCCCTCATCATTAACAATTTGAGCGGCTTTAAGCACATCCAAATGATCAGCTTCCGCAAAAACGATCCTTTTTGGATTCATTTTCGCGCGGTTCATCAACAACCTGGTGATCTTATTATCACTTCCCATTCGCTCTAAGAGCTCGTCTTCATACTTTTGCCAGTCGGTAATTTCTTCGCGGGCAACACCACTTCCCATAGCAGCTCTGGCAACCGCCGGGGGTACTTTGGCAATTAACCGGGGATCGAAAGGTTTTGGAATAATATATTCCGGGCCAAAATTTAAACGTGTTTCCCCATAAGCGATATTCACCTGTTCGGGAACAGCTTCCTTGGCGAGTTCAGCTAAAGCTTTTACCGCCGCTCGTTTCATTTCTTCGTTGATCTTTGATGCGCGTACATCTAAAGCTCCTCGGAAAATAAAAGGAAAACCAAGCACATTGTTAACCTGATTAGGATGGTCGCTTCTACCCGTTGCCATGATAATATCTTTTCGGGATTTCATGGCTAGATCATAATTGATCTCAGGATTTGGATTCGCCATGGCAAAAACGATGGGACGTTTGGCCATACTTTTCAGCATTTCCGGAGAAACAATATCGGCGATGGAAAGGCCTACGAAAACATCGGCATCCTTCATGGCCTGATCAAGCGTATCAATTTTTCTGGCGGTAGCAAATTCAGCTTTATCTTCAGAAAGGCTTGGCCGATCCTGTCTTATAACCCCTTTACTGTCCAGCATCACGATATTTTCAGCTTTTGCACCAAAGGATTTATAAAGCTTGGTACAGGAAACCGCGGCGGCGCCGGCGCCACTTACTACGATCTTTACTTTTTCAATTTTCTTTTTGGCAAGTTCCAGGGCATTTAGCAAAGCTGCTGCCGAGATAATGGCCGTTCCATGCTGGTCATCATGCATTACCGGAATGTCCAGCTCCTCCTTAAGCCTTCTTTCTATTTCAAAAGCTTCAGGCGCTTTAATATCCTCAAGGTTAATTCCGCCGAAAGTAGGAGCGATATTTTTTACCGTTTCAATGAATTTATCTACATCTTTTGTATCGACTTCTATATCAAAAACATCAATATCAGCAAAAATTTTAAAGAGCAAACCTTTACCTTCCATCACTGGTTTTGAAGCCAGCGGCCCAATATCGCCAAGGCCCAGCACTGCTGTTCCATTTGATATTACCGCAACAAGGTTTCCCTTTATGGTATATTTATAAGCGTTCTCCGGGTCTTTTTCAATTTCTAAGCAAGGTTCAGCCACGCCGGGTGAATAAGCCAGGGAAAGATCCCTTTGCGTAGCGTATTTCTTAGTGGGCACCACTTCAATTTTTCCCGGTCTTGGCTTGGCATGATAGATTAATGCTTCTCTTCTCTTTCTGGAGTCGTTGCTCATAACTATAATTTTGGCTGAATAACAAAGTTAACAAGGCTTTTATCATGAAAGAAAAAATGTTGATAAAGATTTCATCTATTTTCCTCAAGTTCGATTTATTCAAATTTTTACTACTTTGTAATAAATACCTATTCATGAAATACTGCCTTTCTTTCCTCTTCTCTTTGTTCCTTTCAGTTTTTGTTACTGCTCAGGATGCTGAGCTCATTGAAAATGTGGATGAAGCACCCTTATTTAAATCGTGTAAAAACGCGAAAAATTCGAAAGAATGTTTTAAAAATGAGATCACTCTTTATATTTTAAAAAATCTTGACCTGAATAAAATTTCTGAAAGCAACAGCGGCACAGCTTATGCCCAATTTATTGTAAATTCTGAAGGAAAGATTGATGACGTGCAGGTGCGATCTAATGTGGAAGCTTTAAAAAACGCAACCCGGGAACTTATTCAGCAAATGAAAATTGAAGAACCAGCATACAAGAATGGAGAACCGGTAGCAATTAAATATACAGTTCCCATAAGGTTCAAATCCAATCAATTCTCCAGTTATGATGATTTTTATGCTGAAGAAGCCGGTAAAAAAAAGGTTTTAAGTTTTGAAAAAGTAGCAAAGCTACCAGTAATTGATAATTGCAGTAAAATGAACTGCTTAAAAGATCTCATCGAAAATCAGACTCTGGAAAAATTAAAAGCAAAAGGTTATTCTAAAAAGCAGTTAAATGAGGTACGATTTACATTTATGATAGATCCTGAAGGAAGAATGCAACATCTTTTAGTACGAACACTGCCGGCTAAGTTTCAAAATGAGATAAAGGAAATACTGGGAAATTTGGAAATTCAGCAACCGGCAAAAGACAAAAATGGGAAACCAACAGCAGTGAGATATTCCTATAATTTTGATTAGTCCTTTTTAAGGAATTCGATATTCCTCTTTAAACCTTCAAATTTGGTTCTTTTCACTGCTGATTTTCGGAAGATTTCATTGAAGGTTTCCCGGGTAATTTCTTCCCAGTCCTTTTTATCATTTTCCAAAAGATCGGGATGCGGATTGAAAAGTGGTTCTGCATGTGGTTTGGAAAATTTGTTCCAGGGACACACATCCTGGCAAATATCGCATCCAAACATCCAGTCATCAAATTTATCTTTAAAACCTGAAGGCAGTTCATCCTTCAATTCAATCGTGAAATAGGAAATACATTTACTGCCATCAACTTTGTAAGGTTCATAAATCGCCTGAGTGGGACAGGCATCGATACAGGCAGTACAACTTCCGCAGTGATCGGTTACAGGAGTATCATATTCCAGATCGAGATCTACAATGAGTTCAGCGATAAAATAGAACGATCCGGTTTGTTTGGAGAGCAAATTTGAATGTTTCCCAATCCAACCAAGGCCGCTTTTTGCTGCCCAGGCTTTATCTAAAACCGGAGCCGAATCTACAAAAGCCCGACCGTGAAAATCCCCAATTTCATCCTGAAGTGTTGAAAGTAATTGTTTTAGTTTGTCCTTAATTACAAAATGGTAATCCCTTCCGTAGGCATATTTACTGATTTTATAGGATTTTTTATTTTGAAATTCTGAAGGATAATAATTCAGCAATAAGGAAATGACACTTTTTGAACCTGGAACCAGTAATGTTGGATCCAGCCGCTTATCGAAATAATTTTCCATATAGCGCATTTCGCCATGCCTGTTTTCTGAAAGCCATTTTTCAAGCCTTGGAGCTTCTTCTTCTAAAAATTCGGCTTTAGAAATGCCGCATGAAAGAAAGCCGAGGCGTTTGGCTTCGGCTTTGATTTTTTCTGAATATTTAGCAGCTGATGTATTCAAAATTGTAATTTGAACAGCTAATTTAAAGATTAAATATTGGAGATTATTGTAGCGCGGGATTAAATGGTGCAAAAACTCCATCTTCATTCTCTAATCCTACCCAGGCATGCAATGTCCATCCTCCGGCAATACAATTTAAATGCCAATGATCCAGATCACCTATAAATCCATCTGAAGGTGGTGTATAATCCCCTTCAGGATCACAATTCTCTACAGGAATTAAATATTCTGCAGCCACGAACTGCATTACGCCATTTTCATCTGGATGATATACGAGAATTTCGGGTTTTAATATTTCAAATTTTTCATCTACATATTCAGGTTTTGCATAATGAAAGCCCATACCTGGAACGAGCGGACTCACCTGCACATAACCTTGCGCTTCAGCAACTTTGAAATTATGGAAGCGGCGCATGGCCTTGGTAAGCATTTCAAGCTGGTCCTCCAGGCTCTCTGCTTTTTCTATCTTAAAATCATAGGTTTCAAAAATCCCTTCTTCTGCCGGGTCACTGGAACAGGACAATAAAATAGCACCTAAAAATAAAAGAATGCCTAAACAGATGGAACTGAGTTTTTTCATAATAGTTTAATTAGAATGGTTAATAAATAATTAGTTTACATTTTTATTTGCATGTCGAAGTCTGGTGCGGTTTCAATTACCTTTTGAATGACTTCGGGAGCGATGGAGTTCCCCCTCGCATTTTCTTCTTCTTCGGGAATTCCAACCGATTTAAAAAATTCTGAAAACCCCCGTGGGCGATGAATGTTCACCCAACGACATAACTTATCCGTCTTATTGGCGAAAGTGTGCAGTGTATTTGGCGGAATATCGGCACATTGCCCGCTCTTATATATTTTCGTTTCACCATTGATCATAAATTCCATTTCCCCCTCCACAATTAAAAAGGTTTCATGGAAAGTGTGATGTAGATGCGGTGGTGGCCCAGGTACCTGGGCAGGCGTTTCTCCTATCGCGAGATCATAATCATCTGACTGGTCACAAAGTGTTACTTTATGCCCTATTACCCATTTAACGGAATTATTTTTCATCTTATGAGATTTTTGTCTCACAAATATATTTTAGAATTTTTAATATTCCAAATTTTATAAGATATTTGTCTCATGAAAAATAAATATGTAAATACCGGCAGGAAAAACCAGAAGCTTAGGACTAGAGAGAAAATCCTCAAGAGTGCCCAGGAAATAATGAATAAGGGGAAAGATTTTAGCCTGGAAGACGTTGCAAATAATGCTTCCATTTCAAGGGCGACTATCTACAGGTATTACTCCAATGTTGAAATATTGGCTGCCGAAGCGGTATTGGACTTCAATACAAAAAGTTCGGAAGAAATATATGAAGAAGTTAAATCCCGGGAACTTTCAGAAGCTATCCTGGCCATCCAGGATTATTATAACCAGCTAACGGAAGACAATGAGGCCGGGTTCAGGAAATACCTAAGTGTAATTATAGATGCCCAGGCAGATAAACGCAGCCGGGGTGCACGGAGGAAAAACACCCTTTTGCTGGCACTTAAGCAAAAATCAAACAAACTCACCCCGAAGGAACGGGAAAATATAGCTAACCTGGCCACTGTTCTAATGGGAATCGAAGCCTTTATAGTTACCAAAGATGTTTGTGGGCTGAATAATAATGAATCCAAAAAATTACTTAAGTGGGGGTTGGAAAAAATACTGAAAGAGGTACTCAAATAAAGATGATCTAATTCACCCTTCCCTGCTCTTCATCAGAGCCGGAATCAATAGTCACATCTTTCAGCCTTCTGTTGCCGAAATTCCTGGTGTAGTTTAGCCGTATGCCCTGAAGCCCCAGGTGATAGTATCCTTCAAAATCAAAATCGGTTCCGGCTTCATCGGGATTTTGCCATTCCCATTTATAGGTATTTAACACATCAGTTCCCACCAGACTTAAAGTGCCGCCATTTTCGCCTAATTTTTTCTTTATTCCAAGATCAAAACGATATAAAGGCTGCAAATCAGTTAACCCCCACCAGGAGGGATTTGACTGGTAATTGGCATTAACTTCGAAAGAAAGATCATTTGGCATAAAGAAAGTAGCGGAACCCTGATAGCCGAAATTTAGATTTTTGAACAGGTCTTCATTTCCGTTGCCATACGGATTTATTTCAATATTAAATAATGAAATGGTATTCTGAAAATCCAGCCAGTCACCTACTTTTATAGGTAGGTATACCTGCCCACCATAACTTCGTAAATATTCGAGGTTCGCCGCTCGGAAAAGCTGTGTGCCTGTCTCTTCATCCAATTCGGGCTGAAAGGCCGCTATAAAATCTTTTGTGTGGCTGTAAGACAGGGAGACCCACCATTTTGCCGGCTGGAAACTGATCTCCAGATTATCTATGATTGCCGGGAGCAGATTCGAATTTCCAGAAAACAGGGTTTGTGGGTTCTGAAAAAAAGCAAAGGGTGCCAGGTCGTTAAAAGTAGGGCGGGCAATTCTTCTTCCGTAGGAAAAAGAAAGATTTCCATCTTCGCCTATTTTCCTGTTGGCGGTAAAATTGGGAAATATATTCCCATAGTCCCTGTCGACGATCAATGCCTCGCCGGGTGGACCCAGTTCTGTTAGCGTATGTTCATACCTGATGCCGGCAGCAAAATTCCATTTTTCATTGGGGTTGAATTCTGAAGAGATATAGCCGGCATATACATCCTCATCCAGAATAAGAAAGGCAGAAAGCCCTTCTAGGTCCCCCTGTAAGACATCACCTGACTGGGCTACCTGAAAATCATTTTCAAATTCGGAAAGGCTGGATTTAGCCCCGGTTTCCAGCTTCAGTTTTTCCGAAAGATTTACAGAATAATCTACTTTCCCTACCAGGATGCTTATTTCCGTATTCTTTCGGGTTTCAATAATATCCTTGAAGGTGTTCCTGCTTTGGAGATTCAGAAAACCAATGTCGAAAATCGCCGGTTGATCATTATCATAAAGCAAAACATCCACATAAACTGTCAAATCTGATCTGTCCGAAAATCTGTGATCCATACCCAGCCCAACCATACCATGTTTCCAATGGTTTTTTTCATCAATATCCCCCGTAAAACTGAGGGTAGAATCACGAGTTATTTCAATTAGGCCGCGGTTAGTATCGTTGGTTTTCCATTTATTATTAAAGCCGGCAAGCAACACATTGAGATCGGTTCTATCATTTAGGGAATAACTTGTTCCCAATCTTAAATTATGATTGAACTGGGAAGCATGCCTATCGAGCAAAGCTTCATTTATCAAAATTTCACCGTTGGTATTCAAGCGGTTAAGGGAGTACCACTCATTTTTATTTTGGCTTAAGCTCGAATTGTAATTTATAAAACTGTTCCACTTACCGGCCCGGTTGTTCAAGCTGAAATTAAGCCCGTAGCCCATATCATCATTATAGGCGAGGTGGCCGCCATAGCTGCCATTGGTGCCTGAAAATTCGTTTTCGAGCAGGTTGATGTTGATCAATGCCGCGCCGGAAGCCTCATATTTTGCAGGCGGATTGGTGATAAGCTCAATATTTTCGATATTTTCGGAGCTCATCCCGTTAAGCATCTGTATAACCGCGCTAGCCGGTAACCGGGAAAGCTTACCATTGATAAGCACCTGCACACCTTGTTTGCCATTGAGGGAAATACCACTATTTTGACGGTCTATCCCAACACCCGGACTTTTCTCCAGGATTTCCAATGCGGTTCCTCCGGCAGCGCTCACGGTATTCTGAACATTCACAATGAGCCGGTCAGGGCGTTTTTCAAAAAGCTGCTGCCTGAAACTCACTGTTACATCCTCCAACTGGTTCATAGCCACAGGAAGTTGAAAATTGTAATTGTTCTTACCGGATACAACTTTAATCTCACGGGTTTCATAGCCTAGTGACGAGACCCGTAAAAACCCATTAAAATCCTTATCTAATTTTAGTTCGAAAGTTCCCTCCTCATCCGTTGTTGTTCCCTTTACAAAAACCGAATCGGGTAGTGACAATAACATAACATTGGTAAATCCCAGGGGAATGGAATCCTCCTCCACTACCCGTCCAGTGATTTCCTGTTGGGAATAAAACAAGATTGGAAAAAGGCCAATTAGAATATGTAGATACTTTTTCATTTTATGGATTTAATGATGCATTGGCTATAATTTAAGGATCTGCCTGGATGGGGTTAGCTTTTTGTTCGGTACAGGGCACAAATTACCCGGCCGCTGAATTTCAACAGTGAAAATTGTATTTCTTAGAGTATGATTTTGAGTTTAAAATCCTCTCTAAATCACTACAGTTTGTATAGAAACTTTAATACAAGGGTTTCAGGCTTTCGCTAACGACAGTACCGAGAGTGTTTAACCCAACGGTACTCCATTAAATTAAGTTTTAAGATGGTTGTAAGGATCTTATTATCCAATTGACCTAGGCTGTGGTCATCGAAGTTCAGGGCTTTTGAGGCGAGTTTTGCAATTTTAATGTCTCTCTCACCAGTTCCTTTTATCTGGGCAAAATTCTTTTCCCGATAACCACTATCTGGGTTGGTAATCCAGATCCAATCCCAACATTCCTTTGGCGATGACCTCTCTGGTTATATAAGTATTGGATGGATGGATCCTTCCCAACCGCGCATCGCGAAATAAGCGTTCAAATCCTGAATTTCTTGAAATTCCATAGCCGCCCATGACATCCATGGCTTTATCTACAACCCTCCAAGCAGCTTCTACGGCATGGCATTTAGCTGCGAATATTTTAATGCCCCAGGCAGCTCCATAGGCTTTTCCCTGACTCCATTCACGGGCGATAGTATCCAAATGCGGCTCTATGGCTTCCAATTCCAATACCATGTCTGCAACGTCGCGTTGTATTCCTGGATGATATGCCATCGAGGGACGACCCAATGAAATTGATTTCTTTTTATGGAGCGTTTCTAATACCATATCAACCACCCTTTTTGCCAAACCAAAATAGATATTGCCAAATCCAATTAATGCCCAAGAAAAAATACCAAGAACGAAACCATCAATTCCGTTAAACCCTGCCGGAACTTTTCTTACAATATATTTATCCTGTATCATTACATCATTTAAAATAGTATCATCTGAGCGAGTTGCCCGCATTCCCATAACATTATCCCAGGTCTTTTTTATTTCAAAATTTTGAGTATCCCTGGGCAAAAAAGCATGAATTATCGTTGGGTTTTCTGAATCGCTATTGTCCTGTCCGTGAAAGCCGAGATAATCCCATACCGGGGTTAGACTTCCAAACATTTTATGGCCCGTGAAGCTGTATCCTCCTTCAACTTTTTCCGCTTTACAGGTTGAATATAAAACGGGAATATCATTACCTGATTCTCCATGTCCTGCGGCAAAAACTTTTCCCCGCCCAGCTTCTTCCAGCACCCATTGTATGGATTTGTCCCCTTGACGATATAGGTCTGCAATTAAACCCGTCCAATAAATATGCATATTAAGTGCCAGTGCGGTGGGTGCAGCATGGTATGCCAGCTTTCTGGTGAGTGTCTCACACTCGTCCATGAGCATCCCATAGCCACCAAATTCTTCAGGTACTGCAATTAGCAAATAACCTGCACCCTTGAGTTCCTCAAAATCTTCTTGAAAAAAAAGGTTGTTGGCGTCATAGTGTGCGGCTCTTTCTTCGCAACTTTTAAATATTCCTTCCAAATTAATTAAAAGTTCTTTTTTATCTTTTTCCATTGTTGGTTCCATGATCGTATTTTTTATATTTAATTATATTTTGAAACTTTAATTTGAGCTTTTGGAAAACGGAATAAACATGGGCACTTTCTTTTGATATATTTCATAGGGCTCCCCAATATGCTTTATCAAATCCTTTTCTTCCAAATATTTTACTGCAACAATGATATAGAACGTGGTGGTGACCGTGAATATAAGATGCCCTACGGTCATAACAGGGGTGGACCAAAATGCGATCAAAAATCCTAACATAATAGGATGACGTACTATTTTATAAAAGAAATTTATTTGAAAAGCTGGAGATTTAGCTGAGATATTTTTTAGATTATCAAAGATTTGCTTTAACCCAAACAACTCGAAATGATTGATCATAAATGTTGAAAGCAAGACAATAAGCCAGCCCAAAAAATATAATCCGATTACAATTGCTGAAATAGTGGCATTTTCTATCTCCCACACCACAGTCTTTAGGGGTCGCCATTGCCAGTAAAGGAATATTAACGCTAAACTTGAGGATAATACATAAATACTTCGCTCTATAGTTTTCCCCACTATTTTAATCCACCATTTTTTAAATACCGGCCTGGCCATTACACTGTGCTGTACTGCGAAAATACTTAACAGAGCCAGGTTTATTAAAATTGATGGCGCAAGTGCATTTTCTACGCCCGAATCTATTGACTTCGGAACTAATATATTCCCAACAAATCCAATTGCATAAAGAAACGATATTAAAAAAAGGAGATATACTAAGATGCCAAAAATAAAAGCTATTATCTTACTCATCACATTCATTTTTACAGGTTTAACTCTATAAAAGTATCCTGCTTTTTTATTAAAAGCTTCTACATTCTATTCAAAAATTAGTGATTTTGGTTCAAAAGAAATTTAACGTATTAACACATACGTTTATATGCGGAAGGCAGGAAGTGATAAGTTTCCAAAAAACATTTCGAAAAATAACCCGGACTACTAAACCCTGAATCAAATGCTGCCTGCGAAACATTTAAACCTGAGTTTCTCATTAATTCCATAGCTTTCTCTAGTCTAAACTCCTTTATCAATAGATTAGGGGATTTCTTGATTAAGATCTCCGTGATTCTATACAATCCCGATTTGCTTACACCCATGTGCTTGCAAAAATCAGTGACATTAAAATTTGAATTCCCACTCTCTTTCTCCAAAACATCAAGAAGTTGATCCAGTATTTTTTCATCGCTGGTAGATAAGGTGATAATTTGGTGATTAATTTGATTGAAATAATTTTTATGGGTTATTTCCTTTATTATTGATGCTACAGCAATTTGTTTGTTATTTATAGTGTAAAATAATCGCTTTGCGAATTGTATCGTATCACCAAATAATTCACTACTTGTAGCTACTGGCATCCCAGCATGTACACTCATTTTTACATTCAATAATTCCTGTATTTCTTTGGAAATTACTTTTTGCATGGCTATAGCACACGCCACCGCATTGAAGGTGGAGGTAAAACTTATAATATTTACATCAGTATATTCAACCTCGCGACCCCCATGGGCTTCAGCCTGGCGTTGTAAAAACTTTTTATATTTTGAAACTATTTTTTTTACTTTCTCTCTACCCAGGCGATGGGTCAAAATTATAGTGTCTAAGTTATTTATCACCAGGAGTACTCTAAACGCAGGATCGTTAAATACTTTTAATTGACTTTCTAAAACGTCTGAAGTTTCGGGATCATAAATTCGCCCCAGAAAAGATTCAACAACAGTACTATTTACTTCAATAATTTGATGCGTCATCAATCCATGCGCTTTGTCATGAAGTTCTTTAACCTTTTGCGGATTTGGGGCATCAATCAAACAAAATGCGCTATTTCTCGATTCATCTACCCAATAGGTCATACAGTTACAACCATATTCTTTTTGGATCAATAAATCTTGCCTATGTGCTTCTGCTGCACCTTTGGCAGTAATTCCAGGGACAATATGAAGATCCATATAAATTGGCAACTCGTTTTCTCCTAATGATTATAGTAAATATATTGGTTTAGTGTTTAAAATTCTAAACTTCAGCACTTTAAATCCTATCAAGAAATTTATATGGTAGTACTTTTTTCCTTTAAGCTTTCTCCGGCACCGGGGCGGAATCCCCTACAGTCCCAGCCCTAAAATTCACCTATCTCCTTTTTAAAACTGAAAGAAAAACTCCTTCAGTATATCTTTTATCACAAAGCGGTATTCCCTCTGTATGCATTTTTACTGATTATATAGAGATCCTTATTTAGAAATTCCCGAAGGTCATAATTGGGTAAAAGGAGATAACGGTCGCTAGGTTAGGAGGAGCCCGGCGTTAATAAAAACAATTCTCTCTATAGTGCATTTCGCCCTGTATGTTTTTTTTACCAGTATTTCAGCCTTAGAGTTTCTGCGTCAAGGAACTTAGCTTTGGAAATACCACAAAAAAAAGCCGAGGCGGTTCGCTTCGGCTTTGACTAAATTGGTATCTCATCGTTTCGATCCTACTAAGCTTAATTAGGCTTAAACTTAAAAAGTCTAATTAGTAGGACTAATGTTTGGAGCTAATCTACATCGGGATTAGTGGCTGCAAACACCCCATCAAGGTTTTCCAATCCTACCCAGACATGCAAGGTCCAGGCGGGGACATCGGGATTATAATGCCACTCATCTTGATCCCCAATGAATCCTTCTGGTGCAGGCCCTTCAGGGGGAATTCCAAAAATTAAATATTCCACTCCTGCAAATTGCATTTTACCCTCTTCAGTAGAAATATACATTAAGGCTTCTGGTTTTTCCAACTCAAATATACCATCTGCATACTTGGGATTTAAATAGTGAATTCCCATTCCTGGCACATGCTCGGTTACCTGAAGCTCCCATCCCTGTGCTAGACCTACGCGGAAATTATGAAACCTTTGTGTTTTTTGCTCTAGCCTTTTAATTTGGCCCTGCCATGTTTCAAAATGAATTCCCATTTTTAGATCAACCGTCGTTAAATCTGAACTTACATCTTCAGGGACAAGACTTACTTCGTCCATGCTACAAGACGAAATGTAAAATGAAAAAAAGAATAAAAGAATTATTCCCCTAAATTTAAGGCTAAAGAGCCTTCCCGAATGCTTCTGGACATTAAAAGTTTTGTGTTTCATACTATATTGATTTTAATTGTTTTTAGAATTAAACTTTTTAACTTCACTTAAATGGGGGCTACTACAAGAATGTTTGGATGATTGACTAAAGAACTGAACGTTTTTGATAGGATATTTTATTATTTGCACTTAACAGGCTGATCCTGTTAAAACCACGATGACTTATTGTATTCTAAAACATTATTCTTCAGCGAATTACTTGGTGAAAAAAAATTATGCTGTTTAAGTATCTAATTATCAGAACTTTAATTATTTAAAATTATCTCATTATTATATTAAAGGATTCTACATTTGATTCAAATAGTAGTAATTTTAGATCAAAAGACATTAACGTACTTAACATATACGTCTATAAGCGGAGGGCAAGGGATATGTTTATAAAAAAAGCATTTCGAAAAATATTCGGACTATTCAACCAGGAAGCAAATTCTGCCTATAGAACATTTGAATGTGGGGCTTTCATTAATTACATGGCCTTCTGTAATCTAACCTTTATCACTGCTTGGAACAGTTCAGAAAATTATACTTCGGGAAGAACCAGCAAGGTTGGATCCAATAGCTATCGAGCCCTGGAATTTCTTTTTCTAAAAATTGTATTTCCATTTCATGTTTGTTATTGGATCTTTTTCCCATGTTTTCCAACGGTTTATATATAGTAATAGCGATTTGAATTGAAATTCAAATCGCTATTACTTATACTTGTTTTGTAGTATGATATTAAAGCAGCGGAGAATGATGTTCATGAACAATTTTCCATTTACCTTTTGTTTTAACAAATAGCAAGGTTATTTGATTGTTAATTATAACAGGTTCTGTCCCTTCTCCAAACCTTAAACGAAAATCGGAGTGAAAGGTTACATTAGCTACATTCCCATAATATACCGCAACTTGCAAATCATTTGCATCAAACCTGACTACTTCCGTCACAGAACCAAAAACCGTGCGTTCATAAGCTTCATTTGCTTCACCTCCATTTCTTAAGGCCCCGTCTTTGAATTCGGTAAACTTAGGTCCATATGCATGAAAAGAGATGAGAAGATCCATATCCCCATCAATAATACTTTGTGCAATGGCTTCGAAAGTCTCTATGACCTCTTGTTTTGCTTGCGGAAACGCTTGGGAAGTTACTGAAGAACCTTTGCCTTCATTTGAGATCTTGGATGAAAATGTACTTTGGGAAATTAATTCTGATTCTTCAGTAGTGTCATCATTATCCGAACAACCATATAAAAATAAAAAGGATGTTAGAATTACTGTTAATACAAGTTTTGTTTTCATAATAAATATATTTAAATGATTAATTTTCTAGTTTTTATATTAAAGCTTAAGCACTGTCTTTTCGATTTAATTATAATCAAGGCCTTGCCTCAAGAATTTAATTAAAAGGTGTTTCCGCAGCACTTCACTTGGAGTGCACAATAATGATAATTTGAGTTGTCCGCACATTCGCCTGGCCATAGCATTAGAGCATTGGATTCAGACTGTATCGTTTCAATGCATGAGGGGGATTAAAATTTGCCCTTAGAGATTACTTTCATTTAAATAATTACTCCGAACCAGGTTTAATATTTTGATTAACGTGGAAAAAGTTTGTAGGGTCGTACTTTGTTTTGACCTTTACGAGCCGATCGTAATTATCTTTGTATGAAGCTTTAATCCTATCCTGGCCTTCATTCATCATAAAATTAACATAGGCCCCTCCCATAGCATAAGGTTTCAAAGCATCAAAATAGTTTTTGCACCAATTTGTTACCTTATCAGCATTGGCAGGATCTGGATCGACTCCGACTATAACCTGAGACCACCGAGCTTCGCGATTAGCCCAGGCAGTATCGTCACTACCCTTAGCATGGACTCTGCCATCTATAGGGTAAAAATGAGTTGTAGAGTGCATAGATGGAACTTTTGAACCATAGTCTATGTTTGTTTTGATGGCATCTTCACTTAATTCCTTAATATAATGGGCGCGCCAGTACCATTGCAGTCCGGGTGGGTACAAAGCATCGAACATTCCATTTAAATTCTTCATAGGAATATCCCCGACAAAATCCATTATAGGCGGGCCAAATTCTCGTATAGGTTTAAAAACTTCTTTCGCTTTCTCACGTGGTCCGGTATAATTCCAAACTACGCCGCACACGTTTTTGTTCCATAGATGTTCTGGAAAAGGTTCTGCTGGAGGTACTATCAAAAATGCAAAAAAACCATATAGATCGTTAGAGGCATTTTTGGTAATGGAATCGTAGAATTTCATTGCTTCTTCTGCCATTTCTATAGGCCAAAACATAGGTCCTGCATAAACATCCTTAACTTCTATAAGCTCAAATTTAAAGGATACCACGATTCCGAAGTTGCCTCCTCCACCTCTAAGGGCCCAAAAGAGATCAGCGTTTGTATCCTTATTGGCAGTGACCAAATCACCATTTGCCAAGACTACTTTACATTCCAATAAATTATCAATCGTTAATCCTGCTTTTCTGCTTAGGTAACCAATGCCCCCACCCAAGGTTATTCCACCCATCCCGGTTGTCCCGATTATACCGCTTGGGAGTGCAAGACCATGTTCGTATGTAGCTGCATCTACCTCACTTAAGGTATTGCCAGGCTCTATGATGGCAATTTTTGTGGTGGGGTCTATATTTAATCCTTTCATATCGGAAAGATCTATGACCAAACCATCATCGATCAACGCAAGGCCTGCACCATTATGCCCACCGCTGCGAATGGAAACCTCTATTTTGTTCTTTCTTGCAAAGTTTACGGTATCAACGACATCGACCACGTCCTTGCATTTCACTATAATTGCAGGTTTTATATCTATCATGGCATTATAGATGGATCTAGCCTCATTGTAATTGTCATCTTCAGGCAAAATTATTGTGCCGTCAATGGAGGTTTTCAATTGGGTGATTTGTTCTCTCATGGTGATAGTTTGTTATAGCTGTAACTGCTAATGAATGAGCTACTGAATTTATATGCTCTAAATTACTGGGCAATGGTAAAGTGAACCCAGGTTAAATCGTTCAAAATCATGAAAGTTTGATTCATTTAAGCAGAAAAAAAGGAACTAGACTAATTTGGAGGGGCAAATCCCAAACTTTTGGGAGAAACATTTAGAGAAGTAAGAAGGATCATCATAACCCACTTTATAGGCTACCTCAGAAACGTTGAGATTGTTATCCTTGATAAGGTTAAATGCGGTACGCATTTTTAGGTCCCGTATAAAATTTAGGGGAGAACGCCCTGTAAGGGATTTTATTTTTCTATATAGTTGGGGCCTACTTAGTCCAATATCCTGACTTATTGCCTCTATCGACAATTTTTCGGTGGTGGGGTTGGATTCTGTATAACGCCAAAAATTACCAATAAAAGATTTTTGTCTTTCATTTAAAACCTTAATTTTATTTTGATCAAACTTTATCAATTGAAATGAACACAATTTTTTAAAGCCTTGCGATATTACTATTTGACTTTTATTCGCTATCAAACTAAGCTGTTTGGTATATACAATAGAATCTTTAAAAAAACCATCGGACATTGTTACCGGCTGACCTTCATTGAGACCCATTTTGTAAGTTATGTTCCAATCCTTGACACCAAGGTTGCGGTTAAATATCTTTTGAATTTCTAGAGTACATTTTAAGGCACTTTCAGAATCCTTAAAAACAGATATAAGGCTATCATCAGAGAGATTTTCCACTAATTCCCCTTTAAATTTATTTATAAGTTTCTGAGCTTGTTTCCTGGGTACTTCGGGAAAAATGAATTTGTTTAGGTCAGAATGACTATTCAAGGACGTATTTACCACAATGTCCAAAACCATTATAAATCTATAGCCTGAATCTATTTCCCCGTTTTTGTCATAAACTATACCGTGATTTACTGGAAGATTTTCGCCCATAAACAAGTTTAACATTCCGGGCTGTACCTCAATAATATTACATGCAATAGCGCCATGGGCCTCTTCATGAACTTTTACACAAGCTTCGGGATTGGGTCCTTCAATTAAGCAAAATACAGACCCCGTCTTTTTATTTACCCAAAATTGATGGTATTTTACGCCATACCTATCCTGGGTTGCCTTATCGGACATATGGGCGGCTTTCACCTCCTCTACGGTAACTCCAGGGAAAATATGGTAATCCATATATATTGGCATGGCTAAAAACTTGAATTATAAATATACAAAATATTGATTTACAGAGATGTATGTAAATAAAAGATCTCTAATCCTATAGGGTTGACCAACTGACGATCTTTGGAGATCTTATGAAGATTGATGAACATGCTGCAATTTTGAGAAATTGTAATTGTTGAAATAAACATCAGGCAGCATTACCTTTTCATGAATTTCAGGATAGCATTTTTCGGCTTGAGAGTTATCAACGGTGTAATTTCTATCTCTGAAAATTCAGGATAGATTTTGTAATTTTTTACAAGTTCCTGAACGGCAATGATCATTTCAAACATGGCGAAATTGTTTCCTATACACTTTCGGGGTCCGGCACCAAATGGAAAATATTGCGAACTGTATTTATTCCCGGCATTCTCAAAACGCTCCGGCATAAAATTGTTTGGATCCTCCCAAAGATCGGGATGCCTGTGTATTTCGTAAAGTGAAAATAAAAGATTGGATTTAGGTTCTAAATGAATTTCTTCAAAATCGTCAGCTTCTACATTTATCCGATCAATAAAATAGGCCGGCGGATACAATCGCATCCCTTCTTCTATAACCTGTTGGGTGATTTTTGACTGAGCAAGGACCATCATGAGATCATCATTTTCAGACTCCAGAATTTTAATTTCTTCTGAAATTTTTTCCTGCCATTCCGGATGCAACGCCAGGAGTTGAAATATAAAAGTGAGCGCATTGGATGTCGTTTCATGGCCTGCGGTAAATAAGATCAAAATTTCATCTAACAACTGGCCCTGGTCCATAAAATTTCCATCCTCATATCTCGCTTCCAAAAGCATATCCAAAAGATCTCCATGTTTTTCCTGAGAATTCTTTCTTTCATTTACCAGTTTCAACAAAATCCGTCGGGCATCTTCGGTAAGTTCAACATGTTCCTTTATTTGACCACTGCCTTTAAACCACCAGCCTAAATATGGCTGGCGCAGTTCTTTAACCAGCATTTTCTGTGCAGCTTCGGTGATGTATTGAAGCCTATTAATTTCCTTTTGACCGGCCGCGCTACTGAATAATGATTTCACTACAGACTGGAAAGCGAGATCATTAAAAATTGGAAAAATATCCATTTTCTCGCTGGTTTCTATCCGCTTATATTCTGTGAGAATGGCCTGCTTCACAGATTCCATAAGATTGGCCAGTTGTTTTTTATGAAATGCCGGCTGAATAAGTTTTCGCTGTTTTTTCCAAAGTTCACCTTCAGCAGTTAATAAACCTTCTCCAAGATATTTTACCATATCTTCAGTTTGGATCTTAGACTTTACATAATTTCGCTGGTTTTTCTGAAGTACATATTCGGCTAAAGCAGCATTTCTGGAAAAAATAACCGAATTGCTAAAACCGATATTAAGGCGAAAAGTATCTCCTTTCTCCGTAAAATTCTGATGATGAAAAGGCAGAGGGTTCTTTAAAATATTAGCAGAATGCTTCAGAAATTTTAATAGTGAAATCTCAGGAATCTTTTTATTATTTTTCATTGGGCTTTTGCTTTTCCATGAGGGCTTCGACTGCCCTTCGACTTCGCTCAGGACAAGCTGCTCAGCCTGACAATTTTGAAAATCCCTTTTGGACATCGACTTTAATTTATCCTGAGCGAAGCCGAAGGACTCAGCCTGACCGTCAAAAAAAACTAATAGCCTTAATATTCCGGATATCTATCAAAAAAGGCCACCCTGCGTGCTTCCTTTAACCCTGCCTAAGTGTTTATAGGCTGCCTCGGTAACTTCCCTGCCACGTGGAGTCCTATAAATAAATCCCTGTTGGATTAAAAAGGGTTCATATACTTCCTCAATAGTTTCAGCACTTTCGCTTACGGCTGTGGCCAGGGTTGAAATTCCAACCGGACCGCCTTTAAATTTGTCTATTATGGTGGTTAGAATTTTATTGTCCATTTCATCAAGCCCATGTGCATCTACATTCAAAGCCTTCAGCCCAAATTTGGCAATTTCCATATCAATCTTTCCATTGCCCTTAATTTGGGCAAAATCACGGACTCTTCTAAGCAATGCATTGGCGATACGCGGTGTCCCCCTACTTCTTCCGGCAATTTCAATTGCGGCGTTCTGTTCTATGGGCACTTTTAAAATTTCAGCACTTCTTTCCACAATTCCCGATAACAGTTCGGTGGAATAATATTGCAACCTACTGGAGATACCAAACCTAGCACGCATGGGCGCGGTTAAGAGACCGCTACGGGTTGTTGCCCCAATCAAGGTAAAAGGATTCAGATTAATTTGAACCGTTCTCGCATTCGGTCCGGTTTCGATCATGATATCGATACGGTAATCTTCCATTGCAGAATATAAGTATTCCTCTACAATCGGGCTTAAGCGGTGTATTTCATCAATAAACAGAATATCCCTTTCCTCAAGGTTGGTCAAGAGTCCGGCGAGATCCCCGGGCTTATCCAAAACAGGGCCTGAAGTCACTTTGATCCCTACCTGTAATTCATTAGCCAGGATATTGGCAAGGGTCGTTTTTCCTAAACCAGGAGGACCATGAAAAAGGGTGTGATCCAAAGCTTCCCCACGCATATTTGCCGCCTGCACGAAAACCTGTAAATTTTCCAGTACCTGCTCCTGACCCGCAAAATCATCAAAACTTAAGGGCCTCAGCGCTCTTTCGACATCAAATTCTTCAGAAGAAAAATTTTCTCCGGAAGCATCAAGATTTTCGTTGATCATATTTAAATTGAAGGAATTTCTATTGATTAGAATCCGTATACAGTTCTACCAAATATAAAGAAAAAAGCCCCTTTTGTTGAAAAAGGAGCTCTTTGTTTTGTTTGAACTAAGTTGGCTAATGATTCATTTCTTCCTCGTTCTCCAAGAGTGGTGTGGTTTGCGGAATAAAATCCTGACCAGTGATCACATATTCTCCATCTTCGTTCATTTTTGAATAGTCATAAGGCCACCTGTAAACTGATGGGATTGCTCCCGGCCAGTTACCATGCATATGCTCTACCGGGGTAGTCCATTCCATGGTTGTTGATCTCCATGGATTTTGCACTGCTTTTTTTCCGAAGAAAATAGAGTGGAAAAAGTTATATAAGAATACCAATTGAATAGCTGCCGTGATAATAGCGGCGATGGTAATGATCACATTCACATCGGCATAATCATCAAAATAAGGGAAATTGGTATTGGTATAATATCTACGCGGTAAACCGGCGATCCCTATAAAGTGCATGGGAAAGAATATCCCATAAGCACCCACGGCCGTAACCCAGAAGTGAATATAACCCATGTTCTTGTTCATCATTCTTCCAAACATTTTTGGGAACCAATGATAGACCCCAGCTAAAAGGCCATATAAAGCGGAGATACCCATAACCAGGTGAAAATGCGCTACCACAAAATAGGTGTCATGTACGTTAATATCTAAAGTGGAATCCCCTAGAATAATCCCGGTCAAACCACCGGTAATAAATGTGGAGACAAATCCTATAGAAAACAACATGGCCGGGTTCATTTGCAAATTCCCTTTCCACAAAGTTGTGATCCAGTTAAAAGCTTTTACAGCTGAAGGAATCGCGATCAATAAAGTTGTAAAGGTAAACACCGATCCAAGGAATGGGTTCATACCAGAAATAAACATATGGTGCCCCCAAACAATAGTAGATAAAAAGGCAATCGCCAGGATTGAGGCTACCATGGCTCGATAACCAAAAATTGGTTTCCTGGAGTTGGTGGCCATTATTTCGGAAACAATACCCATCGCCGGAAGAATTACGATATATACCTCCGGGTGACCCAGGAACCAGAACAGGTGTTCAAAAAGTACCGGTGAACCACCCTGATGTGCCAATACTTCTCCCTGGATAAAAATATCACTTAAAAAGAAGGAAGTTCCAAAACTACGGTCCATAATAAGCAGCAATGCTGCAGATAATAAAACGGGGAAAGAAACAACCCCAATAATTGCGGTTACAAAGAAGGCCCAAATTGTAAGCGGAAGCCTGGTCATAGACATTCCCTTCGTTCTAAGGTTGATAACGGTAACAATATAGTTAAGGGAACCCATTAGGGACGATGCGATGAAAATAGCCATGGATACCAGCCATAGAGTCATTCCAGTACCCGATCCACCAATTGCCTGTGGCAAAGCACTAAGCGGAGGATAAATCGTCCATCCCGCAGATGCTGGCCCTGCTTCTACAAATAAAGAAGAGAGCATGATCACACTGGAAGTAAAAAACAACCAGTAAGAGATCATATTTAAAAATCCTGAAGCCATATCACGGGCCCCAATTTGAAGCGGAATCAATAAGTTACTAAAAGTACCACTTAAACCTGCGGTTAATACAAAGAATACCATGATGGTACCGTGAATGGTAACCAGGGCAAGGTAAATACTTGGGGTCATGACACCATCTGGAGCGAACCTTCCAAGAAAGAATTCGAATACCCAGAAAGACTTTTCTGGCCAGGCAAGTTGCAATCTAAACAGGACAGACATAGCTATACCTATAATACCCATGATCAAACCTGTAATAAGATATTGCTTGGCAATCATCTTATGATCCTGGCTGAAAATATACTTTGTTATAAAAGTTTCTTTGTGATGATGTCCGTGATCGTCGTGGTGATCGTGTGCCGGTGCGCTTGCAATTGCTGACATATCTTTAATTCTTTATCTTAATTTTGTTCGTTATCTGCTACAACAGCCACATCATTCTGTGGTTGCTCACTATTTTCCTGATTTTCCGCTGGCTCTTCTGTAGGTGCATTTGCGTTTTCTGAATCGCTGGCATTTTGCTTGGCCATAGTTTCAGAAAAAGATTCCTGCTCGGCTATCCAGGCTCTATAATCTTCTTCAGATTCTACAATAATTTTCATTTGCATATTGTAATGACCCTGTCCACAAATTTTATTACAAAGCAGGAAGTATTCAAATTCATACGAATCTAAAGGAGATTCTCCCGTTGCAGCCAATACTTTATTTTTGTCGTTTCTAATTTCATTCACCCTTCTTACTTTATCCACCATATATTCACTTTGGCGCATTTCTTCGGAAGTGATTGTTGGCGTGAAACTAAACTGAGTGATCATTCCGGGCACCACGTTCATTTGCGCCCTAAAAAAGGGAAAATAAGCTGAATGCAACACATCCTGAGAGCGAAATTTGAACAAAACCGGCTGGTTCACCGGAAGGTGTAATTCAGTCACAATTTTATCGTCTTCACCATAAGAATCAGATTCATCCACACCCAGCTGGTTTACGCCTTCAATAAAACGAACATTCGCTTTTCCTAAGGTATTATCCTCTCCCGAATATCGTGCTCTCCAGGCAAATTGATAGGCATAAAGCTCAATGACCATAGGATCTTCATCTTCGTTGATATTCATAATATCACTCCAGGTGAAAAGTCCGTAAAGAATAAGGCCCGCTAAAACAATTACCGGTATAATCGTCCAGATCGCTTCAAGAAGATTATTATCAGCATAAAACAGGGCTTTTTGTCCCTTTTTACCTTTGTATTTATAGGCGAAATAATGTAAAAGTCCCTGGGTTATTATTTGAACCACCATGATCAAAGCAATGGATACAAACATTAAGGTATCATATTCACTACCATGATCTGAAGCAGATTCCGGCAGGTAAAATTTCCCATATTCCCAGAAACAGTAAATACTTATTACATATAAAAAGATTACAAAACCTAACATGAGGATACCGTTCCATCGGTTATCCTTATCGCTTGCAACCTCTGAAGTATCTGTATCTGCTTCGTGTGTTTTGGACAACTGAAAGATCTTAGAGATCTGCCAACCTGTAACGGCCAAAAGTGCGAGTACTATGATTACTAAAAATACGGTCATTTTATAAGTTCTTCTTTAAACAATCAATCTTTATTAATAATGGTAGTGTTTACTTTCCTCGATAAAAGGATTTCTGCTTACCAGTAAGGGTGCTTTGGTTAACGCACTGAATACAATGAAAACAAACAATCCTGTAAAGAATAGCAATGCACTTATTTCCGGGATTCCAATAAACCAGGATTCCCCTACAGTAGCCGGCATCACCAATACATATATATTGATATAATGACCGAATAATAAAATAAGCCCAGTCATGATCACAAACCAGTTCACTCTCTTATAATCGCTGTTCATCAATAGCAAAACAGGTAAAAGGAAGTTTGTGGCCAGCATTCCAAAGAATGGTAACTGGTAATCTTCAATTCGCTGAATGAAATAAACTACTTCTTCAGGAATATTGGAATACCAAATCAACATGAATTGTGAGAACCAAAGGTAAGTCCAAAAAATACTCATCCCAAACATGAATTTCGCCAAATCATGAATATGACTATCATTTACAAATTCCAGATATCCTCTTGATTTTAAATAAATACTAATAATGGCAATAGTGGTGATCCCAGATACGAACAAACTGGCGAAAACAAACCATCCAAATAGCGTACTAAACCAGTGCGGGTCTAAACTCATGATCCAGTCCCAGGACATCATCGATTCAGTAACAATAAAGAATACTAAAAATCCGGCGGCCAGTTTAAAATTCTTTTTGAAGTAATATAAATCATCAACATCGGCATTATCTAATTTCCTGGAATTCTTGACCATTAGATATCTGAAGAAACACCATCCACCTAAATAAATAGCTGCCCTTATGAGAAAGAAAGGAACATTCAAGAAGGCAGTTTTATTTTGAATAATCTCGTCGTGTGCCACGATATCCGGATCCATCCAGATAAAAAGATGGTTCAACTGTAATCCTGAAAGTACTAGTAAAAGAAATACAATAAGCCCTCCCGGAAGCAGGTAAGCGGTAATAGCTTCCATTACCCTAAAAAGTACCGGGGACCATCCTGCCTGTGCAGCGTACTGAACGGCATAAAAAGCCATTACCCCAAGGGAGATCATAAAGAAAAAGAATGCCGCAACATATAATGCTGCCCATGGCTTATTCTGTAATTGTTGTAAAATATGTTCATAATGTTCATCTCCATGTTCTGCTTCTGCGCCATGCGCTTCCCCGCCATCGTGATCTTCTCCATGAACAGCAGCTGCACCTTCTTCATGGTCCTCATGGGCCATATTTCCCTGTGCATGCGTCGCGGTTGCCGTTGTATCTTCTTCTGAAGCAGATGCATCATGATTTGTTTCAGTTTCTGTAGAATCTGAAGCTGTAGCAGTTTGATTGGCTTCAGTATTCATAGAATCTGAGTTCGTATGATTTTCTTCATCTGTATGAAGGGCGGCGTTATTTCCGCCGGGAAGTTGTTCCACATTAACTTTCTCAGCATGATCTGTAGCCTCTTCTCCGTGTTCACCATGAGAAGCCATCATTTCCTTTACTTCTTCTACGGTTTCCGGTGCGGCGATAAACCCATAAATGAGACCTATTGCGCCCACAATCATAAAAATGATTGCTGTTAATCTTAATTTACTGGATAGCGTATACATATCTATAGATCTAAATCTTTATTCTTGAGTTTCAGTTTGATTTTCTTCAGTCGCCCGGGTATTTGCTCCTGATTGGCCCTGGTCAACATCCTCCCCCTCTTTATAAATATCAGCATCGGCTCTTGAAGGAAGAAGCTGAGTTTTAGCTGTTTCCTTCTCAAATTCCCTTTCAGGAGCACCATCTAATGAATTTTTCAAACTCATTACATAATGATCTATTTGCCAACGTTCTTCAATGGTTGTTTGCGAGGCATAAGAACCCATATTGTTCAAACCATAATACATAACGTGATAAACACTACCTTCAGTAATTGCCCTACCAGCGTCATTATAAGAAGGCACACCAAGAATTTTCTCACGCTCTACCAATTTACCTTTTCCATCACCTTTATCACCGTGACAAATGGCACAATAAATAGTATATAATTGTTTTCCTTCGTTCAGGTTATCTTCGGTATAAGCAAGGGGATTGGTTAATCCTGATTTTGCTGCTGCTGCATCCTGAGGATTGTTTTGATATTCATAAGGCATCCAACCCCTAGGAATTGAATTCTCAACCGGGAGTTTAGCTTCCTGCCCATTTTCAAAGACTGTGTATTCCCCGTAAGCTTCATAACTCACCGGCTCATACATATCTGGCATATACTGATAGTTTGGGCTATCTTTATCATGGCAGGAAGTGACCATAACCGCGAAAAGAAGTAATGCTATAGTTTTATGGAATAAACTTCTCATTATCACTATTTATTTTTCAATTAAATTAATTTCAGCTGCACCTGTATCATATAGAAAATTTGTAAGATCATTCACATCATGGTGTGAAGCATCTATTTCTACAAGGAACATATCATCTGTAGTCCTCAAATCGGGATTTTCAGCTTTCTTAAACGGCCATAATTTACTTCTCATATAGAACGTGATCACCATTAAGTGAGCAGCGAAAAATACCGTTAATTCAAACATGATGGGCACGAATGCCGGCATGTTCTGGATATAACTAAAACTTGGCTTACCCCCAATATCCTGTGGCCAGTCTTCGATCATTATAAAATTCATCATGGCCACCGCAACACCAAGGCCAACAATTCCATACATAAAGGATGCAATGGCTATTCTGGTCGTTGCAAGCCCCATTGCTTTATCGAGCCCGTGAACCGGAAAAGGTGTATAAATTTCACCAATATGATATCTCCCTTCGCGAATTTGCTTTACTGCCTGCAGAAGCAAATCATCGTCATTGTAAAGAGCGTGTATTACTTTAGATGCCATGCCGATTATTTATTTTTTAGTTTGTTTGCCTGAGCTACCCATCCTTCTCTATTTTCCTGAATAGGGAAGTTTTCGATAACTTCATCCAGCAATTCAAAATCAGGTTCTGTTAATTTACTAATCTGGTCGAACAGATAGATACCAACCTGATGGAAATGCTGTTGTAATAATGGCCCTACATTCTTCAGTCTGGTTAGATCATCTGCATCCTGAAGCTTAGGATCATATGTGCCAATTCTACCTAACATTTCATCAACACGATCTTTCTGAACTTCAGATATCACCATAGAATCCATATTCACGGTATCCTCATGGATATGATCTGTCTCTGTTGTTGGGTCATTATCAGTCCCGCTAAGATGCGTATGGATCCCTTCAGCATCATTTTGAGCAGGATTTCTGCCTACAGCCTGCGGATCATAATGCTTCACATCATCACCGTGTTTTTCACGTAATCTCTTATATTTTTCTCCGGAAGCCTTCAGGATCGTTTTAACTTCTGCCTGTGCAATTACCGGGAAAGTACGTGCATACAATAAGAAAAGGACAAAGAAGAATCCAATAGTCCCAATAAAAATTCCAATATCTACAAAGGTTGGAGAGAACATCGTCCATGAAGACGGAAGGTAATCACGGTGCAACGAAGTCACAATAATTACGAAACGCTCAAACCACATTCCAATATTCACCACAATGGAGATAAAGAAGGAGAACATAATACTGGTCCTAAGTTTTTTGAACCACATTAGCTGTGGAGAAAACACATTACAAGTCATCATACTCCAATAAGCCCACCAATAAGGGCCGGTCGCCCGGTTAAGGAATGCGTACTGTTCGTATTCCACCCCGGAATACCAAGCGATAACCAACTCAGTAATATAGGCAGTCCCCACGATAGAACCCGTAATCATAATTACGATGTTCATCAATTCAATATGTTGAATGGTAATATAATCTTCAAGATTAGACACTTTTCTCATAATAATCAAAAGTGTGTTCACCATGGCAAATCCGGAAAAGATGGCTCCCGCAACGAAATAAGGCGGGAAAATCGTGGTATGCCATCCCGGGATCACCGCAGTAGCAAAGTCAAAAGATACAATGGTGTGTACCGAAAGTACCAGGGGAGTCGCCAAACCTGCAAGCACCAAAGAAACTTCTTCAAAACGTTGCCAGTCTTTTGCCCTACCACTCCATCCAAAAGAAAGAATGCTGTATACTCTTTTTGTAAAAGGTGTTACCGCCCGGTCACGAATCATCGCAAAATCAGGAAGTAATCCCGTCCACCAGAAAACTAAGGATACCGAAAGATAGGTAGAGATCGCAAATACATCCCAAAGTAATGGGGAGTTAAAGTTCACCCAAAGAGAACCAAATTGGTTAGGAATTGGCAACACCCAATAAGCCAGCCAGGGCCGCCCCATGTGGATCAACGGGAAAAGACCTGCCTGCATTACCGAGAAAATGGTCATTGCTTCTGCAGACCGGTTAATTGCCATCCTCCATTTTTGACGGAAAAGTAAAAGTACCGCGGAAATAAGTGTACCCGCATGACCAATACCTACCCACCAAACAAAGTTGGTAATATCCCAGGCCCAACCCACGGTCTTGTTTAATCCCCAGGTTCCAATACCTGTTGATATTGTATAAACTATACAGCCTACACCCCAAAGAAAGGCAATAAGGGCGATAGAGAAAACTATCCACCAGGATTTGTTAGCCCTTCCTTCTACCGGGGCAGCAACATCTACCGATACATCATGGTAGGTCTTATCGCCGGTAACTAAAGGCTTTCGTATAGGTGCTTCGTAATGAGACATATCCTTATCTAATTGGTTCTTAGTTATTCGTTATTATTAAGCTTCAGTTGTATTTCTAACCTTGGTCTGGTACATTACATTTGGTTTAGTACCTACAGATTCAAGTAGATGATACATCCTGTCATCATTTTTCTTTTCTATAATTTTAGCTCCTTCAAGATTTACATCTCCAAAAACCATCGCTCCTTTATCACATGCAGCTGAACATGCCGTATGGAATTCACCATCTTTAATTGCTCTTCCCTCCCGTTTGGCATCAAGAATCGTTTTTTGTGTTATTTGAATACACATAGAACATTTCTCCATAACCCCTCTGGAACGCACAGTAACATCTGGATTCAACACCATTCTTCCAAGGTCGTTGTTCATATGATAATCAAACTCCTCATTTTGAACATAACTGAACCAGTTGAATCTACGTACTTTATAAGGACAGTTGTTGGCACAATATCTTGTACCCACACATCTGTTATAAATCATCTGGTTTTGACCCTGGCGACCGTGTGAAGTTGCCGCTACCGGGCAAACAGTTTCACATGGTGCATGGTTACAATGCTGACACATTACCGGCTGAAAGATCACCTGAGGATTATCAGCGGCTTCTTCTAATTCCCCGAATTCGGACAGCGAGCTTCCAAGGCCACTAATGTCTTCTTTTTTCTCACGATCTTCAGTAAAGCTTTCTTCAGAAGAGTAATATCTGTCAATACGCAACCAGTGCATATCTCTGGATCTCCTAACCTCGGTTTTCCCAACAACAGGCACATTATTTTCAGCATGACATGCAATCACGCAGGCACCACAACCGGTACAGGCATTAAGGTCGATACTCAAATTAAAATGTGGCCCGGTAGTCCTGTCAAAACTTTCCCAGATATCAACCTCTGGAGACGTAACCGCAATTTCCTGGTGATCCATGGAAACTTCAGGTACTTTGTTCCAAATATGGACATCCTTAGTATTGAAAACCTCAAGGCTTGTTTCCTTAATGATATCACCCCTACCCATTAGGGTATTATGTAACTGAACACAGGCAAATTCATGAACCCCTGCAGCTTTTTCAATTTTTACTTTTTGAACAGATTTAAAATCCTGATAAAGTGGATAAGCATTTACCCCGGTTTGCATTTCAGCCTGGACTCCGGCCTTTCTACCATATCCGAGCGCTAAACCTACAGAACCTTTGGCCTGTCCCGGCTGAATGATTACCGGAATGTTTTTCACGATATGGTCACCAACCTTTACATCTACATGACTCCCATTTAAACCTCCATTGGCCACATTCTCATTCATTACATCAAGATCTTCAGCATCTGCTTTAGACATCATAATGTAATTATCCCAGGATGCCCGGGTAATGGGATCTGGCATTTCCTGCAACCATGGGTTATTAGCCTGCTGGCCATCACCTATAGCCGTACTGGAATATAACGTAAGTTCATACCCTTCACCCTCCAGTTCCATTGCGATTTTTGAAGAGCTTCCGGAATTGCTTGCAGAAGTAGCCGAAACCGGCGAAGTGCCTTCAAAAACACCATCCTGAACTGCATGGTTCCAGTCTTTTCCACCAAAACCTGCTCCCCAGGTCTCTTTAATATATTCGTAATACGAAGTATTGTTATCTGCCCATTTTAATAAACTATCCTGAATTTGACGCGTATCAAATAAAGGTTTTATGGTAGGCTGCATGATACTGAAAGTGTTCTCGCTAAACTGAACATCTCCCCAGCTCTCCAGAAAATGCGGAGCAGCAGCAACATACTTACAAAGTTTTGAAGTTTCATCGGTTCTTACCGCAAAGTCTATAACCGTTCCTACCTTTCTCATTCCTTCCACAAATTCCTTTGAATTGGGAACGGTATGCACAGGGTTTAGCCCTGCAATAAGTAGTGCTCCCACACTACCATTATTCATATCTTCAATTAATTGGGCAACCGCTGAAGAATCACCCTGACGAATCATCCTGGCATTGGTTGTATCTATTACCTGGCTACCAATTCTTTCATTTACTTCCAAAGCCATCTTTTGTGCTTCTTCATCTGGAAGACCACAAACCAACACTCCTTTAGAACCCGCTTGTCTTAACTGGCGTGCTGCTTTTACCACAGCATCATCAATTTTTGAATCTAACTCACTGGTAGAAGAACCCCCGGAAGAATATCCCGCTAAAGCTTTTAGAATCGCCAATTGCTGTGAAGGAGTAGCCGGAAATCTCTTATCGGCATTCGCCCCGGAAAGCGTCATATTTGCTTCAAACTGGATATGACGTGACATTTTACCATTCTTCGGAATTCGGGTTTTGGCATATCCTGCATCAAAACCTCCACCCTGCCAGTCACCAAGAAAATCGGCGCCAACCCCAACGATCATTTCAGCTTTTGAAAAATCGTAATTTGGCAATGCCCTTCTTCCGTATTTAGACTGAAAAGCATTTAAAGCAGCATCTTCAGAAATACTATCATAAACTATATGACGGGCATTTCCATATTTTGAAGAAAACTCCTGGATTAATTTTGTAGTTGAAGGGCTCGCAAATGTTTGGGTAAGAAGTACAATTTCACCTTCAGCACTATCTAACTTTCCGGCAACTTCACGGTCAAATTCTTCCCAGGAAACATTCCTTCCTTCAATCATAGGGCGCTTTACCCTTTTTGTATCATATAAAGACAATACCGATGCATGAACACGGGCATTAACCCCACCTTTAAAGGTAGACATATCATTATTTTCGATCTTAATAGGTCGGCCTTCGCGGGTCTTTACCAAAACACTGGCAAAGTCGAATCCATCGGCAATCGTAGATGCGTAATAATTGGCAATTCCCGGCACTATCCTTTCCGGCTGAACAACGTAAGGAATAGATTTGACCACAGGACCTTCACAGGCTGCTAATGTAGCTGCGGCAGTACTAAAACCAACATATTTAAGAAAATCCCTTCTGGAAGTACTGGAACTTTCCAGAGATGCTTTATCTCCAAGAAAATCCTCCACGGGAATTTCTTCAGCAAATTCTTTTTGTTGTAGCGTCTCAACAACAGAGCTATCGTTTAGCTCTTCAACACTTTTCCAGTATTTCTTGTTTGATGACATATTATATCTAGATATTAGCTTCTTAAATTATTCTGAAAAATCAGCAAATTAGTAGTGGCATTTACCACATTCCAATCCACCCATTTGAGCGGCGGTAAGTTCTTCCACGCCATATTTCTTAGACAATTCTTCGTGGATCTTTTCGTAATATTCATTACCCTCAATCCTTATATTCGTTTCCCGGTGACAATTAATACACCATCCCATGGTTAACGGGGCGTTTTGATAAACAACCTCCATTTCCTCAATAGGGCCGTGGCATTCCTGACACTGGATCCCGGCAACACTTACGTGTTGTGAGTGGTTGAAATAGGCAAAATCTGGAAGATTATGGATCCGAACCCACTTCACCGGTTTTTCTTCTCCGGAATAGGTTCTACTGGCAGGGTCCCAACCTGTGGCATTATATAATTTCGCAATTTCCTTATCGTAAAATTCTTTTGAGTAATCTTCCGTTGCTGTTTCAGGGGCCACTTCAGCAATTGCTTTATGACAGTTCATACAAACATTTAAAGACGGAATTCCGGAAGTTTTTGAAGTCCTTGCCGAGGAGTGGCAGTATTTACATTCAATTTCATTATCCCCTGCATGAATCCTGTGAGAATAATGAATGGGCTGTATGGGTTGATATCCTTTATCCACACCAACCTGCATCGTCCATCCGTAGGCAAAATACCCCACGGCCAGCAATACAAATATTGAACTGGTTAAAACAAGGAATTGGTTTTCTACAAATGATTTGTACAGAGGCTTTCTTTTTGGCTTTTCCGGAATTACAATACCAGAAGCACTGGCAAAATTCCTAAGTGTCTTGTTAACCAGAAATAACACCAATAAAAGAAGGACCAATACAAAGATTAGAATTCCCAAAATTATATTCATGGAAACCCCGCCACCGGCGCCACTACCTTCTCCTATCCCACTACCAGCAACTGCTGTAGGTGCTTGAGGTTTTGGCTGTTCTACATAAGCAAGAATATTATCAATATCCGATTCAGATAACTGAGGAAATGCCGGCATTGCCGTTTGGTTCCATTCTGCATACACAGCTTTCGCTTCCGCATCACCAGATGCAATAAGTTCTGCCGAATTATGAATCCACTTGTAAATCCAGTCATTATCATGTCTTTCAGTAATCCCATTTAATGCGGGCCCAACTGAGTTAGAGTATGGTTTATGGCAGGACGCACAAAGCGTGTTGAATAATTCCTTACCTGCAGTCGCATCCCCTGCCCCAACCTGAGCTGTACTTGCCGTAGAAGCATCTGCGGCGGCAGCCTGATTTTCCATCGCCTGCGATGTAGAATCCTGCTGAGGTGTATCCTGAGAAAAACAAAGGAAAGTGAATGAGAATAAGAAAGCTACGCTTAAAAGTTGTTGTCGCGAAGTTGATTGGCGCAAAATCACCTTTTTCATATTATAAGTTCGATTAACGTCTAAACTTTGGTACGGTTTTTACACTCAATAAATTAGGGTGAAAAACCTAAAAAAGTACCGTTAAATTCCGGCACAAAAGTAATACTTATAGACGATTCTAGGAATGTTAGATAAGTGTTAACAGCTAATTTATATTTGTTCTAAATAATAAATTAAGTCCTGTTTAAGTTATTAAGTTTTACTTTTGTCATTAAATACACAAATATGAAGATGAAAAACCCCATTTATAGCCTGATTATTATCTTAGGAATGATCCTATTTAACACGAATTCACAAGCCCAGGAGGGAACTGTTCATATTCAACAAGATTCCAGAATCGAGAAGCTGATGGAAGTAAAAAAAGGCTTAAATGAAGGTAATAAAATTGGTGACCGCTACGTGATCCAGTTATATTATGGCGATAATGGGGAAGCAAATAATGTGATTCAGAAATACAGAAGTTTATACGAGTATTCTTCTGAAATCACCTACGAAGCTCCAAATTATAAAGTTTGGGTGGGTAAATTTAGAAGCAGGCTGGAAGCCGATAGGGCTTTATTGAAAATAAAAGAAAATTTTCCTGCAGCGTTTATCCCGAAGCCGCAGAGACGATAATAATTAATGTAAAAGGTATAATGGATGGCTTTGAAATGTTTTGAAAGCTGAAGTCAAATTTATCACCTCTTAAATCTCGTGCTATAAATTTAAAAACTTTGTAGGGCAATCTAAAGTTCGTTAAGAAAAAACCCCACAGGTTTTTATTCCAGATTTTCCATTATTTTACCGTATTTCTTACCTCAACTTCGCGAAAGGTTTTGTGCTGTGCGAAAATTGCAACTTCGCACTACTTAATACTTAGATGCGGTAAATTACTCCTGTCCCGCGCAAAAGCTTAGAAGAACGATCTAAATCTCTTTATAAAAAAAACCTCACAGGTTTTAAAAACCTGTGAGGTTTGTTCTTATATAATTCCTCTTATTTAAGCTTTTTCTTCACTTCTACTTCACGGAATGTTTCCACTACATCGCCTTCTTTTATGTCGTTGTAGTTTTTGACCTGAAGCCCACAATCGTAACCTTTTGCAACTTCTTTCACATCGTCTTTAAAACGTTTTAAAGAAGAAAGTTCACCAGTGTAAACAACCACGCCATCACGTATCAATCTTACGCCAGCCGTTCGATAAATTTTTCCTGAAGTCACCATACAACCTGCAATCGTACCAATTTTCGATATCTTGAAAGTTTCCCTGATCTCTGCGGTACCGGTAATCTCTTCCTTCAATTCCGGAGAGAGCATACCTTCCATGGCATCTTTCAGATCGTTGATCGCATCATAAATAATAGAATAAGTCCTGATGTCGATTTCTTCCTTATCAGCAACCTGTCTGGCATTTCCAGCCGGACGAACGTTAAAGCCAATAATTACCGCATCTGAAGCTGATGCTAGCAATACATCACTTTCAGTAATTGCCCCAACTCCTTTATGAATAATATTTACCTGAATCTCTTCCGTAGAAAGTTTCTGGAAACTATCTGTAAGCGCTTCCACAGAACCATCAACATCCCCTTTCAGGATAATATTCAATTCTTTGAAATCTCCAAGCGCGATACGTCTTCCAATTTCATCTAGGGTAATATGACGCTGAGTTCTAACATTCTGCTCACGTTGCAACTGCGTTCTTCTGGCAGCGATATCTTTCGCTTCACGCTCATCTTCCATGACCTTAAACGTATCACCAGCCTGTGGTGCTCCATCTAAACCTAGAATTGAAACCGGCGTTGAAGGACCTGCGGCCTTTACCTCGTGACCACGTTCATCATGCATTGCTTTAACCTTACCACTATTTCTACCGGCAAGTACATAATCCCCAATCTTCAAGGTTCCTGCCTGAACAAGAATGGTGGCAATATATCCACGGCCTTTATCAAGGAATGCTTCAACTACTGTACCTTTGGAAAGCTTATCCGGATTAGCCTGTAATTCAAGTATCTCTGCTTCCAGTAAAACTTTTTCAAGCAACTCCTTAACTCCGCTTCCTGTTTTAGCAGAAATATCATGGGACTGGATCTTTCCACCCCAATCTTCTACCAACAGGTTCATTTGAGCTAATTTTTCTTTTATCTTTTCAGGATTTGCTGTTGGCAAATCAGATTTGTTGATGGCAAAAACGATAGGGACTCCTGCCGCCTGGGCGTGAGAGATCGCTTCTTTTGTTTGAGGCATCACATCATCATCTGCCGCGATCACAATAATCGCAATATCTGTAACCTGTGCACCACGAGCACGCATTGCCGTAAAGGCTTCGTGACCCGGTGTATCCAGGAAGGTCATTTTCTGTCCGCCTTCCAGCTGCACACTGTAAGCACCAATATGCTGGGTAATCCCACCACTTTCACCTGCAATTACATTTTCCTGACGGATGTAATCCAGGAGGGAAGTTTTACCATGATCTACGTGACCCATTACTGTAACGATAGGGGCACGATCTTGTAGTTTAGTTGGATCTTCTTCAACCTCATCAACTGTTTCCTCAACATCTGCAGTGGTAAATTCAACTTCATAACCAAATTCCTCGGCAACAATACTTAAGGTTTCAGCATCCAGACGCTGGTTCATGGTTACCATCATTCCCAGTGACATACACGCAGAAATAATTTTGGTTACCTGAACATCCATCATGGTTGCAACCTCACTTACGGTTACAAACTCGGTTACTTTTAAGATCTTATCTTCAGATTCCTGTTGCGCAAGATCATCAGCTGAACGCTGTTTGTGTTCATCACGCTTCTGTCTTCTGTATTTAGCACCTTTACCCTTACTGGATTTCCCCTGAAGTTTTTCCAGGGTTTCCCTCACCTGTTTTTGTACTTCTTCTTCGGTAGGCTCTTCTTTGGTAAGTGGCTTGGTCCTCTTGCGTGTTCCAATACCCTTTCTTCCAGCAGTTGAAGGAGCGTTCCCCCCTTTTACATCTTTACTAATGCGACGACGGCGCTTTTTACGCTTATCGACTTTCTCATCAGGTTTTTTCTCTTCTTTTTTCTTTTCCGGTTTTTTAAATTGAGTGAGGTCAATTTTTTTACCGGTAAAATTAGGACCATCCAATTTCTTGTATTTGGTCTCTATGATATTGTTTTCTTCTTTCTCGTCTTCAGCAACAGGAGCAGCATCTGCACCTACTTTTTTAACCGGTTCTTCAGCCTGGGGGGCTTCTTCAGGTTGCTTTTCAGCATCAACTTTTTTAGCCTCAACTTTTTCCGGTTCAACTTCCTCTTTTACAGGAGCCTCTACCTTCAGAGGATCTTCTTTTGGGGCTTCTTCAGTCTTCTTGACTTCCGCTTTCTTTTCTTCAACAGGTTTTTCAGCAGGTTTTTTATCCAAATCGATTTTCCCAACCGGCTTTAAACCTTCCAGTTTTGTTCTGGTGGAAATTTCTTTATCCCTCTTTTCCTTTTTCTCATCTTCAGCTTTACGCTTATCTTCAATCTCTTTGCGCAATTCCTCCTTCTCCTTCTTCCTCTCTTCACCAACTTCTTTCGAAGCTACTTTTTTACTCTTATCAGTTTGGAATTGGTCAGAAAGCACCCCATAGATTTCTCCTGAGATTTTTGTTGTAGGTCGTGCGTCAATATCATAGCCTT
The DNA here is from genome assembly GCF_023718305.1 of Gramella sp. AN32. GTDB lineage: Bacteria > Bacteroidota > Bacteroidia > Flavobacteriales > Flavobacteriaceae > Christiangramia > Christiangramia antarctica. The sequence continues at coordinate 116,565 of NZ_QEYO01000003.1, forward strand.
TCTCATTAAGAAAGTCTACGGCCCTGTCCAGGGAGATATTAAACTCACGTAGCACCTTATTTAATCGCATTGTTTTTGCTTCTGCCATAAATTGCCCTCTAAATTAACCTCTTTATTGTATTCTAACTATTAAAAATCTAATTATTCAAATTCTGACCTCAATACCCGGAACACATCCTGAACGGTTTCTTCTTCAAGATCTGTTCTTCTAATCAGGTCGGCAACGTCCTGCTCCAGCACACTTTTCGCTGTATCAAGACCAATTTTTGAAAATTCTGCTATGACCCAATCCTCAATTTCATCAGAAAATTCTTTAAGCTCAACATCTTCTTCAACACCTTCTCTGTAAACATCAATTTCATAACCGGTAAGTTGACCAGCTAATCTAATATTGTGCCCACCTCTACCAATTGCTTTAGAAACTTCCTCGGGTTTTAACATTACCTCTGCAGTCCTTGCCTCCTCATCCATCTTAATAGAGGTGATCTTAGCAGGACTTAAAGCCCGGGTAATAAATAATTGCTCGTTATTGGTGAAATTGATCACATCAATGTTCTCATTCCCCAATTCCCTAACGATGCTATGGATCCTGGAACCTTTCATTCCCACGCAAGCACCAACGGGATCAATTCTATCATCATAAGAATCTACCGCAACTTTCGCTTTTTCACCAGGTACACGCACTACTTTTTTAATCGTAATCAAACCATCAAAAACTTCCGGGATTTCCTGTTCGAACAATTTCTCAAGGAAAACGGGAGATGTTCTGGACATGATGATGGTGGGCTTATTACCTTTTAATTCTACACTTTCAATAATCCCCCTAACATTTTCTCCTTTTCTGAAAAAATCTGAAGGGATTTGACGGTCCTTAGGAAGCACTATTTCATTGCCCTCATCATCCAATAGGATAATGGCCCTGTGCCTAATATGATGAACTTCCGCAGTATAGATCTCTCCTTCGAGATCTTTAAACTGCTTGTAAATATTCGTATTGTCATGCTCGTGAATCTTAGAGATAAGATTTTGACGCAAGGCCAAAATCGCACGTCTTCCAAGATCAATAAGCTTTACTTCTTCAGATACATCTTCACCAACTTCAAAATCTGGCTCGATCTTTCTGGCCTGAGTAAGGGAAATTTCCCTGTTATCATCTTCTACTTCACCATCAGCTACAACGATCCGGTTTCTCCAGATTTCAAGATCCCCTTTATCCGGGTTTACAATAATATCAAAATTATCGTCTTCGCCATACTTTTTCTTTAAAGCATTTCTAAATACATCCTCTAAAATCGCCATTAGCGTAACACGATCTATTAATTTATCGTCTTTAAATTCTGAGAATGACTCAATCAACGCGATATTTTCCATATCAATATGTGATTAAAATGTTATTTTAACTTTCGCTTCTACAATGCTGGAATAAGGAATTACTTCTTCCTTATCAACTGTTATCTTTCCTTTACCTACGGGCTTTGGTTCCCTGGCTTTCCACTCCAGCTTTATGCCTTTATCATCGACTTCCACCAGATCTCCTTCAAATTTATCGTTTTCAGTCTTTACCCTTAACCGGCGGCCAATATTCTTTTTATATTGTCTGGGAATACTCAAAGGTTCTGAAACTCCGGCCGAGGTAACTTCTAAAGAAAAATCTTCTTCCTCCCGGTCTAAATTGTGTTCTACACCACGACTCACGGTGATGCAGTCATTTACTGACACCCCACTGTCCCCGTCAATCACTATTTTAATATGATTGGCAGAATTTATTTCAAGGCTTATTAAAAATAAAGAATTATTTTCTTCGAAAACCTGATTGGCCAATTTTTCAACTTTCTCCTTCAGCATAGATTATAAAAAGAGGGGACTTATGTCCCCTCGCTGTACCTTTTTTAAGTTTCAACGCTGCAAATATAATATTTTTTTTCAAGTATAAAAACGTGGCCCTAAAGGAATTATTCCTACGTCGAATTTTCAGAGGCTGAAGCGCCTAAATAAAAGATTTTAAAGCTCCTGTCTTCACACATTTCCAGAGAAAATTCCAAAATGATTTGCTGGTGTCCCTTTCCACTGAAATTTCTTTGTAATTACGTTTTTCATTCACGGCTTTATTCCGAATGATCAAATTGGCAATTGCTGAGACTACTTTATTCTTCCCCTTTCCATTCTTCCGCAGGACTTCGACTTTAAAATTTTTATAGTCAAGTTTTATTTCTCCATTGGCATTATAATTATTCCCCTTGAAATTATAATAAAGGTTGGTAATATTCCCACTAGCTTCAATATTAAGTGCAGGCCTAAGAAACTGATTGATCGCTTCTGCCCGTAAACCGCCCATATATCCCGAAATGGTGAAATTATCTGAAGTATCATTAATTAGAAATTCCCAATCTGCAGTAATTGTGGCAACTTCCAGGATTTTTCCTTCTGCATGGATAATTGTTTTAGGAAAATCTTCTCGATCCAATCCAATATTGGTCAAATTTGTTATCGAAGCATTCAAATTGGAAAAATCAACCGTTCCCGGAGGCCTATCAGTGTTTATCCTCTCTTCATACTTTAAATATACATCTGCTAGTTTTAAAGTATCTATTCCTAATTTTAAAGAAGCTTCTCTAAGCATTCTACTATAAAGAGGTTTTAAAGTATTATCATCAGGCTGTGTTTTGTCACGATAAATATAAAATTTAGCGCCGGTAATCTCCGTTAAATCATTTCTGATTTGGAGCGAATCATTTTGAATTGACCAGGTTAATTTTTTTACCCCTACTGAATCTATTTCAAGGTCGTACCAATCTTTTTCAACCTGAATATGAGCCTGATGTTCCGTCTTTGAAAATTTTGGCTTTAGTTTAAAACGTTTGATTAAAAGATCATTGTTTTTAATTATAAAATTTCCTGCATATACGTTCTGCCATGCATTCAAATCATAATAAATACTATCGGCATTCAGTAAAATAAGGTCATAATCAAACGGAATTTGCTCTTTTAAGGTTTTAGAATTGATCCTTACCTCATCCAAATTAATCTTTTCAATTTTGGTGTACAGGCGATGGTTGATGCTGTCTTTATCGAAGATTTCAAAACTCCCGCCCGTTACTATTATATTTTTAATACGAACCCTGCTATTAAAATCTGAAGACGGGGATTTATCTTCTTCAATCGTGTCACCTGCTTCTTTCTCAAAATTGTAAAATTTAATTACCGGTTTTGAAATATTAAGATTTCCTACGACAATATCCTTATTCATTATATACTCCCAAAGTTGAATATTTTCAAGGCGAATTGTATCCACTTCTAAAATTTTACCTTTAAATTTTATAGAAGGGTTAATCAATTCCGCAGAACGGTTTAATACTTTTACATCTACCTTATCATAGGTGGCATGGATTTTTCTTAGTCCGTCTTCCAGGCTTTTTTTAATCTTTTTTTCAGCAAAGTTATTTAGAAAAAGGAGCGACAGGATAATTACTATTAGTCCTACTAAGACGCCCACTGCAAATTTCACAGATCTAGTCAATAGCTATAATTTAAGCTAAGCAAATTACAATATGGAATGCTTTGTAGATAATGGTTTAAGATTTTTTAACTTAAAAACTTGGGATTGCCAGCTTTACAAAGTTAAATTTTCGTCAAACTTGCTTTAGAATTTAATTTTGTAAGAATTCTGAGATTATATTTGTGTAAATCCCATAGAAAAAATGTTTTTAAAATTTAGTCTTAAAGCTTTGTTCATAATCGTTGAAATCTTTTTAGGGATTTACAGCCTAATTATGAGTGACAGTTTACTGGTTAAATTTGCATTTTTTGTTTTGACTGCAGGAATTATTGCATTTATTGTAGTTAAATTTATTCACAAGGTGCTACCTGTGGATAATGACTATTTAAATTCTGAAAACTAGAATTAATTTTTTAATCATATTTTTGAAAATCCGTTGAGTCTTTCAACGGATTTTTTATTTTAAAAAAATCTGAAATGCGTCTGGTTTGTTTAGCTGATACCCACAATAAGCATCATGATATGGTAATTCCTGATGGTGATATTTTGATTCATGCAGGCGATTGCACCGATGGTGGATCAAAACACGAAACCGAAGATTTTTTAAAATGGATGGAATCCCAAATGCATCCTGTAAAGATTTTAGTACCCGGCAATCATGACTTCTATTTTGAAAAACAGGAAAATTTAGAAAATTTACCACTTTCCATTCATACCCTCATCAATCAATCCCTGATTATTGAGTATTTACAATTTTGGGGTTCGCCCGTAACCCCCGGAGATGGTCACTGGGCATTTAATGAAGAAAGAGGAAAGTCCATTCGAAAATACTGGGATAAAATCCCCGAGCACACTAATATTTTAATAACCCATTCACCGCCTTATGGACTTATGGATGACATCGAAAAAGGAATGAAATTAGGGTGTGAAGAATTGAAAAAAGCCGTTGAAAGAGTACAACCCGATTATCATCTCTTTGGCCATGTACATTATTCAGCAGGCTTAGCGAGAATAAAGAACACTACCTATTATAACCTTTCCCAACTGGATGAGAGAGGGAGAATTATGCATTCACCGGCAATAATAAACATTTAATCGGATATTTATATAACAAATCAATTTACAAGTTAAATAAATATTAAGGCTAAATTTATTACCTTTTTTTTAACAGCATTTCGCTTGTCTAATAGTACTTTAGCCAAGTTGAATATGAAGAAATTTGAAAAGCATGAATAAAATTACTCCCCCCGAGCTTATCAATGAAATAAAAAATTTGATAGCTTACAGCGTTTCAAACCCAGACCTAGAGAATTCTAACTTTAGGCTACTTCATCGTGCTATTATAAAGAAATATTTCGAAGCTAAAAATGTAAGGATCGATTACATAAACCAAACCATCGATTTACAGCTTCCAGTTGGAAAAAAGAAGTACACAAGTCTTAGTATTGAGTGCCAGGATTTGGAAAGATTCTTAAAATCCTGCTTGAAGAAGGATGACAAAAGTGTTTTCTTCTATCAGAGTATTCTTACGCATTATAATATGATCTCTGCAGCATAAACCAACTTTGTTCTAAATCGATCTTTTTATCATATTTTCAATCATCTTTAAATTACTCCAATTTACGGGTTTAGTAATAAATCCTGAAATCTCCTTATAATTTTCAGCTTTTTCTATATCAGAATAGGCGATTGACGAGGACACAATAAAAATTAGTGAATTTTTAAGTTCATCCCGAAATTCTTTACGTAAGTAATCCAGAAATTGCCATCCATCCATAATGGGCATATTGATATCTACAAGAATAACATCTGGGAATGCTCTCTTCTTAAGCCTTTCAATAGCAGCTTTCGCGGATAGAAAATATTCAAACTCATTAAATATCTCAGATTGAGTAATAATCTTTTTTATGATCATTTGATAGATCTCATCATCGTCGATTATCCAGACAGATTTGCTCATTTAAATAAGATCTTAAAGATGGTACCTTTATTAATACAACTTTCAATTTTAATTTCACCCCCCATGGCTTCAATCTGATTTTTGCTGATGAAAAGCCCTACCCCTCTCGATTCCGCATTACTGGTAAATGTTTGATAGAGACCAAACACTTTTTCGCCATATTTATCTAAATCGATCCCTATCCCGTTATCTCTTATTTCCATGATCCACTTATCTGAAATTTTTTCCGCGGAAATCTTTATAACAGGATCCCTTTCCTGATGACTATATCGCAAAGCATTCGTAATAAAATTAAGCAAAATACTCTCCATATAAGCGGGGTTGAAATTCACCACCATCTCTTCGGGAATATCATTGATAATTTTCCCCCTTTTCCTGTCTATTTGAAGGCTTAGCACATCAATAGATTTTATAAGATAATCCCGAACTTTGATGGGTGCAGCTACAATATTAAGATTGGTATTAATTGAAACTACTTCATTTAAATCGTGTAGCGATTGATTTAGGTTTTCAGAAACCTTGTGCAGCATATTAATATAACACGTCTTATCATCTTTGTTACCATCAATTTCATACAATTCCAGGATAGATTGAAAATTACTCGAATGAGACCTCAAATTATGGGAAACGATATAAGCAAAATTCAGCAGACGTTTATTCTGTTCCATGACAAAATCGTAAGATTTATTCAAATTGATCTCAGCTTCCATTTTACCTGTTACATCTCGAAGATTTACTACATATCCGTCTATACTTTTTTCATTAAGCAAATTAGTGATGGTAGCGTTTACCCAAATATAGTTATCGAATTTAGTTTTCATCCGCATAACAACATCTGTAATAGGGGTTCCAGGATTTTCATTTGCTTCCATGAATTTTTCCAGAACCGATTCCTTTTCTTGAGGATGGATCATAGAAAAAATATCTGCCCCGGAAAGACTTAGTGAATCATATCCTGTGATACGCTTCAGAGAAGGTGTAAAATAAATCGCTTCACCTTGTACATTAATTATAAGAATTATTTCATTGCTGTTTTCAACCAGACTTCGAAAACGTTTTTCGTTCTCTATGAGTTTTTGTTTGGCAGCGATCTGAGCTGAAATATCTTCAATAATAGCAATATGCGAAGTCGCTTCTTCGCCTTTCGGCCAGAGAGCCGATACATTTAGATTGACCCAAAGGTATTTACCGTTTTTTCTTATTAATCTCTTTTGCAGGCTATATTCCCGAATTTCATTATTCCGCAGCTTCTCCATCATTGAAGTATTAGTACCGGTATCTTCCGGATGGGATACAGCCCTATAATCCAGTTTAATTAATTCCTCGTCAGAATAACCTAAAAGATCTTTACACTGCTGGTTTGCCTCCAAAATCATCCCGGTTTTAGAATCAACTCTCATCATTCCAATTGCGGCCTGGTTAAAAATTGTACGAAACCTCAATTCGCTTTGGGCAAGCTTGCCCGACTGTTCTTTAACCTTTTGAGATAAAATTCCTGGCTGGCGCAGGACATAATAAATAAACCAGCCGAATAATCCCGAAAAAAGAGCGATTAAAATAGCCACAGGAAGAAGCACATTAAAAGGTTCCTGGGGTTTCGTGGGGATCACATAAATATTCCATTCACCATCAGGCAGGTTAATAGTTTCAGAATAAGAAAGATCTAGATTATCACTTCTCTCAAGAAAAAATTCTTCTTCTCCTGTTACAGGATGTAATTTACTAAACTGAAAGTCATACTTTCCATTCCCTAACTCTTTGATCCCTGAATTCTCTATTAGATTATCAAAATGAATAATTACTGCGGAAAATCCCCAGAATTCATTTTTAATAAAAACCGGGAGTCGGCCAATTATAGCCAAACCTCCCTGCCGAAGTTCAAAGGGACCGGCAAAAAACATTTTTTTCTCCTGTATAGCCTTTAAAGCTTCTCCTCTTTTATCGGGATCTTCAAGAATATTATAATTTATAGCATCCTTATTTTCCTCATAAGGATATACCTGTTTGATAATTCCATCAGGCACAGTCTCTACCCCATCCAGATTTGGATTATTATCCACCAACTGGGAAGCTACTTCCTCAAAATTCTTAATATCACCATTATCATCAATCTGAAGGGCTAGAGAGAGGGCCGCGGAGGAACCGGTTTTTAAAGTTTGCGCAATATTTTGTTCCACAACCTCTGTAATTACAGACATTTCATTTAAACGTTGCTCTATTAAGATTTGATAACGTTGCCAAAGGATGAAAAACCCAATAATAAGAAGAAATAAAAAAATGAGTACCGCAGTAATAACAGGCCTTCTACTGAATACATTATGCGATGACTTCACATTATTATTTGCCATTCAGGTTTAGGTAGTAGGGTTTAAAAATGTCTAAAAATAATTCGGGCACCTCAAATATAAGTAATTGAAATAAATAAAAACAGAGAAACGGTAAGAGTGAAAGAAAAAAGAAAGAAAAAGAGAAAGGAAATTAGAAAAATCAAATCCTTAGCCTTAAAAGGATTTGATTACCTGAAGGCCGGTGCCGTAGATGGGTTTCGCCAAAGTGGAATATTCAGCCCCAAAAATTGGCTTAAAATCTAGTCCAAATTCACTTAGGCTAATATCAAAGTACAAATAGGTATTCCTACTTATTTCTCCAGCTTTGGCAGTGGGATCACTCTTGTAATTGATCCTGGAAAGCATAAATTTAAAAGGCAGATTTTTATAAGAGGTTTTCAGTAAACCATTGAAACCGGCATGATGAGCCTGGAACTTACTGGCAAAAACTAAATCCTGCCCCTCATCGTATTTAAAAAACGGCAAGCCAATAATTCTTTTTTGATAAGCCCATGCCGATTGGTAGGGACCGCTATTAAAATAATTATCAAAATTATGAATTTTGGCACTTTTACTTTGATCTAGCGTATGGTAAAATTCATAAATAACACTTTGAAAAAAAGTACCTGCCCGTCTACTTTTCACAAAAATCCCATAACGACCATCAGGAAAATTTGCGAATCTGCTTCCGGAGCCATCTTCAAAAAAATGATTATAGATAAAACCCAAATCCAAACCAGAGGTTAAATAATTAAGGTTTAATTCATAAACACCTAAGTGATTACCCAGAACATTTTGTTGATCGGCTAGATTGGCGTTCTCCCCTCCTTCCCTTCCAAAAACAACTTTTAAATAATCTTTTAAACCTTCAGGTTGGTTTATTAGGGATTTAGACTTGCCCCCCCATTGGGCATAATGCTGAATCCCAGCCCTAATTGAGAATTTATTCTCTTCGCTATAAATTAGATGAAAACTTTTATGATGAAGTTTGGGATACTTCTTATACTTATTATCATCTATAATATATTCAGCCCAGGAAAAATCAAGAGCAAGCTTTGGAAAAATGTTCAGGGGTTCATTAAGGCTTAATTTAAGACCGGGCAGTGCCTGAGAATTGTTTGACCAGGCGAAGTTTTCATTGGTAGCGCTCAACCCATCATAATACAATGGACGTTGTTTTTTCCCAATAACAAATTTTAGTCTACGGTAATTAATCTCCCAGAATAGTTCAGAAGCCCGAAAATGACTTTTATAATCATCATAAAATAACCCGCCGCCAATTTTTATATCCAAATTTCTGGTTAAGTCCCTGGAAAATTCCAAACTGGTTAAGCCTGCGAAAGAACTACCCACAGAAATTTGTCCATTTTGATTATGATAAAACCAAAAAGGTAGATCATCCTGATTAGCATAAAATCCATTCAGGCTTATCGATCCGGAAAAATCATTTTGCGCAAAGCCAAATTTAAATGAGACAAAAAATATAATTAAAAGTAACCTCTTCTTTTTCATATAGGTTTGGGCCTATTAATTAGATGTATATCCGTTTTCTGCCCTAAAAGTTCTTTCGTCACCCTGAATGTATTTGACTCCGTCGAATCTTCGATTTCAGGGTCTCCATATTACATTGATTTACATTGAAATGAGATTCTGAAACAAGTTCAGAATGACATCATTTTTCAGTTTAGGATGCTTTACGGACAAACAATTAATTAGTTTCTTATTTAAAAGCTATTTTATTTTTTAACCTGTCTTTAAAAGATTTTCTCTCTTCGCCGTAAGCATATCCATATTTATTCCCATATCCAAAATTAGCCATTTTAACATCGTTAAGGATAAAGCTAATCTCTTTAAATTTTCCATCCTGTTTGGAATCTACAGGGAATTGCAACAATTTCTTCTGGGTATATCCGGCTCTTACGATGTACAGTGTTAAATCTGCCCATTTATTGATTAAAAAAGTATCGGAAACCAGTAAAGATGGGGCAGTATCCACAATTATATAATCATACATTTCCCTAAGTTCCTTAAATAACTCCCCTGCCCTATTTCTCCTCCATAATTCAGACGGATTCGGAGGTATCGTCCCAGAAGGCAACAATTCCAGGTTGGTATTTCCGGTATTGGATTCCCTGATAAGTTGCCTTAAACTTAAATTTTCATTTACCAAATAGTCACTAATTCCAAAATGGTCGCGAGAATCTTTTTCAAATCTCTGTAATTGAGGATTCCTAAGGTCAGCTCCCACTAGCAGCACTTTTTTATCTGTATTAGCCAAGGTGAGCGCCAAATTATATGATATTAAGGTCTTTCCCTCCCCTTTTATAGTCGAGGTAACAAAAATAGTGTTCCCATTTGTCTCTCCCCTGGAGTTCCCCATTAGATACTGTAGATTGGTATGGAGAATTCGGAAGGATTCGGCTAGTATGCTTCGATCATTTTCCACGATCATTTCATTATCTTTTGTATCTACATGAGGGATTTCTCCAACCACCGGAATATCTTTAGCATATTTTTCCATATCCTCTCTACTGGACACCTTATTATTCAATAGATTTTTAATATAAATGATTAAAAAAGGAATGAGCATTCCCAGAATGAGCGCAGCAAGTAGGATGATTTTCGGTTTTGGGGAAATTGCTTGAACCGAACTATAAGCTCGGTCTACAATTTTTGCTTTAGGCGCGGTAACTGCTAAGCTCAGTGAATTTTCCTCCCTTTTCTGAAGTAAAAATATATAAAGAGACTCTTTAATATTCTGCTGCCGTTCTATCCCCCTAAAAAGCCTTTCTTTCCCCGGAACCGCCGAAATCTTAGAGTTAATGACAGAACCCTGCCTGTCAAGTTCCCTTTGTGAAACCTTTAAATTGGATTGCAGTCTTTGGAAGGAAGCAAGCACGTTTCCCCTAATTTGATCAATCTGATTATTTAACCTGATCACTACAGGATTCTTTTCGGTAGATCCGCTTAAAATCCTATTCCTTTCCAGCACAAGATTATTATATTCTTCAATACTGGAATTCACTGATTGCTCATGAATCCCAAGGTTTTCCGGCAATAACCCGGTACCCGATTCATCCCGCAAATAATTGATCATGGTATTCGCCAGCTCCATCTGAGTCCCAATTTCCTGATCTCGTTTATTGTAATCACTTACATTTTCAATAAACATTTCAGATTCGGCATCAATATCGGTAATGCGGTTCACTTCTTTAAACTCCTCTTTCCCCGTCTCAACGGAATCTAATTCACTATTAATAATCTGAAGCCGCTCGTCAATAAAATCAGCAGTATTTCGCGCCACCAGGTTCTTATCTTCTATAGCTTCCCGATTATATTCAAAAATTAACTGATCCAGGATATCCTGGGCTTTTTGTTTAACCGGGTCGTCCAGTCCCAATTCAATTAAACTGGAATTTTTATCGGTTAAATTTACCTGTAATTTGTTGCGATAATGAGACACCACCGATTCTACAGATAAAAACTTAATAATTAAGGAAACCTCTTCCATCTTCACCAGCTCATCTGCCGGGTTTTCGTTCAGCATAAAATCTACAAAGGGCAACGAAACAGGCTCACCAAATTTACCGTCATATTTTTTTTCAGTTTCAGTATTTATCAATTTAAAACTACTTCCCGAAACAACCAACCTATATTCATTAAGGCTTTCCTCTCCCTGTTTTACAAGCAACTTTTCATTGAATTGCAACAGGTCGATGAGATATGGAGTAGTATTATAAAGCTCCGGACTTTTCATCGCATTTTCATCCAGATATATTATATTTAAATCCAATGCCTTGATCACATTGGTCATCATTCTCTTGGATCTTAAAATTCCGATTTCATTTTCAATGGAATTTGTACCCATTCCACCTAACAGTCCCAAATCTGCAAAGGCAGCCATCTCCGAGGAGGGGGAATTACCTTCCTCATCCTTAATAATAATACTGGAGATCGTATGATAAACTGGAGTAGTAGTCTTTAAATATATAAATGCCACGGCGACACATAAACAAACTGCCAATAAAAACCAGGGCCAGTATTTAATATATTTATCCAGTTCTTCGCGAAGATTAATTTCTTCTTCCTGAATTCGGTTATTCTGAATATTTTGGGACATTCTAATTTGTAATTAATACTGCCAGTGAAATTATGACAGAGGCAATTGAAATATAAACTCCGGCATTACGGTTATAGCTGGCAGATTGCATTTGAGCTCCATTAGGTTCTACATATACTACATCATTCTGCTGTAGATAATAGAAAGGTGAGTTAAGGACTTCCGGATTCGTTAAATCCAGATAGGCATGTGCTTTTTCACCATTTCTTTCTCTCATCACCAACACATTATCCCTGCGGCCATAAATCGTTAAATCCCCGGCAAAACCAAGCGCTTTGGGCAAACTCAACTTTTCATCACCCACATCAAAAGTGCCCGGATTACTTACTTCACCCAGGACACTTACCTGGAAGTTTACAATGCGGGTATTAACAATAGGATCCTGCACATACTCACTAATTTTTTTCTGAAGGGAATCGGAAAGCGCTTCACTGGAGAAACCTGCGACTTTAATTTTTCCCAATATGGGAAAGTGAATGTCGCCCTGGCTGTTTACCCTATAGGTTTGAAGTTGCTGTGTTCCATTTACAGAAAGCCCTCCACTTAACCCATTGCCCTGAGGCATTCCCACCACCGGAAGGTTAAAAGGCATCGCCGCCACCTGCTCTGGTGCCGCCACAGAAATAGTCAATAGATCATTTGGCTGAATAAGTAAATTATTATTTAAATTCTTATTTAGCTGGTTTGTGGCGCTATCCATTCCCTGAAAATATACAATTTCTTTTTTGGAAACGCAGGATTGAGCAGTGAGGATAAAAGCTAAAATAAAGATTTTAAGGAATCCGGGGAATTTCATTTTAAAAAATTTGGGTTTGCGAATATAATAATTGAAGTATTAAGTTTCACATTTTTTTAACTATAAGTGGGATCATCAACTTCGACTATAAGAAATTTTACTTAGAAACCTATACCGGGAATTACCGGATTGTAAAGAGGATGCTCGACGTTTTAAATACTGAAAAATGCAGGCTGATGTTACAAACATGCTTAAAATGATTAGTAACATTACCATACTTTTAAAATATTTGCTGACAGAGATGAAAACCGAAATAACTCCTAAATTCATTGCTCCTAAAATAAAACTGGAGGTTTTATGATTAAGCCCATTGTCTAATAAGACATGGTGCATATGGTTACGATCTGCTTCAAAGGGTGAATTTCTATTCAATATTCTAATGATCATAACCCGGAGCGTATCAAAAATTGGAAGGAATAACACTGCTACCATAAATAAAACGGTGTTTTCTGGAAAAAAGCCCTGATTTACTATTTGTTGATATGGTGCCATAACCAATATTTTCAGGCTTAAAAAAGCAATCATAAATCCTATGATCAATGAACCCCCATCCCCCATAAACATTTTTTTTCTTCCCCTGGAAAAATTAAACCGAAGGAAACCACCCAGAATTCCGACAATACTAAGGCTTATCAATACAAAATATGATAGTCCTGTTGTATAAAATACCAGGGCATAGGTTAAACAAATAACGATTCCTGCAATGGCTGCTAACCCGTCTATCCCATCAATAAGATTATAGGCGTTGATCAAGGCTACCACGATGAGTAATTTTATAAAATAACTAATAAGTAAAGGGATATCGTAAATACCTAAAAACCCGTGTAAGGTGGTGAACTCAAGCTCAGGAGAAAAAATAATAAAAGATGCCGCAAATAGCTGGCTGGCAAATTTTAATCTGGCCGTAGAGATTACGAGATCATCTTTTAATCCAGCCATAAACAGGAAAGTAAGGCCTATAATTAAATGATTCCCGGTATAACCTGTTCTCAATGCCTGTAACAAACTTATAACTAAAATTAAAACTAAAAAAAAGGAGACCCCACCAAATGGAGGGACTTTATTTTTATGGGAACTTCGATGGTTTACTTCCTTCATTAAGGATTTTTCCCGCGTGACCCATAAAACCTTCGGGGTAAAATACCAGGTTAATATAAAGGCCAGTAAAAACACTGCCCCGGCAAAGAAAAAATAATGTTGTCTAAAAAGAGTAATGAGAATTTCCTGATCTAGAATATTCATAATAAATAGTTTATCGGGTTATTGAAATAAACCTGATCTTATAGGGAGATTGGCTGGTAAAATTATTTTATTAAAAATTGGGAAAGCTTATTTATATTTTTTCTATAAAGTATTTTATACGGATTTTTAAACCCATTCGCTTTCAATGCTTTTAAATCTTCTAGTGATTTCTGTTTGATGTTTTTAAGACTACGGTTGCTCGCTCCACCAACGCGCATTTTGGTAATTACTTCCGGCAGATATTTAAATTTTAACGTAGGATCGCTGAAAATACGGAGCATCAAATCATAATCTGCGGCGATGTTATAATTTAGGTTGAAAAGACCGTGTTTCTCATAGACTTCTTTTTTTAGGAACAAGGTAGGATGTGCTGGCATCCAGCCTTTTTTAAGAAGTTCCGGTTTAAAAGCTTCACTCTTCCAGTAACGTATCACCTTTAAAGTATCTTCCTTATCTACATATTGCAAATCTCCATAAACCCCATCTACATTTTATTCCTGAAAGACTCGTGCAATTTTTGAAAGAACCTCCCTGGAAGCCAGAAAATCGTCTGAATGCACAAAGCCAATCACATCACCACATGCCAGATTAATTCCTTTATTTAATGCATCATAAATCCCATTATCTTTTTCTGAAATTATTTTTAAATCACCCGTAAAAATTTTCTTTATTTTAGAAACAGTATTATCCTTAGATGCTCCATCTATAATTACCGATTCTACATTTTTATAAGTTTGGAAATTAATAGATGTGAGGGAAGAAATTATTATTTTCTCACTGTTATAAGTAGCAGTGATAATAGATATTTTCATATTACTATTTGATACTGCTTTTGGATATAATCTTTAATTTTTTCTTTATCATTCCCACAAGCCTTCTTAATTTCGTAAATCTTAGCATCAACTAAGGTGCGGTACCACCAGCCTTGCAAAAAATGCCAGAGAAAACCTTCTTTTCCTTCTGTAAAACCAAGGCGGAAAAAATACCTGTATATAAAATAAATAAATGCCCTAAGGAATAAAGGTTTATGAGCATAATTTTTTTTAAGTTTTCTTTTTTTTGCCGCCTGAGCACTAATCTTACTTATTTCTTTCTTGTGGGTGACAATTCCTAATTCAATGTCCAGCAAATCAATGGCCTCGCGGATGGAGTACCCATTATGTTTTGTGGTCCACCAGTGGAGGGAATTTAGATTATGATCTGCTAAAGAATTGCTAAACTCTATTGTTAACCCTTCTGATAGGGAAATATGTTCATCCATCCATCTGTTTTCCGATTTCCCTTTTCCATTCCTAAATATTCTTAACAATTTAATTTCATCATATCCTTTTTTTAAATGGCGATTCATAAAAATACGCTGTAAAGGCAACATTATACCCGTTACAGATAAATCTATTAAATTTAATTTTTCAATAATTTCATCTTGCAGGGCTGGGGTAAGATATTCATCAGCATCAAGTCTGAGTATCCAATCCTTTTTAATATCGCAATTTTCCAGTGCCCAGTTAAACTGGATTGCATGATTTATCCATTTATTTTGGACAAATCGGGCATTGTTTTTTAATGCAATATCTTTGGTCTTATCCTTGGAAAAGGAGTCTACAATAATAATATCCTCACACACATTTTTCAAAGAATCAATGCACCGCTGCAAATGTATTTCTTCATTAAAGGTCAATATTATAGCAGATAATGAAACTCTATTCATGAATAATTCTATTCTTTATAAATTTTGCTGGATTTCCTCCTACAATTGTCCAAGCTTCTACATTTTTATAAACCGATGCAGTAGCTCCAACTACAGATCCTTGACCAACTGTAACTCCCATTCCAACATACGCTGATGCTCCAATCCAAGCTTGATCCTCAATGGTAATAGGAGCAATAATCAATGGATTATTACTTTTTGTAATATCATGTGAAGCGGTACATAAATAGGCTTTTTGAGAAATAGTAGTATTAGCTCCAATTTTAATTTTAGCTACATTATAACAATCTACTTCAGGAGCTAGACAGGAATATTCATTCATTTCTAAATTCCAGGGCATATAAATTCTTACGTTAGAATAAACCACCGCTTTTGAGTGTATTTTTGCCCCAAATAAACGCAATAAAAATAATTTCCAAAAATTCCCCAAGCTCCTTGGAAATGGCCTTGCCAACAACGTCCAAGTGATAGTCCACGCGAAACGGGCTATCTGATTTTTACGACTTAAGGAATTTTTATAATTAGATAAATCTATTTTTTCCAAGCTATATTAAGTTAACAAAATCTGGTTTTTCCCCTTTTTCTAAAATCCATGTATACAACTCCTCCATTTGCTTTGCCACAGCTTCTATGCTATATTTTTCTTCAATTAGCCTTCGTCCATTTTCTCCCATTCTACTCAAGGTTTCCGGAGGAGTTTGCAGTGCTTCTTCTAAGGCTTCTCGTAAAGGTTCAACTCCAATATCTATCCACCAACCGCTTTGGGTAGTTTCCAGTTCTTCCCAGGGTGCACCTTTTGTAGTAATAATTGGGGTGTTACAGGCTAAAGCTTCGGCTATTACAATCCCAAAGTTTTCACTGTATGTTGGCAAAACAAATAGATCTGCATCCTGATATTCTTTTAATTTATCTTCACCATACATTGGACCTTTTATAAAAATTTGCTCTGAAAGTCCTTTATCAATTAACAGATCTTGAAGTTCTTCGCAATATTTTTCTTCTCCGTTTCCAACGATGTTTATACTCCAATTTTCTTTAACAATTTTAGGAATTTGGGACCAGGCTTCAATTAAATTTTCAATGCCTTTTTTTTGATGTATTCGGGAAAGAAAAAGAATCTTTTTCTCTGTTGTTTTAAATTTTTCGAATTTAGGAAACTCCGTTAAATCTATTCCATTTGGAATAACCGCAATTGGATTTGTATATCCCAGATTGCGTATGTTTTCAGCTTCCAAAGTGGCTGTAGCGTGAATACAAGTTGCATTATTTAAATCCTTGTTCTGAAATAGACTTAATGCAATTTTCTTTTTAAATGTTTTTTGCTCTAAAGACCAAGGTTCTAGCATTCCTCTTGGAGTTATAATATAGGGAATTTTGTTTTTCCTGGCTATTTTAGCCATTTGATGAACCAGTAATTGCCATAAGCCGTGACCATGAAGTAAATCTGGAGTGCTTAATTTTATCTCTTCTCTAACTTGCTGTAGACCTCCCAATCTATTATGCCTGCAAAAATGTATGAAACCTGTTGGTTTTTCAAAATTATTTATAATAGGATTTTGAGATTTCCTACAAAATAATTCGATTTTATGACTTGAATTTTCCAACATTGCAGCAATTAAGTGTGTAACGCTTCTGGCTGGGCCACCAGTAGAATTGTCTATAGAAGAAATGACATGGGCGATGTTCATAAGAAATTATTCGAATTTAAAACGCTTCTTAATTGGGCTGCACCTAATTTTGGGGTAATACTCTCTGCTAGAATTCTGCTATTCTGTGAATAAAGAATTAATTCTGCCGTCGTCATTGCTAAAATACTTTCCAAAGCATTTCCAATACTTTCTACACTAGCTTCAATTTGATAACCATTATAATTATTAATAACAAAATGCGGAGCGGCGCCACAATTTTCCGTAGCAATTATTGGTAAACCTGATGCGGCAGCCTCGTGTATAACTAATGACCATTGTTCATAAATAGAAGGTAGAACAAAGCAGCCGGCTTTTTCAATTTCTTTGATTAATAGTTCTTGCTGCATAAAATCTTTAATTTCTACACCCTCAATATCCTTGAAATTTTCTTTTAAAGGGCCATCACCAATTAAGGTTATTGACCACCCTTTTTTATCTTCTATTTTAAGCCAGGCTTCAATAAGTAAATCAAGACCCTTAACAGGCACAAACCGGCCAATAAATAAAAAATTTTTAGGATAATCTTTTTGCTTGTGCTTTAAGGAGGTTTGTCTGAAGAGTTCCATATCACAACTCAACGAATTGTAAATAATTTGATTTTTAGCAAAACCCAATTTCCTTGCATATTCAAATTGATATATCCCAGCAACCCATAAATATGAATATGCTTTCTTAAGATTCCATGGACTAATAAAAGAATTTACTTTTTGTTTCCAGGTTCCCCTCCATTGTGTATCGGAATAAGATACTACCGGGATATGAAGTTTGTTCCGAATCTTTTTAGAAACCCATACAAAATCTTTAACCGCCCACCCAGCCACTACCATCATAGCAGGGTTAATTTCAACAATTTTATTTAGAAATTGATTACGATTGAATGACCCGAGTTGGTATGTATGTAAATTTTCAATGTCTTTAGGAACGGTATGCTCATCTTTATAATTAAATGCATGAACTTCTGCATTATAATATTTTATAACTGATTTTATTGAAACCAATTGATGGGGCATATAATTTATTACAAGAAAAACGATTTTCATATAGTTGAATATTCTATATTTATCTGGTATTTCTTTGTTTGTTCAATCATTCCCATAATAAACCAGAATATAAAAAAGAGACCCGAGCCAGCAGAAAACACATAACCTTCTGCCATCATATGAACAATACATAAGATCAGCAAAGCCCCAAGAAGCGCTGAAAATTGTTGCATAACTTCTTCTTTATACAAAAATTTTAAATACTTAATAAGAAGGAAAACCAAAGGTATGAAACCCAGTAAACCAACCATTGAAAGAACTACTAACCAAGAGGAACCAGGTTCTATCTTACCTTCTTTTGCATCGTATTTATTGGTAAGTGAAGTGTCAACTGCTGCAAAGCCAATACCATAAATTGGAGATTTTTCGAATTCTAAAAGTCGGGTTGTCCATAGCGCTTCCCTAGTAACTAATATATCTCCCTGATCCTCCGCATAAGTCATTTTTTCTATAATGCGTTCGGTATAAGATTCCCATAAGGGAAAACTTAGAATTCCAATTGCCATTATCAACATAATAATACGAATATACCGCGATAATTTTCCCTGGTTAACTTTGTAATAATAAAACAATCCTCCGGCGACTCCTGCTAAAAGAGCTGCACGCGAACCAGCAGCCACACAAGTAATAAATGATATTGCTGCCAAGATGAGAAAAAAGGAACGCTTTTTCTTATTATTTGAAGTATTTCCCCAACTAATGCATATCAACATAGCTATTGCAGCCATAGGGCCCAACATCATAGAATGATTAAATAATCCCGCAAAACCTCCTCGACCCACCATACTTGGAAACCCTGCCACAATACCTACAAAAGAAATTATGACCATAGTCACAATTAAACTATTAATTATCTTAAAGAGATATAATCTAAATTGTTGTAAAGCTGAATTTCTTATTAAAGGACCAAATAAACCCATAACAATAAGAAAGGCTGCAAATCGTTCATAAGGTTTAAAAAAAGATGGAATTTCATTGAAAATTATACTTATCAAACCTGCTATTGCAAGATAAAGCATTAAAAAATTAAATCGGAAACCCTTTCCCATTATCAGAAGGATAGCAAATACCACAATTAAAATCACATAATATCCATTGCCTAAACTTAGCTCAAAAGATGAAATTTGTGCTACCAAGGTGAGTGCTGTTATAAATGCTAAAAATTTAATTATCTGCTTCAGATATCTATTATTTTAATTTTGAAATTAATTTGGCTGGAACACCTCCAACTATGGTAAAAGGCAAAACATTTTTATTAACTAAACTTCCTCCAGCTGTTATACTTTTAATACCTAATTCAACACCCGGAAGTATTATGCTCCCTACACATACCCAGCAACCATCCTTTATAGTAATATTTTCACTTATTCCTGCACCTGAAATATTGGGAGATTTTATATCAACTACATGGGTTCCTGTTCCTATATAAACTCTGGGAGCAATATCTACATTCTTACCAATTATAATTGAAGATGAACTAATTATACATGTTTGATGGCCAATCCATGTATTATCCCCTATCGATAAATTTCCGTTTCCTATTATACTTACAGAGGAACAAATTCTAACATTCTCACCAATAGTCGCCCCGGCAAAACGAAACAATTTTCTTTTTAAACCAAAAAATCGAGTTTCAGGCAAGAAAAACAGAACAAACTTAATTCCAAATAATTTGTATGAATTCATTTTATTTTAATATTCATTTAAACTGAGTATTATGATGCCATTTCACAGAATGATTTCAAGACTGCGAAACTATTCTTACTTGGAAAACAATTAAAAGCTATTTTGTATTTGTAAATGAATGAGTGATATTTTTACACACATTTTTTATATTCGAAATATATTGAAGTATAGTAATTGATTACTTAAGTTTTTTTTGCATTTAATATTTTATGATAGATGATAGAAATAAGAAAAAGAAAAACAATCTGATTTATCAAACTGCTAAGAACTAAAGCCTTAGCTCCTACTAAAATAGTATTTCTAATTAAAAAAATTGTTATTAATAATATGCTTAAATCTCGAAAAAACCTAAAACCGAACATGAGCCAGTTTTTACTTTTAGAAAGGTACGCTTGTGCATAAACATTCGATAAACTTACAAAGATAACAGTAAAAAGAGATATGGATAAAATATCTTCCAATCCATTTTTAAAACTTGTTCCATAAAATCCCACAATCCAATCTTTCAAGATATATATAATTATAAAAGGAATAAATGTTGCCGAGAAATTAATTAATAGAGTCTGTTTCAATACCCTATCATGTTTTTTAGAATCATTTGAAATTCCTGATAAATGAGTTAAAATTACATTGCGTAAAATTCCAGGAATAAAAAGTAAGATCGCCCCCCACTGCATTGCTGCTGAATATAAACCCACTTCACCGTAATTACTTAATTTTATAAGGATTAAAATCATTAACCATGATGTAAGGGAATATAAAGCTTCCTGCAAAGCAACGGGAAAAGAAAAATTTAAGAGTTCTTTTAAAAAAGATTTATCTTTTGATATTGTCCCATCTTTAGGTATATGTTTTTGTACCTCTCTATAATTGAGATACCAATTAAGTATTTGTGTAAAAAGCAATGCAAGTAATGCTCCATTTAAATTCCAAAAATAAGTTAATAAAACACTGCTGGAAAATGCAAAAAAACCTATGTACATACTAATACGAGCCATTGGTTTAAATGCGCTAAATCCTGCTAAAATACCGATTTGAGCTGTAGTAAGAGAGTTGAAAATCACCCAAACAGCAACAAATCTTAGTGGAGTTGTTAAGTGTGATGCCTCAAGTAAAATTACCGCTACATATTCCGCAAGAAAAAATAAAGCAATAGCCATTGTCCCACTTACAACTAATGAGATTTTCATAGTATAAAATGCAATAGTTTTAAGGAATTCTGGTCTGTCTTTTTTACATTGCGCAATATATTTAGTGGCGGTATAACCTAAACCAAAAGTAGAGAAAATAGCAATATTCATTAGTGTAGAACGTATAGTGCCATACTCCCCATAAACTTCTTTTCCCAGAAATCTCGCGACTACCATTGCACCTACTAATGCCATTCCTTTGGCCAATACATTACCTAATAAAGCCCAAAAAGAATCTTGAAAAAATTGATTAGATTGAGCCTTTAGTATAAATTTTCTAATTAGATACATTATTGCTAAAGGTTTAAAATTCAAAACTAATTTTTTCGATATAATATTTTATAATTCACAATAATAAGCCGGTTACCCCCTTGGTTAAATCTTCATAAGGTATTTCATTTATAAATATTGAATTCTATTGCTAATCTTCAATTATGCTGATATTATCAGAATTAAGCCCGGCACTAGTTCTCCTGTTTTCAACATCCTTTAAATCTGCAATATTGTTTTGAATTCCCTAAACTATAATTAATTCATATTTACGATTATCGTAAGGTATCGCGGCGGTCGCGGCGTTTTACTTTTGCGGCCTTGGTGTGTACCGATTTTATGGATTACAAATAACATTTCACAGATGTTTTTAAAAAAAAAGGATCCCAATGAGTGAATTCTTTTTAACCACTGAGTATCGCAGGGTTTGGCACGGAGTTTTTCTCTGTCTCCTCTGTGGTTAAGACGTTATAGTTTGACTTCTTTGAATTCATCCTGGTTATTTAAGAACCAGTCATAAGTTTTTTGAACACCCTTTTCTAATTCAGTAGATGCTTCCCACCCAGCATCTTTTATCTTATCAACATTCATCAACTTACGCGGTGTGCCATCTGGCTTAGAACTGTCCCATAGTTCACTAAAGGCTGCGACAATATGTTGTATGGTTTCTGCCAGTCTTAGAGACGCTCCAACCTAAGCAAGCAAAAAACTACGCAGATCCTGAGCCTCAATCCCTTCAACCGTATTCCCGGAAAAGGTTTCCATGGTCACCACTTTTTTGGGGTAGTTATCTGGGATGTTTTTTAAATTTCCAAATTCACGCTCCAGCGTATCGGGATTATTAATTGTAAGTGCCACCTGAACATATAACTTCTCCCCGTCTTTTTCTGCTATAAAATCTACTTCTTTATTCCCCAATATCCCTACCTGTACTTTATAGCCTTTAAAAAGCAAATGATTGTACACTACATTTTCCATTATTTTTCCCCTGTCTTCCAATCTATATCCCCAAAGCCCATTGCGGATACCCAAATTTTCAAAATAATATTTCTCCCCAATCTCAAACAAGCGCTTTCCTACCAGATCATAGCGGGCAACCTTATGTATTAAAAAAGCATTTACCAGGTGCTGTATATAGGTTTGCACCTGGTTGGGTGCCATATTTACACGCTGGGATTTTAGAAAATCGCTTATTTTTTTTGCCGAAAAGATACTGCCGGTATGGGCGGCCAAGAATAAGACCAATTGTTCCAGGAATGTTGTATTTCTAACGGAATATCTATTTATAATATCCCTATATACGATGCTGCTGTAAATATTCTTTAAATACTCAAACACTACCTCATCCTCCAGTTCTAAATGTATTAAATAAGGAAGTCCGCCGTATTTAAGGTATTTATCCAGGCTCTTGTTATTCTCCGCAAGCTTATGGAATGCAAGGAATTCGGGATAGGCCAGGCTATAAACTTCTATTTCTACATATCTACCGCTTAAATGCCCTGCAATGTCGCCAGATAACAAATTAGCATTGCTGCCCGTACAATAAAGATCCAGATCTTCTTTTAGCAATAGCGAGCGTAAAGCGGTGCCAAAATTTTCTATATCCTGTATCTCATCGATAAAAACATAGGTTTTCGTTCCTTCAACTTTATTTGCCAACACGTATTTGTTAAGATCTTCGGCGGTTTTTATAAATGAAAACTCTAAATCTTCTTTATTTATGTAAATAATATTCGCTGCGGGTTCTCTTTCCTGTATGAGCCGGATTAATTGAAAAAGCAAATAACTTTTCCCTACCCTGCGCTGCCCGGTAATTACCTTGATAATCTTTTGATCCATAAACGGACGAATCTTTTCTAAATAGTGAGTCCGCACTTGGATATTAGCAGGAATAAAATTCGTCATTTATATAATTACGATTATAACTTTTTACAAATATACAAAAGACTATAATTACGATTACAATAATTTTACATTATTGATGGTGAACTGTAGAGGCTTTGTCGATAAACTTTTTTTCAGCTTATAGCCTAACGCTTTTCATATTTTCACCTGTTTATACTTCCCTTCATTCTCCAAAAACCATTTATAAGTGGCATCAATTCCTTCATCCAGACTGGTTGATGCTTCCCAACCGGCATCTTTTATCTTATCAACATTCATCAACTTACGCGGCGTACCATCAGGCTTGGAACTATCCCAAATGATTTTTCCTTTGTGGCCGATAATTTTTTGAATGGTTTCAGCCAGTTCTTTAATCGTAAGATCTTTTCCAGTCCCAATATTGTATAAATGTTCAGGCAATTTATTTTTTAACGCGAAGAACACCGCATCAGCCATGTCTTCTACATATAGAAATTCCCGCATAGGTGATCCCGTGCCCCATAATTCGACAGGCTTATTATTTTCCTTAGCCTCATGAAACTTCCGGATCATGGCGGGTAGTACATGCGAAGTATTCAAATCAAAATTATCATGACTTCCGTATAAATTTGTGGGCATCAGGCTTACATAATCTTTTCCAAATTGTTTCCTAATCGCTTCACAGGCTTTTACGCCGGCAACTTTAGCGATGGCATACCACTCATTAGTTGGCTCCAGGCTACCGGTGAGCAAATATTCTTCTTTTAAAGGTTGGGGTGCGAGTTTTGGATAAATACAGGAACTGCCTAAAAAAATAAACTTTTCCACGTCGTTTTTATGAGCGCCGTCAATCAGGTTATTCTGGATCTGTAAATTTTCCATTAAGAACTGGTAGGGATAATCATTGTTGGCCAGAATGCCTCCAACCCTAGCGGCGGCATCAATAACCACTTCTGGTTTTTCAGTTTCAAAAAATTCCTGAACCACCTTTTGATCGCGCAAATCCAGTTCTTGGGATGTTTTACCTAAAAGATTCTTATAGCCTTCAGCTTCCAGCTTTCTCCAGATTGCTGAACCAACCATACCTCTATGCCCGGCTATATAAATTTTTGATTCTTTATTCATTTTGATTTTGTAAGCAGTAAGTGATAAAACAAAATTAATTAGGTATTAAAAAATACCTCTCGACTTCGCTCGAGGTGACATATCCTCTTATAAGGAACACATCGCCTTAAAATTATTATCAAATTTTCAAATCTTTAAAATTCCCGAATTATCCTACTCAAAATAATTAAGAATTCGGTAACCGCCATCTTTTAGATACTGATCCTTTTTCATCAGCTTCAAATCGCTTTGCATCATATCTTTTACCAAAGCCGCAAGATCATATTCCGGGATCCAGCCTAGCTTTGTATTTGCCTTCGTGGCATCACCAATGAGAAGGTCGACCTCCGTAGGTCTAAAGTATTTAGGATCCACGGCAAGTACCTGTTTTCCGGTTTCCAGCTGATATTCCGGATTGGAACAGGACTTGACAAAAGCGTTTTCTTCAATACCCTCCCCTTTAAATTCCAGTTCTATCCCTGCTTCAGCAAAAGCCATTCGCACAAAATCCCTCACTGTAGTGGTCTTGCCTGTTGCAATAACCCAATCTTCTGCTTCGTCTGCCTGTAAAATCATCCACATCATTCGTATATAATCCTTCGCATGTCCCCAGTCCCTTTTAGCATCCAGATTTCCCAGATAAAATTTATCCTGAAGGCCCAACGCTATTCTGGAAGCAGCCCGGGTAATTTTTCTCGTAACAAAGGTTTCCCCCCGTATAGGCGATTCATGATTAAATAGAATCCCATTGCAGGCATACATACCATAAGCTTCACGGTAATTTACGGTTATCCAGTAAGCATAAATTTTTGCCACAGCATAGGGACTACGTGGATAAAACGGCGTGGTTTCACTTTGGGGCACTTCCTGCACCTTCCCATATAATTCAGAAGTAGACGCCTGGTAAATTCTGGTTTTCTTTTCCAACCCCAGCATTCTAACAGCTTCAAGAATCCTTAAGGTTCCCAGCCCATCTGCATTTCCGGTATACTCGGGAGTCTCAAAAGAAACCTGTACATGGCTCATTGCCGCGAGATTATAAATTTCGTCTGGTTGAATTTCCTGAATTAAACGAATAAGATTGGTAGAATCTGTCATATCCCCATAATGAAGAATAAACTTTAAATTCTCTTCATGAGGATCCTGATATAAATGATCAACCCTATCTGTATTGAAAAGGGAAGCCCTGCGCTTTAAACCATGCACTTCGTATCCCTTCTTTAATAAAAACTCACTTAGGTAAGCTCCATCCTGGCCAGTGGCCCCGGTGATTAATGCTACTTTCATTTTTTATGCATTTAGGCTTAACGCGATTAGCTATAAGCACATTTTGATATATTATATAAGTACAGACTGTATTATTTTAATAATGTCCTAGGCTCAAAAACGTGTAATCAAATCTAATAGATCTCTTCTCTAGTAGGTTTATCGGTCTTTTTCCCGAAACATCATTATTTCTTTTCCTTGTCATTTTTGAACCAGTTCCTAAATTTAGAAGGTAATATGTCAAATCTTAATATCAACAAGAAAAGTTTATGATTTTAGAAATTTTAAATAAGGCTTCGCCTCCGTAAATCCCATATTGGAATTCCCGTGAAAAATCTAGAAAGCCTGATTGAAATTTTCAATTACCAGGGCGATAACTGATAAAATAAGTAGTAGGGTGGTTGATCAGGTATCCAATAATAGCGCAAATTTAATTGCAATAATAAGGGCACTGAAATTTTCCATGTTAAATTTTTAACACGATTAAGGAAATCATAAAATTAGTGGAGAGGATACCGCAAATTGGCTCATAATCTCAAACGTTTTCGTTAAAAAACGCCGGATTTAATGTTAATAATAAATCAAGTTTAACGAATCTCACTGATATCTGCGGTTAATAACCAGCCAATTTCAGGAAGGAATAGTTTAACTTTTCTTTTACCTACCTCCTGCACAATTGCCTCTTCAGATTTTATATTCCCCTTGCTGAATGTAACGCGATCACCTTCTTTAATTTCCTGGATTTTGTAGTTGCTCAGGTAATCATTATTTAACCAGGACATGATCTCATTTATCTCTTCTTCCCTTGCTATTGCGGGTTTTCCCAGCCAGTTTAGAAAACCTATAACCCCGGGAGCATTAAAAACTTCTTTGCGATTTTTTTCTGTGGAGCGCACAAAGATATAGGAGTTAAACAAAGGAACGCTTACTTTTTTTTTACGATCACTCCACTGTCTAACTTCAGTAATTACAGGACAATAAACTTCCATTCCAAAATCCTTTAAAAGTTCGGAAGTTTTGATCTCGTGCTTCGGTTTGGTCCTAATTACATACCACACCATCTAATTTTCAATTCTATGAGTAGAAACAAGTTTAAATTTTTAATACGTACTTTCAAAGGAAAGAATAATTTATCACAGTGTTTATAGTTTCCCTAAATTATAATCAAAGAATTACCTAATCCTTTCACTCTGGTAATTTCAAATGAGTGCTTTTTAAATTTTATGCTTATCCGTTTAGACATCTAACATAAGTTTTTGTCACCTTGAGCGCAGTCGAAAGGTCAAACAAAAACGTCTCGACTTGAGCCTGTATTGAGCGAAGTCGAAATGCTCGACGTGACAATTTTAGTCATGATTTGCCTATTAGGTTCTTTATAACGGACAAGCATATTAAATTTTATTGGCCTAGCATGGCTTACTTTGCTTCGACTTGCTCAGCACAAGCTCTTCGCTCAGGATAAACTTCTCGCCCAGAAATATTTCGAAATAAAAAAGCCCGAACTTTCGTTCAGGCTTTTTGCACTTTGTTGGCCTACTAGGGCTCCCTTCGGCTTCGCTCAGGATAAACTTCTCGCCCAGAAATTATTTCAAAATAAAAAAAGCCCGAACTTTCGTTCAGGCTTTTTGCACTTTGTTGGCCTACTAGGGCTCGAACCTAGACTCTTCTGGACCAAAACCAGACGTGTTGCCAGTTACACCATAGGCCAATGCGTAAATGCGGATGCAAATTTAATACAAACTTTATTCTACACAAACTTTTTCTTATTATTTTATTCTTTGGAAATTCTCGAACCCATCTGTACTTAAAGACTTCAATGCCAATTGAAAATATTTATGTGTATCCGTGTTTTATCTGCTCACCCTGAGACCCCTGAAAAAATTTTCTAGTCTAGCAAATTGACTTTTTTTAGTATATCCAATAAGATGCTGAAACAAGTTCAGCATGACGGCAATTCTAAAATCCAGCGTCGTCACCCTGAACTGGTTTCAGGGTTTCTAATATGTAACCAAATAAAAATATGTAAATCAGCGAAGCAATCTCCAACTTCTTCCCTTCATTCATGAGACTGCTTCAGTCGCTATGCTCTTTCGCAGTGACATATCATTTCACTTTTCAACTTCCAACGACCAACCTCCAACTTTCAACCTAAAACTTTGAACTCTGGAAAGTCATTGCGAGCGCAGCGAAGCAATCTCCAACTTCCCCCCTTCACTTAATGAGACTGCTTCAGTCGTCATACTCCTTCGCAGTGACGCCAGCCTTTAAGTTTAACTTTTCAACTTTGAACCTTGAACTTTCTCACTTCCAACTTCCCAAAAATATTTCCTTTTATTCCTCGTTTCTAAACCATTCAGCAATTTATTATTAAATTCGCCACTTTAGTATAACTACTATCTTTTATGACTGATTTCAACTTCTCAAAGTGGAATAAAATACTGGGCTGGCTGGTATTCTCTATTGCTCTTACAACCTATACGCTCACTTTAGAACCAACCGCTAGTTTCTGGGATGCCGGGGAATATATCGCTACTTCCGCAAATCTGGAAGTGGGACATCCGCCCGGAGCGCCATTTTACCAAATGATGGGTGCATTCTTCGCCACCTTTGCCCCTAATGATGCCAGTGTGGCCCTAATGATTAATTTCATGAGTGGTTTCGCCAGTGCCATAGCGATCCTGTTTATGTTCTGGTCTATAAGCATACTGGTTTTAAAAGTAGCAGGACCATCTGAAAACTTAACTACCGCCAAAAAAATCGCTGTTTTAGGAAGTTCTTTAGTGGGGTCCTTAGCTTTCACCTTTACAGACAGTTTTTGGTTTAATGCTGTAGAAGCTGAAGTTTACGCTATGGCCGCCTGCTTTATGTCGATCATGTTTTACCTGGGCCTGTTATGGGAACGCGATATGTTCACTCCACGTGGAAATCGCTGGATCATCCTAATCTCATTGGTCATAGGGTTGTCTTTTGGTGTCCACTTTATGGGACTTCTAACCCTTCCAGCTATTGGCTTTTTATATTTCTTTAAAAATTATCCTAAAGTAACGATCAAAAATTTTATCATCGCCAATATCGTGGTGGTTGCGGTTTTAATGTTCATTTTTAAACTGCTTCTTCCTTATACCCTTACTTACTTTTCGGCTTCAGAACTGTTTTTTACCAATAGTCTGGGATTGCCATTTAATACAGGCACCATCATCGCATTTTTAAGTATCATTGCAGCCTTCTATTTTGCCATTCGATATACTCAGAAAAGACAGTACTTTCAATATAATACGCTTTTGCTTTGTATCCTTTTTGTGCTGATTGGATTTTCCAGCTGGATCATGTTGCCCATTCGAAGTAATGCGCCAACCGTAATTAATGAAAACAGCCCCGATAACGCCCGGGAATTACTGGCTTATTATAACCGTGAGCAATATGGTGAATCTTATCTTTTTTATGGCCCACAGTGGAGTGAGATGTATGCCGGTTTAGATGAGAATAATCCTTACCGGGATGGCAAACCAAAATATGAAAAGGACAAAGAATTGGGCAAATATGTAATTGTAAACGATTATAAAGATGCCCGCCAGAATTTAGACGATGCCCATAAAACAGTTCTTCCCCGAATGTGGAGCACGGAACACGCGGTAAATTATATGGAGTTTACCGGCCCACTGGAGTTTACCATTAAACCCGAGTATCAAAGTGAAGAGCGGCTGGTTTCTGCCGTAAATGAATTTAAAACCCAATTTGCCACAGGGCAGCGGGACCTGGAAGCATATCATAAATTCCTGCGCCAATTTGGCGATTATCTGGATGTGAAAAAACCGAGTTTTGGCAGCAACATGGCCTATTTATTTGAATATCAGATTGGCTATATGTACTGGAGGTATTTTATGTGGAATTTTACCGGAAGACAGGATGATATCCAGGGAAAATATACCGACCTCAACGGAAACTGGCTTAGCGGCATTGATTTTATAGATGAAATGCATATTGGGCCTCAGGACTTTCTACCTTCAGATATGCTGAATAACAAGGCCCGGAACACCTATTTTTTCCTTCCGCTTATTTTAGGGATTATAGGATTTATTTTTCAGCTGAAGAGGGATCAGAAGAACTTTTGGGTGCTCATGGTATTTTTCCTTTTTACAGGAATTGCCCTAAAAATTTATCTAAATGAAAGGCCTTTTGAACCTCGGGAAAGGGATTATGCTTTAGTAGGCTCCTTTTATGTTTTTGCGCTGTGGATAGGTTTTGGGGTATATGCTTTGTTTGATAAACTTAGGAATGTAATCACTCCAAAGATCGCTGCACCGGTGGTGATCGCCGCAAGTTTGCTTTGCGTTCCGGTACTTCTGGCAGCACAAAATTGGGACGATCATGATCGTAGCGGCAGGAACAGTGCTTTTGTAATGGCCAAAATGTACCTCGATTCCGTAGATGAAAATGGGATTTTATTCACTATTGGCGATAATGACACTTTTGCGCTGTGGTACGTTCAGCAGGTAGAAAAATACAGGACAGATGTGCGGATCGTGAACACAAGTTTACTTGCAACCGACTGGTATATTGACCAGATGAAGCGGAAAGCTTATGAAAGTGATGCCGTACCAAGTCAGTTGGACAACAAATTCTACAACGGGCAGAATGATGCCATTTTCTTAAAAGAAATGACCCAGGATACGCTGAATATTAAATCCTGGATGAATTATATCCAAAGTGATGATCCAAGAACCAAAGGTGAGATTTCCAGCGGAACGGTAATGAATACCTTTCCCACACGATACGTTCGAATTCCGGTGGACAAACAGGTGGTTTTAAAAAATAATATCGTAGATAAAAAATTCGCTAATGATATTGTAGACCATATCGATATTACTATTGATGACGCTGTACTTTACAAAAACCGATTGCTGATGTTGGATATAGTAGCGAACAATAATTGGGAGCGCCCCATTTACTTTACCGGCGGCAGCTTTGGGGACGATGATTATTTATGGATGAAAGATTATCTGCAACTGGAAGGTGTGGCGTATAAACTGGTTCCCATAAGGACTCCCGTAGATCCAAGAAATCCGTTCGATATGGGGAAAGTGAATACCGAAAAAATGTACAATATCGTAAAGAACTGGGACTGGGGAAGTATGGGATCTGGTGATATTTATCACGACCCGGAAACCAGAAAAAATTCAATTACTTATAGAAGTAACCTTGCCCGTTTAACCGAAAATCTTTTGAAGGAAGGAGATACGGTTCATGCCAAGGAAATTTTAGATCTGGCCATGGAAAACATGCCGGTGGAATATTTCGAATTTTACACTCTTTTAGAACCCTATATTAGTGGATATTATGAAGTAAATGAACCGGAAAAAGCCAGGGAAATTTGGGAACAGGTCGTGGAAAAATATCAGGAAAATTTGATTTACTACAGCAATTGGGATATCGACAGGCAATATATGTATGCAGATGAGATCATTTCCAATATGGAAAGATATCGCGGCCTGGTAGACCTGATGGTAGTTTACGAAGATCGGGATACTGCGATGAAAAAAGCTGAAGAATTCAATGAATTCCTGAAGAAGTTCAAGCATTTCTATAGACAGGAAGAAGAATTTGAACCAGATATGCCCATGATGCAGGAAGAGTTGATGCAGGGTCTGGATGGTGCTAGCCAGAATCCTCCGGGAATAGATTCGCTCGCCATAGATAGCGTGAATTAGAATTTCTGCGGAATGGAAATATTCAGGGCCAGGTATCCATCATTTTTAAAATGGCTTTATCCTGATAGAGTTTCGCGAATCAAAGATGATCATTCTATTTATTTAACTTTTGACGATGGCCCAATTCCAGTAGTCACGCCCTGGGTTTTAGACCAGCTTAAAAAGTTCCACGCAAAAGCTACTTTTTTTTGTATTGGTGAAAATATTCAAAAACATCCTGAAATTTTTCAACGGATCATTTCTGAAGGGCACGCGATAGGAAACCATACCTATAATCACTTAAATGGGTGGAATACTTCAAACCAGGATTATTTAAATAATATTCTTGAAGCTGAAGAAGTTATGTGCGAAGGACGAGGTACGAAGGACGAGGTACGAAGTACGAAGGGAGAAGGGCGAATTGGAAAATACGAAGTACGAGGTAAGAAGTACGAGGTACGAACTAAAAAGTACGAACTCTGGACTAAAAACTCCGAACTAAAAACTCCGAACTTCCAACTATTTCGTCCTCCCTTTGGAAAGATCAAAAACAGCCAGGCGAAATTATTAAAAAAAGCAGGCTATCAAATTGTGATGTGGGATGTGATTAGCGGGGATTATAATGAAAATTTTACTGCGGAAGAATGTAAAAATAACGTGTTGGAAAATACAAAACCGGGGAGCACTATTGTTTTTCACGATAGCCGGAAAGCATTCAAAAACCTGAAAGAAATCCTTCCGGAAATCCTTCAATTTTACGCTGAAAAAGGATTAAGGTTTAAAAGTTTAGATGTGCTCGCGAAGAAGGCCAATTAAAGTATTGGCATCCTGTTCCCCGCTGTGCCGCCAGATCATTTCACCAGATTTGTAGATCATAAGCGTGGGCAGCCCTTTCACGCGAAGCGCTTCAGCTAATTGAGAATTTTTATCCACATCAATTTTAATGATTTTAGCCTTATCGCCCATAGCCGCTGCGACATCCCTAAGCACCGGGTGCATGGATACAGAAGCTTCATTCCATTCCGTATAAAAATCCAGTAAAACAGGGACTTGAAGATCTACTAACTCACCAAATTTTGACATATAGTAAAATTTAATTTTCAGGCATCTTTTCTGTTATCGATGCCCGCCATAATCAAATATAGCAAATTCTTCTAATTAAGCGGGTTTTGAGCCTTTTTTCAACTCGATCACACTAATTTCCGGCCATATTCCTATCCTCCCGGGATAGGCTAAAAATCCGAAGCCACGGTTCACATTTATATAGCGCCCCATTTCCTCATAAATTCCTGCCCAGTGTTTATAACGATATTGTACCGGGCTCCATTTAAACCAACCGGGAATTTCAATTCCAAATTGCATTCCATGCGTATGTCCGCTTAGGGTCAAATGATAATTATGATCATCTTTTTTCACTTCCTGTTCCCAGTGTGAAGGATCATGGCTCATTAATATTTTAAAATCTTCCTGGGAAACTCCTGCGGAAGCTTTTTGAAGGTCGCCTTCCTGTTTAAAACCTGCACCCCAGTTCTCTACCCCCACCAGAGCGATTTTTTCACCCTTCTTCTGAAGAAACCTGTTTTCATTCAGCATCAGGTCCCAACCCATATCGGCATGTACCTTTTTAAGATCTTCCAGATTTTGCCTTTTTTCGGCATCACTTTCCCACTGCACATAATCGCCATAATCATGATTTCCCAACACTGAAAAAACACCATCGCTGGCCTTCAGTTTTGAAAAAAGAGGTTTCCATGTATCCATCTCCG
This sequence comes from Gramella sp. AN32, assembly GCF_023718305.1. GTDB lineage: Bacteria > Bacteroidota > Bacteroidia > Flavobacteriales > Flavobacteriaceae > Christiangramia > Christiangramia antarctica. The sequence continues at coordinate 149,774 of NZ_QEYO01000003.1, forward strand.
TCGCTTTGTTGTTTACAAGATCACCGGTGAAAAGAATCACATCACTTTCCTGCTCATTTACCAGATCCACCGCATAGGCTATTTTCTTATGGTTATCGAAACTGCCACTGTGGATATCACTCACCTGCGTGATGGTATACCCATCAAAATTCGGCGGAAGATCATCAAAATATAAGGTGTAACGTAAAACCCGAAAATTGTATTTTCCTTTATACATCCCGTACAGCAATCCTGCAAACGGAATTACCGCCAGGCCAAGGGCAAGCGTGCTCAAAAATTTTCTACGTGAAGGGATCGTAAGATTTTCTGAAGAGCCAAAAAGTCTTTGCACAGTACCAATTGGAATTCGAATTATATCTTCTCCCAGCATAAAAATGACCAGCACCAGTTTAGAAACGAATAAGGAAAGGAAAAACCCAATTGCCAGGCCGCGGCCACCGGAAAAAGTTCCACTGCCGGCTTCCTGGTTGAACTGATAGATCAAATTAAAAACCACGATCGCCGAAAGCAGAAAATAAAATACAGCGATCCAATTGTTCTTGGTCAGGTTTCGAAAGGCCTGGAAAGCATAAATATCTACAATAAAATATATTGCCAGTAGGATAAACCAGCGCATAAGCAAGTTGATTTAAGGGTGAAAACTTTAAAATAAGCACCTTTTCAGGTTCACTTCAGCATTTGTACCATTTCTTCTATAATCCTTACATCGCTTAGCGTTTTCATTTTTTCCTGAAGAAATTTTTCTGAATTCATCGAAACCGGAATTTCATAGTTGGTAGTTTCTACAAATTTTGAAGCTGAAAAATGTATCGCTTTAAAATCGGCAGTTTTAAACTTTTTAATATTCTGAAGGTTTACCCCACCACCAGGCATAATTTGGCAATTTTCAGCTATTTGATTGAGTTTTTTCAAAGTATTAAATCCCTGATCAACATTATTTTTTCCACCGGAAGTAAGAATAGCGTCTACTCCTAACTTCTGAAGTTTTTTAAAAGATTCGGTTTGATCTTTTAACCAGTCGAAAGCCCGGTGAAAAGTAAAATGAAGCTTTCCGGAAGCTTGGTATAATGCTGAAGTTTTTATGAGATCAATTTCACGATTTTCATCCAATACGCCAGTAACGATTCCCGCCGCTCCAAGTTCTTTACTTTTTTCAATATCCTTCAGCATTACTTCAAATTCCATTTCAGAATAGGTGAAATTTCCACTTCTCGGCCTTATTAAAACATGAACGGGAATGGAAATTCGCTGCAGAACGCTTTCAATTAATCCAAATGACGGGGTAATTCCCCCCACGCCCAATTCTGAACACAGTTCTATTCTATCAGCTCCTCCTTTTTCAGCATTTATAGCAGACTCCAAAGAATTTGTACAAACTTCTACAAGCATTTTAGTATATTTAAAACTTTAGGAAAACGTATTGTAAGATCACAAATTACGCAAATCCTATTGGATCGTAAACCTTAATATCTAATTATGCGAAGACGTACATTTATAGAAAGATCTGCCATTTCCCTGGCAGGAATTTCCTTCGGTTCAAGCCTAATCAAATCAGACTTATTTGCTATGACAAAAAATACAGCCATAAAACCTATGGCCATCGCTACATGGAATTTTCAGAAAGCCGCTCAAACAGCCGGCGAAATGCTCGAACAGGGTGAAAATGCCCTGGATGCTGTGGAACAGGGCGTAATGGTTGAAGAATCCAATTTAAAGAATACCACTGTTGGTGATGGTGGGGCGCCCGATCGTGATGGAAATGTAACCTTAGATGCCTGTATTATGGACGCTACGGGAAATGCCGGCTCCGTTGTATACCTAAAGGAGATTGAACATCCGGTATCGGTTGCGAGAAAAGTGATGGAAGAAACTCCCCATGTAATGCTGGCCGGGGAAGGAGCTCTTCAGTTTGCCATTCAGCAGGGATTTAAAAGAAAGAATCTCCTGACTCCAGAATCTGAAGCCGAATGGAAAGAATGGCTGAAAAATAAAGAATATAAGCCCATCATTAATATTGAAAATCACGATACCATTGGCATGCTTTGTATGGATAAAAACGGTGATATCGCAGGTGCCTGTACCACTTCCGGACTTTCCTATAAAATGAATGGCCGTGTGGGTGATTCCCCCATTATTGGTTCAGGATTGTTTGTGGACAATGAAATTGGAGGAGCTGCGGGAACAGGAATGGGTGAAGCGATCATGAAAAGTGTGGGGAGTTTCCTTATTGTAGAATTAATGCGACAGGGGAAATCCCCCCAGGAAGCCTGCCAGGAAGCCGTGATGAGAACGGTGAATAAAAGTCCTAATTATAAAGATTTTCAGGTTGCTTATATCGCTATGAACAAAAATGGGGAGGTGGGTTCTTATTGTATCCACAAAGGTTTTAGTTATGCTATGTTTCAGGATGGAAAAAGTTCAGATAATTTGAGTGCTTCATATTTGGAGGAATAATTTTTTTTAGACCAAGTATTAATTAATATAAAATTGGGTGTCAGGCTGAGCGGAGTCGAAGCCTGGTAAGCTTATAAAATAAAAACAATGAACAGATCTGCAAGGTTTTAAAATCTATAGAATCAATTAACAGACCTGCAAGGTTTTAAAAACCTTGCAGGTCTTATCAATAATTTGATGTATGGAAATATTAGAAAAGGATAATTATTACCATATTTTTAATCGGGGAATTAACAGTGAAAATATTATTCGTTCTGACAGAAACAAAATTTACTTTCTCCAATTATATAAAAAACATCTTTCAGATTTTGTCACCACTGCTTATTGTCTCTTGAATAACCATTTTCACTTTGCTATCCGGATAGACCAAAAAAACAAGGAAGTCACCCAGGCATTTTCCAACTTTTTCAAAGCCTATGCCAAGGCATTCAATAAAGCCCATTCCCGAACAGGTAGTTTGTTCGAAAAAAACTTCAGAAGAATTAAGATCGATAAGGAGAAGTATCTAAAAAATCTGGTTTTATACATTCACTTCAATCCACAAATCCACTTCGGAATTAACTATTATGATTACAAATTTTCTTCTTTCCAGCCAATTCTACAAGAGAACAATGAAATTGTAAACCTTAAGGAGGTTTTGAACGTTTTTGATGATCTGGAGAATTTTAAAAATATCCACCACCACCATCATATAATAAGGCTCGAAGAAAATTTCAGGCTGGAATAGTTAAACCTGCAAGGTTTTAAAAACCTTGCAGGTTGGAATAAAAATTATAGTGCATTTGGGGCAATTCATCCAGAACCACAACAGCTCGGGGATTTACCCTACCTGTTCACATTTCGACTACGCTTCATTTAACCAATATTTCTGAATTGATCTCTTTCATAAGGAAGACTGAGTTAATCTTTGTAATTTTGGATCATTCTCGAATTCACATTAAATATTACAGATGGCCGAACAAAAACGCCTTTTTCTACTAGACGCTTACGCTTTGATTTTCCGCGGATATTACGCTTTTATAAAAAACCCAAGGATCAACTCCAAAGGTTTTAATACTTCGGCGATCATGGGTTTTACCAATTCACTTTTTGACGTGATTCGCCGCGAAAAACCCGATCATTTAGCCGTTTGTTTCGATAAAGATGGAAGTGAAGCCAGGACTGAAATGTTCCCGGAATATAAAGCCCACCGGGATGAAACCCCCGAACCTATCCAGCTGTCAATTCCCATAATCCAGGAAATTTTGAAAGCCATGCATATTCCCGTGGTGGAATGCGCCGGGATGGAGGCCGATGATATTATTGGAACTCTGGCCAAGCAGGCTGAAAAGGAGGATTATAAGGTTTTTATGGTCACACCCGATAAGGATTTTGCCCAGCTGGTTTCTGAAAATATCTTTATGTACCGCCCCTCGAGAATGGGAAATGGTATTGAAATTTGGGGTATCCCTGAAGTGCAAAAGAAATTTGAAGTGGAACGACCGGAGCAGGTGATCGATTTTCTTGGAATGATGGGAGATGCGGTTGATAATATTCCCGGACTTCCCGGAGTTGGCGAGAAAACTGCCAAAAAATTCTTGAAGGCTTATGGAAGTATGGAAGGTTTACTGGCAAATACCGATAAGCTGAAAGGAAAAATGAAGGAAAAGGTGGAAGAAAGTGCCGCGCAGGGAATCCTTTCAAAAAAACTTGCCACTATTTTTACCGATTGTGATGTGAAATTTCATGCAGAAGATTATGAACTTTCGATGCCCGATACAGAAAAGGTGCAACAACTTTTCGAAGAATTAGAATTCCGAAGATTAAAAGATCAGTTCTTAAAATTATTTAGCGGCGAAGAAGATTCAACCCAAACCCAAATATCCAATTCCCCTTCAGCCAGACAAAACGCGCAAACGGCCGGAGCCGGCCAATTCTCATTATTTGGAAATGAAGGAGAAGGAAATACCGAAATTGAAAGGATTTCTTCCAGAAAAACTTTAGCAGACACGCCCCATGTTTATCAGGCGATAAACACCGATTTTGCCAGAAAACTTTTCCTGGAAAAACTAATGACCCAGAAAAGTGTATGCTTTGATACGGAGACTACCAGTTTAAATCCTTTAGAAGCAATGCTGGTTGGGATCGCTTTTTCATGGGAAGCGGGAAAAGGTTTCTATCTGCCATTTCCCGATGATCTTGAAAAGACTCAGGATCTCATTAACGAATTAAAACCCTTTTTTGAAGATACAAAAATTGAAAAAATCGGGCAGAACCTTAAATATGATATCGAGGTTTTAGATAAATATGAAGTAATCGTTAAGGGAACTTTATTCGACACGATGATCGCGCATTACCTCATCAACCCTGATATGCGCCATAATATGGATGTTTTAGCTGAAACATACCTCAACTATACGCCGCAATCTATTACGGAATTGATCGGGAAAAAAGGTAAGAATCAGGGAAATATGCGTGATGTGTCCCTAGAAAAAATCACCGAATATGCTGCTGAAGATGCTGATATCACTTTTCAGCTAAAGCAAGCTTTTGAAAAAGAACTGGATGATGCCAGCACCAGAAAACTTTTTGATGAAATTGAAATTCCGCTGGTAAGGGTGCTTGCAGAGATGGAACTGGAAGGCATCAACCTGGATGAAAATTATTTAAAATCACTTTCCGCAGCGCTTACTACCGATATTAAGCAACTGGAAGAAAATATTTACAAGGAAGCTGGTGAAGAATTTTTGATCAGTTCTCCAAAACAATTGGGGATCATCCTTTTTGAAAAAATGGAACTGGTCAAAAAACCGAAGAAAACCAAGACGGGACAATATTCTACCAGTGAAGACGTGCTTTCAGTTCTGGCCAAAGACCACGCGATCATTCAACAGGTTTTGGACTATCGTGGTTTAGTGAAATTGCAAAATACATATGTAGACGCGTTACCCAATCAGGTAGAAAAAACTACCGGCCGGGTACATACAGATTATGTGCAAACCATTGCGGCAACCGGGCGTTTGAGTTCTAATAACCCAAACCTTCAGAATATACCGATTCGGACAGAAAGAGGAAGACAGGTTCGTAAAGCATTTATTCCGAGGGATGAAAATTTCGTACTGCTCGCCGCAGATTATTCGCAGATAGAATTGCGCATTATTGCCGCGCTGAGTGAAGAAGAGAATATGATCAAAGCCTTCCGGGACGGTGAGGATATTCACGCTTCTACAGCTGCCAAAGTTTTTAATATTCCGCTGGAGGAAGTGACCCGGGAACAAAGGAGCAACGCGAAAACTGTGAATTTCGGGATCATTTATGGAGTTTCTGCATTTGGGTTAAGCAATCAAACCAGCCTTTCCCGAAGTGAATCAAAAGAATTGATCGATACTTATTATAAGACCTATCCACAATTGAGCAATTATATGAGCGATCAGGTCCAGTTTGCCCGTGAGAATGGATATGTCTCCACGGTTTTAGGCCGAAGAAGGTATTTAAAAGATATCAATTCCCGAAATCAGGTGGTGCGTGGTGCGGCAGAGAGGAATGCGGTAAATGCCCCGATCCAGGGAAGTGCCGCAGATATTATCAAATTGGCCATGATCAATATTCATAAAAAACTGGAGTCTGACAATTACAAAACCAAAATGCTGCTTCAGGTGCATGATGAACTGGTCTTTGACGCGCATAAAGATGAATTGGAGAAAGTTCAGCAGATGATCAAGCACGAAATGGAAAATGCTTATACATTAAGTGTCCCGTTAGATGTGGAAATCGGGATTGGTGAAAACTGGCTGGAAGCGCATTAGCAGTATCCAGTGATCAGTAAGCAATAAGCAGTAAATTATATTATAGCTTTTCACTTAAAACTTTCAGCTTATCGCTTAAAGCTCTAAAGTATAAACCGATATGTCGCCTTGATCAAAAAGGTGTTTTGGGGTCGTTGTCGCAGTAATTGATTATCTACAATAGCACTAAAACTATTGTTTACATCCCCAAAACCATTCACTCCCTGAGACCAGACGAGGAATATTTCAGATCCCGGAATATATTCCCAGCGTGCCACTAAATTAGAACGAAACTGCACAAAGGCGAAATCAGGATTATTGATGGTATAATCGGTATTTCCATCTAAGTTTTCATCAAAACTGTACACGTCATTTTCAAAATTCACCTGGTTATTTCCGAAGTAAGAAATTCTATTATTTAGATCTTCCGCAGTGGCATTTGTTACATAATTAAAATCATGATAATCTGCTTTAAAAATAAAAGGCTGTCCATAATACTGGATCGTGAAATTGGGATTAATATTATAATCTAACCTGAAAGTCGCACTTATAGTTTCCTGATCTATTTCCCCTAATATATATTTTGCAGAATTATTATAATTCCTCGTGGCTACATACTGAGTTTTGCTTGGGTTCTCTTCATATTCAAAAACCAGGGACATGCTAAGCGCATTCAATGGCTGATATCTTGACCTGACCACATATCTTCTCAAACTGAATGCATCCTGGGTCGCATCGGAATGCACATAACCCAAATCGAAACTTACTTTTTTCCTGCGATCGGTCCCGGAAAAAATATAGAAGAAATTTTCCTGATTATACCGCCATCTCGGTCCGCCACGTAAAAATGAGTTCACGAAAATTCGGGGTTTATGTGCCGCGCCAAATTCACTCCACCAGTTATTTTTATAATTAATAAAACCACCCATCTCATATTGCATGCGGTTATAATTACCTTCAAAATCGAATGCTGTAGACTGTTCCACCCCAATATTCATTCTTCTATACCAGCCCGTAGGTTCATTAAACAATCTTCTCACACCTATATACTCCTGAATATCGTCTGCGCGTCTTAAATAGCCTATATCGTTTGTTTCCAATTCGGGGGAAACCCATTTTCCACCGGCGGCATAACGCCAGTTCCCTCCGCCGCCTTTTCCAATTTCTATTTGTCCGCCCGTGCCTGAAAGTGAAGTTTTATCGGGATCTACTTCAACATGCCCGGCATCGCTGCGTTGAAAAAGATGCACAATCGAGCGCTGGGTATTTAGGATAGCTTCCTTGCTTCCCTGCACATGGCTTAGCACTGCATTCCCTTCCAAATAATATTTTCTATCCTGCCAGTTATGTTTAAAATCCAATCCGCCGGAAAATGCCTGGGTATGTAAAAAGGAAATGTTATCCTCCATATTGCGATGCGTGGTGGTGAACATTCCTCCAATAAAGCTATTCCTGTCATTAAAATCTTTCTGGACCCTTCCCACAAAATAATTGGTTAAAGGCTCAACTATTATTTCATCTTCAGATCCATCTACATTGGTATAGGAAGCATTTTCCCTGGCCGTTAGAGATTCTAAAATGCCAATTGTCCATCCATTTTTAGTTTTTCCGCTGAATTTTGCCGCGCCTAAAATTGTGGTGTTCTGCGGTTGGTCCACGTAAGCGATATTAGGCCCAATGGCCGCCCCCTGTGGAGTCCTTCCTATTCTTCTTGAAAAGAAAAGGTTATCGCTACCATTACCATAATTAAAGTCAAATATGTTTTTATTTTCTACGAAAAAAGGCCGGCGCTCTTCAAAAAATATCTCGAAACCGTCTAATGCGACTGCTCCGGGATCGGCATCTACCTGGCCAAAGTCTGGGTTAATGGTCAAATCCAGCGTAAGGTCATTGGTAATTCCGATTTTAGCATCCAAACCTGCAGTAAGTTTCGCATCGCTGCCATCTCGATACGGATTGTTCGTTTCAGCTTCATAGGTTTGATATCTCGCTACGGTATATGGCTGAATTTCCAGTTGTTTTTGGGGCTTTAATCCTTTTAAACCTCGCAATTCGCCAAATTCACTAACCCATCCCGCAGGATTTGCCGGCACTGCCTGCCAGGTTGAACGTTCTTCATTGCTAAAATATCTTCGGGTAGATTGCAATCCCCAGGTTTGTTCTTCCAAATTTCCAAAACGCAATTGACTTAACGGAATTCGCAATTCAGCAGTCCAGCCTTCTTCAACAATCGCCGTCTTGACATACCAAATTGGGTTCCAGCTGGGATCAAAATTTCCATTATTTGAAACAAATTCATCACCCTTGACTCCACTTACCGAGGTTGTAAAAGAAAATGCTGTACGGTCATCATTATAACTATCTATATTAACCTCTACCCAATCCCCGGCAAAACTATCACGCCTACCCATTCTTTCAATGATCTTGCTTCTATCAGGTTCCAAACATAAAAATGCGATGTATAGATTTTTATCATCGTAAACAATCTTCATTTTGGTTTGTTGACTTGGTTCTGTATTATTATCAGGTTCAAATTCCTTAAAATCTGAAGTCCATTCAACAGCATCCCAGGCTGCCTCATCAAAATTTCCATCTATCTTAATGGGTTCTAAGCTTTCGACAGATTTTGTAGTATAGGTCCTTTTTTCGAATTTTTCCTGAGGTTCAGGTTTCTCTTCCTGAGCAGAAATACTAATAGAAATCAGTAAAACAAAAGGTGTAATAAATTTTTGAACAATTCTCATAGATGGTTAGCTGTGATGAAAAAATTGATTGATGTTATTTAAAAGACTTTCAAAAAGTGATTGTGTGACACTTTTGAATAAATTTTATTAAAGTTTAAACTATAATTAAAAAACCCTCCAAATTTCTTCGGAAGGTCTTAAAAACTAAAACGACAATAAATTATTCTAGGCTTTCTTTTTATATTTTAAATATAGGATAGTAATATCTGAAGCTTGGGTTCCACCGGGATCGGTGACATATTGTTGTGATTCAACATCATTTACTGAGAAAGAGAATTCACCACTTTCCAGGTTTATTTGTTTAGTATGTATATATTCTACCTCGTTTATTGTGAGGGTCAACTTAAGATCACTTCCGGTGATTTCCCACAATCCTGAATCTGCCATGCGATCTCCAAGACATGCAAATTTATCACCACTCACTGAACTTTCGAAGGTCATCTGGGCATTTATAGATGAAAATTTACCATCATCGTAAAAAATAATATTCATATTATCAAAACAGGGAGTTTCTATTAACAGGTTACTATTAAAAGTTCCATCATCATCGAGATCTACTTCAGTATCAGCGACCATCTGTATGAGATCCCATTCTCCAACCATTTCGGCAGGATCGATTACTGTCGCATTTGAAACTTTAAAATTCTCATTACTTACTGGCTCATCTTTTGAGCAACTTCCTAGGCTTATAGTAAAGCACAAAAGGGCCAACAATTGGTAAGTGGGTTTAAATCTCATTGGGGTACAATTTTAAATTTGGGATTACAAAACTACGCTGAATTTAGAATTATTATAATACTTTTAAGATTAAAAGTAACGTTTATCGATTTTTAACATCATTTCATCGATAAGCATTAAGAATTAAATTACAAATCTGCTTAAAATTTAGGTGAAGGAAGAAATATGTGTTTTTTTAAAATATTCCTTCCAAGAAAAATTTACAATTCATGAGGAAAAAAGCCAAGTAATTTGAAGTCAATAAAATAATGATTTCCATATTTGCTATCTGAATTTATAATTGTACATTTGCACCCCTGTTTTCTCGATATAGATTCGTGCGAATGGGATTGGAATGTTTAATTATTAGTAAAATCAATTAGTGTGGACACATTAAGTTACAAAACAGTATCGGCCAATAAGGCTACCAGAACCAAAGAATGGGTGATGGTTGATGCTGAAGGACAATCTTTAGGTCGTCTTGCCTCTCGGGTAGCATTCTTGCTACGTGGTAAGCATAAACCTAACTTCACCCCACACGTTGACTGCGGTGATAATGTTATCGTTATCAATGCGCAGGCGATCAACTTAACAGGTAAGAAATGGGACGCGAAGGAATACATCCGTCACACAGGTTACCCGGGTGGACAAAGAAGTCTTACAGCTTTAGAATTATTCAACAAAAATCCAGAGAGACTTGTTGAAAAAGCCGTGAAAGGCATGCTTCCAAAAAACAAACTTGGAGCAGAATTATTCAGGAATTTAAAGGTTTATGTAGGATCTGAACATGATCATGAAGCTCAAAAACCTAAAACAGTTAAATTAAACGACATTAAGTAATGGAGGTAATTCACAAAATTGGCCGTAGAAAAACTGCTGTGGCTCGTGTGTATGTTTCAGAAGGAAAAGGAAACATTACCGTAAACAAGAAAGACCTTAAAGATTACTTCACTACTGGACCTTTATTATATAAAGTGAACCAGCCAATGATGCTTACCGGAAATGAAGGAAACTTTGATGTTAAGGTAAATGTTTACGGTGGTGGGATCACGGGACAGGCTGAAGCGATCCGCCTTGCACTATCCAGAGCGATGGTGGCATTAGACGAAGAAAACCATGGTGCTCTTAAGCCAGAAGGTCTTCTTACCAGGGATCCACGTATGGTAGAACGTAAGAAATATGGGCAGAAGAAAGCTCGTAAGAAATTCCAGTTCTCTAAACGTTAATATTATTCGGGATTATTTCCGAAAAGTTCTTAGAAAATTTAATCAAATTGTTGTTATCCCGGTAGCTATCGGGAAGTTAGTTTAGCATCTAAACCACGCCAAAGCGTGGTTGCTATCTCAACAGAAAGTAAACTATTACAAAAATGGCAAACAAAGTAGACGTTAAAGAATTACTTGACGCAGGTGTACATTTTGGTCACCTTACCAGAAGATGGAACCCAAACATGGCCCCTTATATTTATATGGAGCGCAATGGGATTCACATTATCAACTTATATAAAAGTGCTGCAAAAATGCAGGAAGCGGGAGATGCGCTTGCAAAGATCGCAGCCAGTGGGAGAAAAGTCCTTTTCGTAGCCACTAAAAAACAAGCAAAAGAAATCGTTGCGGAACAAGCTGAAAAGGCAAATATGCCTTATATCACCGAGCGTTGGCCTGGTGGTATGCTTACCAACTTCGTTACTATTCGTAAAGCTGTAAAGAAAATGGCTACCATCGATAGAATGAAGAAAGACGGTACTTACAATACACTTTCTAAAAAAGAAAGACTTCAGGTAGACCGTTTAAGGGCTAAGCTGGAAAAGAACTTAGGTTCTATTAATGATATGTCCAGACTCCCTGCGGCTCTTTTCGTAGTGGATATCACCCGTGAACATATCGCAATAAAAGAAGCTCAAAAATTAAACATTCCAATTTTTGCCATGGTAGATACAAACTCAGATCCTCGTGAGGTTGAGTATGTAATCCCATCAAATGATGATGCTTCTAAATCGATCAGCAAAGTAGTTTCTTATATGGCCGATGCTATCGTTGAAGGTCTTTCAGAAAGAAAAACTGAAAAGTCTCCTAAGAAAAAGGACGAGAAGGATGCTAAGGCTGAGAAAACTTCAAAAGCTGAAAAATTTTCAGATTCTGAAGAGAAAAAACCAAAGAAGAAAAAATCTGAAGCTTCTTCCAAAGATGCCGAAGTTCCTTCTAAGGATGCCGAAGACAAAAAGGCAATAAAAGAAGCGAAGCAGGAAGTGAAGCTTGAATCAAAAAGCGAAACTTTAGATAAAGTACAGACCAAGAAAAAAGCTTCTAAAGACGAAGAAGAATAGAATTTTATAAAACCTTAAAAAGTCGTTTAGTTTCTTTCTTTAGAGTGAGTTTCTAAACGACTTTTTCAATAAAAAAATATATTATGGCTAAGATAACCGCCGCAGAAGTAAATAAATTAAGAAAAGCTACCGGTGCCGGTATGATGGATTGTAAAAATGCATTAGTGGAAGCTGATGGTGATTTTGATACAGCAATCGAACTGCTTAGAAAAAAAGGCCAGAAAGTAGCTGCAAAGCGTGCCGACAGAGATTCTTCTGAAGGTGCTGCAATTGCAAAAGTAAGTGACGACAACTCCAAAGGTGTGATCATTTCTCTAAACTGCGAAACAGACTTCGTGGCAAAAAATGATGATTTCGTGAAATTGGCCAACGATTTCGCTGATTTGGCCCTAAAAGCTTCTTCTAAAGAAGAATTATTGGCAGCCGATTATAAAGGAATTACGGTGGAAGAAAAACTTACCGAGCAAACTGGTGTTATTGGTGAGAAAATCGAAATTGGCGCATTCAAAACGCTTGAAGCCCCTTTCGTAGGTTCTTATATTCACGCCGGGAACAAAATTGCTGTTTTAACAGGTCTTTCTAAAAACGTTGCCGGAGCCGAGGAAGCTGCAAAGAACGTTTCTATGCAGGCTGCTGCAATGAATCCCGTTGCTTTGAATGAAGATGGAGTAGATCAGGAAACTATCGATAAAGAGATCGAAATTGCTAAAGATCAATTAAGACAGGAAGGAAAGCCGGAGAATATGCTGGATAAGATCGCTCAGGGAAAACTTCAGCGTTTCTTTAAAGATAACACGCTTGTTCATCAGGCTTATATTAAAGACAACAAGCAAAGCGTTGCAGAATATGTAAAATCTGTAGACAATGATCTTGAAGTTGTAGCTTTTGAAAGAGTCGCTTTAGGCTAACTTAAAAGTTTATATATAGAAAAGAGGTTTTATTAATTTAGAACCTCTTTTTCTATTTTATATATAATACACCAGTCATCCTGAACTTGTTTCAGGATCTCTTGAGAAGCTGAATCAAGTTCAGCGTGACGAAAAATGTCATTTCGAAGGAGTGCAACGACTGAGAAATCTCTTATTTAAACTTCATTTAGAATGAGATTCTCCCTTTGGTCGAAATGACAATCCTAGGTAGTCATTCGTTATATTTGTCATCGCGAGCGCATCGTGGCGATCTCTTTTAGTCTGTGTTTTTTAATTGAGATTGCTTCGGTCACTTCGTTCCCTCGCAATGACGAATGCTTTGTCACATTGAGTGTACTCGAAATGTGATTTTTCACTAATATTATATTTTGACACATGTCTAACCAAGCATTTAAGTTTAAAGAATTCACCGTAAACCAGGATCGTTGCGCCATGAAAATTGGTACAGACGGTGTGTTACTGGGGGCCTGGTCTTCATTACAACATCTTCCTGAACGTATTCTGGATATTGGCACAGGAACCGGCCTTATCGCTTTAATGCTGGCGCAACGTTCCGACGCTATGCTTATTGATGCACTTGAAATTGAAGAAAACGCCTACGAACAGTCGGTTGAAAATTTTGAAAATTCAGATTGGGGCGATCGCCTGTTTTGTTACCACGCTGCTTTCGATGAATTTGTGGAAGAAATGCAGGACGAAGAGAAATACGACCTCATTATTTCCAATCCGCCATTTTTTTCCGAAGACTATAAAACCGGAAAAGAAAACCGCGACCAGGCTCGTTTTGCAGATGCACTACCTTTATATGATCTAATCAAAGGCGCTTCACTCCTACTTTCTGAAAATGGACATTTTGATTTGATCATTCCTTTTTCCGAAGAAGAAAATGCGATCTCCACCGCCGAAAAATTCAAATTATTCCCGAATAAGATTACCAGGGTAAAAGGCACCGAAGATTCGCCAATAAAAAGAAGCCTTATTAGCTTTGGATTTGAAAAACCGAATCCTAAAACAGAGCAGCTCATTCTTGAAATATCCAGGCATAATTATACTGAAGATTTTAAGAAACTGGTCAAAGATTTTTATCTGAAATTATAACAAGGAAACCTGCAAGGTCTTTAAGACCTTGCAGGTTTATACCCTCTAAATCGTAAATAAAAGATTGCTTCACATAGAAGACTTGGTTACATTTGTTAGAAACGCTACACAAAATGAAACCAGATCAATTTCAGGCTCCAGATTATTACAATCTTGACGAACTGTTGAGCGACGAGCATAAAATGGTTCGTGATGCAACTCGGGAATGGGTAAAACGCGAAGTTTCCCCTATAATCGAAGAAGCTGCACAGGAGGCAAAATTTCCCAAGCAACTTATAAAAGGTCTTGCTGAAATTGGTGCTTTTGGACCCTATATCCCGGAAGAATATGGCGGAGCCGGATTGGATCAAATCTCCTACGGACTCATCATGCAGGAAATTGAACGCGGCGATAGTGGGATTCGTTCTACAGCATCTGTCCAGTCTTCTTTAGTGATGTATCCAATCTTTAAATATGGAACCGAAGAACAGAGGAAGAAATTTCTTCCAAAACTGGCTTCCGGGGAAATGATTGGATGTTTTGGTTTGACTGAACCAGATCATGGCTCGAATCCCGGCGGAATGACCACGAGTTTCAAAGATAAAGGAGATCATTATTTGCTGAATGGAGCAAAAATGTGGATCTCCAATTCACCTTTTGCAGATATTGCCATTGTTTGGGCAAAAAACGAAGAAGGAAGGATCCATGGCCTTATAGTGGAACGTGGAACGGAAGGCTTTACAACACCAGAGACCCATAATAAATGGTCGCTACGTGCCAGTGCTACCGGAGAATTGATCTTTGATAATGTAAAAGTCCCTAAAGAAAACCTAATGCCCAATAAGTCCGGACTTGGAGCTCCTCTGGGGTGCCTGGATTCTGCCAGGTATGGAATTGCCTGGGGAGCCATTGGTGCGGCTATGGACTGTTATGATACGGCCTTAAGATATGCTAAGGAAAGAGAGCAATTTGGGGTGCCCATTGCATCTAAACAATTGCAGCAAAAAAAACTGGCAGAAATGATCACAGAGATCACCAAAGCACAATTATTAGCCTGGCGCCTGGGAACGCTCAGAAATGAAGGTAAGGCAACAACCGCTCAAATATCCATGGCTAAGCGTAATAACGTGGAAATGGCTATTAATATCGCTAGAGAAGCCCGTCAGATCTTAGGCGGAATGGGAATTACGGGGGAATACAGTATCATGCGCCACATGATGAACCTTGAAAGTGTAATCACGTATGAAGGAACTCATGACATCCATTTATTGATCACTGGAATGGATATTACGGGGCATGCTGCTTTTTAAGTTGACCCGCGCTGAGCTTGTCGAAGCGCAATTTTTAGCAGGTTTTAAGAGGTTTCGCAATGACTTTCCAGAGTTCAAAGTTGAAAGTTGAAGGCTGGTTGTTGGAAGGTGAAAAGTGAAATAATACGTCACTGCGAAAGAGCATAGCGACTGAAGCAGTCTCATGAGTGAAGGGGGAAGTTAAAAACTAATTCTCTTGAGATTCTTCACATGCGTTCAGAATGACATCCCATGAAATTTTTACGGTTATTTCGAAGGAGCAAGGCGATTGAGAAGTCTCTTAATAATAATTAACCTTCATCAAATACAGATTCCTCACCTTCGCTCGGAAGGACAACCTATACAATATCTCACGGTCATTTCGAAGGAGCAAAGCGACTGAGAAATCTCTTAGAAATAAATAATTTCTTCAAAAAGAGATTCCTTACCTATAACCTATATCCGGAATGACAATTTATGAATGAGAATTTATTCTGAAGCTGGGGCGATCCTAATTTCGAGGCCTTCAAGATCTTCTGTTATCGGGATTTGGCAACTTAAACGTGAATTGTCTTCCACAAAAAAGGCCTGGTCCAACATCTCCTCTTCCTCGTAACTTTTTTCAGGTAATACATGCTCAAAATTGAGCATATAACACTGGCAGGAGGCACACATGGCCATTCCCCCACAAATCCCTATGCTGCCTTCAGGAGCCAATTCATAAGAACGAATTATTTCCATAAGGTTCATGTTCATATCTGTAGGAGCATCTATCACGTGAGCTTCACCTTCACGGTCGATAATGGTAATTTTAACGTCAGACATTCTTTTAATATCGATTTTTATTCGTCAGGCTGAACTTGTTTAACTTCGTTGAATCTTCGATTTCAGCTTCTCAAAAGATTCTGACTTTTCAACTACGCTACCATTTACGTATTTATTTGCGTACTATAGACCCTGAACCAAGTTCAGGGTGACGATACTGATCTTTAAAATTACCGTCATGCTGAACTTGTTTAACTTCGTTGAATCTTCGATTTCAGCATCTTATTAGATATTCTAAAATACGTCAATTTCCTGCGCTAGTTAAAACTTTTTATCACTTGCCTCAAGGGATTGTTCAGAATGATTAAAGTTTAATTAATGTTCTTAACAACTTCTCTTTTCGCTTCTTTTTTACTTCCGTCGAAACCATTCACGCCACTTACCGTCGTATATTTCATGACATATTTCTTGTCCGGATTAATCCTTTGGTAAGCACTCTGGCACATGATCGCAGCTTCATGAAATCCACATAAAATCAGCTTTAATTTGCCTTTATAGGTATTCACATCACCAATAGCATAAATTCCCGGAATATTAGTTTGATAATCATACGCATTATCAACCTTTATCGCGTTTTTTTCAATTTCCAGTCCCCAATTTGCAATGGGCCCCAGTTTGGGGGAAAGTCCGAAAAGGGGAATAAAATGATCTGCGGTTTTTTCCTCTTCCCCTCTTACTTCATCTTTATGTCTAATAATAACCGTTTTAAGGCTATTATCGCCTTTTAAATCAACAACTTCAGCATTTGTAATTAAATTGATTTTACCAATTTTGGAAAGTTCTTCCACTTTTTCTACGGAATCCAATGCTCCACGGAAATCTTTTCTACGGTGAACTAAGGAAACTTCTTCGGCAACCTCTGCCAGGAAAATGGACCAGTCTAATGCTGAATCACCTCCACCTGCGATCACCACTTTTTTATTTCTAAACACTTCCGGATCCTTGATAAAATAATCAACGCCTTTTTCTTCGAAATCCTGAATTCCCGGGATAGGAGGCTTACGGGGTTCGAAACTTCCCAATCCGCCGGCAATCACCACGACGGGGGCATGATGTTTTGTACCTTTATTGGTAGTAACTATAAAACTCTCATCTCCTAGTTTTTCAATAGTTTCAGCGCGTTCTCCTAAAGTAAATCCAGGTTCAAACGGTTTGATTTGTTCCATCAAATTATCTACCAGTTCACCAGCAAGAACTTCCGGGAATCCTGGAATATCATAGATGGGCTTTTTGGGATATATCTCTGAACACTGCCCGCCCGGCTGCGGCAAAGCATCAATTAGATGACATTTCATCTTCAGCAATCCCGCTTCAAAAACTGCAAAAAGGCCTGTAGGCCCGGCTCCAATTATAAGTATATCGGTTTTGATCATGAAATTCTTTTTACTGAAAATGGCTATCTTTCTATATTGACCACTTTTTCAATTTGAGGCACATATTTTTTAATCGTCATCTCCACCCCGCTCTTCAAAGTCATTTGATTTACGGTACAGCCAACACAGGCACCTTCAAGTTGCACTTTTACCAAACGATCATCTTCGATAGAAACCAAAGAAATATTTCCCCCGTCACTTTCCAGGAAAGGACGAATTTCGTCAAGTGCCTTTTCAACATTTAATTTTATTTCTTCAGTCGTCATTTATTTTTTATTAACTGCACTACAACCTGCCATCGTAGTAATTTTTATAGCTTCGGTTGGAGGAAGTGTTTTATTTCGATTTACCGTTTCCTGCACTATATTTCGGGTAATTTCTTTGAAAGCAGTTTCTAAAGGTGTTCCGGTTTGCAATGCCGCCGGTCTTCCAATATCTCCAGATTCCCTTAAACTTTGTACTAAGGGGATTTCTCCCAAAAATGGAACTTTTAAATCTTCAGAAAGATCTCTAGCCCCTTTTTCCCCGAAAATATAATATTTATTTTCAGGTAATTCCTCAGGAGTAAAATAAGCCATGTTTTCCACGATTCCCAAAACAGGCACATTGATGCTTTCCTGCTGAAACATTGCCACTCCTTTTTTAGCATCTGCCAGTGCTACGTTTTGCGGGGTACTTACTACTACCGCCCCCGTAATAGGCAAAGATTGCATGATAGAAAGATGAATATCACCGGTTCCCGGAGGGAGATCTATCAACATAAAATCCAGTTCTCCCCAGGCGGCATCAAAAATCATTTGATTTAGAGCTTTCGCCGCCATGGGTCCTCTCCAAACAACCGCCTGGTTTGGTTTGGTGAAAAATCCAATGGAAAGAATCTTTACGCCGTAATTCTCTACAGGTTTCATTTTAGATTTCCCGGCGATATTTACCGAAAGTGGCCTTTCAGCTTCCACATCGAACATAATGGGAGTGCTGGGACCATAGATATCAGCATCCAATATTCCTACACTAAAGCCCATTTTTGCCAGGGTCACTGCTATATTTGCGGTAACTGTAGATTTACCCACGCCACCTTTTCCTGAAGCGACCGCTACAATATTTTTGATCCCTGGAATGGCTTTACCTTTGATTTCAGGTTTCTTATTGGGAGTTTCAACTTTAATATTTACTTTGACTTTTGCCTTTTCGTATACCTTTTCATGAATAGTTTTCATGATGTCTACCTCAGCCCTTTTCTTAATATGCAATGCAGGAGTGGACATCACAAGATCTACCACCACCTCATCACCAAAAGTCATCACATTCTGAACCGCGCCGCTTTCAACCATATTTTTACCTTCACCGGCAAGACTTACAGACTCAAGCGCATTCAGAATATCTTTTCTATCTAATTTCATTTAAGCAATTTTAAACCAGTTTTTATACGTCTTACTTAGACTGATTCTAAATGCAAATATAAGTGGAAATGCTAAGAATATAAAGGATTTATAAACATTAGATTTATTGGGGAATAGGCGAAAATTATAGGAAGAAGAAATCCTTAATTCAATTCTTTCATGGGATCCCAAAAGAGTTTTTCAAAATCCTGAACTTTTAGATCCTTTACTTTTACTCCTTCAGCTTTTAGTAGGTTCTGCATGGCATTACTATCCCCAAAGTGGCTTTTCCCGGTTAGAAGTCCGTTTCTATTTACTACTCTATGTGCAGGAACATCAGCCATTCGTCCTGAAGAGTTCATTGCCCATCCTACCATACGTGCACTTCCCGCGGAACCCAGGTATTTGGCGATGGCACCGTAAGAAGTTACCCGTCCTTCAGGAATGAGCCTGCAAACGTCATAAACTTTTTGAAAGAAACCAGGATCTGTCACTGCGAAGAAGTAAAAATTCTAATAATAGTGATCACTACCAGCACAAGCATCAAAAGTGCCATAAAGTAATTGGAATATTTTGCAAAAGTTTCCGCTTTTTCTTCAATTTTAATAAAGGAGATGACATAGAGATATAAGGTGGCGAAAGTTCCCAAAGCTGCTGCAAGGGAAAAACTTATAACGATGGACCAGTCATAAGATATATCAGAAGAAACATCCATAGTACCGGCAATCGCAACAAAATAAGGAATGGGGAAAATATTTAGCACTGCTACCAGCATTCCCTTAAGAATACTATTGGCATTGGCTTTTTTAGAATGGTGATGGATCCCTTTTCGATTTTTTCCCTGGAGGAAGAAATATATCATTAGTATGGAAAAAATTACCAGACCGGCCCGCAATAAAATTTTTCTGATATAGGGATGATCAAAAATATATTTTGCCAGTAAAACCGCAATTAAAGCCTGGATAAGAACAATAATGGAAGCACCAATGGCCACATACATTCCATTCTTTTTACCACTTTCCACACAGGTTTTTGCAACAGTCATATTCACTAAACCCGGCGGAATAACCCCCAGAAATGCCGCAAAAAAAGTGATAAGGAATAATTTGGTTTCTTCCAATTGCCGCTATTTTATCTTGAAATGAATATAGGTGATAGGTTTTCCTTTTTCAAGATACTGTTTTTCATAGAATGTTTGTATGGCGGTAACCGATTTAGGCGAATATTCATTACTATAGGCATCATGATGCGCATATAATATCTCATGCCCCTGCCCATGGAGAAGTCCCAGCGTGTAACCATGCATAAATTCTGAATCTGTTTTTAAATGCACGGTTCCTTCAGGGATAAGGATCTTTTTATATTTCTGCAGAAAATCTGAATTCGTCAATCTGTGCTTAGTGCGTTTGTATTTTATTTGTGGATCTGGAAAGGTGATCCAAATTTCGCTTACTTCATTTTCAGCAAAAGCATCATCGATAAGCTCAATTTGCGTCCTTAGAAAAGCAACATTCCCTAAATTTTCCTCCAGTGCAGTTTTCGCCCCACGCCAAAACCTGGCGCCTTTTATATCGACCCCAATAAAATTCTTTTCAGGATATTTTCTAGCCAGGCCTACGGAATATTCTCCTTTTCCGCAGCCTAGTTCTAAAACAATGGGATGATCATTTTTGAAAAAATCCTTTTTCCATTTTCCTTTTAAAGGAAATTTCTGATCTGTCAACTCTTCTCTTGAAGGCTGGATAACATTATTGAATGTTTCGTTTTCCCTGAATCTCTTAAGTTTGTTCTTACTTCCCAATGAAAAATTGATATTTTGGTAAAATTAAAGAAAAACAAAGGGATAGCTATAAGAATATATTTGTTATATGAAGAAAAAAAGGATTCTTGTAGCCGCACTTAATTGGGGCCTGGGACATGCAGCACGGTGCATTCCCATTATAAAAGAATTACAAAAATTTGATTTTGAGCCAGTATTAGCTTCAGATGGCGCTGCCCTCGAATTATTCAGGCTGGAATTCCCTAAGCTCATTCATATTGAATTACCCACTTATGACATTCAATATTCAGAAAAAGGAGAAAATCTTAAATGGAAATTATTAAAAGATTCCCCTAAAATTCTCAAAGCGATCAAAGCCGAAAAAAAGCTTACCCGCAAGATTGTAAAAGAGTACGGGATTGAAGGAATAATTTCTGATAATCGCTTTGGGGTTAGAAGTTCAAAACTGAAGAAAAATATTTTTATCACCCACCAGTTAAAAGTGTTAAGCGGTAATACTACTTTTTTAAGCAGTTATATCCATCATAAATTTATTGGACAATTTGAGCAATGCTGGATTCCCGATGTTGCAGATGCAAAAAACCTCAGCGGAATTCTGGGGCATCAGAAGATAAAAGATCCAAACATCAAATATATAGGCATATTGAGCCGGTTTGAAAAGACCAATCCGCCTGAAGTATTCGATTATCTTATTTTGCTTAGTGGCCCTGAACCGCAGAGAACTTTACTCGAAAATATCCTTTTAAAAGAAATTGAAAATTCAGATAAAAAGATCCTCTTTATTCGTGGAGTTTTTGACGAATCGAAAACAGCCAGTTCTAACCCGAATGTTTTGATCAAGAACCATCTCTACGGAAGGTTTTTGCAGGAAGCTCTTAATTCCAGCAAAATAATAATTTCCAGGTCTGGATATTCTACTTTAATGGATCTTTCCCAGTTGGAAAAAAAGGTCTTTTTCATCCCTACGCCCGGCCAGCCCGAACAGGAATATTTAGCTGAAAGACTAGAGAAAATGGGCGTTGCCCCATTTGTAAAGCAGGACGCATTTAAATTTTCTTTACTGAAAAATGTTGATAATTATTCAGGTCTAAGGAATTTCAGCAATAGTAGTACCTTCGGGGACCTCTTTTCCTTTTTCCATAGTGAATGAGAATTCACTTCCTATTCCAAACACGCTTTCTACATAGATTTTTTCCCCGTGGGCTTCCAGGATATGTTTTACGATGGAAAGTCCTAAACCGGAGCCACCCTCCTTGCGTGAGCCACTTTTATCTACTCTGTAAAAGCGCTCAAATAGCCTGGGCAAATTTTCTTTGGCAATACCTTCCCCATTATCGGTTACTCTAATAATCACTTTATTTTTAATAAGATTTTCCACGCTAACTTCAGTAGTTCCATCCTTCTTTCCATATTTAATCGAATTTACCACCAGGTTACTTAGCACCTGCTGAATTCGCTCTCTATCACCTCTTACTAAAACAGGTTTTACATAATCCATATCGAAAGTTAAGGTGATATTTTTCCTGGCCGCTTTCATCTCTAAGAGATCGAAAGAAGATTTTATTAATTCAATAATATCAAAGGTTTCATAATAAAGGTGCAGCTCACCTACTTCAAGCTTAGTGATCATGTCTAAATCTTTAACGATGTAGATTAACCTTTCCACTCCTTTACTGGCCCGGGTCAAATATTTTTTCCTCACCGCTTTGTCTTTATAAGCGCCATCCATTAAGGTAAGGATATACCCCTGAACGGTAAATAAAGGCGTTTTTAATTCGTGGGATACATTGCCCATAAATTCTTTTCGATAGGCTTCCCTAACTTTTAGGGTTTCGATTTCCAGCTTTTTATCTTCCGCGAATTTTTGAACTTCACGAGTAAGGCTGGACATATCTGTAGTGATCTGGCTTGGATTCAGATTTTTGGCGTCAAGTAGCGACACATCGTCGTAGATCTTTTTAATCCTTCGATAAATAAATCTTTCAACTCTATACTGGATAATAAAAAAGGAAAAAAGGAAACATCCGGTCATAAACATCAGTAGATACAACCAGGAAAATTTCACTTCAAGATACATGAACAGCGTCATAAAAACTCCCAAAAATATGGTTAAATAAATGGAAGTTCGGGTAGAAAACCTGTATGATCTCTTGAATTTTGCCGACATTAAACTACCAGTTTATAGCCTACGCCTTTTACGGTTTTTATTTTATCGTCTCCAATTTTTTCCCGGAGTTTTCTAATATGAACATCAATAGTTCTTCCCCCAACTACAATATCATTTCCCCATACCATATCCAGAATATCTTCACGTTGAAAGACTTTGCCGGGTTTTGAAGCCAGTAAAGAGAGCAATTCAAATTCCTTACGGGGAAGGGACATTTCATTGCCATTTTGAATCACTTTATATTCTTCCCTGTTTATAATGATATCGCCCAATTTTAGGATTCCGTCAGATGTTTCACTATCTCGAAAACGTCGCAGTAAAGCTTTTACCTTACTAACCAGGACTTTCGGTTTTATAGGTTTTGTTATATAATCATCAGCCCCCGCATCAAAACCGGCCATTTGTGAATAATCTTCTCCACGAGCGGTCAGAAATGTAATGATCGTATTTTCCAGATCAGGCATTTTTCTTATTTGTTCACAGGCTTCAATTCCATCCATTTCAGGCATCATCACATCTAAGATAATCAAATGTGGCTCCCTCTTTTTGGCAAGTTTAACTGCATCTGCACCATTACTTGCCGTGATTACCTGGTAACCTTCCGAAGAGAGATTATATCCAACAATTTCGAGAATATCCGGTTCGTCATCTACCAATAAAATAAGAATGTCCTTTTTCTTCATGACTTAAATGTATGATTTAGTTGCTCTAAAATTAACCATTAATTTCAATATACTTCACGGGTTTGGAATTAGTAACATTAAGCTAACACTATAATGACAAAGGATTAATCCTCACCTAACACAGGCTTTACCTACCCGCCGTTAATTTGCATCAAGATTTTATAGCAAATAACAAACATGAAATATTTTATTGCAATTCTTATATTTTTTACAACCATATCCCAGGCTCAGGAAACTACCACCGGATCTATCGCAGGAAAGCTTACCGACAAGGAAATGAACGGTGAACCTCTTCCTTTTGCGAATGTGGTGATTAAAGGCACCTCTAAAGGAACTACATCAGATTTTGACGGATTGTATTCTCTAAATAATCTGGAGCCCGGAACTTATACCATAGTATATAGCTTCGTAGGATATGAGACTTTAGAAATTCCTGAAGTAAATGTTGAAGCGGGAAAAGTCACAGAAATTAATACGGAATTAGGCTCCAGTGCTGCCGCTCTTGAAGAAATTGTGATTACTACGGTTTCCAGAAAAGATTCACAGGTTGCTTTATTAATAGAACAAAAAAATTCAATTGAAATTAAGGAAAGTATTGGAGCCCAGGAACTGGCAAAATTAGGAGTTTCTGATGTTGGTACGGCGACCACTAAGATTTCAGGAGTAACCAGTAGTGAAGCATCGGGGGATATTTTTGTGCGTGGGCTGGGAGACCGCTATTTGTACAGTACCATGAATGGTCTTCCTATCCCTTCAGACGATGTGGAAAGAAAAAATATTGATCTGGGACTTTTTCCAACCCGCGTTATTCAGAATGTGAGTATTAATAAAACCTTTTCCCCAGAAACATCTGCCGATCAGGCTTCAGGGAATATCGATATTATTTCCAGGGAATTAAGAGGTAAAGATGAATTGGATCTTGGGTTAAGAATTGGTGTAAATACCAATGCCGCTGGGGAATTCAGCAATTTTAAAGTTTCTCCTAACCAGGATGATGTCTATTTTGGTTTTTATGATCAAAAAGTTCCAACTGAATATTCCTTAAATAATCAAACCTGGAATACCAAAAAAGATCCTTTTCCCATCAACCGCACCTATTCTTTAACTGCCGGAAAAGAATTTGGAAAGCTTCGAACTTTACTTACCGCCTCACAATCGGTAAAATTTGAATATAATCAGGGAGTTTTCAGAAATTACAAAAGTAATGACCTGGAAGATGAATTTACCGATGCTACCAATTTTTCCAAAACTGATAATACCACGGCCCTTATAGATCTTGGATTTGAGATCGATAACAATAATCGTTTAAAAGCAACGAGTCTTTTCATCAACAAATTAACTGATGAGGTTTTTGAAGCCGGTAGAAATGGCGAAGGCGTTGTTTTTGAAGAAACCAATACCGCGGAAGATTTTAATCAGTTCGTGCGTGATCAGAACATCAAGCAAACCCGTCTTTGGGTAAATCAGTTACATGGTGACCACTCTTTTTTTGATGGAAAAAATGAGCTGGATTGGGGAGTTGGATACAATTTGGTAAATGCCGATGAGCCAAACCGAATTCGAAATGAGGTGAATATAAGTCCTACGTTACCAATTCAACTGGGTAGAACGGGTGGATATCAACAAAGAAAATCAACACAAAAAATTGATGATACCGAGTTAAATGCCTTGCTTAACAACCGCTATAATTTCTTAACTGACGAGGAGGATTCTGAGAAGAAAGTTTTTGTTGAAGTTGGAGGTAATTATCGAAAAAAAGACAGGGATTTTATATCTCAATTCTTCGGAGCTGATGAAAATCAATTCAACACAGTGAATCCCACTTCTATTGATGATCTTTCCAGTGTTTTCACCACTGCTAACTTTAATTCCAGGAGATTAAGCTTTAACCAACTTAGCCCAGATCTTTATATTGGAACTTTAAAATCGTATAGCGGTTATGCATTCTTCAACTACGGAACTGAAAAATTTAATATCAATATTGGAGGCAGATATCAAAACGATGATCTGCATGTAGTTTTTGATGTAAATAACTACCCCGTAAACCTTCCGAATTTCGTTTATAAGAATTACGAGAATATTTATCCCGCGGCTAACTTGAAATTTTCCCCAACAAAAAATTCAAATATTAGGTTAGCTGCCAGTAAAACGATCACCCTGCCAGAGTTTAAAGAAGTAGCTCCATTTGAGTATGTTTCCCAAACAGGACAAGTGACGCGTGGCAACCCAAATCTGGAAGCTTCCAACAACTTAAATTTTGACCTTAAATATGAAATTTTCCCAAGTTCAGGAGAGCTAATTTCATTAACAGGTTTCTATAAGAATATTAAAGACCCTATCAATAAAGTACAGGAAAGGGGTGCTGCCGGTGTGTTTTCTTATTTCAACGCCGGAGAAGAAGCAAATATTTATGGCCTTGAATTAGAAGCCAGAATGGACGTTTATGAAAATGAAGCGCCGGAAGGATTTGATGTGGCTGTTTCTGGAAACGTTTCCAGAATGTGGCACAAACAGGATCTTAAAAATGTAAATGATGCCAATGGCAACTTCGTAAGAACCTTTAGATATAATAACAAAAAAGAGATTGGATTACAGGGGGCTTCCGACTGGATTTTTAATGCATCTGCCAATATTTCTACGGAAACCGATAATCCCTTTAGAGCAACCTTAGTTGGAGCTTATGCTTCAGACAAAATTTATGCTTTGGGAGCACCTGAAACTCAAAACCAAACCAACGTTTTCTATAATGACGAAATCGTAGAAAAAGGATTTGTCACGCTGGATTTAATTATGGCCAAGGAACTTAGTGAAAACTGGGTTCTTGAATTCCGCGGGCAGAATTTGCTTAATCCTGAAATCGAAAGATATCAGGCGATTAGACCTACCTCCGGAAATGCAGGAGAAACCAACCAAACAGTTAGAAGTTACACCAGGGGCGCTGTCTTAAGTCTTGGGGTGAGCTATTCTTTCTAAAACTGAAATTATTATTAATCGATTAGAGAAAAATTAAAATCTAAACCATGAAAACAAGATTTAAAAGTATGCTGACTCTTGCTGCTGTTGCGATTTTTGCAACTTCCTGTAGCAATGACGAATTGGTGATCGAACCAATAGATCCCACGAATTCCGGGGGCAATCCCACGGGGACCGAACTAAATGGTAGTGTGACAGAAGACGTGACTTTAGAGTCTTCCCAATCGTATAGCCTAACAGGGGTATATTCCATCGAATCTGGAGCTACGCTAACTATTCCTGCCGGAACTGAAATAGTTGCTGATGCTGATCTGGATCAAAGTGATGCGACCAACGTTTATATCGTGATTCAACAAGGAGCCAAAATTAAGATTCAGGGAACCTCTTCCGCACCGGTAATTATGAGATCTGCCAATGGGAACTCCGGAAGTTGGGGTGGTTTGATCATCGCAGGGAATGCTAATACTACTGCCGGTTCTGGTGCAACTGCTGAAGTTGGTGGAATTATCTATGGTGGGAGTGACGATACTGATAATTCAGGATCCATCAATTACCTGATTTTGTCTGATGCCGGTGCCCAAATCAATGCGGAATCTCAATTTAACGGACTTTCACTTTATGCCGTAGGTTCAGGAACTTCTATCAAGAATGTTGCTTTAATTAATGGAGCTGATGACGGGGTGGAATTTTTCGGTGGATCTGTTTCAGCTTCCAATATGTATCTTGAAAATAACGAAGATGATGCAATTGACTGGACTGAAGGTTGGAGCGGAACTGTAAACAATGCTTACATTCTTCATACGATTGGCAACTTCTCAACTGCTCTGGAAGGAGATGGGGAAGACAACAGTCCAAAATTCAATAATTTAACCGCTGTGTCTACTACCGGTGGTACAGCTTTACAATTCAAGAAACAATCTGGAGCAATTATTACCGGTCTTTCTTTATCAGGTTATGACACTTCAATTGAATTGACTGAAGAAACCAGAACTGATGTTTCCAATATCGAAGTAGAAGGAGCCAATGCAGATCTTTCTAAATCCTATTCTGGTGCTGCTTCTGTAGATGTCTCTTTATTTAATTGGATTAGCAACAGAGGCCAGGTTGCCATTCTTCCAAATATAATTGAAAGCAACCTAACTCTGGATGCAGGTACCGAGTATGTGATTTCAGGAGTTGTATCTGTAAACGATGGAGCAAGCTTAACTATTCCTGCCGGAACAACCATCACCGCACGCAGTGATGCTGAAAATGAATCTACCAGTATTTATATTGTAGTTCAAAAGGGTGGTATGATCAATATTAAGGGAACTGAAAATAATCCCGTAATTATGGAATCTACTTCCGGGACTCCTGGAAGCTGGGGCGGTTTGGTCATTGCCGGGAATGCTGAAACTACTGCCGGGGCGAATGCAACTGCCGAAGTTGGGGGTATTATTTATGGTGGAAATGACAGTGAAGACAATTCAGGTGCTATCTCTTACCTCATCATTAAGGATGCAGGAGCGCAAATAAATGCGGAATCTCAATACAATGGATTATCCTTATATGCAGTAGGATCTGGTACTACTATTGAAAACGTAGCTATTCTTAATGGAGCTGATGATGGTGTGGAATTCTTCGGCGGATCTGTTTCTGTGACTAACTTCTATCTGGAGAACAATGAAGACGATGCAGTAGACTGGACTGAAGGTTGGAATGGCACTATTACTAATACTTATGTAAAACATACGATCCCTAATTTTTCAACGGCGGTTGAAGCAGATGGTGAAAACAGAAATCCACGAATTGTTAATTTTACCGCTGTATCCACTACAGGAGGCACCGCTTTACAATTCAAAAAACAATCTGGAGCGACCATTACCGGTATTTCTTTAAGCGGGTATGACACTGTATTAGATATTACAGAAGAAACTAGAACTGACCTTAGCGGAATTCAAATTGAGGGAATTGGAGCTACTCTGGATGCCACTTATAATACTGAAGCCACCGTAGATGTCAATATTTTCAATTGGGTGAATTAACCTTGTTTTGAATATAATTTTTAGCCTTAAAAAGCGGACGCATTTTTTGTAGTCCGCTTTTTTATTTTAATATTTTCCTACAACTCAAATTTAATGGCAGGATTTTTGAAATTTTATTTGTAAGTTTGTGCTAATCTGTAATTTAGAGAATGAAGAAAAGATACTTTTTGGTCTTCTTATTGTTTGGTTTCCTTGCTTTTGCCTCTCCGGCCATTGCACAGGAATCAAATCCTTCTGCTCTAAGAACAGAGCGTCCAATTGACGGGCTTTCTATTTATCCCAATCCGGTAACTGGTGGGAAAGTTTATATTTCTACTACTCTCAACAAAGAAAAAAAGATCGAGATCTTTAATATTTTGGGCAAACCGGTTCAAAAAACTCAGTTAAGGGGGAGGGAATTAGATGTTTCCACACTTACACCGGGAATTTATATTTTAAAGATTGAAGAAGGTAGTTCCAGGGCAACTAAAAAACTGATCGTAAAATAAATTAGCACCTCTTTTATTTTTCCAGCTTCTGTTTCAGAGGCTTTTTTTATTCCTTAATTTTGCTGAAATCTTCTGAAGTTAATGCTCGAGAAAGAAATTTTCCATATTTCCAATCCTTCTGAATTTGATCGGATTTGCCTGGAAGTTTATAAATTTCAGTATGAGAATAATGAAGTTTATCAGCAATTTTCGAATCTGCTCAGGAAGGATCCAGATAATGTAAAGACTACACCCGAAATTCCTTTTTTACCCATTGAATTTTTCAAGACAAAAGAAGTTATTAGTACAAAAAAAGAATCTCAGCGTATGTTTACCAGTAGTGGTACAACCGGGCCACTAACCAGCAAACACTACGTTGCTGATATTTCCCTATATGAAAAAAGCTTCAATCTTGCTTTTAAAGAATTTTATGGCAATCCTAAAGATTATGCGATTTTAGCTTTACTCCCATCCTACCTGGAACGGGAAGGCTCATCATTGATTTATATGGTTGATGCATTGATCCGGCAATCCGGCAATCCAGACAGCGGATTTTATTTAAATGATCTGAATTCACTTTCCAGAAAACTATCGAAATTAGATACTTCGGGCCAAAAGATACTTTTAATAGGCGTTTCCTTTGCCCTGTTAGATCTTGTGGATTCCCAGAAATTCAACTTAAAAAATACGATAATCATGGAAACCGGCGGCATGAAAGGACGGCGCAGAGAGATGATTCGCGAAGAACTCCATGAAATTTTGAAAGCAGGTTTCGGTGTTGCTGAAATTCATAGTGAATATGGGATGACGGAATTATTATCACAGGCATATTCCCACGGAAATGGAATTTTTGAATGTCCACCCTGGATGAAAATCTTCATTCGTGATCCTGAAGATGCTTTAACTTTCCTTCCCGAAAGTAAAACAGGCGGCATTAATGTGATCGATCTTGCTAATTTATATTCCTGTTCTTTTATAGCCACTCAGGATCTTGGAAAAATTAAAGATGAAAAAATAGAAATTCTGGGAAGATTTGATAATAGCGATATTCGCGGTTGTAATCTTATGGCACTCTAAAAAGAAATGTATATCCGATTAATTTTCTAATGTAATTTTTTGTCATCCTGAGACCCCTGAAAAAATTTATCTAGCATTGGGAATTGACATATTTTTTAGCATCTCTAATAAGATGCTGAAACAAGTTCAGCATGACGGCACTTCTAAAAACCCGCATCATCACCCTGAACTGGTTTCAGGGTCTCTAATACCTAAATAAAAATACATCAATGGCAGCGCAGTCGAAGGATAGACAAAAAGAGTCCCAACTACGACCAAGAGGGAAAATTTATCTGCATTTACATTTTCAGATCTTTAGGGTACGATCAAAAAAAGACTTAAATTTCTTCTAATTTTTGTAAACTAATCCAGCTTATTTCGACCCACTATCTGCAGGCAGTTATTAATATGAAACTGGTTGCTGGTTAGGTTAGTTTTTTCATATTTAGTTGGTTAGTTAGTTGTAAACCCCTTCGCTATTTTAGATTTTGAAGGGGTTTATACTTTTAATCCACTACTCGAATGATGTAGGTGTTTTTCTTTCCTTTATTCAGGATCACATATTTGTTATTCAGAAGATCTTTTTCAGAAATTATAAAATCTTCTTTTACTTTTTCTTTATTTACGGAAACCGAATTTTCTTTTAAAGCTCTCCTGGCCTCCCCATTGGAACTTAAAAACCCTGTTTTTGCGGAAAGCGCTGCGATCATATCCAATCCTTCCGCAATATCATTTCTGGAAACTTCAGCCTGGGGCACGCCTTCGAAAATATCCAGGAAGGTTTTTTCAGTTAAACCTTTAAGGTCTTCCGCGGTGCTTTTTCCGAATAATACTTCTGAAGCTTTTACCGCATTTTCATATTCATTCTCATTATGCACGGTAATCGTAACTTCTTTTGCCAGCGTTTTTTGAAGTAATCTTTGATGTGGTGCTTCTTTATGTTCCTTTATGATCTTCTTGATCTCTTCTTCTTCAAGAAAGGTGAAGATTTTAATATATTTCTCGGCATCTTCATCACTGGTATTCAACCAATATTGATAAAATTTATAAGGAGATGTCCTAGTCGCATCCAGCCAGATATTTCCACCTTCACTTTTTCCGAATTTACTACCGTCACTTTTTGTAATTAAAGGACAGGTGATCGCATAGGCTTTACCCCCGGCTTTTCGTCGCACAAGTTCAGTCCCGGTGGTGATATTTCCCCACTGGTCACTTCCCCCCATTTGGATGCTTACCTTATGTGCATCGTATAAATGAAAAAAATCATATCCCTGAACCAGTTGATAGGTAAATTCAGTGAAAGACATCCCTTCAGTCCCTTCCCCGGAAATTCTATTTTTTACAGAATCTTTGGCCATCATATAATTCACCGTGATATGTTTCCCCACATCGCGGATAAATTCCAGAAAACTGATATCCTTCATCCAGTCATAATTATTCACTAAAACGGCATCATTTTCATTTCCACTCTTGAAGTTTAAAAACTGGGAAAGCTGGTTTTTCACACATTCCTGGTTATGCCGCAACGTTTTCTCATCCAGTAAATTTCTTTCACTGGATTTTCCGCTGGGATCCCCAATCATTCCGGTTGCGCCTCCAACGAGTGCAAAAGGTTTGTGCCCTGCCCGTTGCAAATGTGCCAAAAGCATGATAGGCACAAGATTTCCTATATGAAGGGAATCGGCAGTTGGATCAAAACCAACATAGGCAGAACGCATTTTTTCATTCAAGTGTTCTTCAACCCCGGGCATGGTATCGTGTAACATCCCACGCCATTTTAATTCTTTAATCAAATTTTTTTCCATAAATCGCAATCCTTTTACTAAACTGCCCTGCGGAAAGTCCACAAAGTAGAAAAATATACAAAATAAGCCTTAAGCGCGATATTAAATCCCACTTTAGTGGGTAAAGATAGGATAAGTCTTTATTTTTCCTAAGTGCTTTAAGTATATTTACCTTATGATTCTTGTCACCGGGGGAACAGGTTTAGTGGGTTCACATCTTTTGCTGAAATTGATTCAGCAGGAAGAAAACGTGAGGGCCTTAAAAAGAGCTTCCAGCGATTTAAGTAAGGTCAAACAGGTTTTTAAGTATTACCTCACGGATGGGCAGGCTGAAGAATTGTTCAAAAAAATTGAATGGTTTGAAGCTGATATTTTAAATATTCCACAACTTACCTTAGCATTTATAGGGATTACTAAAGTGTACCATTGCGCGGCCCATATCAGTTTTGATCCTTCAGATGAAAAAAAGCTGAGAAAAGTTAATATTGAAGGCACTGCCAATATTGTGAATTTCTGCATTCAGAAAAACATCAAAAAGATTTGCCATGTAAGTAGTATTGCCGCACTTGGAGAAAACCCAGGAAATCTGGTCATCGATGAAAATGCCAAATGGAACCCCGAAGGCCATCATAATGATTACGCCATTTCGAAATATGGTGCTGAAATTGAAGTTTGGAGAGCAACACAAGAAGGTTTACAGGCAATTATTGTGAATCCAGGGGTCATCATTGGCCCGGGCTTTTGGGATGATGGCAGCGGCACAATTTTTAGACGAATTGATCAAGGATTAAAATATCATTTTCCAAAAATTACTGGATTTGTAGGAGTTAATGATGTGGTAGCGGGTATGATCTCTTTAATGAATTCAGAAATAAAAAATGAAAATTTTGTCCTGATTTCTGAAAATTTGAGCTTTAAAACAATTTTCGATCTCACCGCGGAAAGCCTGCAAAAAAAGAAACCAAAACAGGAACTTCAAAAATGGATGATTTCAATGGGCTGGATTTTTCAGAAAATTGGCAGTTGGTTTGGAGGAAAGAGGCAAATCACCAGGGAATCGATATATGGCTTATTCAAAGAGGAAAGGTATTCTTCCGTAAAAATTGAAGATCAGTTAAATTTTAAATTTCAGCCTGTAAAAGAGGTGATTGAAGAAACTACAGAATTTTATAAAGCAGATCACTAATTTCCACGATCCATACTATCCAGTTTTCGCAAGGTTGGTGGTAAGGTCAAACTATCCTTAGTCTTTATTCCCGAAATGGAATCCCTTTTACTTTGTAAAGAATCGCGGTCAATTTTCAAAGAATCACTTTTGATGCTATCCAGACTGTCCTGCATTTTTCGCTCTATGAGCTGGCGGGCATCAGCTTTATCTTTTATACGCTGAATGCGGTTGTGAACGCTATCATAAATGCGGTCATAAGTCAAATATTGGGAAGAATAGTACTGGATATTTTCCTTTAGCTGTAAACTATCAATATTGAATTTTTCGTAGAGATATGTTTCCGTATGAATGCCGGTTTGCTCTAATTTGAATTTGTTATAATTCCTAGCGGACTGTATTAAGGCCAGTTCAGTTAAAATATCAACCATTTTGGCTTCAGAAATAAGATTTGGCGGCTTTTCTGTTTTATCCAGATCCTGACAGGAATTCAGCAAAAGAAAACTGAAGAAAATCGCTATATATCCAAACCTATCTCTCAAAACTTAATCTTTCAGCATTCTTTAGGAAAGGCTGGTGTTTAAAGTTTTTATACACCAGTTTTCCGTTTACAAAAGTATGGGTGATCCGGGATTTAAACGTAACACCTTCAAAAGGGGACCAGCCACATTTTGAAAAAATATTATCCGGCTGTACGGCCCATGGAGCATTAAGGTCTACCAGGACCAAATCTGCCTTATAGCCTTCACGTATAAATCCCCTTTTTTCAATTTGAAAAAGGATCGCCGGATTATGACATGCCTTTTCCACGATTTTCTCCAAACTTATTTTCCCCTGATGGTGCATTTGCAACAATGCCGGGAGCGCGTGCTGAACCAATGGCCCACCACTTGGGGCTTTGGTATACACATTTTTCTTTTCAGCTTTGGTATGTGGGGCATGATCTGTAGCGATCACATCAATTCTATTGTCTAACAAAGCTTCTAACAAAGCTTTCTGATCTTTTTCAGTTTTTACGGCAGGGTTCCATTTAATCATGGTTCCTTTCGAAGCATAATCCTTTTCATTGAACCAAAGATGGTGGATACATACTTCCGCAGTAATTTTTTTATCCTTCAAAGCTTTTTTAGAGCTAAAAAGACTAAGTTCCTTCGCCGTAGAAATATGAAAAACGTGCAATCTGGCTCCTGTCTTCTTCGCCAGGCTCACCGCTTTTGATGAAGATTTATAGCAGGCATCTGCACTGCGTATTTTAGGATGAAGTTCCATGGGAATATCTTCTCCATACCGCTCTACACATTCCTGAAGATTTTTCCTGATCGTTTCTTCATCCTCACAATGAGCAGCGATGAGAACGGGGGATTTTTTGAATATTTTCTCCAAAACCTTTTCATCATCAACTAGCATATTCCCTGTAGAAGAACCCAAGAACAATTTTAAAGCGGCAACTTTCTTAGGGTCGATTTTTTCAATCTCCTCCAAATTATCGTTGGTGCCGCCAAACATAAAAGAGAAATTGGCATACGAAGTTTCCCCGGCAATTTGAAATTTCTCTTCCAGTAAATCTATGGTAGTTGTTTGCGGAAGGGTATTGGGCATTTCTATGAAAGAGGTAATCCCTCCAGCTACGGCAGCTTTACTCCCTGTTTCAATAGATTCTTTGTGAGTTAAACCGGGTTCCCTAAAGTGTACCTGATCGTCAATTAAACCTGGAAGCAAATAGGTGCCTTCAGCATCAAAAATATGAACATCTGGAGATTTTGCGCTAATACTGTCTGAAATTTCAGCTATTATACCATCTTCTACAAAAACATCACCTTCAAAAATTTTTCCTTCGTTAACGATCTTTGCGTTTTTAATTAAAACCTTTTTCATCAAACTTTTATACGGTTAAACAGACTTTTCACCTTCATTTTTACTACGCCAAAAACGGCTTCTGAAATTATGGAGCCGCTCATTTTTGAAGTTCCTCTGGTCCTATCTGTAAAAATCACAGGAACTTCAACTATTTTAAAATTAAGCAAATGTGCTTTAAACTTCATTTCGATCTGGAATGCATATCCAACAAATTGAATCTGGGCCAAATTTATATTTTCCAGCACTTCTCTTTTATAACAAACAAAACCAGCCGTTGTATCCTGAATATTCATTCCGGTAACTAAACGAACATATCTTGAGGCCAGCCAGGACATTAAAACCCTGTTCATAGGCCAGTTTATCACATTTACCCCTGTAATATATCGGGAACCAATGGCAACATCAGCTTCCCCTCTTTTACACGCATTGTATAATCTGGCAAGGTCGTTAGGATTATGGGAAAAGTCGGCATCCATTTCAAAAATATAATCATAATTTTTTTTGAGTGCCCATTTAAAACCGTGGATATAGGCTGTTCCCAGGCCTTGCTTTCCCATTCTTTCTTCAATAAACAAACGATCCTCAAACTCAGCCTGCAATTGCCGGACTCTCTCTGCAGTACCATCAGGGGAATTATCATCGACCACCAGAATATGAAACTTTCTTCTTTGCGAAAACACATTGCGTATAATGCGCTCAACGTTTTCAATTTCATTATAAGTGGGTATAATAATTATCCCATTTACCATTTCCTGAATTTTTGCACAAATGTAGCCAAATTTAATGATCAAATCCTGTTCATTAAACGAGGTTTGATACACAATAATTTTACATTTGTAAAAATATTTTTATGGAAGCAGTAGAAAGAGCTTATGAATATCGAGATTGGATCACGCTTCTCTTTATTATTTGCTTTCTTCTCCTTGTTATTGCGAAATCCCTCTACTCACAAAGGTTCCAGGAATTCATCTCTTTGCTCAGCTCGGGTAAATTTATATCCTTTAAGGGAAAGGAAAACAGGGCTTTTCATCCTTTTAACATATTAATGCTATTATTTCAAAGCATTGTCACCTCCATCTTCATATATATAATCTATCGCTATTTTTTTGAGACGGAATATTCTCCATTGGTTATATTTATTCGCATAATAACTGCCTTTATTTGTTTTGTTTTAATTAAAACAGGAGTTGAAAAAATCGTGGCAAATATTTTTGAATTAGATGAAAAAATCGATTATTACCTCTTTCAGAAATTCTCTTACCGCTCTTTTCTTTCCATTTTATTGTTTTTAAGCTCATTAATACTAATTTATGCGGTACAGCCAAACACCTTAATTCTTGCCGTAATCGGTATCATTATTATACTTGGAAACGCTATTGCCATTTTTCTTATCTATAAAAGATATCAAGGACAACTTATACAAAATTGGTTCTATTTTATTTTGTACCTTTGCGCACTTGAAATCGCCCCTTATTATATTTTGTTTAAGGTCATTACAAAATAATAAGATTAAAAGAAGAATCGTATATGAAAGTGAAAACAATTTTGATTTCTCAGCCAGAACCCAAGGTAG
Source organism: Gramella sp. AN32 (assembly GCF_023718305.1). Classification (GTDB taxonomy): domain Bacteria; phylum Bacteroidota; class Bacteroidia; order Flavobacteriales; family Flavobacteriaceae; genus Christiangramia; species Christiangramia antarctica. The sequence continues at coordinate 186,180 of NZ_QEYO01000003.1, forward strand.
AAAATTCACCTTATTTTGAACTTGAGGAAAAACAAAAAGTTAAAATTGATTTCATTCCTTTTATTCATGTTGAAGGTGTTCCATCGAAGGAAGTAAGGCAACAAAAAGTTGATCTTACTAAATTTACAGCGATCATACTTACCAGTAGGAATGCAGTAGACCATTTTTTTAGAATTTCTGAAGAAATGCGTTACAAAGTGCCCGATACCCTTAAATATTTTTGCTTAAGCGAGGCAGTTGCTTATTATTTGCAAAAATATGTGGTTTACCGAAAGCGTAAAATCTATGTTGGGAAAAGAACTTTCGCTGAACTGGCTCCGCTTATCAAGAAATATAAAAATGAGAAGTTTTTATTACCTTCTTCAGATATGCTGAAACCTGATGTTCCCAGAACCTTGAATAAATTAGGTATAGAGTGGAAAAAAGCAGTGTTTTATAAAACTGTGGTTAGTGATCTTTCACATTTAAAAGATGTGACCTATGATGTCCTGGTATTTTTTAGCCCAAGCGGTATCAAATCACTTTTCGAAAATTTCCCTGATTTTAAACAAAATAATACACGAATCGCGGTTTTTGGCAACACAACCATCAAAGCTGCAAAAGAACACGGATTAACCGTGAACATTAAAGCGCCAACTCCGGAAACTCCAAGTATGACGATGGCGATTACGAAGTATATAAACGACGTAAATAAAAAGCACGCGTAACAAACTATTACTTCAGTATAAAATAAAAAAATCCGGTCTTTCAACCGGATTTTTCTTTTCAACTAACAACTAAAACTATTATTTGGGTGCTCCGTTCATAATCTCCTTATTGGCATAAGCCTCAAATTTTTTAAAGTTTTCAGTAAAAAAACTGGACAACTGACCCGCTTTTAGATCGTAGGCAGCCTGATCTTTCCAGGTATTTTTAGGATTTAGTATTTCAGAAGGCACATTATTGCATTCGGTTGGCATTTGTAAACCAAAAATTTTATGAGTATCAAAATTCACCTTCTCAAGTTTTCCCTGTAAAGCCGCACTAATCATCGCACGGGTATATTTCAGTTTCATTCTATTTCCAATTCCGTAAGGCCCACCGGTCCAGCCGGTATTTACCAGCCAAACATTTACATGCGCCTCTTTCATTTTTTTGCTGAGCATTTCAGCATAATTAGTAGGGTGCAAAGGCATGAAGGGTGCACCAAAACAAGCGGAAAAACTAGGTAGTGGTTCTTCCACACCTTCCTCAGTTCCTGCAACTTTAGCTGTGTAACCACTTATGAAATGATAAGCAGCCTGTCCCGGGGTTAATTTTGAAATGGGAGGCAAAACACCAAAGGCATCTGCGGTTAAAAAAAATATATTCTTAGGATTAGTACCCACTGAGGGTTCCTGAATATTATGAATATGATCTATCGGGTAACTCACCCGGGTATTTTGGGTTATGGAAGTATCGGCGAAATCTACATTTCCGGCTTTATCCATCACCACATTTTCCAGAATTGCCCCGGGTTTAATCGCATTATAGATATCCGGTTCATTTTCTTCGGAAAGATTGATCACTTTTGCATAGCAACCACCTTCAAAATTGAAAATAGTATTTTCAGGAGTCCAGCCATGTTCATCGTCCCCAATAAGTCTTCTATCAGGATCTGCTGAAAGCGTTGTCTTACCCGTACCTGAAAGCCCGAAGAAAATCGCGGTATCCCCTTCTTCCCCAACGTTTGCAGAGCAATGCATGGGAAGTGTATTTTTATCTACCGGAAGAATAAAATTCAAGGCTGAAAAAATTCCTTTTTTGATCTCCCCGGTATACCCGGTTCCTCCTATTAAAACAATTTTTTTACTAAAATTTAAGATCGCGAAGTTCTCCTGACGGGTTCCATCAACTTTAGGATTAGCTTTAAATCCAGGTGCGTTTACCACCAGCCAGTCTTCTTTAAAATTTTCAAGCTCAAACTCATTTGGTCTCAGGAACATATTATAGGAAAACATGTTAGACCATGGATATTCGTTAATGATCCGAATATTCAATCTATATTCCTCATCGGCACAGGCATAAGCATCACGGGCAAAGATTTCTTTTCCGCCTAAATAAGCTACCACCTTATTATAAAGGAGGTCGAATTTTTTTGCATCAAACGGAATATTAATATTTCCCCACCAAACTTTGTCTTTGGTGATCGCATCTTCAACTATAAAGCGATCCTTTGGAGACCTCCCGGTAAACTCACCGGTATTCACCGCTAGGGCACCGAAAGCAGTATCCTGCCCCTGTCCCATTTCAATCGTTTTGTCGTGAAGTTTTTTTGGAGATAGTTGATAATGAACTTTAGCATTGTTGATCCCGTAATCCTCTAACGAAATCGTTTTCGTAATTTGGGTGTTTTCAACCATAAAAAATCAATTCTGTTGTGTGTATAGTGGTACAAAAGTAAAAATCTTAAGTAGATAAAGTGCTAATCTGTTTTAATTTATTTCGATTTTAACTTTATAAACCTCCATATCAACATCCCCCAGCCCGTGATTAAAATTGTTCCTCCAAGCGGTGTGAGCATAGCTATTTTTGCAGCATCGAACGCATATAGACTATTCGTAGCAAGCAGGTAAATGGAACCTGAAAAGAGGATAATCCCACTTAAAAACATAAAAAAAATTAAATTATTCAATTTTTTAAGCTGAGATTCCAGGCTGCCTAAAATTAAAAAGAGAAGTGCATGGTACATTTGAAATTTCACTCCCGTTTCAAAAGTTGCAATACTTTCTACAGAAAGGAGATCTTTTAGACCATGCGCAGCAAAAGCTCCAAATAGTACCGCAATTAAACCCAATATCGCCCCAGTAATTAAAAATTTTCGCTGCATATTCAAATTTTATTTCCTCCTAAAGATTAGTACATTCGTTTGCACTACACAAAACTAATTTATTTTATGCGAGAAATATTAATTGTGGGCGCGGGAAAATCTACCTCTGCCCTCATAAGTTACTTACTCGATCAGGCAAAAACTGAAAATCTGCACTTGAGAATTGGGGATCTTCAACTTGAAAATGCCAAAAAAGCTTGTAAAGACCATCGTCGCTGCGAAGCTTTTGAACTGGATATTTTTAATTCTGAAAGTCGGGAAATTGCTGTAAAAAGAGCCAATATTGTCATTTCCATGTTGCCCGCCAGATTTCATATTGAGGTGGCTCGGGATTGTCTCAGGTTTGGAAAAAGTATGGTTACTGCTTCCTATATAAGCGAAGAGATGCAGGCTTTGGATGAAGAAGCCAGGAAGAAAGGACTTGTTTTTATGAATGAGATTGGGGTAGACCCGGGAATTGATCATATGAGCGCGATGCAGGCCTTGAACCGGATTCGGGAAAAAGGCGGAAAAATGGTTCTTTTTGAATCTTTTACCGGCGGCCTGGTGGCTCCGGAAAGCGATAACAATCTCTGGAACTATAAGTTTACCTGGAACCCACGAAATGTGGTGGTGGCCGGCCAGGGAGGTGTTGCTGAATTTATCCAGGAAGGAAAATATAAATACATCCCCTATCACCGACTTTTCCGAAGGACAGAATTTCTGGAAATTGAAGGCTATGGAAAATTTGAAGGTTACGCAAACCGAAATTCCTTAAAATATCAAAGTATTTATGGGCTGGATGAGATACTTACTTTATACCGCGGGACTATTAGGAAAGTAGGTTTTAGTCGTGCCTGGAATATGTTCGTTCAATTAGGAATGACTGATGATAGTTTCGCCATGAACAATTCTGAAGAAATGAGCTATCGTGATTTTATAAATTCTTTTCTTCCTTATTCTCCAAGTGATTCTGTAGAACTAAAAGTGCGGCATAATTTAAAGATCGATCAGGATGATATCATGTGGGAAAAATTGATTGAACTCGACCTCTTTAATCCTAGTAAAAAAATCGGGATTAAAGACGCTACACCCGCAATGGCGCTTCAGAAGATATTAATGGATAAATGGACTTTATCTGAAGATGATAAAGATATGATCGTGATGTACCACAAATTCGGTTATGAGTTAAATGGAAAAATGCACCAGATAGATTCCACCATGGTAAGTGTTGGCGAAAATCAAACCTACACTGCTATGGCTAAAACGGTGGGTTTACCCGTTGCTATCGCTACGATTATGATCTTAAATGGTGAAATTGAAACTCCGGGAGTACAACTTCCTATTAAAAAAGAGGTTTACGAACCCATACTCAAAAAATTAGAAACTCATGGTATTATTTTTAAAGAAAAAGAGGTAGATTATCTAGGATATAATCCATTTGGTGCGGTGGGTAATTAATATTTGAAAGCATTTTTTGTAAATTAGCTTTACAATCAAAAAATTTCCCCAAATGAAAATGATTAAAGAGAATGTAAAGCTGGACGGAATCGATAAAACAATTCTTACTGCTTTAATGGAAGATGCCAAACGCCCCATCTTAGAAATTGCCAAAGGAATAGGGATAACCGGGGCCGCGGTGCACCAAAGGCTTCGAAAACTGGAAAATTCCGGACTTATTGAGGGTTCAAAGATGATGCTGAACGCCAAAATGTTGGGGTATAAGACTATGGCTTTTGTAGGAGTCTATCTGGATAAAGCAGTAAGCAATCCCCAGGCAGTTCAAAAGCTAAAGCAAATACCTGAAGTTATCGAAAGTCATTACACTACGGGTAACTGGTCTATTTTCCTAAAAATCCTTTGTAGGGATAATGAACATTTGATGAATGTTTTAAACAAAGACATTCAGGCGATCGAAGGTGTGTCCAGAACCGAAACTTTCATTTCCTTAAACCAGCAAATTAACAGGCAGATCAAAATTTAATGTCTATTAAAAGTAGTTTTTTAATAAAAAAAATATAGTCAAATAATCCTCTTCATATACTCGAGTGAAGAATTTACTAATCCCTGCCCATATATAAGCTTACAAAATATAATAAAGTGGCCAGTGAACCAACAGCTGCTACTACATAAGTCCTTGCTGCCCATTTCAGCGAATCTTCTGCAGCATCATGCTCCGCTCTGGTTAACATATTTTCTGTTTCCAACCAAACCAGTGCACGCTTACTAGCATCATATTCCACAGGAAGTGTTATAAAACTAAAGAGTGTTCCTAAACCATACATAATAATTCCAATTAACAACACGGTTTTTCCTACTCCTGCTCCAACCATAGTCATCAGTATCAATCCACCAAAAATAGCCCATTGCGAAAATTTAGAGGCAATACTTACCACTGGCACCAATTTACTCCTCATTTGTAACCAGCTATAAGCTTTGGCATGTTGTACGGCATGTCCACATTCGTGGGCAGCAACCGCAGCAGCCGCAGCATTACGTTGCGAAAAAACGCCTTCACTAAGGTTAACCGTTTTCTTGGCAGGATTGTAATGATCTGAAAGCATTCCAGGTGTGGAAATCACCTTTACATCATTAATTCCATTATCATGAAGCATTTTTTCGGCGATCTCCCTACCGCTTAATCCATTTTGAAGATGGACTTTAGAATACTTCTTAAATTTGCTTTTTAGTTTGTTGCTCACATACATGCTAACCAGAAAAATAATCCCGGCGATGATGTAATATCCATAGATTCCCATTGAATTTTTTTTTAAATGTTCCTTTCTCAAAAGTAGCAAAAATCCAGCCACTTCTAATTTTTTTAAATACAGCTAGATAAAACTGTCAGGCATTTAAAACGGAACGAAGTTGCTAAAGCTTTCCAAATTAACTTCAGAATATTTTACAAATTCAGATATTAGCTATATTTGCAACGATTAATTAAAAATCTGCTATGCATTATAAACGAATACTTTTGAAACTTTCCGGAGAAGCGCTAATGGGCGAACGTCAATATGGCATAGATCCAAAGCGTTTGGCAGAATATGCCGAGGAAATTAAAAGTGTAGTAGACCATGGAATTGAACTCGCCATCGTGATAGGTGGCGGAAATATTTTTCGAGGTGTTTCCGGAGCCAGCCGCGGCATGGATCGCGTCCAGGGTGATCACATGGGAATGCTTGCCACCGTTATAAACGGGCTCGCTTTACAAAGCGCACTGGAGGATGCAGAGATACAAACCAGGCTGCAATCTGCCATTAAGATCAATGAGGTGGCTGAACCTTTTATCCGAAGAAAAGCTATCCGGCATTTAGAAAAAGGCAGAGTTGTAATATTTGGAGGTGGAACCGGTAATCCCTATTTTACCACAGATTCTGCAGCAGTTTTAAGGGCTATTGAAATTAATGCAGACGTTATCCTGAAAGGTACACGGGTTGATGGGATTTACAATGCAGATCCTGAAAAAGATAAAAAAGCCACTAAATTTGATTTTATTAGCTTTGAAGATGTGATCAAGAAAGGTTTAAAAGTGATGGATACCACCGCTTTTACGCTAAGTCAGGAAAATGAACTTCCCATTGTAGTGTTCGACATGAATACTCCGGGAAATCTTTTAAGAGTAGTGACCGGTGAAAATATTGGGACTAAAGTAAATTTATAAAAAACAGAAAAAATATATTAGCATGGACGAAGTTGAATTTATTCTGGAGGAAACCAAAGAAGGGATGGAAAAAGCTATCTCTCACCTAAGAAAACAACTTACAAATATTCGCGCCGGGAAAGCCAGCCCGAGTATGCTGGGGAGTGTAATGGTAGAATATTATGGATCTCAAACACCATTACAACAAGTGGCGAATGTGAATACTCCAGATGCCAGGACGCTTAGCATCCAACCTTTTGAAAAAAGTATGATTGGTGAAATTCAAAGAGGGATTATGCACGCAAACCTTGGATTTAATCCTATGAATAATGGGGAAAGCGTAATCATTAACGTACCACCCTTAACTGAGGAAAGAAGGATACAACTTTCAAAACAGGCAAAAGCTGAAGCGGAAGATGCAAAAGTTGGGGTAAGAAATGATCGTAAAAACGCAAATAACGAATTGAAGAAGTTGGATATTTCTGAAGATCTCTTAAAAAATGCTGAAGCAGAGATTCAGGAGTTAACGGATAGTCACATTAGCAAGATCGATGAAATCTTTAATGTGAAAGAAAAAGAGATCATGACTGTATAAAAGATACACTCTTAAAAGCATCATGCCGGGGCAAACTAAAATATCTTAGTTTTTCTCCGGCATTTTTTATTAAAAACGTAATTTAATCCCAAATTATATCAATGCGGTCAATTCTCCTGGTCCTTTTTCTTATCTGCAACTTTTCGCTATGTGCCCAAGGAATTATTAAAGGAAGAATTTTAAACCAGGAAAACAGGGAACCACTTCCCTACGCACACATTGAAACTTCAGAAGGAACCACAATTCTCACTAATATCGACGGTAGTTTTCAACTTCCTGTAGAGAAAGATTCCGTAGAGATTTCTATTTCCTATATAGGTTTTCAGAGTAGGAAAACCACACTTTACACAGCTACAATTTTTATTGAGATTAGTTTAAAGCCTTCCATGCAAAATTTGAATGAGGTGGTTATTTCTGCTGGACCAAATCCTGCCAATACTATTATTCAGAAAGCTTTAGACAACAAAAATCGAAACGATCCTGAAAAGTACCTGGAAAACTTCAGTTATAAGAGCTACACAAAATTTATTGTCGATAATGAGACCGGAGATTTAAATCTTTCAGCTGATTCTACTTCCGCAGAAATTGAAACAATTTTAAATGACGGCCGGGCTTATTTATCTGAAAAAGCATCAACCCATTATTTTGAAAAAGGAAAAGGAACTATTGAAGTTGTTGAAGGTGTAGAAACGGCCGGTTTTGAAAATCCTGTTTATGAGGTGCTGGCGCTTGAGGTAAATCCTTTTTCGCTCTATAAAAACAACTATTCCCTTTTTAAAACAGAATATGCTTCTCCATTGGGACGCGAAGCACTGGAAAATTACTCTTTTAAAATTCTGGATACCATCCAGGGCAATCGTCCTGCTTATATGATCTATTTTAAACCGAAAAGGGATAGGATCGTTGCGGGCCTGGAAGGAATTCTATATCTGGACACAGAAACCTATGCGATTCAAAAAGCTACCGCGCAATTGCTGGGAGCGATCAAACTGCAGGTAGACCATAGTTATACCTATCTAAAAGAGGAAAATATCTGGTTTCCATCTACACAGGAAACAACAATTAGACCGGGAAAAGGAGGTAAGGAAATTGCCATTTTTGGGGGGTCAATAAGTGTAGGGGCTATTCAACAAAAAAGAGGGTTTTTCCAAAGACTTCTTAAATCACCAATTCTACCCAATGACCTGTATCTTACGGTCAGCTCAAAAAATGAGGAAATTTTAATTCCCGGAGAACCTTACGAAAAAAGAAGGATTGCTAAAATTATGGTAAATCTGGAAGCTACGGAGAGAAAACCTGATTTTTGGGAAACTGAAAGGCTAATTCCGTTTACAAATCGAGATATGGCGGCGAAAGCAAAAGTAGACTCCCTCATCCAAAGCGGGAATGTAAAACGAAAATTACAGGTGAAAGATGCTATTTCCAGAGGTTATTATCCTATTGGGATTGTTGACCTGGATATCAGCAAAATTTTCAAAACGAATGTTTATGAAGGGCTTCGTTTAGGTTTAGGCCTTAGAACAAATGAGAAATTATTTGAAAATTTTAGCCTGGAAGGCTATACCACCTATGGTTTTGGTGATGAGGCCTTAAAATATGGAGCCGGCGCAAATTTTTATCTCAATCCCCGAACGTCTACCACGCTCAAATTTTATGTTTCTAAAGACATTGATGAAACAGGATCAGTCAAATTTTTGAAAGGGGACAATCCTTTTTCGCTTATAGAGCCGCGGTCTGTAAATGCTGATTTTTTCTATACTTATCAAACTTACTGGACGGGAATTGAGCATCAAATCACTTCAAATTTTAATGGCGAATTAAGGTTGAAAAGGGATGAGATCACACAAATTCAGGATTACCAGTATTTATACAATGACCAGTTGTTTAGCGATTATAATTTATCTACCGCGATATTTTCATTTTTGTGGCGACCATTTTCTAAATATCTCAGCACTCCGGATAGAACTGTAATGACTGAAAAAAACTTTCCGCAGTTTACCGGTCAAATCGAACAGTCTTTCAGGAATTTAGCAGATGGTGATTTTACTTTTACCAGATTGGGGGTTAGGGCAGATCATGAAATTAAAAGACTGGACAAATCACGGACCGAATTTATTCTGGAAGGAAACTATGTTTTTGGAGATTTCCCTTTAACCCATGCCTTTCATTCCTTTCCCAACAATCCCAATGAGCTGGAAATTTTTCAAAGATTTTCCGTTGCGGGTCGAAATAGTTTTGAAACCATGTATTTTAATGAATTCTTTAGTGATAGACAGGCCATGTTCCATGTGAGACATCAATTGAGACCATTTAATATCACCGAGCAACTAAAACCTGAACTTGTTTTTATTTCCAGGTTTGCGATCGGGGATTTTCAAAACCCACAGGATCATATCAATATTGAATTTGATACTTTAGATAAAGGTTTCTCTGAAGTTGGGATGGAACTTAATAAAATATTTGCCGGTTTTGGGCTAAGCACTGCTTATAGATATGGTGCTTATCACCTGCCAACTTTTAAGGAGAATTTTTCATTTAAATTCACGCTCATTCTTGAGTTATAGGTGCTAAAAGATTAATATCTTAAAGCCAAATGGTTTCGTACCTATTTTTTACCTTTGCGCCGCTAAAAAACTAACATGCATAAGATTTTTAGCTTTGGATTTTGGAATTCCATCGCTCGCTTAATTTTAAGAAATCGCATAGTGATCATGGTAATAATTGCCATAATTACGATTCTGCTTAGTACTCAATGGAAAAACATGCGTTTCTCTTTTACGGAAGCTAACCTCATGCCAGATGAGCATCCGGTAAATGTGGTATATCAGGATTTTTTGAACAGGTTTGGCGAAGAGGGAAACCTTATCCTTTTGGGGGTAAAAGATTCTGCACTTTTTAATACTGAGAAATTTAAAGCCTGGAATGCTTTAACCGATAGGCTTACCAAATATCCTGAAGTTGATTATATCATTTCGCCTGCAAGTTTAAAGGAGCTGAAAAAGCGTGAAAATCCCAAGCGGTTTGAAATGGTTCCGATTCTGAAAACCAACAGCCCGGATAGTATTCAGCTGAAGGATTTTGAAAATAAACTTTTTACCGAACTTCCCTTTTACGAAAATCTGGTTTACAGTTCCCATTCCAATACGATACAATCTGCCCTTTATCTTAACCAGGAACTGGTAAATACAAAAGCCAGAAAGATTTTTGTGCTGGAAGAATTAAATCCGCTCATCGAGAAATTCGAAGCAGACTATGGTATCGATGTGCGAATTTCAGGCATGCCCTATATACGTACGCTGAATTCTCAAAACATCATCGACGAAATTGGCCTTTTTATCCTGGCAGCCTTAGTGGTAACTTCTTTAATATTCTTTTTCTTCTTTAGGTCGATACGCGCCACGCTTATTTCCATGTTTACCGTTTGTATCGGGGTAATGTGGGCTTTTGGTTTTATTGGCCTGCTCAATTACGAGATCACCATTTTAACGGCGCTTATTCCTCCGCTTATTATTGTAATTGGAATTCCAAACTGTATTTTTCTAATTAATAAATATCAGCAGGAGATTCAAAATCACGGGAACCAGGCGAAATCCTTACAACGGGTAATTACCAAAATAGGGAATGCAACTTTGATGACCAACTTAACCACGGCTTCCGGTTTTGCTACTTTTATTTTGACAGATAGTAAATTGCTCAGGGAATTTGGAGTTGTCGCTTCCATCAATATCCTGGCGATCTTTGTTTTAAGCTTGCTGATCATTCCAATTATTTACAGCTATCTACAAACTCCCAAAGACAGGCATTTAAGGCATTTGAACAAGCGATGGATTGGCGGGTTTGTACACTGGATGGAGAAAATGGTAAGAAAAAAGAGGATCACTATTTATATTTCTTCAATAGCACTTCTGGTTTTAAGCATTATTGGAATTTATAATATTAAGATCTCCGGAAGTTTACTGGAAGACATGCCACATAATACCCAATTCTTTGAAGACGTAAAGTTCTTTGAACAAGAATTTGATGGGGTGATGCCATTGGAAATTTTTATCGATGCAAAAAAACCAAAAAGTGTCCTGAAACTTTCCACCCTTAAGCGAATGGATAAACTTGAAGATATCATTAAAGATATTCCTGAATTATCTAACCCACTTTCAGTCACCAGGCTCGCGAAGTATTCTAAACAGGCTTATTATAATGGAAATCCAAAATATTATCAGTTACCAACTTCACAGGAGCAGAATTTTATTCTCCCCTATGCCAAAGGAATCGCTTCAGAAGAGAGTTTGTTGCAATCTTATGTAGATTCAACCGGACAGTACGCCCGCATCACCACTTTTATGAAAGATGTGGGAACTGAAAAAATGGAGGAAATTGAAGAAGATCTAATTCCGCAGATCGAGAAAATTTTTCCACCGGAAAGATATGACGTGAATTTAACCGGAAAAGCTTTATTATTTCAAAAAGGAACAACGTATTTGGTTAAGAACCTTATCATCTCACTTGGTTTGGCAATTTTTTTAATTGCAATCCTTATGGCCTGGATGTTTAGAAGTTTTAGAATGATCTTGATTTCGCTTGTGCCCAACCTTTTACCTTTATTAATAACCGCAGGGATGATGGGCTTTTTGGGAGTACCCATTAAACCTTCTACAATTTTGGTTTTTAGTATTGCTTTTGGGATATCAGTAGATGACACGATTCACTTTCTGGCAAAATACAGGCAGGAACTTAAAGTTAATGACTGGAAAATTAAACGTTCGGTGTATGCGGCTTTACGTGAAACCGGCGTAAGCATGTTTTATACATCCATTGTTTTATTCTTTGGATTTTCCGTATTTATGATCAGTAGTTTTGGGGGAACCGTTGCTTTGGGTGGCCTTGTATCGGCCACCCTGCTTTTTGCCATGCTTTCAAATCTTTTGTTACTACCAAGTATGCTGCTTTCGTTGGAACGCAGTATCGCTAATAAAGAGGTCTTAAAAGAACCGGCCATGAAGATCATCGAAACCGAAGATGAGCCGGAAGAATTAATTTAAATATCCCGGACTTTAGGAAGCCGCATACTTGTTAAGCTTCATGCGAAAAACTATCTTTGTCCCTTAAAATTTTTGAAGAAATGATTCAAGCCAAAATCGCTGAAATATTAGAAAGCGATCAGTTTTTACAGGAATTTCATATTAGGGGTTGGGTGCGTTCTTTTCGCAGCAACCGGTTCATTGCTTTAAATGATGGATCTACCATAAATAACCTTCAGTGTGTCATAGATTTTGAAAACACTTCCGAAGAAACGCTGAAAAGGATTAATGTGGGAGCAGCAATTTCAGTAAAAGGAACGTTACAGGAGAGTCAGGGAAGTCAGCAACGGGTTGAAGTTGAAGTGCAGGAATTAAAAATTCTGGGCGATGCCAATCCCGACGAGGTGAAATTAACCATCTTATCCCCAAAAAAGCATAGTCTTGAAAAACTTCGGGAACAGGCTCATTTACGCGTAAGAACAAATACTTTCGGAGCAGTGATGAGGCTACGGAGCAAACTTTCTTTTGCCGTGCATAAATATTTTCAGGAAAAGAATTTTTATTATGTAAATACTCCAATTATCACGGGTAGTGATGCTGAAGGTGCCGGGGAAATGTTTAAAGTGACTGCGATGGATTTAAAAAATCCTTCAAAAAATGAAGATGGCTCTATCAATTATAAAGATGATTTCTTCGGAAAGGAAACCAATCTTACAGTTTCCGGACAGTTAGAAGCAGAAACTTTTGCTTTGGCCTTAGGGCAGGTTTATACGTTTGGCCCAACGTTTAGGGCAGAGAATTCAAATACTTCCCGGCATTTAGCTGAATTTTGGATGATTGAACCCGAAGTTGCCTTTTGTGACCTGGACGGAAATATGGACCTTGCGGAAGATTTCATTAAATATGTGATTAAATATGTACTTGAAAATTGCCAGGAAGACCTGGAATTTTTAAATAAGCGTTTTGTCACTGAAAATAATGCCAAGCCTAAACTGGAACGCAGTGAAATGGACCTTCTGGAGAAATTGAATTTCGTTCTGGATAATAACTTTAAAAGAGTTAGTTATACGGAGGCGATCGAAATACTGAAGAATTCCAAGCCAAATAAAAAGAAGAAATTCAACTATATTATTGAAGAATGGGGCGCCGATCTTCAAAGTGAACATGAGCGCTTTCTGGTAGAAAAGCATTTTAAATCTCCGGTCATACTTTTTGATTATCCTGCGAAGATCAAGGCTTTCTATATGAGATTAAATGAAGATGGAAAAACCGTACGGGCGATGGATATTCTTTTCCCCGGGATTGGTGAGATCGTTGGTGGAAGCCAGCGGGAAGAAAGACTGGATGTTTTGAAAGAAAAAATGCAGGAATTAAATATTCCTGAGGAAGAACTTTGGTGGTACCTAGATACGCGAAAATTTGGTACCTGTGTGCATAGTGGATTTGGCCTCGGTTTTGAAAGACTGGTACAATTTGCCACCGGAATGTCTAATATCAGGGACGTAATTCCTTTCCCCAGAACTCCACAGAACGCAGAATTCTAAATTTTGAAAATACTCGAAACGCATATTGTTCCTGCAGTCTCCCAAAAAATTAGATTGCAGGAATATGCGGTTTCCATTTTTATAAACTGCCCTACAAAAAGTTCCCTCAAAAAAGCAATAAAGAAAAAACAAATCTTAGTTGATGGGATTCCTGCCACAACTTCTTTGTGGGTTGAAAAAGGAATGCAAATAGATTTATTACAAGACAACCAAGTAAACAAGATTTTTGAACTTCAAATTCCAGTGCTTTTCGAAGATGAATTTGTGGCTGTTGTAAATAAACCTCCTGGTTTGCCCACAAGCGGTAATTTCTTTAAAACACTGGAAAATTGTTTGCCTTATAATCTTAAATTCTCGGGAGAAACTGATGCATTAAATAATCCACTTCCTGCGCACCGTTTAGATAGTTCCACCTCCGGTTTAGTTGTATGTGCTAAAACCCAAACCTCTTTACGTAAACTCCAGCAGGACTTTCAGAATAAATGTATCGAAAAAGAATATGTGGCGCTCGTCTATGGAAAACTGGATGGAACTAAAAATATTGAAATTCCAATTCAGGGGAAAAAATCCAAAACCATAGTAACAGTTTTAGCATCCTATAAAATTGACGGTATGAATTATACCTTAATAAGAGCTAAACCGGAAACTGGCAGAACCCATCAAATAAGAATTCATTTATCAGACTCTGGTTATCCACTTGTGGGGGACAAGATTTATTCGAATATACATTCTGAATTTTTTAAAGGGAAAAGTCTTTTTCTTTTTGCCCGGAAATTAAAATTTCAACACCCCCTTACATCAGAACAACTTCAATTTTCCCTACCCCTACCCAAAAAATTCAGAAATCTTAAGAATCTCAAAGGTTCACATTAACAAAAGTTTACCACCACAGTTGTCGTGCCAAACACATTTTGGCTTGTATTTTCCTTATTTTTGTTATGAAGGACATAGTTTTTATTATGCTTAAACAACAATTAAATTTTAAATTATCCCAGAAATTATCTCCACAACAAATCCAGTTGATGAAGTTAATTCAATTGCCCACGATGGCTTTTGAACAACGAATTAAACAGGAAATGGAAGAGAATCCGGCATTGGAAGACGGGAAAGAAGAAAGGGTTGATGAGTATGATGAAATGAGCAATGAAAACTCTGATGAAGAAGATTATGAATCTATTGAAACTGAAATTGATATAGATGAATATTTAAGTGATGATGAAATTCCAAGTTATCGCCTTCAGTCCAATAATTACAGTGCAGATGATGAGGACAAACACGTTCCGTATGCTGCAGGGACTTCTTTTACCCAACACTTAATAACTCAGCTCAATACCTTCCGTTTTAGTGAAATTGAGAAGGAAATCGCTGAATTTCTTGTAGGAAGTGTTGATGAAAGCGGATACATTCGCCGTGATATCATGGATATTGTGGATGATTTGGCCTTTACCATGAATATTTATACCGATGAAGAAACTGTTGAGAATGTGCTCAATAAAGTACAAAAACTGGATCCTGCTGGCGTAGGAGCCAGAAGTCTTCAAGAATGCTTACTAATTCAATTGCGAAGAAAGGAATCTACTAAATCTGTCGCTCTTGCCTTGGATATTATGGAACGCTCTTTTGACCAGTTCAGTAAAAAGCATTATAAAAAATTACTTTCCCGTCATGATATAACGGAGGATGAATTGCGTGACGCCATTGAAGTGATTGAACACTTAAATCCTAAACCGGGTGGTTCTTTCGCCGGAAATTTGCGCATGGTCGAGCATGTAATCCCAGATTTTGCCATTAAAATTGAAGATGGTGAACTGCAGTTGACCTTAAATGGGCGAAATGCTCCGGAAATGCATATTTCCAGGGATTACAGCAACATGATGAAAGGATACAAGGAAGCCAAAGAAAAAACCAAGGCACAGAAGGATGCGGTAATGTTCATAAAGCAGAAACTGGATGCTGCCAAGTGGTTTATAGAAGCGATCAAGCAAAGGCAGCAAACATTGATGGTGACTATGAGTTCTATTATGAACTATCAAAAAGAATATTTCTTAACCGGAGACGAGCGAAATTTGCGCCCTATGATCCTTAAAGATATCGCTGATGAAATTGAAATGGATGTTTCCACAGTTTCCAGGGTGGCCAATTCAAAATATGTGGATACGCCGTATGGCACAAAACTGATCAAGGAATTCTTTTCTGAATCGATGACCAATGACCAGGGAGAAGAAGTTTCAACCAGAGAGATTAAAAAGATCCTTGAAATGTCTATAGAAGAGGAAAATAAAAGAAAACCTTTAACCGATGAAAAACTGGCGAAGGTTTTATTAGAAAAAGGTTATCCCATTGCCAGAAGAACGGTTGCAAAGTATCGCGAACAACTGGATATTCCTGTGGCAAGACTTCGTAAAGAGATTTAATGAAACAGGTTTTAAAACTCGCTTCTTATCTATTTCACCCGGTTTGGATGCCATTTTTGGGGAGTTTGCTCTATTTCTTATTAATTCCCCGGTACTTTCCAGAAGATATTGTTAAAGCCAAGCTTTTAGCAATTGCAATTATCACCATTTTCATCCCTATTGTTTTTTATTTCCTACTAAAAAATTTAGGAAAAGCAAGCAATGTTTTTTTAAGGAACGTTGCGGAGAGGAGATGGCCACTGTTCTTTTTTAGCCTGCTATGCTTTATGGTGCTTTACCAGATACTAAACGTTTATAATTATCCAGCACTCTATTTTTACTTCGTTGGAATATTAGCTTCTACCCTTATCGCTTATATTCTTACCTTTTTAAAACTGAAAATAAGTTTACATATGATGGGAATCGGCGGACTACTAATGTTCTTCGTTGCCTTTTGTATTTATTTCCACCTTTATTTTATTTACACCATCTGCTTTTTAATAATCGCTACCGGACTTACTGCTTCCTCACGACTTTATTATAAAGCCCATACGCCATGGGAATTATTTCTGGGATTAGTTATTGGAATAGCTCCTCAAATCATCGTACTCAAATTCTGGCTATAGTATATAAAAGTTTAACCCTATTTGAAGCGTAGTCATATCAATAGGTTTCTCATTTAAGAATGCATCCTTAAAGAACGGATTTAATGCATAATAGAACTGGAAATTAAAGGTGTTATAACCAAAGGTGAACGTTGTACCCAATCTAAATCTATTCAGTTCGGGAATATCATTTAAAATTATCTGAGTTGAGCCATTCTTATAATTACTGCGGAAGTTATACATGTATCCCAATCGAAACCCAGTGTAAATCCTCCAAAACTTATAAGTTTCGGGGGTAGAGGTTCTCCATCTAAATTCAATGGGCATTTCTAACAGTTGAGTAGTAAATCTATTCGTGGTATAATTTAAGTTTTCCAGACTTGAAAAGCTTGTTTCCCCATTTTCGCCTTTCTGGATCGCCAGGTTCTGACCATAGCTGTTTATAGACCAGCCGGCCCCTATTCCCAGAGCAATATTTCTTCTCTCATTGAGTGGAAAATCCCTAATAAATCCAACATGAATCCCTCCAGAGAAACTTTCCTGGGAAACCTCTTTAGGTAAATTAGTGACCAGATTAAAACTAAAGCCTATGTAGAATTGATCTTCCCTGTATAAACTGTCAATTGTAAAAGGAATAGAATCTGATATTTCATAATGCCGTTCCTCATCCTGAGAAAAGGATAAAATGGGCATTAACATAAAAATCAGCGCAATTAGGTTCCTGGTCATAAAGGATAGTAAAGTTTAAATATAAAAAAACATCCTGTCTGGTGTAACCCAGAGCAGGATGTTTTTTTATAAGATCAAAAATATTTCTATTTTATATTCTGATTTGCAGCTCCCTTAACAGTTGTATAGTTAATTTTTAGAGCTTCAGCTTTTCTCAATTCCTGTTTAATATCTGATACAAGACCCATATTGGTTTCTCTATCCACTTTTAACGCGGTGGTTAAATAAGGAATAAGTTCTTCCCTTTTAGATTCCCTTTCAGAATATATGAATTGCTGTATTTCAGAAACACTGGCAAATTTATCATTCAACTGGATACGGGCTTCTGAGCCATATGTTTTTTGATATCTTTTACTTGGTTTCCCTGCGTAGATATACATGATCAAATCCTTTTTATCAAGTTTTTCAACCTGATCTGCAAAAGGAAGTCTATTTTCGATCATCAACGTATTTTCACGCATTACCGTAGCAACCATAAAGAAAAACAGGAGCATGAAAACAATATCAGGTAAAGATGCCGTGTTGATCGCAGGCAAATCTCCAGATTTTTTCTTTTTAAATTTAGACATAATTAAATTGTTTTCTTGTTAGCATTCCTAGCTTGAAGTCATAGGTTCAGCTTCAGAAAGAATTTGGGGGATCATATTTTTGATCACTGAAATTTTTTCTTCTAAAGCGTCTTTGTCCCCATTGTATTTAGGATCATTATAATTAGCTTCCATTTGAGTAAATGTAGTTCCAAACATTCTTAGAGCCTCGCGGTCCCTAAGTTCATTATATGCCGCAACCAGTTCATTTTGAACAGCAATATAAGTCCCATATTCAGTTCCACGGTTATTCACCAGGGAAATAACTGCCTTTTTAGGATTTACTGAAGAGTTATCAGCTCCTGCACCCTGACAAAAATCACAGGCTTCATCACCTGTTCCTCCTCCATTGTCCAGAAATTCAACTGCTGCCTTGCGCAAATCTTTCAAAGCCATTTCCTCATCTTCAACCAGTAATTGATTATTACTGTTAACAAGGACTTCAAAGATATTTCTTTGCTTGATATCCGGTGGGTCCTGTTTCTCATCCTGCCATTCAGGTAATCTCCTACTAATACCACTATCAGTTTCGATGGTAGTTGTTACCAGGAAAAAGATAAGTAGCAAGAAGGCGATATCTGCCATGGAACCTGCATTAACTTCCGGTGCTGATCTCCTTGCCATAATTATTTAGCTAATTTTTTCACTCCTGAGAGTACCATTGCTAGGATAGCAATACCACCCAGGATGTAAAAGGTTATTAATCCTGCGCCAACCCAATGATCTCCCGACGCTGAAAGCGTAGTACCATCTTTAAGGATTTGCTGCGTCCCGTCACTAAGAACATACGCTATGCCAATAACCGCAAGAAATGAGCCAATAGCAATCAAAGTGTTCTTAATATTTCCTCTAAACAAGCCAATTATCACATAAATAGCTACCAATACAATGACGATTAGTAAAACTATATAAGCAACCCACATGTAAGGATCAAGATGGCTACCCTGCAAATCTGCGGAGGCTTTGATGGCGGTGTCACCGGTAGCAATAATCCTTCCCAGAAAGATCATTCCTATCACTCCAATAACAAGTGCCAGATATTTTAATACTTTATGTAAAGTCATAATTTATTTAGTCTTAAATTCTTTTTTTAGTCTTATAAGCTACAAGCATATCGATTAAAGTGATAGAAGCATCTTCCATATCATTTACGATACTATCAATCTTAGCGATAATGTAGTTATAAAAAATCTGAAGAATAATCGCCACGATCAAACCAAATACTGTAGTTAAAAGTGCGATTTTAATACCACCCGCAACTAAAGAAGGGTTCATATCCCCGGCAGCTTCAATTTTATCAAATGCATCGATCATCCCGATTACCGTACCCATAAACCCAAGCATAGGAGCAAGTGCGATAAATAAAGATACCCAGGAAACATTCTTTTCAAGTTGTCCCATTTGAACGCCACCATAAGCAACAACAGCTTTTTCAGCTGCTTCAATACTTTCATCTGCCCTGTCCAGTCCCTGATAATAGATAGAAGCAACAGGACCCGATGTATTTCTACAAACTTCCTTAGCAGCTTCAATACCACCGCTATTCAAAGCATCTTCTACATCCAGCGCTAATTTCTTAGTGTTGGTTGTGGCAAGGTTTAAAAAGATAATTCTCTCAATTGCGATTGCAAGCCCCAGGATCAAACATAGGAGTACAATCCCCATGAACGCAGGTCCACCCTCAATAAATCGCTTTTTTAATTGTTGATGGAAACCCAGGGTTTCTTCTTCAATTTCATCATCAACGGTCGTAGTTTCTTCGTCATCCTGAACAAAAGTCATAACCGTAGATGGCAACACGTTTGCGTTATTAGCCGCTTTTAAATTGTTGGCCCCAAGAACCGTAATCGCGGCGATTACCAAAATAGAAAATAATCTTTTCATTACTGTTTGTCTTAATTAATTAGTTAAAGGTTTAAAGATATAAATTATTTTTAATAAAAACACTTAGCAGAGAGGAAGGGATTCGAACCCTCGATACGCTTGTGACGTATACACACTTTCCAGGCGTGCGCCTTCGACCACTCGGCCACCTCTCTTTAAATTGTTTCGGAGCGCCAAATAACAAAAAATATTGTTGGCTATCAAGAATGCCACGTTAATTTTAAGACATTTCGCCACGTAAAGATGTTTCAAAGATCGTTTTAAAGATTTTTGGGGATAAATTTTTACCCAGTAAATACATTAATTTAGAGACGGCTGCCTCGGTTGTAATATCCTTTCCCGAGACCACCCCAATCTTTTTTAAACCAATGCTAGTTTCGTATTGACCCATCATCACACTGCCTGCTACACACTGAGTTACGTTGATTATACTAAGGCCAGAACTTACTTTTTCTTTCAAAATATTTAAGAACCAGGGCTCACTTGAGGTGTTCCCACTCCCATAGGTTTCCAGTACAACTCCCTTTAAATTTTCCTTGGATAAAATATGTTCTACCGTACTCGCATTTATTCCCGGAAAAAGTTTTAAAATTAAAATTTCCGTATCAAAATCTGTATGAAGTTTCATCTTTTGCTTGCGATTCGTCTTCCATAAATTACTTTCATTGACTGAAAGATAGACACCAGATTCAGCCAAAGGTGGAAAATTCATCGAAGAAAATGCCTGAAAATGTTCCGCATTTAATTTTGTTGTCCTGTTTGCACGATATAATTTATATTCAAAATAAAGGCCCACTTCGGAAATAACTGCTCTCCCGTTTTTTTGGAGTCCGGCAATTTGTATACTCGTGATAAGGTTTTCTTTTGCATCTGTTCGAAGGTCCCCAATGGGTAATTGCGACCCTGTAAAAATGATGGGCTTAGAAAGGTTTTCAAACATAAAGCTCAATGCTGAAGCGGTATAAGACATGGTATCGCTCCCATGCAATACCACAAAACCATCGTAGTCATCATAATTTTCAAAAATGATATTGGCGATCTGAATCCAATATTTAGGATCCATATTTGAAGAATCTATGGGAGTTTCGAAACTTATGGTCTCTATATCGTGTTCGAGAAGTTTTAATTCAGGAATATTCTGAAGCAATTCGTTGAAATTAAAAGACTTTAATGCCCCGGAATCGTAATCTTTAATCATCCCGATTGTTCCACCGGTATATACCAGTAAAATTCGAGATCTAGACTTCATGCAATTTCAGTTTGTTGATTACTGGATTCGCATACATTAAGAGATAACTGTTTAAAGCAAGTGCATTTTTAACGTCTACCCTTCGGCTCACCCGTCTATCAAAATGCCGTTTTTGCTTTTCTGTATAATGTTCTTTAAACTCCTCCTGGTTTTTTATTAAATCGTAGGCAATATAATTGGCAGGCCAGAGTTTGAAATTCTTATGAATACGTTCATCAATTAAATTCGCTACTTCTTTTAATTGATCATTCACCGAGAGGTTCTTATTAGAAATTTCAGAAAAATCAGACATGTTTAAGATTTTTCCCGCGGAAATATGGATCCTACCCTTTTGTCCCAACGCGCCCTGCATGATACTATTGAAATCTTCATTTGCAGATTTCTTGTATTCCTCTTTCAATCTTTTCGCCAGCACCTCCGGCATCTTTAGCATATCTGTAGGATCGAATTCATAAGACATGGAAATGGGGACAATTTTCAAACTCGATAAATATTCTAAAATATCCAAATCACCTTTCGCCATTCCCAGCATCTTTAAAACTCCCTGTTGCGTTTCATCATTGCCATCTTTCGTTCTCCCTTCCCTCTGTGCCATCCAAACCGATCTTTTTTTATTGAGAAGTAGATCTTTGATATAAACAGAAAGCGTGTTACTACTTTGTAACATTTCCCTGGGACTCTGATTCCTTCTTACCAGAAAATTTCTATTCAGCCTTGATAATGCCAGTAAAAATGGTTTTTGAACAAGGTTGTCACCAATCGCAGAAGCAGTCATCACCAGATTATGATTATATAAGGCATAATTAATAAGGCAGGTGTCCAAAATAATATCGCGATGATTGGAAATAAACATATACGATTCATCTGGCTCCAGATCATCAAAACCACTATCGGTTAATCCCTCGCTGGATTTCTCAAGAACCCTTCCCACGCTATTATAAATTACTTTACTCTGAAAATCCCTAATGGAATGACAGCTTAAAACAATCTCTTCAATTTCTCTGCGGCTCTTTTCGGGAAACGTAAATTTCAGCAGGGATTTAACCATTGGATTTTTTACATATTCCTGCAAGGCGGCGTTCACCTCATTATCATGATAAAATCTTATTTCTTCAAAATCCTGCACTTAATTCGGTATTATTTTAACAAATGAACAAAATTTCTTTTTAATGGCTTTATTTTCCAAAAACTTCCTTGGAATTGCTCGTGGTCACTTCAGCTATTTTTTCCAGGGGTACTTGATATAATTCTGCTAATTTTTCAGCAACTTTTAAAAGATAGATAGGTTCATTTCTTTTTCCGCGGTAAGGTGTTGGCGCAAGATAAGGCGCATCTGTTTCAAGCACAATATGGGTCAAGGGAATTTCATGGATGAATTTATTCAATCCCCCATTTTTAAAAGTAACCACTCCCCCAATACCCAATTTCATATTATAAGCGATGGCTTTTTCAGCCTGCTCTTTTGTCCCGGTAAAGCAGTGAAAGATCCCGAACAAGTTTTCATCCTTTTCTTCTTCAAGAATTTCAAAAATCTCATCAAATGCTTCTCGACAATGAATAACGATGGGCAGCTTATATTTTTTGGCCAGTTGTATCTGCTTTCTAAAAGCATCCTGCTGAATTTCCAGGGTAGATTTATCCCAGTAGAGATCGATCCCAATTTCACCGATGGCAAAAAATTCCCTTTTTGACAATTCTTCTTCCACCAGTTTCAATTCTTCCAGGTAGTTTTCTTTTACATGCGTTGGATGAAGACCCATCATCAAAAAAATATGATCTGGAAAGGTGCTCTCCAGATCATACATGTTTTGGGTTGTTTCAGAATCTATGGCAGGAATAAAAAATCGTTTAACACCATGTTGAATAGCTTTCTGAATGATCTCTTTTCTATCTGCGTCAAATGCATCACTATATAAATGTGTATGCGTATCTGTAATTATCATGTTTGCAAAAGTAAAAGAAGAATACAAACTGATAAAACGAAAACGTGTAAATACTAAATTCCTTTAATGCAGAGACTTTTCTGACTGCAATGAGTATCTTAATGCCGGAGAGACTCACCTAACTTTTCGTCGCAGTAATAGTATCGCCGCTAATCGTTACGGGATAAATTTTAAGATCCCTTGTGTTCCCAGAAGCTCCCTGGGGGCCCTGGATCACATCCCCGTCTGTCTCATATCGGGAAAAATGAAGGTTACACTCAATAAATCCATTATCCTGTTTCCATATTAATGTTCCTCCCTGGTGCGGACAAAGCGCCTCTGTTGCGATAAAATTACTGGCAGAATTACCGGCTCCAATCCGGAAAAACAAAACCCCATTCTTTGAGGTCTGGTCTCCAACATTGCTCAAAATGGAAAGGTTCACACTTACCGTGCTAGGGCCTCCTCCGGGTGGGGGTGTATCAGTCCCACCATCATCGCTACTACAAGAGGTCATCAAACAGGGTCCCGAACATACTAGCAGGACTCCCTTTCCCATTGAATTAATAAATTCTCCTCGTTTCATAATGCTATATTTAAATGAAAAAAAATCAGTTATCTATGCTATCTCGTTTTGGTGCCAAATTAAAGTTCCTCGAAATTGCAAACCCAAAACGCACCCCACCATCAGACCAGCTTTTTGTGGTATTCGGAATAAAATTATTTGCTATTATATATGGTGAATTCTGAAAATTTAAACTAAATACATGCCCCCCGGTCTCAATTTCAATACCAATTCCCAGGGGATTAAAATAGTCAGTTTGTAAACTATCCGGCCTGCTCAACCCATTTACTATGGTATAATCTGCAATGATAGAAATTCGTTTCATTATTTTAAAACGTCCGCCAAATCCTAAAACAAAAAGATTACTGCGATCATCAAGGTCCTGTACCTGGGCATCAGGCCTCAATAAATAACCGGGAGTAGCCATCAGAGATATGCCCGGACCAAATTTCCTGGCTATTATTAACTGGAAAAAATGGGATATACGATCAGATTCTGCAGGAAATTCATCATTAAAAAAAGGCTTTCTTGTGATCCAGCCAGATTGTGCAAATAATGTTGCAGAAAACGGGAGGCCTTGATCTTCCTGCCAAAACACCCTATATTTAACCAAAGCGTTATACGTTTCATTAAACTTGCTCCGGCCAATTCCAACCGTAAGTTGGTCTGTAATGCCGTAATCAAAGCCTAAGTATAAATCTGTTGCCACATCAAGACCATAGAGTGTGTGGGAACCTCCAAATTCACCTCCAATATCACCAAATCTATGGCCGACCCAAAATGCGAGATTTTTAGCTTTTTGGGTTTCATTGGTTTGTAGCAACACCAACCTGGGGCTTTTAAAAGTAGCCTCGGTTTTATAGTTATCTTCGGCTGGGATAGTAGCCATGATGCTATCAATATCCTGCGCTTTGACGCCTAAATAAAAAGTTGAAATTACAATTAAACAAAGCTCTTTCATTTTGATCTCATTTGAAAATTGGCATTCACATTTACCGCAATGGTTTCAGCGATATTTTCCCATAACAGCCTGGGTATTCTAATATCGTGATCTTTACATTTTATTTCGAATTCAGAAGTTAGACGGATTGTTTTTTTATCATTAGCTAAGCTTATTATAGCCGGGATTTGCCGTTCCTGTGCCACACCATGAATCATTAAGCTACCCTGAAAAATTATTTTTTGTGATGAACCGGGAACAAGCTTGAGTTTTTCAATACTTCTGCCTCTAAAAGTGGCTTCCGGATAACGTTCACTCTCCATATAATTTTCATTAAAATGCTCCTGCATAAGGGCTTTTCTAAAGCGGAAAGAACGAATTTTAACTTTTATAGAAATTTCAGCATGATCTGGATTTAACACTGATATCCCTTCCCTGGAGACTGCACTGATATCTTCAATGGGCGCAGAAGAAAAAAATTGAATATTAACAGAAGTAGTTTGGTAAAATTGCGCACAAATCTGATGGCTAAATAGCACAACAAAAAATAGAAAAATGTAAGAACTCCTGGTAAATATCATCATAAGTTCTAGATTAATGATAACTTAATTTCCACGGAATAAGGAATTTACATAATATTTGTTAAAATAATGAAAATAAAAATTATCTTTTAAGATTATTATATTAGAATAGTCGAATCAAGAGTTCAAAAATATCGATCCTGCATAATTTTAACTAAATAAGGATAAGGATTAGTTAAAAGCGCGGTATCAAAAGATAATTCCTCTATAACTCCAAAACTGATAGAGATAGAGGACAAAAAAGGAAAATGCAACGACAAATTCCATAAAACTGGAAGCCATGATTCCAAGAAAAGAACCTAAAGCAGCTTTCCCGGCTGTTTTTGAACCGCTTCTATTTATTAGTTCTCCTATAAATGCGCCAATAAAAGGCCCAATTAATACTGCGAATGGAATGGGCGTAAAAATTCCAGCAATCAATCCTAGAGTTGCTCCAATCATTCCTTTTTTACTTCCCCCAAATTTTTTTGTCCCCATAGCGGGAATTATCCAGTCAAGTATAAAAATTAAAATGGCCACCAGCAAGGTGATTCCCAGTAGCCAGTAATTAAAAGGCACCAGTGGGATGAAAAAAAAGAGAAGCAACCCAAGCCAGCTTAGAGGAACGCCAGGTAGTACCGGCAGGAAGCTGCCCAGCAAACCCAATATCATAAGTAGTAAAGAAATTATGATCAAACTTAGTGTTAGCATGCGGATATTTTTAATGAAGATAATTACATTTTTAAAAACATTTAACTAATTTGTTAGTTTAAACTAATTATTTAGTTTATATTTGATTATCAAATTATTTAAAAATGAAACAACTCACTAAAGCCGAAGAGGAAGTAATGCATATTCTTTGGGAACTTAAGGAAGCAAATGTCGCGGCGATCATTGAAAAAATGCCAGAACCGAAACCTGCCTACAATACTGTTTCCACGATTGTGAGAATTTTGGAATCGAAAGGTTTTGTGGATCACAAACAACAGGGAAAAGGTTATAATTATTTCCCGCTTTTGAAAAAAGAAACCTATAGTAATCAAAGTATCAATCAGTTGATGAACAACTATTTTAATGGGTCCTTCAAAAGCATGGTCTCGTTTTTTATGAAGAAAAATGATTTGAATTCCAAAGATTTGGAAAATATACTAAAGGAAATTAATAAAGAGGAAAATGATGACTAATTATATAATTCAGGTAATCCTGTTTCAAATGGGTTTCCTCCTGGTCTTTGAATTGTTATTGAAGAAGGAAACATTTTTTAACTACAATCGTTGGTACCTGTTGCTTACGCCAATAGTTTCGATGCTTTTGCCATTTTTAAAAATCCCACAGTTGGGAAAAACCGAAACGCTAAGAAATTTTCAATCTATAGGCGAAATCTGGTTACCGGAAGTTATGATCAATACCAAAAAGGCTACACCTATAGTTGCAGAAATTGAGCCTACTTACAATCCTTTTTTGTTGATCTATGCTGTGGGGGTTTTAGCCAGCCTTATTTTCTTCGGAATAAAATATTTTAAGCTGATGAGCTTAGCTAAAAAGTCGAAACTGATTAGTGATCGGGATATAAAGATCTATGAAGTTGAAAATAGTGATTCCGCATTTACATTTTTCAGGAAAATTTTTATAGGAGATCAACTCACTGAAGAGCAAAAAGCACAAATCATGAACCACGAAAGGGTTCATATAGATCAAAACCATAGCGCCGACTTGTTTTATTTTGAAACCCTAAAGATGTTGTTTTGGTTCAATCCGCTCATTTATATTTATCAGGCAAGGCTGGCTAGCCTTCATGAATTTATCGCTGATGAAAACGCCATGAAAAAATCTGATAAAAAATCCTATTACGAGCAGCTTTTAAATACCGCCTTTGGCACCCAGAATATTTCATTTATCAATCAATTTTTTAAACATTCATTAATCAAAAAACGAATTATTATGTTACAAAAGAACAAATCCAAAACCGTTTCAAAATTTAAATTTTTAATGATCATTCCATTACTATTGGCTATGTTGACCTATGTCGCCTGCACCGATGATAACGGGCAAATAGCAGAGAATACACTTACCGAAAAAGTTTCCATAGAAGGGGAATTAATTCAATTTCTTGAAAAAATGCACGATGATGGCCAGTTAACGCCAGACCAAGAAACCAAATTTCT
Source organism: Gramella sp. AN32 (assembly GCF_023718305.1). Classification (GTDB taxonomy): domain Bacteria; phylum Bacteroidota; class Bacteroidia; order Flavobacteriales; family Flavobacteriaceae; genus Christiangramia; species Christiangramia antarctica. Next base: position 213,400 of record NZ_QEYO01000003.1, read on the forward strand.
AGATCTTTTAAAGCAAAGTGAGCAAATTGTTGAAGAGAGATCTTCACAAAATAGTTCTCTTAATGAAACTGTTAACGACCAATCTGAATTAAACAGAAATCAGGAAAATTATGCTGCTGTTCCTTTTGCTGTAGTTGAAAAAACTCCATTTTTTAAAGATTGTGAAAGCTTGTCTCCAGAAGAAAGAAAAGCATGCACCCGGGATAAAATTAGCCTGCATGTTCAGAAAAATTTCAATACCGGATTAGGCAAAGAACTTGGACTTACTGGTTTAAATCGCGTGATCGTTCAATTTAAAATTGATACCAATGGGGAAATTACTGATATCAACGCTAGGGCTTCTCGTGAGGAACTTAAAGCTGAAGCTATTCGAGTTTTAGAATTACTCCCAACATTTGAACCAGGTACACAAAATGGACAAGCAGTAAGCGTAATGTATTCCTTGCCCATAACTTTTAAAGTAGGTGCATAGAATTTTATTCCTTTTTATATTTATAAGTATTCAGGCCGGGGCGCAATCTTCGGCTTTGAATATTGCAGATAGCCTGGCCAGGGTGGGCAAGAACGGGGAGGCGATCAAGTTGATGGAAAACACTAATCCAATATCAGATAAAATCCATCTCAAACTGGCCAAACTTCAGCAGGAAGAAGGAAATACAGTAAAGGCACTTCAGAATTATCAAAAAGTTCTAAAAGAAAATCCAGGCCATATTTTAACCGCGATGGATTACGGAGAATTATTGTTGAAAACAAATAAACTGGCAGAAGCTGACAGCCTTTTCAGTCACTTAACTTCTACCTATCCGCAGAATGCCTCGTTCCAATATCGTCTGGGGCTGGTAAAAGAAAAGCAGCAAGACAGCACTGCTATGGATTATTTCTTTAAAACCGTGGGTCTGGATTCTACACATCAGGCCGCATTATATAAAACGGCCAAATATCAACTGACACATAATAATGAATTTAATGCTATGAGTCTTGCAAAAACCGGTTTAAAATACAAACCGGAGAACACCTCATTATTATCAATTCTCGGGCAATCATATACAGCTTCCCTACAATTTAAAAAAGCCATCCCGGTATATGAAAAACTGGTAGCATTGGGTGAGGAAACAGAATTTGTTCTACAACACCTGGCCTGGGCATATAACAATACCGGCAGGAAAGAAGATGCGATTGAAGTATATCAAAAACTGCTGAAAATGCAGCCGGGAAATAGCTCTTATTATTCTCAAATTGGTTCTATTTACTATAAGTTGAAAGATTTTGAAAAAGCTAAATTAAATTTTCATATGGCCCTGAATATCAAGGATCAAAAACTGGATAAAGAATATTTAAATCTCGGTTTCGTCCATAAACAACTCGAAAATCATCAATTAGCATACACTTTTTTTAACAAGGCTCTTGAAGAAAATCAATTTAACGAACGCGCGTACCTGGAAAAAGCAATCGCTGCGGATAACTTTTACGAAGACAAGCAAAGTATCCTTGACCTTTATGTACACTATTTTGAAACTTTTAAAGACAACGGGGATCCAAAAATGTTGAAAATTGCCGAATATCGCATTCAGGATTTAAGAAAGGAAATTTTTCAAGCTGAGTAATTCATTCCTAATGTATATTAGTGTCCTGCTGAGCCTGCCTGCCGGCGGCAGGCGTGTCGAAGCACATCCGAAATGCCCTTCGACAAGTTACCATTGACGTATTTATTTGCGTAGTATAGACCCTGAAACCAGTTCAGGGTGACGATACTGATCTTTAGAATTGCCGTCATGCTGAACTTGTTTCAGCATCTAATTAGATACTCTAAAAAATACGTCCATTTTCCTGCGCTAGTTAAAACTTTTTATCACTTGCTTCAGGGAGACAATATTATTTGGATAATTGCTCAAAACTAAATTTCTTAAGCGCTTAGATTTCACTATTTTTGAAGTCCGAAAGCAGACCATCCATGCGAAAATCTATATTACCGGCTTTACTTTTTTTGTGCCTGTCCTGTAATTTTGAGACCAAAAAAATCTCTTCGGAAGAGGTTTTAGAACAGGAATCCAAGGCTTTAAACTGGAAGGAAGTAGATGAATACCCCGCTTTTGAAGAATGCAAAAACCTTTCTGAATTAACCGAAGCCAGATCCTGTTTCGAAAAAAAGATCAATCAAACTATAATTTCAGTACTTGTCGCACAGCAACCTGTAGTCACCAAAAGTATTGACGATACGCTTTATTTATATCTGGAAATTGACCATTCGGGAAATCCTAAAATCACCGAAATTGAGGTAGATCCCACTATTACCAATCAGCTACCGGATATCCGTAAGTGGCTGCGCCAGAGTATTGATTCTTTACCGAAAATATATCCCGCCAACAAAAGAGGAATACCGGTTTCTACAGTTTTTAAAATGCCTGTGGTTGTAAAGGCGGAGTGATCGTAATGCCGGAAGTTGGAGGCTGGAGGCTGGAAACTGGAGACTGGAAACTAAATACCTGATAATTGTTCACTGATAAGTGTTAATTGCTAATTGTTCATTGCTAATTGTTCACTGCTTAAAACTTCTTCCCTTCCACTTCACTTTACTAAATAGAGAGGCTATTACAATCCAACTGATAAAAAACGGATGAACAAAGGCTGCCCATAAAAATGAGTTCATCATACGTTCACGCATAAAGAATTTGGCCGCTCCCTGAATCATAAAAAAATCGAGTAAGAATTTTCCAAAAAATACAAAACATAGAGATTTCCAGTTGAAAAATCCAAAGATTGATAAAATCAAAAACAGGATAAGAACAATATTTAAGCTAAGCACAACAACCCCAACCAATTTGCTGAAAGCTCCCTGATACAATTTTCCCTTTTTCCCCCACCGGATCCTTTGTTGAATGAGTTCAGCAAAACTTTGCTGATAATTGGTTCTAACAATTTGATCCTTGTTTTTTGAAAATCCGGTTAAAAATCCTCTCTTTTTAAATTCCTGAAGTAAAAAGATATCATCCCCGCTTACTGAATCAACTTTCTGAATTTCCTCCTGCACCCTTAGATAACTGCTCTTTTTAAAACATAAATTGGCTGCATTGCACATAAATTGCCTGTTAATCCCAAAAGCTCCTATAGTTACAGCCTGAAGGCTTAAAAAGTCTAATTCCTCGAGTTGTTGGAACCATTTTGAATTTTCAATCCTTTTAAAACCAACGGGGCCGGCAATAAGGTCAAAATCTGCTTTAATTAAAAGTTTATTAAATCCATGGAGCCAGTTTTCAGGTAAAATACAATCGGCATCGGTCGTGCAAATATGAGTAAACCTGGCGCTTTTGATCCCTAGAGCAATCGCATCTTTTTTGGGGAATTTTGAAAGTTTTAGATTTTCTAAAATTCTGATACTTATTTCAGTTTCCTCATTTTTAAACCCTTCTGTAATTTTTAAAGAATCATCTTCAGAAAAATCATTTATCAGGATGATCTCAAATAGCTCTTTGGGATAATTCAAAAATTTAAGGGATTCAAATAAATCTTTTAAATTTTTCCCTTCATTTCGGAAGGGAATAACAATGGAAAAACCAAATTTTGAATTTCGATTTTCGAATGAAACTTCTTTTAAACGGTAAAAACCAATTAAAAAATAGATCATGATCGTGACATACAGCAAAAAGGTTAAAAGTAAGATTCCGCCAAACCACATGGAGTGTTGCCTATTTATTAATTAGTTTTGCGGTACAATTTAGCTATTTAAGGTTTGTCAAAAAACGCGTCTTCAGAAAAGATCATTTTGGGTATCGATCCCGGAACCACGATTATGGGTTTCGGCCTTATCAAAATTGAAAATAAACAGATGAGTTTTATTCAGATGAACGAACTGCAGCTAAAAAAATACGACGATCATTACATAAAATTAAAGTTGATCTTTGAGCGAACTATTGAACTCATCGATACGCACCATCCCGATGAAATTGCTATCGAGGCTCCATTCTTCGGAAAAAATGTACAATCTATGCTGAAGTTGGGAAGGGCGCAGGGTGTGGCCATGGCCGCCGGACTTTCCCGCCAAATTCCTATTACGGAATATCTTCCCAAGAAGATTAAAATGGCCATTACGGGAAATGGAAATGCCAGCAAGGAACAGGTTGCAAAAATGCTACAAAGCCTCTTAAAACTGAAAACCCTACCTAAAAACCTCGATTCAACTGATGGTCTCGCCGCCGCGGTTTGCCATTTTTATAATTCCGGCAGACCTGAAATTGGAAAAAGTTACACTGGATGGGAAGCCTTTGTAAAGCAAAACCCAAAAAAGATCAAATAATAATTAGCAATAAACAATGAGCTATGGCTGAATTTGAAAAAAAGAATGTTCTGGATGATAAATCCTATCAATTTGCCTTGAAAATTGTTCTATTATGTAAGGATCTTACTATTCAAAAAGAATACATTCTATCAAGACAGCTCTTAAAAAGTGGGACTTCAATTGGAGCCAATGTAGCCGAAGCAAACGGCGCAATTTCAAACGCTGATTTTTCTGCTAAAATTTCTATCGCATATAAGGAAAGTCTTGAAACTAAATACTGGTTGCGATTATTGAAAGATTCAGAATATCTCCCGGAAAAGAAGTTTGCTGAATTATTTGAAAATGCAGACGAACTCTCAAAAATTATGTTTTCAATTCTCAAGTCTACCCGTATAACTCCGAAAAGTGAAAATTGATCATTGTTAATTGCTAACTGATGAGCGGCATCTATATACACATTCCCTTTTGCAAACAGGCCTGTCACTACTGTGACTTTCATTTCTCAACTTCATTTAAAAAGAAGTCGCAATTAGTGGAGATGTTATGTCGTGAACTGGTGCTTCGGAAAGATGAAATAAAAGGGGATATTGAAACCATTTATTTTGGGGGCGGCACTCCTTCCCTATTGACTTCGGAAGAACTTGAAAAAATATTCGAAACTATTTTCGACAATTATTCACTTGCTGAAAATGCTGAAATTACCCTGGAAGCCAATCCGGATGATCTATCTGAAGAGGTGATTAAAAATTTGAGCCATTCTCCCATAAACAGGCTAAGCATTGGAATTCAGTCGTTTTTTGATGACGATTTAAAGTTGATGAACCGGGCGCATAATCAGGAAGAAGCCAGGAAAAGCCTGGAGCTTGCAACCCGGTATTTTAAAAATTTATCCATCGATCTTATTTACGGGATTCCGGGTTCTTCCAACGAAAAATGGAAGGAAAACTTACAGATCGCTTTAGATTATAAGATTCCGCATATTTCCAGTTATGCTTTGACCGTGGAACCCAAAACCGCTTTGGAAAAATTTATAAAAAACGGAGAAGTTGATCCTGTTGAGGACGAAGTTTACCGAGAACAATTCGATATTTTGGTAGAAACGCTTACGAACACGGGATTTGAGCATTATGAATTTTCAAATTACGGAAAACCTGGATTTCATTCCCGGAACAACATGGCCTACTGGTTGGGCAAAGCTTATTTAGGAATAGGCCCATCGGCACACTCTTTCGATGGAGAAAACCGTAAGTGGAACATTAACAATAATGCTTTGTACATCAAATCGCTGGAGCAGGATCAAATTCCGCAGCAAATGGAAAAACTAAGTATGACAGATCGTTATAATGAATTTATCATGACCAGGCTGCGCACCAAATTCGGAGTTTCGCCGGTTGATATTCAGAAGAAATTTGGGGATAAATATCTTATCCATTTCTATAAGGAAATTGAAATTCCTATGACGAAAGCTTTGGTGGAGCTAAAAGACGAGCACTTTCATATATCAAAAAAGGGAAAATTCTTAAGCGACGGGATCGCTTCAGATTTGTTTTATATAGATTGATAAAAATCCCACGGGCATTGAAATGGAAACGAACCATACAGTCATTTGTAAAGGGCAAATGCCTGCGATAGCGAAGTTTTTGTAACGAGAAACTATTTAGGAAAGCAGGATTTCATTAAAGTCCTGAGCATAGTAACATGAGATTTCTCACTCCGCTGCGCCTGCCTCGTCCGGCAGGCAAGTTCCGTATCGAAAACGACTGCATAACTTCTATATTTCGCCTCAATAGAAAAGCAATAAAAATTTCAATTTTTAATTCTCCATTATCAATTACCAATTATCAACATTACCTTTGTTAGGATCAACCTTAGAAAATGCTTGCAACTATTAGCCGAAGCGGTCAATCTTATCAAATCGATTTTTCCAAACCGCTGGATATTTCTATCAGTCTGCGTGGGGATGAGAAAAATCCCATGGCCTGGTATTTAAAGCACCCGGAAATCACTCCGGTGCGGGAGGCAAATTTTGTGGGCAGGGTGAAACAGGGTGCTTCGGTTAATTTTAATAATATCTGGTTTAATCCACACGCGCATGCTACGCATACTGAATGTGTGGGCCATATCACCCCGGAAATGCAAACGATTCAGCAAAGCCTGAAAACTTTCTTTTTTAAGGCCCAATTGATTTCCGTAGAACCCGAAAAAAGAAAACAAGATCTGGTGATCACAAGGGCACAAATCAGTAAAAAACTTAAAAATCTTGATGCTGAAGCAGTGATTATTCGAACGCTCCCGAATTATATTGGAAAAATTTCGATGCACTATTCACATTCTAACTGGCCTTATCTGGAAAAAGAGGCAGCTGAATTTCTGCGTGATTCCGGTATAAAACATTTATTGATCGATCAGCCTTCCGTAGATAAGGAAAAGGATGAAGGGAAATTGCTGGCGCATAAGGCTTTCTGGAATTATCCCAAAGCTACACGGTTTGATGCTACGATTACAGAACTTATTTACGTTCCCAACAAAATTGAAGACGGTGATTATTTTTTAAACCTGCAACCCGCTTCCTTCGAAAATGACGCGGCACCAAGTAAGCCGGTACTTTATAAAATTCAGCAAGCATGAAAACAATCTTAAAACTGGAAGAATTTGGTTTACTCTTATTCGGAATTTGGGCTTTTAGTAATTTGGATCTAAGCTGGGGTTGGTATGTTGGATTATTTCTGGTCCCTGATATTGGAATGCTTGGATATCTACTAAATAAAAAATATGGTGCTATTTTATATAATATCTTTCACCATCGTTTCATTGCTGTGATCTTATTTTTTATAGGTTATTTTATTCAAAATGAGTTTGTGATGATGGCCGGAATCATACTTTTTTCGCATATTGCTTTTGACAGAATGCTGGGATACGGATTAAAATTTGAAAAAGGATTTAAATTTACCCATCTTGGGGAAATAGGAAATTAATATGGAATTACTGTTTATAGGCTTGGGCGTTGGTGCCATAATCGCTTATTTTATCTTTCGTGCCTTTAATAAAGAACGCTCTAAAACCAATACAGAGCAACAATCGGTCGTATTGATGGATAAGATCAAAAGCGTTTGCAAGTTTATTACGGTAGAAGGTGATTTTTCAGAAATCTATCATTATGAAAATCTGAAGGAGAAATATATAAGTTTGGTGTTGGGAAAAAAGAAAGCGATCGTTCTGGTGACCGCAAAAGCGCATATTGGTTTTGATCTCAGCAAGGTTAGAATGGATAATGACAACGAAAACAAGAGGATCATTTTAACCAATTTTCCGCAACCGGAATTGCTCACTATTGAAACCGATTTTAAATATTACGATAAACGCGAAGGCTGGGCGAATCCCTTTACCACCTCAGATCTTACCGATATTAATCGCGATGCGAAGAAAAGCATTGTAGATAAAATTCCGCAAAGCGGTTTGATGGATAAAGCGAGGAAAGAGGCGCTGGATACCATTTTACTGATGGAAAAAATCGTGGAAACCATCGGCTGGAAACTGGACTATACCGCGCTCACTATTGAAGATTCAGAATTCAAAAAACTTGACTAAAAAAATCCCTCCCCACTGGGGAGGGCAGGGAGGGGATGAACATAGATACTTACAGGAACTATTGTCTTAGCAAAAAAGCTGTGACCGAAGGCTTACCCTTTGGCCCGGATAATCTCGTTTTTAAAGTGATGGGCAAAATGTTTACAATCGTTAGTCTCGATGAAGTTCCCTTACGTGCAAACCTAAAATGTGATCCAGAGCGCGCGATCGAATTAAGAGAAGAGCATGAGGAAAATATTTTACCCGGTTACCACATGAACAAACAACATTGGAATACCCTGGTGATGGATGGATGCCTGGATCCCAAACTAATCCTTGAATTGATCGATCATTCTTATGATCTGGTCGTTAGCGGACTCACAAAAAAACTTAAAGAAGAACTCGAAAATTTATAATGACGCAGGCAAAAGATTTTTACATTTCCCGCAAGGAACAATATTCCCAAAAATATAGCGAACTTACTAGCCGACTGGCCTTTTCCAGCATTTTTCGCTTGCTTAATTTCCTTTTAATAGGCGTAGCTATTTATTATTTCTTCGGAAATATTCAATTGCTAATTCTTGTAGTGGTTGTGATGTTGGTTTTATTTCTTTTTTTGGTAAGCCGTCATTCTAATATCAAAGCTGAACGGGAACGTATCCTGGCCTTGCAGCAAATCAATGAACAGGAACTAAGAATTTTAAACACCCGTGACTTTTCCGATTTGCCCGAGGGAAAAGAATTTGAGCCGGCGCATCATGAGTTTAGTCAGGATATTGATCTTTTTGGCAAAAAATCATTCTTTCAATATTTAAACCGAACTGCTTTAAAAGGAGGAAGTGCCCGCTTAGCGTCCATGCTGTTATCCAATGATGTGGAAGCAATTATAGAAAAACAAAAATCAGTCAAAGAACTTTCTGAAAAAGCCGACTGGCGCCAAAATTTTACCGCCACGGCCAGTCTCATTAAAACCAGGATCCGATCGACCATAGTGATTGACTGGATAAAAAATTATAAAAGCTTTGTACCAAAATTCGGTAAGTGGCTGCCCAATATATTTTCAGTAGTATCTATATCCATCATTATTGCCGCTTACTTTGAGCTGGTTCCTGGCTCCTTTACCATAATCTGGCTTTTTGTAGGTATAGGAATCACCACGCTCTATTTAAAAAAAGTCAATGATCTTTCAGAAAAAACCGGGCAGGTCCAGGAAACTTTTCAGCAATACTATCAGTTAATTGGTTTTATTGAAAAGGAAGAATTTGAATCAGCCATACTTGTTGAAATCAAAAATTCCATTATTACCAATACCGAAAAAGCTTCAGAAGTTCTCCATAAATTCTCAAAAGCGCTGGATGCACTGGATCAAAGGAATAACTATCTTTTTGGGTTTATCGTAAATGGTTTCTTTTTATGGGATATACGCTATGCTTATGCCATTGAAAAATGGATCGAACAGTATCAGGAATCAGTCGAAAAATGGTTTACCGCAGTGGAAAAAATAGACGCCTACAATAGTTTAGGGAATTTCAGTTTTAATCATGATTCCTATATTTTTCCGCAGATCTTAGAAAAAAACAAGGGAATTCAGGCCAAAAATTTAGGACATCCACTGCTTGATCCTTCCAAGCGGATCGATAATGATTTTCAAATAGATTCGGAACAATTCTTTATCATTACCGGTGCGAATATGGCGGGAAAAAGTACTTTTTTACGAACCGTCGCCCTGCAAATTTTAATGTCTAATACCGGTTTGCCCGTTTGTGCCGATTCCGGTAATTATTCCCCTATAAAATTGATCACCAGTATGCGTACTACTGATTCACTGGGTGATGACGAATCCTATTTCTTTTCAGAATTAAAAAGATTGAAGTTTATTGTAAACAAAATAGAGGATGAAAATTATTTTATAATCCTGGATGAAATTTTAAAGGGCACGAACAGTACAGACAAGGCGATTGGTTCCCGAAAATTTGTACAACGCCTCGTTGCCAGTCATTCCACAGGGATTATTGCTACCCACGATCTTAGTCTTTGCGAAATCAGCGAAGAATTGAAGGAGGTAAAAAACTTCTATTTTGATGCTGAAATTGTAAATGATGAACTTCATTTTGATTATCATTTAAAGAATGGGATTTGCCAAAATATGAATGCTTCCTTTCTACTGCGGAAAATGAAAATTGTCGAAGAATAATTAAAGGAGATGCTGGAACGAGTTTAGCATGACGGCAATTCTAAAGATGAGTATCGTCACCCTGAATTTATAGGGTGATCACTATCTTCGCAACCAAATTTACCCTATGACTTCGGAAGAAAAATTAAAACAACGTTCGAATGCTACCTGTGAGCTTTGCGGTTCGTTAGAAAATTTAAGTGTATATGAAATTCCAGATTCCCCCGACGATTCAGAAAAGCAAATTCTGATCTGTGAGACCTGTCATACTCAAATTGAAGATCCTGAAAAAGCAGAGGCAAATCACTGGAGATGCCTGAATGATAGTATGTGGAGCCAGATCCCGGCAATACAGGTTATGTCCTGGCGTATGCTAAATAGATTAAAAGCTGAAGGCTGGCCACAGGATTTGTTGGACATGATGTATATGGATGAGGGTGTGAAAGATTGGGCAAAAGCAGGTCTAAAAACGGAATTTTCAGAAGATACTATGGTTCATAAAGATAGTAATGGAGCTATACTGGAAGCTGGAGATACGGTAGTACTTACCAAAGATCTTAATGTTAAAGGTTCCAGTTTGACGGCAAAAAGGGGCACAGCTGTACGCAGAATTTCCCTGGATCATGAGAATGCCGGGCAAATAGAAGGCAAGATTGAAGGACAACAAATCGTGATCCTTACCAAGTTTGTAAAGAAAGTATAAGAAGAATTGATAAATAGCTTACTTCGACTGCGTCCCGTAATGACAATTATAACGCCACTGCGAGGGAATAAAATGACAGAAGCAGTCTCAGAATGAGATTCCTTCCCTGCGTTCGGGATGGACACCCGTAATAATAGGAAGAATAAATCAGTTTAAAAATGGACAAACCAGATAACTCACAACCCAACAATCCTTTACATGGAATAAAACTGGCGAATATTCTTGAACTACTGGTGGCACATTACGGATGGAAGGGTTTGGCAAATGAAATAGATATCAACTGTTTTAAAAATGATCCTTCCATAAAATCCAGCCTCAAATTTTTAAGAAGGACGCCCTGGGCAAGGGAAAAAGTGGAGGAACTTTACCTAAATACCGATTTTTAAAAGTCATTGTGAGGAAATGATATGACTGAAGCAGTCTCCATCTAGACTAGAAAGCTCATCATTGTAGATTGCTTCGACTGCGTCTCGCAATGACTGGTTTCTCGTCACTGCGAGTGAATGAAATGAACGTGGCAGTCTCTAAATACCGTTTGCCTCAATCATGGGGTTGCTTCGCTGTGCTCGCAATGACACTTGAATAAGATCGTCACTGCGAAGGAATGAAATGACAGAAGCAGTCTTAGCTTCTTGACATTAGATTGCTTCGACTGCGTCTTACAATGACAAATTATAAACAGATTTCTCCCTACGGTCGAAATGACTTAAGTGGCCCTCAATAAATATAAAAGCACGGCAGTCGCCGTGCTTTTATATTTATCATAAGAAAATTTTTACTTTTTTACCTTCGCAGTTTCATCCTTTTTTTTAATTGTATCGGTACCCGTCAAAAAACTATAATTTTTGGCATAATCCATCATCTGATCTTCAAAAGATTCAGGTTGGGTGACTTTGATGGAAACGATCTCTCCATTTTCATCCATTTCAGGAACCCATACAGGGTTTACAAATCCGCTATAAGGAGCCGATTTGAATTTCTCATTTCTCGCTAAAACCTGCTTATGTAACTCCTGATCTACCTTTACGCCGTAATTTTCTACAAGATCTTTAGCTGCCTGATAATCACCTTCAGATTTAATTCTCTGGGTCTCCTTGAGTAATTCCCCAAACAATTCTCTCATTTTCGCATAATCGGTAATATGAAAATAGGTTTTTCCGTCTTTCTGAACTTTTTCAATTGCACCCTGCTCCTTTCCTTTTTCAAAAGCCCAGGCACTCACCCACTGTCGGTTTCTCATGTGCGCTTCTTCAATGTCCTCTCCCGGTTCGATCCTCACTAGTTGTGTCATCATTCCGTTACGGATGTAGTCATTATAAGCCGCTTTTCCCAACTTTTCTGAATCATCGGTAAGCCCAAGTTCTTCCAATTTTGGATCCATCAGGTAGTAAAGTCCAACAAGATCGGCACGGCCTTCTTCCAAAGTAGAAGCATAATTTTTCAAAGTTTCTTTGGTTTCACCTACCCCGGGATTCATTTGCCCGGAAGCGTGACCCACTACTTCATGTAAGGCTGTATGTAATTTATCTGCCTCTTTTCCATATTTTTCGCTCAGTTCAACTTCTTCCTCATTATAGGCGAATTCCTTCAATTTTTCTGTGCCGCCGGCACTTTCATAGGCCGCAATGATATTTCCTAAAGAAACCGACTTACTTCCATGTTGTTTCCTGATCCAGTTCGCATTTGGAAGGTTTACTCCAATGGGCGTACTTGGTGAGGCATCCCCGGCTTCACCTGCCACAATTACCGTTTTATAAGTTACCCCAACCACAGAATCTTTTTTGTGCTCGTCCATAATGGGGGAATTGTCTTCAAACCACTGCACCTCATTCTCCAGGACACTCATTTTTTTGGACATATCGAAATCCTTGATCTGCACGATATTTTCATAGGAACCGCGATAGCCTTTTGGATCGTTATAGACTTCAATAAAACCATTGATATAATCAATATTCCCTTCCGTGGCTTTCACCCAGGCAACGTTATAATCATCCCAGGTTTTAAGATCGCCTGTTTTATAATATTCGATCAATAATCCCAGCGCATCTCCCTGCTTTTGATTTTCAGCAACACTTTGAGCTTTTTCCAACCAGTCGATGATCTCGTCGATTGCCGCACCATACAATCCGCCGCTTTTATAAGTTTTCTCTACCAGTTTTCCATTTTCCTTTACCAGCTTCGAGTTGAGCCCGAAAGAAAGAGGCCTCGTAGCATCCGGAGATTTTTTATTGGCATAGAATTGGTCTACTTCAGCAGCAGTTACATCCTTACCATAAAAATTAATTGCTGATCCTTCAATGAGTCCATCAGCCTCATTCAAATTAACTTTTTTAGCATCTTTTTCGTTAAAGATTACTTCATAAACTTCCCCATTAAGTTCAGTATTGGTTTTGGCTAAAAGGGTGTCGAAATAATCTTTGCTGAAATCTGGTTTGATCTTAGCATTCGAGTAATGATGGTGGATCCCGTTAGAAAACCATATACGTTTTAAATAAGTTTCAAAATTTTCCCATTCTTCTGAAGCTTTATCACCTTCATAGTTCACATAGATATTTTCAAGAGCTTCGCGAATTTTAAGATTATGGCGATAATTCTGGTCCCACATGATATCACGCCCGGCAAGGCCTGCCTGCGTTAGATAATATACCAGTTTTTGTTCTTTCAGACTTAAATCTTCCCAACCCGGGATTTGATAGCGAAGTATTTTAAGATCGGCAAACTCATCTACCTTTACTTCGAAATTTTCATTGGAAGCCATTTCATTTTCGTCTTCCAAAGGTTCTTTTTTATCCTGATCATTACAGGAAATTAATGCAAGGGTAGTTGCCAGCATTAGGATACTTAAAAGTTGTTTCATGTTTGTGTAGTTATAAAAATTAAAGGTAAGCGTTTTCTCAATTCATTATAAACGAACTATTTTTTAGTCATTTCAGTATAATATTTATAGAAATAGGGGATGGTTTCTATTCCTTTGAGATAATTCCAGACTCCAAAATGCTCATTTGGGGAATGGATCGCGTCAGTATCCAGTCCAAATCCCATCAAAATAATCTTACTTTTTAGCTCTTTTTCGAAAAGGGAAACAATAGGAATACTTCCACCACTCCTTTGCGGAATAGGAGTTTTTCCGAAAGTAGCTTCATAAGCTTTACTTGCCGCCTGGTACGCGATCGTATCGATTGGGGTCACGTAAGGATATCCTCCATGATGCGGCTTCACCTCAACCCGAACACCTTCTGGAGCGATGCTTTCAAAATGCTTCTTGAATAGATCGGTAATTTCCAACCAGTCCTGATCTGGAACCAGGCGCATGGAAATTTTCGCAAAAGCTTTGGAAGGTAAAACAGTTTTAGCACCTTCACCAATATAGCCGCCCCACATTCCATTCACATCCAAAGTGGGCCGAATCGATGCTCTCTCTAAAGTAGAATAATCTTTTTCGCCATAAACGGCATCAATATCCAGTTTCTCCCGATATTCTTCCAGACTGAAAGGTGCTTCAGCCATTTTATTTCTTTCTTCTGCGGAAAGATTTTCTACTTTATCGTAAAAACCGGGTATCGTAATATGATTATTTTCATCAGTTAAGGAGGCGATCATTTTACTGAGCACATTCAGCGGATTAGCCACGGCACCGCCATATAATCCTGAATGCAGGTCGCGATTAGCGCCCGTCACTTCTACTTCCACATAGGAAAGTCCGCGAAGTCCCGTGGTAATTGAAGGAACATCTTTGGCGATCATCCCTGTATCTGAAATAAGAATTACGTCATTTTGTAATTTCTCCTTATTATTTTTAATAAACCAGTCCAGGTTTTCACTTCCTACTTCTTCTTCTCCTTCAATCATGAATTTCACATTGCAGGGCAAAGCATCATTTTTAGTCATAAATTCCATCGCCTTCACATGCATATACATCTGGCCTTTATCATCACAGGCGCCACGGGCAAAAATTGCTCCTTTCGGATGGATTTTCGTTTCTTTAATAACCGGCTCAAATGGTGGTGAATTCCAAAGATCGAGAGGATCTGGTGGCTGCACATCATAATGGCCATAAACCAGCACCGTGGGGAGATTCTTATCGATTAATTTCTCTCCATAAACCACAGGAAAACCTGGTGTTTCGCATATCTCGGCATTTTCACAACCCGCTTCCAGCAAACGCTTTTTTATCGCTTCAGCAGTTTTCAGCATATCCTTTTTATAAGCTTTATCAGCACTAATCGACGGAATTTTTAGTAATTCTACTAATTCATCTAAAAATCGTTTCTTGTTTGCTTCAATATATTCTTTAATATTCTCCATCTGAAATTTCCATTTTGGTAAAGTTAATAAGATAATTTTTTGTGATGTTATTTGTAATTTAAAAGGAATGTTTATATTTGCGTCCGCTTAGTGAAACTAAGCTGTCCGAATGCGGGCGTGGTGGTCCCGATAGCTATCGGGAGGTAAACACGCTAGATGAGAATCTATAAATCAAAAGCGGGCGTGGTGGAATTGGTAGACACGCTAGACTTAGGATCTAGTGCAGCAATGTGTGGAGGTTCGAGTCCTCTCGCCCGCACCAAGGGATAAGCCGACTTTAACGAGTCGGCTTTTTTATTTTGGTACAACATAGGTACAACAAATTATCATTTTTATAATTTCATTTCTTTTGATACTAAATGATATCTTTTTAGCACATCACCTATTATATATCCATAAATCATAAGAATTAGATTTAATAATATATAAAACTGAAATTGGATCAAGACCAATAGATTATTATTAATTACCATAAAGCCAAAAATGATTTCGGTACTTTTCCTTTAAAGTTTCATTTTTCGCTCTTTTTCCCATTTTTTCAATTTTTCTGAAAAAACTTCAAAACTCAAATGCATTCATTTAATAATATTTGCTACGTGAAAATCACTTAAAACAAATCTAAGATATGAAAGTGCATTATTATCAATAAAATTAAATTATTATTGAATATTATGCAATAATAATTGATTTTCAGTATATTTAATTGATGTTTTGTCAGTATATATTTAAACTGATTTTGCATCCAGATTACGATGAAAACTGAAATTGAATATATAAGTACTCAATATTACAAACTTGTAGAGGCTCTACGATAAACGGGAATGTAAATGAAATTCTTGTTTCCTGGAATATTGAAACCATTCGGCAGGATCATGGGAAAACATTTCTGGCCAGCATTCCAAAATTTGATGGCTTTACCTGTATTCCAAGTCATCTAAATTTTCAATCTACCTATCATAATTTTTATAATACTTATTCTCCGCTTAGCCATAAGATAATGGAAGGGAGCTGTCCCAAATCTCTGGATTTTATAAAACATATTTTCGGGGATCATTATGAGTTGGGATTGAATTACCTGCAATTATTATACACTAAACCCACACAAATACTACCCATTTTGTGCCTGGTATCCAGGGAGCGGTCTACCGGAAAAAGCACATTTCTAAAATGGCTCAAACAGATATTTGAAAATAACCTGACCTATCTTACCAATGATAGTTTTAGCAGCCAGTTTAATGCTGACTGGGCCAATAAACTCCTGATTTGTATTGATGAAGTTTTATTCAATAAAGAAGAACTGACCGAGCGCATCAAATATTTAAGCACTACCAATTTTAATAAGTTAGAAGCGAAAGGAAAAGACAAACAGGAAGTAGAATTTTTTGGGAAGTTTATCCTTTGTAGTAATAATGAAGAAAATTTCATAAAAATAGATCATCACGAAACCCGATTCTGGGTATTAAAAGTTCCTTCGGTAAAAAAGGAAAATACCGGCTTTTTAGAATCACTGGAAAAAGAGATCCCGGCATTTTTATATTTTCTTCAGCATCGATCTTTACATAGCACACATCAAACCCGAATGTGGTTTACCCCAAAAACAAATCGAAACTCCAGCTCTCTTTAAACTGGTTCAGAATAACCGAAACCGTGTGGAGAAAGAGCTGGCCAGTATTTTATTAATGGTCATGGAAGAGCATGATCTTCAGGAAATAAATCTATGCCCCATGGACGCGTTAAATGCGCTTAGTAAAACCAGGCTAAGAACTGATTTGACCCAGATCAGAAAAATCCTAAAGCAGGATTGGAAACTTGAAAATACATCCAACTCGAACCGCTATGAAAAGTTTACGTTGTGGGAAAACGGCAGCTCCAACCTACCCACTACCAAAGGACGCTATTTCACTATAAATAAAACTTTTATTTCTGGATCATTTTGAAGATCAGAGTTCAGCCTGAATCAGAGAAATAAAAGTGAAAATGATGAATTGATGACAAAGTGATGACATGGAATTCCCTGAGTTCTCGGGAGGTTTCGGGGATTGGCATCGTTTCATCATTTTTTTGATGTGCTGCTGAGAAAATAAGACTAATTATTTCTTCATTTTTTGATGAATGATGACAGAATCTTCTTAGAGCAGTAATACTAAGACTTAAGACCGTCATCGTTTTGTCATCAAAAATAATAATGATGCCGAAAATTGAGAAAATAAGGAAGCACTCAAATAAGCACATTTTAATCAAAATAAAATGCTGATGAAAGAAAAAATGAATTTACCTAGACTCACCTGCGAAAGAGCCTGTAGTATTTGCATCGTGGAAACACTCGCAAAACTAGGGCACTTTCCAAGCAGGATAGCGGGGATAGAAGCCTGGTTTCTGAGTCCCCTACGGTCAGAAACACAGGCCTCTTTCAAGGTTTCTTTAAAATTGAACCGATGGTATGACTTCGGAATAGGAAGGGGCGGAAACGGGCTGGATTTGATTGTGGTAATGAAAAAGTGTTCAGTTAAACTGGCATTGGAATTTTTAAGCAATGAACAGGAATCTTTTTCTTTTCAGCAGCCTATTTTAAAAAGAGAGACTACTCCAAAAATTGAAATTTTCCAAGTTAATCCAATAAAGCATCCGGGGTTGATTCAATATTTAGAGTCCAGGAAAATTTCAATCTTCATAGCATAACAATATTGTAAGGAAGTACGGTATAGATTAAAAGGAAAGCAATACTTCGCTTTGGGTTTACAAAATCAATTAGGGGGGATGGGAACTTCGGAATAAATATTTCAAAGGATCCAGTTCCCCAAAAACGTATACCCATTTAAAGACACATTCAGATCGCTTGATCCTTTTGGAAGGTATGTTTGATTTGTTATACCTAGCTGAGTTATTTCCCGATGAACTTATAAATTCAGACATCGTTATTTTAAACTCATTAGCTTTTTTACTTCAAATCACTCCCCATTTTAAAAATTACAGGGAAGTAAATCTGTACCTGGACAATGATCAGGCTGGAAATAAAAATAGAAAAAAGCTACTTCAGGATTATAAGAACACCAAAGATAGAAGTGAGCTATTTCAAGGGTATAAAGACCTGAGTGAAAAGCTTGTTTCAATTAGAAGTACAAGTAACGAATTGAACAATTAAATAGGATCGAAAAAGTAAATGCCACAAGGGAGATTTCATTTGGGAGGGCAAAGCAAGATGTGTCATTGTCATGACAATCTTGCTTTGCGCCCGGAGGTTGCAAAGATTTAAAGGAAAAAATGAAACGGGAATACATCCAGATACGCTGCTCGATCTACGAGAAAAAGCTGCTTAAAAAAAGAGCGGCTAGGGCGGGAATTTCCCTTTCAGAGTATTTAAGGGCTACTGCTTTTAAGATCAATATGGTCGAACGCATTACCCCAGAGCAATTGGAATGCTATCAGCTACGGGTTCAGTATAAAAATAACTTTAGTCGGATTGCCAATATGTTTAAAAAAAGTAATCCCAAATTATCCAAGGAAGTGCAGCAATTAGCTGAAGAAATCAGAACCCATTTAAAAAGCTTCAAAAAATGATCGGGAAAGGACATTCCATAGCGAGTACCGGTGCCTCCATAGATTATGGATGGAACCAGGAAAAAGAGGCCGAAGTGGTATTCAAAGATTACCTGGCTGGAGAGACCCCGAGAGAGATCACCGAGGAATTCAAGATCATCCAATCGCAAAATGAGCGATGCACTCAAAATACGCTCAGTTTTATATTAAGTCCTACCATTAAAGATGGGCAGGAAATAAGCAAAGCACAATTGAAAATGATCACAGATAAATTTCTTAAGAAATGGAATTAAAAAACAGGCAGGCTATTGCGTTTGTACATCGGGATAAAGCACATACCCATGTGCATGTATATGTGAACAGGATCGGTTTTGATGGGAAAGCCTATAATGATAGTTTTATTGGAAAACGGAGTCAGATCGCCGCAGACAATGTAGCCAAGGAGCTAGGGCTTACCAGGGTTCGGGACGTACAAAACGAAAAGCTACAGGAACTCAAATGGCAGCGACTGGCCATTAGACATATCAATAATAAAGTGATGGAAACTCGGCCTAAATCACTGGATGAATATATCAGTAAAATGAAAACCTGTAATGTACAGGTAATCCCTTCCATCAATAAATCAAATCAGTTACAGGGGTTTCGGTTTGAATATAAAGGTGCTAATCTGAAAGGGAGTGAGGTGCATCGATCAATGACGGGTGGTAAGCTTATAGCAGAAATCAGTGAAAATTCTAAAGGTGTTGGAATGAAGGAAATATCAAGTGGTTTAAAACTGATGGATAAGACGGTACAACTTAGTACCAATATGGCCAGTAAAATTGCCAAAGACTTAATAAAACAGGTAATTAAAAGAGGATTGGATACCGGAATGGGAATTTAAATAATTTAAGCTATGAAAAAATTAGATGAGATCATGGAGCTGATGACCGATGAGATGGCTGATTTCAAAGTATCAGTATTACAACTTAAAGAACATTCTAAAGAGCTTCAAAATATGAGCATCCCAATTACCACAGAAGCTTTGGAAAAGAACCTAAACACTTTTTTGGAAAAACAGGAAGCTAAAAATGAATTATTGAATGAAATTCTTAAAGGCATTGATAAAAAGCTTTTACATGGGATGATCATACCCAATTATATACTCGTGATCTTCGGAATATTGGGAATATTGATGGTGGGACTATTGGGATATTTTGGGTACACTACCAAAGCAGCAAAAGACGAAAAATTTGAATTTTTTCAGATGATGCTCGATTCAGAGAATCAGTATCAAGATTATTTTTCAGAAAATCCTGAGCTCAAAGAGAATTACCTGCATTGGCTAGAAGCAAAAAAATAGGATTTATCATGACAATTGATGTTGCGGAAAATCACCAAATTTTTATAGTAAATGCATCTGTAGCCTCTTAAAAACGGCCTTATTTTTACTGTAAATTATGAATCATAAGTAGTATGCGCCCTCTGCTGTTTTTACTTCACGCTTAACTTCCCGTACACTATAAAAACAGCACAGGATCCACGCGCAAGGTTAGTTATAGTAGATTTGGGGCATATTTCTAATCTAATCAAACCACATCAAGTCTATCACTTCCATTTCCTCAACTTTACAGTTTGCTCCTTCTTTCGAAGCGACTAATGATCCCATAGCGCAGGCTAAATCTAGAGCAATATGAGGAGTTTTACCTGAATGTAATCCTTTTACTAGACTCGCCAGAAAAGAATCTCCGGCACCGACGGTATCTTTTACTTTAACGTTAAAACCACTATTGTGAAAATATTCTCCATTTGTATAGAAAATAACTCCTTTGGAGCCCCTGGTAACACAAATTTCCTTAGTACCCGTATTAGTAGAAATAAATTCAATGCACCTCGCAACTGAAGAACTCTTAAACCCCAATTCCATACTTATAGTAAAAATTTCTGTTTCGTTAAATTTCAAAAAGTCCGCTTTTTTCATAAGCTTTTCCAGCAATGGAATTGGAATTTTTGGTGTCCTAAGGTTTACGTCAAAAACTTTATACTTAGCTAACTCCAAAATACTTTCGAGTGTTTTATTTGATTGAGCACCACGACATATGAGACTGCCGAAAATAAAAACATCACATTCAGCAATATTATTTTTAATTTTTTTATTCTTCAAAATATTCATCCATGCTGAAGGCTCCTTTATTTCATATTGAGCCTCCCCGTTTTTATCTAAATAAACAGATACACTCCCAGTGGGAAGTTTTTTATCAATTTGAATTAAGCATTTTATACCCGCCTTATCAAGATATTCTCCAATTTCATGTCCGTTATCATCATTCCCCACACTGCTAATCATTGTGGTTGAGACCCCTAATGACTGTAAACGGAGGGCTACATTCAATGGTGCTCCTCCTATTCTTTTTCCTGTAGGTAAATGATCCCACAAAACCTCTCCAAAGCAGGTTATTTTTAATTTACTGTTCATTTATAAAATAATTTAAGGGGTAGTTAATTTTATATTTTCGAAATTCACATTGCTGTTATCTACAAAAATACCCCAGTTTGTATTTGTCGCTTTATAAATCCTATTAGATAATGCTGCTTTATCATTAATATAGACCACCACCATAGAATTTTCGATGATTATTTGAATATTATAAATAGTATTAGGAGTTAGTGTAATTGGCACATAATTTTCTGCAATGGATGTAGTAGTGAGATTGCTTCGATTTTGTTTATCAAAACTAAACCTGTTCTCAGAAGGTATAAACCGTAGGCTATAGAAATCTTCATATCCGTCGCAAGCACCAATCATAAACCCAAAATCTTTATTAGAAGAATTGAATGAAACATCTGCATCTATTTTATATTTTTCTGCACTTACCGGATCGTAAATAACATTAGCCACATCAAAATTGGCGTTACTGATTAAATTATAAGATTCGGCATTTGGATCTGTTTTAGTTACACTCCCCCACTGACTATTTTTAGTGATTGAATAATTATTGGTCTCCATAATGTTCTTTAGAGTATGAGGGATAGAAGCTGCCAGATCTCCGTTTGGTAAAGAATAAATTTTATGACTTACTAGATTCCCGGCCCACTTCCAATTTCCAGAATCTGTATCGCCACTTAGGTTATTTTTCCAGCCAAACAAATATCTATCACCATATTGATCTATTGCAGACTTGGCAGCAAATATTCCTTTTCCGGCAAAGCGGCTCAAATCTGAAGGTTTAGACCATGATCCTGTAAGGGTTGTACTTTTCCTATAGTATAAATTCTTACCAATTTGATCTGAATATATCAAATAATAATATCCTCCCATTTTAAAAACCTCGGTACATTCCATCATCCAGTAGATTTCATCCCCACCATCATAGAGGATATCAGAGTACACCCAATTCCACAGATCTGAAGAAGTGTAATGGGCTATAACCCCTCGCCAGGTCCCATTTACATTTTTTCTTGCTGAAATTAACATATGAAACTGACCTCCATCTTCAAATACAAATGGATCCCGAAAATTATCATTTTCATCAAATCCCTGACTTTTAGGTACCGTAATGGTTGTAAAATTATTCCTTTTCGTAAAAAGTTGATCTGGATTGTTAGAAGTGGCTAACATAATTGCTTCCCGCTCAGAATTACTACAATTTCCAGAATTAGGATTATGCCCAGTATAAAAAGCATAATAGGTGTCATTATTTTTCATTACACTACCGGCACCTATTGCAAAATCCTGATCACATAAAGCAGTACTTGAAGCCAAAATCTCCCCTGTTTCACTGTAGTTATAAAAATCTGTAGATTCAAATGCATACCAGGGATGCCTTTCATTAGTAGGGTCGTTCCATATATCTTTTATAAAATAAATATTGAAGTCCTGCTCATTCGTATCATACAAAACCGCCATATCACCCACTCTAGACCCATCACTGGTCATAGGGTAAATTTTATAATCCAACTCCTCCGCTTGTGCGATACAATTTGAACTAGCCGTACTATTCAAAACCAAAGATGGAACTTCCGTATTGTCAAAAACATCTGTTTTTTGGCATCCATATAGTATAAGAATTCCTGCAATTATCAATAACTTTTTCATTGTTTTCTTGATTTAATTAGTAAAGTTAACTTGAATCTTATCGAAAGTCACCTCTCCATATTCTGCATAAAGGCCCCAATTTGAATCATATGCATTATAGACCCGATTGCTGAAAGCGATCTCATCATTTACATATAAAACCACTACAGATTCATCCATATATAATTCAAAATCGTATTCTTTATCTGACTGAAAATCAAAGTTCACGACATTTACAAATGACCCATTATTAATGGCAATAATTTTGTTATTTCTTGGTTCTAATTGAATCCTGAAGGAATCAGAAGGATTAGAACCCCCGGCCAGAAAAATTCCTCCATTCGCTTCACTGCTAATTGAAACTGTACCAGATAATTTTGCAGATTTCCCTAAACTGTTAAAAACTACCTTCGATTGGTCATTCTGAGCCTCCAGATTATAATTGTTTGTGCCGGTAGTTGCATTTTCAGAAGATTCTACCACATCAAGGTTTATGTTTCTTGGAAAAGCAGAAGAAACGTTGTTTGGAGCTTTTACAAACAGCTCTTCACTATTAGATTGTTGATAGAGCTCATGGACAACAAGGTTGCCACCGAATTCCTTATTACCGGAATTTGTTTCAGGACTCCTTCTAGCTGTCCAACCCATGATATATCTTTTGTTTCCATCTGAAACGGTTTTTCCCGCATAGAAATACTGGCCATCAATCACATCTCTTTCAGGAGTTCTCCATGGCCCGGAAGGGCTATCCGCAACCCTGTAATGTGTAACTTTATCATCCCAGTTTTCTGAAAACGTTAAATACCAATAATTACCCATTTTGAAGATATCAGCCACTTCCAGCATTAAATAATTTTCTTCATCTGAAGTGGTATAAAGCGCGCCTTGATTTTCCCAATTATCAGTTGCCGGATCGCTGGAAGTAAACAATAGTACCAACGCTTTACGCGCATCGGTTTGAGTGCTCACAAGCATCCAATATTCTCCGGCTTCTTCATTATAGAATACATGAGGATCCCTGAAATCGAAATCATAATAACCATTAGGAGCAGTAATAATAAAATCCTCCTGTTTGGTCCAGTTTTCCATATCCTTGCTAGTCGCTAACAGCAAACTTTCCCTGGAATTGTTTGCTAAAAAACCTGAATTGCCATTATGGCCTGTATAATAAAAATAATAAGTACCCTGTACTTTAATCACTGAGCCGGTACCAATTGCAAAATCGGGATCGTTAGAAGAGCCATAATCTATAGCCCTCCCTTCGTAATCATAATCAACAAAGTCTGTTGTTTCAAATTCATGAATATCGTGAAATCCTTCTCCTGCCGGTTTTGACAAAGCATCGTGCAAAAAGTAAAGATGAAAAACACCGTTCTCATAATAAGGCATTACATCGCCTGCCCAGCCTGTGGTGTTATAGGGGTCAGTTTCTCCCATCCAGCCTGAAGAAGGCTTGGGATAAATCCCCAGTTTAATTTCATTTGATATACCCGGATCTACACCCTCGTCTGGTGGGGTACTATCCTTACTACAACCTATGGCAATAACAAGGAAAATAATCGCTATTTTTTTTAAATAAATCATCTTTTTAAATTTATGTTATTACTCATCTTCTCCTTCAAGATAATCAATCGCATTCCTGGTCAACTGATGTATATTTGATAAAAACCCATTGGGGGCACTTTGTTCTCCATCAGCATTTGTTTCATTATACCAGTCATAAGCACCAAAAGCTATTACAATCGCGTTTCCTCCTGTTGTTTCATCTGGAAATTCAGCAATTGCGACCCTCCCGTCCAAGGTATCATCCCAGTCTTCACTAGCCAAGTTAATACCACCTGTTTGTTCTCTCCATCCGAAGCCATCTCCGTATCCACCCCATTCCGGAAGGAACCACCATGCGGTGTGGTTTACTCGAAAAGTCCCTTTTTCGAGGAATTTTGCCTTACCTTCTTCAAAAGTTTCAAGGCCTTGAAAAAGCGGGTGATCGATACGTGTTTTAAAAGATATTCCCCAGGAATTATTTTCATCAACAAAGCCATTAGGTAGGAAATCACCAAATACATTATTGGGACCTTTTCCCTGTGGGACCAACCCCAGGGTTTCTACATATCTGGCAGCAAAAGTGGTTAAAAACAAACCTCCTCCTTCAGCGTAAAATGTTTTTAATTTATCAGTTACAGTTGCATTAAAAGCAACTTCCGGTAGATCCACGCTAGAATCAAAGTGCCACCAGATAACAGAATAACCAAGGTTTGCACCTTCTATAATGTCTTGGAATGAAATGTATTCGACGTTCTGGTAATTGGCAAACAGCCAGTCTGAAGCCGCTTTTTCATCAGGGTTCGTAATTTCCGCACGCACATTGGCTGTACCCAAGAAGGCAATTTTAGAGCCGGAATTAGGAGTAGATACATTGATTGTATAAGTTTCAGTTTGTCCCTGTCCTGTTACGTTTAAACTTACAGGTTGGGAAAAATCCATTGTCGAGTTTAGGTTTAAATCGGTGGTCACCCCTTCGGTCAAGGTAATCTCCGGTTGCAAAGCAGTAATATCTACCTCTCCCTCTAGCGTTAGAGAGATCGTGTTATTATTGTCATTAATAGAAGCCTTGGTGCCATTAATAGAAAAACTTGTGATAGGCTTGTTCACCTTTGCACTGACCATATATTCCTTATACACATTTCCGTTTACAACCACATACTTCATTTCCTGCATAAGGCTAACTGCTTCCCCCAAATTAGGTGTAATTGTTGCTCCTCCCGGAAGGTCAATTTCAGGAACAACCTCCATTAATGAAGTCCCATAAGGCAATTGAAATGTGATTTTTCCCGAACTTTGATCCATAACACCTTCAGAACCATTAATACTGAAGGAAAGGATTTGTACTGGGGCGTCCATATCAAAATCGCTATTATCATCTTCTTTTTCACAAGCACCAAGTGCGAGTAGGAATATTGCTGCAATTCCATACAAAAATACAATCCTGGATAGTTTTATTCGTTTCATAATATCAATTTTAGTTTAGTTGTTATTTTTATTTTTCCATATGGAATTCAGCTTCCATACCTTAAGTCCTTTAATAATTACCTCATCACCTTTTGAATGTAAACTAGCTCCGGTTTGCTCCGGCCCTGGAAAAGTCAAAACACTAAACACCTTCTCCCCGTCCTGCGTAAAAATCTCAACGGAAGAGCGATCTACAAAAATTCTAATTTCAAGCAGGTCATTTTTTAGTTTTACCGGTGCCTTCATAAGGCCTTTAAATTTTTCAATAAATTCTTTGGAGGTCGCATTGGTGGTAGTACTTCGGTCTACGGAAAACAAATTTGTGCTACTGTCGTAGGTTAGTACCAGACTTTTGTTACCATCTTCCTGAAGGTTTATCTGCAATTCACTGTTTCCTGTAAATTTAAAAACCGCATTCATTTCATAGGTGTTCCCGTATTCTGGAATTTTTGAAAGTTGCAAATTAGCCTTTAGCGGAATTTCTTTTAATTCGAAGGAAGTTGTCCTTAAGGTTTTTAGTTCAGGGATAGGATTTTGAACAATTCGCAAACCTTCCCCGGTTTCTATTAACTGAATTTCCCGGGGAATGGATTCAAATCCTTTTCCCCAGCTCGTAGGAACCTGGTTGGCATACCGCCAGTTGCCCATCCAGCCAAGCATAACTTTTCTCTTACTGTTATTATCATAATCCCTCCACGTTCTTGCCGCATAAAAATCATTGCCGTAATCCAGCCATAAACCGTGCTCTAGATTGGTGTCCATGAGTTGGTCGGAAAATTGTATGTGGTCTATGGCAATATTTGCAGAGTCATTTACAGATTTATCTATAACCCTGATTTTTGCACTTTTACCAAGCCATTTGGCAACATTCCATCCTTTCCATCTGAAAATGGAATCCCCGTTGCCCGCAGATTCTTCCCGGGTCCGATTATCTATAATTAATTGAATGGAATGGTTTTGAATATCATTACTTCCACTAACGAGAAAATTTATAGCAGGTTTGGATATCTGGAAACAGGAAGACTCCCAAGCGATCGTATCATTTTTAAAATTTTCTGAAAGTAAAAACCGATTGCCGAGGAAACCTCTTTTTGAGTTCGATGAATATTTATTAGACCGAACCTCTTCAAAGTCCTCAAAAATCTCACCCTGTAGTCCTATACCTCTTTTTAGGTAACTTTCAATATTGCTATAGGGTATAAACCGATTTCCATCAAAATCCCCAACGAAATACTGAACCCTATTTGGCCCTCTGCCTATTAATAAAACCCAATGTTTTTCATCCTTCTTTCCTTTAACTGGAACTTCAAAAAGATCGGGACACTCCCAAAAGGAATTTTGTACCCCCAAACCTTTAAATTCACTCAGGAACTTCCATTTTTTTAAATTTTCTGACGAATAGAAGTGTACGCTTTGTTCATTGGGAAGGGAGACTGCCATAATCCACTTCTTCGTTTCATCATGCCAAAAAACCTGAGGATCCCTAAAAAACACCTTATTAATATCAAGAACAGGATTTTTTTTATAGTAATTGAAAATGACCCCATCATTACTTACTGAAATTGCCTGTGCTTCAGGCAAAGTATCGCCCGGATAATGCCTGGTGTAGAATGCTATCATACTTTCATTACCAAACCCGGAATCATTATTTTTATCTACTACTACGGAACCGGAAAAATAACTGAAATCACCCGGACCTCCCTGCATAGGATAAGGTAATTCTTCCCAGTGAACAAGATCCCTGGACACTGCATGCCCCCACCAGAAAAGATGATAAACCCCCTTATAATGAATAAGCCCATCCGGATCCCCAATCCATCCTTTAGTCGGACTGAAATGGTATTGAGGCCTGTAAACTTCATCATATTGTGCCTGCACAACTAATATATTACCCACCATCGCGAGACACACAAAAATCCATATGGATGTTTTTTTAACCATTTTCCTAATATCCGGGATTTTGAACATAACGATCTTCACTCCAAAAAATCTGATTTTGTGGAATTGGGAGATACTCGTGTTTACCTGATATAAAAGAACCTCCTTGAAGAAAATCTCTTCTGGTCTGTTCTATATTTAAGTAAAGGTTTAATACTTCTTCAGCACTTCCCCATCGGACAAGATCGAAAAACCGCTCTCCTTCCTCAGCTAACTCTAACCTTCTTTCAAAGCGTAAAGCATTACGTGCATTTTCCGTCGTCCAGTCAATATTAACTCCGGGCATATAGGTTTCTACATAATAATTAGCTAAGGGATTACCCTCGGCATCAACTAATTTCTCTGTACTCTGGGCAGCTCGCTGGCGCACCTCATTAATAAGGGGCAATGCTTCGTCTTGTCTTCCTAACTCTATAAGAGCTTCCGCCTTTATCAACAAAATTTCAGCATATCTCAAAATTATTCTGGGTTTTGTATTTCCATAGAAAGGATCTACATTTTCATAATTTTCTGATTGAACATTTTCCTTCAGAGAGTTATAAAATCCATAAATTTCCGGTGTCCTGCTCCAGCTTTCTTCAAATATAAGGTCTGTCTCATATTTCCAAGGATTGCCGGGATGAGCTATGGTATGGTCCAGTCTTGGATCTACCGTACTGGTTTCAAAGTTTATATTTTCTGCATTGAAAGAATCCAACAATGGCACACCCTGCCCGTTGGTTTCAAAAGCATTGGCCAGATTTTGAGAAGGCTTTTTGAAATCACAACATCCCAATCCCTGGGGCACGGTTAGCATATCCCCAAAATTCAGGCGTCCGTTTGCTGTACCGTCATTTGTCGAAAATTGTACTGCAAACAAAGACTCTACACCATTTTCATAAGGTCCGGATAAAAAATTATTCGCAAAATCCGGTTCCAGGCTATGATTGGAAGAGAGTACCTTATCTGCTGCCGCTATAGACTTTTGAAGCAGTTCCTGGTTTACATTTACCACCTGGTGCTGGTCATTCTTTTCATAAGCCTGGTACAGCCTCGTTTTTGCTAGGTATGCATAGGCTGCAATTTGATCTGCCCGGCCAATCTGGGGCTGCACCAGAGGTAAATTAGCTGCTGCGAATTCAAAATCCTGTGCGATTTTTTCCCATAGTTCCTGACTTGTAAGCTCTACATTGGTGGTTAATTTATAATCTGCAGCAGGTACATTTTCATCAATGTATGGAATGCGATTGAACAGCCTTTTTAATTCAAAATAAAAATGGCCTCTTATAAAACGTAATTCTGCCCGACGCTTTACCACTTCCGGGAATTCATCTTCTGTGAAATTCTTAAGAATTCTAAGTCCTTCATTAGCTCTTCTAACACCTATATATAAATGGAACCAGAGACCGTCTATTTCCCACATATCAGGTCTAACATTTGTAAAAGTTTCCATAAAATGGAATCCCTGGCCATCTCCCGGATCACGGCCTCCTTTATAGGCATCATCAGATCTCATATCTCCATATTGCCATAAGCTAAAGGGACGGTTAATTTCATCATTTCCTAATTGCGAATATGCCGCAATCACAAACTTCTCAGCATCTTCAGGTCTATCTATCTGATTTTCACTAAGAACACCTTTTGGAGTCACATCCAATTCATCCGAACAGGATGCAATGATCAGGCACAACATCAGTAGAATTAAAATATATTTTTTCATCTGTTTATAATTTTTGTTATCTATTCTTAAAATGCAATTCGCCAAACATTTCGTGCCGACCAGCACCGACTGATATAGAAATTCTGTTATGGCTAATAAATTATATTTAAAACTTTAGATTTAAACCGGCTGTGATTATTAAGGGGTTTGGATATCCGTAACCGGGATTTTCAGGATCCAAACCTGTAAAAGAATCGCTCTTGGCCAATAAGGCAAGATTATCCCCACCTATATAAATCCTGAAAGAATCCATATGTAGGTCACGCGTAACATTCTCTTCAAAGCTATATCCTACTTGGGCATTTCTGAGTTTTAAATAAGAACCATTTTCGATGAAATAAGTAGAGAACCTAGATTCAAAATTTGCATCAGTTAGAGAAATTGCCGGGATATCAGAATTCGGATTTGTTGGGGACCATGCATTTAATAATCGGCTCCCTTTGTTGGAACCTGTTTCAGAAACACTCCAAAAATCCGTAGCGAATTTAAAATCATTTACAACATCTATTCCGGCCACTCCCTGTAACAATAATGAAAGATCAAATTGATGAATGTTTACCTGTGCATTGAGACCGTAAGTAAAATCGGGATGGGGCACACCAATCCAGGTCCTATCAAAATCATTGACCACGCCATCATCATTTAAGTCGGCGTACCTAATTCTACCCAACCCTTTTCCGGGCTGCTCTGCGTGATTGTTAACCTCTTCTTCTGTTCTAAACAATCCATCGGCTATATAACCAAAAAATGAATTTATAGGACGGCCAAGAATGTTTTGCCCCCTACCGTCACCTCCATAGGCATTCACCACCTCGGCAGGAAGTTCTGTGATCTTATTCCTATACTGGCTTAAATTTCCATCTAAATTAATATAGAGATCTTCGTCTATATTCAATCTTGTGCCCAGACTTATTTCAAAACCTTTATTTTCCATTGAGGCACCATTTACCCATTGATTACCTCCTTCTCCAAGCACACCTATATAAGGTGGAAGTAAGAGTATATCCTCGGTCTTATTAATATAATATTCCGCACTACCAGAGAGGGTTTGGTTAAATAATTCAAAATCAAGCCCAAAATTGGTCATTGTACTTTCTTCCCATCGAAGGTTGGGATTCGCATTTTGCACGAGTTTATACCCGGATGGTAGGACACCACTTCCAGCACCGTTGATATCATATGCCGTGTTGGCATAATCGGTAAGGTAAATATTATAAATCGCATTATTATCTATCTCCTGGTTACCGGTCACCCCCCAACCGAAACGGAATTTTAAATCATTTACAAAATCCAGGTTGTCATCTATAAAACTTTCTTCGCTCAACCTCCATCCTAAAGAAAATGCCGGGAAAAGGCCATATAGGTTATTCTGTCCAAATCGTGAGGATCCATCATACCTCAATGTTCCAGAAACTAAATACCTGTCTTTAAAGGAATAATTGATCTTTGAGAAGTAAGACATAAGCACATTTTCAGCGCCAAAGCCAGCGTTATTCTTTTCGCCGGTACCGGCGTCCAGATACAGGTAGTCTTCATTTTCCACCACAAAATCTTCCCTGGATGCCCAGAACGAGCTAAATTTTTCCCTATATAATTCGGTTCCTAGAAGCCCACTAAGATTGTGTTCACCATAATTTCGATTATAGGTAAGCGTGTTAGTCCACGTTGTTTTAAGATTATGGCTCTGATTAGTTTGCAGCCTGTTTACAGGATTATTCAAATATCCCGATTCATATCTTTTTCTGAAGTTCTTAGAGAAAAAATTTCCATAATCAATACCAATGCTTGTCCTAACATTCATTCCTTCCAATAACATAGCTTCCGCATAGAAGTTTCCGAAAATCCTAAGAAAATCATAGTCGTTCTGTTGATTATCTACCAGTAACCTTACCGGGTTCTGCCTGTCATTCATCCCCCCAACAGGGCCTCCCCAACCTTCACCATCAACTTTATGTACAGGAATAACTGGAAGGGCCTGAAGTGCCTCATTTATTGGAGAGCCACCAATTTCATTAGTTTTGGTAATGCTTAGGTTTTCGCCAATGGTAATTTTATCATTGAATAATTTATAATCGGAATTTATCCTCGCTGAAAGCCGGTTAAAATAAGTGGTCTTAATGATACCTTCATTATCGTAATAGCCTAAAGAAAAGTAATAATTGCCTTTCTCGTTACCATTAGATAAAAACATATCTAAATTTTGGATCACTCCCATTCTGGTTATTTCATCGAACCAATCTGTATTTGAAGCCCTCAGCATTCCTTCATCATCAAGAAATTCAGGTACAAGTACTTTATTTAGAAAAGGCCTTCCTGTTTCAGAATCTACCCCCCAATCAAAACGATATTGTACACTATTAGAGTTGGGATCTGTTCCATTATTAATATATGCCTGCCATAATGCTTCTCCATAACCTTCAGTATTCAGCATCTCGGTTTTTGTAGTGTAGTTGGAAATTGCGGAATAAGCATTTATATTCAAAACTGCCTTACCTTTTTCACCAGCTTTCGTGGTAACGATAATTACACCGTTTGCTGCCCTAGAACCATAAATACTGGCCGCAGAGGCATCTTTTAAAACCTGAATAGACTCAATATCCATTGGGTTCAGTTCATGCATTCCTGCCTTTGTAGGCACACCATCTATAATATAAAGCGGATCATTATTGTTTAATGTTCCTATTCCCCTTATACGGACTGTAGTGGGAGAACTTGGCTCTCCATTTCCTGTTACCAACATACCAGGAACGCGCCCTTGTAAAGCTCTAATGGGGTTCGCTACTGTTTGTTTTTTCATTTCCTCAACATCTACTACCGAAACAGCACCAGTAATGTCCTTTTTTCTTTCTTTTTGATAACCGGTCACCACCACGGCATCCAATTGTTCAGAATCCACCGGCAGGTTGATATTAACAGTACTCCTCCCATTCACCTGAACCTCCTGAGTGGTAAAACCAAGATAGCTAAAGGTGAGAGAGGCATCAGAAGGTACATTGTTGAGGGAATAATTTCCATCAAAATCTGTAGCAGTACCTTTAGAAGTATTATTTACCATTACTGAAACCCCCGATAATGGTATATTATCATCTGCTGAAACAACTGTTCCGCTTACATTTACCTGTTGGGCAAAAAGCCCAAAAGGCAGTGATAAAAGGCTTATAAATAATCTTATTCTCATATTAATTTAGTTTAGTTGTAGTTCGTAAACTTTTAGTTTTTTAATACTAAAATCATTTTCTTGACTTTGTAAACTGAGTTTTTCCATAGGTGCATGTGGAAAAAAAATCTCGGTCATTACCGTTTCACCGCTATCATAGAAGATTTCCACAGAAGTTTTATCTATAAAAATTTCAATGGGTAATATATTTTTATCAGAGGTTCTGGGAGCTGTAGAAATTCTATTGGCGAAATTTTCGCTAAAACCTGTATTACCTGAATTTCTTCTGTCTATAAAAAAGTTGCCTGAGTTGTCATTATATCCAAAAACCAGCTGATCCCCTGTTGAATTCTTTAATTCAAATCTGTATTCCCTGTTCTCAATTTCAGGAATTTGCAATTTTATCCGGAGTTTGTCCATATTTACCCTGGATTTATCTGCAAGAAGGAACTCGCCCTCTGTGTTTTCCATATCATTTGAATACTTCAATTGGGACAGAGAATCCAATTGCTTTACAGGCTTAGAAAAAATTCGATATGTGTTATCATTTTTCTTTTTCACTTCCAATACTCTTGGAATTGTCATTGCACTTCGCCAAGTATAGGTAGGCACTTCCTGCGCATATTGCCAGTTGGACATCCATCCTATGAACACCCTTTCATCAATGTCATGAGGTGCATTGGACCAGGTAACCCCGGCATAATTATCCTTTCCAAAATCTAACCAATAGTCATGTTCAGCAGGAAGGTCTTTTAGATAGTTTTCCGGAATAAAATTTTTCCCGTCAAAATCACCGATAAAATATTGGGTTCCGGAGCCACCGTTATAAGCACCAGGATTTAAACTTTGTATAAGCACCCATTTGGTTTCATTCGTATTACTTACTTTAATCGGAAAGAAGTCAGGGCATTCCCATACACCTCCATGGCCCCCGACCCCTTTTCCAAACTCGGAGGCTAATTCCCAGTCTAACAAATTTCCGGAAGTGTAAATAAGGGTTTTGTCGTTTGCGGAGAGAACCATTAACCATTGCTGATTTTCTCCGTCCCACTGGATTTTTGGGTCACGAAAATCTCGTATTCCTGGATTACTGATTACAGGATTTCTCGAATATTTCGTCCAGGTCATACCTTCGTCCAAACTGAATGCTATAGCCTGTGACTGATATTCTTCCTCCCCATTTCTTTCCCCAACTATATCATGATAAGTGAACATGGCAATAATTGGAATGATTCCGTTTTTACCCAAACCGGATGTATTATTTTTGTCTACAACTGCACTTCCTGAAAAAATATATCCCTTTTCATCTGGGTAAAGGGCTATAGATTTTTCTTCCCAACGAATTAAATCTTTTGAAGTAGCATGACCCCAATGCATAGGACCCCACTTAGGTTCTTCAGGGTAGTGCTGAAAGAACAAGTGGTAAGTACCATTGAGATAAAACATCCCATTTGGATCGTTCATCCAATTTTTTTTGGGGGTAAAATGAAAATTCGGTCTATAATTATCATTCTTTTCAGATAAATCTGATATTTTTCCATGAGAATTTTGTTGACCATAGCCATTCAGGAAAATTAAAAGTACTAGGGCTAAGAGATATGGCTTCTTCATATTAATTATATACATCTTGTTTCTTGTAATATTCTGAATAGTTCGTTTTTGGCAGTGAGAATTCTTCACTTAAGTCTTCGAGAGATTTACCTTTTGTTTCAGGCATTAAGGTTGCTACAAATATTAATTGCAATACCATCATAAGGGCAAAGAATCCAAAGACATATTCAGCACCAACGATAGTAAACATTAAGGGCACCAAGGAAGGTATAAGCGCAGCTAATATCCAATGGATCGAACTGCCGAATGCCTGACCTTCCCCTCGCAAATGATTAGGAAAAATTTCAGAAATAAATACCCAGATAACAGCCCCCTGTCCCACTGCGTGGGATGCAATAAAAAGGAAAAGGAAAACCGGGACAGCCAGACTTTGCCATTCAAATAAAAATGCACAGGACACCAATGTTAATGAAATTATATATCCTACAGATCCAATATACATAAGCAACCTTCTCCCCACCCTATCAATTAGATAGATACCTAACAAAGTAAATAATAGGTTTACCAAACCAATTCCTATACTGCTGAGCAAAGAAGTATCCGCTTCCAATCCTGCCTCTTCAAAAATTCTGGGGGCATAATACAGAAATGCATTAATCCCAGACATCTGATTGAAAAACGCAATCAGGAAAGCAAGTGTTAAAGGAGTTTTGTATTTCTTTAGAAAAATATTTTCAGAAGAGTTTCCTTTTTTAGAAGTATTGATCTTTATCATTAGATTCTCGGCATTTTCCATTGGAAAAATTACCTTAAGCACTTCTTTAGCCTCTTTAAACCTTGATCTGGAAATTAGCCATCTTGGACTTTTTGGAATCGTAAAAGCAAAAGCTGTGTACAAAATAGCCGGAAAAGCCTCAACTCCGAGCATCCATCTCCAGGCATCATCGTTAATCCCACTAATTAAATAATTAGAAAAGAATGCCATCAGGATACCAAATACGATATTAAACTGATACAATCCGACTAATTTACCGCGATCTTTTGCGGGTGCTATTTCTGAAATATAAGCTGGGGCAGCAATTGTTGAGGCGCCTACTCCTAGTCCTCCTAAGAATCTGAAAATTGCAAAAGTAATAGGATCATTTGATAGCGCAGATCCTATTGCTGATATAGCATAGAGAAAACCAATCGCTATAAGGGTTTTCTTTCTTCCGAATATTTTGGTAGGAATTCCTCCTAATAAAGCTCCTACTACAGTTCCCCAAAGTGCCATACCCATTACCACCGCACCATGAAAAACATCTGAAGAATTCCATAACACTTGTAAGGTTTGATCTGCACCGGAAATAACAACAGTGTCAAATCCGAATAGAAATCCTGCGAGTGCTGCTGTAATCGACCAGATCCATATTTTTTTCATATATGCAAAATTTAACTTCTGAAACTAAAGTATTTAAAAATTAAGATTGGATATATTCAAGATGTTTCAAATGATAGACAATATGTTAAGGAATATAAAAATTTCTTAAGAAGCCCAATAAGCAAAGGACATCCTAGAGATTTCTTAAAAAACGAAAACGATATAGTTGTAGAATTGTTACCTAACTTTTTCATTATGATAACTAGCCAGAACCGGCATATCCTCCTTATGAAGGATTTAAATCAAATCCTATAAATATTATTAAGTATATATCACTAGTAATCTCTAAGTCGAAGATTTCCTGTAGCTGGCAGGAGTGGTTTCGTATTTATTTTTGAAAGCTCTGGAGAAGTAACTTGGAGAATTAAAGCCAGTTTTATAAGCTATTTCAGCAACTGTTAAAGATGAGTTTTTTAGAAAGTTTTTTGCATTTTCAAGCTTAAAATTGGTTATATAATCGCTAATACTAATCCCTAGGATAGACTTAACCTTTCTGTATAATTGTACCCTTGAAATATTTAAATCTTCCGCAAGATTTTCTACAGTGAATTCAGGATTCTCAATATTGATCTTAATATTCTCATTTAGTTTTGAAAGGAACTGTTGTTCAGGATTTCCAAAACTATTTTTCTGATCTATTTTGTAAATATTATTGATATAGTAATAACGTAGCTTTTCCCGGTTAAAAAGAAGCGATCTTAAAGATTGGGTAAGAATAGCATAACTAAACGGTTTTGTCAAGTATAGATCAGTACCGGAACTAAGGCCCTTTAAATATGATTCCTTATCCCCCAGTGCAGTAAGTATCACCGTCGGGATATGAGAAGTTCTTAAATCATTTTTTAGTATGCTGCAAATATCAAATCCGCTTTTTTCAGGTAAGTTCACATCACAAATGATGATATCTGGCATATTCCCGAACGCCATTTCAATCGCATCTGTCCCATCAGATAAGTAGATATCATATTCCTGTCCCAACTTGTTTTTTAGAAATCGAGATAGATCTTTATTATCTTCAATGATTAAAATGGAATAACGATCCTCATCAGAATGGCTGTCATCATGTAAATATGCGTTATCTTCCAAGTTTTCAGAAGAAAAGTCAACCAGACTGCTTTCCACTAAGGCATGCTCTTCAATAATCTGATCTTCATTAAAATGGGTCTTTCCTTTTAATAAAGTAATGATAAACTCGGTTCCATGTTTAGACCTGACTTCAATTTTCCCCAGATGTAAATCGATAAACTGTTTAGTAAGGTTTAACCCAATCCCCGAGCTATTTTTTCGATTAGTAGATCCTCGGAAAAAAGCGTCAAAAACATTTTTTATCTCCTCTTTAGGTATTCCAATTCCTGAGTCCTTAAAGTGAATTTTTACCTCATTGGTATTTTCAACATCAACTATATTAATGGTTATATTCCCATTCTCTGGGGTGAATTTAAAAGCATTCGACATCAAATTGAAATAGACCTTATCCATTAAGTTTCGATCAATGAAAAGTTCGAGTTTTTCATTATTTGAAGTCAGTTCAAGATGGATGCTACTTTTCTTAGCCTCTCTTTGAAAATCATTCAGAATATGCTTAGAGAAGGTATAAATGTTAGTTTTAGAAACCCTTAGATTAAAATTACGATCCTCAACCTTCCTAAAATCAAGAAGATTATTGATTAATCGAAGTAACCTGTTTGAATTATTATAAATTAGTTCCACTTCGCCCATTAGCTTAGAACTTTTTATCATACTATGCCCGGCGAGTGATTCTATTGAGCTTTGTATAAGCGTAATTGGCGTTTTAAATTCATGTGAGATTCCTGTAAAGAAATTCATTTTAGCTTCATTACTTTGACTAACTTCTTGGGCAATTTTTTCAATCTCGTTTCGCTGATCGGTTATTTTTTTGTTAGTTGATTGGAGTTGTTTATTTTTTCTTCTAATCGCAAAAATGCTGTAAATACTGTAAATAGCTAAACTTAGTATCACAGCCAGTAAAACCATTGTGGATTTTAGCAGGTTATTTTGAGCATAATACAGATCCTGTGTTTGGTTGATTGCGATAATTTGATCTTCAATTTCCCCCTGTTGTTGAAAAATTTTATCCAACTGATTTTTCATCAGTTCGGCATTGAAACGGTCAATAACAATCGTTGTTAGGACATTGTTGCGGGAGTAGTTGTTCTTGTTTAGTATATCTGTGGCCAACTCAATAGCTTCAGCTCCTCCGGTGGGATAAAATATTGTTGCGGTGGCCATTCCTTTTTGTACCATCTCAATTCCCCCATCTGGTATACTCAATCCATCTACCCCGATAATTTTTATTTTATCCTCCAATCCTTTAATTTGGGTTAACTTCCATGCCTGCCTGGCCAACTCATCATTAAATGCGTAGATAAAATCTATTTCGTTACCTATAGAATCTAACATTTGTACAAATTCAGTTTTCGGGAGACCTTTGAAACTTTTAACCACCAGAATATTCTCTTCATTATCCACTATCTGGTGAAAACCAAGACTGCGTTCTTTGGTGGGGGTTGAATTATCTACCCCCTTTAATTCTACTACATTAATTTGACCCTGACTGGTAGAGGCAATATAATTTGCAGCATTTCTTCCCACATTAATATTATCTGCACCTATAAATGCATCATAACTCTCGGAATTCACTTTTCTGTCAATCAGAATCACCGGGATTCCTGCTGTATGGGCTTCTTCAACAACAGGGGCAATTGTATCGGGATCCAAGGGAGAAATAATGATCAGGTCTTTCCCATCGGCTATCATTTCTCGAATGTCCCTGATTTGTCTTCGGCTGTTTCCTTCAGCCTCTTTTATTTCCAGGTTTAAATCAGGATTTAAGGAAGCCTTTATTTTCATGCTCTGATTCATAGAATTTCTCCACGGGTGGTTACTCAAACATTGGGAGAATCCAACCTGATAATCAGCATCAGAACTGTTAGAGTTGCAAGAAACTATAAAGGCAGTAAAAAGAATAAACCAAAAGTTAGAAACTTTCATATGAGAATAAATAAATTGAAATCTTAGAGTAGAATATCTTAATCTATCGAAGAAAGCATTATAAGATTAAAATAACAAAATTATTAATCATTCAACTTTTTCTGATCTGTAAACCGAGGTAAAATGAACCACTATGGACTCAAAGTCCATAGTTTCTGGCTAGTGACTTAAAGTCACCGCTATGGTCAATCTTCAAGAATGAAATTTGTGTTTTCCCCATCGTCTGGTCTTCGATGATGCTCTAGATATTCATTGACCATCTCATCAGTTATATTTCCTGTGCTCCAACAGCCATAACCTATAGCCCAGAAATGTCTGTCTTCCCCAGTAACGTTGCTTCAAGACTGGAAACTCTTGCTGAAGTTTCCGTGAACTTCTTCCCTTTAACTTCTTCACTAGAGTACTCATACTTAAGGAAGGACGATATTCCACATGCATATGGACGTGATCCTTTGAAACCACACCTTTCAGAATCACAACATCCTCAGCTTCACAAATCTGGATCAAAAGGGTACGGCATCGAACCTTAATGTCCCCTATTAAAACGGGATAGCGATACTTGGTACTCCATACAATATGTGCACTCAAACGTGTTACCGTATGTCCATTACTTCGTTGATGGTCCGGCATAACATCAAAGATACACGTTTTTAGAAGCTAAAGCGAAATGCACTAAAGTGCATAGTTTTAACTATTTTTGAGACCAATAAATGAATATTTCTAGTTAGTGAGGGGTAAAAGGAATTAATTATTCTTTTAAAAATCCACCACACTACTCAGTGCTTTATCTGTTTCTTTATTCGTAAAGTTTGATCGATACATCATAGTAGTGGTTACGGAAGATTGTCTATATAATTGTTGAAGCATCTGAATCGGAATTTTATCCCAAGCTATATTTTTAAAATTGTGTCGAGCAATATGCCTGGTTAACTTTTTGGTTACCCCAGCCTTTTTAGCTACTTGAGTTAAATGAGAATTCAATTTCCTATTAGATTTCAGACCTATCGAAAAATTCCTTGTTAGTAGGCACTCTCCACAAATAACCCTAATTCCATTACAAAATAAATTTAAAAATACCCTAACTTCATTACAAAAAATACATATATTTACCCATATTATGTAACAAAAAAATATGAATTTCGAAAGACATATCGGTAGCCATTTAGTTAAATGGAAAGAAGATACAAATAGGAAGCCTTTGGTAATAAGAGGAGCAAGGCAAGTTGGCAAAACAACTTTAGTGATTGATTTTGCAAAAAAATATAAGAACTCCATATTTTTAAATTTGGAAAAAGCTGCGGACAGGAAGGTATTTGAAGAATACGATGACGTAGAAACTATAGTGGAGGCTTTATTTCTTACCAATAATATACCTACAGGGGATATAAATGCTACCCTGTTATTTATAGATGAAATTCAAGAGTTGCCCAAAGCTATCCAGTTATTGCGTTATTTTTACGAGGATAAACCCCAATTGCACGTTATTGCAGCAGGTTCCTTATTGGAATTTGCTATAAAAGATGTAAAAAGTTTTCCTGTTGGTCGTATTGAATATTTATATCTATATCCTCTAAATTTTGCTGAATATTTAAAAGCCTTAGAACACGAAACCGCATTTGACCAATTAAATAGTATCCCCATAAAACCTTTTGCCCATACTACACTAATGGATCTGTTTCATAGATACGCCATTATTGGTGGGATGCCCGAAATCGTTAAGGCCGATTTAAAAACTAAAAGTTTGGCCGACCTGCCAAAGGTCTATGAAAGTATTTGGGGTACTTATAGAAATGATGTGGAAAAATACACCTCTAATGCCACAGAAAGGCGTGTAATAAAACACATCATGGCAGTGGCCCATTTATATGTAGATGAGCGTATCAAATTCCAGAATTTTGGAAATTCCAATTATAGATCCAGAGAAGTTGGAGAGGCTATGCGTAATTTAGATGATGCCAAAATCATTCAACTTATTTATCCTACCACAGATACGGAGAATCCCGTAAAATCAAATTTAAAAAAGTCTCCCAGACTCCAGTTTTTAGATACCGGATTGATAAATCATGCACTTGGAATTCAGGCGCAGATGTTGGGAATGGAAGATTTAAGCAATTCCTTTAAGGGAGCCATAATTCCACATCTAATTACTCAGGAGTTAATTTCATTGAATACGATAACAAATGCGAAACCAAATTTCTGGGTAAGGGAGAAAAATCAATCTTCTTCAGAGGTCGATTTGGTTTATTCCTATAAGGATAAAGTAATTCCTATAGAAATAAAATCCGGGGCAAAAGGCACTTTAAAATCCTTGCATCAATTTATAGAAAGAGTAAATCATCCTTACGCAATAAGAATTTATGGCGGAAAATTCAATATTGAAGAATCAAAAACCACGGATGGTACTCCATTTTTATTGATGAATTTACCTTATTACGTGGGCTCACAGCTTCCAAAATATATAGATTATTTTGTGGAAAATTATAGTTTAAAAAATAATTAGAGCAACAATTCACTCGTATCATCCAATACCGAATTATCCAATTCTTTAAGATAGGCCTGGGTAATAGCTAAATTTTGATGCCCCATGGATTCACTAATCACATCAGTGGCTACACCTTTTTGTTTTAAACAATTTGCATAACTGTGCCGTGCCACATAGTTGATGAGGGGTTTATCCACAATTCCTATGGCTACCAATTGCCCGTTGGGTTTTCGAGTAACCGCGGGGGAAATTTGCCCCCATATCAAATCCACATTTTTGTGCTGTGGTGTATCTGGAACAAACTTACTTCCGTTCCAGGTTCCAATCCAATATATAGCCCTTACGGCTGTTTCACCATCCCTAGTCCTGCTGCCTCCGATAGGATTTACAACAAGCAGGTGTTTCCCATTTCCCAAAGGTTCGAAAACCGGCATTTCCCATATTTCCGAGCCAGGGTCCATTTGTGGCAAGAAGTCGGAAAAAGGCTGTTGGTGCTGCCAGGTCATCAATTGTGGATCTGTTGAAGTATAGTAAGAAAGGGATCCTATACCCCCCAATCTTAGCTCCAATAATCATGTGGTTCGTATTGCCCTCTTTCCACAGGTAAGGATCCCGGAAATCATCTACAAACTGTTTTGGGATTATAGGGCCTAATTTTTGCCAGTTATTGAATCCATCGTCTGTACTCTTGGCCAGGGCAATACCGGGATTATAAATACCGCCGGTAGTACTCACGCAGGTATAAAAGGCATAGGATGTATTTCCCTCAACAATCGCATCACCGGACCAAATCCCCTGGGTATCGAAATTTGTAGACCCGTTGATAGTGGTCAATTCGGGGCGCAATGCATCTTTTTGGTTGATCCAGTTTGCCAGGTCCATACTCGTCATATGGCCCCAGGTAGTCCTGAATTTAAATGGTCCATTTGCAGTTCGTTGGTAATACAGGTGGTATTTATTGTCTGGCCCTACTGAAAATCCATGGGGTTCATTGGTCCAGCTTGCCGGTGGCATGGCGTGATAACGAGGTCGTTGTACGTCCCTGGTAAAGCGACCATAGGGCACTGCTATTGCATCGTAACCTGAATTAGCCATGGTGCCAAGACCATCCTGATAGGTTTGTAACAGCTGGGTTGAACTTCTGGCTGTTGCAAATATTTTAGTTTCATCAATAGTGGCATTTATTGCATTGATTAAAAATATTCCATCCCAACGTTCATTATCGGCATTTGTTTTTCCTATTACCAGCGGCGCATTAGCTTCTTCAATGGTTCCTGAGGTTGGAATATTTGCTGAAGCCAGCTCCACTCCATTTAAATAGATCCTTATCTTATTACCCGGACCATCTACAACTCCCGCCACATGCGCCCATTGGTAAAGCGGAAATTTATCTGGTGAAAATACGTAGTAGGTCTGGCTATTTATGGTAACCTGAAACCACCATGTCCCATAGGTATCTATCGAAATCCTAAATCCGTTTTCCCCAATAGTTTGGGAGATAAGGGCCGATGCTTTAAGTTGTGAGTTGTTTATTCCATTGTCAAGGTCAGATGGGTAGCATTCCATAGAAATCCAGGTTTCCACCGTCATCGCCCTATCAAAATTATAGGTAAAATCAGCAGTTGCCCATGTGGAAAATCCATCTAGCCTTAAAGCATTATCAGAAACACCTGGAACCCGTTCTGGTCTATTGAAATTATTGGATAATTGAAAATCGGGGGAACCTGCCTTATTAATGGCAAATGTACTACCATCCTGCTCATTATAATCCAGATGTAAAACAGGTGTTTGTCCATTCCCAATAAAGCTGAACAATAAAATGGCGGCAAAGAATAATTTTCTCATGGTGGTATATTTTTGATTATTTTATTTCCAACTCTGCTTTTTACGCAACTTTTACATACTTTAAAACATTAAAAAACAATTAGTTATACAATATCTACTTATTTCAAATTTTCCATTGTAAATAAACATTAAGGTTCCATCCTAAATTCAATCATGCCACATTAGGGTATTAACTTCTTCCATGGTCACTTCCGAATTTGCGCCCTTTTTTGTAGCAACAATAGATCCTATTGCGCATGCATAATCCAAAGCAATATTAGGTTCCTGTCCCTTTATCAAATTTGATATATAGCCCGCTAAAAATGAATCCCCAGCTCCAATGCTGTCTTTAACTTTAATATAATGACCGGTATTATGATAGAAATTATCTTTATGTAAAAGAATTACCCCACAGGCTCCTCTGGTCACGCACAAATGGCCTGTATTTGTTTTCCTTGATAAAAACTTCATATTCTCAGCTATGGATAATTGCCTTTCTCCAAGCAATTCACAAATCTCATTTAATTCCTCTTCATTTACTTTTATAAGATCTGCCTCTTCCATCAGCTTCAAAAGAATTTCTACTTTATAATAAGGCTTGCGAAGATTTAGGTCAAACACCTTATATTTTGCTTTCTTAAGTAATTTAAATAAGGTGGAAGCCGATTTCTCATTTCGACAGGCTAAACTTCCATATATAAAAACATCTGCTGAAGAGACTGTTTTAATTGCAGAATTTTCATACTCTATATGGTCCCAGGCGGCGGGATATTGAATCTCATAACTGGCATTCCCGGAGTCATTAATTTTTACATCTACTAAACCGGTATTATAAATTGAATCCTCTTGGATCAAAGAATTTAATCCTTTTGACTCCAGGTATTCCACCAGTTTGCGGCCATGCTCATCATTCCCCACTCTACTAATAATAGTCGTCGATATGTTCAAAGAATTAAGTCTAAGGGCCACGTTAAGCGGCGCACCCCCAATTTCTTTTCCTGATGGAAGCAAATCCCATAAAACTTCTCCAAAACAAACTACTTTTTTAGACATAAAATATAAATTATCTTTTTTCAATCTATTCGACATATTCCCAATCAATTCCATTGAGATTCCAGATAGACAGACTCTCCAGATTTGCATTTTCAGGTCCTATAATTTTCAATCCTTTCGCGTCTTCTTCTTTAAAATATATCCTATCGGTAATTGAAACTTCGTCATTTATATAAATTTCGATCATCGAACGGTCCAGGAAAATATGCAATTTTACTTTTGAGGCATCTCCTACCGGAGCCTTTAAAGCTTTAACTTCCCTTTCAGGATTTTCCTGTAGTTTATCAAATACCACAGTTTTTGTTGCAGGATCGTAATAGATCATTGCTTTGGTTGAACCATCCTCTGTACGACGTACTTCAATTCCCTGTTTTTGTTTGGAAATTTCAAATTCCATAAGGATTTCAAGCTGTTCCCCCTGTACCTCCTCCAATTTGGAATTGATGATTTTTTTGGAGCAGTCTTTACAGGAAAAAAGTTTTTCTTTTCGTAAAGTTTTTACTTCTTCAATGGGAGCAAATCTTAACTCTTGGGAGTCACTCAACCATAGTTCAATGGGAAGACCTGCGTTATGAGCCCACCCCATATCGTATGTATCAATATTCCCATATTTCCCCTGGGCTATAGAAAAAACAATAGTTCTTCCGGTTTTTGGGTCTACAAAACCGCTGGGGCCGGTGAACCCAAAATCACCATAATCCAGCAGTTTCGGCTCTGCATCATCAGGGACAAATTGTTTTTTATGTTGGTCAAATTCGCCAATCCAATAAAAGACTTCCACATCTGCTTCATCCCGCAGTGGTAAAACCATAAAGACATACTTGTTCGTTTTTGAACCGTCTTTTCTGGTCAATGGCAAAAAAACAGGCAATTCCCATACTCCTCCCAAAAAAGGATATTTTTGAATGTCTGCAATGTAAAAAGGATTAAGATATTCCCAATTGAGGGCATCCTGAGATTCAAATATCGGTGCAGTTCCCCCTTTTCCTTCAATTCCGCTTCCAACGATCATGTAATAGGTTTCATCAA
Source organism: Gramella sp. AN32 (assembly GCF_023718305.1). Taxonomy (GTDB): domain Bacteria; phylum Bacteroidota; class Bacteroidia; order Flavobacteriales; family Flavobacteriaceae; genus Christiangramia; species Christiangramia antarctica. The sequence goes on from NZ_QEYO01000003.1 coordinate 258,186, forward strand.
CTTTAAATACAAAGGGATCACGGAACTCATTCTTTTTATATTCTGAAGGCTTATCTACGATAATGTCTGTTTTCTCCCATTGCTGAAGATTTTTATCTGTGGTGTCTTTGGGAATAGCAATGGCAGTATATTGATTTTGTTCCTTTTTCAAATTTCCCGCCGTATAAAATAACATGGGCATATTTCCGGGGCCGACAAAAGCCGAACCGGACCAGATCCCATCCGGGTCCAATTCCCCTTTTTCAGGAGCAAGGGCAATTTCAGCATGCTTCCAGTTTACCATGTCCTCGCTTACCCAATGTCCCCAATGAATCTGCCCCCAATAAGGTCCAAAGGGATTATGCTGATAAAATAAATGATATTTCCCATTGTAATAGAAAGGTGCATGCGGCTCGTTCATCCAGTGCGCAGGAGCGGTGGCATGATATGCCGGCTTGTAGTCTTCAGATTTATATTTTGAAAAATCCAGGCGCAGCGCATGGGTAATATCTTCATTTTGAAGTTTTTCCAATCTCTTTTTATCAATTTTATCAACCTCTGAAGGATCGTTCTTAATGATGATTTCATCTAACAACCCGCTTATCATATTGAATTTAAATTTATCACCAAACCCACTGGCATTGGAATTCCTTCCTATCAATAATTTCAAATCTTTTTGAAAGAAACTCAAAAGATCCATTTTCAAAGTATCTTCCAGGACTTCTTCATTATTGATCTCAAGCTTAATTTTATTATCCTGCTGAACGATTAAGACGTGATTCCATGTGTTCTTATTTACATATGAATTTTCATTTGTAAATCTTTGCTTGTTTTTGCCAAGCTCGTATTCCAGGGCCAACTGACCATGCTGAAGCAATCCCACCCTCATAGCTATTGAATCAATTGGATTATAAAAGTCCAGAACGGAAGCTATTTTCTTATCAATCGCGCTATCAAATGCTCTCGGTGCTATCCAAAAACTAATTGCGAAATTTTTATTTAAGCTGAAATTTTCAATTTCGAGATAGGTTGAATATCCGTCAAAAAGAAGGCTGCCGTTTTCGGTACCCGTTTCCTTCCATAATGGATCGGGTTTTATATCCCTTAAAGAATAAAGGGAATTATGTAATTGAGCCTGGTGGGCTTCCTGAAAATTCTTCCACCATTCAGCACCATCCAGTTTAATTTCAGTGCGGCCATGCTGAGCCTTTAATCCCATTGAAACCATTATTAAACAAAAGAAGCAGAGATTTTTGAACATATCGGTATTACTTTAAACCAAACTGGCCGAAAATTCAATCCTTCCAGCCAGTTTTGGCTAATTTTGGTTTTTATAAAGTGCTCAAATAATCGATCGAGTTCTTATAGATTGCTTCAATATTATCACGATATTCGTTTGTTCGACCATCGTTCATATTCCACTCAATCCCTCCAATTCCAATAGCGATAATGGTTCCACTATATGGTGGTTTTGGTTTGAATTCAATAATACCAGGGCAGCATTCATCTGCTACTCCACTCCATACGCCAAGTACCACACCGTTGTATAACCTTTCAAACTCTCCAAACTGCCCGGGCTGATTACCTGGAGCCAATAAGGAAGATGCATCCCAGAGATTATTATGATCTTCTCTAAAACCTGCGTCGATCACAGGAACATATCCGTTTTCATCAAATTCAATCAATCCGGGATTGAATGTATAGATTGGATGGGCGAGTTTTGAATTTACAAAATTTACGCCGCCGTCAACGGCCCAGGTATCGGGCGAATCAAAACCTTCCCCGTTGCCCTGAATAGTCAACAGTCCACTTTGGTCGCGACCTATTACTTCAGCATAACTTGTGGCCATGCCCCCAAGTAACATTTTACCACCTTCCACCATGTATTGGATAAAAGCCGATTTTGCGCTTCCTTCGGTAAATACAGGGGGGAGTTCAGAAGTGCCCACCTGATCGTAATAAAATACCACCACGTTCACCTCCTGGAGGTCTTCAAAACTTACCTCACTGGCATTTAAATATTCAAAATCTTCGGAATAGGTTGCTTTTACCCATTGTGCTGCTGCTACTATATCGTCATCTGCCGTTGCCAGTAGTTCTTCATACGTTGTCGCGGCACCCAAAAAACCAATCTTGCTTGGCAAAACTCGAGTGATCAACTGGTAATTCCTGGTTGAATTGCCATAAGTAACAGTAACCATTTCCCTATCAGAAAGATCTAAAACTGTTCCACTGGGAGGATCAATTTGTACCCCTTCAGGTGCTTCGATATTCAACTCCACATTGGCAATATCGGTTCGTGGAGGCAAAACCAGATTGATCGTTCCCTGTAGATGGTTTATAGTCGCTTTGGTACTATTTCCCTGGAGTGAGGTGACCACATTAAGTACAGGATCCAGACCCTCATCGTAATTTTCCCGTTTATCACAAGCCATCAACATAGCCAGGGAGAAAAAACAGATCAGATAAAATCTATATTTATATATCATGATATTCATTTTTTAGTCTTCCAAATTATAAAGGTAATCCAGGATGTTTTTGGTAAAAGTTTCAATATTGGACTGAAAATCATTAGTGGTTCCATTGGAATCCCATTCATAGCCAACAATAGTATTTTCAATACTGAAAACAGCACCTTGAAAGTCGGTAGCGATCTGCTGGTCAAAACTGTCATGGTTCCCTTCATAAGTAGGGTTCCACAACACGGCCCCGTATCCAAAAGCATCGCCAATATGCCTTAATGTCCCAAATTTTGTGGCCTGAAGCGTCTGTTCAAAAGTTAAGGCCGCATCCTGTCCGCAACAGCTGGGGTTCAGAATTCCGTCAAAATGCTGCCACCAGATCAAACGCACTTCCCTGGTAGAAGAATTCTGAAGCGCAAGGTATTCCCCATCTATAAAACTTAATCCGTCAAATATTGGATGCCCCTGCCTGTCTTCCGAATTATTTGAAGGACGCATTCCCAGTCCCCAAATATCATCAGCAGGTTTACCCATATCCACGCAACCGGCAGATCCTGAGCAGCCATATTCTGAATAAACATAATTGCCCGGTTCCCTTGGAGCAGAGAAATCTGCAGGAACGCGATCTATGGAGAATATCAATGGAGTGGCGTCCCCGGCAATGAGCATATCACCTCCAGATTTTACCCAATTCTTTAAAACTTGCGCCTGGGTTCCGCCTGGTCTTAAACCAGGAGGTAATAAGGTGGAAGCATTATCTGGAGTTGCACTATAGCCCACATCTTCCGCAGGAGTTAAATAGTAAATCATGGCGACCTTTATTTCGGCCATAGATTGTGGGGTAATTCCACTAAACTGAATGTATCTGAAATCTTCTCCATAGGTATTTTTCATCCAGGTCGCAGCTGCTTTTGCATCATCATCCACAAGGGAAGCGATATCTGCCTGTTCTCCAAGAAAAGCATAGTATGTAGGATCTGCATCCTGAGCTTCCACTGTAACCATATATGTTTTAGTCAATGATTCTGAATTAGTGACAGTATATTCTACCGGATCTGTGAAATTTATTTCTTCTTGGGAATCTGGAGCGACTGCCTGACCTTCCGGAACTTCAATCACCGGGCTAAGGGCCGAAATATCGGTGCCTGCCGGGAGGGAGACATAAATCGTATTTTCTTCATTATCTATAACTCCTTCAGCTTCTCCAATCTTAAAAGAAGTAATTTTTGGACCTTCAATTTGATTTACAATTACAGAATATTCACTCGCAGTAAAGCCATCATTTGAAAGTACCGTATAAGCAACGGGATTTGTGAAATTTCTGGAAACTCCGGAAGCAACGTCTACGCTTGTCCCGTCGGCGATGACAAAATTGGGCGCAAGATCTGTAATATCACCATCCTGACTACCAATTTCCACGGTAATCGTATGGTTCTCTTCATCGATCTGTCCGGCATTATCCCCAATAGCGAAATTTAATATTTTCGGATCTCCATATGCTGCTACCATTGCTGTATACTCTCTATTGGCTCCATTAGATGCTATGGTCTTAAATATTACAGGACCACTGGTAAAATCTATTGTACTCCCAGATTCAGGAGTAACCACGGTTCCTTCCGGAACCGAAAGGTCTACATTGACTGATGAAAGGTCTGTTCCAGCCGGAAGAGTCATCGCTATAGTTGCAGAAGTATGGTCTATCTGTGCAAATTCCCCGTTTACTTCAAAGGACCTGATAATTGCCTGAGCATAATCTGGCACTACATCCCTAAAATTGTCGTCTTCATCACTACACGAATGCATTAATAAAAACGGCATAAGGAGCAAGCTGCCGAAGGCGAATTTTGCTATGTTTTTCAATGATTTCATCTTGTTTATTTTAATTGTTTTCTTGATTAGATTATTAATATCCGGGACGCTGAGTATAGGTTCCTCCACTCGCATCGATCTCTACTTGAGGAATTGGCAGATAGTATTCATAAGGTTCCAGACTCGCGCCAGACAGGTAGGGTCTTCTGGACTGTTCGTTGGCTATATATTCGCTGGTATAGGAATCTGCAATACCCCATCTTACCAGGTCATAAAACCGGTGCCCCTCATTTGCCAATTCCAGCCTTCTTTCAAACCTTAGTGCCTGCATGGCCATTTCAGGAGATAAGTTTGTTGGATATGGGTTGATTAAATAGTTGGCCGCGTCTTCATTAGGATTTTCAAAATCCTTCACATACGGAGAGTTTTTAGCCCTTAACCGAATTCGATTTATAATTTCAATTCCGGTAGCAATATCACCGGTTTCTATAGAAGCTTCAGCTTTCCAAAGCAATAAATCTGAGTATTTGATAAGCGGAAAGTCAAGGTTACCCAATGCCCAGGGAAAACCGTTGGGATTGGAAGCCATCCCGTCTGAAGTTGGATAAATGATATTCTTTTTTCTTACAAAAAGGCCATAAGTACCAATATCTCGGCTCCAGTTATCTTGTTGCGCCATTGGTGTCCAGTCTTTCCAGGTTATTCCAGGCCTTCCTATAGTATGGTCCAGTCTTGGATCAATAATATCCTCACTATTAATATTAGCAGAATTATACGAGTTGAAAAGAGGTAATCCATTCTCTCCTACTTTATAGGCGTTCGCAAGGTTCTGTGAAGGCTTATGGAAATCATCTCCATTTAAATAAGGATGATTAGGATTGTCACTTGGACTATCTGGAGAATTCAATAAGTCTCCAAAATTTAGGTTTCCGTATTGTGAACCATCGTTAATAGAGAATTGGATCGCAAAAATATTTTCAGAATTTCCATATCCGGGTTCAGAATATAATCTTTCGATATTCTCTACCAATCTGTACTGACCTGAGTTGATTACAATATTAGTCTGGGTGAGCACATCCTGCCACTCTTCCTGATATAAATGAGCTTTTGCGAGATAAGCATGCGCCACCATTGCATTTACACGCCCAAGATCCGGCTGGGTATCGGGCAAAAGACCTATCGCCTTATTTAGGTCACCTTCAATTTTATCCCAAATAAAAGCCTCATCAAAAGTATTTGGAATGGAAGTAAGCTCCACCACCGGGGTATTTTCATCATACCATACAATCGAGCCGAAATTCTTCATCGCTTCAAAATAGAAGTGTGCCCTTAGTACATATAATTCCCCAAGACGAATATCGCGCTGGGCGAATTCTCCGTCTTCCAGATTTACCAAAAATCTTATTCCAGCATCAACTCTCTTGAGTCCAAAATATATCGATCTCCAAAGGTTATAAACATTATCACTGGAAGGAAAAAGATCGTGGGTTTCCAGCTGATGCATTCCGCCACCGGGATTATCCCCGGTGCCACCACCACCTTTGTAGGCATCCCCTGAACGAATATCTGAAGTCGCCCAGTTAGATGGGGCATGGTCCAATGGCCATAGATCACGGAATTCACCGGTATTATATCTGTAATCCAGAGCACTGTAGGCAGCAATAACCAAAGCTTCCGGCTCTAAATTATCTTCAGATATGGTATTAAATTCTTTTACATCCAGATCATCTTCTGAAACACAGCCGACGATCATTCCTATTCCCAAAAGGAACAGGGCAATTACTGAGTTGTTTTTTATTGTCTTCATAAGATGTGTTTAAAATTTTGTTGATACTCCAAAAGTGATTGTCTTGGTATGCGGGATGCCATAGCCCGCAACTCCGATTCCCCCGGCACCAAGCCCGGCCACTTCATAATCAAATCCTGTAAAAGAGGTGGTATTAAAAAGATTCTGTCCTGAGAGGTAAAACCTCAGGTTGCTTAGTCCTATATTATCTGAGACCTGCTGGGGGAAAGTATATCCCAACGTAATATTCTTCATTCTGAAATAAGATCCATCTTCTACAAAATAGCTTGATGGCTGAATTTCATTATTTACATTATTGGTGCTAACTGCAGGGATATTGGAATTGGCATTTTCAGGAGTCCATGCATCCAGGGTATTCTGTCCGAAATTGAAACTGAAATACGTAAAATCTCCCAGGTTTCGTTGAATGTTATAAAGATCATGTCCCTGCTTCCCATCGAAATAAGCACTAAGATCAAAACCTTTATAACCAACATTCAGATTAATCCCATAGATAAAATCTGGATGCGGATTCCCTATTATCGTTCTGTCTTCGTTATTAATCACTCCGTCAAGGTTCAAGTCCCTATAGCGAATCCTACCCAGGCCTTTCCCAGATTGCTGGGCGTGAACGGCTACCTCTTCAGGTGTTCTGAAAATTCCGTCCGCGATCAATCCGTAGAAAGAGGCGATAGGATCTCCCGCCCGGGTAATAGAAACTCCATTCAGAAGAAAGTTATTTTCGGTATCCAGGGATTCTACATTGTTCTCATATTTTGAAAAGTTCAGATCAAATCCGTAGCGTAGGTTAGAGTCCCCTTTATTTTGATAACTTAAAACTGCCTCAAAACCAATGTTGGAAACTTCCCCCGCATTAATAAAAGGAGGTTCGGCTTCCCCGTTGATGGCCTGCGGAATTGGCTGAAGGATTAGATCTGTTGTGCGCTTATCAAAAAAATCGGCAGTTAAACTTATCCTGTTTTTTAATAGGCCTAAATCAAAGCCAACATTTGTCTGTGCTGTTTGCTCCCATTTTATATCGGGATTCGCCTGGCGGGCCTGTACAATTCCTTCCGATACTCCAAAGCCATCTCCATCGATATCATAATTTAGGAATTCGATCGCATTGCCAATAGAACTATCGTAAAACGTACTTAGATAGAGGTAATTCGGAATCTGGTCGTTACCATTAATTCCATAAGAACCCCGAAGTTTTAGGTTAGAGATGATTTTAGAATCTTCCAGAAAATTTTCATTAGAAACATTCCAGGCTATGGATCCTGCCGGATAGTAAGCGAATTTGTTATTAGGCCCAAATCTTGAAGAGGCATCCCTACGGATACTTCCGGAGATGATATAGCGATCATCAAAAATATATTTCAGGGAACCAAAAAATGACCTTTTTCGATAATCGATCTCATTTTTAATCGTTCTGAATTCTGCGTCACTTTTTATGATATAATTGGGATAATCTGTAATATCCACTCCGTTAGTTAATTCCACTTCAGATTCAAAGTCATCTTTAGTAAATTCTATACCTCCAAGAACATTGAAACGATGTTTGTCCAATTCAAATTCATAAGTAAGTAAATTGGTAAAAATGGTCCTCAAAGAATTATTACGGTCTTTAGCAACGGTTATATTGTTGAAAACACTGGGAATACGACCTACCTGAACAAAAGGCTGGGTTCTGGTATCAAAAGCAAATCGTGTATAATCAAAATTGAGTGAAGTATCGAAAGTAAGGCCGTCCAGAATTTCAATTTTTGCAAATACATTTCCAAGGAAGCGATTATTGCGTTGTTCATTTTTTCTGTTAGACCAAAGATTTGCCAGTGAATTTGCTTTATCCTGAATGGTTGGAGCTGTATAATCTCCATTTACCGTATAAACCGGAATAAGCGGATTTTGAAGAATGGCATTTTCAAATTCATTCGCTTTCACTTCGTTATAATTCGAATAAAGAAAGTTTTCTCCAATGGTAATTCTATCATCCCAAAAATCGAAACTGGTGTTTAATCTGGCATTATACCTTTCATAGTAAGTATACTTCTGAATTCCATTATCCTTGGTATAATTAAGACTGGTAAAAACCTGTGCATTTTCTTTTCCAAAGCGATAGCTAAAATCTGTATTATAGGAAAATGAATCATCGATAATCACATCTATCCAATCTGTATCTGAAGCTCTTATCAATTCGGCTTCATCCAGAAATTCAGGAATATCGAAGCCAGTACCATTATCTGTAAGTACATTAAAATCTCCTGAAATTCCATCATTCGCGCGAGCCTGATAATAAACATCTGCCCATTGCCGTGCGTTTAGAATATTAATATCATCACGAAGCATGTTTAAGGTAGCTTCAGATTTTACTGTAAATTCAGACATTCCTTCCTTTCCCCGTTTAGTGGTCACCACGATCACCCCGTTAGCTGCCGATGTTCCGTAAAGCGCGGTAGAGGCGCCATCCTTCAACACCTGGATACTGGCAATTTCATCGGGGTTCAACGAAGACGGATTAAAAGTCTGCACCCCGTCGATTACCCACAATGGACTCGAACCTGCGGTAATTGTTGTTAGACCGCGAATTGTTATCTGGGAATCATTCCCTCCCGGTGTACCTCCGGAATTGATCTGGATGCCGGGAACACGTCCCTGAAGGCTGGTTATAATATTCGGACTGAATTCCTGAGAGAGTTCTTCAACATCCACGACGGTAATTGCACCCGCTATATCAGATTTCTTTTCTGAAGTATATCCGGTAACCACTACTTCGTCGAGTTGGGAAACATCTTCACTTAATTCAATCCTAAAATTCCCTCCATCTTCCACAATTAATTCTTTGGTACTGTACCCGATAAAAGATATACTAAGTACTTCCCCTTGTTCAGCTTCTATTTGAAAATTTCCATCGAAATTTGTCATGGTCCCGCGATTCGTCCCTTTAACAGCAACTGTAGCCCCGGGAATGGGCATTCCGTTCACGTCAACTACCGTTCCTGTGATAAGGCGGTCCTGGGCAAATGAGCTGAGGGATATTAAAAAGCATATGATTACAATTAAATTTTTCATAATTGGCTGTTGATTGGTTTTAATTATTTTCAATTTCATAGATAGTTACCTCTGCCGATGCCGATCCTCCTTCTACAAACAGGTCCACGCCATTGGCGTCATCGCTTTCGGGAAAAAACCTGCCCGTAAAATGGGATTTGCCGTTGATGAATACTTCCAGGACCGAACCATCTACAAATATTCTTAGATCCACAGTTTCACCCTGGGTAAGGCTAAAGGAACCTCTACGTACATCACGTCTTACAAGATCTGAAGTTGAGGAGCCTGAAGCATCCACAACCCATTCCTGGCTCCCAAAATCATAATACACCCTGTACTCTTCCCCACTGGTGCCAGATTCACCTAAAACGAATCCGAACCTACCAGCAGTCCCGGTATTAATGGTGGCAAGCATTTCAAAATGCCTTCCACTAAAATCAATATTATCGGTAGCGCCGGGTTCGAGATTTATAGTACCAATAGTGGTTTCCGCAGCCCGGTAATTTTCAAGGTTTGGGTGTGGTTCGATCAAGATAGTACCTTCGGCATCCAATGTCCATACCTGGGCAAGGCTGAATAAATTCGCATATCCCTGTTGTTGCTGGAATTCCGGTGCGACTTCGTCCGGGATAATCCCTATGGCCGTGGTTCGTCCCTGGGTATCCAGGCCAACTGCCGGGGATAAAAATCCGTTTACTACTTCAAGGTATTTCGGATCTTCAAATTCCGGTGTAAAAACTCCGTTTTCAAAAGTACCGGTCCAGTAGAAGGTAACCGCGGGTGTGGCATCCGGAGTTTTCTGTACCAGAAGGATAAACCTTCCGTCAGGAAATTCATGAAGTACCGGCATTTCCCAGAAATTACCTTCTCCCTGGCTTTGCTGGCCCTGGAACAGGATGCCTTTATAGTCCCATACTTCAAAATCTTCACTGGTATAGTACACCACGTTTCCACCTATATCCGATTTTCCACTACCAATAATCATGTGGTATAGGCCATCTTTAAAGAAAACATAGGGATCCCTAAAATCCAGATCTACATCGGCTGGGGCCGCGGGAATAACCGGGTTTGCATCGAATTTATTTATAGTTTGGTAGTTATCATCAGAAAAAGCGGTGCCTATTCCAGCCCTTACACCATCTACCCCGGTATAAACCACCGCTGGCGTCCCGTCTTCCAAAATAATCGCGTCCCCGGACCAGATCCCAAAATTATCCCATCCCGTGGAAGGCCATAAAACAGCATCCTGCTCTTCCCAATTCACCAAATCTGGACTTGTGAAATGTCCCCAGTTTTGGTTGGCAATTCCCAGGAATACTTCGTTTTTCTGGTAGAACATGTGATAAGTCCCATCCAGGTTTACCAGACCGTAAGATTCATTTGCCCATCCAAAATCCGGTATGGGGTGATAGATTGGCCTGTTATTGTCGTTAGAATAATCCAGACCTAAATTATATTCAACCTCCCCGGGAGAACCGTATTGCGCAGCAATGAATTCTGAAACAGCCGGGGTAGAAAATCCTGAATACACCTGGATTTCGTCCAGGGCACCCGAATAATAATCAATATCAAAAATACCCATCATCTGCCCCATTGTATTTTTGCCAATACTAAAAGGGGTTGAACCCGAAGGCCAGGTAATAGAACCGGATGGCACATTTGCCGTGGTAAGTTGTTGCTGGTTCATATATATCGCCACGCTTTGAGAAGCCGGACTAATTCCAACAATAATGTGGTTCCATTGATTTCGTGGGATCACTTCGTTAGTTACAGTTTGCGCAAAAGCCCCGTTGATAAAATATTGCACCACGATCTGCCCAAAATTGTTCAGGCCTATCATCACCCCTGTACTGGAACCTTCTGAAGTCATTGCCAGCATTGCTGCCGTACCAACAGGATACGATCTTGGTGAGGCCCATAGTGAAACGGTGAATTGACCGTCTGGTAACAGGTTGGTATCTATTTCTCCATTAATTTCATTGCTTAAGCCATCAAAGAAAATAGCGTTCCCTGAAACCCCTCCCATTCGGCTAACAGATTTGCCGTCTATTTCAAAACTGTTTCCTGTTTCCGATTCTGTAGTCGTGGTACCGGAAGTTTCATCAAATTTGAATTCCAGGATTTTATTGATCCTGAGATTATCGGTCTCATTGATAAAAACCACATCATCATCATAGCAGGATGTAAACAAACTGGCTACTATGAGTAGTTTTAAAAAAATCATTTTTTTCATCGGTTTAGTTTGTATTAATGTTCTATTTAGTTTCATCTGCAGTATTTGCGAGTGTAAGGTTCACTTTTTGAGTTTTCAAATCTTTGATCTGTGTATTGTTGGTATGCTCAATTTTAAGAGTATTCCAGGGAGATTCCGGATACACTACATTGGTCATCGCATATTCACCATCATTTAAAAATATCTCTACGGAAGATTTATCAATAATAATTTTCACCTTCATTTTTTCCATGTCAGCTATTGGAATTTCCTGGGGCTCTTTCTCCGTAAATTTCTCATTGAAGTCAACAATTCCGGAATTTTTCCTGTTGGTGTAAAAAGTTTCATTCTCATAACCCATTTTAAAACTGTTCCCCGAATCATTCAACAAGACTACTTTGAAGCCGTCTGGATTTTCAATTTCAAAACTTATAATACTGTTGGAAAGCTCTTCAGATTTAATCTCCAATCCTTTTTCGGTAGTATTCTTTTGCATTTTGATATTTTCAGAAATGGAAGCCAGTTCTTGAACAGGTGTTGTTTTTAGGTTATACCCATTGTTGTTCTTTACCAATTCTAATTCGCGGGGCAAGGTCATGGCACTCCGCCATGCTTTAGTTGGAGTGGTTGTGGCGTAATTCCAGTTGCTCATCCATCCAATTACAATTCTTCTATCATCTGGTAGATTATTAAAAGAGACACCTGCATAATTATCTGTTCCGTAATCCAGCCATTGACTTTCTTTTTGTTCTGTTGTGAATTTCTCTCCGTCAAATTCCCCTACAAAATATCTTGTTCCGGAACCGCCGTTTGGTGAACTCTCACCACCGTGGCTAATTATCATCACCCATTTTTTCTCATCAGAATTTTCAACAGCAAGTTGAAACAAATCAGGACATTCCCATACCCCTAATTCTGGCTGGTCATTGAACCTGAAATCACTCAATTTTTCCCAGTTCTTCAAATCAGGAGATTCAAAAATTTCTATATGATCTTTTGCGGCCAGCAGCATTTGCCATTTTTCAAGATTTTTATTCCAGAAAACTTTAGGATCCCTGAAATCACGTATTCCGGGATTTTCAATCACCGGGTTACCTTCGTATTTTTTCCAGGTTTCACCCTCATCCAAACTATAGGCAATCCCCTGGGTTTGAAATTTATCACTGCCGGTTTTTTCAATTTCAGGACTATGGTACGTAAAGATGGCAACCATAGCGTTTTTTCCGAAACCTGCCGTATTCTTTTCATCTATAACTGCGCTTCCGGAAAAAATATAGCCAAGGCTATCCGGGTATAAAGCGATTGGTTTTTCCTTCCAGTTCAAAAGATCTTCGCTCACCGCATGCCCCCAGTGCATAGGCCCCCAAACCGTACTATCGGGATAATGCTGAAAGAACAGGTGATATTTCCCATTTTGATAAACCAGTCCGTTGGGATCGTTCATCCACTTTTCTTTCGGCGTGAAATGGAAATTGGGACGGTAGGGATCACTCGCTATAGAATTAGTTACTTGACATGCTGTTTCATCCTTTTGTTCTGCTTCCATATTTCCGCAAGCGTAAAGGCACAGCAATAATAAACCAGATAATAGTGTAGATAGGTATTTCATTATTTTGAAGTATTCAGTTCTATAATTTTTGATTTATGAGTATTCTTAGATAAATGCAGGCCAATATCTTCAAGTGATCTCCCCTTTGTTTCCGGCATCATGAAAATCACAAAAATGAGTTGTAAAACCATCATAAAGGCAAAAAACGCAAATACATATCCTGGCCCTATCGTTGAAAATAATAGCGGCACCATTGAAGGTATGATTGCTGCAAGGATCCAATGGGTTGAAGAGCCAAAAGCCTGACCTGAAGCTCTAAGTTTATTCGGGAAAATTTCTGAAATGAATACCCAAATTACGGCTCCCTGACCAATAGCGTGAGAAGCTATAAATAGGAATAAAAAAATGGGCACCCACATTCCTCCCCAATTTTGAAAAAAAGCCATAGCCACCAGGCTTAATGAAATTATATACCCGATAGAACCTACGAACATTAGTTTCTTTCTTCCAACCCTATCGATGAGAAACACTCCAAATAAGGTAAATATCAGGTTCACTACTCCAACGCCAATACTACTCAGTAAAGCTGTGCTTTCTCCAAGTCCTGCAGATTCAAAGATTCGGGGAGCATAATAAAGAAAAGCGTTGATGCCGGAAAGTTGATTGAAAAATGCCACCAGAAATGCAAGCATTAAAGGAAAACGATATTTTTTCATAAAGATGTTCTCATTCACCGCTTCAACTTCAGCTTGTACTTTTAACTCTTTTAATGTTTTTTCCAAATCGGCAGAATCTGGTAAGATTAACTTCAAAACCTTTTTGGCCTCAGTAACTTTACCTTTTGAATACAGCCAGCGTGGGCTTTTGGGAATAAAGAAAACCAGAATAAGGTAAATAATTGCCGGAGCTGCTTCGGCACCTATCATCCACCTCCAAGGTTGTGACCCAAAATCCCTTAGAAGATAGTTTGAAAGAAATGCTATTAAAATTCCGAAAACAATATTGAATTGATAAAGGGAAACAAGTTTTCCCCTTTTATCTGGCGGGGAAATTTCAGAAACATATGCGGGAGCAGCTATTGTAGAAGCTCCAACTCCCAAACCGCCTACAAATCTGAATAATGCGAAAATAGTGGGATCGCTCGCTAAGGATGAACCCAAAGCCGAAACAAAATAAAGAATCCCAATACCTATTAAAGTATTTTTTCTTCCATAGCTATTGGTTGGAATCCCTCCTAGAATAGCTCCAACCACAGTACCCCAAAGAGCCATTGCCATAACAATAGATCCATGAAAAGCATCTGAGGTTTGCCATAATTCCTGAAGCTGTTGGTCTGCCCCTGAAATTACAACGGTATCAAATCCAAATAAGAAGCCTGCAAGCGCAGCGACTAAAGACCAAATCCAAATTTTTTTCATTATCACATTTTTATTAGGATTTGTCTAAACTATTCTAAATTTTATGCTATCAAATTTGAAAATGTTTCAATTGCGTTCGAATATGTTATGAAAATGTGAATTTTTATTTATTTTATTGACTTTCAATACTTTATGTTTTTAATTTTAATTTTACTACAACGTTATAGGTTCAAATTTGTAACTCTGAAGTATAAATTTGATACAAAACTGAATCGTGAAGAGATATTTAATCACTGAAAATTGAGAAGAAATTAATCCAATGTTAATTTAATTAGAATTCCTTAAATCTTTTCTAAAGGATACCGGACTGGAACCATATTTATTTTTAAATGATGTTGAGAAGTAATTTGGGGTAGAGAACCCATTTTTATAGGCAATTTCACTGATGTTAAAATTAGTTTCTTCGAGCATTATTTTAGCCCGTTCCAGTTTATAGTTGTTGATATACTCGCTGATATTTAATCCTAATAAGGCTTTTACCTTTCTGTAGAGCTGTACCCGGGAGATATTAAGTTCTTCTGCCAGCTTCTCTACCGAAAAATCGGAATCATCCAGATGTGCCTTTATAAGGTTATTCAGGTAAGAAATGAATTCCTGTTCATTATTGCTAAACTTATTGTCTTTCTCAAGTTTGAACAGATTATTGGTATAGTAATACCTCAGTTTTTCGCGATTATAAAGAAGTGATTTTATGGACTGTATCAATATCGCATAACTAAAAGGCTTGGTTAGATAAAGATCGGCACCACTTTCAATGCCTTTTAAATAAGATTCTTTATCTCCCAGCGCAGTAAGAATGATAGTTGGAATATGGGAAGTTCTTAAATCCTGCTTTATAGTGTCACATATCTCAAATCCACCTTTCCCTGGCAGGTTAAGGTCACAGATGATTATATCTGGAATAAGTTCGAAAGCCTGTTCGATTGCGTTGGTACCATCAGACAAATAAGTCTTATAATGCATTCCTAATTTATTATTCAGGAACCGGGATAATTCCAGATTGTCTTCAACAATCAAAATAGAGTATTGATTATCATCTTTATCTTCGGGCACCAGAAGTTCCGTATTGCCTAGTTCTGATTCAAACTGAACTTCAAGGTAGGAAGGCTCTTCCACATCATTAGCATCAATTACCTGGTCTGAAGAAAAATGCTCATCTGTAGTTGGAAGACTAACAATAAATTCGGTTCCATGATGAGAGTGTACTTCAATCTTACCATTATGTAATTCCACAAATTGTCTGGAAAGATTAAGACCTATGCCAGAACTATTTTTATTGTTATTTCGCGCCTTAAAAAAGGGTTTGAATAATTGTTCCATCTCGTCCTTTGGGATTCCTATACCCGAATCAGTAAAATGAATATCGACTCTGTCATCCTCATTAAAATATTTAATTTTAATAGCTATTTCGCCATGGTCTGGAGTAAATTTAAAGGCATTGGAGAGCAGGTTGAAATAAACCTTGTCCATTAAATTACGATCTAACAGAAGCATTAAATCTTCATTATTAGACTCAATATTGAATTTGATACTTCGTTTCTTTGCTTCTCTCTTAAAGTCCCTGCTGATCTTTTGAGAAAATTCGTAAAGATTGGTTTTTGAAACTTTCAGGTTGAACTTTTCATCTTCAATTCTTCTAAAATCCAGCAAATTATTAATAAGTCTCAAAAGTCGCTTGGAATTCCTGCTTATCACATCCAGATCTGACAGATATTTCGATTTTGAACCTTTAAGTTCCATATGGATGGATTCCAGGGAACTCATTATTAAGGTAAGCGGGGTTTTGAATTCGTGAGAAAGGCCTGTAAAAAAGTTCATTTTCGCATCATTACTTCTTTTTACTTCTTCCGCGATAGATTCTATTTGATTGCGTTGATGTATGACCTTTTTATTGGTTAGCTGTAATTCCCTATTTTTCCTTCTAATAATTCTAATAGAATAAATGGAATAAATAGCAAGACTCAGAATAATGGCAAGCAAAGCCATGGCCACCTTTAGAAGATTATTCTGCACGTAATATTTTTGTTCCTGTATATCAATTGCTTCCAGTTGTCTTTCCAATTCTTCCTGTTGTTCACTGATTTTCTCATACTGATTTTTCATGATATCAGCATTAAGCTTATCTATAAGCGTAATATTAAGGGAATTATTTTTCTGAATTTTCTCACCTTCATGAATTCGTCTTGCAAGTTTTATGGCTTCAGCTCCTCCTGTAGGGTATAAAACTGTAGCCTCCAGTTTGCCTTCCAGCACCATATTTATTCCTCCATCCGGACCAACCAGGCCATCGACACCTACAAATTTTAATTGGTCTGCTAAGCCTTTATTTTCGGCAACCTGCCAGGCCCAACGTGCAAGAATATCATTAAAGGAATAGACGTAATCAAAATCAGTTACATCCAGGGTGTCCAGAACATTTGCAAATTTTTGATCAGAATAATCTTCAATTGAAACGATCTTATTGATTTTGCTTTCTCTTTCAGCTACCTGATGAAATCCAAGACTTCTTTCTAAAGTTGGGGATGAATTATCCGTCCCTTTTATTTCCAGAACATTGATACTATTTTTTGTAGATGCGGCGATATAGCTCGCGGCCATGCGTCCTACCGCAATATTATCTGCTCCCACAAAAGCGGTATATTTATCAGAATCAATTTTCCGGTCAATTAGAATTACCGGAATACCCTTATTATACGCTTTCTCTATTACCGGAACAATCCTTTTAGTTTCTAATGGAGAGACTATAAGTACATCTACTTCCTCATTTATAAATGATTCAATTTGATCTATTTGCTTCTCTATGCTCCTATCTGCTTCGCTAATTTTTAAGTTGATATTGGGGTATAAGGAAGTTTGAACCATCATAGAATGATTCATGTCTTTTCTCCATTGATCGGTACTGATACATTGGGAAAAGCCAATTTTGATGACTTCATTATCCTTCTTTGGATTACACGAAAAGATTATACTAAGAAGACAAATAGAGCCGATATATTTTAATAATCCGGACATTTAAGAGTGACTAATAAAATTTTACAATAATAGAAAAGAAAGAATAAAAATGAGAGCCCTTATTATATTTTAACTCTATTATAATTTTCCCTCTTCTTGATTCAATTGGAGAAATTTACCAATTTAATTTATAAATGCTTTGAATATCAATCTCTGTTTCGGAAATACCTTGAGAAGATTAGAAATTTATAAATTAAACTAATAAGACATCAATATGAATTGTGATATTTTAGGCTAGCCTTAATGTTAATGAAGTAAGCTTTTTCTACTACACTGAATATTAAAAATCTAGAACTCTATTTAACGCCTTATCTGTATCCTTATTCATAAAATTTGACTGATACATTATCGTGGTGGTAACTGAGGAGTGACGATACAATTTTTGTAACATCTGTATTGAAATTTTATCACCAGCAATATTACCGAAACTATGCCGTGCTATATGCATACTTAATTTTTTCTTTACTCCTGCTTTACTAGCAACTTTCGATAAATACGAATTAAGAACCCGATTTCCTCTTTTGGTTTTATCAAAAAGACTCTTTTCACTTTCGGGATTTGCAACTTTCAATTCCGGAAAAATATAATCGTTTTCAGCGCGTTTATCCGTAATATAGTCTTTCAAAATTGTATGGATTTTATCTGGCAACTGTAATGATACTAGCTTAGAATTTTTACTCATAGTGTAATGAATTCTATTATCGTAAATATCACTCCAACGCATTTTTAAAACATCCGCAATTCTTATTCCAGCCAAATAGAAGCTAAAAAGCCATACATTTCTAGCATGATGTTCTTCTTTAGAAAGATCTTTAAGGTTTTCAATTTTTTTAACTTCTTCTCTCGTTAATCCAACCTTTCCAGTCTCAGGAAATCGTATTACAATTTTATCTCTTCCAAAAGGATAAAATTTTCTATCTATAAGACCTTGTCTAATTGCCCTATTGAAAATTAATCTAATAAATACAAGGTGATTTGCTATGGTCCTGTCAGAAACTTTGGCTGTACTTCTTAAATACTGCATATATCTCCTTAAAAATAATTCATCAAGATCCTTATAGGAAAGTTTTCTACATTTTAGAAACTTTTCTATATGACCTAAGTATGCCTTATCCACAGAATACCTCCCATACCTATTATTTGCTTTAATCTCTTCTAAATGAATATCTCCTAATTCAAAGAAATTACTATCCTTCTCACAAATAGAAAGTTCTTTTTTAATTTGGCCGGCAGAATAATCCTTATTATCAGTCTGTAATTCAAGAAGCCGTTTATTTGTTTCCGCTAATTTCGTGAGGAGTAAATTATTTAATCTGGCAGCATTCTCATGGGAATTTTTGACCTGACCCTTATTCTTATCCCAATACTTAATGTCAATATAATGGCCTATATACAGATAGGAAGATTTTCTATTTTTGGTAATACGAATTGCAAGAGGGAAATGTCCCCATCTGTTCGGTTTTTTACGTAGTACTATTGAAGCATTGGAATTCATCAAAGTTATTAAATCTTCCCTAAGATAAGACTTTTTTGGGTACAACATAGGTACAACATTTGCTGCCATTTAATGGTTTTAATTGAATGTAAGTTCAATTAAAAATTATATAACTAATTGATTTTAAGGTGTTTTGTGCTCTATTGATTTTTCATTTAGGCAACTTAGGATCTAGTGCAGCAATGTGTGGAGGTTCGAGTCCTCTCGCCCGCACGAAAAGCTCTTCAGAAATGGAGGGCTTTTTTTATTGGAGGGAATTTACTGAGAAAATTAAAGTAAAAGACGAAAAGCCCGTCCTGAACGAGGAACGAGCCGAAGGGAGTTCTCCTGGCCGCACTTCGGCAAGCTCAGTGCAGGCTCGGCAAGATCTGGGCATGCTAACAAACCTGAGTTGAATGAGTCGGCTTTATTTACGGGTAAAACCGGGGCAACATATCTTATTAAAGTTATAAAAGCTTCGGTTTTTTAAATGTTTATTCTTTTTGCATAAATTCTTCGGCTTTTTCTACCATTTCTTTATTTCCGCAAATAAAAGGCGCCCGTTCGTGCAGTTCCTCAGGTTGTAATTCCATGATCCTTCGGAAACCGTCTGAAGCTTTGCCGCCCGCTTGCTCTGCCAAAAACGCCATAGGATTACATTCATACAGTAAACGTAATTTTCCTTTGGGGGCTGTTGTTCCCTGCGGATACAGGTAAATTCCGCCCAGTAGCATATTTCTATGGAAATCGGCTACCAGCGATCCGGTATACCTGGAGGTAAAAGGCCTGTTCTCTTCTTCATTTAATTCCTGCACCCATTTTATATATTTTTTGATTCCCTGCGGAAAATGCACATAATTGCCTTCATTTACCGAATAGGTATTTCCGACAGGCGGAAATTTAATGTCTGGATGGGAGAGAAAAAATGAACCAATTCCCGGATCAAAAGTAAACCCGTTTACGCCATTTCCAGTAGTGTAAACCAAAATTGTAGAAGTACCATAAATTAGATAGCCGGCTGCCACCTGTTTATTGCCCGGTTGCAAGAAATCCATCAATTCTGCCTTAGTCCCTTTAGGAGTAATTCTGCGGTAAATACTAAAAATAGTACCCACGGTGATATCTACATCAATATTACTGGAACCATCCAATGGATCTATAAGCACTATATATTCAGCATTTTTATGGATATCATCTTCAAAAACAAGATAATCTTCCAGTTCTTCAGAAGCCAGGCCACATATTTCACCCCGGTTGCGCAGGGTGCTTACAAATATTTCATTGGCCATTACATCCAGTTTAGCCTGAGACTCTCCCTGAATATTTTCCTGACCCGCCTTTCCAAGAATTTGGGAAAGACCGGCTTTATTTATTTTTTCATTTACCATTTTCCCGGCCAACTTAATAGAACTTAATAAAGCGCTCAATTCTCCTTTGGCGTACGGAAAATCCTTTTGATTTTCAATGATAAATTCTCCTAAAGTAGTATGCCTTTCCATTTGCTTTATTTCATTAAATATTAATCAACATGAAGACTTACCCCCTTAGGCGCATCTACTATTTATTTTGACTTGAGATTCTTTATGATTTTAGTACACTTACTTACAAGTTGCTCAATTTCATTAAAGCTATAAGCCCCGTTAGAATCCTTTTTCATCAGCTTAGAACCAATTCCAACACAATATGCCCCGGCATTGAACCATTGTTTTAAACTTTCTTCAGTAGGCTCCACACCCCCTGTAGGCATTACGCTTGTCCAGGGTTGCGGTCCTTTTATGGCTTTTATAAATTCCGGTCCATAAACAGCCCCCGGAAATAATTTCACAATTTCGCAGCCCATTTCTTCAGCCCTGGCTATTTCTGCTAAAGATCCGCAGCCCGGAAAAAAGGGAATCTTTCTGCGATTGCAAACAATGGCAATGTCTTCTCTAAATACAGGAGTCACGATAAAATCTGCCCCTAATTGAATATATAATGAAGTCGATGCGCCATCTGTTATGGAACCTATTCCCAGTGCCAGATCTGGATAATTATCCTGTACATATTTATTTAGTTCTCCAAATACTTCATGAGAAAAATCCCCGCGGGCAGTAAATTCTAAAACCCTTGCCCCTCCAGCATAACAGGCTTTTATTATCCTTTTTGCGACCTCTAGATCCTTATGATAAAATAATGGAACTAAACCTGTAGATCCCATAACATCATAAACCTTAAGTCTCGATAGTTTAGCCATAATTGTATTATCTTTTAATTAATGCTGAAAGATCGCCTTTCATTATTGCCTGAATCTCTTCCAGAGAAGCTACATTGATGTCTCCAGACATGGTATGCTTATACGCGCTGGTAGCCACTGCAAAATCAAGTACTTCCTGGAAATCCATTTGTTTGTTCAATCCATAAAGAATACCGGCCATGAATGCATCACCCGTACCAAGGCGATCTACTACGGGAAGAATTTCCTTAACTTCAGAAGTAACCAATTGCCCTGATGCATACATAATCCCGCCAATTTTTTGATGAGAAGCACTCTCGGAATAGCGTAAAGTGGTGGCGAGAAACTCCAGATCTGGACATGCATCCAAAATTTCGTCATAGTACTCTTTTAAAGTATCAGTTTTCCTGTAATCAGGATCTATGTTTTTTTTGCCCAGCATCTTATTCAGGGTGGCGAGATCTGCCAGGATAACATTGGTCATAGCCAGCATTTCCGGAAGTATTTCATGAGGCTGTTTACCCCATTTCCACAAGGTAGACCTGTAATTAAGATCACAGGAAATTTTTAGCCCTAATCTCCTTGCTGTCTTGCAGGCTAGTAAACATTCCCGGGCCGCTTCAGCCGAAATACCCGGCGTAATTCCTGACCAGTGGAACCAGCCAGCTTCCGCCAGGACTTCTTCCCAAGCAATTTCTCCTTCCTTAATTTTCGCCACGGCACTTTCAGCACGATCATAAATCACTTTACTGTGCCTTATCGCACTGCCCTTCTCTAGAAAATAAACCCCCAGACGATTACCTCCTTTAATGATATGCTTACTCCCAACCTGATATCTGGAAATTTCAGAAATAGCTTTATCGCCGAAATCATTATCTGGTAGTTTTGTGACAAATTGAGTCGACAAACCCCACCTTTGCAGGGAAGCTAGCGTATTAAACTCGGCACCACTATAGGAGACTTCAAAGGAGTTCGCCTGAAAAAAACGTAAATTTTCAGGCGGAGATAATCTCATCATCATTTCTCCAAAGGCTACTATATTCTTCATGCAATTCTATTTAGAAAGTCAGGGAACTATTAATTTCTGCAATTTTAACCATGCTGCCATTTTCGCTCCCAACTTCAATAATTTCAATTAGATTCCAAGAGCCTGTCCTCCGCCAACCTGAATGGTTTCAGCAGTTAAAAACGATGCATCTTTACTTACCAGAAATGATACTACAGAAGCTACATCTTCTGGCTCTCCCAAACGCCCTAATAGGATATTATCTTTCCAGGAAGCAAACACTTCTGGTTTAGTAGATTTAATCTGAGCGTGAAAAGGTGTGTCGATAGTCCCCGGAGAAACCGCATTCACCCTGATTCCATATTCAGCAAGATCTTTCGCCAGCGCTCTGGTTAAAGTATGCACAGCTGCTTTGGAAGTCCCGTAAATACCGGCACCTGGGCCTCCCGCATTCCATCCGGCATTTGAAGTATAATTTATAATAGAAGGCTGATCCCCTTTCTTTAAATAAGGAATCGCTGCCCTGGAAGCAAAAAATGCTGAATCCAGATTTAACGCCATTACCGATCTGTAAAATTCAGTGGTCATTTCTTCAAATCTTGACCTACCTCCCAGACCGCCGGCATTATTTATGAGGGCATCTATTTTACCATATTTCTCACCAATTTTTTTAATATTGCTATTCACCGCATTTTCGTTGGTAACATCGAAGCCATAATATTCCGAAGAAATTCCTTCTTCTTTTAATTCTTTAACCCTGGCTGCGCCTTTATCGTCTTCTATTCCGTTTAAAATAACGGTAAAACCATCCTTACCAAGTCGTTTGGCAACGGCAAAACCTATTCCTCCGGTCGCACCGGTTATTACTGCTATTTTTTGATTTGAATCACTCATAGTTTATTGATATTTATAATTGTTATCTAAAAAATTTAATTTGATTTCAGTTCTACGGGTTCTATTTTTCTAATTAGAACATAAATGGATATGACTGCTAATGGGGCTAAAATGGCAATTATTATAAATGCCGGGGTATAGGAAATTTCAGTAATCTGCGGAATAAGCCAGTTCATAATAATGACTGATACCGCGGCAACCGTTCCCGCAAGGCCAGCCAGGGTTCCAACAGATGGTCCCTTCAACAGATCACTGGAAAGGGTTTGAATGTTCCCAATGGCAAATTGGAATCCAAATAAAACTACCGCTACGATATAAATAAACGTCATTGGATTATCTCCTTTTACCAGGAATATGATCCCCATAAGTCCTAGAAAAATTAAGCTACCACCAATAAGAATGGACAGTTTTCGGGAAAAATCCAGAGACCGCTTTTCCATTAGTTTGCCGGCAAACCATCCGCCTGCTATACTCCCGGCCATTCCACCCAGATAAGAGATCCAAATGGTAGAACCAATTTCTTCAATACTAAATCCAAATTTGGAATGTAGATATAGTGGCATCCATCCAACGAACAGCCACCATATTGGTTCAATAAAAAATCGTCCTACCAATACCCCCCAGGATTCCCTGTAACTCAAAATTTTTGAAACGGATAATCCTTTTTCCTTTTCAGATACTTCATCCGGTTCTATTCTACCGGAAAGAATTAGATTTCTTTCTTTTTCGGTTAACCACGGATGATGTTTAGGGGTGGTTTTATTTACGATGAACCATGGTATAATCCATACAAAACCTAAAATACCTAAAATGATAAAAGTGGTCCTCCATCCAAATTGGGCATATAGGAATGCGATAAGCGCGGGAGCAACCACGCTTCCCAGAGAAGCTCCGGCATTAAATATTCCCTGCGCAATGGCTCTTTCTTTTACGGGAAACCATTCACCATTACTTTTAACAGCTCCAGGCCAGTTACCCGCCTCGCCTAAACCAAGCATTGCCCGTACGAGTGACAATGAAATAAGACCCCTGGCAAAAGAATGCAGGATAGCAGCTGCAGACCATAATGTAATGGAAAAAATAAAACCAAGACGAGTCCCAATTTGATCGTATAACTTCCCCGATAAAAATTTACCAAGTGCGTAGGTGATCATAAAGACATTAAGCATGACTGCGTAATCAGATTCATCCATGCCTAAATCCTTACCCATTTCAGGCCACATGACACCAAAGGCTGTTCTATCTATATAATTTATGACCGTGGCAATACATATTAATCCAATTATCCACCATCTTAGTCCTCTTAACTTCATATTTTCAGATTTACAGTCCGTCTAGCTGGACTTAATTTTTAGACAAAAATTACCTGTGACCCTCAGGAAACTACCTGTGGAGTTATATTTTTACAATGACCTGGAATGAGGATATAATTTTTTAGGAAAGGTATATCAAGTAATTCCCGGTTTAAATTCTTCTCTCTAATAATAATTTATGGGATCGTGCATTCCCAGCTTATTTATAAATCTACATTGTAGCAATACTTGTAAAGACTCCTAAAATGTAATTTCATTTTTTCTTTAGCTTCCTGAGGGTTTTTATCTGATATAGCTTCATATATAGCGGTGTGTTCATCTATTCCCAGGATCGCTTGATTCTCGTCGCAAACATGATATTTTGCAAAATTGGTAATAATTTCAGGTGTAATAGTTAACATAAAGGTGTTCAAAGTGCTATTACCACTTGCTTTAGCTATGGCCAAATGAAATAAAAGATCTTCCTGAACGGCATCTTGCCCATTAACTGCTTTAGCAATGTAGGCTTCCAGTGTTTCCTTCATATGCTTTAGCTGGGCTTCTGTACGCCTTATAGCGGCGAGACGAACCGTTTTCAATTCTAGTAAAATCCTGGTTTCTACAAGGGATTTAAAATCGGGGTCGGCCAGGCTTATAATATCTGAAATCATTCCATTTAATGCCACCACACCAATATTCGCCAGGTAAGTTCCGCTTTGGGGAACGCTTTTTAAAATTCCGTAAAATTCCAACGTCTGGATTGCTTCCCTCAAATTATTCCTACTAACTCCAAATTTTTCAGAAAGCATTCGTTCTGAAGGTAATTTATCATCCGGTTCTAAATTTTTAAAATTTATATATTCCCGTATCTTACTTATAATCTCATTCCGTGTTTGCTGCTGGAGCTCGATTTTTGTATATCCGTCTACTTTCATCTATTGTTTATAAGAATCTTCGTTAAAACTGGTTAACCAATCTGGTTTTTCAAATTTATAAAAAATAATCTTAGTTCTAATGCTTAGTTCATTTATTTACAGACCAATTTTTTAATTATTAGCGATCCTGTTGGTGTGTCCACCAGACGGATCACTAATAGGCCAACTCAAACAAAATTTCATCTCCTAATGAGAAACTTCTAATTCATAATATTTCACAAAGGAAAAAGCACCTTCATCTGTACTCACCAAATAATTCCCTGCCTTGAAATAATTCTCAAAAATACCCCATCTCTGTAGGTGAACATTATCGTAAACCACAGTCTCTTCATCATTCAGACTAATTTCCATTCGACCTTCAGAAGCAATTATTTCCAGAGTGAATGGATCATGTCCTACTTCTTCTGAAAAATTAAAACCATCATCATCGCCCCAAGCATCGGTATATAATATTTCCTTATCTGATGCTTCTGTATCTTTTAAGACCTTAGTTTTCACGCGAATTTTACCATCACTCCAGTAAATTTTCAGGATTGGCGGAGCATTATTATCATCTTCTCCAATTAAATCCCTTTGCTCATCTGTAAGCCTGCCATGAATCTGCATTATGATGACACGGTGATAATCTCCGTTTGCACCTCTTGAAATTTCAGAGACAGAAAGTGTACCCTTCATTTTCCCTCCTTCTTCAAAAACCCAGTTCTTATCATTGCTTCCCGGCTGCATCTGCTCCCTCAACTCGGTCCTGGAATAGGAAGAATTCGCTGTAGAAGATTCAGGATAGGTATAAAAAACCAGGGATCCATCTGTTGAATCGTTATACATAAATCTTTCTAAAGTTTCATTTGTGGCGTAATCCAGGATTTCAGGTGGCTCCACTTCCGAAGGATTTCCAATGGGAAGCGTCACTTTCCAATGGCTAAGATCTATATCAGGTAATTTGTAATCCTTTTCAACGGGTTCTTCGTCTGGTATTTCTTCTACTGCGGGAGTAGATTCAATGATATCTTCAGCTTCTTCCTTCTCACATCCCCAGAGCAACAAACTACTTGTGATTATAAGAACCACACTTAGCTTTCGTAATACTCGTATGCTGTAATTCATCTTAATGGGAGACTTTAAGATCATAGAACTTTACTTTTGCAAAAGCATCTTTATCCCTTGTCTGGAGATAATTCCCCGCTTTGAAATAATTCTCAAACACTCCCCACTTTTGCATATGTATATTATCGTAGGCCTTGAATTCATTCTTATTCAAGGAAACAAGCATTTTACCTTCTGACACATCGATTTCCACATCAAATTTTTTAAAGCCCACTTCTTCCTCGAAAGTATAACCTTCATCGTCACTCCAGGCCTCTTCATAAAGAAGCCCTTCATTTGGTGTACCGGGAAACTTAAGTTCTTTTGTTTTCACCCTTATCTTTCCTTTATCCCAGTATATTTTCAGGACTGGCGGCGCATTGTTATCCTTTTGTCCGATTTTTTCCTTTTGTGCGTCGGAAAGCCTGCCATGAATTTGAAGGATGATCACTTTATGATATTTTCCCTCTTCATCACGCGAAATATCTTCCATTTCTATGGTTGCCTTTAAGTTTCCACCCTGCTTAAAAGTCCAGTTTACATCATCATTCCCAGGCGTCATTTGTTCCCGCAATTCAGATCTTGAATACTTCGTATTTGCGGTAGTAGCTTCACTTGGGTATGCATAAAACACCAAAGCACCCGAAGTAGAATCATTGTACATATATGGCTTCAAAGTTTCATTCGTGGCATACTCCAGGATCTCCGGCGGCTCCACGCTAATGGCGCCGCCTTTCCCCTTTCCTTCCGGGATAGTAACTTTCCAGTGGGAAAGATCGATCTCTGGTAACTTATATTTCTTACCTGATTCAGTTACTTGCGAATATGAACCATTCTTTAAGGCCGTACCGGATCCCTGACATTGTATGGAAATCCAGGATAATCCAATAACTATAATGAATATTGAAAATTTTCTATTATACAAAGCCCTTCTTCTAATCATTCTCCTCCAGTTTCTTCTGCAGCAGCCTCTTCAATTACCGGGATAACAGATACATCATCTATATAAGCATCAGAAGTATTATTGCTATCAAAGAGCATGGAAATTTCCCCGTTCGCTCCTGTTTCAAATTCAATGATAATAGCATTATAATTACCTTTCCCTTCTACTATTTCTCCCTTTTCCTGAGCTAATAAGGTGGCAGATTCAAATTCATCATAATTAGATAACTGGCCATCAATTATTGAAACTCTTATATAATCACCATCACTTTTCAAAGCATAAAATGCAGTAAAAATATATTTGGTATTTGGTGACACCGTGATCGCCTGGTAAGACTGGCGTGCATTGGTAGCACTCTCAGGGTATTTCGCAGCCTGAGTATCCCCCCTTCCATCAGAGCTCGTGATCTGGTGAATACTTGCACCGCTTAATCTCCAGCAGTCCCTACCATCCTGACCATCCCCACAGGCGTCACTTCCATCTTCAAAACCTGCTTCTCCTATAAATGGTGTGATTGCTGCCGGAACCGGTGGTTTTTCCACAAGGATGTCTGAGGTAAAAGTACTCGTAACACCTAGTTTATCTGAAACGGTTAAACTTACAGTATAAACCCCTTCATCAGGGAATGTATAGGAAGGATCTAATTCTGTAGAAGTATCTCCATTCCCGAAATCCCACAAATAATCTGTAGCACTATTGGAAAGATTTGCAAAATTAAATGTTAGAAAATCGGCATCGCTTTGTGATGCGGAAAAGTTTGCTGAAGGATGTGTTTTATCAGCTATAGAACCTTCTTCAGGCAACTCGTATTCGTAATCACAGGAAACGCTAACTCCTGCGATTAATAACAGCGACAGATATATTAGGCCTTTCAGCTCAAATTTATGTTTCTTGAATTCCATTTTATAAATTTTAATTTTTGTTTCTTAATAACCTGGATTTTGTTCCATTAAACCATTACTCAGGTTGATCTCTCTCTGCGGAATAGGCAGTAACAAGTCTGTTGCACTGAAATTATAGCCATTTACATTTGAAAAGGCCGAAAGTACTTCCTGAGCGACCCCAAATCGAACCAGGTCGAAAAATCTATGGTTTTCAAACGCGAGTTCTACACGTCTTTCATCCAGTAAATCCTGCTTTGTTATGGATGTTACAGGATCTGTTAATCCAGCACGGTCACGTACTTTCTGAAAGGAATTTAATGCGGCTGAAGCGCTCGTTTCCTGGCCTCCAGCCAGAATGGCTTCAACATGTAGAAGCAACACATCTGCATATCTGATAACGATCCAGTCATTTCCTGCCAATTCCGGGTTGCTGGCGGTAGGTTCTATTCCTAAGGATTCATCTCCGTTGGGTAGGTATTTCACTACCTGATATTGCGTGGGTTGGGCCATATCCTGTCTATAAGAATATGCTGTTCTGTTCCCTCCCATTGCGTCTAACGCTACTCTGGCATCAGCAGTTACATAGTTCACCCCACTGGTTCTACCAACCGAGTTTAACCATTCTGCGGAAATATTCTGACTATCTGAAGTAATATCTGATGTGTAGCCAACCGCAAAGATTACTTCGCTATTGCCTTCATTATAGAACACATCTTTAAATTCTGGTTCCAGAGAATAATCCCCGCTGGATATTACAGATTCCAATAACATCTGCGCCTCCGGATAATTTGTTCCCTGGGTGAGATAAACTTTGGCCAATAAGGTTTGAGCCGCCGCTTTTGATGCCCTATTCACATAGGTATTATCAAGGTTTTGAATGGCTGTTTCCAGATCGCTAATGATCAGCCCATAAATTTCATCAGAGGATACTCTGGTATAGGCTACTTCTTTTTCCAACGGTCCTATTAATTTATCTATTAAAGGAACATCTCCATATAATCTAACCAGATTAAAATAGGCGTAGGCCCTAACAAATTTTGCCTCAGCCTCAAAGCTTGCCGATTTTTCAGCAGAAGCAGCCTCCAGGTTTTCGAGAACTAGATTAGCCCTGTATATGATCTCGTAAAAGCTTATATAATAATTTGCTACAATACCATTGCTGGCAGTAACCGTATAACTTTCGAACTGTGCAGCTTCCCCCTCACTGGATTTGGTACGTGTATTATCACTACGCATTTCAGTTAGGTAATATTCTCTTTGAATACTGAAGTTATCATCCAGATTATTAGAATTTACCCCCTGTATCGCATCATACATCCCTATTATTCCGGATTCTATCTCTTCATCATTTTGAAAATAGCCTATCGAAGAAATAGCAGATTCAGGTAAAGGCTCTAAGAAATTTTCTTCACAGGATACTGTTATAATAGATAAAAATCCAAAAACTAAATATTTTATTTTTTTCATAATTGTGTCTTTTATTCTTTCTTACAATTAAAAATCAGCGTTTATACCAATAGATATTGTTCTAAAAATTGGTGAACCTGCTCTTTGATAACCATAAGTTGTTGGCGAAGTATCATCAATAGATTCCGGGTTAAAACCGGTATAATCATCAGCTGTCCAATATTTGAGGTTTTGTCCCGCTGCATAAATTCTCATGCTTTTCAATCCTATTTTAGAGGTTAGATCTATTGGCAAATTGTAACCAATATTCACATTTCTAAGAGCTACGTAGGAAGCATCCTGAATGATCGCGTTTGTAAATATTTTTTCCCTGATAAAACCCTGGTTAGGTGTGGTAGCCGGGTTAAAATCCTGCCCGCTGTTGAAGTGATTGAAGATATATTGATCACCCATATTTCTAACTTCCGCTCCGTGACTTCCCTGAAACAGAAAACTTATATCAAGATTTCCAATTTTAAAATCATTGGTAAGGCTCCATATAAGATCCGGATAAGGATTTCCCAGAATGGTTTTATCATCATCATCTATAACCCCATCACCATTTAGGTCTTTCACATACACATCCTGAGCCTCACCACCAATTGGGAAGAAAGGTTGTTGCAGGTTTTCCAGGGCTATTTGTTCGTCTACTACCCAACCATAAAATGAGGACACGGGATTTCCTTCTAAATTAATCCATTCTGCAGCTCTTTTATCATCTACAATTTGAATTTGTCCATTTGAATCTGCAAAATCAGTAAGTTCATTTTCATTTTTTGAAGCTAATATTGTTGTGTTCCAGCTAAAGTTAGAATTGGAAACATTTCTTGTCCTTAATTCAACTTCCAATCCGCTATTTACTACTTCTCCAATATTTACCAGTGCATTTCTAAAACCGGTAGTGGCAGAAACAGGATTAAATAGCAATAATTGATCACTGGTACGTTTATAGTAATCTATCGATCCTGTTATACGGTTTTTAAAAAATCCAAAATCCAATCCGGGATTAATCTCCTGGGAACGTTCCCATTTCAAGTCTGGATTTGCAATGTTCAAGGCAATGTATGCTGACTCCAAACTACCACCTATAGTTGCTGAAGATGGCCCTAAAAGAGGTAAAGAAGGATAGAGATCTATGATATCATTGTTTGTATCCAGATCCTTATTTCCCGTAAACCCATAACTAACGCGGAATTTAAGGTTGCTGATAATACTGTTATTCTTCAGAAAATTTTCTTCGGCAATATCCCAACCTGCAGAGATCGCAGGAAAATCGCCATATTTATTATCGGCGCCAAAAACCGAGCTTCCATCCCGACGATAACTTACCGATGCCAGGTATTTATCAGCATAAGCATAATTTATCCTCGCGAAATAACTCTGAAACCTTTCAGAAAAAACGTAAGAGTCTATATCAGTCGCTACTGTAGCAGCAGAAAGGGTTCTAATCAAATCAGAAGTGTAACCGGTTCCCAAAGCACTACTGCCTTCATAATCCCATGTTTCAAAAGAAATTCCCGCGATGGCGTCAATTTCATGTTCTCCAATGGTCTTATCATAATTGAAATAAGTTTCTGAAGCAATATGTATCCTTTTTTCATTTGATACATCATAACTGGCATCTGCTGCACCATTCCTGCTTGAGAGAACACCCTGCCATCTGTCACGCATGGTATGTTGATAATCGCCTGAAAGTGATGTTCGCAAACTTAAATCATCTACAATATCATATTCGCCATAGAAATTTCCGAAAACTTTAAATTTATAATCGTTTCTATCCCTCTCTAAAACTTTAGCCGCAGGGTTTGTATTGGATGTATCACTTATATCTACCAGTGTACTTCCATCTCCGAATAGGTCATAATTATCAAAATGGCGTTGAACAGCGTAATCTCCAATTTGCACATCAGGATATACATTACGATCTACATATTGAATGGTATTGGCATCATGGTAAAGTGGCAACCATGGTGGCTGGCGTAAAATATCATGTGTAGAACCATCAAACCTTCTGGTATCGGTATAAGACGGTGCTAAATTTCCTCCAAAACGGAAGCGATCGCTCACCTTTGTATCTAATTTCAACCTTAGATTATATCTTTTATAATCATCGGTGAGTAACACCCCTTCATCATGCAGATATCCCAAGGAAATACTAAACTTTGTTTTATCTGTTCCACCTCTGGCGCTTAAGGAGTGATTCTGAATTATACCCCCATCGAATATAATATCCTGCCAGTCTCTATCTATTCCTATTTGCTGAATATATTGCGTCCTGTTTGAAAGTTGACCGGTTGCAGCAAGTTCAGCCGCAGCGGTTTCCGCTACCGAAAAATAATAGGCATCACTTTGCCTGGCTTCTTTTACCCCGGTATAACCTTGATAACTAAAAACCGTTTTACCCTCTTTACCTTGCTTAGTGGTTATCAGGATAACACCGTTACTTCCCCTGGATCCATATATAGCAGCAGATGCTGCATCTTTGAGTACATCAAAAGACTCAACCTCACTCATATCAAGACTTCCTAAAAAATCATTGTCTACAACCAACCCGTCCACTACAATTAGCGGATCTGAACTTCCGGTTAAAGAACCTGTTCCCCTTATTCTAATTGTAGGTGCCGATCCAGCCTCTCCCTGTGTTGCCTGAATATTAACACCAGCAATTTGCCCCACGAGCGCATCGTCTACCCTCGAAACAGGTAATTGATCCAGATCTTCATTCACCACACTGGAAACGGCTCCGGTGAGATGGCTTTTCTTTCGAGTACCATAGCCGATAACGACTGTTTCCTGAAGCTGCTCTGCATTTGTGGACATTGCCAGATCCAATGTTTGCTGTTCATCAATAATAATTTCCTCTGTGGTAAAACCTATATATGTAAACTGAAGTACGTCTCCTTTTACTACATCGATTTCGTAATTACCATCAAAATCGGTCACTACCCCTCTGTTCGTACCTTTTATAAATACGTTAACTCCCGCCAGGGGAATTTGATCAGATTCTGAGGTAACTGTACCCGAAAGAAGAAAGCTCTCCTGCGCAATAAGATTTAAATGGCAGAAAAACACCATTAAAACAATCGCAATTTTCTTCAAATTCATAAGTTGTTCTTTTAGTTAATTTTTACTCTTTGATAAATTATTGCCAGTTGGCAATCTACTTGGTTCGACCGGTTCTTTTAATAGACATTCGTTAATTAAGAGAGAGTTGATTACTTATGAAATTGTATATTTGCAGTAATTGGTTACTATCAAGTAATCGACGTGTTTAAATGACTTCTCTCAAATGAAGTTTTTAAAAGGATAGGCGTGCACCTATCCTTTTTTTATTTTCTAATTTTTAAAATTTAAAGAACTTTTTTGGTAAACCAAATTGGTTTTCCAAACTGGTTTACCAAATATATGTTATTTATTTGTTAAGTAAAAAATTATTTGACAAAAAAATTTACTTTTTTTTATCAATTGTTTAATAACAGGGGTTTTCAAAAGAAATCTTCACGTATCGGACTGAAAACATCTATTAAGATACCTTCTTCTCTACAAATTGCTCCATGCATTTTATGCGGTGGGATATAAAACGAATCTCCACCTTCCATCATTTTAGTTTCCTCGCCAATGGTAAGCTCAAATTTTCCACTTTCCACATAGGTTACCTGAGAATGATGATGCTCGTGCATGGGACCTATACCCCCCTTCTTAAAATGGACTTTCACCAGAAGTATCTTTTCGTCATATCCCATGATTTGTCTTCTCACACCTTCGCCAACTGTTTCCCATTCAACTTCCTGAGCTTTTAAAAATTCTTTGCTTGTTCCTAAATCTTTCATTTCATTATTATTTAGTGATTATTGTATAGGGTCCTTCCCATGAGAACTCCTTTTCTTTAATTTTTACTTGATGTTTAGCTGAGGAAGAACTTTCCTCATTACTTAAAATGAATACGATCTTTTTTTCCTGTAAGCCCGTAATTTCGATTCCGGTATAGGCATCTATATCCAGTATTACTTTTATTTCCTCGATCTGGCTGAAGGAATTGCTTCCAAGCTCTGTTACCGGGCTATAGCTTCCATGCGGTTCCAGAATAGATATAAAAAGGGCATTCTTAGTATTCTTCTTTCTGGCGATATATACAGGGTCCCGTCTCAAATTAAATTTAGGGTCTGAAGCTCCAATCCTGGCCAGAATAATACTGTCATTACTTTTCAAAGCTTGTGTTAGCGTATAAAACCTGTTATTATAAGACCAGTTAAACCTCGTATTCCCTCCAGGTGCAATTCCTTTAGCTTCCGTCCACAGATGCTGGTAACCATTGCCAGTACCAAGTTTGTTAAGCTCATCGGGTGTTTCGTATTCAAAATTTGTAGCTATGATCTGCCCTGAATAATAAAATGGGAGGTCATACTGATTCTCGGTTTCTCCATCTATTCTGAAAATATCCAGTACCACAGGCTTTTGAAAAATATCATTTGTAAGTAGCGCCAAGGTACGGTGCAGTTTGGTTCCCGGATAAGCATTCTCCTCAATAGCGCTGACTACTTGAATATTATCTTTTGTGAAGTCTGAAAAATATTTTTCTGAATGATATTTATTTCCGGTATCAAAATCTCCATTGAAGTGGGATTTTTCATTCTGAGTTATGGTATTATGGGCGATGCTTTGCTTCGCCCAGGAGGTATTTTCTTTTAAATATCCACCACCATTTTTAGGTTCTATATTCACAAACCTGGCAAATCCATAATCCTGTATCACCTCTTCCCCATCATTATAAAAAGAGAAGGATAATTTATCATAATGTCCATGACTGTCTCCCTGGGAGGTATATTTAAAAACCAAAGAGAAAACATCGTCTGCTTTTTCTGAACGCAAAACCGTAACTCCACCTTTATTTCCCTGTGGACCATCAGTAAGATCTATAGATTGTTTTTTGAATTCTTCGGCCTTTCCCTGCTCGATCGCCATTGCTACCGCCATTCCGGCATCGTCTAAACTAACTTTTCCCTGGCGTTCCGCTACAGAAAGTAAACCCGGATCCTGATCTCCATAATAATAGGCTGCGTCTACAGCAATCACCACCGATTGGTTGAGTAAGGACATACCTTTTTGAGCGTCATTCAGCGGGAAAAAGTCTCCGTCCGCATCGGTGAGATTTAACAAGGCATAGACAGCTTTGATCAAAACACCATCTTTATAACTGAAAATTCCAATTTCGGGTCTCTTGTTTTCCAATTCTTTGGCAAACATCATAAACGGATACATCGCATATCTCTGGTAATAAGGTCCTTCGGTATAGTAGCCCGATGGTGAAAAGGCTTCTTCAATATTTGCCAGGAAACCGGCTTTCTGCCCTTCCTGCAAAATTAGACCGCCATCATCATCCCTGGCATTTTCAGGAATATTTGTTTCCTTTAAACCATATAAGGCCCGGTTCACCAACTCGTCATTTTTCATCACCAGCCCAATCATTCCTACCGCCGCGTTTCCCCAGGTACTATGATTATGGATCCTATTAAAGAATTTTGGGTTCCCAATGGATAGGAAGTTGGCGTAAGGCAAAAACAGGTCTTTTTCAAGATAATTTCTTTCATCTTCCGATAGATATTCATATATACTATCATACGCCTGACTCATGGCCACGAGCCAATTAGAATCATTTAAAGATTGCCAGAAAATTTTGCCTCTCGCATACGATCGTTCGGCCGGGTGTAACGGCAAATCAGGATAGATTTTAGCATATTGCAGCAACATTTCCTTGATATATTCGGCATATTTTTCCTCACCTAGAATTTTATAAAGTACACCCGCTTTTTGTGCAGTAGCATAATTTTTTTTATGGCGTTCGTGCGTATATCCACCCGCAAGGTCTTTGGGAACTGGAACCCGGATTTCTCTTTTCATTTCCTCATCTACCTCCTCCTTTACCTGCTGAAGGCTTGCATCAAATAATGGAACTTTTCCCAAATGGGATTGTATATTTTCTATTCCTTTTTTAATAATTGATCCGGAATCTGTAATCTTTTCATTATGCTGTCCCTGAAGAGATAGAAAATTGAAAAGGAGAAAGATAATTATTGAATTTTTCATACAAGGCTCACAAATTATAGACTGCAACTTAATAAATTAAAATTGGTTTACCAAATTGGTTTACCAATATACAATAATTTTTTACTTAACCAATAATTTCTTTTTCATAAAAAGGATAAACGCCATTTTATAAGGGACTACATATTATAAACACCACCATTAATGTCCAGTGTAGCTCCTGTAATAAAGCCGTCGTATTCAGAAGCCAAATAGATAACTGCCCGGGCTACGTCATCTGCGTTCCCTGCACGTTGAATAGGAATGCCTGTGATTGTTGCAGCCGCTGATTCTTTTGTGGTATGCGTATTGTGAAATGAAGTTCCAAGGATAAGGCCTGGCGCAACAGCATTAACGCGAATACCTTGAGGGCCAAGTTCTGTTGAGAGCGCCCGGGTATATGTTAAAATAGCACCTTTGCTGGTAGCATAAGCCAAAGATCCCGGATGCCCTCCTTTTCTTCCGGCAAGGGATGCCAAATTAACAATACTGCTATGGTCATTTTTTGCCAAATAAGGTGCTGCAGCTCGTGTTACCAACATCATAGACGTAAGGTTGATGTCCATTACCTTATTCCAAAAATCAGTTTCCATTTCGCTTAACATCTTACGCGCCACAAGCGAACCTGCGTTGTTAATTAAAATGTCTATACCTCCTAAGGCTTTTACTGTTTTTTCCATCAATGCGTTAACATCGGTTTCTTTGGTGAGATCACCAGATATTGCAACCGCATTTACTCCATTATTATTTGCATAATTTACCAATTGGTTCGCTGCATCTGCACTGGAAAAATAGTGAATTGCCACATGGGCCCCGCTATTGATAAAGTGTTTGGTTATGGACTCACCAATGCCCTGGGCACCAGCTGTAATGAGTACATTCTTTCCTGTTAACTTAGTTTTTTGTTTCATATGTAGATATTTATTGTTTTTTTATGGTCATACCTGCCCGACCGGCAGGCGGGTGCAATTCGCATATCCCTGCCTGCCGGCCGGCAGGTTTATCGGTGTTTGTATCGCATTCCCGTTATGCTCATTTCATGATTAATCATTTTTAGTGAAATAACCTTCATTAGAAACGGCTTCATCACTCACAGTTATACTTGCATCCTTAAACCATACCTCAGCATAATTTCCGTCTGCATATTGTTTTTCTATATCGCCTCCATGGGTCTCCGCACCAGAACACCAATTTTTATTTACTGTAGGTGATTTTCCATTAGTTTGATTGTAAGATCCTAACTTAAAAAAACATCCCTCGCCGGCATACGCATTTTTACGCTCTACCCCATCCTGGCCAACTGGCATGAATAGTTCCTGTGTTTGCTTAGGAATATCAGCAGTTGTTGGATATTCAGATTCGATTAGGTTTTTTGTAAAAGATTTGGTTTCATGTCCTTCACTAGTGAATTTTAAGTTCATAATACCATCCTTCACCTCGATTTGGTAACTGAATTCTTCACCTAATGCAATACCATCCTCTGGTTCTTCCGGATACGTTTTTTCATCAGGGCCAACCACCGAAAAGTCATGCCCCCAAACCGCTGTGGAAAAATCCCATCGTACAGAATTATCATCGCCAGCGGTATTTATTTCATAGTGCCAAAACACCGAACCTTTGGTATGACCGGGAAATTTCTTGTAAAATATTTTAAGCGGTTCGTTCTCGTGGCCATCGGCGCTATGAATCTGACCGACGACTACTGCGTAGGAAGCCGCTACCCGGGGATCACCGGTAGATGATACATTCATTACTTTGAGTGTAGCCGACAGTTTATCATTAGCGGTTGCGGGATACCATTTTTTTATTTGAGCCAATTCGGTTCTCGTATTATTAGAAGTGCCATGGGTGTCTCCTCCATTGGGCGCCTTAAAAACTACCCAATCCCCAGAATCATCAGTTGCAGTATAGAAGAAATCTTCATCTTCAAAATTATTTGCAACACCAGCATTTGAACCATCACCCAATATTAATTTCCAATGATCAAAAAATGGAATAAGATCACTTGCGTAAACGGTTTTATTCGCTTCCTTTTCAGCTTTGCTGGTCTCGTTGGTGTTTTTGGTTTTATCATAACAGCTACTACATAATATTAGTAAAACACCAAGGGCTAATGATATTGATTGTGATTTGATTTTAAAATTCATCGTATTATTAGTTTAAATTTTTATTGCAATTGACTTTGAAAAATTTCGCCTACTTTTTAAGGGAAATAAGGTATAAACATACCCATAGTTTCATAAAATTAACAGGTTTTAAAAATACTCCATCATTGCCAAAATTCCGTTGTAGGATATGATGCAGGCAAAAAGCAGGGAGGCAAACATTCCCATATTCACAAAGAGGCTGGTTTTATATTCCTTCATCACTTTTTTACTGTTCAGCAATATGATTATATCAATTATCACTAAAGGCAAGGCAAATACGTTGAATACTTGAGATAGAATTTGAATTTCAATTGGATTGGCCCCCAAAGCGGGCCCCATTAAAGCCACCAGGCAAGCGATAAACGTTATAATTCTAAATTGCTTTGAATTGGTATCTAACTCACCTGATTGATAATCGGCAATCAACAATGGCGCTATTAACAAACATGGGAAAATAGATGATAGACCTGCACTTAATGCACCAAAAAAGAAGATAGTAACTGCCCATTTTCCTGCCACCGGCTCTAAAGTATTTGCCATATCCAGGACGTGGGTTACCTCCTTGCCGTCATAATATAAAGCACCGGCAGCTACGGCCATTATAATACCACTAATAACAAATATGAGTATAGCAGCAGTTATAGAATCTTTCTTCTGCTGATCTAAATGTTTAATAGTCCATCCTTTTCCTTTTACGAAGAGGGGACGCGACAAGAAGGTTGCAGAAGCCATAGTAGTGCCTACAAAGGCAGCAACCAGCATTTTACCTCCCGCCACATCCGGGATTGTTGGGATTATTCCTTTAACCACATCTAATGCCAGCGGTTGAACAAAAAATAAAGACAACAAAAAGGAGAACCCCATTAAGGTCACAAATATTATGAGGATCTTTTCAAAAAATGTATACCTCCCTACTAATAGCAGCAAATAGAAAACTAAGATTATAATAATGGCAGTTATTAAAACCGTTTCGTATTCATAGATGCTTAAGCCAGCAAAATTAAGTACCAGTATTTCGAATATGATATTAGACGAAATTCCCAGGATCCCCATCAGGGAGTTCCATTGTCCAAAGGTGACCGCTATAATAATTAGTATGGCTAAGGCCTTACCAAATTTCAGGTGTTTCTTAAAACCATACAAGGCAGTTTCCCCTGTCAACAAGGCATAATTACCGTAAGCAAACATTAAGATTCCTGAAAAAAAACAACTCAGTAGCAATACCCATAACAATTGCATATTGAATTTACTGCCGGCTACGATCATAGAGGTTACGCTGCCTGTGCCAATGGTATAACCTATGGCGAAAATACCCGGGCCAAAACCTAAAATGATGGCAATGACTTTTTTAAGTAATGAGTTTTTCGCTGTAGTGGCATCCATAATTCGCACTTGTTGATTAAATAGTTGTCCCGGGCGCTATGATGTTTTTGTCCGATTCCCAGTAATCCCTTAACCGGATCAATTAGCTTTTAGCTTGTGTGGTGATGGCAGTAAATAAACGAGCTTAAAACTTAAATATTTAAACTGGTTTACCAAATTGGTTTACCAAATATATGTATATTTGTTTAACCTGCAAATTTTTAACACTCTGTGGGCTTACCAGAATTTTAAAACGGCAGGATTAATTTTCTCGCTCAGAATTGGCAAACCAGTACAGGAAAAGGAGAAATATTAATTGAGGATTTACGATAGATGCGGTTTAAATTTTATTTAAAATCACCATAAATCAATAAGCGTACATTGACCAAAAACCTGAATTCAATAAAATGAGTATCACCAGAAGAAATTTTATAAAAAAAACCGGGGCAACAGCTATTGCCGTACCATTTCTGGCATCACCTCTCCAATTCATTTATCCGCATCAACCAGATGATGCTTTAGAAGTGCACCTGTTTTCCAAGCACTTGCAGTTTTTAGACCTTAAGGAGGCAGGCCGGATTGCAGCTGAACTGGAATTTGATGGCCTGGACCTGACCGTACGCCCAAAAGGCCATGTATTACCTGAAAATGTTAAAACTGATTTACCAAAAGCCATTCGGGATATAAAAAATGCAGGGTCGGCCTGTAAGATGATTACCACCGCCATTAGCGATGTTCATAATCCAAATGATTTAAATATCCTTAAAGTAGCCGCGGGGGAGGGCGTTAAGTTTTACCGCAGCGACTGGTTTAAATATCATAAGAGCCTTCCTATGCAGGAATCCATCGGGATCTATCAGGAAAGAATTAAGGAGCTTGGAAAGGTGAACCGGCAATATGATATCATTGGCTGTTATCAAAATCATGCGGGAACAAATATTGGTTCTTCTTTTTGGGAAGTAAAACAACTGTTGGAAAAGGTCGATCATGATTATTTTGGGGTTCAGTACGACATTCGCCATGCCACGGTAGAAGGTGGCCTGTCCTGGGAAAATGGTCTGCGCCTGCTTAAGGATCATATCAAGACAATCGTGCTTAAAGATTTCAAATGGGAGAAAGTAAATGGCCGATGGGAACTTGTAAATGTACCCATAGGCGAGGGAATGGTAGATTTCAGAAATTATTTTCAACTCCTCAAAAGTTATGGTTTAAACCCGCCTGTTTCCCTTCATCTCGAATATCCCCTGGGTGGGGCCGAAAAAGGCCATGATAAAATTACAGTAGATAAAAAGCTGGTCTTTGATGCCATGCAAAAAGATCTCCTGGCCGTTAGGAGACTATGGAAAGAGGCCTGATTATGTATAGGCGGTTTGTCCATAATAAATTATAAAATAAAATTTTAAACCTAAAAACCAATTATAATGAAAACTGGAATTTTTAAACCCCTTTTAATGGCTGGTTCATTTATAATATTGATCAGTTGCCTGAATAATCCTAAAAAATCTGAGGAAAAAATCGCAGAAGAAACCACGGTCTATCCCAGTGATGTTATCCCATTTATGGATGAATGGAGCATCCTCCTGGGTGACGGCACGAGAACGGAGGATGTGGTAAATTTTCAGAAAGAAGGATTTTTCTACGTTGAAAACGATGACAACACAAATTGGGTTGTGTATAAAACGCCAAATTCGGGTGTAACTTCAAAAACTTCAAGCAATACAAGAACAGAATTAGGGCAATTGGAACACTGGACTCCGGAAAAGGGAGGAAAATTAACAGGTACCTTAAAAGTGCAGCATGTTTCAACTTCGGGCGATGCTAGAGTGGCTGCTTCGTACTCCATTGTGGTGGGGCAAATTCATAGCGATGAAGGCCATGAGAACGAACCCTTGAAAATCTTTTACAAGAAATTTCCGGGGCATCAAAAAGGCTCTGTATTCTGGAATTATGAAATTAATACAGAAGGTGATAATTCCGAAAGATGGGATTATTCAACTGCCGTTTGGGGTCATAATATGTCCGTTATTAGTTCAAGCCCGGATTCCTACCCGGAAGAGCCGGCAGATGGTA
Source organism: Gramella sp. AN32 (assembly GCF_023718305.1). GTDB lineage: Bacteria > Bacteroidota > Bacteroidia > Flavobacteriales > Flavobacteriaceae > Christiangramia > Christiangramia antarctica. The sequence continues at coordinate 299,293 of NZ_QEYO01000003.1, forward strand.
TTGAATTGGGAGAAGAATTCAGTTATGAAATAAATGTGCATAAGGGGATCATGTATCTTACTTTTACCAGTGATGGCCACGAGACCCTAACCTTCAAAAAAAACCTGTTGAAATCTGATTTTGCAACCAAAGAAGCTATTCCCGAACAGATTTTGACACTCTACGAACCTATAGGTCGCGATGGGGTTGAACGTAAGGAGGCTTATTCCGGAGAACTGCAATACTTTAAACAAGGAGCCTATAATCAAACCAATGGAAAACTGCCTGAAGAAAATCTAGTCTGGAGTACCGGAGCAGATACTTATAACGGGGATATTGCCAGGCAATATGCAAATGGAGATTATGCGGAAGTCTGGTTTAGAGAAGCAACGTTAGGGGCAAGTACTACACCCATAGATGAATGATTTCACATAAATTAGAAAAGGGGAATTAAAAAAATAAAGGGATTGGTTTTATGTAGGACTATCTCATTTTCATTCTCATTTTAAATTTATTTTGAAATTGGCCAAACCATTAATTATTTAATACATTAATTTCTGCTTCAGGTTTTCCTCTACCTTGATCTCTCCGGAATTCCTCAACGTATTATTCACCGGCTCCTGACCTTTCGCCCCCCAAAGAATTGCGATATATTTTACTTCATTATCAATAAAAGTATTATTTGCCATTTCAAGGTTTACCACTCCCCGGGTCCTGAGCAAAATTTCAGTGTCCCGGGAAGTTCCTGAATTTTTTACGGTATTTCCTGTAAACACGAGTGTCCCGCCAATAGTCGATTCATCATAACCACCACGGTAATAATTTAGTACCTCATTCTGAATATTTTCAAAATTTGAGTCGGTTATATAAACAAATTCGGCATTATATTCTCCTTTATCATCAATTTCTTCAGCCAGCGCTATCCCTTGCTTTAGATTACGGAAATTAGAATTTTTAATAGAAATGGTATCGGCAAAGGAGCCTTTTGAAACTTTCAATAATTGGTTAAAATCACTAATCTCCGCATCTTTGATCCATAAATTATAAGCTACCGACATGTTTTCGTCCAGGGTCTCAAAAGCATTGCTTTCAGCATTACCTTCAAGGATGATATTTTCCAATTTTAGACTTCCCTTTGGATGCATCTTAAAGGCTGCGATATTCGCTGAAGTGAACTTTAGTTTTGCTTTTTTATCCTGGGATCTAATGGTAAGTCTCTTGGCAATATCTACGGAAGTGTCCAGCTTATAATTTCCCGGAGCCAGTTCCAGAATATCTCCTGAATTCGCCTGCTCTAATTTTTTCAGAAATTCTTCTGAAGAAGTAACTTTTAAAACCTTTCCTTTTTTATTTACATCTTCAGGCTGAAACCATGCAGGTCCATAATTGGCTTTATCAAAAAGGTTTGTATTTTCCGGAACGGGCAGATAAATCGCCCCAATACTATTATTTTCTGATCTATCCCTGCCCAGTAGGTCTTTTTCAATAGTCTCAAAATCAAAACCATGATATATATCGATAAAACTTTGATCCGGGACATACAGATATTCTGAAACCTTTTTTACTTCAAAATCCTTTGTAATAATCCCATCATTTTGCACAGGACCTTTATTTTCATAATTCAGGATATTGTTTTTAAATGTCACCCCATCTACCGTATCATAAGCAACGATCGGGCTTTCCTCAGCTTCTTGATTATAGACAAGGTTGTTGGCGATAAGCACTCTTTCCGGCCTGGCAGAACGAATTTCAGAAGCCGGCAAAACTTCGCTTTTATCCACATTGGAGCCCACGCTAAAATGCCACGGGGATTTTGTATCTACAAATGAATTGTAAGCCGCCACCACATCTGTTACTTGATTGTACCTGTTTAACGGGGATTTCGGGATCCCGTTCATCACAGCTAAAGGACTCCGGAATTCAGATCCTTTCAGGTTATAAAAATAGTTATTGGTGATCCAGTGCCCGGTGTTGATTACCCGTATGCCGCCAATAAATTCTGAATTATCATTGCCAATAAAGATATTGCCATCGATATTGGCGTAATTTCCATGTCTTAGCACCAGGGAACCTTCCGATTCAAAGAATACATTATTCTTAAAATTGTTGAAGTTGGACTTGCTGGAGATGATCTCAACTTCACCGTTGCACCTGTAAAATAAATTGTTGGCCACGTTTACATAGGCCGGGGTCATGGAAGTCTCACTCGACCCTATTTGCATGGTCTCCGCATGCGGGCCACCTTTTCTTGGCCTGGGACCAAAATAATTATTAATGATCTGATGATGGGTGTTGATATTTTCATTGCCCTTCAGGTAAATCCGTAAAGTGGGTCCGGAATTTGATTTCCCGGCGATATAGCAATGATCCATTTGGTTATTCCTTCCCCAGAACTCGATCCAGTGATCCTGGGTTTCCCTGCTGGGCTGGGTAAAATTTTCAATTACACAATTGGTAACCCTGGAATTGTTAGCAATTTGATCATTGTTTATTTTAAACTGAATTACCGCATCATCAGGTGTGTAACCATTCTGAAAGATCAATCCGTCGACGATAATATAACTGCCCCCGATTTTTAAAGAAGATTGTCCTTCAAGGAAAACTTTCCCGCGCTCTTCAGCCATAATGGTGACCGGAAGATCCTTTTTTCCATTAACCTTGATTTCCAATTGGGCATCATCCCACGTGCCATTGGCCATTAAAATCGTATCTCCCGGAACGGCGATTTTCAGGAATTCTTCCAATTCAGCGACATTACTTGCCAGAGAAGATTTAGAATTTTGGGCAGATTGAGAGAATCCGGAAATCGTAAAAACTAGAAAAATAGATAAAAAGAAAGCTTTCATATAAACTGGTTTACCAAATTGGTTTACCAAATATAGAAATATTCTTGTATCCACCAAATAATTCTACCTCAATTATTTGGTTTTAGCATTTAAAGTAGAAGCCTAATCTAACTCCCGTTCCAACTTCGCGGCGAGCAGTGCTGTTTTCTCGCGGAGCTCTATCGCGACGTTTGATTGAATTTGGGTTTGTAACATTTGGTCCACAACAGCATTCTGATATTCTTTACTTTCCATGAGATCTGAATAATTCGATTGTTTACCAAAGGTCTTTATTTGTTTGTAAGTATTGTTCTCCTCCAGCAGATCGATCAATGAAATATGTTCTTCTAAAATCGGTTTCAATTTATTTTCCACCAGATTGCTAATCTTTAATTCCTGCGCACGAAAGGTCTTTATTTCCGTAGGGTACTGGGCGATCAATTCGGTTAGAGAATCATTTTCCAGAAACTGGAATTTATCGGTATTATTCACAGAACTCAAAGCCTCATCCCTCAAATTTGAATTCCTGAATTTTACCTGTACCAGGAGTTTCCTGGTTTCCAAATTCAAATCATCAGTATCCTTTCCCACATAATTAAGAGCTTCTAACATTTCCCGGGTATTCTGATCATATCTCACAATGGCACTATCCAGAACATCCAGATTGGTATTCAGTTCCTCATAAAGGCTCTCGTATATTTTAACCTGGACAATATGGTTTTTCCTTATTTCGTTCAGGTCATTAATTTTCCAGGCAATTAGGATCCCTATACTGATCAACAGAATTTCTCCAAGGGCGTACAACAGATAATCTTTAAATTTTCCTGAAATCAATAATTTTCTTCTAATTTTCCGAAAGAACCTCATAAGGCTATTCTGTTTTCAGGGTTTTAATGTCTGCTATCAACTGCGCTACTGCGGTTTTATTGAGTCCATTATATATCCCCCTGATGTGTTTATTTTTATCTACCAGCACAAAATTTTCAGTGTGTAAGAACTCATCGTCAGTTTTGTCCCGGCTCAGGTCCTCTTCTACAAAATACTGGTTTCGGCCAAGCTCATAGATCTCATTCCGGTTTCCGGTTACCAAATGCCATTTTCCGCTTATTACGTTATTCTTTTCGGCATAGCTTTTAAGTACTTCTACCGAATCAATTTCAGGAGTCGCAGAATGAGATAACAGCAGTATTTCATCATCTTCCAGGAATTCCTCCTGCAGTACTGAAAGGTTCGCCGTCATTTTAGGGCAAATCCCGGGACAGGTGGTAAAGAAAAAATTGGTTACATAAATCTTATCCTCAAAAGTTTTTTCGGTCACGGTCTCCCCATCCTGATTCGTCAAGCTGAAAGAGGGAATGCTATGCAACTCGTTTTCTTCCCCAGAGTTCCCTTTGTTCCATAAAGGTGTAAAAGTGGCCTCATTGTAATATGGCAATTCTGAAACCCTGCTGGTTTTTTCATTCGTCTGGTTACAGCTTATAATGAATCCTGAAAGGAATAAAACTATAAACTTACTTAACAAACTGTATTTTCTCATCGTCCAATTCATAACATAAAGTTGCTTTTCGAAGGCCGAAACTTCGACCATTTTTTGCTTCGTAATTCACGTATATTTTCCCGTTGGCAAGCCAGGCCTGTTGCAGGCCTTCTTCTTTCCCTTCATGCCAGTTAGTCAAGCTTGCTAACTGGCCGTTTGCAAACCATTTCTTTTGCTCACCATGCCTAACTCCATTCTGATAATTTGATTCTACGGCTACTGTTCCGTTTTCCCACCAGGTTTGTAGCTTACCATCTAAGCGGTTGGCTCTATAATAGCTTTCTTTCTGAAGGCTTCCATCTTCGTACCATTTCCTGGCGACGCCTTCCTTTTTGCCTTCAAAATAACCCAAACGTTCCGCCATTACGCCATTAGCATGATAACTTATCGCAAAACCACTAAAAGCTTTTCCATTGAAATACCACTTTCCCTCGTTTGGATGAAGGCTAAGTTCCTGCTTGGCTACCTCTACCTCGGGGATGGTTTTCATTTCACTTTCCTGTTTACAGCTGAAGCCAAGGCAGAGAAGTGATATTAGCAGCCAGGGCTGACTAATTGATAGAACTCGGCGTACCCTGGTAGTCACCTGGAAATATGAGATAATATTGATTAAGATAGAGTTCATTTTCTATATGATAATGGTATTCGGCTACTGTAGTATGCTGGGTAGTACTGGTATGACCACCAGACGCGTCCAGGTCTTCCGGGTAAGTGCCTGTGGAATTACATTTCCTTCCGTAAACAAAAAATCCATCAGCCAGGATCCCGATCAAATTTTCATCATCCTGAGACCAGGCTGTAGGCTCTAGATGGTAATGATAAAAACTCGGTCCAATATGTGCCCCGGTATAGTCCAAACTGGCCGCGGCCTGGTTCAGGCTTCCGTTCCCTTCCTGATCATTAAAGATGGCCGCACCACTTACCGCGATTCCAATGGGACCTAAAGAAGTGGCGGTGCTGTTCATGGCAAGTTGGGGATTCGTGGAAACTCTTAAAGTCGCCGATCCGTCGAAATTGGGAATAATACTGGGCGTTAGTTGTACATCGGGCTCTTCCTGGTAAAGTTCATGCCCTTCACCCCAATAAACCGTTTTGTGGTTAGGGTTTCCTGTAGTTTCAATCACCACAAACGAACCGTCCAGGTAAATATCAGTTTCCCCGGCATCAAATTCAGCAAAAGCGGCATGTAGTTCAGAAGCATTTTCCTCGGTACTACCATCTTCAATTGAATCATCTACACTATCACTGCTGCAGGCAAAAAGGGCTATTAAGACTATCGCAACCATAGAACTATATGCTATTGCATTTTTAAAAATTATCTTTTTCATGATTTTCTATTTAAAATTGTTTGTGTAATCGGGATTTTGAATTAAAACCCCGATTTTTAAATACCTATTTTCCTCTGGATCTACCTTCAGGTCTCTTAGGCTTCGGTGCCTTTTCTAATTCTTCTTGAGAAATAAAACCATCCTCATTGGTATCTATTTTAGAAAAGTCTTTTTCCAATGGCCCTTTCACTTCTTCCTTGGAAAGCTTTCCATCTTCATTCTCATCCAGTTTTTTGAAAATCTCTTCAACCGAAGGCGGTTCTTTGCGATCACTGCTATTTTGCGCACTTGATTTACAGGAGGAGAACACCGCAATAATTCCTACTAAAGCTGCTAATTTTAAATTTTTCGTTTTCATTTTTATATGTTTTTAAAAGCTTAATAATACCCCAAAGTTGCATTAAAGAAGGATGTGAAAAATCAAAAATCAATGAATGTGGGTAGGTTTTAAGTGAATGCCGGGAATTATTCTGTAAACGTCTGGAACTTGGGCTTGAATCAGCTATATTTTCAGAATCACTTGATTTTATTTTGCTTTAATTTGTGAAATGGAAAGATCGAAAAGATATATTTTTCAGGTAGTGCTTTGGTTTGGGATCTGGCTAGTATTGTGGCTCCTGGAAGGACTTCAACCACGATTCCTCCTGACCAATATCCCAGCTTTTATCTGCCAGAGTTTGCTCCTTGCCGGTCTTATTTTTTATGCCTCTCCGTTGCTGTTATTTCAGAAAAAATACTGGGCTTTCCTGATGATCTCTATTATTTCCGTGGTGGGATTTGCTTATTTTTCAGCTGAATTTGGTCCGGCGCCACCCCGATTAAACGCGCCATTAAATCCTTCGGGACCTCTTCCTCCCCAATTACCCTCCAAATTTTTTATCCATCTTTTGATGATTTCCCTTTCGTACATTTTGGCTACCCTGCTGGAAACTTTTCTGTATGCTCAGGAAAAAGAAAAAGAAAACATCAGGAATAAGAATGAAAACCTTCAAACCGAAATAAAGCTCCTCAAATCACAAATCAACCCGCACTTTCTGTTTAATGCGCTGAATAATATTTATGCGCTTTCAGCCATAGACCCGGCAAAAACTCAGGAAAGCATCAGCTATCTTTCAGATATGCTCCGTTATGTATTGTATGAGTGCGAGCAGGACCAAGTTCCATTGGAAAAAGAGGTCACCTATATGGAGAATTACATCAAATTATTCACCCTGAAGAGCAGTAATCCGTATCCCATTAAAACCGATTTTAAGATCGGGAACAATAACCTGCAAATAGCTCCAATGTTGTTTATTCCCTTTATGGAAAATGCGTTAAAACATAGTAATATCGAAAAAAGGGGAAATACTTATATTAAGTTAAAACTCCATGCGAATAACCGTGAAATATTTTTTGAAATTGAAAACAGTATCCCCGAAAATCCCATACATAAGGATGCAGTAGGCGGAATTGGAATTGAAAACGTAAAACGGCGGTTAAAAATTTTATATCCTGATCGACATCAATTACAGATTAAAAGTCAGCCTACTTCTTTTTTGGTACAACTTAATATAGCGATCGATGAGAAAAATTAAATGTTTGGTGATAGACGATGAGGAATTGGCGAGAACACTTTTAAAATCCTATATCGATAAATTAGATTTCTTAGAACTGATGGGATCATTTGAAAATCCACTGGACGCTATGTCGCTACTAAAAAGTGAACAAATAGACCTACTTTTGCTGGATATACAAATGCCCGAAATTAAAGGGACCGATTTTGCCCGGTTAATTTCACCGAAAACTAAAATCATCTTCACCACCGCTTATTCTGAATATGCTCTGGAAGGTTTTGAAATTAATGCCCTGGACTACCTTTTAAAACCTATCACATTTCAAAGGTTTTTGAGCGCTATTGAAAAATATCCTTTAAAAGACGAAAATCCTGCCAACCATCTCATCATTAAATCTGGCTACGATCTGCATAAGGTATTAGTAGAGAATATTATTTTTATTAAAAGCGATAGTGAATATGTACAATATCACCTGGAAAATGGCCAGAAATTAATGGCCAATCAGTCGCTTAGTAAATTAGAAAAGTCATTACCTGATTCCTTTCTACGGGTTCATCGGTCTTATATCATCAACAGGCAAAAAGTATCAGGATTGAAAGATAGGATGCTATTACTTAGCGATATTGAAGTTCCTGTGAGTGACTCTTATTACGAAAAAGTAAAAAAGGAGTTATTTAAAATCTAGAACCTCATGTACGAAGACGAATGAGATTACATATTTTTGTAATACTAGAAAAAACTTTTTCAAAAATAGCTGAATAGAGGTCTCCCGGAAGAAAAATTCCTGCTCTGATTCCTATTTCTTGAGCCGCTTTTTCTCTCAGATCGAGCAGCGTTATATCAAAAGTTTTATATGTAATTTTAAGTTTCGAATTCTCTTCAAATAATTCAAATAAAATGAGATGTATCAGCAGATAACAGCCCATATACAACGTGATATTCAGCTAAATCCTACCGAATTAGAAGAATTTCACAGCCTGCTTGTGGAGAAAAAAGTTTCAGCAAAAGATTTTCTTATAGAACCCGGAAAAGAGGTGTTGTATGAATATTATGTAGTAAAAGGCTGCTTAAAAGCCTATTATCTGGATAAAAAGGGAAATAAACATATTCTTCAGTTCGCCATCGAAGACTGGTGGATAAGTGATTTTGAAGCTTTTTTTAAGAATGAACCGGCTTCTTTACATATCGAGGCTATTGAAGATTCATACCTGTTGGGAATAAAGAAGGAAATCCTGGAACCCTTATATGAAAGGATTCCGAAGTTTGAGCGCTTTTTCAGGATTAAAACCACCAATGCATTTGTGGCTTTAAGAAGCCGAATCCTTTCCAGCCTTCAAAAAGATGCGAAGGAACGTTATCTCGATTTTTGCCTTTCTTATCCCTCGATAGAAAAACGTGTTCCAAATTACCATATTGCCAATTATTTGGGTATCACGCCCGAGAGCCTTAGCCGCATTAGAAAATCCCTTTGATGCTTAACAAGCTTTAACGAATCCCGTTATCCTACATCAATTTTTAAAAGACGTTTATCCGGTATTTTTGTATTCAATTTTTAGAATTAAAACATGAGTACACAAGCACTTTCAAAATCTTATACATTAGGCGATTTAGAATTAAAAAACCGGGTTATTATGGCTCCCATGACGCGTGGTCGTGCCGATAATCCTGAAAAAAAACCTACCCGTGACCTACATGCGGAATATTATAAGCAGCGTGCAAGCGCCGGTCTTATTATTTCAGAAGGTTCTCAAATTTCTGAAGATGCCGTGGGATATATTAATACTCCCGGTATCCATACAAAAGCCCAGGTAGAAGGCTGGAAAGAAGTAACCTCTGCGGTTCACGATGCCGATGGTAAAATCTTTATTCAGTTATGGCATGTGGGTAGAATGTCCCACCCAGATTTTCATGGTGGTGAATTGCCATTGGCACCTTCACCCATAAATCCAAATGCTAAATCTTTTACACCGGAAGGCTTTAAAGATACCGTGGCGCCAAGAGAAATGACTACGGAAGATATTAAGCAGACCATTGCAGATTTTAAACAAGCTGCAAAAAATTCTATGGAAGCGGGGTTTGACGGAGTGGAAATTCATTCATCGAATGGCTATCTTTTTCACCAGTTTTTCAATGCGACCTCAAATCATAGAAACGATGAATATGGCGGTTCTATAGAAAACAGGGCTAAAATTCTATTTGAAGTACTTGATGCGGTGAAAGAAGTAATGCCTGAAAAAAGAATTGGTATTCGTTTAAATCCTTCCATGCACGGACTGTTTGGAATGACCATGGACGAAGAAACGATTCCAACCTTTGATTATATCATTAATAAACTGAATGAGTATGATCTTGCTTATCTTCACCTTTCAGAACCTTTTAATGATGTTTCTGAAATTTCTTTTGCTGAAACAGATATCGCTAAACGTTACCGACCAATCTATAAAGGTACGTTGATGATCAATAGTAATTTTGATCAGGAAAAAGGAAATGAGGTAATTGAAAATGAAGAGGCAGATCTTGTCGCTTTTGGAAAACCATTTATCTCGAATCCCGATCTGGCTGAAAGATTTGCCCAGAATGTAGCACTGGATTCCTGGGACGAGGATACTTTTTATTCAGGTGGAGCAGCAGGTTATATAGATTACGAGGCTAAAACCGACAGGGCAGCTGTGCTTCAATAATTAGGTAATATATTTTACTAAAAAAGTCCTTCAGAAAATTCTGAAGGACTTTTTTATTGACTAATCAAATATCCATAAACCTAAAACTCCTGAACGGTAGGTCTAATTACTATTTCATTTACATCCACATCATTTGGCTGCTCAATTGCGTAAGCGATAGCTCGGGCAATAGCATCCCCAGGAATAGCCTGCTTGTAAAATTCTTTCACATTTTCTGAACTTTCATCATGGCTACTACCAAATTTTAATTCAGAATCTATGGCTCCGGGCTCTATAGTCGTGGTTCTGATATTTCCTCCAACTTCGTGACGTAAACCTTCAGAAATTGCTCTAACGGCATATTTAGTTCCGCTGTAAACCGTACCTCCGGGGCTAAAAACTTTAATTCCGGCAACTGAAGATAGATTGATGAAATGTCCATGTCCCTGTTCCTGGAAAATAGGCAGGGCGGCAGAAATTCCGTATAAAACACCTTTTATATTAATGTCTATCATCTTATCCCATTCTTCCACCTTATCTTCTGCCATTGGCGCAATTGCCATTAAACCTGCATTATTTATAAGAACATCAATTTTTCCGAATTCTTTTTTGGTGGTATCTATAAGATTTTTCACCTCTGCCCTATTGGTCACGTCGGTCTTCACGACTAAAACTTCACCTCCGTTTTTCCTGATATCTTCAGCAATAGATTCCAGCTTTTCCTTACGTCTGGCGGCAATAACCACTTTTGCTCCTTTTGATGCCAGGTGACGGGCGGTATCTTCTCCCAGTCCGCTACTTCCTCCTGTAATAATTACTACCTTACCTTTAATATTATCTTCCATGATTTTGAAATTTTAAATTACTAATTCTTTAGAACACAAAAGTAAGCTTCATTCAGGCCTTTAAACAGGCATTTCGATTGATTATAAATAGTTTAACCTGTTTGATTAACCTAGGTTAAGAAGGTTTCTTAAGGGAATTTAAATAAAGGGATCAAAGCTGTGATATATTTCCGAAGAAACAGGCGAAGGTGTTAAGATGATTCTTTACATCGCCCAACCGAAAACGGACTCGGGTGGTTTAAAGATGCTATTGAAAATGGAGTTAGAGATTTTGACTGGATTGGGAAATGGAAATAATGTAAAAAAAATTAGATTCTGAAATCTCTACCGATCGTTTTCGTTTGATGTGGAAAGATGTAACCTATGAAACAGGAGAGATACAAGCCGTTGCTTATAAAGACGGAAATAAAATTGGTAAAAACATCCTTAAAACAGCAGGAAAAGCTTCAAAAATCAGGCTCACTGCAGATAGAACCTCTATAAAAGCTGATGGAAAAGACCTTTCCTATATCCTTGTGGAAGCCTTCGATAAAGAGGGCAACCCGGCACCCTTGGCCGATGAGGAACTGGAAATTGAAATTTCCGGCGCAGGACATCTGGCAGGTGCTGGAAATGGAAATCCGCAGTCCTTCGAACCATTTCAGGATAACAAGGTGAATTTGTTTTACGGAAAGGCAATGATTATTGTTGGCAGCGACTTCGAAAAAGGGAGAGTAAAAATTTCAGTGAAGCCTGAAAATATTCAAAAGGAATCGATCACTATTAATGTGGAATAATTGAAAAAATAAGCAAGCCAGGAGAAAAGTCGACTTTAACCAGTCGGCTTTTTGTTTAAAGTTTTTACCGCTAGTTAAAATTAATTCAATAGGCAATAAGCATTTGTATTAATCAGAAAATTATAGTAATTTAAGTGGGTATATTTTTTTAGTAAAACTGATTAAAAAATCTGTTTTAATTATGAATTTCAATTATTTATATGTTTTATTAATTGCACTAATATCTTTACCGGCTACTGCTCAAATTAAGGTAACCGGACAGGTTTTGAATTTTAGCAACGAGCCGCAGACCGATGTAATGATATATGCTGATTCCATACTCATTGATTCCAAAACTAATTCCAGAGGTTTTTTCAAGATAAAGGTTCCGGAAACTACGAAACAACTTCATGTATTTTCTCCAAAATACGGCTTGATGAGTACAGATAATTTTGGAGAAGAGTTGGTGAAATTTGTTTTCCTGGACCCGAAAAAAAACAAGGATAACTCCGATTTTAGTAAGGTAGTTAAGGAAGACCTTTTGTCTTCCAATCCGGTTTATGATCATGAAAATATTAATGTGGATCCTAATATTCAGAATTTTAATTCTATTTTCGATTACATTGAAGGTCGCGTAGCGGGTGTAGTCATTACGGCAGATAATCACATTAAAATTCGGGGAACGAATAGTTTTGTAGATCCCGGATATGCACTTTTAGTCGTAAACGGAATGGTAGTGGCAGGAATAGATAACATTAGTGTGAATGAGATAAAAGATGTTAAAATCCTTAAAAATGGAGCTTCCGTATATGGATCCAGAGGAGCTAATGGTGTTGTTCAAATTACTTTAAAAGATTAATTCTTTTCGAAGCCCAAGAAAATTTAAACAAAGAAATATTAATTCTAACATTTCAGCTCCCACCTTCATCATACAAGATTATTTAATCCCCACCGAATCATAAACCTGAACTTTCTCCCAAAGAGCTTCAGATTCCTCGATAAATTTCAAATGTGCCGTTTCTTTTTGATACAAATCCTGAATTTCCTTCGAAGGAAAAGTAAGAATAAGTGAGTAGGTATAAGTATTATCTACCACGCCACGAGGTGTTTCAGCAGGTTCGCCAATAAATTTTGTATTCGCATACTGGCTATTTTCCATAAATGTGCTCAATGATTTTAAAAAGGCAGTCCTATCAGTAGTACTTTCTGGATTCTTTAGCCAGAAATAAACTACATGGGTAAAGTGACTGTCGAATTCCTGGGTTTTTGGAGTGGCACAGGAGGTAAGAAGACTCATCGTGAATATGACAACTATAATTTGAGAAACTCTTTTCATGGGTTGGGTTTTGTTTTAAATATGAAATAAATGGCTTGTAAACTTAAAGTTTCTTATTGACTCTTTTGATCTATCCTTCGACTGCGCTAGGATGACGAAGGTGAGTGTTCAAACTGAACCTATAAATTTACAATTAAATCAAAGCTTTTTTTACTTCAGAAAATACAAATTTCAATTCTGTAGCAATTTGGATGGAGCGTTCCAGGTATTTTTCGGCTTTCTGAGGTTTATTATCAAAAGCTTTGGGATCGTCATAATTTAAAGCAATCCTTATTTCAGCTCCGGAAATATAAGGACAGTTTTCATCTGCCTGGGAACAGGTCATGATGGCTGCAAAACCAGATCTCGGATTAAAAAAGTGATCAAACTCTTTAGAGAAGCCAATAATAGGCCTCTCATTATCGGAATATTTAATCGCATACACCGGATTATGCTCTTCGGAAAGTTTTAAAACTTTAAAACCCTGCTCCTTAAAAGTTTCAATAACCTGAGGAAATACTTCTGTATTTTCCGTACCGCCGGAAAAACAATTTATGTGATCATATTGAAAATAACGGGCTATGGTTTGCGCCCAAATTTGTCCAAAATGGCTTCTTCGGGAATTATGTGTACATATAAAATTGAGGTTTATATTTCCATGGTTAGAAAATTTAGAGATCAGAAATTCAATAAATGGCTGAAGCAGTATTTTTCTTTCTTCCGAAATAGCCCCAGTATCGAGAGAGCTAATGAAATTTTCAAGCTTATGATACATAGTATTCAAAAATTAGCAACAGCCGCTATTGGGGGCACAGGAGTTTAATTCTGAAAGTTTTACACGGGGCTTTTCGAAAGCTTTGTTGGGAATCCCACAGTTTTCCCTGGCAAGACAATCGGTTTGTGTAGTGGTAAGTTGAAAGGTTTTCCCGTCGAAACTTAATCCGAATTTTTGGATAGTTTCACCCTGGAATTCCACCTCGATTTCAGCATCCTCTAAACCTAATTTTTCTTCGGAAAGGTTTACGATATGTACCAATTTCTCCGGATGCAGGCGATGGTCATAATCCTGCTCATTCCATAATTGCAAACTGATTTTCTCTTCATTTCTAAGCTTTCCGCCGCAATCGATAAAGCGTTTGGAGATTTGGCCCACTTCAGTAACATGAAAATGAGAAGGCACCAATTCGCCATTGGGCAATTGAAATTCGATTTGATCTAGATTATTAAGCTTCTCTTTTAATTCTGATAGTTTCATAGCAAATTTTATTTAAGTTTTAACAGCAATTTTTCCCGGAAATAAACTCCAGATCTAAAAATTCATTTAATTGATTTCTCATTTCCAGCCAGCGATCCTTATTGATACAATAACAAACACTGGTACCTTCAATAGTACCCTGGATAAGTCCTACCTGTTTTAATTCCCGCAAATGCTGGGAGATGGTTGGTTGAGCCAAACCAATTTCCTCAACGAGATCGCCACAAATGCAGGAATCAATTTTATAAAGATGCTGCAGAATGGCAATTCTGGCCGGATGCGCCAATACTTTACAAATCGAAGAAAGCTCATTTTGCTCAGCAGAAAATTTTTCAGACTTGGTTAATCCCATTATTTATTGTTTAATTGCAATATTACGATAAATAGATTGAATTTTTAGCATTGCTTATTTTATTTTGACTCCCTGTGTAGTAAATGAAAGCCCCTGTTTTCCAGAGGTTGAGATCATCACCGCTTCAAAATAAGGCGCATGTACATTATCCTTCGCCTGCCAGTCAAAAACAAAGTTGGCTCCTGTCCCGCCAGATTTATCAACTTCTTCAATAACAATTTCCAGTGTTTCCATGGGTTTCAGGAGAATGTTCTCGTTTATAAAAGAGCTGATAAGATTTCCATGGGTATCATAATAATCAGCTTTGCTGATGTAGACGGTATCCTGAAGATTAATATTCCGCATACTGATAGTGGCTGTAAGATCATGCGTTCTATGCTCTGAGAGGCTATAAATTTGGGAATAAACCGAAAGATAGGTGGAACCGCTGTTTAATGAATCCTCGGCATTTAACTTAATTTCCCTGCCCCTCAATTCAAAAGAATGTGGTGGTTCAGGATCTTCTTTTTGTTTTTTCTCGCAGGAAATTAAAAACAATGAGATCAGAAAAAATTTAAAGCAGCATTTCATATAGATCGGCACTTTACCTTACTAAAATATCACATAATTTAATCCTTATGGTGATATTCAGGCGGATTCATAAAATTTTCAATCGTTTCTGAAGATAATTCAGGATTCGCCCCTTCTTTAGAAGCCACCAAAGCGCCCACGGCACAGGCGCAATCCAGTGCCTTTTGAGGCGGTTGCCCCTGCAATAATTTCGCAATCAAAGTTCCTAAAAAGGAATCACCTGCGCCTACGGTATCTTTCACATTAATTTTATAACCACTGTTGTAAAAGAATTTTTTATCACGCATTAAAACCGCTCCGTGCCTGCCTTTGGTCACACAAATCGTATCTGCCTTGCTATTTACTGCCATGAAGAGGAGGTTTTGCTCTAAAGAGTTATATTTTGACCCCATTAAGGCAGCGATCTCAAACAATTCATCATCGTTGAATTTAATAAAATTGGCATGCTTCATCAATTCTATAAGTAATTCTTTATTATAATGCGGTGGTCTTAAGTTATAGTCCAGAATTCTATATTTTGCCTGTGGGAGTAGACTTAAAAGTGTTTTCCGGCTAACCTCATCCCTGCAAACCAAACTCCCGTAAACTAAAGCATCCGCATTTTTTACTGAATTCAGAATATCTTCTGTAAGATCGATTTTATCCCAGGCCGCGGGATATTCTATAGTATATGTAGCCGAGCCCCCTTGTGAAAGTTGTACGTCCACCATCCCGGTTTTATGCTCGGGATCTTCTTCAATATTGTCAATTCTGATACTCTTTCCCTGAAGGTAATTTTTAAGCTGCCCCCCTTTTGCATCGCTACCCACTTTGCTTATCATTTCAACATCAGCTCCCATACTGGCCAGCCTACTCGCGACGTTAAGCGGTGCGCCTCCAATTCTTTCCATATCTGGGAATACGTCTATTAAAATTTCACCAAAACAAACTATATTTAATTTTTTACTCATTTTGTAAATTAAGAAAACTCACTCGTTTTAAATAGTTAATCAAATTTATTTTCTAAAAATTCAGGCCATACTTGAACTCATAGAAGAAAACCTCAGCAAATACACATTAAGCGTATAATGTACAATATTTGGGGCCCAACGATAAGCTACCAGGAGGGTAATTCTTTTACCGGGATAATACTTACATCATTAATTTTCCAATGGTAATTTAAAAGCATTACGTTGACTTTTTCCAGATTTTCTATTATTAATTTCCCTTTAGGAATTATTGCCACTTCACCTACATAAACCTGACCATTCTCTCGGAATCGTATTTTCGCATCTTCTACCCAGTCTAAACCCAGAACTAAATCTTCGATCTCATCTATTAACGGATCTTTTTTCTGTTTTTTCAATGTAACCGGGTATCTATCCATTAAATCTTTAACGGCAGTCGAAATATACTTAAAACCATCTTTTACTACAGATAAAGCAATAAAAAGCGCTGCGGCAGAATCTGCCCACCATAACCCGGCACCAATTCCTATTATACCTGCCATGGCCGCAAAGGCGGTCATATAATCGGCCTTCTGAGCTTCGGCATCTGTATATAAGATCTTGTTATGGAGTTTTTTTGCTTTAGGCAATTTTTTAAAACCCAGGATCATAGCCGGAATAGAGCTATAAACTAAAGCTAAGATCATCACCCAACCCATCCAGACTTGTTTTCCAAAGAAAGTTTTATTGCCTATACTGGGATGTTCTAATTTAATTAAGGACATGGATGAATCATAAATCATAAATAAACCCATTCCCAGCAAAGCTGAAGCCCCAACCAGAAAAGCGATGGAATAAACGCGATGATAACCATACCTAAATTTTTCATCTGGGGGCTTTTTATTAATCCTGGTTGCTATTAAAAAAGAAATAGAAGGGATAAGGGACAACAAATCTTCCAACCAGGCTGTCTTCATAGCTTGTGAAGATCCCATAGTCAGGAACATTACCACTATCACCGATAGAAGATAAAATATAGTGATCCATTCCAGGCGAATGGCTTCTTTCAATACTTTTTTTAATTCTTCCGGAAGTTCAAAAGAGGCAATTCCTTTCATTCTTTTACCTGATTTTTAAGAATATATGTTTCCAGATGTTGCAGTAACCTATTTTTACCTTTGGGCACTAAAAAAACATGGCTGTTATCGTAAGGTGCAGTTGGGGTTGCTTCCTTCTTCCAAATCGTTCCTTTTTCAAAACCTCCCGAGAGGATATGAAGTTTATACTTCTGCAATTCTTCAATTAAACCACTTTCATTCCCTTTTGTAAATGAGATCTTAAGATTGTTTTCCCGGGCAAATCCCTTGATGAGTTCTATTTCCGGACCTTCTGCTTTTCCATTGATAAAAGTGATAAAAGGAGGATTTTCGATAATCCCAATTTTCAATTCATCATTTTTCGCTTTCTCGAAGCTGTTTTCAGGATCCTTTGGAAACGAGCAACCTGCCAACACCAAAATAAACGCTATGACTAAAACGTGTTTCATCCTTTTAAAAATACAACTTCTGAATTTTAAGAATTTCGCTTTATAGTTAATTTTGTTGTAAAATTAGATAAGACATTCACCCCTCTAAGATTTTCCTATTTATCAGTCTGAAGGTGAATGTTTTTCGCTGAAAATGTATTTAATTTCAAACTACCATCTTCAGCTTTTATCGATAATTGGGTATAAGGTTGCTTCGGAAAGAAAATTTCTGTCATCACATTTTTACCATCATCAAAGAAAATTTCCATAGAGGCGGCATCCAGAATCAGTGTGGCATTATGTATAGCGGAAGAATCAATTCTCGGCGCTGTGGAAATCTTATTTGTAAATTTTTCAGAAAAATCTGTACGACCCGAATTTGATCGATCCACATAAAATTCATTATTATCTTTCTCGTAACCAATAACCAGTTCATCACCGGATCCATTTTCTAAAATAATCTGGTAACCGTCATTCAGAGAATCGATTGAGTATCTAACTATCACACTGCTAAGATCTACGGAAGAACTATCTGCGAAAAGTATCTTCCCGCTTACTTCCAGATCACTTTTCGCAATTCCTTTATCTTCATATGTATTGAGTTCCCGTACAGGACTGGAAATTAATCTTAACTCCCCATTATAGTCGATCAGTTTTATTTCCCGGGCAATGGTCATGGCACTTCTCCAAGTTTCCGTTGGCACTTCCTGCCCGTACAGCCAGTTAGACATCCAGCCTAAAAATAACTTTCTGCCATCTTCATCGGGAATGTTAGACCAGGTAACACCGGCGTAATTATCCTTTCCAAAATCTACCCAGTAATCATGTTCTTCTTCAATATTTTGTTTAAAATCATCATCTACTTTAAAGGTTTTCCCGTCAAAATCTCCAATAAAATACTGTGTGGCGCTACCTTCATTAGGTCCGCCGGGATTTATACTTACCAGTAAAACCCATTTTTCTTCACCTGAGCCATCAACCTTCAACGGAAAAAGATCAGGGCATTCCCAAACTCCATTATGATTTCCAATGCCTTCTCCAAATCTTGAGAGTTCTTTCCAGTCTTTAAGGTTTTTAGAACTATAGAAAATGATTTCCTGCCCTGCAGCTAGTGACATAAGCCATTGCTTATGTTCCGCATCCCAGGAAACCTTTGGATCCCGAAAATCTTTTATACCCGTACTTGGAATCACCGGATTCCCTTCATACTTGGTAAAAGTTTTTCCATCATCCAGACTATATGCTATTGCCTGATATTGATAATCTAATCGACCATCTTTTTCCCCATCCATATCGTGATAGGTGTAAATGGCAACCACGGGAACCTTGCCATCTTTCGCGAAACCTGAAGTATTGTTCTTATCTACTACGGCACTTCCGGAAAAAATATATCCCAAAGAATCCGGATAGATGGCAATAGGTTGTTCTTCCCATTTTACCATATCTTTACTCGTCGCATGTCCCCAATGCATTGGCCCCCATACATTGTCATCGGGATAATGCTGAAAATAAAGATGGTAGGTTCCGTCTTTATAAAACATTCCGTTGGGATCGTTCATCCAGTTTTCCTTCGGACTAAAATGAAAATTAGGCCTAAAGTCTTCATCCTCCTGAATCTCAGAAGAAGCTACTTGGTTATTTGATTTTTTCTCATCTCCCTCTTTACAGGATTGAGTAGTTATTAAACTGAAAATTGCAAAAAATGCTACCAGATACTTTTTCATATTATTAGTTTACGGCCGGTTTTTTAATCGATAATTCCTTGCTTAATTCTTCTAAGGTTTTTCCTTTAGTTTCAGGCATCATAAAGAGTACGAATAATAATTGTAATACCATCATAAAGGCGAAAAAAGCAAAAACATAACCTGCGCCTATCAGGCCTGTCACCCATGGAAATATAGAGGGGATGATTGCCGCCAAAATCCAGTGTGTGGACGAACCAAAAGACTGTCCTGATGCCCGTAAATGATTAGGGAATATTTCAGAAATAAACACCCAGATCACTGCTCCCTGACCTATGGCGTGAGAGGCGATAAAAATAAACAGGAAGAATGGAACCCATAAGCCGCCCCAACCAAAGAAAAAGGCACAAGCCACCATGGATAGAGAGAAAATATACCCGATGGAACCCATGAAAAGAAGCTGTTTCCGGCCTAGTTTATCAATGAGGAATACGCCAAATAAAGTGAAAATTAAATTTACCACCCCAATTCCAATGCTGCTTAATAATGCTGTACTTTCTCCCAATCCGGCTGATTCAAATATCCTTGGTGCATAATATAGAAAGGCGTTAATACCGGAAAGCTGATTAAAAAAGGCCACAAGGAATGCCAGAATTAAAGGAAAGCGGTATTTCTTCATAAAAACATTTTCCCCTTTTACCTCGGTTTTAGATTGGGCAATAATATCCGCAACTTCCTGCCGAATATCCAGTTCAGGATCAATTTTCTGCAAGACCTGCGAAGCTTCTTCAATACGCCCTTTGGAGATAAGCCACCTGGGGCTGCGGGGGATTATAAGTACAAATAAAATATAAATAAAAGCCGGGATAGCTTCTACCCCAACCATCCATCGCCATGGTTCAGCACCTGTGTTCCTTAATAAATAATTAGATAAAAAGGCAATCAAAATTCCCAGTACTATATTAAATTGATAGAGGGACACAAGTTTACCTCGTTGATGTGCAGGAGCAATTTCAGAAACATAAGCCGGCGCGGCAATAGTTGAAGCACCTACTCCAAGCCCTCCTATAAATCTAAAAATTGCAAAAGAAACCGGATCATCAACCAATGCGGAACCGAGGGCAGAAATGAAATATAAAACCCCAATGCCTATCAAGGTATTTTTTCGTCCAAACTTATCAGTAGGAAATCCACCAAAAATTGCCCCTATAACGGTGCCCCATAGCGCCATACCCATCACTACTATGCCGTGATAAACATCTGAAGTTTCCCAAAGGGATTGCAATTGCTTATCGGCTCCAGAAATCACTACGGTGTCAAAGCCAAATAGAAAGCCGGCTAAGGCCGCACTTATGGACCAAAGAAAAATTTTATTCATGAACTATTAATTAAGGTGCAATGAGATTTTGCAGGTAAATTAGTAATATTTTTAGGTAAAACCTGTGAAGAGGAGCTAAAAATTAAACTTTACATATTTTTCCATCCAAATTTTATTGTTTTCATATTCCAAAATTGAAAAATCAACAGGAAAACTTAAAGTAGTTTAAGATTAAATCATTTTCACTTACCTTCATAATACCAACAAAATCAAAATCTTATGTATTGCTTAAGCTGAAATTTAATTTCAGTGCCCCATAGATTTACTAAATTGATACGATATTTTTATTTGCTCCTTGGTTTGTTATTTTGCACAAACCTTTATTCTCAATCATGGCTCACCCGGGAAACTGAATATTTGTTTCTGGGTACAGGCGTGGATTTGAGAAATGCGACTTTTGGAGGCACTGTGAATCCGCAGGCTTATGATGGTACTTTTAGTTTTGGTTATCGCAGGGAAGCTTTCAGTGTCATCGCATATTACGAAACCTTTCCGGCAATTCGATATGAATCATTCGGACTAAATCCCGGTTATATTTTCAGAAAAGGTAAAAAACTGGTGCCTGTAGCAGATATCTCACTTTCTTTTATCCGGCGACCCTGGAAAACCTATCCTTCCTTAGCCCTCAATACAAGAATTGAATATCACTTTCCCAGGTTTTTTGTATACCTGAGAGGCGAGAATCGCTACAGGACCGATTATGATTTTTTTCAGTTTTCGGTGTATGGCGGTATCAATTATAAAATTTTTCTTGATCAATATTAACCTGAAAATTTTCCAATCCCTAAAATTGCTTAATTTTGGATCGCAAAATTAAGATTGAATGGAAATTTTTCTTCAGGCCGATGCATGGATAGCTTTAATTACCCTAACTTTTATGGAAATTGTCCTGGGGATCGATAATATCATTTTTATCTCCCTTGTCGCAGGTAAATTACCTGAAAATCAGCAGAAAAAAGCACGAATTGGCGGACTTTCTGCCGCACTCATCATGCGGGTTTTGTTACTTCTAAGCATTACCTGGATCATTGGATTAACCACCCCGGTGCTTACGGTTCAAGGTTTTGAATTGAGTTGGCGTGATATTATTCTAATTTCCGGAGGTCTGTTTTTACTGGTCAAAAGTACCCTGGAAATCCATCATAAAGTAGAAGGGCAGGCAGAAGAAGAACAAAAAGTGTTTAAAAAATCTTCTTTTGGGTATGCGATCGTACAAATCGTTCTGCTGGACATTATATTTTCGTTTGATAGTATCCTTACCGCCATTGGACTTACTGAAGAATTATTGCTCATGATCATCGCGGTGATGATCTCCATTATCATCATGATGGTTTTCGCAAAAGCGGTGGGAGATTTTGTGAACAG
The DNA here is from genome assembly GCF_023718305.1 of Gramella sp. AN32. Lineage (GTDB taxonomy): Bacteria > Bacteroidota > Bacteroidia > Flavobacteriales > Flavobacteriaceae > Christiangramia > Christiangramia antarctica. The sequence continues at coordinate 321,143 of NZ_QEYO01000003.1, forward strand.
GCATCCAACCATCCAAATCCTTGCGCTTTCTTTTTTAATTTTAATTGGGGTGATGTTGATCGTTGAAGGAGCCCATTTTCACGTTCCAAAAGGATATATCTATTTTGCCGTTTTCTTCTCGCTGGCTATAGAAATGTTGAATATGAGGTTCAGAAAGAAGAATTAGGAAAGGATCTCATATTGAATAGGCTTAAAACTCCCGCCATTGCTATCTTCAGCAGAGCAGGCTGTAAGACCTACGATCAAATCCATTTTAGCCTCAAATATCACATGGTCTCCCGCTTTGCTTAACGGCGGATCCACGCTTAATTTGCCATTTGAGTCGAACTGTACATTCATGAAAATATTGAAAGCCGTAGGGATATCATCTGGCTCAATTTCAAATTTTGCCAGGTTGGTATAAAGGTTTTCAAAACAACTGGGATGATATTGATCGTTTTTATACATGATCTTAAATGTTTCCGGACTGCAGGGTGCGAGCAGGAAATCATTTCTGCCATTGGTATCTTCTAATATCTCCATCATTTTCCGGCTGCGATTACTCCAAAGAAAATTGCCTTTGGTAATCAGAATATTTTCTTCAAAATCCAACGTTTTACCACTGCTTATCTTTTCCCTTTTATCTTCAGAATTGAATAACACCATATCGCTCACCTGCATTCCCTTGGGATCAATAACCTTTAATTTTTCACCTTTTTTTATTTCAAAAGCGGCTCCGGTTTGTTTCTCTATGGTTACAATCATTCTTTTAATTTTTCGCTATTTTCATTTTCCATTTCTTCAGCAAGTTTCTGTGCGATCTGATCGTCAGATTTTTTTAATTCCTTTACTACCCGGTTGATATCTTCAGTTTTATATTTCTGATGGAGCTTGGCAATTCCCTGAATTTTAAAAGGCTCAATCCAAAAGCCGGTAATCAAGGGAAGGTGATCTTCCAGCATTTTCTGCGGAATTTCTGAATAATAAAGGGGTTCTTCCTGGTCCTTTTCAAAATATTTAACCAGGCTTTCCAGGCTTTTTTCCAATTCCTGCTTCGTTTGAAGTTTGATCCTTCCATTAATATGAACTGCCTGATAATCCCAGGTACTTATATCTTTATTTTCATACCAGGAAGAGGAAATATAGGAATTAGGGCCATGAAAAATGACCAACACTTCAGTCCCGTCTTTTAAAGACTGAAGCTGCTCATTATGATTTGCGATATGAGCATACAACTGAAAGGATACTGCGTCGCCCTGGAGTAAAACCGGGATATGGGTGGCCACCAAATTCTCAGATCGGGAGATTAGCGTGGCGAAGGGATGTTTTTTGATAAATTGAAAAATAAATTCCTCATTATCCTTTTTATATTTTTCCGGTCGGTACAAATTATATGTATTTATTTATGCTGAAAAGGGCATTTCCAATCTTCACCCACTTTTCGGCCACTGTATTGTATGGCCTCGCTATGGTTTCCAAAATCTGCAAGCATAGGATTAATGTGACCCTGAAGTTTTTCATCCCTTTCCCGAATGCGATCCCGAACCGTCTGGTAACTTCCCATTTCCCGCAATTTTTCGAACTGCCAGTGTAAATTAAAAGCAATGGCTGTAAACGGACTCTGCCTTGCTATTCTTGATGCTCCCGGATGCATTCCTACGATATAAAAAGCTTTTCCCTTCAGGCTGAAACTAAACTCACTGTCTTTTACATCGCTGGAAACCTCTCTATCCCAGGAGGTATCATCAAATTTATGTAAAAATTGCAATTGTTGCCAAAGCAAAGCTTCAAACTCTTTTTCCGAATATTTAACTGACTTTGGAAAAACTGCGAGAAATGTTTGAAATTCATTAGACTCAAAATCGTAATTATTGACGTATTTCTCTAAATCCTTTAAAATTTTTACAGCAGCTGCTTCGCTTCCAAAATCATGGTATTCATGTAACTCTACTTTATCCATGGTGAAAACCGTTTGAGCCATGATACAGGGATGGTCTTCATTCAATACAAAATTTTCGAATTCTGCTTTTACATCAATTTTTCGAATGTTCATGTCCGAATAATTCCTTTTTGTTTTAGTTTCACTCATTTTACAATTCCATGCGCCCTTGGGGCAATTAATCCTTTTTATACTTCATCATCAAATAAAACATAACCGAATTTAAAGCGAGGCTTACTCCGTTTGTCGCGATGATAGGAATATCGTTTTTCACAACACCATAAACCACCCACAGGGCAACGCCAATCATTAGAATGATAAACATACCTGGAGAAACGTCTTTAACTTTTTTGGATTTCCACGCTTTGATGATTTGTGGAATTACGGCAACGGTAGTACAAATACCGGCTACTATACCTAATACAACTTCCCAGTTCATCTGCTCCTATCTTTCAACATCGTTTAGAAGCCAGTCCTCGAGTTCTTTAGAAGCATCTTCGGTATGTAAAACTGAAATATCTCCTGTACATTCAAAAACAACAGCCCTAACCTGCTCGAGTTTGATCACATTTGCTTCCCTAAGTTTCGATCGAAGATCAGATTCTGCCACCCGGGCCTTTCTTAAATTTTCATGAAGGATGTTTTTTCCATCCATCAGCAGTAAGGGGGAATTATCCACAGCATCCTGTATAAATTGAAACCTTCGTAACATTGCAACTGTAAGTTGTAGGATATAAACACTTAACAAGCCAATAATTCCTTCCCAGAGACTCACACTTTTTGTAAGGATAGTTGTTGCAATGATAGAACCAATAGCTACGGTCATGGCAAAATCAAAACTGGACATTTTGGAAAAGCTCCGCTTTCCCGCAATTCTTGTGAATAAAATAACAGCCAGGTAAATTCCAATAGTAGAAAGAAAAATGGCTAAAAAGGAAGAGAAATCGATCTTAAACCATTTGTCCATAAAAAATTGTTTTTTGAGTTAAAAAAAGAAACTGTCACATTTAAAAAAGGGGGGTGATAAATTTTGACGGGTTCAACTTAATCTGAAATAAAATTAGGACATAGCTTTCCAAATTAAATGTTAATCAATCATAAGCATTTATTAAGACGCCCGTACTATGTTATATATGGCAAAATTTCTGTGAATATTTTTTTGAATCCTTATCCGCCAACAATTTCTCCACCATTTATATGAAGTACCTGGCCGGTCATATAACTACTATCTTTACAAGCCAGATATACATAGGCGGGACCTACTTCACTGGGCTGCCCGGGCCTGCCCATAGGTACTTTTTTGCCGAAATCCGCTATGTCATCGAAAGTTGATGGAATAAGCGGTGTCCAGATGGGCCCCGGCGCAACGGCATTCACCCTAATATCCTTTTCCACTAGCATTTTGGAAAGGGATCTGGTAAAACTTGTAATCGCACCTTTGGTACTTGAGTAATCCAGTAAATGCTCGCTACCTCGATAGCCCGTAACAGATGTCGTGTTAATGATCACACTGCCTTTCTGCATTTGTTCCAGTGCTTTTTTCACCACATAGAAATAAGGGAAAATATTGGTTTCAAAAGTTTCCCTGAATTGTGCTTCGGAAATATCTTTTACTTCTCCCTGGGGAAATTGCATTGCAGCATTATTCACCAGGATATCGATTTTACCAAATTTTTTAACCGTGTCTGTAACTATCTTTTTACAAAAAACATCGCTTTTAAGATCGCCGCGCATAAGGTGGCAGGACTGGCCTTCTTTTTCCACCAGTTTCTGGGTTTCCAAAGCATCCTCATCTTCATTCAAATAGGCGATCGCAACATCTGCCCCTTCCCGGGCAAAATGAACCGCAACGCTCCTGCCAATACCGCTATCGCCTCCGGTTATCAGCGCGATTTTGCCTTTTAGTTTTTCACTTCCTTTATAATCCTTTCTTATAATTTCAGGTTCCGGATCCATCTTATACTCATCACCGGGCTGTTCCTCCTGCTGCTGATTCTTGATTTTCTCATTTTTATCCATAGTTCCTGTTTTCAGGCAAAATTAAGGGCATTATTTTTTAAATAAATGTTAAGCGGTGCTAAGCATTTCATAATCCTTACAATCTGCGTATTTTCGTATTCGATAAAATCCTATGCATAATTTTCTTAAAATCGGTCATCGGGGAGCGAAAGCTTATGTTCCGGAAAACACTCTGGAGAGTTTTGAAAAAGCTATTCTTTTAGGGGCTGATATGATTGAACTCGACGTGCATTTGGACAGAGAGGGTAAAATTTGGGTTTTACACGATAAAACCCTGGAAAGAACAACAAATCTTACGGGAGAAATTTCCCAAAAATCTTCGGAAGAATTGGGAAAGGCTTTAATTGAAAAAAAATATAAAATTCCATTGCTGACTGAAGTGTTCAAATTTGCCCGAAATAAATGCGCATTGAACATTGAATTAAAAGGTGTTGGAACAGGCGTAGCGGTTGCGAAATTACTTTCAAAAGCAATAAGAAATGATCATTTCAAAAATCAGGATTTTCTTGTTTCAAGTTTCGATTGGGCAGAATTAGAACTTTTTCATTCTAAAAATGATCAGATCCCTCTAGCCGTTTTGACGGAAGAAAAGGTGCAAACAGCCATAGCTTTCGCCAAAGAAATCAAAGCAGTTGCGGTTCATCCTTCGAAAGACTTACTAGATAATGAAAATTTCAATTTGATCAAAAAAAATAATTTTCTGGTAAATGTCTGGACGGTGAATGCTCCACAGGAAATTTTAAAATTCGTGCAGATGGGCGTCAATGGAATTATTTCCGATTATCCGGATAGGCTTCAGCCGGAATTTCTCAAAACTATAATAGATTGAAAATTTACGATATCATTATTGTGGGGGGTGGTGCGGCAGGATTTTTTACGGCGATCAATGCTGCGGAAAACAATCCTGCCCTAAAAATTTTAATTCTGGAACGTGGCAAGGATGTACTCTCTAAAGTTAGGATTTCCGGTGGCGGGCGTTGTAATGTTACCCATGCAGAATTTATTCCGAAGGAACTTACAAAAAAATATCCCCGTGGTGAAAAGGAACTTTTAGGTCCCTTTCACACATTTATGACCGGCGATACCATTTCCTGGTTTGAAGAAAGGGGTATTAGACTAAAAACGGAAGAAGACGGTCGCATGTTTCCGGTTACAGATTCATCAGCAACTATCATCAATTGCTTTTTATCCCAATGCCGAAAGTTACATATTGAAATTCAGAAGGGACATTCACTCAGAAAGCTTAAAAAACAGGACGATACCTGGTTTCTGGAAACCAGTGCAGGAGAATTCACCACTCAAAAAGTGATGCTGGCCACGGGTAGCAATCCAAAAATCTGGCAAATGCTGCAAAATTTCGGACATAGCATTATTGATGCCGTGCCTTCACTTTTTACCTTTAATATTAAAGACAAACGCATTGAAGGTTTAGCGGGAATTGCTTCAGAAGCTGAAGTAAAGGTTTTTGGTACCGGCCTGGAAAGTTCCGACCCCCTACTTATAACACACTGGGGGATGAGTGGCCCGGCCATTCTTAAATTATCTGCCTGGGGCGCCAGGGAATTGCACGATTTTAATTACAATTTCGAAATTACAGTGAACTGGATTCCCGGGGAATCTTTTCAATCTATTATTGAAATCCTCAAAAAAATAAAGGTTGATTCTGCCAAGCAGCAGGTAAATACCAGGCCACAATTTGACCTTCCCAGACGTTTATGGCAAAATATTGTGGAAGCTTCTACTATAAATGCTTCAGGAAAATGGGCCGATTTACATAAACTTCAGCTTCAGGCTTTGGCAAAACAACTCTGCGAAGCAAAATTTCAGGTAAAGGGGAAAAGCACTTTTAAAGAAGAATTTGTTACCGCGGGCGGGATTGATCTTAAAGAAGTTGATTTTAAAACCTTTGAAAGCAAATTGCATAAAAATCTATTTTTCGCCGGGGAAATCCTGAATATCGATGCAATAACCGGAGGATTTAATTTTCAGAATGCCTGGACCGGGGGATATTTAGCGGCAAAAGCTATGAGTTAAGCCTCCAGATTTCAAAATTCAGGGCAATAGCAAACAATACCCAAAGCGCATAAGGCGCCAAGAGATAAGCTGCAGTTTTATTGACGATTCTGAACCATTTTATGGTGATTAAAATTAAAATAAATAAAGCAATTAAGTCCAAAAGCGCTAAAAATGGTTTTTGCAACGCGAAGAAAAGCAAAAACCAGAATCCATTAAGAAAAAGCTGAAATCCAAAATGGTAGAGGGCTGTTTTTACCCATTTATGATAAAACCCTTTGTTCCAAACGATTCCCGCGGCAATGCCCATAAAAATATACATGATAATCCACACCGGGCTAAAAATATTCTGCGGAATATCGAACCAGGGTTTTTCCAGGGATGGATACCATTCTTCCGTACCGGTTTGAGTGGCAATAATGCCCATAAACCCGAATATCAGGCAGATACCAATGGCAAAAGAACTGCGTATAAGGAGCTTCTTAGTCATTTATGGGTTGGTTTAATATACTAAAATACAATTTATTTGATTTCTTTCTGAACCTTGAAAAACATAAAAGCTTAGCTTTGCGAAAATTTTTCGCATGAGGGAAAAAGATTTTATTCCATCTACAAAACCAGAAGATTTTAAATCGGGTAAATCTACCTGGCGGGCTCCAAGTAATATTGCGCTTGTAAAATACTGGGGTAAAAAAGAAAATCAAATTCCGGCAAATCCTTCCATCAGTTTTACTTTAAATAATTGCCACACCTTAACTTCGGTAACTTTCAGTAAAAAAGACGCTAAAACTGAGAATTTTTCTTTTGAATTTTATTTTGAAGGCAAAAAAAAGGAAAGTTTCAAACCTAAAATTATTCAGTTTTTTAGAAGGATCGAGCAATATTGCCCTTATTTAAAATATTTTTCGTTAAAGATCGAAAGTGAAAATTCATTCCCTCACAGTAGCGGGATAGCCTCTTCAGCAAGCGGAATGAGTGCTTTGTCCCTATGTATCATGGATCTGGAAAAAAATATATACCCGGGAATTTCCGAAGATTATTTTCTCAAAAAAGCATCCTTCCTGGCGCGTTTAGGTTCCGGAAGTGCCTGTAGAAGTATTGAAGGAAATTTGGTTGTTTGGGGGAATCATCAGGAAATTGAGGGATCTTCAGATCTTTTTGGGATTAACTTTCCTTATAAAACCCATGAAGTTTTTAAATCTTACCGTGATATTATTTTACTCGTAGATAAAGGAGCAAAACAAGTTAGCAGTACCGTGGGCCATGACTTAATGCATGGAAATCCTTACGCTGAAGCAAGATTTGAGCAGGCCAATAAAAATCTTTCCAAACTGATCCCAATTTTAAAAAGCGGCGATCTTTCCGCCTTTATAGAATTGGTGGAAAGTGAAGCCTTAAGCCTACACGCGGTGATGCTGAGTAGTTTGCCCTATTTTATACTAATGAAACCCAATACCCTTGAAATAATCAACAGGATCTGGGCATTTAGAAAATTAACTGGCATACCCGTTTGTTTTACTTTAGATGCCGGTGCCAACGTGCACATGCTCTACCCTGAAGAAAACGAAATCAAAATTTTAGACTTCATTAAAGATCAGTTAGTTGCGTATTGTGAAAAGGGGCAGTATATTTGCGACAAAATTGGTGGTGGAGCGAAAAGAATTGATCATTGATAATGGACAATTAATAATGATGAAAGAAATGATATTAAGGAAATTTTGAAATTACCGACCAAAATCATAAAAACCTCAAAATCAAAATAGTTAATATCACATAATACAATTTTTTAAAAAGGATTTTGTAATTTCAGGAATGAGCTTTTGAAGGAAACTTCTTATATTAGCAACCTGAAATTGAAAGAATTAAAGAATGATATTGAGGAAATTTTTAAAGTCACTAACTAAAATCATGAAGACCTTAAAATAATTTTCCATTTTTAATTCTCCATTTTCAATTTGTATACAACATGAAAGGACCTCTATTTTATTCGAAAATACTTCTATTTGGAGAGTATGGAATTATAAAAGATTCCAAAGGATTGTCTATTCCGTATAACTTTTATAATGGCGCCCTGAAGATTGAAAAAGATCTTTCTGATGTCGCCCAGAAATCAAATGACAATTTAAAGCGTTTTGCAGAATATCTTGAAAAACTTCAGGAAAACAATCCTGATCTTGTTCAGTTCGATTTTAACGCGCTGAAAAAAGATATTTCAAAAGGCATGTATTTCGATTCCAGTATCCCTCAGGGATATGGTGTGGGAAGTAGTGGTGCTTTAGTGGCGGCGATCTATGATAAATATGCCGATAATAAGATCACAGTCCTTGAAAATCTAACCAGGGATAAACTTTTAAAGTTAAAAATGATCTTTGGGGAAATGGAATCTTTTTTCCATGGAAAATCTTCAGGTCTTGATCCTTTAAATTCTTATTTAAGCATTCCTATTCTTATAAATTCAAAAGAAAATATTGAACCCGCCGGCATTCCTTCTCAAACGGAAAATGGCACCGGGGCTGTATTTTTGCTGGATAGTGGCACTACCGGGGAAACCGCCCCCATGGTAAATATCTTTATGGAAAACATGAAACAGGAACCTTTCCGAAAAATGCTGAAAGACCAGTTTGTGCGCCATACCGATGCCTGTGTGGATGACTTTTTGAAAGGTGATGTGAAATCATTGTTTAAAAATGTAAAAAAACTTTCCCATACTGTTCTGGATAACTTTAAACCAATGATCCCCATCCAATTTCATAAACTTTGGAAAAAAGGAATTGAAACCAACGATTATTATCTGAAATTATGTGGTTCTGGTGGTGGCGGATATATTCTTGGCTTTACGGAAGATATTGGCAAAGCTCGTAAAGCATTAAAAGATTATAACTTAGAAGTGGTTTATAACTTCTAAAATCCATTCATGGCTTCTATTTTGAATAAACGCCTACTACTGAAGATTTTTAGTCTTTTCTCCGTAGTTCGCGGTTATAATATTCTGGTCATAGTATTTGCCCAATATTTAACTTCTGCCTTTATCCTGGCCCATGACCTCCCACTTCGAGAGGTTATTTTTGATCCTAATCTTTTCTTCCTAATTCTCGCTTCTTCCAGCGCCATCGCTTCAGGATATATTATCAATAATTTTTACGATAGTGAAAAAGATCTGATTAACAGGCCCAAGAAAACGATGCTGGATCGTGTGGTTAGCCAGCGAACTAAACTTTCCGTATATTTCATTCTTAATTTTGCTTCGATATTTTTTGCAAGTTATGTTTCTTTCAGGGCGGTGGTTTTTTTCTCAATTTATATATTTATCATCTGGTTCTACTCGCACAGGCTTAAAAAAATCCTGTTTTTAGGCAATCTAATTGCGTCCATTCTAACCATCTCTCCCTTTTTCGTGATTTTCGTGTATTACAAAAATTTTGAAACGGTAATTTTCATCCACGCAACATTTCTTTATCTCATGATTGTAATGCGTGAACTGGTTAAGGATTTGGAGAATATGCAGGGCGATTTAGCGCAAAATTATAATACCATCCCACTTGTATATGGCGAAAAATGGAGTAAGTTTTGCCTTGCCATGTGCAGTGTTCTCGCTCTTTTGCCATTATATCTTTTGATTACCAGGTTTGAAATTGGATATATGAATTATTATTTTTTTGGATCTTTCTTTCTACTGGTAATTTTCATGCTCCTATTATATTTCAGCCAGGCTAAATGGCAATATCTTATCCTACACAACATTTTGAAACTGATAATTGTAGCCGGAGTTTTCAGTATTTTATTAATCGATTTTGATGAAGTTTTAAACCGGGTTTTTTGATAATCGGCTCATTATAAAACTTTTCGAAATAATCTGGTGCGATACACGGGCATCATGTATCTTTGCAAAAAATTTAGGAATGAGCAGAAACGAACGATCTTCAGGTAAAAAATTTAGCGGGAGACAGGATGGCGAAAGAAAGAAATCTACATCCAGAGGAAATGCCCCTATCCAAAAGAAAATAGAAAAGAGCTCGCCTTCTACTCAGGATGGTATTAGATTGAACAAATATATCGCTAATTCCGGAGTATGTTCAAGAAGAGAAGCGGATACTTATATCGCTGCCGGAAATGTAACGGTAAATGGAAAAGTTATTACCGAAATGGGTTACCGGGTAAAACTCGAGGATGATGTTCGTTTTGACGGGCGTCGTTTAAATCCGGAAAAACCTGAATATATTCTGCTAAATAAACCAGCTGGATTTTTTGTCACCGGTAATCCTGAAAAAGGGGGGCGTACCGTAATGGAATTGGTTTCTAAGGTTACCAGCGCCAAAGTAAGCCCCATAGGAAAACTGGATAACCAGGCAAAAGGTCTTATTCTCTTTACCAATGACGGGACCCTGGCTAAAAACCTTGCCAAACCAAAGAACGGAATTCGTCAAATCTACCAGGTTACCTTAAATAAAAATTTGAGCCAGGATGATCTCGATGGAATTAAAAAAGGGGTTTATCTTGAAGGTTCAAAAGTAACCATTACCGATGCCAGTTTTATTGATGATCGCCCGCATACCGAAGTTGGAATCGAGCTAAACAGCATCAAGGAGCATGTTATAACTCGAATTTTTAAAAGTTTAAACTACGAAGTTGAAAGTGTGGATCGTGTAGTCTTTGGCGGTTTAACTAAAAAAGATCTGGCTCGTGGCCGTACCAGAAGCCTTACTAAACAAGAAATCATCAATCTGGGAATGCTTTAAAATTTTTTTGATTTCAGGTTTTAAAATTTAATACCTTTACAACTTCAATGAGGCACAACAGCTTCCATAAGTATGTAAATCGATTGATAGACGATTTAATTTTCCCGACTATAATGATAATGAACTTCAACTTGTTAGCTCAGTTGGGATCATGACCATTTCCATATACCCAATTTTTATTCTTAACATTAATTTACCAGTCGATTTTTTTGACCCTCTCATTTATTATCTAATTTTTCGCCTTTAAATATTATAAGAAATTGAATACCAAGTATAGCGACCTTATAGATCAAACTTATTATTTCCCCCAGGAAGAATTCAAACTTCAGGATACACACCTAAAATTTCACGGCATCGATCTCATGGGACTCGTAGAAGAATATGGTGTGCCCCTAAAGTTCACCTATTTACCCAAAATTTCAGATAATATTGGCAGGGCGAAAGACTGGTTTAGAAAAGCCATTGAAAAGCTTGATTACAAAGGTTCGTACAATTATTGTTATTGTACTAAAAGCTCCCATTTTGAACATGTTTTGAATGAGGCATTGAAAAATGATATCCATATAGAAACATCATCTGCATTCGATATCAATATTGTTGAAAAACTGAAAGAATCGGGCAAGATCACAGAGGATAACTGGATAATTTGCAATGGTTTTAAAAGGGATCAATACATCTCGAATATCAGTAAACTGATTAATACCGGCCATAAAAAGTGTATCCCCATAATTGACAATTATGAAGAACTGGATCTACTTTCAGAAAAGATTGAGGGCAAATTTGAGGTAGGAATACGAATTGCTTCGGAAGAAGAACCGAAATTTGAATTTTATACTTCCCGTCTTGGCATAGGTTATAAGAATATTGTCCCGTTTTACAAGCAACAAATTCAGGAGAATGAACAGGTAAGCTTAAGAATGTTGCATTTTTTCATCAATACCGGGATCCGTGATACAGCCTATTATTGGAACGAGCTGAACAAATGTCTAAAGGTATATATCAACCTGAAAAGAATTTGTCCCAACCTGGACAGTCTTAATATTGGCGGCGGTTTTCCCATCAAAAATTCTCTCGCATTCGATTATGATTATGCCTATATGGTCGAAGAAATTGTAAATCAAATCCAGTTAGCCTGTGAAGAGGCAGAGGTGGACGTTCCCCATATTTTTACTGAATTCGGAAGTTTTACCGTGGGGGAAAGTGGTGGCGCCATCTACGAAGTTTTATACCAGAAACAGCAGAACGACCGGGAAAAATGGAATATGATCAACTCCTCCTTTATCACCACATTACCAGATACCTGGGCGATCAGCAAGAAATTTGTGATGCTGGCGATCAATCGCTGGAATGACGAATATGAACGGGTGCTGTTGGGCGGATTAACTTGTGATTCCGATGATTATTACAATTCAGAACAGAATACGAATGCGATCTATCTTCCGAAGTTTAAAAAAGAAAAGCCCCTGTATATAGGATTTTTTAATACCGGCGCCTATCAGGAAACCATTGGAGGTTTTGGCGGATTGCAGCATTGTTTGATTCCGCAGCCCAAACATATTTTGATCGATAGAAATACTGAAGGAGAAATAACCACCAAACTATTTAGCACGCAACAAGATGCCGGTGAAATGCTAAATATTTTGGGATACAACTAAATAAATTAAATTTTAATAACTTTAAATCACTAACAACCAATTTATTAAGTTATGAGTAAGAAGAATTACGCCGGGATACCCGATAAATATGCTCGTATAGACGAAGCTAAAGTGGTATTGATTCCTGTTCCCTACGACGGCACCAGTACCTGGCAAAAAGGAGCGGATAAAGGTCCGGAGGCATTTTTAGAGGCTTCAGAGAACATGGAACTTTTTGATATTGAAACCCGTACCGAAGTTTATAGAAAAGGAATTTACCTCGCCCCACCTGTTTCTGAAAATTTTTCTCCTGAAAAGATGGTAGAAGCAGTTCATAAAACAACCAAAAACTACATCAAACAAGATAAGTTTGTAACGCTGTTTGGCGGGGAACACTCAATATCAATTGGAAGTATTCGTGCTTTTAATGAATCTTTTGAAGATTTGACCGTAGTGCAAATCGATGCGCATGCCGATTTAAGACCCGAATATGAAGGTTCTAAATACAATCACGCCTGTGCCCTGCACGAGGCGAGTAAAGAGGCAAACCTTATCCAGATTGGGATACGTTCCATGGATGTTTCAGAAATGGATCATATGGATGAAAACAGGACCTATTTTGCCCATGACCTTTATGAAGACTGGCAGGAAGACGCGATTGGCCAAATGACGCCCAATGTTTTTATTACCATAGATTTGGACGCATTCGATCCCAGTATTATGCCATCTACAGGAACACCTGAGCCAGGAGGACTTTTTTGGTACGAAACACTGGAATTCCTGAAAATGATGTTCAAAAAGAAGAATGTAGTAGGCTTTGACATTGTAGAGCTTTGCCCGAATGATAAAGAAAAATCATCCAATTTCCTGGCGGCAAAACTTTATTACAAAATGTTGAGCTATAAATTTAAATATCAAGATTTTAACGAAGACGACGAAGATGAATAAAGGAAGTATTTCTCAGTTCATAGAAAAATATTATAAACATTTTAATGCAGCCGCTCTTGTAGATGCGGCTAAAGATTACGAAAAACAACTGGAAGGCGGTTCTAAAATGCTGGTTTCCCTTGCCGGGGCAATGAGTACTGCAGAGATCGGGAAGATTTTTGCCGAAATGATTCGTCAGGATAAAGTGCATATTATTTCCTGTACAGGGGCAAATCTGGAAGAAGATGTGATGAACCTGGTAGCTCATTCGCATTATAAACGAGTACCCAATTATCGTGATCTTACCCCTCAGGAAGAATGGGATTTACTGGAAAAAGGCTTGAATCGGGTAACCGATACCTGTATTCCGGAGGAAGAAGCTTTCAGAAGGATCCAGGAGCATATTTATAAAATATGGAAAGATGCTGAAGCAAATGGCGAACGTTACCTTCCGCATGAATATTTATACAAATTGCTTTTAAGCGGGGTCATGGAAGAGCATTATGAGATCGACCTGAAAGATTCGTGGATGTATGCTGCTGCAGAAAAGAACCTGCCCATGGTCGTTCCCGGTTGGGAAGACAGCACACTGGGGAATATTTTTGCCTCTTATTGCATCAAAGGCGAACTTAAAACCAGTACCATGAAATCTGGTATTGAATACATGACCTTTTTAGCCGACTGGTATACCGATAACTCTAAAGACGGAATTGGTTTCTTCCAGATTGGTGGCGGGATTGCCGGGGATTTCCCTATCTGCGTGGTACCCATGTTATACCAGGATTTGGAAAGAACCGATACTCCTTTCTGGAGCTATTTCTGCCAGATTTCAGATTCCACAACCAGTTATGGATCATACTCGGGAGCGGTCCCCAATGAAAAAATCACCTGGGGAAAATTAGACATCAAAACACCCAAGCATATTATTGAAAGTGATGCGACCATCGTCGCGCCTTTGATTTTCGCCTATTTGCTTGATATGTAATTAACACAGAATCACAAAAAGTTAGAGCTGTTCAGGAGTACTTTTAAAACTGAGCAGCTTTTTATTTATATAGCATGGATAATTGGATCATTTTCAGTATTGGATTTCTGGCGCAATTGCTTTTTTCCGCAAGATTGATCAGCCAGTGGATCATGTCTGAAAAGTCTAAAGAAGTAGAAACCCCGGTCATGTTCTGGATCCTGAGTCTGCTAGGTGCCATCCTGCTCTTTACGTATGGTTATTTGCGCCATGATTTCGCTATTATGCTGGGCCAATTCTTAATTTATGGCGTGTATTGGCGTAACCTCCAGTTGCAGGGGGAATGGAACAATAGGAATCTTCCCTTTAAGGTTTTGATCACCATCTTTCCTTTTGGATTTGCTGCTTATATTTTATTCTTTGGCTCCCTAACCTGGACAGAAGTTTTCCAGGGTGAAAATTTGGCTGGCTGGTTGATCGCTTTAGGTATTTTTGGACAATTGGTTTATACCTCCCGGTTTTTCTACCAGTGGTATTATTCTGAAAAGCATCAGGAATCTTCGCTCCCATTAGGTTTCTGGGTCTTGAGCCTGAGCGGGTCTATTTTGTTGTTCACCTATGGGATTTTCAGAAATGATCCTGTGCTTATTGCGGCGCATTTTTTCGGTGGAATTATTTATATGCGCGATATGTATATTCTGAAAAATTCAGAAAAAAAGGCGCTTTAATATATTTTTCTGAAAAATTCCTTCAAAAAATATCCTGCCACAAGTAGATATTCCAACCCAATCAGCCATAAATTTTCCTGAAATTCAGAATGGGAATAGGCATAATAGCTTAGAATTATCGCGCCGCTCCATACGATTACGTATTTGAATTCAGTAAAAACGGAAAGGATCAAAGGGATCGCCAGATACCACGGATGAACGGTTGTAGAAAAGATCAGGTAAATCGTAACCGCAAAAAGCATGTTCGTAATGAGTTGTTTTGTGGTTTGATATTGTCTAAGGAAAGTGATGATTATAACCAGGAGAAAGGTCGAAATTGCCAGCGCCGTTCCGGCACTTTCAATAATATTATAGCCTTTCCACTGAAATCCTATCCAACGAATGATATAATACACACTCGCGTTAAATTCGAACTTGCCAAACCAAAGTCCCACGCTGCTCATAAAATTCAGAAAAACTTCTGCGGAATAAAAAGGCAGGAAACTAAGGACAACTGTAGCTAAAACCAGAAAGTAAAAAGCGATTAATTTTAGAAAGCCGTCTATCCTTCGACTCCCTGTCCCTCTGGCAGGTAGGCGCCCAGGATGACCTGTTTTTGTAGCATTCCCCTTTGAATTTTTTTCGGTTGTCATGCTGAGCGGAGTCGAAGCCCTAAGAAAATATTTCAATAGCAACGGAAGAAATAGCAAAGGCAATAACTTAACCGAAATGGATAGCCCGAAAACGATCGCACTAAAAATCCATTTTCGCTGATGCAATAAATAAAGTGACCAGATTAACAAGAAAACCATAACCGATTCAAAATGCAGGTTTCCGGTCATTTCAATAATAATAAACGGATTCAGAATATACCAGAAGATTCGGTGTTCCGGGAGACCAAATGATTTCAGCAATTTTCTTCCGAAGAAAAGAGTACCAAAATCGGCTAAAATGATAACAATCCTAAAAATAATTGCGGAACCCAATATACTTTTTGCGGATAGAAATCCCGCAACAGCAAAAATCAGCTGATTTAAAGGCGCGTAATTGGAGTAATTACCTGCATTGAGACTTCCCATGCCTTTTATCAATTCCGAAGCCTGAGCGATCACAAGATTGGATGAGCCAATGATATTATCTGGAATAAACTGGTATGGATTCATTCCCGAAGCGATTAATCTCCCATCCCAAATAAACCTGAAATAATCCTGCGATAAATTGGGTAAGGCGAACATAAAAACCAGCCTGAACAATAAAGCAGCTCCGGCCAGAAACCAGAAATTGTGTTTCTGCATCTGGATAAGCTTAAAACTCAGGAAAAATAATCCTAAATATAAGCCGGCGAGTTTTATAAAATCTGGCCGTTCAAGATCATAGGCAAATGAAAGATAGAAAGCAAAGCAGGAAATTGTAAAAACCAGAGGGGTTTTATATAACTGAAGTTTTTTTAAATCCATAATCAATTTTGATCCTTAGATTTTTTCCAAACCTCCCAGGTTTTAAAAACCTGGGAGGTTTACATTTCGGGATCCACTTTAGGATTATTAAAAGCGGAAAGGTCAAAAGAATGTAAGGCTAATTTAATCAAACTTCGGCTTTCAGGCTACTGAAGAAAACAAATCCAAATCCACCAAAAAGCATCAGGTGGAAAATAAGTAACCCAAAATCATTGAGTTTAAAAGCACTCCAGATGGCGAACCCAAAATAGAGGAACAACAAACCTTCTATGATCAGGTTTTTCGAAAAGCGATTTTTCAAATAAGAATTGCCTTTCCAGGAATCTTTAACAGAACTAATATTAAATTTTGGTGTACGAATAAATTCAGATTTTTTACCAAAATGGCCTTCCAGAACAGCCAGTGAATTATGTACGGAAAAGCCCATGGCGATCGAAAAAAAAGTGAGGAACATGCCAATAAATTTGAAAAAACTCTTAAAATTGCGGCCATGAATTTTTGCGTAAGCCACATAATAACAGAGAAAGAAAATCACTGTACTCAAAGCAAAGCCCGCGATCACATTAAAATACCAGGAGAAATCAGGATTGTTATGTTTTATATATAAAACCGGAACGCTTAATACTCCCAATAACAACACGATTAAGAACATGCTGGAATTGAGCAGGTGAAAGAATCCGTGGAATTTAGTGCTAAAAGAAACCGATTTATCTTTCAATAATTTGCCGTAATTTTTTCTGAAATTTTCCGCAGCCCCTTTGTTCCATCGAAACTGCTGGCTCCTTGCTGCACTAATCACCACGGGCAATTCAGCAGGAGTTTCCACATTTTCCAGATATTTGAATTCCCATTTTTTCATCTGTGCCCGGTAACTCAAATCAAGATCTTCGGTGAGCGTATCACCGCTCCAGTTCCCGGCATCCAGAATACATTCTTTGCGCCAGATTCCCGCCGTACCATTAAAATTGATAAAATTTCTACCAAAATTTCTACCGGTCTGCTCCAGAATAAAATGAAAATCGAGCGCAAACGCCTGTATCCTGGTAAGCAATGAATAATTACGGTTCAAATGCCCCCATCGGGTTTGCACCACGCCAATTTTTGGGTTTTTGAAATAAGGCAAGGTTTCCATAAGCCAGTTTTCACCCGGGACAAAATCTGAATCAAAAACAGCAACATACTCACCTTTGGCAATTTTAAGCCCTTCCCTGAGCGCGCCGGCTTTGTAACCCGTGCGGTTTTCTCTTTGAATATGCTGAATATCGATCCCAATTTTTTGTAATTCTGAAATAATTCCCGAAGTTTTCAGAATAGACTTATCTGTAGAATCATCCAGTACCTGGATTTCCAACTTTTGCTTTGGGTAATTGATTATGGCGATATTTTTCAGCAGTCTTTCCACGACATAATACTCGTTATAAAGTGGAAGTTGTATGGTAACATAAGGGAATTCATCTTCAGAAAAATCAAACTTTTCAGAAGTATCAGTAGATTTTCCAGCTTTTAAATAATTAATGAGCAGGTGCAGCTGGGAAAGGCTGTAGATAAAAATTATAAGCAGCGCCAGCGTATAAATAATTATAACCGCTAAATCTATCATTTAAAACTATATTTAAAAATCCATCCTAAGATCTTTACGCCTGCAAAGATAGCACCTTTCACGGTTCCTGAAACTTTTGAAATGCCAACGCGGTTTCGATAATGCACCGGCACATCAACATAGCTGAAATTTTGTCTTAATGCTTTGAGTTGCATTTCAACCGTCCAGCCGTAGGTTTTGTCTTCCATGTTCAATTCCAGCAACTTATCATATTTTATGGCGCGAAATGGCCCAAGATCGGTAAATCTGGATTTGAAAAACAAGTTCATTAAAGTCGTTGCGAGCCAGTTGCCGAATCGCTGCGGAAAGGTCATGGAACCGTCTTCCCTCCATTTTTTTATCCGTGCCCCTACAACAAAATCAATATTTTCTTCGGTTATCGGCTGAATGATCTTATCCATTTCCTGCGGAAAATCACTATAATCCCCATCAAGAAATACGATAATATCAGGCTTCTGGTTTTGACCGGCGATGTAATCCATTCCTTTCAAACAGGCATAACCGTAACCTTTTCTTACTTCAGATAATACGGTGGCTCCAGATTTAGCGGCAACTCTTTCGGTTTTATCGGTAGAACTATTGCTTACTACAATGACCTCATCTACATACCGGGGAATTTCCTCAATTACCAAACCGATGGAATCGGCTTCATTAAAAGCAGGAATGATAACTTTGATATGAGGCATTAAGTGGGTACAATTTTAGGCTTGTTAGTCCGAAAAGAAAGTAAAATACTTACAATTAGTGGGATTTTTGATTGAGCAGATCCATAAGATCCACATCATTTCCCAGTAAAACTTCTTCAGAATTAATTCTTCCGGAAGGAGAATCGTTTTCAAGTTTCAGAACTCCGCGGGGGCAAACCGCCGAACAAATCCCGCAGCCCACACAACTGGAACGTACAATATTTTCTCCTTTTTGGGCATAAGCGCGAACATCGATTCCCATTTCGCAATAGGTAGAACAATTTCCACAGGAGATACACTGCCCGCCATTGGTAGTAATCCTGAATTTAGAAAATAAACGTTGTTGCATTCCTAAAATCGCGGCCATGGGGCAGCCAAACCTGCACCAGACCCGGTTCCCAAAAATGGGATAAAAGCCCACACCAATTACTCCGGAAAATGCCGCACCAATAAGAAAACCATACCATTGTCTTAATTGATCCCCACCAAAAAAGAAAATATTGCCATTTCCGCTGAAATAATTTATACCGATGATTGCAAGAATAACAACCAAATAAGAAACCGCCCCAATTTTTGCATCTTTTGCCAGTTGCTCCCTTTTAAAGATCATGATCAGGGCGAAAAGTAAGGTAAGAAAACCGGCCATTCCCCATAGAAAAATATCTTTGGTGAGCCAGAAATCTGCTGAGTTCTCACCCAGAAAAGAATATACTACCGCAATAGTCATTACCGTCACAAAAACAAGCACACTATGGATCACCCAACGTTCCACTTTCCAAGCAAATAAAGATTTATCTGAAAGATGGCGGTAGGGATCACCAGCAGTTTCAGCAAGGCCCCCACAACCGCAAACCCAGGAGCAATACCAGCGCTTTCCATATTTATACGTAAGGAATGGGGTAATTATAAAAATAGAAACGACCCCTAAAATCAGCATAAAAACACCCAGATTGCCTGAAGAAAAGAATTCATTTAGGCGGTAACCTGCGAAAAGATCATAATTAAGAGGCCAGATATTTTTAAAATCATAATAGGGTTCATTAAGACGAACCAAGATCTCGGGGATAATAAATGCGAAACCGAGTTGAAAAAACATGACGGAGCAGGTTCGAATAATTTCATATCGATTGTGCCTATACTTCAGAATAAATTTATATCCAAAAATAAGAATTGCCAGGGTGTACAAGGTCCCATAGACAAACCACTGACTTGCCGCCCCCCCATTTAAGATTTGACTTAACGGATCGAAAAGGGAGATGACTCCTGTATTGTCACCTTCTGCATTTAGCCCCAGATACTGTGGAAACCAGTAAATGATTATATAGAAAAGAGTTAATCCAATCCCGGTTATCCAGGCCAGGACTCCACGAGCGGTCATGGATTTAAACCAAACTCCGTCATTTTTAATACCTTCATGTTTCCCCAGGTAGGCTTCATTAGCAAACCAGATGGTTCCTACAGCCATCATGCCCAGGGCCAGACTTAGAAAAAGGGTTTTACTGGGAAAATTTATATTGGTCAATGCAAGAATTAGAATAATAAAACCCAGCATGCCTATAGTGACCGCAATTTTTTGTTTTACTGAAATAGAAGCCGGTGCATCACCGGTAAGCGCCATATTATGTTCAATTCTACTCATATCTTAAGCTTCCTGCATGTTATTTTTAAAACTTCTGAAAATTTCCTTTTCGTGATGATCATAAAATTCGGGATCAAAATTGGCTTTTTTAAGATTGGTTAAAACATAGTCTATCTTCTTATTTTCGGTTAACCAAAGATCAAAAACATCGTGCCGCATTCGTATTCCGAAGGTATTAATGCCTAAGAATGTCTTGTTTTCAGTATTGAAAGCGATGGTAATTCCCTTCAAACCTGATTCATGTTGCCAGTGAAAATGTTGCTCGTTTTTTTTCGGCGTCGCCCAAACCCACCCATAGGTTTGATATTCAATATCAAAAAATTTAGCCGAGTTAAACCAGTTGCCGGGATTATACCTCATTTTATTTCCGGTAAGCGTTGCAGCAATAGTTTCACCCATCATCCTTCCGGTATACCAAACTGCTTCCACCGGTTTTCGCTGACCAATGAGCTCCCGCTGCTGGGCACAATCTCCTATGGCAAAAACATCCGGAATATTCGTCTGCAAATATTGATCCACCAGAATGCCTTTGTCGATTTCTAGTTGAGAATCTTTCAGAAAATCAACATTCGGGCGCACACCGGCACAAAGTCCAACTAACTGGCAATCGATCGTTTCACCAGATTTGATCATCATTGCTTTTACCCTGCCATTCTCATCCGGAATTATTTTTTCAAGTTCAGTATTATGCCGAAGGTCTACCCCGTGAGATTTGATGTGGTTTGAGATCATCTCTGCATCCTGAATTGGTAGCACGTTATGCCAGAAAGCTTTTTCCCGAATCAGAAAAGTAACGTCTATATTTCGGGTTCTTAGCATTTCTGCTAACTCTACGCCAATGAGTCCGCCACCAATAATCACCGCTTTTCTTGTATGCAGAGTATTTTCTTCGAGTTCAATGAGATCCTGCATAGAGACTAAACCCTGCACACCCTCTAAATCTTCACCTTCCCAGCCGAATTTATTATAGATGGAACCTGTGGCCACAATTAGTTTATCATATTCTAAAGGTCCTCCCGAAGAAAAGCGAAGTTTTTTCTTAGCAAAATCTATCTTTTCAACCCAGGCTTTTTTAAGCTCGATCCTGTTTTTTTCCCAAAACCAGTCTTCGTAAGGTTTTAAATGATCCCATTTCATGTGGCCCATATAAACATACATAAGCGCAGTACGCGAAAAAAAATGATCAGACTCACCAGAAATAACCGTTATTTTATGATTAGAACGTTTTCGAATATGCCTGGCCGCAGTAATTCCTGAAATTCCATTTCCAATGATAACAATATGCTCCATTAATTTTTCATAATTTGGCAGATGCCTGAATTTTCAAATAATTCAGAGCATAGTAAAGTAAACAGAAATAAAGTAGAAACACAAGATTAGTAGCAATAAAGGCTTCGGTATATGAAGAATTGTCATTTAAGGAAATATTTTCAGAAAATAATGTTCACCCTGCTTTGCGTTTCCCTGGCAAGTTGCCAGGCAGAGGCTCCTTTAAATACTTACAAAATAAACGGTTTAAGCCTGGAAGCTTCACGGGATAGTTTATTACCCATACATATAAACCGGATTAAAGCTGTAAATGCCAACGCGGTTTCCCTAATGCCATTTGCTTTTTTAAGGAGCACCAATGAACCGGAACTTATTTTTAATGCAGATCGCCAGTGGTTTGGAGAACGAAAAGAAGGGATTGAACATGCTATTTCCCTGCTTCATCAAAAAAATATTTCTGTTATGATGAAACCGCAGATATGGATTCGTGGCCAATTTACGGGAGATCTGAGTTTTAAGAGTAAAGGAGAATGGAAAGAATTTGAAACATCCTACCGGGAATTCATTCTTCTATTTACCAGAATCGCTGCGGAAAATGATGTGGAAATAATGTGTATGGGCACAGAACTTTTCAATTTTGTGAAGTCGCGTCCAGAGTTTTGGAAAAAGCTTATTTCTGAAGTTAGAAAAGAATTTAAAGGAAAACTGGTCTATGCTGAAAACTGGGATAAAGTAGATCTGGTAAGTATCTGGAAAGATCTTGATTATATTGGGGTTGATGCTTATTTCCCTATAAATATGGAAGCAGCCCCTGATGTAGAAAAAATTAAAAAAGGCTGGCAGATCCATAAAAATATGCTGGCAAATCTTTCCAAAGACTTCAATAAACCCGTCCTATTTACGGAATATGGTTATCGCAGTGTGGATTATGCCTTAAAAGAGCCTTGGGATTCAGGCAGGGAAAATTATATCACCAATTATGGCCTGCAAGCCCGGGCACTATCGGTGCTATATGAAGAAATTTGGCCTGAACCCTGGTTTGCCGGAGGTTATTTGTGGAAATGGCATCAGGATGAATCGGCTGGTGGATTGGAAAATGATCGCTTTACCCCACAAAATAAACCTGCAGAGAATGTAGTGAAAGAATATTACCGAAAATTTAGGAATTAAGACGTTTGTAGTAGTGACTGTAGAGTTCCTCGGCCGATGCTCCCCTTCTTCTTTTCCAGTAAATTTCAATAAAGAGCCATTGTGTATTCCAAACTCCAAGTTTTTCGTAGAGTCTGGCGGAAGTTGTGATCCAGCTTCTTATGATGGTAAATTGTTTCTTTTTATAAAGTCTTCTAATGATCTCGTTATCCTCATATACTTTATAATTTTCGTTAAACCCGCCTATCTCAAAAAACAATTCTTTCTCTACGAATAGTGATTGATCGCCTCCGCGACAGGTAATATGATTCACTTTGGTAAATTGTCCCATCAAATTGAGCCACCAGTGATCTTTATCAAATCGCATTTTAAAACATCCCGCTTTTTTGCTTTTTTTGACTGAAGCAAGGATGAGCGAATCAAAATGTTCCGGAGGAAAACTATCTGCATGAAGAAAATAAAAAACCTCCCCCTTCGCATGTTGAGCGCCCATATTCATTTGTACCGCGCGGCCCTTTTCCGAAGATATATAAGTTAATCTTGAATCAAATTTAACATGCATTGCGGTTCCGTCGGTACTGCCACCATCAACAATTAGAATCTCCTGAATTTTACCATCTGAAGCTTCTTGAAGATGATCTATTAATACCGGCAGATGCTTTTCCTCATTATAAACCGGGATAATAATACTGATCATTCAGAACTATTTTGCTTCGTTTAAATTCCAGTCATAATCTTTATAAGAAAGCGTCACGCCTGAATTTATTTTGGTTGTACTGTATTTATTGATGTAATCTACTACCGTTCCGTTTTGCTGAAAATCCTTCTTATACCAGTCGAAAATGGAAGAAACCTTTGGAGAGGTTTTGGAAATTTCATTTTTATCAGAATTAATGAACTCTTTGGTCACCTTATCTAACTGCTCATTAATTTTTCCCGCGGTATAGGCTTCATTCAGCAGTTTTGGACAGGATATGGACGCACAGTTAATAGCAAAATGTATTCTTGGTTCGTTCATTTTACGCAGGATACTATTTTCAATTCCGCCTAAAGAAATAGTTGTTTTACCAATCTTCACAAAACCATCAGTCCAGGCCCCATCGATATCCTTAATGCTCTTTACAGGATAATTCCGAAGGATCAAATCTACTGTATGTGCGTTATATAAATTGATGTAATAGGCCAGTTGCTCCTGTACAGACCAGTCGTTGGAAGGCTCCATGGAAGAAAGCATTTTTAAATACTCATCCAGTTTAGCCCGGTCTTTTTGAAAACCTTTATAATCTACCATTCCATTTGCTGAAACATGCTTTTTAAGCAAAGCATCCCAGGTAGAATGATCTACGTTCACGGCTGAATTTGCCGTTGTTGAAGTAAGATCTTCCGGTGCTTCTGAAGTTGGCAGACCTTTACTGCTTAATCCCGCGCTGGAAATAAGATTGCAGGAAGCGAACATACAGGCTCCTGATATTAAAATCGAAAAACTTAAAATAAACTTTTTCATATGTAGATATTTATTGTTTTTAATGGTCTCCCGATATTCTTATCGGGTTATTATGCTCATTTCATATTTATTTAACAACAGCCTCCGCCATCATAGTGATAGGTAGATTCGCTGATGAAAATATCATCCCGGCCTATTGAAGCCAGCGCTCCGGCAGTTTTATCGCAAATAGCCAACGGCTGATTCTTCATCAAAATATGGCCTTTTTTATCATCAAAGTAATCTTCCTGTCCGTAATAGATGGCAGCTTTTCCTGTGAAAATACAAGGACCATCTGGGGGCATTGGATCTTTGATCGCGGCCACTTCAATAGACTCAATATATACGAGTTTATCGGTGGGATAGTTTTTTGGGTCAAGGATTCGGTATGGTTTTCTAGCCCGAATTTCAATGGTTCCAAAACCTACGTCGGTCAACGCTTTTACATAATCTGCAATAGAAAGACTTCCGCTAAGACATAAAGCGCGCAACCTTTCATCGTTGCGCAATTCCTCATTCATTTCCTGCTCACAGGTGGGATCGCTCATCACCAGTTTGCCGTGCGGTTTTAAAACACGGTACATTTCCTGCAAAGCTTTAGTGAGCTCTTCAGTTTTGAAAATATTAAAAAGGCAATTTTGGGCCGCAACGTCTATAGAATTGTTTTCCACGGGAAGATCTGTGGCATCACCTTTTTTAAGATCCACAAATTCAGATTTGAACCATGGGTTCATTTCTTCAGCTTGCACAAAATTTTTCCGGGATGCTTCCAGCATTTCATCTACCACGTCTATTCCCACGACGCCAGATTTTTGTCTGGAGAAGTAAGCGAACTGTAGGAGTTCCATTCCACCGCCAACACCTACATACAAAATTCTAGGATTATTGGTGAGATCCCGGGCATGCACCGTAGAACCACAACCGTAGTTCATTTCCTGCATGATCTTCGGTATTTTTAATCCGGGTAATTCCCAAATTGGATTAGTGGTGCAGCATAGCCCAACATCTGGAGTTAATGCTGCTTCACGGTATACGTCTTTGGTGGTTTCTAAATAGCCCATTTTTTTGAATGTATATTGTATATTTTATAATGTATAATTGTTACTAGTTTCACCGTACACCGTTATATGTTTTTTGCTTTTGAATTTTTTTTTCAACAAACCAGTATCAGTCTTTGCGAGCATAGACATTTATGCGGAAACCGCTTCGCCAAGCCTGCCTGCGGCAGGTAGGCTCAGCGGGACAGGCGTTTAGCAATCAAATTTGGTTCTCTGTTCACCGTTTAGAATTAGTTTCTCGATTAATGGTAGATTTCAAATTATTTTATTTCAAATTCTCACATGGGTACATTGGTACATTTTTACTTTCCAACATTCCAACTTAATACTTCAGAACAGCTTTAATTAATTTAATCATATCAGGTTCGGCTTTGGCCGCATTTGCGAGAATATCCTCGATATTTACTTTTTCCAGATTATCAGGATCTCCCTGATCTGTAATTACTGAAATTGCCGAAACCGGAATATTTAAGTGGTTTGCCACAATGATTTCCGGCACTGTGCTCATTCCCACAGCATCAGCTCCTATAATTTTTAAATATCTATATTCTGCCCGCGTCTCCAATTGCGGACCCAGAACTGAAGCATACACCCCTTTATGTAAGGTGATGTTATTCTTTTTAGCGGCATCTTCCAGGATGCTGTTCATTTCAGGATCATAAGGTTCGCTCATATCCACAAAACGTTCCCCAAGTTTATCCACGCCATGAAAGGCCAGTGGTGAACCTCCCTGAAGGTTGATGTGATCTTCGATGAGCATTAATTCCCCTTTCTGAAAATTGAGATTGATCGCTCCGGAAGCATTTGAAACTAAAAGTTTTTTTATCCCTAACCTTTTCATCACTCTAACCGGAAAAGTCACATCCTGAAGACTATAACCTTCATACACGTGAAAACGTCCCTGCATGACCACCACTTTTTTTCCTTCAAGAGTTCCATAGATTAGTTTTCCTTTATGAAATTCTACGGTTGCTGTTGGGAAATAGGGGATATGATTGTAACTGGCTTCTTTTTCAATTTCAATTTCATCAATTAGTTTACCTAAACCGGTCCCTAAAATGATCCCTACTTCGGGTTCTCCAAAGCCTTTAGATTTTAAATAGTCTACCGATTCTTGTATGCGATCCATCATGAATTTATAAATTTTTGAAATGCGGGATGATCTTTAATATCTTCAAATACATCCACATCATTGCGGGTCTCCAGTAATTTTACCTGGTCATTTTTGAGGTTTTTAAGGGTCTTTTCTAATACACTGGAAGTTCCCCATTCTTTATTTTTAAACACCTTCGAATGTAAGGATTTCATCCCAAATAAGTAATACCCCCCATCCTCGGCGGGACCAATTATATAGTCACTATGCTGCAATTCCTCAAAGGCATTTTCAATATCTAAAGTTTCAATATCATACATATCACAGCCTATTATCACAATCTTCTTATAACCTGCTTCAAACCCCTTTTCAAAAGCATACTCCATACGCTCGCCAAGATCTCTGCCTACTTGCTGTTTTTTTGAAAATATTGAATTATCCCAAATATCGCATTCAGCTATTTCATCTGAATAATGTACTTCTTTTGTCGCGTTTACTGCAGTGGTGAAATTTACCGAATGATCCAGTAAAAACTTATAGATCTCCAGTGCTTTTGCGTCTCCAAGATCTTTGGCCAACCTTGTTTTTACCTTACCCGCAACAGGATTCTTGGTGAAAATTAGCAGTAAATTTTCTTTATGATTATGGTTCACTTAGTACACTTTTTCACCATTCTTCAACCATTTAGACCAGGCTTTAGAATAAGCATGAACTTTTTCAGTTTCAATATTTTTTGAAAAAACCGGATACCCTGTATTCTTCCATTCGAAGATTCCTCCGTATAAATTAGAAACATTTAAATAGCCGGTGTCTTTGATCTTTTTGGCTATATTTTCAGAGCGGATTCCAATCGTGCAATACACTACAATTGGCGCTGATTTATTTTTAAACTTTTTTGAAAAATCTTCAGATGAAAATTCGGAATATCCAATGAATACCGCATCCGGCAAATGGCTTACCTCAAATTCTTCCCATTCCCGGGCATCAACAATAATTACAGAATCATTAAGCCTGTTCATTTGCAATTCTTCCGCAGAAATATAACGAACAGTTTGATCGTTGTATTTAGATAACAATTTATCCAAATTAGAAGTTTGAGCTGCTGATTGAATAACAGGGCAAAAAACTATTAAAATAATTATCAAATTTCTTAGCATTAGACTCAAATTATTTTTTTATTCAATAGCCAACTAAACGGAAATCAGTTTATCCACAATAAATTTATTCGGTCACTGCACCCTGGCAACTACTTCCCGCCCCGGCAGTACAGCCATAACAATGTTGGGAAATTATAATTTTTCGATCGTTTAGGAGATCTTCGTTATAATCACTAATATGTTTTACTTTACTGGCAACTTTGAGATCGAGCATCTGGTTAAAATCGCAATCATAAAGCCAGCCATCCCAACTAATAGAAATGGTGTTGGTACACATTACATTTTCAACCGCAGCAGGATTATAGGCATCTACCAGGGCATACATATAATCTTCATAATTTTCAGAAGCGATTAAATATTCTAAAAATCTACTGATAGGCAGGTTGGTAATTGCAAACAAATTATTAAAATCTATATCGAAATCTTCTTTAAGCGCCACCTTAAAATCATGTTCCATAGCTTGCTGATCTGTAGGCAGGAATGCACCTGAAGGATTGTAAACCAAATCTAGTTTTAATCCCGTTCCTTCCTGAGCGTAACCCACTGCATTAAGCATTTGCAATGCTTTGATCGATTTATCAAAAACCCCGTTGCCGCGTTGTTTATCAGTCTTTTCCCGTTTATAATAAGGAAGGGAAGAAGCAACATGAACATTATGTTTTTTGAAAAATTCTGGAAGATCATGATACTTTTTATTGGCCAGTATAATGGTGAGATTTGATCGAACGATAAAATCTTTAATTCCGGCTTTGGAGGCTTCTTCTACAAACCAACGAAAATTCGGATTCATTTCCGGTGCTCCGCCGGTTAGATCCAAGGTGTGGGCTCCAGTTGTTTTGATTACTTCCAAACACTGTTTCATAGTTTCAACGGTCATGATCTCTTTACGGTCTGGACCTGCATCTACGTGACAATGCGAACAAACCTGATTACACATGTAACCAAGATTGAGCTGTAATATTTCAAGTTTTTTAGGTTTTAAGGGAAATTTACCGGTTTGGGCGATTTTATCTTTGAACCTGGGGAGGTCTCCCTCTTCGAATAGTCCTTTATCTAAAAATTCCAGTTGCTTTTTTGGGCTTGAAAGGTCAGCCTTTCTTGCTTTAAGCGATTTTATGAGCATAAAAACTTATAGTTTGTGTATTAGTACAACTCTGGGGCAATAACTTACATGCTCAGTTTTTTATACTTATTCATCATTTGCACTCCATGAACCAGCGTTGCACCACTTTCTATGGCTGCCCCCGCATGAACTGCTTCCATCATTTCTTCTTTTGTAATACCACGTTGTAAACCATCTTTAGTGTAAGCATCTATACAATAAGGGCATTTCACTACATGGGCAACGGCCAGTGCAATTAAGCTCTTTTCCCTAGCTGAAAGCGCACCTTCCTCAAATACTTTTCCATAATATTCAAAAAATTTATTTCCAAGGTCTTCACTCCATTCGGTTATTTGTCCAAATTTCCTCAGGTCGGCAGAATCATAATAGTCAGGCATAATAGTGAGTGTTGAATTATTATTTACGAAAAATAAGCTGGTATAGTTTTTTTAAAAATTAATGACTCCCGTGATGGCCAAAATTACTGCCAGGATAAAAATTACTATTACAATCACTATCCAGAGTTTAGAACTGGTATTTTCTGTTCGGGTTTCCGTAGATTGGTTTACAACATCTTTATCATTTTTTTCCTTTTTAGGAACAGGAGTCGATCTTTCGCTGTCTTTTTTCATAATGGAATTTATTAGTTGTTTAAAAAAAAATTAACTACATTGAAATTTATCGAAAAGGTATGTTTTTAGGATATAACCAAAGATTATAGATCTCAAAATATATACTGAATTCTAACGCTTTTCAAATTAGAATTAACACTTTTAGGTTTAAGATGAGCTGAAATTATTAAGAATTTCGCATTAATTCTAATTTTACTTAACCAATTAACTAAAACTAAAAATTGAGTAATCCTCACCCGATTACCTGAAGAAACATTATGCGCATTGATGTCCAAACCTTACCAGTGAATGATATTATTAATGATGTTGCAAAATATTTAGGCGTTGAAATAATAAATGAAAGCGGGGAATTAACCTTAAATATTCCAGAAGAATATGGCGAAGGTTACATTAGAGGCTGCACTTTTGATTCGGGAATAGGATATATTACCTACAATTGCACATTTTTCGAAGATTTAGAGATCCATTTTATACTCAATACCGTTCATCCCTTAAAATTTATCTTTTGTTCTGAAGGTAGCGCGGCCCATTCATTTCAGAAAAGTGATGTAATTAACCAAATTGACACCTATCAAAACATAGTAGTGAGCAGTAGCGATTACAACGGGCATGTTCTTTATTTCAAAAAAGACGTTCCCACTCACGTGTCCAGCCTGGAAATTATAAGATCTACCTTTGCCCATCGCACGAATTACGACTTCGAAAATTTAGATCCTAAATTGAAAGAGGTATTTAAAGATTCCGTTTCTGAAAAACAGTTTTTTTATCAGGGAAATTACAGTATCAAAGCTGCCGATGTGATGGAAGAAGTCAATCACAAGGATTTTACTGGATTTTTAAGAAATCTATTTTTGGAAGGAAAAGCTTTTGAAATGCTGGTCATCCAGATCGCACAATATGAAGATGATGAAAATGAGGAAAATCTTCCGCAAATCCTTAGGAAATCTGATATTCAGAAAGTAGATTATGTGTCCAAAAGAATTCAGGGGGACCTTAGTACAAACCCAACCGTGGAATCACTGGCTAAAGAAGCCGGGACCAATGTAAACAAACTTCAGGAAGGCTTTAAATATGTTTATGATCTCACCGTGAATAAATATATGCAGCATATCAAGTTGGAAGCAGCCAAAGAAATGCTCAAATCTTCGGAAAAGAATATTTCAGAAATTGTTACGTCTATAGGACTGAATAATCGTAGTTA
Organism: Gramella sp. AN32; assembly: GCF_023718305.1. Lineage (GTDB taxonomy): Bacteria > Bacteroidota > Bacteroidia > Flavobacteriales > Flavobacteriaceae > Christiangramia > Christiangramia antarctica. Next base: position 351,587 of record NZ_QEYO01000003.1, read on the forward strand.
TTTTTCCAAAATCTTCAAAGAGAAATATGGAGTAAGCCCGAAGTATTTTCTAAAAACGAGAAAAAATGGGAACGATCAGGACTTTTAATCTGTTAAAATCTCAAATTTCCGCGGAATAGTTTCCGGGTCGAATTCCCATAAATAGGGCAATAAAAAATAAACCACCAGGCTAATCAGAATGATGGAAATAGCATTCATCCATAAACCGGTTTTGATCATATCTGGGATTCTTAAATAGCCGGAACCAAAGACTACAGCATTTGGTGGCGTTGCCACAGGAAGCATAAAAGCACAGGACGCAGCAAGTGTAGCTCCAACCATCAAAAAATAAGGATGAAGACCTAAAGCAATGGCCATAGTAGCGAGTATGGGCAGCAGCATGGCCGTAGTGGCAAGATTTGAGGTTACTTCCGTAAGAAAATTTACAGAAGCTACCAGTATAAATACCAACAATATCAAGGGCAAATTTTCTAAATTGGTCAACTGGCTACCGATCCATAAAGCCAGGCCGGAATCCCCAAATCCTTTAGCCAATGCCATCCCTCCACCAAATAATAGAATAATTCCCCAGGGTATTTTCACTGCATCGTCCCAGGTTATCAATTTTTCACCCTTTTTACGTCCCGGAATAACAAATAAAATAACAGCTGCAGACATGGCGATGATGGTATCGTCTATAAAAGGAATGATGGGTTGTAAAAGGAAGGTTCTGGTAATCCAGAAAAATGCGGTCAACCCAAAGACAGCGATCACTTTTTTCTCATTATTACTCACCTTTCCAAGGTTTCTTAGCAATCTTTTTATTTCCTGTTTTCCTCCCGGAAATTCATTTTGTTTAAAATTGAATGCAGCACCCGTCAAATATTTCCAACAGATAAAAAGCAATACCACGGAAATAGGAAAGCCTAAAATAAACCATTTTGTAAAGCTGATCTCAATTCCATACAACTCTTCCACAATACCTGCAAAGACGAGGTTTGGCGGTGTACCAATTAAAGTAGCAATTCCACCAATAGATGCGCTGTAGGCGATAGCAAGCATTAAGGCTTTTCCAAATATCTCATTTTCATCCTGAAGCGTATTTGGGTTATCTTTTAACTGGGCGATAATGGCCATTCCTATAGGGAGCATCATTACTGAAGTTGCAGTATTGCTTATCCACATCGATAAAAACGCTGTGGCCAGCATAAAACCTAAAATGATGAATTTAATATTGGTTCCAATTAAGTTGATGATATTGAGAGCTATTCTTTTGTGTAAATCCCATTTTTCGATGGCAATAGCGATGATAAAACCTCCCAGGTAAAGAAATACATATCTATGACCGTATGCAGCTGTGGTAGTTTCGATATCAAGGGCTCCGGTGAGAGGAAATAGAATTATAGGCAAAAGAGCCGTAACTGAGATTGGAATAGCTTCAGAAACCCACCAGATCGCCATCCATAAAGTAATTCCCAGAATCTGAAAAGCTTCAGGAGACATGGCTTCAGGAGTTTTTAGGAATTGGAAAACAAGAAATAAAAATGGTCCTGCAATTAATGCAAGCAATTTGATGCTTTTCATCTTTTTAATTAGAAAGGGTCAATATAAGAATATTCTATCTTTAGAAAGATGCACTATTTTTCCCGATATTTAGACTATAAATATTCCTGTAATGAAAGAATTGGAAATTAAAACAGCCATCCAAATTTCTAAATCACCAACAGATGTCTTTGAGGCAATTGTGAATCCGGTGAAAATGTCTAATTATTTTATCTCAAAAGGAGATGCGAGAATGGAAACTGGAAAAACTGTAAATTGGAAATTCCCTGAATTCCCTGAAATGACTTTAACTGTAAAAGTAATAGAAGTAAAAGCTTCGGAATTGATTGTATTTGAATGGGAAGGAGCAAAAGATCAATTTCTTGAAGTTCGCATCAATCTGGAAGAAATGCCAAATTTAAATACCCTGGTAAAAATTTCCGAAGGAAAAATGAAAAACACGGTAGAAGGTATCTTATGGTATGGAAGGAATACCGAAGGCTGGGCAAACTTTCTCGCCTGCCTGAAAGCCTATCTGGAATATGATATCAATCTTCGCAACGGGGCTTTTGATTTTATGAACTCTAAAAAAAAACGATAAAACCCCCGGAACATAAAAAACCTCCCAGGTTTTGAAAACCTGGGAGGTTTGGTATTAACCCCACCGTAAATAGATCGGGGTTTTTTATTAGGCTGTGGCCGCACCACTACATCATTCCGGGCATTCCACCGCCCATTCCACCTGGCATTCCGCCTCCGGCGCTATCTTCTGGGATGTCGATCAAAGCACACTCGGTAGTTAAGATCATTCCGGCAACAGAAGCAGCATTTTCAAGGGCTACCCTAGTTACTTTCTTAGGATCAATAATACCTGCTTTAAGCATATCTACGTAAGTATCGGTTTTAGCATCGTATCCAAAGTCTTTTTTACCTTCAAGAACCTTGTTGATCACTACAGAACCTTCTCCTCCAGCATTTTCGACAATAGTCCTCAATGGAGATTCGATAGCTTTCATTACGATTTGAACTCCTGTCGCCTCATCGGCATTTTCTGTTTCAATCTTGCTAAGAACCGCCTGAGCTCTTACCAGCGCTACACCACCACCGGCAACAATACCTTCTTCTACAGCCGCTCTGGTTGCATGAAGTGCATCATCTACACGGTCTTTTTTCTCTTTCATTTCAACTTCTGAAGCAGCACCTACATAAAGTACGGCAACACCACCGGCCAATTTAGCCAGACGTTCCTGAAGTTTCTCTTTATCATATTCTGAAGTAGAAGATTCAATCTGAGATTTAATCTGGTTTACACGATCCTGGATCGCTTTATTATCTCCTGCACCATTTACTAAAGTTGTATTGTCTTTATCGATCGCTACTTTTTCCGCAGTACCTAACATATCGATGGTAGTATTTTCTAAAGTAAATCCTCTTTCTTCAGAAATTACGGTACCACCCGTTAAGATAGCGATGTCTTCTAACATGGCTTTTCTTCTGTCCCCAAAACCTGGAGCTTTAACAGCGGCGATTTTAAGTGAACCGCGAAGTTTATTTACTACTAGCGTAGCCAGTGCTTCACCGTCTACGTCTTCAGCAATGATCAATAAAGGCTTTCCAGATTGGGCTACCGGTTCAAGTACGGGAAGAAGATCTTTCATGGAAGAAATCTTCTTATCATAAAGAAGGATATAAGGATCTTCAAGATCTGCGGTCATTTTTTCGCTATTCGTCACGAAATATGGAGAAAGGTATCCTCTATCGAACTGCATACCTTCTACAACATCCACATAAGTTTCAGTTCCCTTGGCTTCTTCTACAGTAATCACACCTTCTTTACCAACTTTTCCGAATGCCTGAGCGATCAAATCGCCAATCATATCGTCGTTATTGGCAGAAATAGCAGCAACCTGTTTGATTTTCTCTGAAGAATCTCCAACTTCTTTGGTTTGCTTAGCAAGATCTGCGGTTATAGCCTCAACAGCCTTATCGATCCCTCTTTTAAGATCCATTGGGTTTGCACCTGCAGCAACGTTCTTAAGACCTTCTTTTACGATCGCCTGGGCAAGAACTGTGGCCGTGGTTGTACCATCACCTGCAATATCATTGGTTTTAGAAGCAACTTCTTTCACCATTTGAGCACCCATATTTTCTAATGGATCCTCAAGTTCGATCTCCTTTGCTACGGTCACCCCATCTTTGGTTACCATTGGAGCTCCAAATGATTTGCTAATAATTACGTTACGACCTTTTGGTCCTAAAGTCACTTTAACGGCGTTAGCCAATGCATCTACTCCACGCTTAATTCCGTCGCGGGCTTTAATGTCAAATTTTATATCTTTTGCCATTGTATTAGTTTTTGTTTCAGGATAATTTTCCTGAATGATCAATTAATAATTTTTTGTTGATTAAACTTTCAGCAGGACGCTGAAGTTTTGAATTTGAGTTGACTTAAACTATTGCTAAAATATCGTCTTCTCTCATGATAAGATAATCTTTCCCATCAAGCTTTAATTCAGTACCGGCATATTTACCATATAATACTGTATCGCCTTCTTTTACTGTCATTTCGTGCTTCTTGGTGCCTTTACCAACAGCAACCACTTTACCTTTTTGTGGCTTTTCTTTTGCAGTTTCAGGAATGATAATTCCAGATGCAGTCTTATTCTCTGCAGCAACAGGTTCAATAACAACTCTGTCTGAAAGCGGTTTAACGTTTAGTCCCATTTTCTAAATTTATTTTTAGGTTAATCAATTTTATTCTGAGTATTCACATTTCCAAAATTATGCCACCACCTGAATTCTGCCAAAGGGCAACAAAAAATGCCAGCTTGTCATAAGCTGGCATTTTTGAATTGTATATTATGTGAAATCTAGTTCGTAGTGTCAGTCTGTACAGGTTGTTGTACCGGAGTATTCGTAGCCGGAACCTGAGTCCTTACCGGTTCATCACTTTCAAAAACTCTTGTTGCTTCTGAAGGGCCATCCATGATCGTTACATTGGAAAGAAGGATCAAAACCAACAATAAAGTTGCCAGTGTCCACGTACTCTTATCAAGAAAATCTGTTGTTTTCTTTACTCCCCCCATTTGCTGACCACCGCCACCAAAAGAAGAAGAAAGCCCCCCTCCTTTAGGGTTTTGAACCATAATGACCACTACCAATAGGAAAGCTACGATAATGATTAATGCTAAAAATATAGTGAATGTACTCATTCTGAATCGGTATTATTAATATCCTGTAATTTTTCTACTGCCCGAATTTGGTCTGCAAAGAAACCACTTTTTTCGGGATTTTTCAAAATTAAAATTTTATATGCCTGGATAGCTTTTTTATAATTTTTTTGTTCAAGATAGACCTTCGCTAAAGTCTCGGTCATAAGGCTTTCCGGAGCGACCATGCTCTGTTCGGCGAGGTTGGATTTAATTGGAAGTTTTGTTGGTTTTATCTTGGGATTCTTATTGATAAAATCTTCAATAAGCTCAAATTTCCTCTGGCGGTCCTCATTTTCTTCAGCATTTTCTTCAATCCCTTCTCTTTGAATGGGTTTTGCTGAAGACAATTTTAGCCATTCTGAGAAGGAATGTGTCTCATTTTTTTCAAATTTTAGCGGCTTTCCAATTTCCAGTTCTTTCTCTACATCTTTAACAGGCTCTATCTTTTCTTCAGAAATACCTTCCGAAGAATTAGATGCTGAAATTTGAGGTTTTTCAAATAATGCGGGATCCATTACCTGTTCAGATTCCGACTTTTTCATTTTTATCGCATCATCTATCGCGATACTTCTTTTTCCGAAAACGTGTTCAGCTTCGTAAACAGTGATGTCTTTTAACCGCCCTTCCTGTTCTTTGATTTGTTCCGCAATTTGATTTTGATTGAATTCATCTGAAGTGATATAATCAAAGAGAATGCTGCGATCTGTAGTGTAGGCAGCTGTTTTCTTCAGTTCAGAATTATAACTGAAATCCTGATGATCATTTAAGCCTTTTAATCTTAACGCCCGGGCCGCCTGAAAATAAGGATATTTCTTAACAAGTTTTTCCAGTTGTTGCCTGTGATATACAGAGACCTCCCCTGGATTTTCAATTAGATATGTAAGGGTTTTTACATCCATTACCAATCGGCTAAAGCGGCATTAAAAATATCCTGAGTCAAGCGTGTGTAGATTTCATCTAAAGCTGTTTCCAGAATTGTGGTTAATTGAGTTTGTGCAGGATAGTCATAATAAAAGGAGAAACGCTGTTCAAAATCTTTTTCTGGTTCCAATGTATTATAATATCTCACGTTTACGGCAATGGTCAGCCTGTTTTGCGCGGCGGTATTTTGCGCAGTGGCACTCATAGGTGATATGTAATAATCAATAATTTCGCCTTCAAAGATCAAATCGCCGTTATTGTTTACCAGGCTCAAACTTGTTTGATTCTGAATAAGATCCTGAAGCGAGGTTGTAAAGGCAAGATCTATTCCCGGTTCCACCAAATCTGACTGATTTTGAAAGAAATTTACCTGAAAAGTATTGGCTTCCCCGGTATCTGCTCCTGTAAAAGAATAGAGTCCGCAGGATTGTAAAGTGAGCAGCACAAATGCGCAAAAAAGTAAAAGAAATTTTTTCATAAAATTTTATAACATCAATTATCCTGAATTTGGAATTTGTAGCATCATCTAACTTTCAAATTTCGTATAATAAAGGCCTTCGACTGCGTTCAGGCCGACACAAAATATTTCAAGTTTCCAAAATTCACTTTTTACTTTTCACTTTCAAAATTTTGAACTATCAACCTTGAACTCCGAACTCCGAACTCCGAACTTAGAACTTAGAACTTAGAACTTAGAACTTAAAAACTATAAATCATATTGTTTGATCTTCCGGTAAAGGGTGCGTTCACTAATTCCCAATTCTTCCGCGGCAGCTTTTCTCTTTCCGCTATGCCTTTCTAAGGATTTTTTGATCAATTCCAGTTCTTTATCCTGCAGGCTGAGTGTTTCCTCTTCCTCAATTTCTTCAGCAAAATAATATTTATCCTTTTCTTCCTGTCGCGCTTGCGCATTGGGTTGAGGCATTTGCAGAAGTTTCATTTCTTCATTAGTCATTTCATCTTCATCAATATCATCTCCATTGGCTCCATAGATCTTTTCAATCAAACCTTCATTTTCATCCTGAACTTCCTTGTTATTTCCGTCCTGCATTAATTTCAGGGTTAATTTTTTGAGGTCATTCAGGTCATTTTTCATATCGAAAAGCACCTTGTAAAGAATTTCCCTTTCATTGCTGAAATCTCCTTCCGCTTTTTTTCCTGAAATCACCGCCGGAAGATTACTGCCCATATCTGGTAAGTAATTTCTCATCCCTTTAGCATCGATACTTCTTCTTTGTTCCAAAACGGAGATTTGTTCCGCCACATTCCTAAGCTGACGAATATTTCCGCCCCAGCGATATTTTACCAGTAATTCTACGGCATCATCTTCCAGTTTTACGGTGGGCATTTTATATTTCAGTGCAAAATCTGACGCAAATTTTCTAAATAACAAATGGATATCTTCCTTCCTTTCCCGCAACGGCGGCAAATGAATTTCAATAGTACTTAACCTGTAATAAAGATCTTCCCGAAATTTCTCTTTTTGAATTGACTCAAACATATTGATATTGGTCGCCGCAACTATGCGAACATCGGTCTTTTGAACTTTTGAAGAACCTACCTTAATAAATTCACCATTTTCAAGTACCCGTAAAAGCCTTACCTGGGTAGGCAAAGGAAGTTCTCCAACTTCATCCAGAAAAATAGTTCCCCCATCGGCAACTTCAAAATAACCACTTCGGGTTTGGGTAGCTCCCGTAAAAGCACCTTTTTCATGCCCAAAAAGTTCACTATCGATGGTCCCTTCGGGAATTGCTCCACAATTCACCGCAATATATTTTGCGTGTTTACGATGGGAAAGTGAATGAATGATCTTCGGAATACTTTCCTTTCCCACCCCGCTTTCTCCTGTCACTAACACAGAGATATCTGTTGGAGCGACCTGTATCGCCTTTTCAACAGACCTGTTTAATTTTGGATCGTCTCCAATGATTCCAAAACGTTGTTTTATCGCCTGAACTGATTCCATTTAATTATTCGCTGTATAAGAATTCGTTTACTTGAATTACTGCATTTTCAGGTCGAAATATCAAAGACTGAGTTTTAATAGTAGTACCATTATATTCATTTTCAATATCCAGTTTCTGATTTTCAGTGTAAGAAGAAGGATAAATATTTGCAGTTCTGTTATTTGGTCCAAATACTCTAATCGCCGTACTTATTTCATAATTAAAAAACTTCACTTTAGATCCATAAATTAAAAAAGCTAAGGTATAATCCTGAAAAAAGTCCTGTAGCGGATTAGCCATATCGTCATATTCGTACCCAAATTCTTCAGTTATCGTTAAGCCGCTATAACTTGTAAAAATTTTATTCTGAATTACATTCCCGCTACTATCATACTGCAATTCATCAGAATGTACCAGCATAGCATCCCCATCAAAATCTTCAAATTTCATGAAGCGATCATCATTGAAAGTGAAAACAACTTTGCCTGAATTTTCTTCAGTAGTATTCAGCTTTTCAAGTTCTACTATATTTCCGGAATAGGTAATAGCCCGATCTTTAAAACTATTACTTTCTGCATCAAATTCTTTAACTGCAATTAAACTTCCTGAACCATCATATTCAAATTGAATATCTGTAAAAATGTCTTCCCGATCCTCAGTAATTCTTACTAGTTCGTCGTTATCATTATATTCAATTTCTACCCAAAGGTCTCCATTTACTTCTAAACTCAACCATTTTCCATCTTCATAAGTATAATTGTAGATAGTTCCAGTTTGATTGAAAGTGGTAGTGTAGCCAACAAAATCTCCACTGATACCTACGGGATTATCATCATTAGAATCTGTTGCGCTATCCGAAGAACATGAGCTTATTAATATTGAAAGAATTATTGTACAAAATCGCAATTTCATAAAACTAGTTATTTATTGATATTAATTATTATTACTTAATCCAATGCCTTCTCCAATTAATGTTGCGCTGGTACACTCATTCACTTTTACCAGAACAAAATCACCAATTTTATAATTTTCTTTCGGAAAAACCACCACAATATTCTGCTCACTTCTTCCGCTAAACTGCTCGGCAGATTTTTTGGATTCCTTTTCAATCAAAACCTCTACAGTTTTACCTATATATTGTTTCGTTCTATATTTACTGTGTTTTTGTTGAAGATCTACAATTTCCTGTAACCTTCTTTTTTTCACTTCTTCGGGCACGTCATCTTCCAGTTTTCTTTCGGCAAGCGTTCCCGGTCTTTCAGAATACGTGAACATATAACCAAAATTATACTTTACATATTCCAGCAGTGAAATTGTATCCTGATGATCCTCTTCCGTTTCAGTAGGAAAACCCGTGATAATATCATGAGAAATTCCACAATCCGGGATCATTTCTTTAATGTTATCGATAAGTGTAAAATATTCTTCACGGGTATGCAATCTATTCATCGCTTTGAGGATTCTGTTGCTTCCGCTTTGTACCGGCAAATGAATATAGTTACAAATATTGCGATACTGTAACATCATTTCGATCACGTCCAGCGTCATATCCTGCGGATTGGAAGTTGAAAACCTAAAACGCATTTTTGGTTGAGCTTCCGCGACCAGCCTCAAAAGACTGGCAAAATTCGTTGCCGTAGCTTTCTGAATTTCAGTAGCGTCTTTAAAATCTTTTTTCATACCGCCACCATACCATAAATAGCTATCTACATTCTGGCCAAGAAGGGTCACCTCTTTGTAACCTTTTGCAGCGAGATCATTTACTTCTTCCACAATACTTTGTGGATCACGGCTACGTTCGCGTCCCCTGGTAAAAGGCACCACGCAAAAAGTACACATATTATCGCACCCCCGGGTAATCGAAACAAAAGCCGAAACACCATTAGATTGCAGTCTTACCGGGGAAATATCACCATAAGTTTCTTCCTTGCTTAAAATCACATTAATCGCATCTCTTCCCGCCTCCACTTCATTGATCAAATTTGGAAGGTCTTTATAAGCATCTGGCCCAACAACTAGGTCCACGATTTTTTCTTCTTCCAGGAATTTGCTTTTCAGCCTTTCAGCCATACAGCCCAGAACGCCCACTTTCATTCCCGGATTTATACGTTTTACCGCATTGTATTTCTCCAGTCTCTTGCGTACCGTTTGTTCGGCTTTTTCCCGAATAGAACAGGTGTTTACCAGGACAAGATCTGCCTCTTCAAGATTTTGGGTAGTATTAAAACCTTCTTTTGCAAGGATGGAAGCCACGATTTCGCTATCGCTAAAATTCATTGCGCAACCATAACTTTCAATAAAAAGCTTTTTTGAATTACTTGGCTGAGGTTTCAGTACCAAAGAATTTCCCTGGACTTTTTCATCAATTGTCTTCTCCATATTCCGTTGTAACCTTTCGGTTTTTAGACTGGCAAAGATAGGACTATTCAGAATTATGACAAAGTGACAGAAAAAAATTATTAAATGCCAACGCAACCATTCAAAAATATGTGCATCTACTTGATACTAATCAAAATATCTGATGAAAAAATTAGCTCTCCTTGCTTCCCTATTTCTTTTCGTTTTCACTTCCTGTGAGAATGAAATTGATGATTCGGAATATACCAGCGTTGCCGTTCCGGTAAAACAATCATTACAAGAATTTAGGGCTTCCGTAAAAATTCAGGAACCAAAGGACATTCAGGAATCCGGTAAAATTTATGCCTGGAACAACTACATATTTATAAACGATGTACAGAAAGGTGTTCATATTATTGATAATATCGATCCATTCAATCCTAAAAATGTCCAATTTATAAACATCCCTAGAAATATGGATGTTGCAGTTAAAGACAACAAACTTTATGCGGATAGCGGAACAGATTTAGTGATATTTGATCTTCAGGACATGAACAATATCAAAGAGATTGGTAGGGTTGAGAATGTTTTTCCAAATGTATTTCCCCAAACACAATTAAACGCCACCTTTATTGATTATGAAAACTTTGATCCTGAAAAAGAAGTTATTATTGGTTTCGTGATTGAAAAAAGAAAAATAGAATATGCCACCCAACCCAATTGGGAAGATGCTTTTTTCGCAAATAGCGCAGAGAGTTCTACCGGGACCGGCGGTTCCTTCGCCAGATTTAGCATAAAAGATGATTATTTATATGTAGCTGATGATCAAAAGCTTTCAGTTTTTGATATTCGTAATCCTGCTCAAACCACTTTATTAAATCAGGATTATGCTGGCTTTGCCATTGAAACCCTCTTTAATTACGAGGATCATTTATACCTGGGTAGCGATAGGGGGCTTTATATCTTCAGCATAGAAGATGCAGCGAAACCAAAGGAGGTTTCTTATTTACAACATGTTTTAGGCTGCGATCCTGTAGTTGTGGAAGGTGATTATGCCTATGTTACCATTCGCGGAGGTAACTTTTGCGGACAGGAAAATAACCAGCTGGATGTTGTAAATATTACCGATAAACATTCCCCATTTATAGAGCAGTCTTATCAAATGACCAATCCGTACGGCTTGGGAATTAAAGGTGATTGGCTGTTTGTATGTGATGGTGCGGACGGACTAAAAGTTTTTGATAAATCTAATACACCCAACCTTGAGTTGATAGACCACTTTAAAGAGATTAACACCTATGATGTCATCCCCCTGGAGGAGAGGTTGCTCATGGTTGGGGATAATACTCTATACCAATACTCGTATAAAGGCAATGAGGTTAACTTAATTAGCACGTTCACAATTAATTAAGTGCCTTATTTTTGTTTGGTTTTTGTAAAAATCCCCGTGTAGGGCGGGGATTTTTTTTATTCATTTCCGTAATAGTTATCCAGAAATCGGTACCTATTTTCTTTAGCAGACTTTTTCACTTCAAATTCTGAATCAATAATAAGTACAGGAGGTTTTTCATCATCCGGTTTTGCGGAAGGCCAGTATAAAAGTTCTTCTCCATTTGGATTCCCAGTTTTTACAAAATTCAATACATATTGCTGAATAGTTTTTGAAACCTCATAGTCCTCCTTTGTAAAATAACCTTCGTCTACCAACTCCAGATTTCCTAAGAAATACTCTATTTCTGAAGCATGTGGTGCCCCGTCGGGTACAATTTCCGAATTTTGATTTGCTGAAGGTCGAACTTTACTGAATAAATATCGATATACCGGTTCTTCTGAATTTTTTCTGTGAAGGTCAAACCACTTCCAGGTTCCGTAAGCAATAAAGCGATCTGATGCCAGATCTGTCGCGGCCATTCGTACTTCATCTTCATTGTTCGCAGCGTACAAATCAAGGACTTCATCGTAATTTTCAGGATAAAGCGTCATAATTTTGGTCGCATAATTTTCCTTTGAATAGTCTGATCCCTGAGTGATTGCCATGGAAGGTGACTCTGCAGAGTTCCATCCAAGCATTAAAGGAATTTGAGCCTGCTCCCCTTTTTCAAAAATTTCAGGTAATGATTTAGGTAAAAAGTAAGAATCGATTACGGTTGGAAAACCAAACCTACCTGAATTATTATAGACTTCAAATAATTCCTCTGTACTCAAAGCTCTTAAGGCTTCCAGGCTGTAACCCGTTTTCTCAACGAATTCTGCTCCAACTTTTTCAGCCTCGTGTAAAGGAACAGGAGCCAAAGTGGGTTTGATAGACGCACCACTTTCCCCAATTGCGCCCGCGAGCAAATCTTTTGATAATGGAGAAACCATAAGTGCACTTACAGAAATTGAACCTGCAGATTCACCGGCAATAGTTATTTTTTCAGGATCACCACCAAAATTTTCGATATTTTCATAAACCCATTTTAAAGCAGCAGTTTGATCCAGTAAACCATAATTTCCCGAGGCGTTGTATTCAGCTTGCTTAGATAATTTAGGGTGTGCTAAAAATCCAAAAATATTTAATCGGTAATTTACAGTGATGGCGATAATGCCATTTCTAGCCATAGATGCCCCATCATATCTGGGTTCAGATCCATCCCCGGCAACAAAACCTCCACCATAAAAATAGACCAGAACAGGTAAACCTTCACCATTACTTTCTGTTGGCGCCCAAATATTTAGATAGAGGCAATCTTCACTTATACCGTCACTGCGATAAACCATATCTCCAAAGACGTTGGTTTGTATGGCAGAGGGTCCAAATTTTTTGGTTTCTTTCACTCCTTCCCAATCTTCCAGTTCCTGAGGGGCTTTCCACCTAAGTTTTTCAATTGGCGGCTTTGCAAAGGGGACGCCTAAAAATATATTTAAATGCTGGTCTTGATCAATGAGACCTTCAATTTTACCATTTTCAGTTTCTACAATTAGAGATTCCTGGGCATAAAAATTGAGGCTGAAAAAGCAAACAATCCATAGCGATATATAATATTTAGTTTTGTTCATTCTAAGCTTAATTTATTGATATTTTTTTAATTGTCCGTAAGTCATAAAGGACGTCATTCTGTTCCGATAGCGGGATGTTTCAGAATCTTATCACACTGCAAATTATTACAATATTACAGATCCTGAAAATGCTTCTGTATACCTGTATTTCGTCAAAATTCCTTTCTTCAGCTATGCTCACAAAGTTTAGTTTAAGGTACAGATTATAGTCAAATAATAAACCCCCTTCATTGCTGAAGAGGGTTTATTTATAAGATTGTTTCTAAAATTAAGCTTCGAATGGCTCAATAGAAACATAAGATTTATCATCTTTCTTTTTAGTGAACTTTACAAGACCATCTACTTTGGCATGTAATGTATGATCTTTACCGGCATACACATTATCGCCTGGGCGATGTGCTGTACCTCTTTGTCTAACGATGATGTTCCCTGCAATGGCAGCCTGACCACCAAAAATCTTAACGCCTAAACGTTTTGATTCTGATTCTCTACCGTTCTTGGAACTACCGACTCCTTTTTTGTGTGCCATGGTGTTTTTAGTTTAATAGGATTAATTAAGCTTTCCCTCCGTTTAAATCGTCCTGAAGTTGTTTTAACTCGTCCCATTTACCGTCAGCAGCTAATTTAGCCTGCTTTGGCCATGTTTCAGGATCTAAATGGGCTAAAGAAGAACTTTCATTTGTAAGGATTTCTTTAATCTCTTCAGAAGATTTTTTAGAAAGTTTCGCGAAAGTATCTACACCAGCATTTACTAAAGCCTCAGCAGCTTTAGGTCCTGCTCCTTCGATCTTTTTAAGATCATCTGCCTTCGCAGATTTTTTAGGAGCTGCCTTTTTAGACTCCTCTTTTTTTGGAGCAGCTTTAGGTGCAGCTTTTTTATCTTCTTTCTTAGGTTCAGACTTCTTAGAATCAGATTTTTTCTTACCATCTATGGTGATATCACCAATAAGAATTTCTGTAAGTGCCTGGCGGTGACCGTTTTTAACCCGGTAACCTTTACGTCTTTTCTTTTTGAAAACAATTACTTTGTTCCCTTTTAAATGACGGTTAATTTTTGCTCCAACAAGAGCGCCATCTATAGCCGGGGCGCCAACAGTGATGTTATCTCCATCTCCGGTAAGAAGAACTTTATCAAAAGAAATACTGTCCCCTTCTTTACCTTCCATTCGGTTAACAAACACCCTCTGGTCTTTTGCAACTTTAAATTGCTGCCCTGCTATCTCTACAATTGCGTACATAGCTTTGATTAATTAAAATTATTTTGACGACTTGTGTTTAAAAACAAATCAGCCTTAATTTATTTTAAGGCGGGTGCAAATATACTTCTAATTAATTAATTGCCAAAGCTTTTTTAAAAATTCAGAATGCTATCTACAGGGTGTGTTTTTTGCCCTCAACGGTATTCCATGAATCCTTGAAAAATTGCATATAAGCGAAGGTTATCACCAGACTGGTAGCAAAACCCATCACCGCGACCGTGAATAGAACAATCCCAATATTGGTGCTGTAATCGGTTTTCCACATAGTGAGCAATTCGTCAATAAAGTCAGGATTAAATTCCGTAGCATAAAATCCGAAGAAAACAGTAAAAATTATCGTTGCATTAAAACCAGTGAGCAGGCTGGCCATAAAACCTTTTTGATATTTAAATTTATTTCCCTTTTTCAACCTGTAATGCTTGATTGATTCAAACATACCATAGGCCATGATCACACCATTAAAAAGACTCCACACGGGATTGTTTTGGACCCCAAACAAGGAAAGAATTAAAAAATATGCAATTAACCCGGCAGCGATGGCCACTCCGTATTTTATAGGGATACTGAATTTATTCATCATTATAGATTCGTTTAAAAAGTAAATTTCCTAAAAACGAGGCGGTTTTTGCCTTAATAGCTTGTTAATTTTAACACATATCCCATTTTTAAGAAGTATTCTCTAATTCTGTGTAACACAACTTAAATTTTTTCTACTCATAGAACGCTAATTGAAAACTTTGAAAAAAATGATTTTGAAACAAAATTTCCTGGCCGCCCTTTTATTTGTTGGAGCAGCCGGATTTGCTCAGGAAGTAGAATTCACTGAGTTTGATTTGGATAACGGCCTGCACGTTATTCTACATGAAGATAAAACTGCCCCCGTGGTTTCTACTTCTGTAATGTATGATGTAGGAGGTAAGGACCGGATTAATGGTAAAACAGGATTTGCACACTTTTTCGAACACCTTTTATTTGAAGGAACTGAAAATATTGAAAAAGGCAAATGGTTTGAGATCGTATCCAGTAATGGAGGGACCAACAATGCCAACACTTCTAATGATCGTACTTATTATTATGAAATTTTTCCTTCTAATAACCTGGAATTAGGTCTTTGGATGGAATCTGAAAGAATGATGCACCCTATTATTAAAAAAGAAGGTGTAGATACACAAAATGAAGTGGTAAAAGAAGAGAGAAGATCAAGAATGGATAACTCTCCTTATGGAAACCTTTTACAGTCGGTAGCTGGGGCGATGTTTGAAAAGCATCCATATAAAGATCCGAATATTGGTTATATGGAAGATCTTGATGCTGCAACTTTAGATGAATTCAAAGAATTCTTTGATACTTATTATGTTCCTAACAATGCTGTTTTGGTAGTTGCCGGAGATATTGACGTTTCTGACACTAAAAAAATGGTAAAGGATTATTTTGGGGATATTCCAAAAGGAGAAGAAGTAAAAAGAAATTTTGAAATGGAAACTCCAATGACCAAAGAGGTAAGGACAACCACTTACGATAGCAACATCCAAATCCCTGCTTCTATATTAGGATATAGAACGCCTTCTTTTACTGAAAAGGATTCTTATGTACTTAATATGATCTCAGATTATTTAAGCGACGGGAAAAGTTCAATTTTATATAAGAAACTGGTTGATGAGCAAAAACAGGCACTTCAGGTTGCTGCATTCAATCTTGAACAGTCAGATTATGGAATGTATTTGATCTTTGCCCTTCCGTTAGGTGAAACTTCCCTTGAAACATTAAATACTGAAATGGAAGAGGAAATCTCTAAACTTAGAAATGAATTAATTTCAGAAAAGGATTTTCAGAAACTTCAGAACAAAGCTGAAAACGCTTATGTAAATTCTAATTCCAGTGTTGCCGGTATTGGAGAATCGTTGGCTACAAGTTATTTGCTTTATGGCGACACCAACCTTGTAAACGAGGAAATTGATATTTATCGATCTATTACACGCGAAGACATCAAAAGAGTCGCTACGGAGTATTTAAAGCCGAGCCAGAGAGTGGTTGTAGACTATTTGCCAGAAAGCCAAAAAGCAGAATAATAAAAGTTTAAAATGAGAATGATGAAAAATTATATAATAGCATTTGCAGTATTTTTATTTACTGCTAATATGTTTGCACAAATAGACCGAAGTGTAATGCCGAAACCAGGCCCTGCACCTCAGGTAAATGTTGAAGAACCGGAAAATTTTGATCTTGATAACGGCCTGGAAGTTTTGATCGTGGAAAATCATAAACTCCCCAGAGTTTCCATGTCTTTAAGATTGGACAATCCACCAATTTTTGAAGGTGATAAAGCAGGTGTTACCAGTTTAATGGGCAGCTTACTTGGAAGCGGAACTGCAACCATGACCAAAGATGCTTTTAATGAAAGAGTAGACTTTTTAGGAGCCAGAATGAATTTTTATTCCGGTGGTGCCAGTGCTAATACACTTTCTAAGTACTTTCCTGAAATTTTGAAATTAATGGCAGATGCGGCTATAAACCCATATTTCACCGAAGAGGAATTCTCCAAAGCAAAGGAGCGACAAATAGAAGGGATTAAAAGTAACGACAAAAATGTTGCATTTATAGCTTCCAGAGTACGTTCAGCTTTAGCGTATGGAAAAGATCATCCTTATGGAGAATTTGTGACTGCAGAGTCTGTGGAGTCTGTTACTTTGGATGATGTGAAAAAATTCTATCAAACTTATTATAGCCCGCAACATGCGTATTTGGTTATTGTTGGAGATGTAGATGAGGATGAAGTGAAAGACCTGGTAAAAAAGAATTTTTCAAGCTGGAAAAAGACTGAAGTGCCTGAAACTAATATGCCCGAAGTTACTAACTTAGGTAAAACCCAGATTGATTTCGTGGATATGCCCAACGCGGTACAGAGTGAAATTTCTGTGGTGAACACGATCAAATTAAAAAAGAAGGATCCGGATTATTTCCCGGTTCTTGTTGCGAACAAGATCTTAGGTGGTGGTGGTGAAGCCCGCCTTTTCCTTAATCTTAGAGAAGATAAAGGTTATACCTATGGAGCTTATTCTTCTACGGGAAATGATAAATATGCTTCTACCTTTACCGCAAGTGCAAGTGTAAGAAACGCGGTGACAGATAGTTCTGTAGTTGCTTTTCTTGATGAAATTTATAAAATTAGAAAAGAAAAGGTTTCAGCGGCTGAACTTGCCAATGCAAAAGCAAAAATTACGGGTGATTTTGTACTTTCTTTAGAACAGCCTTCTACAATCGCCAATTTCGCCTATGAGGTAGAAACAGAAGATCTTGATGATGATTTCTATAAAGATTACCTGGAAAAAATTGATGAAGTTAGCGTGGAAGATGTTCAGCGGGTAGCCCAAAAATATTTTCAGCCAGATAACGCAAGAATCGTAGTTGTTGGAAAAGGTAGTGATGTATTGGAAAATCTTGAAAAAATTCAATATAACGGAAAGTCTATTCCAATTAAATATTATGATAAGTTAGCTGACGCTGCCTCAAAACCTGAGAAAAAAACAGTAGATGCTTCAGTAAGTATCGATAAAGTTTATGAAAACTATATCAATGCCATTGGCGGAAAAGAAGCGGTAAGCAAGGTTGAAAGCGTTGTAATGATAGCTCAGGGACAAATTCAGGGAATGACCTTGGATCTTGAAATGAAAAGAACAACAGATGGAAAACTGCTTCAGAATGTATCTATGGGTGGCAATGTGATGCAAAATCAGGTTTTTGACGGTGAAAAAGGCTCCATGACCATGCAGGGCCAAAAAATTCCCTATAATGAAGAGCAAATCGCTGCGGCAAAGATCGACGCCAATCCTTTTCCTGAACTAAGTGTTGGTTCTGCTACGCTAAGCGGAATTGAGCAGGTTGACGGGAAAGATGCCTACGTGGTAAATGTTGATGAAACCACTAAAGCTTACTACGATGTGGGCAGCGGATTGAAAACTCAGGTGGTAAAAACTGTATCTCAGGGAGGACAAACCATGACTGTTCCAACAGGCTACTCAGATTACCAGGAAGTAAATGGGGTTAAATTTCCATTTATGATGACTCAGTCTATGGGACCTCAGAAATTGGAGTTTAAAGTAAGTGAAATCAAAGTAAACGAGGGGATAAACGAAGGGGATTTTACAGTAGAATAAACCTTTTTCCTTTAAAATATAAAAGCCGGTATTTATTATCTACCGTCTGGACACATCTTTTTTTATTCTACTTTAGGATAAAAAAATGCAGACAAGACATTTTGAGGATTTAAAAGACAAGCGATTGTTGAATAGAGGTAATTCTATTCTCAATCGTTTGTTTGCT
>NZ_QEYO01000040.1 GCF_023718305.1 Gramella sp. AN32
CGTTTGAAGTAGGTAGTCGGCCAATTGCAGTCCCCATTGATACTTGCCTTCCTCCAATGCCTTGTTCACCTCGTCAAACATCTTCTTCTCGCCCCCGGCCAGTTCAATAATATATTTTGCCTCTTGCGATGCCGCGAGGGGGTAAAGATTGGTAGGATTTCCATCGAACCAGCCCACATAATGCAAAAATATCGAACGTACACCCCACGGAACTGAGCCATAAAACTCCCGCAGGTTCGGTTGGTCTTTTAATGAATCCGCCAACTTCACACTGTCAACGGTTTGTTGGAGCGTATATCCCTTATTCATGGCGTCTATTGTCTGTTCATAGACGCTTAAAATCGCGGCCGCGTAGTTGTTTAGGCTTTGGTGGACAAGTGATTGTCCGGAGACAGGCCTGGTATGGCCCGGAACGAGGTGCCTCACTGGGAATGTGCCCATTTTTTGTATCGATTCGCCCCATGATTTGACATCCCTGTATTGCGAGCCCCGAATCGCATAAAGGTTGGGAAACGATTTGTAGTAATTATCCCCGGTCCACAATGATCCCAGACTAGGGACCCATACAAAGAGCTGGTCGTTGGTTTCTCCATCGGCGGCATACAGTTCGAAATCGACACCGGCGAGGGATGTGTGAAGGGAGTCCTGGAATGTCATATTTGGCTTGATGTATCCTTTGCCGGCTCTGTCGGTTGAAGTGTTGCCCGGGGCGACACCCCGGTTAATCACATCCTCGGCCGGTAGATCGCGTCCGAATTGCCTGGCGTTTCGCTGCTTTAAAATAGGTTCTACGGGTGAATTTTCCTGTAGCTCGTCCTTAAATCCCGCCCGGGCGATGATCTTAACATCTTTGTTGTTCCCAACAAAGGCGGAGGTACCTCCCGTGTGATCCAGGTGGCCATGGGTATAAATGACTGCCTTTACAGGTTTAGCGGTTATTTTCCAGAACTCTTCCGCTACCGTTTCGGCCGCACCCAGAGCCCTGAGCGCATCTATGATCACTACTCCGTTTTCTCCAATAATCATTGAGGTGTTCGAACCGTCGTATCCCACCGCCACGTAAACATGCTCGTTCACTTGGATGATCTCCTTTATAAACTCACTATTGCGTGCCTTTAAAATACGCGTGGCTTCCGTTTCCTGGGCGTCGGCCGTAGTTGCCAACATAAATATTGCCAGTATTGAGATGTAAATTTGTGTTTTCATTTTATTTGTTTTAAGATGCATAATTCTAATGTTATTTCGATTTTAAATCTCTAAGTTCCTTTTCAAGTGTTTTGATCTCTCCCTTTAATTTTTCTATCACTTTTTTTAGCTGTGCCACTTTTTTGAATGCTTCATCGTCTTGAACGGCTTGATAAATTATCTTACCGTCTTTTTCTTTTATTTTGGATGTGCCTCCACAAGTCGGGCAATGGGATACCTGGCTCATAATTCTTATTTTTTAATGGTAATTAACACCGCTTTGCCACCAAACTTGGATTTCAATTGATACTTCTTGTTTTCACCAATCGTTTTTAAAAATTTCCGGGTATCTGCCATATCCGCATTATCAACATAAATAATCGTATCGGAATGAAAATTAGGTTCAAGCATTTGAAATAGGGACAAATACAAATCTTTCCAACCATCCAACAGCAACAAATCTATGGGTCTGTTATGATTTTTCAGAGTCTCCATTGCATTGCCAATTCTAACTTCAATAAGTTCGCTCACACCAGCCTTTTTAAAATTTTCAACGGCTTTTATGGCTTTGGATGTAATCAATTCCGTGGTGATAATGCGACCTCCTGTTTCCATAGCCCCTTGAGCCAAAAATAGGGTTGATATTCCAAATGAAGTTCCAAACTCAACAATATTCTTAATGTTGTTTTCCTTGATAAGCCGCTTCAAACCTTCTCCCTGTTCTCTAGAAACCGAAAGATATGCATTATTAAAATCCATCGGTTGCATGGGTCTAAATACGCTTTTAGCCAAACCCTTTACCATATTATATCGGTCGTTTTTCGAATCGTTATAGAGCTCGGTTAGAGTTGTCCTTATTTGTTGTTGTATGGTATTCATCACATTTTTCGTTTTATTGGATTAATGTCATAGATGCTTAAGCATTCTAAAGCGAATCTGCCCCTGGGTCACCCGGGAAGAAGTACGCATCAAAATCAATTGTGTGGTATCGTAATCATCAGATTCGCTAAAAGTCTCAAATAATTTGAAAATTATTCAGCCATTTTCAAATGATCGATAATTCCACTTTTAAACACTGTTTTTAACGGTCTTTCAGGTTTGTTTTCATATCCAACTATAATCGAACTGTGCATTAGCATTTTTTCGAAATCAAAAACAAGGGTTAAATAGTCCTTTTTATCTGTTTCTTGCCAATTGATTAAATAAAGTTCGTTACCAATTTTACGGGAACGGTAAGGAATATCCGTGTTTCCGTTTCCTGTTGCAGGCCCCGCAACCCATTCATATTTGGCTTTGCCATTGTAGAACTCCATGTGTAAGGCAGTACCATCTTGATATTGGAAATTCAATGAATAACCATCCAGGAAATGTTCAGGCTGTCCAAACTGAAACTTATTTT
>NZ_QEYO01000041.1 GCF_023718305.1 Gramella sp. AN32
AAAATAAGTTTCAGTTTGGACAGCCTGAACATTTCCTGGATGGTTATTCATTGAATTTCCAATATCAAGATGGTACTGCCTTACACATGGAGTTCTACAATGGCAAAGCCAAATATGAATGGGTTGCTGGGCCTGCAACAGTAAACGGAAACACGGATATTCCTTACCGTTCCCGTAAAATTGGTAACGAACTTTATTTAATCAATTGGCACGAAACAGAGAAAAAGGACTATTTAACCCTTGTTTTTGATTTCGAAAAAATGCTAATGCACAGTTCGATTATAGTTGGATATGAAAACAAACCTGAAAGACCGTTAAAAACAGTTTTTAAAAGTGGAATTATCGATCATTTGAAAATGGCTGAATAATTTTCAAATTATTTGAGACTCTTAGCGAATCTTATGATTACGATACCACACAATTGATTTTGATGCGGACCTATATACAATAACTATTGTTGAGACAGAAGATAATATCGTACTTGGAGATATAGTACCTGCACCTGTTTTGGCAGACAAATTGGAAAATTATGTCGATGCTTCTTCCCGGGTGACCCAGGGGCAGATTCGCTTTAGAATGCTTAAGCATCTATGACATTAATCCAATAAAACGAAAAATGTGATGAATACCATACAACAACAAATAAGAACAACTCTAACCGAGCTCTATAACGATTCGAAAAACGACCGATATAATATGGTAAAGGGTTTGGCTAAAAGCGTATTTAGACCCATGCAACCGATGGATTTTAAAGATGCATATCTTTCGGTTTCGAAAGAACAGGGAGAAGGTTTGAAGCGGCTTATCAAGGAAAACAACATTAAGAACATTGTTGAGTTTGGAACTTCATTTGGAATATCAACCCTATTTTTGGCTCAAGGGGCTATGGAAACAGGAGGTAGCATTATCACCACGGAATTGATTGCATCCAAAGCCATAAAAGCCATTGAAAATTTTAAAAAGGCTGGTGCGAGCGAACTTATTGAAGTTAGAACTGGCAATGCAATGCACACGCTGAAAAATCATAACAGACCCATAGATTTATTGCTGTTGGATGGTTGGAAAGATTTGTATTTGTCCCTATTCCAAATGCTTGAACCTAATTTTCATTCCGATACGATTATTTATGTTGATAATGCGGATATGGCAGATACCCGGAAATTTTTAAAAACGATTGGTGAAAATAAGAAGTATCAACTGAAATCCAAGTTTGGTGGCAAAGTCGTATTAATTACCACCCTTAAATAACTGTCTATAATCTAGGCACTTTATATCTAGACAGATTCGTGGAGATTTAAAATCGAGAGAACATTAATACGATGAAACTTAAAACAAATAAAATGAAAACACAATTTTACACGCTACTACTGGCATTGCTTGTATTTACTTTCCCGGCCAATGCCCAGGAAACGGAAGCCACGCGTATTTTAAAGGCACGCAATAGTGAGTTTATAAAGGAGATCATCCAAGTGAACGAGCATGTTTACGTGGCGGTGGGATACGACGGTTCGAACACCTCAATGGTCATAGGTGAAAACGGAGTAATAATTATAGATGCGCTCAGGGCTCTGGGTGCGGCCGAAACGGTAGCGGAAGAGTTTCGAAAAATTACCGATAAACCTGTAAAGGCAGTCATTTATACCCATGGCCACCTGGATCACACGGGAGGTACCTCCGCCTTTGTTGGGAACAACAAAGATGTTAAGATAATCGCCCGGGCGGGATTTAAGGACGAGCTACAGGAAAATTCACCCGTAGAACCTATTTTAAAGCAGCGAAACGCCAGGCAATTCGGACGCGATCTACCAGCCGAGGATGTCATTAACAGGGGTGTCGCCCCGGGAAACACCTCGACCGACAGAGCCGGCAAAGGATACATCAAGCCAAATACGATATTCCAGGACTCCCTTCACACATCCCTCGCCGGTGTCGATTTCGAACTGTATGCCGCCGATGGGGAAACCAACGACCAGCTCTTCGTATGGATACCCAGTCTGGGATCATTGTGGACCGGGGATAATTACTACAAATCGTTTCCCAACCTTTATGCGATTCGGGGCTCGCAATACAGGGATGTCAAATCATGGGGCGAATCGATACAAAAAATGGGGACATTCCCTGCCAGGCACCTCGTTCCTGGCCATACCAGGCCGGTCTCCGGACAATCGCTTGTACATCAAAGCCTAAACAACTACGCGACCGCGATTTTAAGCGTTTACGAACAAACAATAGACGCCATGAACAAGGGGTATACGCTCCAACAAACCGTTGACAGTGTGAAGTTGGCAGATTCATTAAAAGACCAATCGAACTTGCGGGAGTTTTATGGCTCAGTTCCGTGGGGGGTGCGTTCGATATTTTTGCACTATGTGGGCTGGTTCGATGGAAACCCTACCAATCTTTACCCCCTCGCGGCATTGCAAGAGGCAAAATATATTATTGAACTGGCCGGGGGCGAGAAGAAGATGTTTGACGAGGTGAACAAGGCATTGGAGGAAGGCAAGTATCAATGGGGACTGCAATTGGCCGACTACCTACTTCAAACG
>NZ_QEYO01000042.1 GCF_023718305.1 Gramella sp. AN32
AATAACTAAGCGTTCGTGTGGCCGGTACGGCCCAACATGAACGCAGTGTTGACTGAACCGGTTGTTTACCGATTGTCTACTATGGGGATTGGTCTAAATTGTGGGGTTGCTATTCAGCGATTTGGATGGCGATTATCTTTTCTGCTCAGTACATTTTTCCTTTTCTACTGCTTATTACTTTATTGTTTTCTGTTGCTTAGGTAATCCAGTCATTGTTTTTAACGTATTTCCTTGTTTTTGAGCAATAGGCATCCGTTACGCCAAGGGAACAGCGTTTTTCAGGGGATTTATTTCTGTTTTTGTAATTCATTCTCCCAGCCTTCCGGCGGCCCTCTAATTCCGAAGAGCACGATGGTTTCTAACTGCCCTTTTTTACAGGTTGGACAAACCCGGTGTTGGAGCGGTGGTCTTTCCGGAAGATTTATTTTCCCAAGAATTTCCTGTAGTTCAGCAAGACTTGTTCTTTTATGATAACTGCTCAGGATCCCGTAATGGCGTATGCGCACAAAGGCTTTTGGGAGGATGTGTAATGCAAAGCGCCTTATAAATTCGGCATCGGGCAATTTTAGAATGGATTTTTTCCCACCGTGACGGTAATCTTTTACCGAAAAAGTCACGGCATTGTCCTGGAGGTTTTTAATCCGATGATTGCTAATGGCAATCTTATGGGTATAACGTCCCAGATATTCTACTACTTGCGAAGGGCCTAAAAATGGACGCTTACAGTAAACTACCCAATGCTGTTTGAACAGGCTTTCATAGAAGTTTGCAGTTTGTGGTTGTATTTCTTTCCGGAGGGCAGCTACAAAACGAGCCCTGAAAACCTTGCTCATTGCTTTCACCGGGAACAAGTATTTGCCTTTGCTTTTAGCTGATTTCCATTTGCCATTTTGATTAATGCCACCTCCCGGAACGATACAATGCAGGTGTGGGTGTAAAGACAGGTTTTGTCCCCAGGTGTGCAGGATAGCGATCATACCGGGACTGGCTCCCAGGAATTTTGGATTAGACGAGAAGCCATTGATAATTTGCCATGCTGTTTTAAAGAGCAGGCCATAAACCAGTTTTGGTTCATACAGACATAACCGGTTGAGCTCCGATGGAAGGGTAAAGACCACGTGGAAGTAAGGTACTTTGAGGAGTTCTTTTTCCCTTGCCCTGATCCATTCTTCTCTTTTGTGTCCCTGACACTTGGGACAATGCCGGTTACGGCAACTGTTGTAGCTAAGGTGTAAATGCTGGCAGAAAGGATTATTGCAGCGGTCAATATGACCTCCCAGAGCAGCAGTACGGCATTTGCGTAATGCATGTAGGGTCCTTAACTGCCAGCTGTTGGCACAATAGTCAGTTAAAGATTCCCTGTTACGTTCCAACACCTGGGCTACTTCATAGGTAGCGGATGCCATTACTTTTTATTGTATAACCGTTCCAGCGGACTGAAGGGCTTCTGCCTACCGAGTTGTGCCACGTGAAGGTAGGTGAGCGTGGTTTGAATATCTGCGTGTCCTAAAAGGTCTTTTACGCTCATGATATCCAGTCCCATTTCTAGCAGGTGTGTTGCATAGCTGTGCCTTAAACTATGCGTGGTGATCTCTTTATTAATTCCGCTGTGTTTGCGGGCTTCCCGTACGATCCATTGAACTCCTCTGGTAGAAAGTGCAACGGGATTACCGTGTTTGTCATTACCGGTAAAGCACCAAACAGAAGGGTTTTCTGCTGCAATGTATTTCTTAAGACCACGGATCTGAAGATCTGCCAAAGGAACATAGCGGTCCTTGCGACCTTTTCCCTGACGAATGTGGAGCATCCTACGATCAAAGTCCAGGTCTTTGAGCTGAAGGTTACGAAGTTCAAAGCAGCGAAGGCCACAACCGTAAAGCATCGCAAGTACCAACCGGTGTTTGAGCAGTTTCGGTGTTTTAAGCAGCTGTTTGATTTCACTATGGCTTAATACCACAGGAAGTTTCTTTGGCCGTTCAATGGATGGGAGCATTACCCGCATCGCTTTCATCCCGTAGATACGGTAAGCGTATCTAAGACCGTAAACTGTATGCTTAAAGAAACTGTCTGATGGAGTTTTGTGCTGGGATTTTAAAACGTGCAGGTAATCCAGGATTTGTTCCTCATCCAGATCCAGTGGACTGCATTTGAAATGAAGGGAAATGTGCGCCAGGCAGCGGGAGTAATTGGTCAGGGTGCTTTGGCTTTTACCGGCGAGTTCAACAGAACGTTTTAATTTGCGGTACAGCTCATTAAATTCCGGTACAGAAATACAGGCCCTCTCAATGAGGGTACTACTTTTTTTTCATAACTTTCAATCTTATGTTAATACCTACTTAAAGGTAGTGAATAGTGATCTAATGATTGCTTGAAGCTACCTTTAGGTTTAGTTCAACA
>NZ_QEYO01000043.1 GCF_023718305.1 Gramella sp. AN32
TCCAAATCGCTGAATAGCAACCCCACAATTTAGACCAATCCCCATAGTAGACAATCGGTAAACAACCGGTTCAGTCAACACTGCGTTCATGTTGGGCCGTACCGGCCACACGAACGCTTAGTTATTGGGTGTAGTTTTTTTACGGAATTAAGATTGGACCAAGAATCTGAAACCATAAAAAAAATCCAGTAATTCCACCTATGAATCCGGATATGATAAATGGTAGTTGAACATCTCTTGGTAAGATCTTGAATATTACGTATACTGAAATTCCTAATCCAATCAAACCTAAAATGACAGGTATTGTTCCGGAATTCAGTTTTAAATACTCTGAAATATATTTTTCATCTCCACCAAAATAACTTGCGTCTTGAAATAAAACTTTAAATGATATTGAATGAACTAAATTAAAAACTTCTCTTAACCAAAATAAGGATAAGAATACAGCTAACCAGTCAATCAGTTTTATCTGATATTTTCTAATTTTTTCTCTTCTTCCAATCAAAAATATAAATCCTAATGAACCAGTGAGAATAGTCTGTATTGGACCACCTAAAGTAATTTTGAAACTGTCAGACATAAATTTTCTTAATTCTTGATCGAAAAAGTCCTTTCTCTTATAAGATAAATCATTGTCAATTTCATATTTGTATTCTAGGTAAATTGAATCTAATTCTTCTGTTTTTTTAGAAGAATTATAATTCATACTTCCATAATGCAAAGTTGTTTTATATCCAAGACTCTCCGCAACAATAATATGTCCTAATTCATGCGTTATTGTGCCTATAATTGTAAAAATTATAAAGGTTAGAATGAAGTATGTTATCTGTTTAATTATGAGTGAAATCTTTAATTAAAATTTGTCTTGTCCTGAAATATGGCTACAGGTTAAATTGATTTACGCTGTTAATTTATATACCATATTTGGTGTTTGGTAGTCTAAAGATAAATGTAATCTTATTTCATTATATAATTTAATAGCATTTTTTGCTGCTCTTTTAGCGTGTTCTTTGTTTGTAAAGACCTGATCGAGATAGAATTCATCTTTCAGGATCCCATTTACCCGTTCAGCCATGGCGTTTTCATAGCAAGTGGTTTTCTTCTGTCATACTGATGCCTATCTTTTTTCTTTTGAGGATTTGTGTATACACATTGCTGCAATACTGTATTCCTCTGTCTGAATGATGTATCAGCCCTTTGATGTCTTTTGCTTGGTAAATGGCTTTATTAAGCGCCCTAACACATCCTTTAAGCTCCAGGCTATCACTGAGGTCATAACCCACAATCTTTCTTGAATGCATATCTGTAATGAGTGCCAGGTAACAAAATCCTTTTACGGTTCTGATATAGGTAATGTCCGATACCCACACTTGATTCGGCCTATTCACTTTTAAATCTTTTATAGTGTTATTATACTTATAAAACCTGTGATACGAATTGGTTGTCCTGGCACTGTATTTCTTTCTTAAAGTCAACATTTTATGTTCTCTGAGGATATTGAACAATGTATCCCGGCCTACTTTTATTTGTTGTTTTTCAAAGTCCTGACTTAAGGATTTCATTAGTTTTCGCACGCCTTCTCTCGGAAGGGATTTGCGTCGTCTTTTAACGATAGCAACTATATGTTGTTCCACCTCTTTTCGCTTATCAGCTCTGCTTTTGTACTTATAATAAGCGTCGCGTTTTAGCTCAAAGCAATCACATATTTTTGATAACGAAGCAAATCCCTTAGCTTTTTCCTTTGCTATGATTAAGGCTTGATATTTAGTTTTTTTTAAGTTCCAGGACACTTTTATAGCCTAGTTTTTGGGCTGCTACTTCCAAGTATGCATCATCTACCAGTTGATCCATATCCTTTTTAAGGAGTAGTTTTTTAAGCTGTTCAATCTCTTTTTGGAGTGCTTTGATCCGTGTGATCTCATCTTTTGTTTCTACCATAACCCTTGTGTTCATAAGGTCCTTACGCGCATACTTCCTGATCCATTCATTGATGGTGGAGCAAGCAATCCCATAGAGTTTACCTAGTTCATACTTAGAATATTTTCCAGTACTAAGTTCTGATAAAATTTTTAATTTGAATGGTTCGCTGTAACGTCTGGTTACTCTGTCATTTTTATACATAACTGTTTAGAATTATGTAGCCTTTATTCAGGACGGGTCAAAATTCTGACTAACGTCAAATGTTGTTTTGTATTAAACCTGGTAAAAACCCCAAATCTTCTGGTTTGAGTTCCAATTTAGCAATATTTTTTTTGAGTCTGGTTACGATTTTTAATTTGCGCTTTTG
>NZ_QEYO01000044.1 GCF_023718305.1 Gramella sp. AN32
ATTCACCATATGAAGAACTCCATTAATTTCTTGTGCTAACGTGGGCAGGAATCTTTATCTATATTAAATTTAATACGAACTCTATGTGTGGCCGTTTTAAAAATTGGTGCTGGAAATAAAGCCCGTGCGCAATTCTGGTCGAAATGTAAAAAGCTCCGGAATTAGTAGTTCAGGAGCTTGTTGATAATTTCAGTGGTGCCCCTTATGGAGAGCCCGTTCAGAATATTGTTCAAATCAAAGATACATTTCCTTAGGGTCTTTTTTTTAAAATATTTGAATATGGGACGAAAAAAACTATCTATGGAGATCATCAATTCTCATGCAGCCGGGATTGATGTTGGCAGCCGCTCACATTATGTAGCTATTGGGCAGCTCGCGCAGGATGTTAAGGAATTTGGTGTATATGCTGAAGAACTTACCGCACTGGGACAATGGCTTAAATCAAATGATATTACCACCGTAGCTATGGAATCTACTGGGGATTACTGGCAAAATCTGTTCGCAGAATTGATCAGACAAGGCTTGGAAGTTGTACTGGTCAATGGCAAGTTCACCAAACACGCCAAAGGGAAGAAAACCGATGTAAAAGACTGTCGGTGGATTCAACAACTACACACCCTTGGACTACTCTCTGGAAGTTTTCTACCGGATGAAACCACAGAACAACTCCGCACCTACTGTAGGCAGCGGGGAAATTGGATAGACCAGGCCGCCTCGACCACCCATAAAATGCAGAAATACCTGAAATTTTTGAATTTTAGGCTTGATGTGGTGGTCAAAGATGTTTGTGGACTTACCGGGCTTGCTATTATTGGTGATATATGCAAAGGAAATCTAGATCCCTTTGAACTTGCCAAGCACCGGCATTATAACTGTAAGAAATCAACAGAAGAGATCGCAAAAGCCCTTCATGGCAATAACCGGGAAGATTACCTGTTTGGATTGAAACAAGAGCATGATACTTACCTCTTCCTTCAGAAAAAGATACAGGAATGTGATAAACAAATAGAAAAGTTTATTAAACAAGAACTTAAGAAGTCACCAGCCAAAACGGCATTAAAAACTACTGAAAAACCACATAAAAGAATCAATAAAAATGCACCACAGATCAAAAACCTTAACCAGGTAGCCTACCAATATTTTGAAGGTGTGGATTTATTGACAATAGAAGGATTAAGTCATGCCACGGTATTATCCATTATGAGTGAAATAGGACCCGAAGGGTTCAAGAAATTTGAATCTGCCAAACATTTTACGTCATGGTTACGACTGGCACCCAATAACAAAATATCAGGTGGAAGGGTTTTAAGTCGTCGAATACCAAAAGGAAGCAATAGACTAAAAATAGCTTTCAGACAAGCAGCCAATTCAATTGGAAATTTAAAAGATACCCATTTATCCAACTTTTTTAAAAGGGTAGCTTATAGGAAAGGTAGGACTGCAGCAGTTTCTGCCACAGCTAGAAAACTTGCTGTAATAGTCTGGAACATGATGGTAAAAAAAGTCCCGTATTTACCACCAACAGAATATTTATTCCTTGACCAAAAGCGCAAATTAAAAATCGTAACCAGACTCAAAAAAAATATTGCTAAATTGGAACTCAAACCAGAAGATTTGGGGTTTTTACCAGGTTTAATACAAAACAACATTTGACGTTAGTCAGAAT
>NZ_QEYO01000045.1 GCF_023718305.1 Gramella sp. AN32
AAATAATTTAAGGTAAACTGGGCTGAAGCGGTTTTTGAAAAGTCATAGGTGCTATTGGCATTGACCGAATATACAAAAGCCTCACTGTCTACGTTCCGGTTGTCAAATACGCCCTCTATGGAATAATTATAAAAATTTCCCCCGATAAAATTGGTCCAGTTCTCGGTGGGTTTTAGCTGAAGCCCTATTTCCATACCATAAGAATTACCCGTACCTACATTGGAGTAGATCCTGTTCAATATCGTATCATTATACACGGTGTTTACCCGGTTCACTAAGTTTTTGACGTTCCGATAATAGGCCGTAGCATAGAGTGAGTTTCCTCCCTTAAAATTTTTCGTCAAGCCCAATTCAACCAGATCAATGAATTCTGGGTTTAATGTTGGATCGCCCTGTTCCAGGGTTTCAGAATGCTCCCGCTCCGGAAATGGATTCATTTTGAAGGTAGTGGTGCGCTCGACCCTTTTACTATAAGAGGCCTTAATTTTTGTTGTATTATTTAAGCGGTATTGAATAGTAGCCGAAGGAAAAGGTTTGATATAATCATAGGTATATGTAGTATCTACCAAACCTTGTTTATCCCGAAGGTCAAATTCACGGTCCATGGCTTCCATGCGCAATCCCGCAGCATACTCCCAAGAGCCTTCCTCTCCATTAAACTGAACATAGGCCGAATGAATTTGCCGGTACAAATCTACTTCACTGGAGAATTCCGGAACAAGTTCGAAGTTCCCTGAGGCATTGTTACGCCTTTCGTAAACGAAATCACCGGTATGATCAAGATTACGGTACTGATAGCCCGTTTCCAACTGTCCAAAAGAAAAGGGACTCCAGGCATAATCCAACTGAAATCGTATACCCTGAAGGGGATTGTCGTTAGTATTGTACTCTTGCTGATAGATAATACTATTGTCAGGAAAACCTAAATTATCGTTTTCGGTAGGGCCTCCAAGTAGGGTATATTCGTATAGGAGCGAAGTAGAAAGTTTCGAATTATTCGCAAAGAGGTGGGAATAATCAAAACTTCCCAATATAAAATCTCCTCGCCTGGTCCTCAGGTTATGATTGAAATACTGAAATGTACGTATACGTTCCCCGTTGGGTGCAGGGGTAATGGCATGGTTATCATAATAAACAATATCCGCCAGCCTGTCTTTGGTACGTTTACCGGCAAAAAAACCAAGGGAATATGTATTGGTGGTGTCCGGGGTATAATCTACGCTAAACCTACCGCTATAATTAATCTCATCAAAACTTCGTTCGCCGGTGGAGGGAAACCGGGTAAGTGTATCATTAATAATGGTAAATACATCCCCCTCGCGTCTTCCTCCCAGATCGTTGCGCTGATAATTGGCGCCCAGGGAAATATTCCAGTCACCCCTGCGAAGGTTATAGGTAGCATCTATGCCATATCTCTTATGCGGATCGGCATTGTTATAAGTTTCAATAGAAGGGAAGCCCCCTTTAATATTTA
>NZ_QEYO01000046.1 GCF_023718305.1 Gramella sp. AN32
CTACCGTCTGGACACATCTTTTTTTATTCTACTTTAGGATAAAAAAATGCAGACAAGACATTTTGAGGATTTAAAAGACAAGCGATTGTTGAATAGAGGTAATTCTATTCTCAATCGTTTGTTTGCTAATAGCATTTACTCTATTCGGCAGTTGGCATCAAATGATTCTGAAGCAAAGGCGATGTACCGTTTTTTACAGAATGATAATGTTAGTGAAGGTGATATTGTAAAAAATATGTCTTCTAATTGTGCAGGTTGCGTTGAAAGGAAGTCGGTTTTATGCATCCAGGACACCAGTGAGGTCAACCTGTACAACCACAGGAACAGGATCAAAAAAGACGGCTACATTGGCACTACCAATGCTGGTGAGGGAGGACTTGGTTTTTTCATCCACCCAAGTTTAGTCCTTGATTCGCATACTTTGATGCCTTTTGGCTTTGCGGACGTAAAGGTTTGGAACAGGGGGTTGGAACAAGCCCTTAAAGATCGGAGCCATTATAAAAACATGCTCCCCATTGAGGAAAAGGAATCCTATAAATGGATCGCCTCTTCATTGAACACCAAAAAAGTTTTGACCAAGGCCTCAGAGATCATTATCATCCAGGACAGGGAAGGTGATATTTACGAACAATTTTGCCTGGTACCCGATGCTAAAACGCACCTCTTGGTGCGGGCCAAATCCAACCGGTCACTCCAGGGGAAACAAAAACTTTTTGAACACCTCTCCAACCAGCCTTTGCAAGGCACCTATACGGTGGAACTGGAAGGGGATAAAAGAAAGAACCTCAAGAAAAGGATGGCTACCATAGAAGTACGCTTTTCAGAAGTCACCATTAGTGCCAATCAATATAACCACAAGAGCCTTCCAAGGCACATGGCGCTTTATGCCATCGAAGCCAGGGAAGCTGGGAAAAACATCAAAAACCCAATACATTGGAGGCTACTAACGACCAAGAAAGTGGAAGCCCTGCCAATGGCATTGCAATGTATTGAATGGTACACCTGTAGATGGATCATTGAAGAAGTGTTCAGGATTTTGAAAAAGGAAGGCTTTGATATTGAAGCAAGCGAACTCTCCCAAGGCAAGGCCATCCGAAAGTTGTGTTTGATGATGTTGGAAACCATTATCAAACTATTTATCATGCAAATTGCCTACGCTACAGAAGAAGGGACCGAGCCCGGAAGTTGCTTCTCTGAAGAAGAACTGGAATGTTTGGAAGCCCAAATAGCACAATTGGAAGGCAACACCCAAAAACTAAAAAACCCATATAAACCGACTGATCTCAAACGATATATATGGGCTATTGCCAGATTGGGCGGCTGGAAAGGCTATCTCTCTGAGAGAAAACCCGGAATCACAACCTTTTGGAAAGGCTTACAAAAATTCTCCTCTATTATGCAAGGTTGGATCCTCTTTAGAAATATGTCCAGACGGTAG
>NZ_QEYO01000047.1 GCF_023718305.1 Gramella sp. AN32
GCAACCCATTCATATTTGGCTTTGCCATTGTAGAACTCCATGTGTAAGGCAGTACCATCTTGATATTGGAAATTCAATGAATAACCATCCAGGAAATGTTCAGGCTGTCCAAACTGAAACTTATTTTCATCCGTTGTTTTGCTTTGTGCCAAGCTAATTCCAACACTGAACAATACAAAGCAAATACATGTAACTAATTTTGTTTTCATTTTTTATGATTTTAAAGTTTAATACAAAATTGACCCAATATTGAACAATCAGGTAGGTTAATCTCCGGATAAGAATGGTAAATGTGGGAACAAAACCGCTATAGCCCAGTTTTGAACTGTTTTGGGGTGGTGCCAGTATGTTTTTTGAAGAATTTGGTGAAATTGGTCACTTCATCAAAACCAAGGTCAAAGGCCATTTCCTTAAAACTTTTTTCCGTGCTTACAATGGCGCGTTTGGCTTCAAGGATTACATAATTGTCGATAAAAGATTTGGCAGTGTTTAAGGTGAATTGTTTCACCGTTTGATTTAAGAGTTTGGTTGAAACAAGCATCTTTTCGGCGTAATCTTTTACGTTTCGGGTTGTGGTATAATCGGATTCTACCAAATCTTTAAACTGTATAAAAGTATTGTATCGTTTCGAATTGTTGATTTGGATCTGGTTATTTTTTGATTTGCGTTCCAGTCTCAATAGATAAAGGTCTAACAGGGATGCAATGATATTTTTTTGGGCAAAGCTGTTTTCGGTTTTAAGTTCTTCGATGAGTTGATTTATAAAAGTTGCGTTCCCCGTATTGTTTTGAGCAATGGGTGTGGTAATGTGGTAATTATAAAAGTGCGAAATTAATTTTATGGAAGATTTTGAAAAAAAGTTCAGTACGAAACTTTCGGTGAATACTATCAAAAAACCTTCATACTTGGGACTGTCTTGAAATGCGTGAACTTGCCCTTTAGCAATTTTTAGAACCGAACCAGCCTTTAAATCGTACGTTTTTAAATCAATTTCATGGATTCCTGTTCCTGTAGTAACCATCAACAAAGCAAAAAACTCTATTCGGTGAGGTCGAGTGGGATTATGGTCTGAAATATCAGGTATTTTTTCAAAGAATTTGGTTAGATCCAAAAGCTCAAAATCATTCTGGTTACCGGTACTTTGAAATGCTATGTTGGGTATGTTATTCAAATAGTTTTTTTAATCCAGACTCTTACACATGGTTTATATATCCATCAGATCCATACTGTAGCCCTAAATCTTTTGGTTGGGTTTAATGATTTAGTTTCATAAAATCCCGCCTTCTGCTTCGGGTAATAAAGGAGGTGATTTACTCGGCTAACCCCTATCTTTCCATTTCCGATGGTGGATCCGGAGGAAAAATAAAGGTATTAATTGTCTTGATAACATCCCAGAAAATTT
>NZ_QEYO01000048.1 GCF_023718305.1 Gramella sp. AN32
TGTACAAACTTTGGAATCGTATGGCATCGGGGAGTTATTTCCCCCCTGCGGTCAAGGAAGTGGAAATCCCGAAAAAGGACGGTAAAGTCCGCAAATTAGGGATTCCCACAGTAAGTGACCGAATAGGACAGATGGTGGTAAAAATGTACTTAGAGCCCCGTTTGGAAAATATATTCAATTCAAACTCCTTTGGTTATAGACCAAATAAAAGTGCCCATCAGGCACTTGAACAGGTCAGGAAAAACTGTTGGAAAATGGATTGGGTCATTGATCTGGACATTAAAGGGTTCTTTGACAACATTGACCATCATAAAATGATGCTAGCTATAGAAAAACACGTTCCCGAAAGATGGGCGAGGTTATATATAGCACGATGGCTTGCATGCCCAATAATGACAAAGTCGGGACATTCAGTTTCAAAACAGGGAAAAGGAACTCCACAGGGCGGTGTTATAAGCCCCCTATTGGCAAACCTTTTCCTTCATTATGGTTTAGACCAATGGCTGGAACAGAATGACAAGACAGTAAAATTCACACGTTATGCCGATGATGTGATTGTGAACTGTAAAAGTCAAAAACACGCCGAGCAAACACTTGAAGCTATCAAAAGCAGGATGCAACAGATTGGTCTGGAAGTACATCCAGAGAAAACCAAAATTGTATACTGCAAAGATTACCGAAGGCAAAGAAAGTATTCCAATGTGAAGTTTGATTTTCTGGGTTATTCTTATCAACCCAGGACTACAAAATCAAAGAAAACAAGCGGACTCTATCTTGGCTTCGACTGTGGCATAAGTATAAGTTCAAGAAAGCGAATTGCAGAGAAACTTGAAGCACTTAAAGTAGAGAGAATGACCTCTGATCGCATAGTAGGAATTGCTGCAATCCTCAATCCAATGATTAGGGGTTGGGTGAACTACTATGGTAAATTCAGAAGCTCAATGCTGCACAAAGTCTTTAAATTATTGAATAATCGTTTAGTGAAATGGGCAAGAAAAAGGTATAAACGCTACAGAACCAGTATAAAACGTGCGTATCAATGGTTTGAAAGGGTTAAGGAACAATACCCTAAACTATTCTATCATTGGCAAATGGGATATATATGGTAAATTGTAAGTTAGATTGTATAACAAGAGCCGTATGATGGGAGACTATCACGTACGGTTCTGTGAGAGGCTTGGGGTGAAATTCCCCTTGTCTACTCGACACCGTAACCGTTGTATGCCACACTTAATTAATGACATAATTAATTTAAGTTACTCTCAACCTTAATTACCTTTCTATTCTATATCCTCATCTTGGAAAGATATTTGAAAACAAGTGCCTTCATTGAGTGTACTCTCCACTTTTATTTCG
>NZ_QEYO01000049.1 GCF_023718305.1 Gramella sp. AN32
ATAGAGTTACTACGTTAATTACAGAGTTTTAATTTTCCATAATTCACTGGTGGATGTTCCACCATTCTACCTATCAGGCCATCAAAAATAGTTTCCTTATGAATCGATCTGTTCAGGCGGTACGAAAATTCATTAAGATACGCTTTGATGTGTTCCTTACTGATATGTGTCGGTATTGCCCTGAGCCATGATTTCAGGTTTTGTATGACCGTGTGGATCTCGTTGAAATTTATTCCGGGCAGGCTTTTCGTGGATTTGATATCGTATTTCTTTTTCATCTTGTTATAACCTTTCCAACCATCGGTCTCTACCTTTGCACCTATATCGATATGGGCCTTGAAGATGGTTTCCAGTTCCTTTCCGGAATAGTTGTCGATGGGCAGGGCATAGAACCTTTTGATTTTGTTGTCATCGGTAAGCTCTACCGCCCCGACTATCTTTTTCTTTTTGGCATCATAACTACGGCCTTTTTTGCCCTTTTCTTTGCCACCAACGGTAAATTCGTCCACTTGTACCTTGCCCTTCATGGGGTGGTTACCGGACGATTCCATTGCCAGTCGTACCTTCTGCATGAAATACCAGGCCGTTTTTTGACTGATACCATAACGGTTGGCTATCTGGATACTGGAGAGCCCCTTACTACTGGTGCTCATCTCATAGACGATGAAAAACGCCTTTCGAAGTCCGAACCTGACCCGATGGAACAAGGTTCCGCTGGAAGGGCTCTCTTCCCGTTTGCAAAGGGTGCACATCCGATGGGCAGTGCGTTTGCCCTTTAATACCGTAGCTTTTTCGTGATTGCACTTCTTACACTTGAACCCTTCGCTCCACTTGCGCTGGCCGAGGTATTTCTTGCAATCTTCATCAGTTTTGAAGGTTTCAGTAAACTTTATCAAACTCAATCCCGTAAATTCCATCCTTATTATATTTGATATCAATTTAATAAAATAGTCTTTATCGTAGTAACTCTA
>NZ_QEYO01000004.1 GCF_023718305.1 Gramella sp. AN32
GACCAAAAGCGCAAATTAAAAATCGTAACCAGACTCAAAAAAAATATTGCTAAATTGGAACTCAAACCAGAAGATTTGGGGTTTTTACCAGGTTTAATACAAAACAACATTTGACGTTAGTCAGAATCCATTTTCTTCAACGTTGTAACCTGCTATCCTTTCTTCAAAACTAGCTTCCGCAGGAATAGATGCGATAGATTTTACCAAACCTCCGTAAGTTTCCTTTTTTACAGAGGTTTCACCATTCGGCCTTTTACTTACAGACAAAAGTGGTGTATCCTGTGCGGAAAATTTATATAGTGCTAGGGTGTCTTGTTTATGAAAAGCTTCAAACATATCTTTAACCAATTGTTCAGGAGTATTTTGCTTTTCTGAAGTTTGAGAATTCATACTTATAGAAACAATTAATATTAGGAAGAATAGTGATTTTTTCATTGTTTTGAAGGTTTGATGGTGGTTTACTAATTTACTACTTTTACCCCAACTAAAAATTCAGAAAATGTCCCTTGCGAAAAAAGAATACAAAAGGATCACCGTGAAATCGCTCGTGGAGATGAAAACGAACGGAGAGAAGATCGCGATGCTTACGGCCTATGATTTTTCGATGGCAAAAATTGTAGATGAGGCAGGAATTGATGTGATTTTAGTTGGTGATAGTGCCAGTAATGTCATGGCAGGACATGAAACAACGCTTCCCATCACCCTCGATCAAATGATTTATCATGCTTCGGGAGTAGTTCGTGCAATAAAAAGATCCCTGGTTGTTGTAGATCTCCCCTTCGGAAGTTATCAAAGTGATCCAAAAGAAGCCCTCCGCTCTGCCATCAGGATCATGAAAGAAAGTGGTGCGCATGCGGTAAAACTGGAAGGCGGTAAAGAAGTAAAGGAATCTATCAAAAGGATCCTTCATGCAGGAATTCCTGTTATGGGACATTTAGGACTAACCCCGCAATCTATTTATAAATTCGGAACCTATACCGTAAGGGCTAAAGAAGAAGAGGAAGCTGAAAAATTAAAATCTGATGCTAAGATGTTGGAAAAAATGGGTTGTTTTGCCGTAGTTCTGGAAAAAGTTCCGGCGAAATTAGCCAAAGAAGTTGCTGAAAGTATTAGCATCCCCGTAATTGGGATTGGTGCAGGAAATGGAGTTGATGGGCAGGTTCTCGTAGTTCACGATATGTTGGGGATGACCTACGAATTTAACCCAAGATTTTTAAGACGCTACGCCGACCTTTATACAGAAATGACCAGGGCATTTGAACATTATCGCGATGATGTAAAAAGCAAAGATTTCCCTTCAGACCAGGAACAATATTAAGTTAGAAGTTAGAAGTTAGAAGTTAGAAGTTAGAAGTTAGAAGTTAGAAAGGTTGGAAATTTGAATTCCTATTTAGTTTAATTCAACGCAAATTCTAAAAACTTATCAAAATTGAATTCAGAAAAAATACATTCCAACGAAGATAATCTTAATGTTCTTTACGAAGACAATCACATTATTGTGGTGAATAAACGTCCGGGAGATATCGTACAGGGCGATAAGACTGGGGATAAACCTTTAAGCGATGTTGTAAAATCATATCTTAAAGAAAAATATAATAAACCCGGGAATGTCTATCTGGGAGTAGTGCATCGTTTGGACCGCCCAACTAGCGGAATTGTTCTATTTTCTAAAACCTCCAAAGCGCTACCAAGATTAAATAAATTATTTAAAGACAAGGATGCGAAGAAAACCTATTGGGCTGTCGTAAAAAATCCCCCTCCAAAAGAACAGGATGAACTCATTCATTATATGAAAAGAAATCCCAAGCAAAATAAATCTTACGCAAACATAAAAGAAGTTCCGGAAAGCAAAAAAGCAATTTTGGAGTATCGAACCTTGAAAAAACTGGATAATTATTACTTGCTCGAAATCGATCTCCATACAGGAAGACATCATCAAATCAGAAGTCAGTTATCGGCCATTGGCTCCCCTATAAAAGGTGACCTGAAATACGGTTTTGATCGCAGTAATAAAGATGCTGGTATTCATTTACATGCACGAGAACTGGAATTTCTCCATCCGGTAAAAAAAGAAAAGATCCATATTATTGCCCCTCCCCCAAAAGATCCCATCTGGGATGCAATTATGAAATAATTAAAGCTTCGTAATCCTTAAAATTATTACTTAAAAAAAAAATTGAGGTATGAAATGGCGAGGCAGAAGACAAAGTGATAATGTTGAAGATCGTAGGGGTTCGTCAGGAAAAGGCAAAATCTTAGCCGGTGGTGGAATTATTGGGGTGATTTTCGTGATCGCACAGTTTATTATGAGCGACGGTGATGTTTCAGTTTTAAACCAGCTGGAAGGTGCCGGAGGAACCACTGAAAGCCGGGAACTTACTGCTGAAGAGAAAGAACTGGGCGAATATACGGCCACGTTGCTGGCAGATACTGAAGATATCTGGAGCGAGATCTTTCAGGAAAATGGCATGCAATATCGCAAGCCCGGTTTGGTACTGTTTACAGATGCTGTACAAACTGCCTGTGGTGGGGCTTCAGCTGCCAGCGGACCTTTTTACTGTCCCGGAGATCAAAAACTATATATGGACCTCAGTTTTTTTGAAGAACTACGTCAAAGGTTTGGGGCTAAGGGAGGTGATTTTGCCATCGCTTATGTCATGGCGCACGAAGTGGGGCACCACGTTCAGAATTTATTAGGAACGGCTGGAAAAGTTCGAAATTTACAACAACAGGGGAATCAGTCGGAAGCCAATGAACTCTCTGTTGCTTTAGAATTACAGGCCGATTTCTATGCCGGGGTTTGGACGAATCACAACAGTGAATATTTAAGTGAAGGTGATATTGAAGAAGCCTTGAGCGCTGCAAATGCGGTTGGGGATGATGCCATCCAAAAACGAACCAGCGGTAGGGTAAATCCTGATTCCTTTACACATGGAACTTCAGCACAGCGTAGAAACTGGTTTATGAAAGGTTATAAATCTGGAGATATTCAGCAGGGAGATACCTTTAGCCAAATCCTCAATTAATTTTTTATTAAGGGGATTAAAATGTAAATCCACATTTATAATTTTTCTGAAAAGATCACAAGCAATAAGCCAAAAATAGGTGCTTGGAGTAGTTTGATATTTAGGTTTTTTTTAATCCTACAAAACTTTCAATCAATACCGCACTTAAAATTAAAGCACCGCCAATCATTACTTTTGGCGATGGAATTTCATTGAGAAAAATCACCGCCAGGATTATTCCGTAAATGGGCTGGACGCTACTCATAATACTTGCTGTGGTGATGCTGAAATTTTTAAAACTCCTCACAAACATGGTGTGCCCAATACAGGTAGTTAAAACTGCCAAAATTAACAAAGGTTTCCATTGCATGGCCACTTCAGAAAAATTACTGAAAAATATCATGGGAGAAAGGCAAATACAAATGACCAATATTTGATAAAACATCAGCGAAGAACTGCTGTATTTTCCCAACTGTTTTTTCATTAAAATATTCCGAAGTGAATAAAAAATTGCGGAAATAATTCCGAAGATGACCGCTATAAAATATTTATTCTTAAAATCGATTTCGGGACTTAGAAAATAAACACCTGTGATGACCAATACTCCCAATAAAAGATGAATTTTATTAAAATTGGATTTTAAAAAAACAGGTTCCAGAAAAGCTGTAATTACCGGATAGGTGAAAATTGAAAGTATGGCGATCGCCACGGTGGAGTACTGCAAAGAAAAAAAATAAGTGACCCAGTGTATGCCCATTAAAACTCCGCCAAGAATCGTCAAAAATTTATCCCTCGGCGTTTTTAATTTCAGGTCAATTTTCTTCCATTTACAATAAGCGTAAAAAATCACTACGGCCAGAAGAGTTCTGTAAAAAATGGTGACAATAGGATAGAGCGCAATATACCTTCCTAAAACCCCGGAAGTACTAATAAATAGAACCGCAATATTTAGCTGAAGAATGTTAAGAAAGTACTGTTTATTTTGGGACAAATTAGGGCAGTTTATCTGGCGAGTTCCTTAGATTTTTCCTGAATAATCACTTTCACGGGTCGGTTTTCGATATTACTTTCCAACCAGGAAATAATATCTAAATATAAAAATGCCCGTTTTTCAAAAGGATGATCTTCAAATTTCTTTAAGGTGGAATGCAGTTTTTTGAATTCATCTTTGATTTCCAGCGGACTCACCTCGGGCAGCTTCCTTAAAAATTTGATCATTTCCTTTTGAACTTCATGCATATCGTTCATTTTGATCAAAAATTTATACGTACTCTTAATGAGCCGGTCCAAATGATAATCCAGTCCTGCTTCATAATGTGCCACAAGGTTCAGAATTCGGGAAAAACACATCAGGTCTTCCCGCATTTCCAGGCTTTTATTATTAATGATCTTCTTTAAAAACAAAATGCATTTTTTATTCTCGCCGTCGCCAAAATACAGGCACGCAATTTTATAATAGAAAACCATGACATGATGCTCATCGATACGATCTTTAAACTTATCGATCTTGGTCACGATCTTATCCACCAATTCATCAGCATCGCCAAAAGCGCCTTTCATAAACCGCAAATTGAGTTTATTGGAGTAGACATATAAAAATGACAAGGCTGAAATATTATCATCATGCGGAATTTTAGATTCCCTTAAAGAATCTTCCAGCTGTTTTAAAGTTTCTTCAAAAAGCTGCGTATGGTTAAGATAAAACAGGGATTCCAGTAAATAATGGCTGCCCTTTAAAAAAGAAACCGGATGGATAGGGATTAAATGTGGATATTCCTGAAAAAGATCCTTCCATTTCATGGAATATCGATAACAACCCAAAAAATCCTGGGTTAAGAAACTATACCATAAATGCGCTTTATACAGCCACAATCTTTCACGAAATCCTAATATTTTATACTCATATTCAGGTAACTGTTTCTGAAAATAATCCTTAATATCATCGGCTTCCTCTTTAGTTCGACAATATCCAAGCTTTAAGAAAATGGAATATAATTCCAGGGATAAATTGGAAAGTTTACTGGACAAAACATTTAACTGGATAAGCTCTTTAGTCTGGCTAATGAGGGTTTCCGCCCTATTGCTCATACTTCGGGTGATATATTGCGATTCTATAATTTTTTCCAGCTCCAAAATTTCAAAAGCAACATTCTTTTCTTCATAGTTTAAAGCCAGGCTTTTCACCTTATCTAAAATTTTCAGGCTTTGTTGATAAAGGCCTTTGTGATAAAGTATATAAGCAAAATCTAATTGCTCCCGTATCAAAACCGGAATATTTTGATGTGCCGGATTTAGCCGAAGTGAAATTAAAAGTTGTTTATAAAGATGT
The DNA here is from genome assembly GCF_023718305.1 of Gramella sp. AN32. Taxonomy (GTDB): domain Bacteria; phylum Bacteroidota; class Bacteroidia; order Flavobacteriales; family Flavobacteriaceae; genus Christiangramia; species Christiangramia antarctica. The sequence continues at coordinate 5,335 of NZ_QEYO01000004.1, forward strand.
GTTTTTACATTGGATAGCTGCAGTTTGCTAATTTTGGTTTTCGCCAGGATTTCCTCCTCATCATACTTTTTTTGGCGCAACATTACCTTATATAAATTCAGGAATTTAGAATCTGAATTTACTCCCACTCTCCCCACATAAAGCGAAAATTGCCGTTTTTCTGAAGCTGAAAGTGATTTAATTAAAGAAAACAAGTTTTCGGTTAAGTCATTGGTCATTGTAAATGAATAATTTATAAGTAGCTGTAAATAAAGTATTTACAATCTAATTAAACCAGTCCCAGTATCGTAACATATTTCAGTTCACCATACTCGGAGTATAGTCTTTCCTATACATTAGATAAAGATAAAGCAAAATAAAACTCTTATGAGTACAGATAAGGTACAAATTTTCGATACTACTTTGAGGGATGGTGAGCAGGTTCCCGGCTGCAAGTTGAATACAAGACAAAAATTGAAAATTGCCCAAAGACTCGATGAACTTGGTGTTGACGTGATTGAAGCAGGTTTTCCTGTTTCCAGTCCCGGCGATTTTAATTCTGTAACAGAAATTTCAAAACTTGTTCGGAATGCCAGTGTTTGTGGACTCACCCGTGCCGTTAAAAAAGATATCGAAGTTGCTGCTGAAGCCTTGAAATATGCACGCAAACCCAGAATACATACCGGAATAGGAACTTCAGATTCTCATATAAAATATAAATTCAATTCCAACAGATCGGCGATCATCGATCGGGCGGCAGAAGCTGTAGCCTATGCCAAAACATTTGTTGATGATGTTGAATTTTATGCCGAAGACGCCGGCCGTACTGAAAATGAATTTTTAGCCAAGATTTGTGCTGAAGCTGTAAAGGCAGGAGCCACAGTCCTTAATATTCCTGACACTACCGGATACTGTCTTCCGGAGGAATATGGTAAGAAAATTAAATATCTGAAAGATCATGTGCCGGGTATTGAAAATGTTATTATTTCATGTCACTGCCATAATGATCTGGGACTTGCAACCGCAAACGCGATCGCAGGGGTCACCAATGGCGCAAGGCAAATAGAATGTACAATTAATGGAATAGGCGAAAGAGCAGGAAATACGGCCCTAGAAGAAGTCGTCATGATCTTAAGGCAGCACCCTTCTTTGAACTTGAATACCGATATAAATCCTCGTTTATTATTTGACACCAGCAATATGGTCGCCCGAGAAATGGGCATGATGGTGCAACCAAATAAGGCGATCGTTGGCGCCAATGCCTTTGCGCACAGTTCAGGCATTCACCAGGACGGTGTCATCAAGAATAGGGAAACATACGAAATCATAGATCCAGCCGATGTCGGGGTAACCGAATCGGCTATTGTTTTAACTGCCCGAAGCGGAAGAGCTGCCTTAGCTTATAAGGCCAAAAAATTGGGCTATGAATTAACCAAACTGGAACTTGACTCAGTTTATATCGAATTTTTAAGTTTTGCAGATGCAAAAAAACAGGTTTTAGATCACGATGTTCACCAGATCATGGAACTTTATCGTAAAAATACCCGTGCAATCGCTTAATTTTTATGAAGAAAACTTTATTTGATAAAATATGGGACGCCCATATTGTGGAAAGTATACCTAACGGACCGGATATTTTGTATATCGATAAACATCTGATACACGAAGTTACCAGTCCGCAGGCATTTAATGAATTAAAAGAAAGGGACGTTCCGGTTTTTAGGCCTGATAAGATCGTGGCTACGGCTGATCATAACACTCCTACGGAAAATCAGCATTTACCGGTCAAGGATTTGCTGTCCAGAAAACAGTTAAAAGAACTAACCCAAAATTGTGAAGAAAATAATATCACGCTGTATGGTTTAGGTCATCCTTATAATGGGATTGTGCATGTAATGGCTCCGGAATTGGGGATTACCCAACCGGGAATGACCATTGTTTGCGGGGATAGCCACACCTCTACACATGGTGCCTTTGGAACCATTGCTTTTGGGATTGGTACCAGCCAGGTTACCCAGGTTTTTGCCAGCCAATGTCTATTAGTCGAGAAACCAAAAAAACTCCGGGTTAACGTAAACGGAAAACTAAAAAAAGGAGTTTTGCCAAAAGATGTGATCCTATATATTATCAGCAAATTGGGAACTAATTCAGGGACTGGTTACTTCTGTGAATATGCCGGGAATGTTTTTGAAGAAATGTCTATGGAAGGCCGAATGACCGTTTGCAATATGAGTATTGAAATGGGCGCGCGTGGCGGACTGATAGCTCCCGATGAGACTACCTTTGAATATGTAAAGGATAGGGAATTTGCTCCTAAAGGAGAAGAATTCGAAAGATTAAAAGCACATTGGAAAACATTAAAAACCGATGATGATGCGAAGTTCGATCAGGAATATGAATTTGAAGCTGAAGATATTGAACCCATGATCACCTACGGAACAAATCCGGGAATGGGGATCAAGATCACCGGAATGATTCCGCTGGAAGGAAATAAAAGCGATGCCAAGGCATTACATTATATGAATTTTAAGCCAGGAGAAATTCTTCTGGAAAAACCTATCAACTATATTTTTATAGGCAGTTGTACCAATTCAAGGATTGAAGATTTTAGGGTTGCCGCTTCCTACATCAAAGGAAAACAAAAGGCTAAAAACGTAAATGCCTTGATTGTTCCCGGTTCACAACAGGTTGCAGTCCAGATCAAAAAAGAAGGTTTAGATAAAATATTCGAAGAGGCAGGTTTTACTTTGCGCCAACCCGGATGTTCCGCTTGTTTGGCCATGAACGATGATAAAATTCCTGAAGGTGAATATTGTGTTTCCACAAGCAACCGAAATTTCGAAGGAAGACAGGGGCCCGGATCGCGAACTATTTTGGCAAGTCCGTTAACCGCTGCTGCGGTGGCCATTGCCGGAAAAATTACAGATTTCACCAAACAACTGAACTAATGGAAAAATTTACAACACTTACAGCTACTGCGGTTCCATTAGATTCAGAAAATGTGGATACCGATCAGATCATTCCGGCGAGATTTTTAAAAGCTACGGATAAGGCTGGTTTTGGAGATAATTTGTTTCGGGATTGGAGATATGATAAAACTGGCGAACCAAACAAAGATTTTGTTTTAAACGATCCAACATATAAAGGTTCAATTCTGGTTGCGGGAAATAATTTTGGTTGTGGTTCCAGCAGGGAACACGCAGCCTGGGCATTAAAAGCTTATGGTTTTAAAGTAGTTATTTCCAGTTATTTTGCTGATATTTTTAAAGGTAATGCCTTAAACAACGGACTTCTTCCGGTGCAGGTAAGCCCAGATTATTTATATAAATTATTTACCGCCATTACCGCGAACCCTTCCGAAGAAATTAAGATTGATCTTGAAAATCAACTGGTTTCAATCAATTCTTCCGGAGAATCAGAAAAATTTGAAATTGATACCTACAAGAAAACCTGTTTGATCAATGGATATGACGATATAGATTTCCTCACCAGTAAATTGGAAAGGATTAAGGAATACGAACAAAAAAGATCTGTTTCAGAAAAGGAAATGGACAAAATCGCAAATTAAAATGAAGTTTACTATAGCAGTTCTACCCGGTGACGGGATAGGCCCTGAGATCACACAGCAATCAGTAAAAGTATTGAAAGCAATAGCCGAGAGGTTTGAGCATGAGTTCAAGTTTGAAGAAGCCTTGGTAGGCGCGGCAGCAATGGATTTATTTGAAACTCCTTTGCCCGATTCTACCCTTAAAATTTGTAAGAATTCTGATGCTGTGTTGTTCGGGGCGATTGGCGATCCCAAATATGACAACGATCCTTCCGCTAAAGTTAGACCAGAGCAGGGCTTACTTAAACTTAGAAAAGAATTAGGCTTATTTGCCAATATAAGACCGGTAAAAGCTTACGATAAGCTTATCAATAAATCCCCTTTAAAAGCTGAAAACATTCAGGGTGCCAATATGGTAATTTTCCGGGAGTTGACCGGCGGAATCTATTTTGGTGAAAAAAGTACCTCAGAAGACGGAAAATCAGCATCAGACCTTTGTACCTATTCCGTAGAAGAAATTGAACGTATTGCGCACCTGGCTTTCCAGGCGGCTCAAAAAAGAAGTAAAAAGTTGACCCTTGTAGACAAAGCAAATGTTTTGGAAACTTCCAGATTATGGAGAAAAACAGTGACCAGTCTTGCAAAAAAATATGAGGATGTAACACTGGATTTCCTATTTATCGACAATGCAGCAATGCAGATGATCCTTAACCCTAAACAGTTTGATGTAATCCTTACTGAAAATATGTTTGGCGATATCCTTTCAGATGAAGCCAGCGTTATTGGCGGCAGTATTGGTTTGTTGGAATCGGCTTCCATTGGAAATAAATACTCGATGTTCGAGCCCATTCACGGTTCCTATCCACAGGCAAAAGGAAAGGGGATTGCCAATCCCGTAGCTTCCATACTTTCAGCAGCGATGATGCTGGATCATTTTGGCCTGACTGAAGAAGCAAAACTGGTGAGAAATGCAGTGGAAATAAGCATTCAGCTAAACGTTTGTACTAAAGATATTAATAATGATAATCACTATTCTACCGAGAAAGTTGGTGACTTTTTAGAAAGTGTGATTAGTGATATTGATGATCTGCCCATTAATGATGAGAATCTTAATTTAGGACAGATGACCATTATTTAAATGTTCTGTTTATGTGTAGTGACCTCCTGATTATCTTCGGATTTTCGGGAGGTTTTTTATTCAGTATAAACCCTTAAATAATCCTCCTCATAATTAATACGTCACCGCGAAGGAATACAATGACTAAAGCAGTCTTACGAAAGAGATTGCTTCGCTTTGCTCGCAATGACAGTCGTTTATCATTCAGAACGGAGCAATAACGGGGTGAAGAAGCGCTTCGAAAAAAATAATTCTACTCATAATTAATTAATTTCATCGGATAATTCAAAGGAACGTCACTGTGAAGGAATACAATGACTGAAGCAGTCTTACCAAAGAGATTGCTTCGCTTTGCTCGCAATGACGCTTATCATGAGTATGATACATTGATACATTGCTTTATTGCTACATTAACAGTGCTACATTTCCAAATTAACCCATCCTCAAATTCTCAAATCATTACCTGGTTACATTCATCAACTTATCCCTGATCTTATCCAAAGCCAGATGATCCTTGCTCCCCAAATGTGTATGCTTCTTATCGGCCGTAGGCTTATAGGTATTATTCTGCACCTGTCCGCCAATTTCCTGATAGGCTTCGCGGAAAGATTTCCCCTGCATGACCAGATCATTAATACTATCTACGGTGAATAGATATTTATACTTTTCATCATTCAAATCCACATCTTTTACCTGGATTTGCTGAATGGAATGACTGAAAATATCCAAAATTTCCTTGATACTTTCTACCGCGTAAATACTGTTCTCTTTGATAAGTTGAAAATCCCGATGGTAACCACTAGGTAAATTATTGGTGATCAAAATCATTTCATTGGCGATCGCCTGGAGTTTATTGCACTTGCCCCGAATCAATTCAAAAACATCGGGATTTTTCTTATGTGGCATGATACTCGAACCGGTGGTAAGCTCATCCGGAAAAGTAATGAAATCAAAATTCTGACTCATATAAAGGCAAATATCCATCGCAAAACGGGCTAGTGTGTTGGAAAGTGAGGCAATATTGGAAGTTACCGTACGTTCACATTTTCCCCGACTCATTTGCGCGGCAACCACATTATACTTCATTTCTGAAAAACCCAATTCTTTAGTGGTAAATTCACGATCTATGGGGAATGAGGAACCATATCCCGCGGCAGAACCCAGCGGATTCTGATCTACGACTTTTAATCCGGCATCCAGCAAATACAAATCATCGATTAATAATTCAGCATAAGCTGAAAACCATAAGCCAAACGACGAAGGCATTGCTACCTGCAAATGCGTATAACCGGGTAAAAGTTTATCTTGATATTTTTCGGCAAGGCCCAAAAGAATTTCTATTAAAGACTTAGTCTTTGCTGAAATTTCCTGAAGGTTTTCTTTAAAATAAAGCTGTTGTGCTACCAGAACCTGATCGTTCCTGGAGCGGGCCGTATGTATTTTTTTTCCGGTATCGCCTAATTTTTGTGTAAGTTCATATTCGATTTTGGAATGTATATCTTCAAAGTCTGCCTCAATAAGGAAATTTCCATTTTCAAGATCGGTTTTCATATGTTCAAGTTCAGTTTGAATATCCTCTACTTCTTCCGCGGCAAGTATTCCTATTTTCCCCAACATTTTCGCGTGTGCTGCTGAAGCGATCAAATCATATTTTGCCAGAAACATATCCAGTTCCCTATCGTTTCCAACGGTAAATTTTTCAATTTGCTTATCTACAGAAATACCTTTTTCCCAGAGTTTCATAATATTTATTTTTTAGCGCCTCAAGCTGAAATTATTCCTGCTCTTTTTTTAGATCCTGAAACAAGTTCAGGATGACGATGAGGTTTTTATTTTGGTCATTCCAGAAGAGTCGGCAACTGAGGAAGCTCAGATTTTTCCCTTCGTTCGAAATGACCTTTTCCTTTCTTTGTTACCTTTAATATTAATTCTTCTTTTATATAAACCAAAACATTGGATGATTGTTTATTTTCAAATGAGCTCACCTTGAGCAAAATTGAAAGCTCTTTTCATAGGCTTAAAACAAGAATGTTTATATTGTTTCGTCATTCCGAAGGAGTTTACGAATGAAGAATCTCAGATTTCTCCCTTCGTTCGCAATGCCCGTTTACTTACACCCAATTTCTTTCCAACTTCTAACATCCAGTTTCCCGCTTCCAACTTCCACTTTTCACTTTATAGCTTTTTCCAACAATTTGATATATTTTTCTATCCCCTCCTCCACTTCTTTCACATAAATGAACTCATCGGCCGAATGCGATCTGGTGGAATCCCCGGGACCCAATTTAAGCGAAGGGCATTTTAGCATCGCCTGGTCTGAAAGTGTTGGCGAACCATAAGTTTTCATGCCCAGACTAATCCCTGCTTTTACCAACTCATGATCCAGGGGTATGGAAGATGAATTTAAACGTAACGATCTCGGTATGATTTCATCAACCGGGGCCTGTTTTTGTAAAATTTCATTTACTTCTTCATTCGTATAGCGGTCGTTTACCCTTACATCAATAACCAGATCCACATCTGCCGGCACTACGTTATGTTGGGTTCCTGCCTTTATCTGGGTCACTGTTAATTTCACTTCCCCCAGAATTTCGGAAAGCTTAGGGAATTTAAAATTTTCGAACCATTGCAAAGCTTTAGCTGATTTATAAATACAGTTATTATCGTTTGGGTGTGCGGCATGGGAAGGAGTTCCCACAACCTTCGCATCAAAAACCACTAAACCTTTTTCAGCGACTGCCAGATTCATCAGTGTAGGTTCTCCCACAATGGCCACATCAATATTGGGCATAATGGGGAGCATCATAGAAATTCCATCCTTGCCGTTAGTTTCTTCTTCTGCCGTTCCAGCAAAAATGATATTGTAGGTGAGATCTTCTGAATTATAGAAGTAGGTGAAAGTCGCCAGAAGGGAAACCAAACATCCCCCGGCATCGTTACTGCCCAAACCAAACAACTTTCCATCCAGAATTTCAGCTTTAAAAGGGTCGCGGGTATATCCTTTATTGGGTTTTACCGTATCGTGATGGGAGTTTAATAAAAGCGTGGGTTTAGCTTCATCGAAATATTTATTTTTCGCCCAAATATTATTTGAATCCCTTTCAAAATCGATATTATGATCATGCATCCAACCTTCAAGTAATGTTGCCGTTTGCTCTTCTTCTTCGGAAAAAGACTGCGTCATAATCAAATTTTCCAGAAGCTCAAGTGCCTGGTTCTGCAATTTTGAAATTTTCATTAAGCTATGATTTTTGTATGTTTCGACTTTTTCTGAAGCAATTCAGAATTTCCTAAAAAGATCCTTTCTACCCCATTTTCCAAAGCTTCAAAACAATTCTGCAATTTTGGCAACATCCCATCGGTGATCACTTTTTTCTCTATCAAATCTTTATATTTTCTTCGGTCTAAATTTTCTATAACAGATTCATCATCGTCCGCATTCGCCAGCACGCCTTTCTTTTCAAAACAATAGTATAATTCAGTTTCAAAATCGTGGCTTAAAGCACGGGCAATTTCCGAAGCGACAGAATCGGCATTTGTATTAAAAAGCTGCCCTTCCCCACCATAAGAAATCGCCGAAAAAACCGGAACGATCTTTTGCTCCAATAGCGACGAAATAAAGGCAGAATTAATTTTTACAATATCACCTACATACCCAAAGTCAACTTCTTTTACCGGTCTTTTTTTGGAAATTATACTATTTCCATCAGCACCACACAATCCAATGGCATTGCATTCTAAATGCTGAAGTTTCGCCACGATATTTTTGTTAATGAGGCCACCGTAAACCATAGTGATCACTTCCATGGAATTTTTATCTGTAATCCTGCGTCCGTCAAGCATCTTGGTTTCAAAACCCAGTTTTCCGGCAACTTCAGTGGCCATATTTCCGCCACCGTGCACAAGGATTTTCGCGCCTTTAAGTTTCACGAAATCATCCAGAAAAACAGATAGGTTTTGCTCATTTTCAATAAGCTTTCCTCCTATTTTTATAATTTTTAGTTTTTGTTGCATACGCACTTTTTTCTTATTCGCTATACTGAACATGTTTGACGCTGTTGATTTTTCGCTTTCAGTATCTATCCGGAAGCTGGATCAAGCTCAACCTGATGTATTAATCTAGTCATCCTGAACTTGTTTCAGGATCTCTTTAGAAGCTGAAACAAGTTCAGCTTGACGATCCTATCTGATAAAACCCAACATCAGTATTTATAGTTCTCAATTTTCCACATTTCGACTTCGCCTGCCTGCCGGCGAGGCAAGCTCAATGTGACAAAAATTCTACTTTTCACTTTCAAACTTTACAAACTTTCCAACAACCGCTTTAAAACTGCCTGTGCCGCAAAAGTCCTGTTATTGGCCTGTTGGAGTACAACCGAATGCTCACTGTCCAAAACCTCATCGGCAATCACCACATTTCTTCTCACCGGTAAACAATGCATTACTTTGGCATTATTGGTCATTTTTAATTTATCCCCATTAAAAGTCCAATTTTCTGAAACGTCAGGTTTGTTGCCATAATTTTCATAACTACTCCAGTTTTTTACATATACAAAATCGGCATCTTTTAATGCTTCTTCCTGATTGTGATAAATTTTGATATTTCCCGTAATCTTTGGATTAAGATCATAACCTTCCGGATTGGCAATTACCAGTTCAGCATCCGTTTTCTGAATAAATTCAGCAAAAGAATTGGGAACCGATTGTGGCAAGGCTTTGGGATGCGGAGCCCAGGTCAAAACCACTTTGGGGTTTTTACTTTTTTTCAATTCTGAAATCGTAATTGCATCGGTAAGTGCCTGTAAGGGGTGACCGGTTGCGCTTTCGAGATTTACCACGGGAACTGTTGCATATTTTTTGAAACTATTGATCACCAGTTCCATCTCATCTTTTTCACGATCTTTCAATTCCGGAAATGCCCGAACGGCTATGATATCACAATATTGAGATAAAACGCCCGCAGCTTCTTGAATGTGTTCAGCTTTATTGGAATCCATCACTGCGCCATCTTCAAATTCAAGCGCCCAACCGTCTTTATCGGCATTCATCACCATCACATCCATCCCGAGCAAACGCCCCGCCTTTTCAGTACTTAAGCGTGTACGCAGGCTCGGATTAAAAAACAACATTCCCAGGGTTTTTCCTTTTCCAAGAGTTGCAGCGTTATTATTTTTCTTCAGTTGAATCGCTTCTGAAATTAAGTCTTCCAGATTGTCTATGTCAGCTAAACTGATGTAATTTTTCATTTATTTCATTTTTGGAATTCTAAATTCGATTTAGGATCACTTGAGAAGCTGAAAAAAGTATAAGTCGAAAGTTTGTTTGATTTGTAATTTTCCCATTGGTCATGTGATTGCTTATCAGACCTCACAGGTTTTGAAAACCTGTGAGGTCTTTTTATTTACTATTATCCAACGCAATTTTCAATGCCCCAAAAAACATATCAAAATGCTCTTTTTTGATGTTCAATGGCGGTAAAATCCGTAAAAGCTGTTTATTGGAGGACGCCCCCGTAAACACTTTATGTTCAAAAAGCAACTCCTTCCGCAATGGGGTGATCTCAAAATCGAACTCAAGCCCAATCATTAATCCGCGGCCTTTAATTTTTTTTATTAGCGGAATATCGCCAGCTTTTTGTTTTACATATTCAAAAAGTTCCCTCGCGTTTTCGGCGAGATTTTCTTTTTCAATAGTGTTTAAAACCGCAATTCCCGCGGCACAGGCCAGATGATTTCCGCCGAAAGTGGTACCCAGCATTCCGAATTTTGCTTCAATCTTATGATCGATCAAAATTCCGCCTATGGGAAACCCATTTCCCATGCCTTTGGCCATGGAAATAATATCCGGCCTTATGCCATATTTTTGAAAAGCAAAAAAATCTCCCGTTCTCCCATAGCCAGACTGAACCTCATCGGCAATAAGCAAGGTGCCGGCTCGTTTGCACAATGTGGCCGACTTCTGATAAAATTCTGCACTGGCTTCATCGAGACCGCCCACCCCCTGGATCACTTCGTAAATCACTGCCGCTGCATCATTTTTGCTTAATTCAGCTTCAAGGGCTTCAATATCTCCAAAAGGCAATTTCACTACCTGATGGTCTTTATTGAAAGCAGCTTTAATCGACTCATTATCGGTCACTGCCACCACCCCGGAAGTCCTTCCGTGGAAAGCATTTTCGAAATATATTATTTTACTTCTTCCAGTCTTAAATGAGGCAACTTTTAGCGCATTTTCATTGGCCTCGGCGCCGGAATTACATAAAAAGAGACTATAATCCTTAACTCCTGAAACCTGTTCCAGCTTTTCCGCCAACTCCACCTGTAAAGGGTTTTTGATAGAATTAGAATAGAAACCAAGTTTCTGAACCTGATTGGTAATCGCTCTTACATATTCGGGATGTGAATGACCAATCGAGATTACCGCATGACCTCCATAGAGATCCAGGTATTTTTGCCCGTTTTCTTCAAAAACATAGCAGCCTTCCCCCCTAACCGGAGCAATATCATAAAGCGGATATACATCGAATAATTGCATGAGTTACTTTTCAGTTATGTTATTAATCTTTTTAAAAGATGCCTGGATTCCTTTTATTAAAGAAGAACTTAGGCCATTGTGCTCCATCTCATTTAAACCTTCAATGGTGCAGCCACGCGGGGTGGTTACTTTATCGATCTCTTCTTCCGGATGTTTGCCAGATTCTATTAACAAGCTGGCCGCACCTAAACAGGTCTGCATAGAGAGCTCCTGTGCCTCTTTTGCATCAAATCCCAGCTGTACGGCTCCCTGAGTTGTTGCGCGGATTAAACGCATCCAGAATGCGATTCCGCTGGCACAAATGACGGTAGCGGCCTGCATTTTATTTTCAGGAATGATAATACTGTGTCCAAGTCGATTAAAAATAGCTTCGGCAATGGCAATCCTTTTTTGGCCTTTTTCATTACTGCACAAACAGGTCATCGATTTTCCAACTGCTATCGCCGTATTTGGCATCGAACGAATGATAAACTGATCTTTCCCAACTACCGATTCAATTCTTTGAATTTTGAAACCGGTTACAGTAGAAATTAAAACATGCTTTTCAGTCAGTTCATTTTTAATTTCTTCCAGGATTCTTTCTAATTGGGTGGGCTGAACCGCAAAAATGAGAATATCAGAATTCTTTACTGCCTCTATATTATTTGAAGTTACCGAAACTTTGGAATATTCTTCATATTCTTTAATATCATCAGTCTTACGCTTGGTGAGGTAAAGTGTTGTAAACGCATTGCCAAAAATCAATCCTTTTGCAATTGATTTTCCCAGGTTCCCCGCACCAATTATGGCTATTTTCATGGTTCTATTTTTATTTTTTTGTCATTGCGAACAAGTTATCGCTCGTTTGGCAATCTCAATCCTTCAATTTTAACAGGGACTGCTTCGTTTCACTCACAGTGACGTATTTTTATTTAGTTACGTATTATAGACCCTGAACCCAGTTCAGGGTGACGATACTGGTTTTCCTAACTTCCAGCCTCCAGTTTCCAACCTCCAGCATCACTTTTCTAACTTCAAACTTCCACATTTCGACTGCGCTCAATGTGCCAATTTTGTTTTTCACTTCTAAAAATAATTAGCTTTTAAATTCAGACCGGTTCTTTCATCCAGGCCAAACATCAAATTCAGGTTTTGAACCGCCTGCCCGGAAGCGCCTTTTAATAAATTATCGATCACACTGGTGATCAAAAGATTATCACCGAATTTCTGCAATTTCAGCAAACATTTATTTGTATTCACTACCTGTTTTAAATGCATTTCTTCTTCGGTTAAAAATGTGAAGGCAGCGTCTTTATAGGCTTCAGAATAAATTTGCTTTGCTTCCTCTATGCTTCCGGAAAATTTAGTGTAAGCAGTGGCGTGAATTCCTCGTGAAAAATTGCCCCTGTTTGGAATAAAATTGACAGTTTGATCGAATCCCTGCTGAAGTTTCTTTAAACTCTGCCCAATCTCCAGTAAATGCTGATGTTCAAAAGATTTATAAGCTGAAAAATTATTGTCCCGCCAGGTAAAATGTGTAGTTGGAGATAAAGAAGTTCCCGCTCCCGTGGCCCCGGTTACGGCGTTTACATGCCATTCACCTTCTACTTTTTTTGCCTTTGCCAAAGGAAGAATTGCCAGGCTAATAGCCGTGGCAAAACAACCGGGATTGGCAATGAAATTGGCCTTTTTGATCTTCTCTTTATTGAATTCAGGTAAACCGTAGATAAAATCATGTTCGCCATTCATTCTGAAATCGGTACTCAAATCAATGATTTTAGTATTTTCAGAAAATTTATTTTCAGCCAGGAATTTTCTGGAATTCCCGTGGCCAAGACAGAGAAAAACCACATCTGCTTCAGTATTGATCTTATCTGTAAATTTAAGTTCGGTATCTCCAACCAGATCCTGGTGAATTCCAGACACAAATTTTCCTGGTTGTGAAGTGCTGTAGATAAAATTCAGGTTCACTTCCGGATGCCAGAGCAAGATTCGGATTAACTCTCCTGCGGTATATCCCGCGCCGCCTATTATTCCTGCTTCGATCATTGCTCTTGTTTTACGTGTTCGTAGATCTTGCCGGAATTGGAAAGGATCTTAATGAAACCTTTTGCATCATCTGCCGTCCAGGCTTTATTTTCTTCGCCATATTTGCCAAATCCGGAGTTCATTAAATCATATTTTGATTTGATTCCGTCCAGTGTAAACCGGTAAGGATGTAGGGAAACAAACACTTCGCCACTCACCTGCTCCTGGGAACTTTCCAGAAATGCTTCTAAATCCCGCATTACCGGATCAAGATACAGGCCTTCGTGCAAGTGTGTTCCATACCAATTGGCCAAATAATCCTTATGCTGAAGCTGCCATTTACTGAGCGTATGTTTTTCCAGCAAATGATGTGCTTTAATGGTAATTAAAGCTGCGGAAGCTTCAAAACCAACTCGCCCTTTAATACCAATTATGGTGTCGCCCACATGAATATCCCGGCCAATAGCATATTTTGAAGCAATGCTTTCCAGCTTTTCAATATTTTTTTCCGGAGAATTTTCTTTGCCGTTGATCGAGGTGAGTTCTCCTTTGGTAAAGCCAAGCCTGATTTGTTTCGATTCCTTTTCCTGCAATTGTGAAGGATAAGCTTCTTCAGGCAAAGGTTTTTCTGAAGTCAGCGTTTCTGAACCACCAACGCTGGTTCCCCATAATCCACGATTTATAGAATATTTGGCTTTTTCCCAGTTCATATCTACGCCGTTCGCCTTTAGGTATTCGATTTCCTCCTGACGGGTCAATTGTTTATCCCTGATAGGCGTGATGATCTGAATGTGTGGAGCGATGATTTGAAAAATCATATCAAACCTCACCTGATCATTCCCTGCGCCCGTGCTACCGTGTGCGATATATTCAGCATCAATGGATTTTGCATAATTCACAATTTCAATGGCCTGTACAATTCTTTCCGCGCTAACCGAAAGCGGATAGGTGTCGTTTTTCAGCACATTTCCGAAAATGAGATATTTCACCACCTTATTATAAAAAGACGAAACCGCATCTATATTTTTATAAGTTTTAGCACCGATCTTTTGGGCATTGGAACCAATTTTTTCTATTTCTTCTTCTGAAAATCCCCCGGTATTCACGCTAACCGCATGAACCTCGAAATTCTCTTCTTTAGATAAATATTTCGCACAATAAGAAGTATCTAAACCTCCACTGTATGCTATCACTACTTTTTTCATTCTATTTCTTCTTGAACCGTCAAGCTAAAACTTGTTTCAGCTTCTATCCAGATCCTGAAACAAGTTCAGGATGACGGAGTATTATTAATTTTATTCTTTTTTTGCCACGGATGCACTAATATTTTTTCATTTATTATCCCTATATTTTCTAAAAACCCTTCATGTGGGAGAATTAAAACTCTTTATTTTTCTCAGCCAAAAATCTTCCCAAAAGCTCCCCTCCTTACCAAAGGAGGGGTGTCCGACCCCCGGTCGGACGGGGTGGTCAATAGTCAGCCTTCCTTTTTATAAAACAATGTCTGCTTAATATTCTTCAGCCGTTTAAAAGCCTTTTCGTTAAACCTGCTTATTTTATTTTCGGTTTCAGAGGATTTGGTTTTCTTTTCCGGATCATACAACATGCCTGTACAAAGACACATTTTACGTTCGGTACGGGTGAGAATATCGTAATTTTTGCAGGTTTGGCAGCCTTTCCAGAAACTTTCATCATCGGTTAATTCAGAAAATGTTACCGGTTGATAGCCCAGTTCGTAATTGATTTTCATCACGGCAAGACCTGTGGTTATTCCAAAGATCTTCGCACCCGGGTATTTCTCCCGCGAATATTTAAAAATGACCTCTTTGATCTTTTTGGCTAATCCCTGCTCCCGAAAATCAGGATGTACAATAAGCCCGGAATTCGCTACATATTTATCATGACTCCAGGTTTCTATATAGCAGAAACCGGCAAATTTCTCACCCTCGAGAGCAATCACCGCATTGCCTTTCTCCATTTTACTAATAATGTATTCTGGAGTACGTCGTGCAATACCGGTTCCGCGAACTTTCGCAGATTCCTCGATAGTGGTACAAATTTGCTCCGCGTAGGAAGCATGAGATTTATTAGCAATGACAATTTTCATCTGCTAAGAAATTTAAGGTTAAATAAATATTTGATTTTGATTTCGAAAGGGGAACCGGACTCACCTAAGTTCCATAAATAGTATACGCACTTACGTGCGGGGGAAAAAGCGGCGCATGGGCGATATATCAGAAAAAATCCTGATATATAATTTAAATTCTATGCTGTGTTGTAAGTGTTTCAAAATGGTAAAATCAAATAATATTAAAAGAAGAATTCAGGTCTCACGCGCAATTAACTGCGGCGGGGCCTGAAATTAAAAATGGGTAATATTATTTGTTTCATCGAATTCACCATGCAAATGTACATAAAAAATCTATTCATGTTTTGTTTTAAACCAGAAATTGAAATAAATTGGGTTTATCATTTAAATATTCCCCGTAAAAATTCTTCTTTTTCATCCTTTCCACCAGTGGGCCAAAATCAGCAGGATCGCTCAACTCGATACCCACAACAGCAGGACCATTTTCCCTATGATGCTTTTTTGAATATTCAAAATGTGTAATATCATCATTGGGACCAAGGACTTTTGCCACAAATTCTTTTAAAGCACCGGCTCTTTGCGGGAAACTTATGATAAAATAATGTTTGATTCCGGCGTATAATAGTGCCCGTTCTTTAATTTCTGCGGTTCTGGTAATATCATTATTACTTCCGCTCACCATACATACCACGTTCTTGCCTTTGATCTCTTCTGCATATTGATCTAAGGCTGAAAGTGCCATGGCGCCGGCAGGTTCTACCACGATCGCATCCTGATTATATAAATCCAATATCGTCTGACAAATTTTGCCTTCCGGTACGGTAATCATATCATCCAGGTTTTCCTTACAAATGGCAAAATTTCTACTGCCTACTTTTTGCACGGCTGCACCATCTACAAAACGCTCAATAAATGGCAATTCTACAATTTTGCCTTCTTTTAAAGAAGTAGACATGGAAGCGGCACCCGCCGGCTCCACCCCAATAATTTTTGTTTTGGGTGATAATTGTTTAAAGACTGTAGATAGCCCCGCCAGCAAACCTCCACCGCCAAGGGGTGCAAAAACATAATCTATGGGAACGTCTACCTGTTCAAGTATTTCCAAAGCAATAGTAGCCTGTCCTTCAATCACCTTTTCATCATCAAAAGGATGTATGAAAACCAGTCCGAATTTATCCATGTGCTTCATCGCACTTTTGAAAGAATCATCGTAGGTGTCACCTTTTAGGATCACCTTAACCCATTCTCCACCGAACATTTGCGTTTGTTCCACTTTTTGCCTCGGCGTGGTAATAGGCATATAAATCACCCCGTTTACCTCCAATTTATTACAGGCAAAAGCTACTCCCTGGGCATGGTTGCCCGCGCTGGCACAAATTACCCCTTTTTTAAGCTGGTCCTGTGTAAGGCTCGAGATCTTGTTATAAGCGCCGCGGATTTTATAAGACCGAACCTGTTGCAGATCCTCTCTTTTCAACATCACATTTGCCTGAAAGCGTTTACTATAAGTAAAAGACTCAGCCAGGGGAGTCTTCAAAACAACCTTGGAGATCCTTTGAGCAGCTTCTCTCACCGCTTCAAGTTTGGGTTTATAAATTTGATCTTTTGCCAGCAGCGTATCCATTATGCGTATATTTTCTTCATTGCGGTCATTGCCGTTCTAAGCTTCGCGCCCACTTTTTCCACTGGGTGATTTCTAATAGAATCGTTTACCGCAATTAATTCCTGATTATCGACCCCGTCATAAGTATCACCGAAAGTTTTTCCGGCAACTTCTGGTTCCAAGCTGTTCACATAATCTTTGATCAAAGGCTTGGCCGCATGATCAAAAAGGTAACAACCATATTCCGCGGTATCAGAAATTACCCGGTTCATTTCATATAATTTTTTACGGGCAATCGTATTGGCAATTAGCGGGGTTTCATGTAAAGACTCGTAATAAGCAGATTCTTCGATGATTCCGGCTTCCACCATGGTTTCAAAAGCCAGCTCTACCCCTGCTTTTACAAAAGCAACCAGTAAAACTCCTTTATCAAAATATTCCTGTTCTTTAATTTCTTCGGAAGTTGCTTCAGTTTGCTCGAAGGCGGTATTTTCAGTTTCCGCACGCCACTCTAAGAGTTCCTTATCGTCATTGGCCCAGTCTTTCATCATTCGGTTACTAAAAGCCCCGGAAATAATATCATCCATATGCTTTTGAAAAAGCGGGCGCATTTTTTCTTTTAAATCTGAAGCGATCTCGTTCGCTCTCAATTTCGCCGGGTTGGAAAGCCTGTCCATCATCGTGGTGATCCCACCATGTTTTAAAGCTTCCGTAATGGTTTCCCAACCATACTGAATAAGTTTGGCAGCATATTTTGGTTCTACGCCATCAGCAACCATTTTATCAAATGTGAGGATAGATCCTGTTTGAAGCACGCCACAAAGCATGGTTTGCTCCCCCATTAAATCTGATTTTACTTCAGCCACAAAAGAAGATTCCAAAACTCCTGCCCGGTGACCTCCGGTAGCATACGCATAGGCTTTAGCCCAATCCAGTCCAATTTCCTGAGGATCATTTTCAGGATGTACAGCAATTAATGTGGGTACTCCAAAACCGCGTTTGTATTCTTCCCGAACTTCAGTTCCGGGACATTTTGGAGCGACCATAATTACGGTAATATCATCTCTAAGTTTCATTCCCTCTTCCACGATATTGAAACCATGAGAATAAGAAAGCACCGCATCTTTCTTGATATGCGGCATGATAGATTCTATTACCGGGGTGTGCTGCTTATCTGGAGTCAGGTTGATCACAAGATCGGCACTTGGAAGCAATTCCTCATAAGTGCCCACCTTAAAGCCATTTTCAGAAGCATTTTTATAAGACTGTCTTTTTTCTTTGATCGCACTTTCACGAAGTGCATAAGAAATATCGAGACCACTGTCCCGCATGTTGAGTCCCTGATTAAGTCCCTGGGCCCCACAGCCCACGATCACTATTTTTTTATCTTTTAAAGCAGCAATTCCGTCACTGAATTCATCCAGGTCCATAAACCTACAGGTTCCCAATTGGGCCAGTTGATCACGTAAAGAAAGGCTGTTAAAATAATTTGTCATGATATTGAATTTGTTGTATTGAATTTTTCTAAAATACCTGATATGGGCATTTCATTTTTGGTTACGGCTATAGTTCCAGATCTCACGAATTGCATGAGTCCGTAAGGTTTTAATTTGTCATAAAGTGCATCAACTTCACCACGTTTTCCTGTTTTTTCGATCACGAAAAACTTTTTGGTAACAGTTACAATGCGCGCGTTCGTTTCTTTAATAAAATCCTGAATATTATGATCGTCCAGGAAATCTTCAGATCTAATCTTATAAAGCGCAGTTTCCTGATAAATCGTTTCCTCATCAGTATGATAAAAAGCTTTGATCACTTCAATTTGCTTTTCAATTTGTCCCACGATCTTTTTGATCTGTGCTTCGGTTACCTTCACCACTATAATGAAACGCATCACTTCGTTCACTTCGCTAGGCGAAGCGGTAATACTTTCAATATTGATATGCCTTTTCAGAAATATCGCAGCGATACGGCTTAAAAGTCCCAGGTTATTTTCCGTATAAATCGAAACTGTATAATTCTTCTTTTCCATTATTCTAATAGTATTTCTGAAACTGCTGCTCCCGTGGGAATCATTGGAAAGACATTTTCTTCCTGTTCTACTTTTACTTCAAGGAAAAATGCTTCATCACATTCCATCATTTCCTGAACGGCATCCTTAAGCTGACTCCTTTCTGTAACCTGCCCGGTTTTGATATGATAACCTTTGGCTATGGTCACAAAATCTGGATTGGTCATTTCAGTTGAAGCATATCTTCTATCAAAGAACATTTGCTGCCACTGGCGAACCATTCCTAAGAAACCATTATTTAAAATCACAATTTTCACCGGTACTTTCGTTTGAAAAATAGTTCCTAATTCCTGAATGGTCATTTGATAACCTCCATCTCCTATCACCGCCACTACATCCCTATCAGGACACCCCATTTTCGCGCCAATAGCGGCAGGAAGGGCAAAGCCCATAGTCCCAAGCCCACCGGAAGTCACATTACTCCTGGTTTTATTGAATTTCGCATAACGACAGGCAACCATTTGGTGCTGCCCAACATCTGAAACAATAATGGCATCACCTTTAGAACAATTGTTTATTTCCTGTAAAACCTCACCCATACCAATTTTAGGCTTGGTGGGATCCATATTTCCTTTTATAACTTTTTCATATTCGGTTTTGTACATCTCTTTAAATTGCTGATGCCAGGCTTCATGTTTATTCTCATTCAACAATTCCTGTAAAATTTTTAAAGTTTGTTTTACATCACCTAGTACAGGATAATCTGCATGTACATTTTTATTGATTTCAGCTGGATCGATTTCAAAGTGTACCACTTTTGCCTGCTTGGCGTAATGCTCTAGATTTCCAGTAACCCGGTCATCAAAACGCATCCCGATGGCAATTAAAACGTCGCACTCATTGGTAAGAATATTTGGCCCATAATTGCCATGCATACCCACCATTCCAACATTCAAAGGATGATCAGTTGGTAAAGCGGAAAGGCCTAAAATAGTCCAGGCTGCCGGGATTCCGGATTTTTCCACCACCTGCTTAAGTTCTTCTTCTGCACCACCCAGGATTACACCCTGGCCCCAAACGATCATTGGTTTTTTGGCATTATTAATCACTTCCGCAGCTCGCTCCACCTCCAAAAGGTTGACCTCCGGAAAAGGCTGATAGCTACGAATACCGGAACATTTTTTATAGCTGAATTCCAGGGACGCAAATTGGGCATCTTTGGTAATATCTACTAAAACTGGTCCGGGACGGCCAGACTTCGCGATATAAAAGGCTTTAGCCATTATTTCAGGAATCTCTTCAGCTTTCGTGATCTGGTAATTCCATTTCGTAATTGGGGTGGAAATCCCTACAATATCGGTTTCCTGAAACGCATCACTCCCCAATAAATGTGAACCTACCTGCCCGGTTATACAAACCATGGGAGTAGAATCAATTTGCGCATCTGCAATGCCGGTCACGAGATTGGTCGCGCCGGGACCGGAAGTGGCTATGGCAACACCCACTTTCCCCGTCACCCGGGCATAACCTTGCGCGGCGTGTGTTGCGCCTTGTTCGTGGCGTGTGAGCACGTGATGTAACTTATCCTGATATTTATATAATTCATCATAAACGGGCATAATGGCGCCGCCGGGATAACCATATATTGTTTCAACACCTTCTTCCAGCAAACATTTGATTACCGCTTCAGCTCCTGAAACAGTAACCGATTTATCAGATGTTTTTTCTCCAAAACTTGCTGTTTTAACTTCCATAATTCGACATATTAAAATTCATCGGTCACGCAGCCTTCTGAAGCTGAGGAAACCGTTTTGGCATATTTATATAGAACACCTCCGGAAACTTTCAATCCGGGGGCTTTCCATTTCTTTTTTCTTTCAATTATCACTTCTTCGGAAAGATTTGCTTCAATTCTGTTAGTTTCAGCATTGATGCTTATTTCATCACCATCTTCCAGTAAACCAATCAACCCACCTTCCTGTGCTTCCGGAGTTATATGACCTACTACGAAACCATGGGTTCCGCCGGAAAACCTTCCATCGGTTATTAAAGCAACTTCTTTACCTAAACCGGCCCCCATGATGGCAGAGGTTGGTTTCAACATTTCGGGCATTCCCGGGCCTCCTTTTGGGCCTTCGTAGCGAATTACCACAACATCCCCCTTTTTAACGGCTCCATCAGAAATTCCTTTATTGGCTTCAAATTCACCATTAAAAACTTTTGCTTTTCCGGTAAATTTTAAACCTTCTTTTCCCGTGATCTTGGCCACAGAACCTTCCGAAGCAAGATTTCCATAAAGAATACGAATATGGCCGGTAGATTTTATTGGTTTTTCCACAGGCATAATCACATCCTGACCATCTTCCAAGGGTTTTACATTTTCAAGATTTTCAGCAATGGTTTTGCCGGTTACGGTCATGCAATCCCCATGGAGCAAGCCTTTTTCAAGCATATATTTCATCACTGCTGGAATTCCTCCTACGCGATGTACATCTTCCATTAAATATTTTCCGCTTGGCTTCAAATCTGCCAGAAACGGGGTGTCATTACAAATTCGTTCAAAATCTTTAAGCCCAAAACTGATCTCCGCAGCCTTAGCTATAGCCAGAAAATGCAGCACCGCATTGGTGGAACCACCAAGAACAGTCAATAAACGAATCGCATTTTCCAAAGATTTTGCCGTAACAATATCCTTAGGCTTTAAATCTTTTTCCAAAAGATATTCCATCTGCTTACCCGCTTCTATACTTTCTTGAGCTTTTTCAGGACCAGTCGCGGGATTTGAACTATTAAAAGGCATACTCATACCCAAGGCCTCAATTGCGGAAGCCATGGTATTGGCCGTATACATTCCCCCACAGGCACCGGCTCCGGGACAGGCTTTTTCGATCACCTGTTGATATTCCTCTTCCTGCATATCTCCTGCAACCTTGGAACCCCAGGCTTCAAAAGCGGAAACCACATCCAGTTTTTTACCATTATGGCAACCTGAAGAAATCGTTCCGCCATAAACTAAAATAGATGGCCTATTAATTCGCAACATGGCCATGAGGGCGCCGGGCATATTTTTATCGCAACCCACCACCGTAACCAAACCATCGTATAACATTCCGTTAACAACCGTTTCCATAGAATCGGCGATAAGATCTCGTGAGGGAAGGGAATATCGCATTCCCTGTGTCCCCATGGAAATTCCATCGCTTACTCCAATCGTATTAAAGATAAGACCGTTAATCCCGGCCTGCTGAGTCCCTTTTTTCACCTCTTTGGCCAGGTCATTTAAATGCATGTTACAGGGATTACCCTCATAACCTGTACTTCCAATCCCCACAAATGGTTTCTTTAAATCTTCACGGCTTAATCCAATTGCATGGAGCATAGCCTGAGAAGCGGGTTGAGAATCACTTTGGGTTATAATTTTGCTGAATTTATTATTCATTGATATCTATATTCTTTGGCAACTTTAGATAAAATTACTTTGTTAAGTATACTGTTTACGGCAATTTCCAAGTGTTGAATTAATTTCAAATTGAATTCAATAATCATAAACTTCTGTTTTTCAGTCGTTTAAAACAATTGATATTACGACCGCTAATTGATTTGATTTATGTAAAACTCATGTTTAGCAAATAAAAAAAGCCATCTAAAAAGATGGCTTGGATTATATTATAATGAATAGAACGCACATCTTTTAGGGTCGATTTTTAATAATGGAAATGACCTCAATAATAAAAGATGTAGTAATGTTCTGGTTTGGCTTATTCACACTTCAAAATTAAAGAAATAATATTTGAAAGAGTAAAATTAATCTGTTAGTTTTAGTTTTTTCCTCTTCAGGGTATAAAGATCTTTTCTTCTATCCTGCAAATTTCGAACACTTCCGAAGTTGTGCAATTCTTTTAAAAGATCCAAATCTATATCCACCAATAAAGTGCTTTCTGTATTCGGGGTCGCTTCAGCTTTGATCCCATTCACCGGAAAGGCAAAATCTGAAGGGGTGAAAACGGCACTTTGGGCATATTGTATATCCATATTATCCACCTTCGGAAGATTTCCCACGGAACCAGCTATTGCCACATAACATTCATTTTCTACGGCCCTGGCCTGGGCACAAATTTTCACCCGGGAATAACCATTTTGGGTATCGGTCATAAAGGGAACAAATAAGATGTTCATGCCGTCTTCGCACATGAGCCGGGATAATTCAGGAAATTCCACATCATAGCAAATTTGAATTCCAACTTTCCCACAGTCGGTATCAAAAGTTTCTACCTGACTTCCTCCTTTCATGCCCCAGGCAGATTCTTCTGCCGGAGTAATATGGATTTTTTCATAACGCTCATAACTTCCGTCGCGGCGGCACAAAAATCCTACATTATACATATGCTCGCCAACGGCCTGCGGCATACTTCCCGTAATAATATTGATGTTATAATTTACGGCAAATTCCCTGAACGTATCCAGTAAACGATCGGTATAATCAGACAATCCCCGGATTGCCTCAGGCTCGCTTAAATGATTGAACTGCGCCATAAGCGGGGCATTGAACAATTCCGGGAAAAGAATAAAATCACTTTGATAATTACTCACCGCGTCCACAAAAAATTCGATCTGGGCAACCAGGGCATCATAATCCTTAAAAAGTCTCATTTGCCACTGCACCAAACCAAGCCGAACAACTGTCTTGGTTACTTTTATTAAATTTTCAGGCTTGGTATAATAGATATTATTCCATTCCATCAACGTGGCAAATTCCTTACTTTCATGATCCCCGGAGAGATATCCTTTGATCACTTTTTTTACGTGAAAATCATTGGAAAGCTGGAAGGATAAAACAGGATCATGAATTTCCTGTAATTTCACTTTTTCAATGTATTTTTTTGGAGTAAGCTCATCAGCATATTTGGCATAATTCGGAATTCTTCCCCCAAAGACGATCGCCTTTAAATTTAAGTGTTCACAAAGCTCTTTTCGCGCTTCATACAAACGTCTCCCCAATCGCATGCCGCGATATTCGGGATGAATAAAAACATCTATACCGTAAATCACATTCCCGTTTTTAGAATGTGTGGAGAAATTTTCGCCCCCAAGGATGGACTCATAAGTATGAGTATCATCAAATTTATCGTAATCTACAATAATAGATAAGGCACAACCCGCGATTTTATTATCGATCACAATACACAGCTGGCCCTCAGGAAATTTGTTGACCAGCGTTTTAATCTCTCCTTTGCTCCAGTATTCATCAGGCATCATATGATAACTTTTGATCATGGAAATTTTCAATTCCTCATAATCCTTTACCCGTAAATTCCGTAATTCTATCTTAGCTGAATCTATCACAGTTTTTTTTGCAAAGATAGTAAGGATTAAGCAACTCTAATAAAAATTAGTTTGAGAAGCTGTGAGGAAATTAAACCTTAAATATTTCTTCCTTTATGGCAAACATGACCAACCCAACCCTGCTTCTTACCTGCAATTTTGAAAAAAGGCTTTCGCGGTAATTTTCCACTGTTTTGGGACTTAGGTTCATATCTTTCGCCACTTCTTTATAGGTTTTTTCACTACAGGCATGAGTAAGGAATTCCATTTCACGACCGGTTAATGCGTGATAATTTTTCTTTCGCTCTTCATGGCTCATGGCATCAGAGATGGTTTTATTGGTAAAATACCCGGTGTTTATGGTAGAATTAAGGGCATGTTCAAACATTTCAGGATCGATATCTTTCAGAAGATATCCCCGGCATCCTAAGCGTAGCATTTTTATAATGTGCTCATCTTCCTGGTCTACGGTTAAAGCCAGTACCTTTTGTTCCGGAAGGTTTTGTTTAAGCCAGGCCATGGTTTCCAAACCATTCATTATAGGCATGCGCATATCCAGAAGAATAAGATCTGAAGGTGTTTTGTTCTCGTTGAAATAATGTACAAGCTCTTCACCATTTTTAAACGTTCGGGAAACTTCAAAACCTTCGAAAGAATTAACAAGGATCTGTAGGGAGTGTGTAAAAAGCTGGTGATCATCTACAATTATGATCTCTTTGTTCATTTTATTTTATTCTTGGTTAGGATACTTTAAATATAGAGAAGTTCCACCACCTAAGGAAGAATTTAAATTAAATTCAGCTTTGATCATGGCAGCACGGCTTTGCATATTCAGAAGCCCGGAACCAGATTCCATATTTTCCATATCGAAACCTTTCCCATTATCCTGTGCTGAAATATGAAGGATTTCATTGATATATTTAAACTCAACCCTAAGTTCAGAAGCTCCACTGTGTTTAAGGACATTATTGAAAAACTCCTGAAGAATCCTAAACAAAATGATCGTACTGGAAGCAGGGATTTCAAAGGGATCCCCTTCAATTTTAAAATGTGCCTCCAGGATGTCAATTCGGTTGAGCCTATCCAGTTCATTTTCTACAGATTTTATTAAGCCCTGATAATCAATTACTTCCTGATTTAAAGATTTGGAAAGTGCCCTTACTTCCGTAAGCGAATCTGTGACAAGGGTTTTTACCTCAATCAAGCCAGGATTTCCTGCGGCCACAGGATCTTTTCCCATAATATTGAGTTGCATGCTCGCAATAGACAGCAGCTGGCCAATATTATCATGAAGTTCCCAACTTACATTTTTTAGCGTTGCTTCCTGAATTTCAATTTTGACGTTGGAAAGCTCTTCTTTAAAATTTCTTTCAGCTTCAAATTTTTCCTGAAGGAGGTTATTTTTCCTTCTTTGATAGGTGATAAAAAATACCACCGTGAAAATGACCAGAAAAAAAATGACCAGGATAAAATAAATGATAAGAACAATTTCTTCTTTGGAAAGCATTTAATTGAATAAAAATCTGATTCAAAAATAGTAATTATCCAGTTTTCAAAGATATGATTTTTCCGTAAGCACAACCCGGTCTTTATAAAACCAC
Source organism: Gramella sp. AN32 (assembly GCF_023718305.1). Taxonomy (GTDB): domain Bacteria; phylum Bacteroidota; class Bacteroidia; order Flavobacteriales; family Flavobacteriaceae; genus Christiangramia; species Christiangramia antarctica. The sequence goes on from NZ_QEYO01000004.1 coordinate 31,145, forward strand.
TCCATAAAAAATCCCAATGCAAATAGTGAATACATCATGATATTCGCATACATGATACCTGCACGGAAAAATTGGATATAATTGGGATTATCCAGATTTAAATAACCATGATAAATATAAATGGGCATGGTGATTAAAGAATGTATACAAACTCCCAATGCAACATAAAAGAACAGGTTTCGATAAAAATACAGCAGTTGTTCACTCAGCAACGTATCATAAAAATAAATAAGCACTGCGGCTAGAATTAAAAATGTGCCCGCAAGAAAATTAGATAATATGAATTTCGAAAAAAATTCCTCGCTGATGAACAGGTTGGGAATTACAAAAGCTAGATACAAAACCATAACCCATTTCAACCATTTGCGGAATTTTACAGAAATCAGTTGTTTCCGAATAAAATAAAGATATGCGAGATTAAAATAAATGGTCGCAATATTAAAATACCAATTATTTCTTACGAAAGGTGTATTTTCTATAAAACCTAAATATTCATAGTTGCTGTGATAGGCCAGGCCCGCATAGTTTCCAAGTAAATCTATAATTAATATACTCCATAAGAACCAGACGAACCATTTGATAGATCTGCTAGGATTACGGTTAAAAAAAAGGTACAAACTCCCTGCAAGCGCAGCAGTAAATTCCATCCCATGAGTAATGTAACCTTTGGTAAAATAGATTTGATATAGAAATTCTTCCATATGGTGAAGGAACTAAAGAAAGTACTTTTAAATCATTATAGTTTCTAATCGTACGGGATTGGGGGATTTCCATTCGAACCAACGTTATATGGATCCAGACTATCATCATTTTCCGGGGCAGGATCTTCAGTACCTTCTTCAGTTCCATAGCTTTCACTGCCACCACTGGTAGGTGCTAGAAATACCGTGCTTTGTTTTTCTTTAGGTCCCGCGTCATTCCCATAACTGCCAAAATAAATACGGATGCCGGGATTGTTTGCCTCCCCAATCGTATCGATCACTTCCTGGCAGTAATCCCTTAATTCTTTCGCGCTAAACCAGCTTTCATAAGTATCTTCATAACCTGCATCGCTTACCGCTTTTCCAGGACCATTTGCAGATGCCCAGTTATCAAAGAGTTTTTTGGCCTGTCCTTTTGAAATTTTTTTACCCATTACGTTATAATATTATGGTTAGTAGGATTTAAATATATCAATATTCGAAGATATGTAGTGACTTTTGAATAAATAAGGGGAATTTTCCCCTTGTTGTGCACGAAGCTCTATGCTATATTTGCTTTATCATTTTAGTACGACTAAAGTGTTTTGGGGTAAAATAAGTGCTTGCTGTCGAGAGTTATAGATTTGAGTAGGGTCTTTTTTATAATTTTTCTCTTCAGCGGCACTTTTTTTAATTCTTGTAATCCAACCTCTTAAACTGGATCAAATTAGCCGGGGCTTTTTGTGCAATCACATGGAAGGCGTATTCAGATAATTGCAAAACCCTGGGATAACCCCCGGTAGTCTGACAATCTTTTCCCAAAACGAATAATTTTCCTGAAGGTATAAGCTGCACCGTACCCGGAATTACCGGTGCTGAAGAAATTCCCTTCAAATCGTTTTCAAAATTTCCTTCAAACTGAATGGCCATCCTGTTACTGGATGCTGCTAAACTGAATTCTGTTTCATAAATTTTCAACTGTTGAAATTTGGATAATTTAGAAAATTCGGGACCGGGATACGCCGGAATGTATTTATCTGCAAGGTAGCGATCATCAAAGCGAACACTGGAATAGTTGTTTTCAAAACTGGGGTTTTCAGCATTAAAAGCTAATGAAGTGTTTTTCGATAATCGGAATTCATCGGTAAGTCCCTCATACATAGATTTACTATTCAGAACAGTTTCCGACTGAAAACCACCGCTAATTCCCAGATATCCACGAAAACCCTGCTTAGAACGGCCAATTTTAAAAATATCATTCTCCTGAATTTGGATCACTTCATTAGGTGCAACTTTAAGATCATTCAACTGAAGATCGAAATCACCTCCGCAAAAACAGATCCTGGTGCTTTTAGAAAATTGTAAAACAGGGCCAGCCATCGTAATTTCCATAACAGCGTGATCCTGTTGATTTCCTAAAATCAGGTTCACCATTCTAAAAGCATAATGATCCATAGCTCCCGAAACAGGTACACCATATTTCTTAAAACCAAATCTTCCCGAATCCTGAATAGTCGAAAATATGCCAGGAGTAATGATGCTGATTTTACCTGTTTTCATATTCCCATTTTAGTATGAAATCATTAGAGGAAACTGACTTCTCAATTTTATGAAATTCAGTTTTAGTGACCTTATAAAATTGAATTTTATCCCCTGCCGAAAAAGGGGTTGGAGGAACACAATTTTTATCAAAAAAAATAAGTGGGGATCTACCTAATATTTGCCAGCCTCCCGGGGAATTATTTGGGTAAATTCCACACTGGTTTTCAGCAATGCCCACCGAGCCCTTTTCTACCAATTTTCTGGGTGTTTTTTTTCGGGGAAAATGGAGCCTTTTATCCAGGCCTTTCATGTATAAAAAACCGGGTAAAAAACCAATTAGATTTATTTGATATATAGCGGAACAATGAGCCGCCATAATTTCTGATTCCGTTATTCCCTTTGCTGAAGCAATTTCAGATAAATCATGAGCGAATTCCTGATGATAACATACAGGAACCTGGAAAATTTTATAATCGTTTTTTTTATCTATATTAGCCTTAGAAAGAAGGAGTTTTATAACCGAAAATTCATTATAGACGTTTTCTATAGTCGTATGATAAATTATTGATATCGAGTCAAATGCACTAATTACATCAACTTTTGATTCAAATAATTTATCTTCCAATAAATTTCGATAAAACAGGATGGTTTCCAGCTCCAATTTTTTCTCTTTCTCGAGAAAATCGATCAAAATTGCCTTTTCCCCCAACTGCGATATTTCGAAAAATTTATCCTGCATTTTTAAAAATTTCTATGCTGTTTTCCTGAAGTTTATTGTGTAAAAATCGGATGATTTCTACTGCAGATTTAGTGTCACTATGCAGGCAAAAAGTATCAGGTTTCGCGGTTATTTCTACCCCTGAAATTATGGTGATTTTTTGCCTTTTATACATTGAAAAAAGGTGCTTAAAAATCGCCTCATTTTCGGTGAGAACCGCATGCTCATTTTGTCGGGAAACCAGGGTAAAATTTTCATTATAATTCCGGTCTAAAAAGGCTTCTGAAAACACCTCAAAATCCTTGCTTAAAAGCGTTGAAAATCGTGAATTTACCGGGGCAAAAACCCGCATATTTTCGACGGAATTTTTCAGCATTTCAATAATATGTTCTGCTAAATTTTGATCATTGGCGAGGTCATTATAAAGCGCCCCATGAAATTTTAAATGGTTAATTGCGGAAGATTCTTCAGCAGCAATTTTTTGGAAAGTTTTAATTTGATCCAGCAGCGAAGTTTCCAAATTGGCTTTGGAAATATTCAAACTTTTCCTTCCGAAGTTTTCCTTATCGGGATAAGAGGGATGCATTCCAATTTCCACCTTATACTTTTGAGCCAGCTGGATCGTTCTTCTCATGCTGTTTTCATCCCCCGCGTGACCACCGCAAGCAATATTGCAGGCAGAAATATAAGGCATTAAAGAAGCATCATGCTTCCCTCCTTCCCCCAGATCACAATTTATATGAATACTTTGCATTAGAACGATACTATTACGCTGTAAATTGATTTAACGCCTAGAAACATGGCCAGTAAAATAACAACGATCCCAAGGATATTTTGAATGAGTGAATTTTTATATTTTCCCAGGATGCTGGTTTGATTTACCATATAAAATAAGAAAATAGCGATAATTGGTAAAACCAGCCCATTGGCGATCTGGGCAAACTTTATAATTTCAACAGGTTTAATACCCAGTGAGGAAAAAATAATTCCCAGGATCAAAATTGAAATCCAAACAGATTGAAATTTTCGGCTTCCAATGCCATCTTTCCAGCCCAAACATCCTTTTACCACATAAGCCGCAGCTAATGGCGCCGTAATCGAAGACGTAATTCCCGCGGCCAGCAAACCTATGGCCAAAAAGTACTTTGCAGACTCACCAAATAAAGGTTCCAGGCCTACCGCCAGGTCCCCGCCACTACTAATATCTGTGAGGTTTGAAGATGCAGCGCAAATGAGGATAGCCATAGAAACCAATCCACCCAGCCCAATGGAAAATATCAATTCTTTTCTCGCTATTCCCAGGAATTTTTCGTCCTTCCATTTTTCACTTACCAGGGAAGCGTGCAGGAAAAGGTTGTAAGGAACAACGGTAGTCCCCACCAGGGCAATAATAGTTAAAAGACCGGCATCAAAATTTCCCGGAACAAAGCCTGCTAACAACAAAGAGATGTCCGGTTTGGTCACCACAGCAGTTACCACAAAAGCCACACTCATAATAATGACTAGAAAAATAAATATTTTTTCCAGTTTTTTATAGCTTCCAAGAAGCAATAAGACAAAGGCCAGGCCTCCCATTACAATACTCCATAAATTAATTTGAAGATCCCCAAAACCAAAATTCTTTCCCGGGAAAAGAGTCTCGGCACCCAGAACCGCTCCAGAGATATTTCCTGCTTCGTAAGCGGCATTTCCAATAACAATTGCTGAGAATATGAGAAGAAGCGTAAGAAAGCGGGCAAATTTTCCTTTAATATTTTTACGAATCACATCGCTTAAACCCTCGCCTGTAATTAGTCCCAGACGGGCTGCCATCTCCTGAAGGATCATACAGGCAAAAACAGAAATTAATAATGCCCAAAGCAGGGAATATCCAAAATTGACGCCGGCGAGACTGCAAACTGTAACCGTCCCAGGCCCAATAAATGCTGCCGAAACCAGAATTCCCGGACCCAGATTTTTAAAAAAATTCACTATTCTTTTTTAGGAATGCTTTCCTGCAGGGCATAAATTGCAAAAGTTCCCAACCAGTGTCCGCCTTCATAGGAGTCGCCTACCAGGTTAGGAAATGAATAATTAATATGCTTGTTGGCCAATGCGGCCAAATGCCCGTAATCCTTAGGATATTGCTTGGCCAAACCATTAAAAACCCAGGCCCTACTAAAATTTAATCCGTCCAGATGCACCAATTTTCCATCGGTCCTATCAGAAACCTTTCCCACTTCAAGGGCAAAATCTTTATTTTTTAACTGGGGCATAAAATCGTCCATCCATAAACTAAAAGAATTTTTGGGAAGCACCCTTCTCATAATATCGATCTCCTCAAGACAGGGAGAAAGAAAGTCATATCCTCCCGGTTCCCAATCTATAGGGCAATTATCGTCCTTTACGTAAAATTCCTGAGAGCGCTTATCAATAGCTTTTTTTAAGCTTTCATTTCCAGTGGCCAAAGCATAGTCATAAGCCAGGGTCATTCCAAACGCCGTATTCGTATGCTCCCCTATCCTGATGGGGTAATTTAACTTCGGAAGAAATTCTTCAAATCTTTGAACAATTAGTTGCGTTAAAGGTTCAAGATTTTGAGCCAGTTCTTTTCCCAGGGGATCTTCCCAGGTCTGCAATTCCGCCGAGAGCTTCAACAGCCAGGCCCAGCCATAAGTCCTTTCATAGTCTGCACTTTCCTCTCTTTTAAAGTAGGCTACTTCTCCCTTAATATTATCTGCAGAAAGCGAATTTGATAATTTTGTCCTGATCTCTTCATGTTTATTTAAATTAGGAAACTGTTTTAAAAGACTTACTAAAGACCAGTGTCCATGAACAGAAGAATGCCAGTCGAAACAGCCATAAAATGCCGGGTGCAGTTCGCGAGGTTCCCCTATTGCATCCTTACCCTCTAAGGTTTGACCTAATTTATTGGGGTATTCCGTTTCTAAACAGGACAATGGCAATTCTGCTAGCTTATTGGCCTGTTCGAGATTCATGGAGATTTTATTACTTTCCAGCAAAGCATCCGGGAGTAAGTCCTTAGTAGTTATGGAATCATTTTCAGTAGTTGATTTTTCAGAATTTCCGCCTCTATCTCCTTTACAGGAAACGAGAATGATAGTAAGGGCCAGCAAAATGAGTCTTTTCATCTAGAAATATTAAGGGGTGCAAAATTATAGGTTATTCAAAAATAGGAATTTAGAACAAAGCTCTAAGTTAATGAAGTCTCAACTTATTTTATGTGTTTGAATAATTTTAAAACAAATAAAATATAGAAATTGTCAATATTAAAATATTTATAATATTGATTTACAGCTATTTAAAAATTTTTGATCGTCTTGCAAACTACTTTTTTAAAATGGTTTTTTTAGAGAATACTTTATTTTCACATTTCGATTATTTAGAACTGGAGAATCTGAACAAAATACTGCACAGTTCAACGGGCAACGAATACTCTGCTTTAGGAAGAAAAAAGAATATAGAGAAGAGAAAATTGATAATTGATAATTGATAATTGAATGTTGATTATTTAAATAGAGATCGATGCTCACTAATTTATATAGTTAGAGTACTGGACTGCCTACTGAAGCTGCACTTTAGTGATCATCCCAGCCAGCCTTCCCTATCCAGACTGCGGTATTGAATCGCTTCGCCAATATGACCTTCAGAAATATGCTCTTTCCCGTCAAGGTCGGCAATACTTCGTGAAACTTTTAGAATGCGATCATACGCCCTGGCGGAAAGATTTAGTTTTTCCATGGCATTTTTCAGCAATTGCAGGGAATTACTGTCCAGTTTACAAAACTTGTTAATTTGTTTGGAACCCATTTGTGCATTATAATGGATATTTTCATATTCTGAAAAACGAGTAACCTGGATTTCCCTGGCTTTGGTCACCCGTTTTCTAATTTCAAGACTACTTTCACCTTTACGATCTTCACTTAACTTTTCAAATGGAACGGGAGTAACTTCTATATGGATATCGATCCTATCCAGAAGTGGTCCGCTAATTTTACTGAGATAGCGCTGCATTTCACTTGCTGAAGATGAAACCGGGGCATTGGGATCATTAAAATAACCACCCGGGCTCGGGTTCATACTAGCAACCAACATAAAGCTCGAGGGATAAGTCACCGTAAATTTTGCTCTGGAAATAGTTACTTCCCGATCTTCTAAGGGCTGGCGCATGACTTCCAATACTCCGCGTTTAAATTCTGGTAATTCATCTAAAAATAAAACTCCGTTATGAGAAAGGGAAATTTCACCGGGCTGCGGATAGGCACCGCCTCCCACAAGGGCAACATCTGAGATCGTATGATGCGGACTTCGAAATGGCCTTTGGGACATTAAACCCACATTATCCCGAACTTTCCCGGCGACACTATGAATTTTTGTGGTTTCTAAGGCTTCCTGTAAGGTCATTGGCGGTAAAATACTGGGCAGCCTTTTTGCCAGCATCGTCTTTCCCGAGCCGGGAGGGCCAATTAAAATAATATTATGACCGCCAGCTGCGGCAATTTCCATACAACGTTTTATAGATTCTTGGCCCTTTACTTCGGAAAAGTCAAAATCAAAATTATCCAGGCCTTTAAAAAAGATTTCCCGAGTATTGATCTCGGTTCGTTCTAAAGGTATATTTTGATCAAAAAATTGAATTACCTGAGTGATATTAGCAATCCCATAGACTTCCAAACCCGAAACGATCGCTGCTTCCCGGGCATTTTGTTCCGGAAGTATAAAACCCTTGAAACCATCTTTTTTAGCCTGTATGGCAATGGGCAAGGCACCTTTTATGGGTTGAAGTCCGCCATCAAGGGATAGCTCTCCCATGATTAAGTAATCACTGATTTTTTCTGCTTTGATTTGTTCAGAAGCGGCCAGAATGCCCATGGCCACGGTAAGATCGTAAGCGGAACCTTCCTTGCGGAGATCTGCCGGGGCCATATTGATGATGATCTTTTTACCGGGTAGTTTGTATTTATTATTTTGAAGAGCGGCGGTGATGCGGTAACTCGATTCTTTTACCGCATTATCGGGAAGTCCTACCAGGTGATAACCAATCCCTGAAGCCATATTCACCTCAACAGTAATGATAGTAGCCTCAACGCCAAAAACCGAACTACCATAAACCTTAACCAGCATTCCCTAAATTTTCAAATAAATGTAGCGGAATATTTTAATTTTCACCTAAGTAAATATCCAGAATTGGCAAATATTTTAGACTAGCTCGTTATATAATTAAGTTTAGCTTTTATCTTGCCGGGGAAGTTGGAATTTTTATTCAAACTTATTTTAAATTCGGTACCGTAATTCTCCTCGCTTTTAATTTCCACTTTACCATTGTGGGCCCGCGCTACGGTTTTCACTAAAGTTAAACCCATACCCCAGCTTTTTAATTCGCCGTGATTTTCATTCGGGGAATGGTTTAAAAATTGAAACATTTCATTTTGTTTTGCTTCCGAAATAGGTTTTCCAAAGTTATGTACACATATGCTGACTTCTTCCAACTCATCGTGAACAGTTATTTTAACCGTTTTTCTGGATTCCCCATACTTAACCGCGTTGGTCACCAAATTTTCAACCACTCTTCGTATGGCTGTGCCATCAAAAACGCCTATAATTTTTTCAGTGTTAGTTTCAAAGATCACTTTATTAGAATACATTTCTTTGGCTTCATTATACACCCATTTTATCTCCTCTAGAATATCAATTTCTTTGAAATTCAACGTAATACCTTCACCTGCTTTAATCGTAATCGCCTCTAAAATACCTTCCAGAAGTTCAAGGGATTTTTTGAGACTGGTGATCCCCATTTTTTTAATACCGTCAAACCGATCTTTATCCATACCACAATCGATAATATCCAGCGCGAAATAAGCCGCCGAAATAGGATTTCTAAGATCGTGGGCAAGGGTTCCTATAAGCTTTTCCCGCATATCCTGAAGGGAATCAGTAAATGAATCAGCCGAGTTGAGCATGGCTGTTTCCAGGGTATATTTTAAAATAATCCCTACCTCGCTGGTATATTCATTTTTGTCCAACAGGAAGCTGGTAAGGACCCTATGAAAAATGACATATTCTTTGAGGATTTGTTTTACGGTATAATCCTCAGATGCTGCCCGATGCCTTCCATGCTCCACACTATTCTTTATGATTTCCTCATATTCCTCATAGCGTTCGATATGTTTAAGATCTTTATAACGACGCATAATCTGAGCTATATCTTCCAAAACATTTGGCAACTGGTTTCTCAGGGCAAGGGCACTGGAATTCTTTGAAGCAGGGATATCTTCCCTTACTTTTTTCTCCCAGGTATCCATGATATATTTACTATTAGACTCTATAAGATTAGCCGCATTCTCCATAGGTGCAATTTAAGGATTTTTAGAAAAATTTAACATAATATTAAACAAATAATTTAACTTAAATCAAATTTTTTATATGCCAGATTGTGTGATAGGGTTATAAAACAGCTCATTCTGTACTCAATAGCTCGTGATATCTTTTAACTCATTGGGGGTTCTGAGATAAATTCCGGATAGTATAATTATTATTACTAATATAAATATATAGCAGCAAAAAAACCTGCCGGAGGCAGGTTCTATACTATAAAAATTCCTAAACTAGATATTAGATTTTAATCACATTTTTTCGATAATGTTCTATCAACCCATCAATTGGTCTTTGTACGACATTTCCTAATTGAATTCCATATGGGGTTAGCACTGCCCTAATTATATCTTTGCTGAAATAGGCAATACTTCCAATAAAATGAACTGGTAAAGTAGAAACCTGAGGATAACAAAGTACTCTGGAATGCACAAAATCTGACATTCCTTCATAAAGCAATTTATAGAAATATCCGTTCATTTCATTTTTGAAAATAAATTCAGCGAAATGGGCCAGATAGGAGTTAGGATTTTCCTTTCGATAAATATTCATTTTGATCGTATCGGAATTCAAATCGAAACGTTCCTGAAATTTTTCAGCAATTTCCGGGGGCATTCTCTTATAATAATAATCCCGGATCAATCTTTTTCCGAAGTAATTACCACTGGCTTCATCCATTAAAATATAGCCAAGGGAATCTACCGCCTGGTGCAGGTTTTCGCCATCATAATAACAACTGTTGGACCCGGTCCCAAGAATACAAATAATACCAGGCTCGGTCGTTGCCGCATAAACGGCAGCTACCATATCTTCCATCACCAAAACTTCATCGGCATTTGAGAAATGGTTGGCAAGGATGCTTCTTAAAAGTTCCCGGGGTGTAGGCGTACCACAACCAGCTCCATAAAAATGGACTTTTTCAACCTGATCCCTAATTTCGAAAAGTTCTGGGTTCTCGGAAAGTCTTTCCTCTAAAACAGGCTCTTTAAAAACAGCCGGGTTTAAACCTTTTGTCCTGGTCTTTAAAACCTGTTCTCCATTATTATCAAGAAGAATCCAGTCACATTTTGTCGAACCACCGTCAGCAATTAAAATCATGTGTTTTTATATGGTAAAAATAAGCCTGAAACATTTTTTGTTAGGTCGTAAAATAAAAGAATACTTCTCTACATTTTACGGGAAATGTTTCAGGCTTAGATTAAGATTATAGTGTTGCTAAGTGTGCAGCTAAGTCTACTAATTTAGACGAATATCCGTATTCATTATCATACCAGGCGATCAATTTGAAGAATTTATCATTCAATTCAATTCCAGCTCCGGCATCAAAGTTACACGTGTGAGGATCTGAAACATAATCCTGACTTACTACTTCCTCTTCGGTATAAGAAATCACCCCTTTGTAATCTCCTTCAGCAGCTTTTTTGAAAGCAGCTTTAATTTCCTCATAACTGGTAGACTTTTCAGTTTTAACCGTTAAATCTACTACAGAAACATCGGTAGTTGGTACCCTAAAGGCCATCCCGGTAAGTTTTCCTTTTAGTGAAGGAATTACTTTAGTTACCGCTACGGCAGCTCCTGTAGAACTAGGAATAATGTTTGCCATGGCGCTTCTACCCAATCTAAAATTCTTTCTTGATGGAGAATCTACAGTGAATTGAGTTGAAGTGGTGGCGTGAACCGTGGTCATTAAACCTTCCACAAGACCAAATTCGTCATCGATCACCTTTGCAAGTGGTGCAAGACAGTTGGTAGTACAGGAAGCATTAGAAACGATATTTTGATCTGCCTTTAATTCTTTATGGTTTACACCCATAACGAACATAGGAGCAGTTTTAGAAGGCGCAGAAATTACAACTTTTCTGGCCCCGGCATCTAAATGTGCTTTTGCATTGTCCAGCTCGGTAAAGATTCCTGTACAATCCATCACCACTTCAACTCCCGCTTCATCCCATTTAAGATCTGCAGGGTTTTTTTCTGAAGTCACTCTAATTTTATTCCCGTCTACGAAAAGGCTTCCGTCTTTAACTTCAACAGAACCTTTATATTTTCCATGAACTGAATCATATTTTAATAAGTATGCCAGGTGATCTACATCAAGAAGATCGTTGATAGCTACTACGTCTACATTATCATTTTGAGCGGCGATTCTAAAGGCAATTCTACCAATACGACCAAACCCGTTAATTCCAATTTTTGTACTCATTTTTCTGATTTTTAATTATACTGAAGTGATGTCTGCCACCCTTCGTAATTCTTTATCTAATTTATCTTCACCCTTTATGGCCGTAAGTAAATCTACGTGCACCACTTTTTGGTGATCTATTCCAATCATAATTTCGGTTTTGCCATCCATGAGGGCTTCAACCGCTCCAACCCCCATTTTACTGGCTAAGACCCTATCAAAACAACTTGGGGAACCTCCTCGCTGAATATGTCCTAATACGGAAACCCGAATTTCATATTCATCCATATTTTCTTCAATATATTGAGCGAGTTCAAAAATATTCTTCCCACTTTTATCACCTTCAGCTACAACGATGATACTGGAAGTTTTTCCGGATTTTTTACTCTTCCGAAGTGATTCGATCAAACGTTCCACCCCCATATTTTCCTCGGGGATAAGTATTTCTTCTGCTCCTGCACCAATACCGCTATTTAAGGCAATATCACCAGCATCCCTTCCCATTACTTCTACTAAAAAAAGCCTGTTGTGAGAACTTGCTGTATCGCGAATCTTGTCTATAGCTTCCACGACTGTATTTAATGCAGTATCATAGCCAAGGGTAAAATCGGTTCCGTTAATATCATTGTCGATAGTTGCAGGAATCCCTACAATGGGAAATTTAAATTCCTTGCTTAAAAGCTGTCCACCGGTAAAAGTACCGTCACCTCCTATTACCACTAAAGCATCAATATTGTTAGAAATAAGGTTTTCATAGGCTTTTTTTCTACCTTCCTTAGTTTTAAATTCTTCGGAACGGGAAGACTTAAGAAATGTACCTCCCCTATTAATGGTATTCCTTACCGATCTTGCATCGAGAGGTTCAAAATCTGCTTCGATCAAACCCTGATACCCGCGATAAACGCCGGTACATTTAAGATTATAAAATGAACAGGCACGAACAACTGCCCTAATGGCCGCATTCATTCCGGGAGCATCCCCCCCAGAGGTTAAAACCGCAATGTTTTGTATACTTTCAGGCATATCTAATCAAAACTATTCCATTTTACCGCCATAACCTAATTTAGCAAAAAACTAAATCGTTTTCGGTTGATAACTAATAAAAAAAGCCGCTTTTATGCGACTTCTTTTAATTTTTTAGGACTTAAATTATTGATTTGTCAAAATTTTGTACTCCCAGGGGGCAAATTCCATTTGCTGATCTGCACTTATTTTCATCTTTTTGTCACTCGTAAAATCTGTAAAATCACCATTTACTTTCCAGGTAAATTTCACCGGATTTGCGCTCATATTAGCCACAAAATATAACTCATCGCCATCCTTTTCCCTTTTAAAAGCGAGGATCTTTTCATCTGCGGAAGTTTCCACATCTTCATAAGAAGCTTTATCTACTCCTCCATGCAAGGCCTTGTGGTTCATTTTTAGCTTGCCTAATTTTTCAAGCAGCGGATAAACCTTTCCTTTGGTTTTTGATATGGTATCTTTTTCAAAAAACCTCAACCTTTTATCCATATCATATTCCTGTCCGCTATAAATCAAAGGCATTCCCGGAATGGTATAAGACAGGGCCAGCATGGCTTCCGAAGCATCACCCATTCTCTCTTTCACGGTTCCAGCCCATGAATTTTCATCGTGATTGGTGACAAAGTTTAATAAGTAATCATCCTTTTCGAAAGTTGAATCGATCTTGGTCATATAATTGTCCCAATCTTTAGCCGTGGCCTTTCCCTGGGCAATTTCATTCATGATATGGTGGCCTTCCCAATTATAACCCATGTCGAAGGCGTTATGAAAAAGGTCTTTGGGACTTTCAGCTTCTGCCAGCATAAAAAGAGGCTTTTCCTCATTCAATTGTTTTGCCGCAGTTTCCCAGAAATCGGTTGGAACTGAATGTGCGGCATCGGCCCTAAATCCATCAATATCGTGTTCTTTTACCCAAAACATCATATCATCGATCATGGCCTTGCGCAATTCAGGGTTATCAAAATTAAGATCGGCCACATCTGTCCATCCCCAGGGCTCACCGGTTTCATCGTTTATGGGATCTGTGATTTCACCTTTTTTGTTTTTCGTATAATAATCGGGATGATCTGTGATCCAGGCGTGATCCCAACCGGTATGATTGGCCACCCAGTCTAAAATCACATACATTCCATTCTCATGTGCCGTTTCAACCAATTCATCGAAATCTTCCATATTTCCATGTTCCGGATTTACTGCCCTGTAATCTGAAATGGAATAATAACTCCCCAGGTATTTTTTCTTTTCTTCAGGATCTTCAATGTCTTCAATGGAAAGGTCTCCGGTAGCTTTTCGGTTTTTCATGGAAATGGGATACATGGGCATTAACCAAATAACTTTCACTCCAAGTTCTTTTAACTGCGGAATATCTTTCGTGAAAGCATCAAAAGTGCCTTCAGGAGAATATTGCCTTAGGTTTACTTCATAGATGATCGCATCTTCCATCACCTCATTATCCACTGCCGCGATGGACAACGTATCCTGTTGCTTTGCGGTAGCATCATTATTTTCTTTAGGCTCATCCTTGCAGGACGCCATCATTAAAAGCACTAAAAATGCTGCTAATATTTGTTTCATAATTTTTGTTTTATTGGTTATTCATTTTAGTTGAAAGTAGATAAACCCCTTTTTCAGGTAGTTCTAAAGTCGTATTCCAGGTAATTTTTTCCTTATTCATCAAATTCTGAAAATCCATTCCGGTAAAACCTAATTCTTCAAAGCGGGTAAGATCCAGATTAAAGACTTCTTCATTTTTATTCAGAATTACGACCAGTTTTTCATCTGCTGAAATTCGGCTAAGAAGATAAACACCATCCTGTGCGGCAAAATGAATTGTTTTTCCAGACTTAATCGCTTCACTATCTTTTCGATAATTCAAGACGGTTTTCAGGAAATTTTGCATTTCCAACTGGCCTTCAGTTAAACCTTCAGCTTTAAAAGCATTGATCTCATCTCCTTTCCAGCCACCTGGAAAATTTGTTCTTATTAGCCCGTGATCGCCAGGCTTTGCAGTATCGTTCATCAATATTTCGGTACCATAATAGATCTGGGGAATTCTGGGCAACACCAGCATATAACCCAAAGCCATTTTAGTAGCGGTTAAATCTTCCCCTAACTGTGTATAAATTCTGCTCATATCATGATTATCCGGGAAAATCATAATATTTTCCGGAGAGGCATAGGCAAAATCATTGGCGAGCCCATCATACATTTTGATCAGGCCTTTATCCCAACTTTCGTCTTCATTCAACGCCTGCACAATATTGGATTGCATGGCAAAATCCATCGTAGATCGCAAATTTGAGTCATATCCTTCGGCATTTTGCTTTCCGTCCTGCCAGTAAGCAATCAATAGCGGATTGTTACTCCACTCTTCCCCAACTATATTAAAATTTGGATATTCGGTCATGATCGCGCCCGCCCAGTGGCTCATAAATTGCTTATCGGGATAAGGATAGGTATCCTGCCGAATTCCGCCCAGCCCTAAAGTTTCGATCCACCAGATACTATTCTGAATAAGATAGTGTGCCATAAACGGATTTCGCTGATTAAGATCTGGCATGCTTTCTACAAACCAGCCATCGCTCAACACTTTTTTATCTGCTGCTGAAGCATACACATCCTGATTCACCGTTCTGCGGTGATTTGAAAACGTTGGTTTTTCACCATTTTCGTATCGCTCCTGAAAATTGATCCAATCTCCAAAAGGCAGGTCTTTCATCCACCAGTGCTCGATCCCGGTATGGTTTACCACCTGATCCATGAGCAGTTTTAAACCTTTTTTCCGGGCTTCATCTGCGAGGTTTTTATATTCTTCCAGGGTTCCAAAGCGAGGATCTACTTGGTAAAAATCAGTAATAGCGTAACCATGGTAAGAAGCCTCGGGCATATCATTTAGGAGCAATGGCGAAGGCCAGATTGCAGTAAAGCCCATCTCATCTATGTAATCAAGATGCGCGGTAATTCCCTTAATATCCCCACCATGGCGTGCATAATCATTGGAAAGATCGATCGTCTTTTCTTTTAAATCGGGAAATGTATCATTCGAGGTGTCGGCGTTGGCAAAACGATCTGGAGTAATAAGATAGAGCACATCTGAATTATCAAAACCGATAAATTCTTCGGCTTTTTTGGTACGCACCTTTAATTCATATTCTTTTATCTCTTTTTTCTTATTGTCATCAGTGAAAGAGATTTTCATAATTCCGGGCTTCGCAGCTGCGGAAATATTCAAATCGATAAAAAGATAGTTCTTGCTTTTCGCCTGATGAATTTTTTCAATTTCAACTCCGGGATAATCGATGCCCACCTGAGCCTTTCCTACCTCTTTACCATACACCAGTAATTGAAGTTCAGCATTCTCAAAACCAATCCACCAATTCGGTGGTTCTATCCTTTCAATTTGTCCATAGGAAAAAACGGAAAGAAAAAGGAAAATTATAATTACAAAGTGCTTCATTTTATAGGTTTCTGGTTTTAGATGTTAGATGTTAGTTTTGTGAATGTATAATGTAAGTAATTTGTTTTCAATCTTATAGAAATTTAGGAACCCAACAATTATATAGATAGCGCTTCGACAAGCTCAGCGGGACAATTATCCGTCCTTCACCGGTGGACACATTGACCTTTGAACTTTTTATTTTCTACTTTTCACATTGAAAAAATTTTCAAATTAATTGATCCCTTGCTACATTTTCACATTGAATCATTGCTATATTTAAATGTTTCTCCTGTCTCTACATTTACATTTTCGCCATTTACAAGGATCTCCAAGGCTTCATCTCCTTCAAGACTAAAATTGGTATGATCTGGATGTACATCAACCTTGAGGATGCGATCCCTGAAATTAATTTTAAAGGAATAACTATCCCATTGCTCGGGGATTTTCGGATTGAAAGACAACTTATCATCAATAACCCGCATCCCGCCAAAACCTTCCACGATACTCATCCAGGTTCCCGCCATACTGGTAATGTGGCAGCCTTCTTCAACTTCTTTGTTATAATCATCAAGATCTAACCTCGCTGTGCGTACATAAAAATCATAAGCCTGTTCCATTCTGCCTAAAACAGCAGCCTGAATGCTATGCACGCAGGGTGAAAGCGAAGATTCATGTACCGTAAAGGGTTCGTAAAAATCAAAATGTTTCTCTAGATCTTCTTTGCTGAATTGGTCTTCGAAGAAATAAAATCCCTGTAAAACATCGGCCTGTTTGATATAACAAGACCGTAAGATCCTATCCCAGCTCCACTTTTGATTGATGGGACGTTGTTTAAGATCTGCTACCGGGATCAATTCCTTATCCAAAAATCCATCTTGTTGCAAATAAACTCCATGTTCTTCAGAATAGGGGAAATACATATTTTCAGCAACATCTTTCCAGCTGCCAATTTCGCCCTCATTTAAACCGGTAAGTCCCATTACCCGCTGATAATCGTCTTCGTAACCCGATTTTACCTTTTCAATACTTTCAATGCAATAATTTAGACACCACTTCGCGATATAATTCGTGTAAAAATTATTATTTACGTTGTTTTCATATTCATTGGGTCCGGTAACCCCAAGGATCACATATTTATCTTTCTTTTTACTGAAATTTGCCCTTTGGTTCCAGAACCGTGCTACCGCGATCATCACTTCCAGGCCTTTTTCAGGAATATAAGAGAAGTCGCCGGTAAACCTTACATAATTATAAATAGCAAAGACCATGGCCCCGTTACGATGAATTTCTTCAAAAGTGATCTCCCATTCGTTATGGCTTTCTTCACCGTTCATGGTAACCATGGGGTATAAAGCAGCACCATTGGTAAAACCTAATTTTGAAGCATTTTCCTTGGCTTTCTCCAAATGATTGTACCGGTAACTTAATAAATTTCGCGCAACTTTCTGATCTTTGGTCGCCATATAAAATGGAATACAATAAGCTTCAGTATCCCAGTATGTACTTCCGCCATATTTCTCCCCGGTAAATCCTTTTGGACCAATATTTAAACGCTCATCTTTCCCTAAATAGGTTTGGTTCAGCTGGAAAATGTTAAACCGAATTCCCTGTTGGGCTTTTACATCTCCGGAAATGGTAATATCTGCCATTTCCCAGATCTTGGCCCAAGCCTCTTTTTGCTCGTTCTTAAGCTGATCGAATCCTTTTTCTTTCGCTTCATCCAAAACTGAAGCTGCAGAAGAAATTAAATCAGCTCTTTTGTGGTTCATATCGGTCACATAACCGGCATATTTTATAATAGTGGCCGATTCGCCTTTGCCTGCTGAAATCTTATAGGAGAAACTAATCCTATCCTCATCAATTTTCGCATTGCTGGTTAACGCTTGTTTTTCCGAAGCTTTATAAATTTCAGATTCCATATAGGTGCCCACATGGAATTCTGTTTTTAAAGTTTTTGATACCATAAAGCCGCGTTGATCATCAGCTTTCACTTCCAAAGTTTGCCAGAAACGTTCTTCCCAGTTGGCATCGGTATTGGTAATGCTTCCGTCTAAATAAGGATCGAACCGAACTTCAGCTTCCTGATTTATTGGGGTTACTTCAAATTTTATTGCGCCAAGTTCATTGTTCACAATGGATACAAACCGGGTCGCTTTCACTTCAATTTCTATATTATTTTTTAAAATTGCTTTGAATGAGCGGGAAAGATAGCCCTCTTTCATATTAAGCTCCCGTGTAAAATTATGCACCGAGACGCAATTAAAAAGGTCTAAAGGCTCATCATTCACAAAAACATTGATGCCAATCCAGTTTGGAGCATTTAATACTTTCGCGAAATATTCAGGGTAACCGTTCTTCCACCAGCCAACTTTGGTTTTATCAGGATAATAAACCCCGCCAATATAACTTCCCTGAAAACTAGGGCCACTATATTGTTCTTCAAAATTAGCGCGTTGTCCCATGACGCCGTTTCCTATGCTAAACAGACTTTCTGAGGATTTAACTCGTTCAACATCAAAATCTCCTTCAATGATAGACCAAGGATCTGGTTGGATATAATCTTGATTCATATTATGCTTCTTTCAATAAATTATTTATAAATGAAATTTCTACTTCGGTGAAATCTTTAAAATTATGATCGGCTTCACTAAGAATGGAATCGTCACCAATACCTATACTGATCATCTTTGCGATATTTGCTGCCTGGATACCTGCCAGGGAATCTTCAAAGACCACACAATTTCCTGCGGAAGCCTTTAATTTTTCAGCAGCGATCAGGAAAACTTCAGGATCTGGTTTTGCTTTGGTGACATCATTGCCATCAACAATCGCATGGAACTTATCAAAAAGATTTACTTTTTTCAGAATATTTCTAGCGTTTTTACTGGCAGATCCCAAAGCAAAAGGAATATCTTTTTCAATAAGATAATCGATCACTTTCGAAACACCGGGAAGGATATCCTTTTCATCCATGGTATCTACATAAGATAGATAATTCTCGTTTTTTAAAGCCATTTGCTTATTAAATTCATCTTCGGAAAGCTCCATATCTCCCCAGGCTAATATTTTATTTAGTGATGCGGCCCTGCTCACTCCTTTTAATTGTTCGTTTTGCGCTTCAGAAAAATCGAAACCCAAATCGTTAGCCAGTTTTTTCCAGGCTTTAAAGTGAAATTTTGCTGTATCTACAATGACTCCATCTAAATCGAAAATGAAGGCTTTTTGGTTATTCATCAATATGTATGCTTTTGTGTGTTTTTACTCGTAAAGTTAAAAGTCCGGCGAGGATAAATGAAAATCCTCCTACCAGTAATGCGTATATGGGTTCCCCGTTAAAAAGTTCTTTTACTAAAAATCCTAGTATGGTTGCGGCAACAATTTGAGGAATTACGATAAAGAAATTAAAAACCCCCATATAATAACCCATTTTAGCCGCCGGCAAAGTTCCCGATAACATAGCATAAGGAATTGAAAGAATACTCGCCCAGGCCACACCCACACCTATCATCGCAAGCAATAATCCAGTTTTATCCCCAAGAAAATAAATAGAGATCAAACCTATGCCACCCACCACAAGCGCTAATAAATGGGTTACTTTGTTGCTTGTCCTTCTAGCAAGTACAGGGAGTAAAAATGCAACTGCAGCAGCCACACCATTGTAAACGGTGAACATAACATTCACCCAATCGGCAGCATCATTATATAATTCTGAAGTGGTATCGTTGGTACCAAAAACATGGCCGGTCACGGCGGGAGTTGTATAGATCCACATGCTAAAAAGTGCGAACCAGCTGAAAAATTGCACCCAGGCAAGCTGTTTCATTGCCGGAGGCATATTCAGCATATCGGTGATGATAATGGTAAAACCATTTCTCATTTCTTTTTGCCGCATTAAGGCTACAACAATAAATAATAAACCTGCTATAATTAAACCAACGAACAGAATGTATAATTCTTTGGTAAGTCCATTGATATAAATAAGGAAAGTTATGACAGATCCTACTACAGCCATTCCAATTCCTGTAATCATCTGGTTGCGGATATTTTTTGTCTTATCTACCACATCAACCCTGGCCGGTTTATCTTTTATCCTTTCCTTTTCAAAGGCTTCAAGTTCTTCCGGGGAATATTCTTTCGCTTTTACCACCGTCCAGAGAACAGCGAGGAAAAAGACAATTCCGCCTACATAAAATGACCATTTTACTGAATCTGGAATAACACCTTCCGCAGCCGTATTGCTCAAACCAATCCAGTTAGTAAACATATAAGGCAGCAAAGACCCCACTACCGCTCCAATTCCAATAAAAAAACTTTGCATGGCAAATCCCAGCGTACGCTGTTTATCGGGAAGGTTGTCACCCACAAAAGCCCTAAATGGTTCCATGGAAATATTGATGGAAGCATCCATGATCCACAGCGTACCGGCAGCCACCCATAGGGTTGGAGAATTCGGCATTATAAATAAAGCAATGGAGGATAAAATTGCACCAATAAGAAAATAAGGTTTTCTTCTCCCCAGCCGGGTCCAAGTGCGGTCACTAAAATAACCAATGATTGGTTGGATCACTAAACCGGTAACCGGGGCAGCGATCCACAGGATTGGAATATCCTCAACATTGGCTCCAAGGGTTTCAAAAATCCTGGAAGTGTTGGCATTTTGTAAAGCGAATCCAAACTGAATACCCAGAAACCCAAAACTCATGTTCCAGATTTCCCAAAAACTGAGGTTTTTTTTACGCATATCGTAAACTTTAACATTGGTTACGATAAGTGCTATGACTTATCAAAACTTAATTAGGTAGGAAGTAAAAATATAAGTTCTGATAATTCGATTAGGGCAAATATATATAAATTTTGAATTGCCAGAGCCAAAACTGTTATTTTGTTGAATCCCGTTTTACCAAACCAGTTTCCACAATAATAGTTTTATAATTTTCGTCTTCCAGATCATTGCGTTCTAATTTTTCAATAAGCAAGCGGGCTGATTCCTCTCCCATCCTTGTTCCATGTTGACTAACTACAGTTAAACTTGGAATAAACAATTTCGAAAGTTCCCCATCGGTAAACCCAATTACCGAAACATCATCTGGCACTTTCTTTCCGGAAGCCAGCACTGCTTTAATTGCTGAAATGGCAAAATGTTCATTCACTGCAAAAATTCCGTCCAGATCTTTATCTATAATAAATTTCTGGATTTCTTCATCAGAATATTCCATTCCTTCGATCTTCAGAATATTTGCTTCATTAATTGAAAAATTATTTTTCTGAAGTGTTTTTAGATAACCTTCTGTTCTAAGTTTTCCCACGCTCACATAATCAACCGTGGAAATGAGCCCAATGTTTTTGCAGCCAATATCTATAAGGTGCTGGGTGGCCTTTCCTGCCCCAATTATATCATCAATAATTACTTTATCACATATGATCTCATCTACAGCCCGGTCAAACAAAACCAAAGGCATTCCCTGGTTTATCGCTTCCTGAAGATGGTGATAATCACCTTTTTGCATGGTTTCCTTTGCCAGGGAGATAATAAAACCATCAGTACTTCCATTGGCCAGCATCTCCATATTCAAAACCTCTTTATCAAAGGAATTATCTGAAAGGCACACCAAAACATTATAACCTTTTTCATTAGCTACATGCTCTACCCCACTTATTACCGTCGTAAAAAAATGGTGTACAATTTCTGGGATAATGATCCCAATGGTCTTGGTTTTACGGTTCTTAAGACTTAGGGCTATATTATTAGGTTTATAATTATAAAGTTTGGCAAAGGCCTTAATCTTCAACTTGGTGTCTTCTCCAATTTCAGGACTATCACGTAGGGCTTTTGAAACTGTAGAAATAGATACCTCTAATTCTTTGGCTATTTGCTTTAGGGTAAGTTTTGGCTTCATTACATTTTTATATTCTCAAAATGAGTACCTCCAAATTTTGGGATACTAAAATTAGCATAAATAAAATAGAGATGCTGCAAATTAAAAAAGTTTTCAACACGAAAACGTTTGCGTGCCTTTCACAGTGCGCATTTTTCCTTTCAATCGTTTCTAAATACATACATTTAGCCCAGGTAGTAAAAATATAAGGTTCATTTAAAGTCAAACAATTACACATTTATGAAAAATTTATTTAAAGGCACATTGCTCATGCTTTTTATGATCCCAATGAGCTTTTTTGCCCAAAATCAGTTAAGCGGTTCTGTTTCTGAAACAGCTACCGGTTTACCTGTACCGGGTGTAAACGTAATTATTAAAGGTACCTCTACTGGAACGATCACAGATTTTGACGGGAATTATATCCTGCAAAATGTGGCCAACGGCGATGTGGTGGTTTTCTCTTTCTTAGGTTTCGCAACGAAAGAGATCCCCTATACAGGCCAGGCCACTATAGATGTCTCCTTAGAGGAGGATGCTGCAACCCTGGATGAAATTGTTTTGATAGGGTATGGTAGTGTTAAGAAAAAAGATGCCACGGGTTCTGTTTCCACTATCTCTCCGGAGGAATTCAACAAAGGTGCCGTTGTAGCGGCGGACCAACTGATTCAGGGTAAAGTTGCAGGAATCCAGGTGATCAACGGAGGCGGTTCACCAGGCGAAGGTGCCCAGATTCGTATTCGTAGTGGTTCTTCCCTGAATGCTAATAATGATCCTTTATATGTTATCGATGGTGTACCGGTAGATTCCGGTGGAATTGAAGGGGGTAGAAACCCACTGGCTACCATCAACCAAAATGATATTGAATCCATCAACATTTTAAAAGATGCCTCAGCGACTGCAATTTATGGAGTTAGGGCTTCCAATGGGGTGGTGATTGTTACTACAAAAAGAGGAAAATCTGGCGAGTTAAAGATTTCCTATAATTCAACATATAGCTATTCTACTATAAATAAAACGGTAGATGCTCTTACACCAGTTCAGTTCCGTGAGTATGTTAATGCAAATGGAAATGAAGCGCAAATTGGTTTAATTGGAGATTCCAATACCAACTGGCAGGATCTTATCTATCGCGATGCTTTTGGAACAGATCAAAGTGTTTCAGCCACAGGAGGTAAAGATTTTTACAATTATCGCGTTTCTACAGGTTTTGCAAATTATGCGGGTATTCTTAAGAGAGATAACTTCCAAAGAACGACCATGTCTGCAGCACTTACTTTCAGGTTTTTGGATGATCACTTAAGATTTGATATTAACAATAATAATTCGATCATTGAAAGTAATTACAGTAACCGTGGGGCGATTGGTTCAGCGATTGCATTTGATCCTACCCAACCGGTTTATGTAGATGATCAAACTTATGGGGGATATTTCCGTTGGACAAATCCTAACAACAATAGGTTAAATACGCTGGCCCCGGCAAACCCGTTAGCCTTAATTAATCAAACCGATAATTACGGAAAGGCCTTCAGAAGTATTGGAAACCTTCAAACGGAATATAAAATGCATTTCCTACCTGAACTTAAAGCGGTTTTGAACTTAGGTTATGATATGCTTTCAGGTAGATCTTATGGCGGCGAACAACTGGAATTTGTAAGTATTAATGCTGATGGGGAAAGATCTCCATCTTCCTATAATAATGTTCAGAATAAAGAGAACCGATTGTTGGATGCCTACCTTAATTATAATAAATATTTTGAAGGTTCGGGAACCAATATAGATCTCACCGGGGGTTATAATTATCAGGATTTTCGTTATCCCACTACCTTTTTTACAGATGACGGGAATGGCGTAATTGTTGAAGTTTCTAACGAAACACGTCTTAACCTGCAATCTTATTTTGCGAGGTTAAACCTGACTCAAAGCGATAAATACCTATTAACGCTTTCTATTCGGCGCGACGGGACTTCAAGATTTACAGAAGAAAACAGATGGGGTAATTTTCCCGCCGCGGCAATTGGCTGGAAAGTGAACGAAGAAAATTTCTTAAAAGGTTCGGATATAGTGAGCAATCTCAAATTTAGGGGAAGTTGGGGTATCACCGGGCAGCAGGAAGTAGGTGACATTTACCCATCACTCCCGCTCTACCAAACAGGTACCAACACCGTTGCTTACCAATTCGGAAATCAATTTGTGCAAACCATCCGTCCCCAGCCTTATAATACCAACCTGGTTTGGGAAGAGACTGAAACCTATAATGCCGGTATCGATTTTGGTTTTTTTGATGAAAGGGTGACCGGAGCGATTGATGCGTACGAAAGAACTACTACAGACCTTTTGGTTTTCACCAATAACCCACAGGGAGTTGGGTTCTCCAATGCAGATGATTATAATATAGGTACTCTTGAAAACAGGGGGCTGGAGATTGCTGCAGATGTGTATCCATTTAGGAACGATAACCTAACCTGGAGACTGGGAGGTAACATCACCTTTCAGGAATCAAAGATCACTGAACTAACTTTAATCGAGGATCCAGATTACACCGGTCTTGATATTGGAGGTATTGGAGGTGCTACCGGCAATACCATTCAAAACCATCAGGTAGGTTATGCCCCGTATTCTTTCTTTGTTTTTGAACAGGCTTATGGAGCCGATGGCAGACCCCTGGATGGTGTGTATGTTGACAGGAACCAGGATGGGATCGTGAACGAAGCCGATAAATATCGCTATAGAAAACCAGCCTCAGATGTGTATTATGGTATAAATACAGATCTTAACTATGCAAACTGGAACTTCAACATGTCCTGGAGGGGAAGTTGGGGGAACTATAATTATAATAACGTAGATTCCCGTTTAGGCTATGGAGATGCATTACTAATTTTTGACACCTATGTAACGAATGGGGTTGAAAATTTATTAGAAACCAATTTTACCCAGGCGCAATATCAGTCTGATTATTATATCCAGGATGCATCTTTTGTGAAGTTGGACAATGCTTCTATTGGCTATACTTTTGATTCTTTTTTGAACGATAGCAATTCCTTAACCATTACCGCTACCGGTCAGAATTTACTGATCATTTCAGATTATAGCGGAATAGACCCAGAAACCTACGGAATAGATAATAACTTATATCCAAGACCGATGAATTTTGTTCTGGGATTCAATTTTAACTTTTAAAAACTATGAAAAATTTAAAAATATCATTTTTTAAATCGGCATTAGTTCTCTTAACGGTGTTTGCCGCGTCCTGTACAGATGATCTGGACCAGTCTAACCCAAACAGTGACACTTTGCTTTCTGCCGATAGGGTATATAGTAATCCTGAAAGTTATATTCAGCTGGTTGCTAAATTATACGCGGGACTTGCCACTACCGGCCAGGCTACAACTGGTGCTGCCGATATTTCACAAATTGATGAAGGTGAAAGTCAGTACATCCGTGGTTACTGGTTAATGCAGGAATTAACGACAGATGAAGCCATTATTGGATGGAATGACGGAACGATCAAAGATTTTCACTACCAAACATGGACATCTGGGGATAGGTTTATCAATGCAACCTTTAACCGTTTAGACTTCCAGGTAAAGAACTGTAACGAGTTTTTAAGGCAAACCACTCAGGAAAAAATGGATGCAAGAGGATTAAGCGGAGATATTCAGTCAGAGATTCAAACTTACAGAGCTGAAGCTCGTTTTCTAAGGGCATTAAGCTACTACCATTTTATTGATCTTTTTGGATCGGTTGGGTTGGTAACCGAAGATTCCCCCACAGATTTCTTTTTACCTGAACAAGTTTCGAGACAACAACTTTTCGATTTTGTGGAAGCTGAATTATTAGCCACTATGGAAGATCTTCCTGAAGTTGGCGCGATAGAATATCCCAGAGCCGATAAAGGTGCTGCCTGGATGCTTTTAGCCAATGTTTATTTAAATGCCGAAGTCTATACCGGAAATCCCAGATATACAGATGCGATGACCTACACTCAGAAAGTGATCAACGCTGGTTATAGCTTACATGATAATTACGAGGAATTATTCCTTGCAGATAACGATCAAAACGGGGCTCAAAATGAATTTATTTTTGCCGTTGCTTTTGACGGGATCAATACCCAGACTTATGGAGGTACAACATTCTTAACCCACGCACCGGTTGGAGGATCAATGGATCCGGATAACTTCGGCATCAATGGTGGTTGGGCCGGAATCAGGACAACCTCGGCTTTGGTGAATAAATTTCAGATAGGAGAAGATTCCAGAGAGCAGTTTTATACAGATGGACAAACCCTTGAAATTGAAGATGTAAGTTCTTTTACTGATGGTTATGCCATCTCAAAATGGAAAAATGTAGATGTTGAGGGAAATCCCGGGAAAGACCAAACCGGCGATTTCGTAGATACAGATTTTCCTATTTATCGTCTCGCAGATGCCTATTTAATGTATGCAGAGATCTTCCTTCGCGGAGGTGGTGGTACTCAGGCAGATGCACTGAATTATGTGAATTTGGTTCGCCAAAGAGCATTTAATGACAACAATCATAATATTTCCGGAAATGATTTTAACTTGAATTTCATCTTAGATGAAAGGGCAAGAGAATTACATTGGGAAGCACACAGAAGAACAGATTTGATCCGTTTCAATAAATTCACAGGTGGGACTTATATCTGGCCATGGAAAGGAAACGTTGCAAATGGCGCTCCCACTCCATCGTTTAGGGATCTTTTCCCCATTCCTTCAAATTCACTTGCAGGAAATCCAAATCTTACACAAAATCCAGGTTACTAAAAATAATATATACAAGCATGAAAAATTTTAAAAGTTTACTAGTACTATTCATTGCGAGTTTTGCAATTTCCTGTTCTACAGATGATGTACAGGACAGGCCGGTGATAGAACCAACCGGTTCACCCGTATTACTGGCCCCAGATGAAGGAAATATATACAATCTATCATTTGAGCAAAACTCAGACCTGGTGGAAAGGTTCGTATGGTCTGAAGCTGATTTTGGCGGAGACGTGGAGATTACTTATAATATCCAGATTGATAATGCCGGAAATGAGTTTGCCAATGCGGAATCCTTAGGAAGCATTATTGGTACAACACAATTGGGGGTAACTACAGAAACTCTAAACAACACTGTTTTAGCTTTAGGTGCTGTTCCTTTTGAAGCAGCCCCTTACGAAGTAAGGGTAATGTCCTTAGTGGGAGGAATGGAAATGTACAGTGAGACCAAAACGATCACGGTTTCTCCATTCACTACAGAAGCTCCAAAAATTTACGTTGTTGGAGGTTTTCAGGGTGCGAGCGGTTATGGAAATGACTGGACCCCGGCAGATGCTGTTCCTTTAGCTGCTTCAGGATTTGGAGAAACTGAATTTGAAGGTTTTGTATATTTTGCTGCGGAAGATTCGCAATTTAAGTTTCTTCCCACCAATACTGGTTATGATGGTGATTATGGTGATGCCGGTGAGGCTGATGGCGATTATACCGGAGTGATTGAACAGGAAGGTGAAGTGAATGCCGGTCTTCCGGAAAGCGGAGCTGGTTATTATCAGGTTGTGGTAGATACAGAAGCACTTACTTACACTTTAACCCGAACAGAATGGGCCATCATAGGAGATGCAACACCTAAAGGCTGGGATGAAGATACAGATATGACTTATGATGCAGAGGCAAAAGTTTGGAAAATTACCCTCGAATTAACTGGAGGTAAGCTTATCAAATTTAGAGCAAATGATGCCTGGGATCTAAACCTGGGTGGTGATAGCGATGGTGACGGGTTTATGGAATATGGAGGCCCGGATATTCAGGTGGGTGCAGATGGTAATTACACGGTCACTCTGGATCTAAGCAATCCCAGAATGTACACCTACTCTTTAACAATGAACTAAAAATTGGAAGGGCTATGAAAATAGCCCTTTTTTGATCTTATATTTTTAAATACGAAACGGCTTATGAAATGTGTGAATTTTAAACTTTTGCTATTACTTTTTCTGGCAATAACTTCCTGTTCAAAAGATGGGGACCCGGTAGATCCTACAGATGACACAGGTGGCACGCCCAATCCTCCACCCACTACACCAACCGCAATAGACCTTAACGCTTATGCCAATGGAAGCGGGGTGATGATGCAGGCATTCTACTGGGATGTGGAACCACGTTTTGGATGGTGGGACCTTTTATCAGAAAAAGTGGAAGGTTGGGCAGATGCTGGTGTAGACAGGATTTGGTTACCCGTAGCAAGTAAAGGCAATTCCGGAGGTTATTCTATGGGTTACGATCCTTCAGATTATTTTGATTTTGGAGAATACAACCAGCATGGCACAGTGGAGACCAGATTTGGTTCCCGCGAAGAACTGGAGAATTTAATTGCCAAAGCTCATGAAAATGACCTGGAAGTGATTGCAGATATCGTCCTTAATCATAATTCAGGTGGAGGCCTTGAATACAATCCCTATCGTGAAAAGGAAACTTATACCCTATTTAATGAAGAAAATGGAAATGCTTCTGGCATGTTCAATAGAAATTATGAAGATTTTCATCCTAACAGTACCAGCCAGAGCGATGCTGGGAATTTATTCTTTGCAGAACAAGATGTAGATCATGATGTGCCTTATGTTCAGGATTGGTTATGGAAAAAAGAAAATTCCGTAGCAAAATATTATAAAAATGTAATGGGTTTCGACGGATGGAGATTTGATTATGTAAAAGGTTTTGCACCCTGGGTGGTAAAAGCCTGGAATGACGAAGTTGGCGGATTCTCTGTAGGTGAAAATTACGATGGGAATGCCGCTGTTCTGGAAAAATGGGTGGAAGAATCAGGTTCAGCAGCGTTCGATTTTGCCGCATTCTACAAGATGGAAGAGGCTTTTGACAGATTTCAGGATTTAACTTATTTGGAAAGGGATATGCTGAGAAAAACCTACCCCGAAAAAGCCGTGACTTTCGTGGCCAACCATGATACTGAAAAAGATGAAAATCAGGATAATCGTATTAGCCGCGTACATAAGCTACAATCTTATGCTTATATCATGACGCATGATGGTTATCCAACTGTATTTTATCTGGATTATGAAGATGAACAGTTTAAGGCAAAGATTCAGCAGCTTATCAAAATTCATAATAGTATCGCTACGGGAGATGTAGAGGTACTTTATGTAGATAATGATGAATACATTATGAAAAGAAAGGGTGACGTTTCAAATCCAGGATTAATTCTATATATTAGCAATTCCAACGGAAAAAAAACCAGAGCGGTTACATCTAACTGGACTAATGTTACCCTAATGGATTATAGTGGCAACTCAACATATTACCCTACCTCCGATGGAAATGGAGAGGTGACTATTGAAGCTCCGGCTAACGGATTTTCAATTTGGTCTATCACGAAATAAAAACTTTATTTTGAATTTTCATAGGTGTTAATTCAGTCAGGGCCGGTCTTCTAGACCGGCCTTTTTTTTATGTACTGTTTTAAAATTTCGCAGCTTTTCCAGGATTTTAATAGCTGTAAAGAAATTCCAAGCTTTTATTTACATATTTTCAAAATTTGTTAACTTTTCATTGTTAGTAAATTTTTATATAACTGATTATTAGTCTATTAACAATATTTTCTTGATAACTTTTTCAAAATGATTTGTTAAGGGTTTGAAATCTTTGATTAGATTTATACCACTCCAAATGGAAAATAATCTAATAATCTCAATTCTATGCCTGTACAAGAAAAAGCCGCCGCTTCTAAAAGTTTCTCTCAACAGGAGGCCTTCGAAGCTTCTGTAAAATATTTTAACGGAGACGACCTCGCCGCGAGGGTCTGGGTGAATAAATATGCCCTCAAAGATTCTGATGGGAATATTTATGAAGAAACTCCTAACGATATGCACCATCGTATCGCCAAAGAAATTGCCCGAGTGGAAAAGAAATATGAAAACCCTATGAGTGAGGAAGAGGTTTTCGATCTTATCAAAAATTTTAAATATATCGTACCCCAGGGAAGTCCTATGGCAGGTATTGGGAACCCTTACCAGGTTGGATCGCTTTCCAACTGTTTTGTAATAGGGAATGATGGTAATTCAGATTCTTACGGTGGAATTATGAAGATCGATCAGGAACAGGTACAGCTAATGAAACGTCGTGGCGGTGTTGGGCATGATCTTTCTCATATAAGGCCAAAAGGTTCTGCTGTAAAGAACTCTGCGCTTACCTCAACGGGGATCGTTCCGTTTATGGAACGTTATTCCAATTCTACAAGAGAAGTTGCCCAGGATGGTAGACGCGGCGCTCTAATGTTATCAGTATCCATCAATCATCCCGATGTGGAAGATTTTATCGATGCTAAAATGGAACAGGGCAAGGTTACAGGTGCGAATGTTTCGGTTAGGATCGATGATGAATTTATGAAAGCGGTAAGAAACAATACGAACTATACGCAGAAATATCCGGTTTTCAGTAATAACCCAAAATTCTCCAAAGATATTCAGGCAGATAAACTCTGGAAGAAGATTGTACATAATGCATGGAAATCAGCTGAACCAGGAATCCTTTTCTGGGATACCGTAATCAATGAGTCAGTGCCAGATTGTTATGCAGATCTCGGTTATAAAACAGTTTCCACGAATCCATGTGGCGAGATTCCCCTTTGCCCTTATGATTCCTGCCGTTTATTGGCGATCAATTTATACTCGTATGTAGACAAACCCTTTACAGAAAATGCAAGTTTCAATTTTGATCTTTTTAAAAATCATGTAGGGAAAGCTCAAAGGATCATGGATGATATTATTGATCTGGAATTGGAAAAGATCGATAATATTCTGGCAAAAATAGATGCAGATCCTGAAGATGAGGTGGTAAAAAGAGTTGAAAAAGAACTTTGGTTAAATATTCGCACAAAGGCGTATGAAGGAAGAAGAACCGGAATTGGCATCACTGCGGAAGGTGATATGCTTGCGGGTCTTGGCATTAAATATGGAAGTGAGCAAGGCATAGATTTTTCTACCGATATTCATAAAAAACTGGCGCTTGCCGCCTATAGATCTTCTGTAGATACTGCGAAGGAAAGGGGCGCTTTCTCTATTTTTGATTCTGAAAGGGAAAAAAACAATCCGTTTATTCTTAGACTGAAGGATGCTGATGAGAAGCTATATTATGATATGCTGGAATACGGCAGAAGGAATATCGCTTTATTGACCATTGCCCCTACGGGAACTACCAGTTTAATGACCCAAACTACCTCCGGGATAGAACCAGTTTTTTTACCGGTTTATAAAAGAAGAAGAAAAGTAAATCCAAATGATAAAGATGCCCGAATCGATTTTGTAGATGAAGTTGGCGATAGCTGGGAAGAATATGTGGTATTTCACCATCGCTTTAAAGAATGGATGCGGGCGAATGGTCATGATACCGATAAGAACTATTCCCAGGAAGAGATCGATAAACTGGTAAAAAAATCTCCTTATTACCAGGCCACCTCTAATGATGTAGATTGGATGAGCAAGGTGAAAATGCAGGGAGCGGTCCAAAAATGGGTAGATCATTCCATAAGTGTTACGATCAATTTGCCGAATAATGTAGATGAAGAACTGGTGGGAAGATTGTACCTGGAAGCCTGGGAAGCCGGCTGTAAAGGGGTAACGGTATATCGCGATGGCTCCCGATCTGGAGTGTTGATCTCTAACGAAGAGAAAAAAGAAGATAAAGCAGACCAAAAAGCAGGTTCATTCCCTTTAAAAAGACCACAAACACTATTGGCTGATGTGGTTCGTTTTCAGAATAATAAAGATAAATGGATCGCATTTATTGGGCTGGTAGATGATAAACCTTATGAAATCTTTACCGGATTTGCTGATGATGAAGAAGGAATTATGATTCCGCGTTGGGTAAATGAAGGTTATATTATCAAGAATAGGGATGAAAATGGTCAATCCC
Source organism: Gramella sp. AN32 (assembly GCF_023718305.1). Classification (GTDB taxonomy): domain Bacteria; phylum Bacteroidota; class Bacteroidia; order Flavobacteriales; family Flavobacteriaceae; genus Christiangramia; species Christiangramia antarctica. The sequence continues at coordinate 62,897 of NZ_QEYO01000004.1, forward strand.
GATATGATTTTCAATATGAAAACAAACGCGGATATAAAACTACCATTGAAGGACTTTCCCATAAGTTCAATCCGGAATTCTGGAATTATGCGAAACTTATTTCAAGTACCTTAAGACATGGAATGTCTATAGACAAGGTGGTAGATCTAATTAATAGTCTACAGCTGGACAACGAGTCCATCAATACCTGGAAAAATGGTGTGGTGAGGGCGCTTAAACGTTTTATTGCTGATGGCACTGTGGCCAGCAAGGAAAAATGCAGCAATTGCAATAGCACAAGTTTGATCTATCAGGAAGGTTGTTTAACCTGTAAGGATTGTGGTTCTTCCAAGTGTGGTTAATTTTCTATAAGATTTAATAAAAAGGCTCTCCAAAATGAGAGCCTTTTTTTATTCGTTATTGAGAGGGAACAAAGTGACTGAAGCAATCTCAATTAAAAAACAAATCATTAAGGAGATCGCCACGCTGCGCTCGCGATGACAACTTACCTAAATATAGCTTTAAAGTCATTCCAACCGAAGGGAGAAATCTCATAATCAATTAGCAAGAATCAATTAAAGAAAATCCTGCCACCACATTTCGACTACGCGCAATGTGACAAAGCATTCGTCATTGTGAGGGAACGAAGTGACCGAAGCAATCCCATATAAAGAATAAATCATTAAGGAGATCGCCACGCTGCGCTCGCGACGACAACCCACCTAAATATAGCTTTAAAAGTCATTTCGACCAAAGGGAGAAATCTCATAGGAATGAGCAACTAACAGGAATCCTGTTTCCACATTTCGACTATCTTCATGTGACAACTTTTTCACCCTATAACCTGTTCAAATTTTCAACTTAGTACATTTTTTTACTTTCCAACATTCCAACTTTTAACATACCAACTATTGTAAATAAACCTTCTCAATTCCAATTTCATGCGCTTTTTGAAGATTTTTATCCCCTATCCCGGGACCAATAGAAAATTGAATATTTTCAATCCTCTCAATCTCGAAATCTCCTGAATGGTGATGATCAAAATAATAAGGCAAAAAGCTGGGATAGGGTCTCGGTAAAGTGACCGTTTTTGTGGGTTGTAATTCATAGAGCGGAATTATAATTTCCTGCATTTCAGGTTTTAAGGTAATTATTTTTCCAAAGGCAGCTCCATTGTCCATCACCAGGCTTATCTCCATCTTTTCTTCGGAAGCACTTAAAGATCTGGCATTGATTATAAGTGCATCTTTAGTGGTCAAATTCCCTTTTCTACCTTTTAGGTTTTTCAGAAAATTATATTTAAAAGCATAATTATAGAGAGGCTGCTCATCCATATTTTCCGCATCTTTCTGAAATAAACTATCTATTTTTACCTGGTGTTCAGCTTTTCCCAAACCAATAGGAATTAATTGATTTTTAGGCGACCATGGAATGACCAGTTGATCTGAATCTGTAACTGCTTCAAAAAGAGTAATTGGCGTATCCGCTTTTACGATCGCTGTTTCGAAATAATCTTCTCCGTAAAAATCCCAGTCCGATGGACTACCCGCAACTCCGCCGGGAAATGTAAATTTCCCCTCATTGGTTGAAACGATAATTCTATATTTTAGAAATCCTTCTTGCAAAACTTCTTGCGGGATCTTTGCCGAAAAATCATAAAAATTTTCTGCTGAAAGCTCTACAGATTCATAAGTATTCCCATTCTGAAACCAGGCTTCCACATTTTGAATTTCAGCATTAGAAATTACAGTTGCTTCGATTTTGGTTTCTATATTTTCAGAAGTTATTTCCAATGGTTCATGTAGGAGATAGGTTTTGTCCACAGAAGTTTCTGTAGCTACAAATTCTTCCAGGGAGAAATTCCTCTTAAAATTGAACTTCTTCTTTTTGTTATCCTTTTCGGAATTCTGAATAAGATACGTGCCGGGAGCAATCGTAAATGTGCCATTCTCAGCTTTCCCTGTAAAAGAATTTTCCACATTAATGCCCGATATTTTAAAGTCTGCCCCAAGATCTGGAAGCTCAATTTTCATAGTATTCTCGGCCCAATTAATTATTGCGATCGTTTTATCCAGACTATTTTTTCCGAAGGGGTTTTTGATCATAAAAGGATCGGGCATAACCTCCAGGCGCCAAGCGCCATTTTCCAATTTATCCAGAAAATAAGCTCCTTTTCCATCATATTTTATAATCCCGGAATTCCCATGTCCTGCGATTTCATTTAGGTTTTTTAGATCTTTTGGTTGCAGCGTATTAGAATTGGTATATATAAATTTTTCTGCGGAATTGTAAGTAGCCACATCACCTTCATAACTAATCGTGAAATCCCCAAATTTCAGGTTTTCCGGATAGGTTCCCAAATCTTTGCCCATGGGCACCTCATGAAAAATTTCCGAAGCGATCATTAAACCCAGTGCTTTGTGCGGCACATAATTCAGGTTCATATAATGCGTGTTATATTCCGTATTAACATACGCCAAAAAAGTTGGGTCGTAAGCAAAATGTGTGGCAATTTGTATTCCCGCTTCTCTAAAACTACGTGCCATCGCCGGATACATATAAGATTTATTCACATCGGCCGCATCAAACTCATAAACCAATTTGGCGCCTTTATTTTTACTGATCACAGCATCAAAAGGAATAGAATATTCGTTCACATTGGGCAATAAATTGCCTTCCAGTTCCTCTCCAAACCCAAGACCTGTTGGGTACCATTGAAACGTCCCTCCCTGGATTCCGGAGGTAAAATAGGTTTCCGCTAACTGGATGCTATGGCTCACATTGTAGAAAGTTGGCTTTTTAGTGCCGGTGCTGCGCATAGATTCCAGCATTCCCTGGATGAAATCTTTCACTTCAGCAGGAGTACCGCGATGATGGGGCTCATTACTCACTTCAAAAGCAATGATATTGGGCTCGTTTTTATAAGCTATTCCGGTATATGGATTCACATGATTTAGAAATTGCGCCAGATAATTTTGCTGAGCCTTGATCGCTTCTGGATTGGTAAGACTTTTATCCTTGCCGAATTTATGTGAAAAACCAGGTGTTTCCTCATCAGGCTCCGGCCAGCCATTTCCCCAAAAAGCAATGGGGGTAATCACGAAGTTAAAACCTCGATCCTTCAGTTGCTTGATTAGATAGTCAAAATTTTCAAGATGTTCATTTTCGATTAGGTTTCCCTTTTCATCGCTAATTTCGGTGTCCCATACATGCACACGATACAGGTCAAAATTGAGCCGGGCAAAATGATACACATCCTTATCGATCTCCTTTTTGATATCCAAGCCTTTTTTCCCGGCTGAACGATAGGCGTGGGCAAAAGGCACGGTATAATTCACTCCAAAACCATGAACTTCCTTTTTGGTATCTCCCCAGCGCATGACCCCATTTTCATCTACAAATACATCTCCCTGGTGTTCCTGTCCTATAACCGCATAACTCCACATAAGGGCAAAGGTTATCAGGCTGAAAATTGATTTCAGTTTAAGGTTTTTCATACTTCAATTAAAAATTAAATATCGCAGATGCTGATACCTTCCTGCAAAGCCGCAAGTTTGTCTTCGTAAGTAGGAATAAATTCCTGGGCTAGGAATCCGTCAAAACCTGTATCATAAATAGCCTGTACAATTGCGGGATAATACAATTCCTGAGAATTATTGATCTCATTTCTACCCGGAACCCCGCCGGTATGATAATGATTAATGTATTCGTGATTTTCCCGAATGGTGCGAATTACATCACCTTCCATAATTTGCATATGGTAAATATCATATAAAAGCTTAAAGTTGGGTTTCCCCAGTTTTTTTGCCAAAGCGACACCCCAGGTGGTATGATCGCACATATAATCTTTATGGTTAACTTTACTGTTAAGCAATTCCATGACCAGGTTCACGTTTCTTTCCGCAGCAAAATCGAGTAAAGGCGTAAGCCCGGTAACACAATTATCAATTCCGGTTTGTTCATCCATCCCGTTTCGGTTACCGGAAAAACAAATCACATTTTTGATTTTATGATCTGATGCCTTATGGATCAAGCCTTTATATTTCTCCTGAAGTTCGGCGTGATTTCCGGGCTCATTGAAACCATCAGTAATACTGGCAAACTCATCGGTCGCCATCGAGCATACTAGGCCTTCTTTTTCCACGGTATCCCATTCCGAAGGTTTTAAAAGATCTATCGCCACGATCCCCATTTCTTTACATGCCTTGGCGAATTCATCCAAAGGGATTCCCGCATAACACCAGCGGCATACCGATAATTTTATTTTTGATGGATGATTGATCCTTTTAAAATGGTCCATATTCTCATTTCCAAATACATTGTGCATACCGGCAAGACTTAAAGCACCGGCTCCCAATCCAAGATTTCTTAGAGCCAGCCTGCGATTTATTTTATCAGACATAGAATTAAATTTATTAAAAATAAGAATAAACGTAAATATTACAATTATAAAACACAATTTTACTGTATTCTACCCAAATTTTTTAAGCAATCTCAAAATTATAACCAGATTTCAGAAGTTTTTGATAATTCCCGTTATTAAATTTATACAAAAAAGCGCCACGTTTACTTCCAGACTTATCTTTTTCATCCAGTTTAACCAGCACATTTAAAGCCATTAATTTTTTTCTGAAATTCCTTGAATCCAATTCCTTCTGATAGATCGCTTCATAGAGCATTTGAAGTTGTGGAATAGTGAATTTTTCAGGTAAAAGCTCAAAACCTATTGGTTGAAATCTTGCTTTCTGCCTTATGCGTTCCAAAGCATCCTGTACCATTTCCTGATGATCCAGGATAAGATGGGGCAATTTCATGATATCATGCCAGTGAGCGCCGTGCTCTTCCACCAGTTTTTCATCATGATCTTCCAAACGTATCAAAGCGAACTGTGCAACAGAAATACAACGATAACCGGGATCCCGATCTTTCTTGCCATAACTTTTTAACTGTTCCATATAAACATTTTCCAGTCCTGTGGTATTTTTCAACACCCGCTTTGCGGCTATATCGAGATCTTCGTCCAAACGCACAAAACTACCAATGAGTGACCACTCGCCCACCAAAGGTGCCAATTCCCGTTTAAAAAGTAAAAGCTTTAATCTCCCTGCATCAAATCCAAAGATGATACAATCAGTTGCAACATACATTTTTTCTTTTACCTGATATAGATCAGGAGGGGACTGGGACATGGACTAAAGTTTGGGTTAAAGATAAATAATTCAAAAATTTAATGAATAAAAAATGAACGTATTTTTTACATTTATTATATTTGAAGGATTTTATAAAACATTTAGCCTTGCAAAATTCAATAAAACCAGATAACTTTTTTAAAGATCCTAAAAATTTCAAAGCTGAAATTACGGTTGAATCTCCCGGAAGAATAAACTTAATTGGGGAACATACAGATTATAATGAAGGCTTTGTAATGCCCACTGCGATCGATAAAAAAATCTTTCTGAAATTCAAAAAAAATAATTCCGAAAATTTATGCAGAATCTATAGTGCTACCTTTAAAAATGGTTTTGACTTTAATCTGGATGAAGAATTTCAGAAAGGATCGAACTGGAAACATTATGTTTTAGGCGTTGTAAAGGAAATTCAGGATTTGGGCAAAAAGATTTCGGGATTTGATTGTTTGGTAGAAAGCAAATTACCTGTTGGAGCAGGAATTAGTTCTTCGGCCGCCCTGGAATGTGGCGTGGCTAGCGGAATAAACGCCCTGTTCGATCTCAATTTAACCAAACTTGAGATCGTTAAACTTTCCCAGCGTGCAGAAAATAATTTTGTGGGCAATAACTGCGGAATCATGGATCAGTATTCTTCGGTTTTAAGCAGAAAGGGCCACATCATTAAACTGGACTGCAGAAGCCTGGAAGCTGAATTTATTCCTGCCGATTTCAAAAACTGTAAATTACTTTTACTGAATACGAATGTTTCCCACAAGCTGGCAGAAAGTGAATACAATACGCGACGCCGCGAATGTGAAGATGCGGTAAGGATTATTCAGAAAAAATATCCTGAAGTCCAATCGGTTCGGGATCTCAACTTTACTATTTTAAAAGACGTTGAAGCGGAGCTTTCAGGAAAAATGTACAGGAGGTGCCTTTACGTGATCCATGAAAATCAACGTGTGCTGAATGCGGCTGATGCATTAAAGAAGTTTGATCTTAAGAAGTTTGGTGAATTAATGTATGCCTCACACGATGGATTACAACACGATTATGAGGTGAGTTGTGAAGAATTAGACTTTCTGGTTAATTATTCCAAAAACAAGGATTTTATTTACGGTTCAAGAATGATGGGCGGCGGCTTTGGCGGTTGCACCATCAACCTTATTGAAAATGATAAGATAGAAGATTATATAAAAGATGTTTCACTGGCTTACAAAAAACAATTCGATATTGAATTGGATGCCATTAGCGTATCGCCGGATAGCGGAACTCGAATAACCAAAAATTAAAAATATGGATCAGCAACTAAATAATGTTCCGCACAGGAGATATAATATTCTAACCGGGGAATGGATCCTGGTTTCACCACATCGTACCAACAGACCGTGGCAGGGAAAAACTGAAGATAAACACCTGGAAAAAAAAGCAACATACGATCCCGGTTGTTATTTGTGCCCGGGAAATACGCGTGCAAGCGGAGAAACAAATCCAGATTATAAGGAGCCTTATACGTTTATAAATGATTTTTCTTCTTTACTTCCAGAGACCAATGCTATTAGCCTAAATAAAGGATTATTACAGGCAGCTTCTGAAAAAGGTATTTGTAAAGTTGTATGTTTTTCACCAGATCATTCACTTACCCTTCCGTTGATGGATATTGAAGATATTACCAAAGTAGTGAAAATGTGGAAAAAAGAATATGCTGAATTGGGGGCCAAAGAAGACATAAATTATATCCAGATCTTTGAAAATAAAGGGTCGATCATGGGATGTAGCAATCCGCATCCTCACGGGCAAATATGGTCCCAGTCTTCGATCCCTACAGAAATCAATAAAAAATCCTTATATTTTAAACAATATTGGGATGAGAATAAATCCAGCTTACTGGGTGATTATCTTGATCAGGAATTAGAATTAAAGGAAAGGATACTGGAAGAAAATAAACATTTTGTAGCTCTAATCCCATATTGGGCAATTTGGCCATTCGAGGCGATGATCATCCCGAAACGCCACATTCAGCATATTGGTCAGCTAACATCTGAAGAGGATGTAGCTTATGCTGAAATTATCAAAAAACTAACCATTAAATACGATAACCTTTTTGAGACTTCATTTCCGTATTCTTCAGGAATTCACCAAAGCCCCACAGATGGGAAAAAGTATCCTGAATGGCATTTTCATATGAGCTTTTACCCACCTTTGCTCCGTTCAGCAACGGTGAAGAAATTTATGGTAGGCTATGAAATGTTTGCGGGACCTCAACGTGATATTACTGCAGAGCAGGCGGCAGAAAGGTTAAATGAGTTACCAGAAATTCATTACTTAAAACAGTAGGATATAATTATGCAAGGTAAAACCACACTCAAAACATTAGCTGAAATTTTGGAAATTTCACCAAGTACTGTTTCCAAAGCCTTGCATGACAGCCCTGAAATTAGCGAAAAATTAAAAGTAAAAATCAGGGAACTGGCTAAAAAGGAGCATTATATCCCGAATGCCATGGGAAGAAACCTCAAATCCAGAGAGACCAAAACTATTGGGGTCATAATTCCAGATATCCTGCCACATTTTTTTGCGAAAGCGCTTTATGGCATGGAGGCAATGGCAGGAGAAATGGGCTATCAAATTGTAATTTGTATTTCTAATGAATCCCTAAAAAAGGAAATTAAAAGTATCCATACGATGATTTCCAGTGGCGTAGACGGGGTCGTGATGTCTTTATCCCAGGAAACGCAGGCCAAAATGCAAATTGAACATTTACTGCAGTTAAAAAAATATGGGATAGAATTGGTACTTTTTGACCGCGTATTATCTATTATTAATTGTGATAAGGTTAGTATCAACGATGCTTTACAAGCAGAACAGGCCACAGTCGAATTGATCAAATCTGGCTGTAAAAAAGTTGGTTATTTAACTAATATTCTCAACACAAGTGTAGACGATCAGCGAAAGCAGGGATATCAGGATGCTATGAAAAGGTATAAACTCAGGAACCGGGTTATTGGATTTAATCCCAAAGATGAGTTTCCCGCTAAACAAATAAATACACTAATTGCTGAAGGTAAATTAGATGCTATTCTGGCAGCGAACGAGCTTTCAGCAATTATGACAATTAAAAGTGTTCTTGATTCTGGTTATGAAATTCCCAAAGATGTCTCAGTCATTGGCTTTACTAACGGAGTTATCTCAGCAAATTTCCGACCTTCCTTAAGCTCTATTGATCAGCATGAAGAAGAACAGGGAAGGCTGGCCATGGAAACGATTATCGAAAGGTTGCAGGGAAAACTTCCGAAAGAACCTCTGGATTATAAATTAAGGACCTCGATCATTCATCGCGAAACTACACGACACGAGTAATACATTTTTAAGCGAAGTAGATATACACACCAATTACAATTACCACAATGCCTGTTCATACCAACCTTTCTACCCCCCTAATACTGTGCGAAATAGATATATATCCCAATAACGAGAGCGCAAATGCCAAGTCCTATCGGTAAGACATACTTCCAGGGACTTATATCTACCTGTTTGGTATAATCTAAAACAAAATCTTCTTTTCTTGGTTTTACTTTACCAATAATAAACATAATGAGAATATTTAAAACAAAAAGGATGGCCATTACATGAAGGTAGTGTGGCAAATCGCCTTCGCCAACCACGAAGTATTTAAGGCCCAGATAAACCAAATACAATCCCACCCCGCTAAAAAGCGCAACTTTGGCCGCAATAGCCGGGATGGATTTGGAAAGGTACCCCACCACCACAATTGTTAAAATAGGAATACTATAAGCGCCGTTTACTTCCTGCAAATAGCCAAACAAGCCCTGCGGGGCATTGGCGATCAAGGGCGCGATGAACATGGAAGCGATCGCGATAAAAACCCCAAAGGTCTTACCTTTTTTTACCACTTCCTTTTCCGAAGCGTTAGGATTAAAATGGTGCTTATAAATATCTATTCCGAAGAGGGTAACCGAACTGTTTAAAGCGGAGTTAAACGAACTTAAGATAGCGCCAAACAATACGGCCGCGAAAAACCCGATAAGCACCGGCGGAAGGACTGCATTTACCAATGCGGGATACGCCTGATCTGCATTGTCCAGGTCGCCCTGAAACATGTGCCAGGCGATAATCCCCGGAAGCACCACGATAATAGGCCCCAATATCTTTATAAAAGCGGCCAACATCAAGCCTTTTTGCCCTTCCCGTAAGTTTTTTGCAGCCAGGGCGCGTTGAATGATCGCTTGGTTGGTGCCCCAATAGAAAAGCTGCACCAACATCATCCCGGTAAATATGGTGGAAAAAGGTACAGAAGCATCCGGCCCTCCTATGGAATCGAATTTTTTAGGATTGGAATCTACCAGCGTGGTCAATCCGGTCATCATATCACCGTCGCCAATGGCAATAAGCCCAAAAACGGGGATCATTAATCCGCCAATTAAAAGACCAATAGCGTTGATGGTATCTGATACGGCAACAGCCTTCAAGCCTCCAAAGATGGCATAAATAGAGCCAATTATCCCAATTCCCCATACGCAAATCCAAAGGGCGGTGGTACTACTTACCCCCAACATTTCCGGAACATCGAACATGGTACTTATCGCCAAACTACCTGAATACAACACAATTGGCAACAAAATGATCATATAGCCGGACAGGAACAATCCCGATACGATGGATTTCGTCGTCCTGTCAAATCGTTTTTCCAGGAATTGCGGAACCGTGGTGAGCCCACCTTTTAAATATCTGGGCAACAGGAAAAGCGCGGTGACCACAATAGCTATAGCGGCCAGGGTTTCCCAAGCCATGACCAAAATCCCTTCGGTATATGCCTGGCCATTTAAACCCACAATTTGTTCCGTAGAAAGATTGGTAAGTAAAACCGATCCTGCGATGACACCAGCAGTTAAACTCCTACCTCCTAAAAAATAACCATCACTGGTTGTTTCATCAGTTTTTCTGGTGGCCAGATAGGCTATTATGGCGACTAATGCGGTAAAGCCCACAAATGAAAGAATTCCAATCATAATTATTTCTTAATTTCGTTAAATATAAAATTATAATTTAATAAGTGTAAAATTTACGGGCATAAAATGGGATCTATTTTACAGAAAATATAAAATTGATGTTATTTTTATAGGTTTCGCCCGGTTCCAGGAGACTCGATGGAAAATTTCGAAAATTGGGAGCATCCGGAAAATTTTGAGCTTCTATAGCCATCGCGGGATAACTCTCATCAAGATCTAAGGTGTATTTAAAGGTTTTTGGTAAAGTTTCAGGAGAATAGATGACCAAAACCGGCTGATTGCTTTTTACCCGAAGTTTAATTCCGGTTAAAGGAGAAAATAATTGTGCCTGGATTTCATCTTCAGCAATATCAGTGATATAAACATCATCCAGGTCCCGATCCCCCACCAGCTTGCTTTCTTTATAATCTTTGGGATTATCCTTCAATTTGATAAGATTTCCTGTGGGAAGATTGTCTGGCCCCAATTCCAAAATCTTCGAGGCATTTACCTGCAAAAAGTGATCTCCTACCCCGCCTTCCCCGTTAAGATTAAAATAGGAATGATTGGTTAGGTTTACCACCGTGGTTTTATCTGTAGTTGCCGAATATCTGATCTTTATCATGTTATCTTCTGTTAACGTATATTTTGCCCGTACAGATAAATTCCCGGGATAACCTTCTTCCATATCTTTACTTAGATAGGATAATGTTACTGAAGGATTTTCACCTTCGCTCACTTCTTCAACCTGCCATAATTTATAGTGAAATCCATACTCTCCGCCGTGCAGGTGAACGCCTTCTTCAATTTCATTAAGAGCATACTCTTCATCTTCAATTTCAAATTTCCCTTTACTTATCCTTCCGGCAAACCTTCCAATTGTCCCTCCAAACCCCTTGTTGGCAGAATGATATTCAGGGGTGATGTAATCTTCAGGATTTTCAGGGCCTACAACAACCTGCTTTAATTCATTTTTATGATCAGGAATTTCAAAGCTGAAAAGGGTAGCTCCAAAATTTAAAATTTTGAGTCGGCTGTTTTTTGAATTCTTTAATTCGATTAACCGAAGGTCTGAAGGTTGGATTTCACTCAATTTAGTTTTGTTTTTCAGTTATATAATTTTCCACCTGTTGTTCTAATATATTTAAAGGTACCGCTCCATTGGTTAAAACCACATCATGGAATTCACGAATATCAAACTTTTCCCCAAGTTTTGCTTTCGCATTTTCACGTAACTCCAGGATTTTATTCATCCCAATCTTATATGCAGTCGCCTGGCCCGGCATCACAATATGCCTCTCCACCATTTTTACACAGGCACTTTCGGCGGCAGCTGTGTTTTGTTTATAATAATCTATTCCCTGTTGTCTGGTCCATTTCTTGGCATGAATGCCGGTATCTACCACCAGTCTGCAGGATCTCCAAAGTTCTGCGGAAAGTCTTCCGAAATCTGAATACGGATCTTTATAGAAACCTATTTCCTTAGGTAGTAATTCACTGTACAATCCCCAACCCTCGATATAGGCCGTAAAAAATATGAATTTTCTAAATTCAGGCACACTGTCTAATTCCTGAGCGATGGCGATTTGCATATGATGCCCGGGAATCCCTTCGTGATACGCAAGCGCTTCCAGCTCATACTTAGGCATTGCCGCCATATCATAAAGATTGGCATAATAGGTTCCCGGCCTGGAACCATCGATCGCAGGTTCGTTGTAAAAAGCTTTTCCGGCTGTTTTCTCACGGAATGGCTCTACGGCTTTTACCCTAATTTCAGCTTTTGGCAAGGTTTGGAACAATTCCGGCAACCTGCCCTTCATCGTGTTGATCACCTTTTTCGCTTCAGCTAAATAAGCCTCTTTACCGGCTTCAGTATTTGGATAATAAAACTGCTCATCACTTCTCATGAATGCGAAGAAATCCTGTAATGAACCTTCAAAACCCACTGTGTCTATAATTCTTTCCATTTCGCCGTGAATTCTGGCAACCTCACTAAGACCCAACTCATGAATTTCATTTGCGGTCATATTCGTAGTTGTCACCCGCTTTAGTGCATTGTTATAGAATTCTTCACCTTTCGCGAATTTCCAAACCCCATCATCTTCCGTGGCACGCTGCTGCTGATTTTCCAGGAAATCGATCAACCTAGCATAAGCTGGTTGCACGTGGTCTATCAAAGCAGTTTCCGCTTCACCAATCAATCCTGTTTTATGCGCTTCGGAAATTTCTAAAGCATCAATTTTAGATTTAAAATCTTCCAATAACGTACTCGCTTCCGCAGATTTTGTAAACGGTTTTCCTTTGATCACATTTCGGGAAGCATCCAGAGTTCTATCAAAGACAAATTTTGGCGGAATAATTCCATTCTTCTCACGAATTTGAAGGTTTTCAATAATATCGGTGATCGCCTTTTCCAAACCAACAAGCCTTGAAATATAGGCCTTCGCATCTGCTATGGAATCTATACTGTGCTGATTGATCAAAAATGCCGGCAATTCTACCTGATAACCATGCATCTGGTTGATGGGATAATCATAAAAACGATATTTATAATCATCAACTTCATTTTGATTGTCCTGATAATAAATTTCATAACTCAGCCTATCCTGTTCATCCAGGGCATTTTTATCAATCCCTTTTAGAAACTCAATCCTTTTTTTTGCTTTTTCCAGGTCTTCGGCATATTTCAAATTTGAAAAATCATCCCATTTACCATAATCTGTCCTCATTCCCATTTGGGTTTGAAGCATAGGAGATTCGTTGATATCCTTCTGAAATTCCCTCTCAAAAAAATCGTTTAGTTCTTTCGAAATTTCTGCTTTTTCCTCATCGGTATAATCCTTCTTTTCTGAATTTTTTCCGCAGGAAACCATAACTATCAATACAATTATGTATACATATTTAATGCTCATTCTTAGTCTTCTAAAATGGTAAATTTAATGGCCGAATCCCCGTAAACTGTATGCGTTTGTTTTTTGAAATCCTCTTCTTCAGCCTTAAAAATATTAGCTACGTAGGTCTGCGGATTTAAATCGATCAACGGGAACCAGGTGCTCTGGATTTGAATTTGAACCTTGTGACCTTTCTGAAAAGTATGGTTCACACCCTGCAAAGTTAAATTCACCTCGGTTTTTGTATTGGGTTCAAAAGGTTGCGGGTTGGTAAAACTATTTCTGAAACGACCACGCATGATCTCACTTCTTACCATCATATGATAATTGCCCATTTTAAGGTGCGGCATGGTTTCTTCATAATTTTCCGCATCGTTGGGATATACATCAACTACTTTCACCACCCAGTCGGCAGCAGTTCCGGTAGTGGCCACTATCAACATGGCTTCGATCTCGCCCACCATCTTTAGGTCGTTTTCCAAAACGTCAGTTTCAAAAACCAGTACATCAGGCCGTCTCGCGGCAAAACGCTGATCGCCACTCATATATTCCCGGGGTGTAAAAACCACTTTAATTTCATCATTATAAGGGACTGGTTTTTTAGGATCGCTGATAAATTCCTGTTTGGTATCACTGGCAGTTTCAGCCAATTTTTGATCATCTCCTAAATACCAGGTTTTTTCTACGGTAGTTTTTGGGGGCCATTGCGCATAATCGTTCCAGGAACGGGTTCCCGTGTCATAAACATGCGCTTCCGGCAACCTGATCATATCTTTAGTTTTCTTTTTTAGGAAATGGTTAAAAAATTCTGTTTCATAATCCTTCTGAAATGCCGTAGATAAACTATCCCCAAAATACACATTCCCTACAGAATGTCTTCCTGTCTCGCGAGCCCAGTCACCATGACTCCAGGGACCATACACCAGCATATTATAATTATCACTATTCTCTTCAATCTTTTTATAAATATTGAAAGGCCCGTAAAGATCTTCCGCATCAAAAAGCCCACCTACAATCATTACCGCAGGTTTGATATCTTTTAAATGCTGAATAATTCCGCGGGATTGCCAGAATTCATCATAGTTTGGATGATCTTTCAGCTGTTGCCAAAACTCATTGTCTTTTTTATAAAAAGTATCCAGTTTGGTCAAAGGTGTATTGTCTAAAAAGAACTGATACTGGTCTTCCGTTTTCAAATCTGGAAAAGAATACCAGGAACTATCGGTAGGTTTATCTTTTTGATATCCAAATACTGAAGTTGCCCTCCAGTAACTCAATAAATAAGCTCCGTTATGGTGAAAATCATCAAAAAAGAAATCGCTGATGCTCGCCTGTGGTGAAGCAGCTTTTAAAGCGGGATGGCCGCTTAACAAAGAATACGTAGCATAAAAACCGGGATAACTTATGCCCCATGTCCCCACGCGCTCATTGTTATTTTTAACGTTTTTAACCAGCCATTCAATAGTGTCATACGTATCACTGGCTTCATCGATCTGTTTTCCTTTTTTATTCGGGATAAATGCCCGCATATTGTCATATTTTCCTTCACTCATCCATCTACCCCGTACATCCTGGTACACGATAATATTTCCCTCTTTCATCATCGTTTCATTAGGGCCAATTTTAGAACGGAATTCCGTTTTACCATACGGTCTTGAACTGTATGGGGTTCTTTGCATCAAAATTGGATATTTTTGTGAGGTATCTTTTGGAGAATAAATAGTGGTGTGCAGTTTTACACCGTCCCGCATTTCAATATCCACTTCCATTTTATCATAATGGGCCTTTACGTCATATTCGGTTTCAGATTGGGAAAAAACCGGCATGGAAACAAATAAAAGCAGGATACAATACAGGCTAAATTGAAATATTTTCATCTATTGGGATTTTTTAAGCTCCTAAAGATAGAAATTCGGCTTGGAAAGCTAAAGAGATTTGAATGAATTCGGGTAGATAGAGAAATTTGTCTAGGTAACACATAATTTTAAAATGGCTGAATCTTCTTCTGAAACCGCAAAACGATTGTCCATTCTATGATTAATTACCCAGACGATTTCTTCGCCGGAAGCAAGGATCCAGGTATTTTCTTTCTCCGGAAGCGAGAATTTTTCATCTTTAAAGAAGCGGCTTAACTTCTTTTTTCCGCTCATTCCAAAAGGATAAAAGAAATCACCTTTTTGCCATTTCCGGATACAAATAGGGAATTGAAGTTTAGACTTGGGCACGAAAATGCAGTTTTTCGCCGGTGTGCCCAGTTTACTAACTTTAGAAATAGCCAGCGTTCCCATGGGCAAAATCACATAATTCTCATTTTTTTCTACGGAATAATGCTTTTGTTTATCTCCAGACTGATTGTGGGTTAAAAGCAACTGGTCCCGATCTTTTATAAGCCTGTGTGTTTCTGAAAAAACAACTTTCCCGGATTGTGCGTTGATCAGATTGTAAATATCATTCCATTCCGTAAAACCGAAAGATTTCAAAAGCTGATACAAAATTTCCTTTTGATTGGGTAATTTTTTCAGATATGTCAACTCAATAGCATATCCAAAATCCTTTTTCTGAATCAATTTTGGATACAGCAGGCTCATATAATCATCTACCAGATCAAGATTGGATCTTAGATAACGTTGGGTTTTGGCAAAGCTTTCCAACAACTGCGGATTGATCTCCTCCATTAAAGGCACCATAGAATGTCTAATTTTATTGCGCAGATATTTTTCTGAAGCATTGCTACTGTCTTCCCTCCACTTATATTTTTGCTTTCTGGCAAAACTTTCAATTTCCTTTCTGCTGAAATGCAGCAAAGGGCGAATCACGTTATTATTTTCAGCTTTTATTCCGGTAAGGCCTTCCGGACCGGTACCGCGAATAAGATTGATCAAAAAAGTTTCCAGATTGTCATTGGCATGGTGCGCCGTTAGAATGTAATCGTAATGCAAATTGCTAGCTAATTCCTTAAACCAGGTATAACGCAGTTCCCTGGCTGCCATTTGTATCGAAATCCCTTTATCTGAGGCAAATTTTTCGGTATCAAAATTCTCTGTAAAAATCTCCACATTTAGTGAATCGGCAAGATCTACTACAAAATTTTCATCTCCATCACTTTCCTCGTCCCTTAAATTAAAATTGCAATGCGCCATCGAAAAGTCCAGCTTAGACGAAGCGCATAAATGAGCCAGCACAACGCTATCCACCCCTCCGCTTATTGCCAGCAAAATTTTATTGGTGCAGAGATACGGAAACCTGGTTTTGATAAGATTTTTGAAGTCTTTTTCCATCTTTCTCAAAGATACCCTATTGGTTAGGAATGAAAGAATGATTGCTTTGAAAAAAGTTCAATGTTCAAAGTTCAAAGTTGATAAGATATCAGATTTCAAATTTTTATTTTGAGTCTTTAGTCTTTAGTCTTTAGTCCAAAATTATTTTCAAATTTTCAAATTGTTACATTCTCAAATTGATACATTGTTACATTAGCGCATTTTCACATCTATACATTTTCAAGCACTTCCCGCATCGCTTTTGCTTTTAGCAAACACTCTTCGTATTCCTTTTCCGGTTGGGATCTGGCTGTGATTGCCCCTCCTACGGAGAATGACAAATACTTATTTTTAGCATTGTAAAGAATACTGCGAATCACCACATTAAAATCGAAATCGCCTTCGGGAGTAAAATAACCCACCGCCCCGCTATAAAGTCCGCGTTTGGTTTCTTCCAGTTTTTCAATGATTTTCATTGCCGAAATTTTTGGCGCGCCGGTCATACTTCCCATAGGAAAGCTAATTCGCAAAGCTTCCACCGGCGGAATCCCCTCCTCGATTTTCGCGGTTACGGTTGAAACTAATTGATGCACCTGTTTAAAACTATACACCTTGCAAAGTTCTTCAACCTGCACACTCCCTTTTTTGGCAATTCTGGAAAGATCATTTCTCACCAGGTCAACAATCATCACGTTTTCTGAAGTTTCTTTTAGATCATTGGCCAAATCTTCTGCTATTTTTTGATCTGTTTGGGAATCCGGAGATCTCCTCGCCGTTCCTTTGATAGGCTGGGAAAAAAGATCATCGCCTTTCTTTTTTAAGTAACGTTCGGGAGAAGCCGAAATTAGATTAAACTCTTCCAGCTTCAAAAAAACGGCGAAAGGTGGAGTTGAAATTTGATTTAGTGACCGGTAAATATTTAAAGGTTCAATTTGCACATTTTCAGCATAAAATTCCTGACAAAAATTAGCTTCATAGATATCTCCCCGATGAATATGATCCATCATCACTTCCACCTTTTCCAAATATTCGGTTTTAGAGATCCTGGATTTTACATCAATTTTTTCTTTCTGCTGAAATTCCTGCAATTCAAGTTTCTGAATTTCTTCAAAATCAGCATCAACTTCATCATCGACCATTTTTAAATATTGAAATTCAACCGAATCACCTTTGATCATAATTAATTTCTGAGGCTGGAAAAAGTAGAGATCAGGAAAACCAAGTCCGTCAAAATTGGAAGAACTCAGGTGTTCCACATCATTTTTAAGGTCGTAGGTGAGGTAACCAAAAATCCAGTCTGCCGTTGTTTCCTGATAT
Source organism: Gramella sp. AN32 (assembly GCF_023718305.1). Taxonomy (GTDB): domain Bacteria; phylum Bacteroidota; class Bacteroidia; order Flavobacteriales; family Flavobacteriaceae; genus Christiangramia; species Christiangramia antarctica. The sequence continues at coordinate 80,518 of NZ_QEYO01000004.1, forward strand.
TCCTTCAGCTTGTCGAAAGCATTTCGATAATCGGTTTTTACAGCGGTAAAAGCTTCCACAGCGAGAATTGCTTCAAATTCACCTTTCGAAGATTCGTAACTATTGCTATCTAACCAGGTTACTTCAGCAAAATTTTTGCTCCACTGCAATAATAGCTGTTTAAACAGTCCTGTGTTTTTAAGCTTAAAACTTCTGGAAGTACGCACTATGCTTCAATTTGATGGGCAAAGGTAGTGACCACATCTTCAATTCCCATATCCAGCACTTCGTTAATCACTTTCCCATCCTGAAAATTATCGTTAAAAGAAGGAAAACTAAAGCTTTCCAAGACCTTTCCACCAAATCTTCCGAAGATATTCTGGGTATAATCCAGTGAAGATTTTGCACCCCTGGCTCCGGGGGAAGTGCTTATCAATAAAATTTCTTTTTCGCTTAAGAAATTACGGTCCAAACGGGAAAGCCAGTCAATCGTATTTTTAAAAAATGCAGAAGGTGCCCCATTATGTTCATTCACGGCAATAACCAGGGCATCGCTGACAGAAATTTTGTCAAGAAGTATTTTTAGGTGCATAGGAAAACCTTCGACCTTTTCTTTGTCCACACTATAAATTGGCAAAGGATAATCGGTAAGTTTAAGATGCTGAACTTCGTGACCGGCTAAACGTTCTGTAATATTATTCAGCAGTTGTTGGTTAATGGAAGTACTGCTATTCGAGCCTGCAAAAGCCAGGATTTTTTTCATGTTTATTTAATTTATGCTAAAATTACCTAAAATATTGCAAGTTGAATCATGAACCTGTACCGCACGTGAAGAAGATTTGTAACTTTAGAAAAAAACTGCTTTGAAAAAATATAGCATTGAGAATGAATCTTTGAAAGTAAGCGTTTTAAAGACAGGCGCAGAACTTTGCAGCATCTATAATAAAAGAAATGATAAAGAGTATTTGTGGCAGGGAAATCCAGACATCTGGGGCAGCCACGCGCCCAATCTTTTTCCAATTATTGGTACGCTTAAAGATGGGAAATATACTTTTGAAGGTAAAGAATATACGATGCCCAAACATGGGCTTATTCGGAATAATAAAAACCTGCTTTTTAAAGAGACTACGGAAAATGAACTGATTTTTGAATTAGAATCTTCTGAAGATACGCTGAAAATGTATCCATTTAAATTCCTTTATAAAATCACTTATATCTTAAGAAAAAACCAGCTTCAGGTGATCCAGGAAGTGACCAATCTTGATGATAAATCAATGTATTTTAATTTGGGGGGCCATCCTGCCTTCAACATTCAACTGTACGATAAGGAAAATTTAAGCGATTATTCCCTCGAGTTTAATGAAGATCTAGATTTGGAAACTTATTTATTAGATGAAGACGGACTGGTTAGCAACAAAACTGAAGAAATTTTAAAAAACGCGCGAAGATTCCAGCTTACTGATGATATTTTTAAAAAAGATGCGCTTATTTTTAAGAATATTGAGGCTAAGAAAATCTCTATTTTGAGCAAAGAAAATGGAAGGCTGCTTTCCGTTTGGTATCCCGATTTTGAAGATCTGGGAATTTGGTCAAAACCCGGTGCGCCCTTTGTTTGCATAGAACCCTGGCTGGGAACTGCAGAACATTCTAATTCAGATCAAAAATTAGAAAACAAATATGGAATTATCAAACTGGATCCTGAAAAGAATTTCTCTGCAGATTATTTGATCACTATCACTTAGCTACCTGTAATTTCGATATAAATTTTTGGAAGACTTACCTTTGCTGAAATTTTAAAACAACGATTTGAGTTTCCAGCACCTTAATTTAAACACTCCTTTACGCAACGCCATAGACGACCTTGGTTTTGAAACACCTACTCCAATTCAGGAACAGGCGTTTTCTTCCATAATGTCTGGCCGCGATGTGGTTGGCATCGCCCAAACCGGAACCGGAAAAACTTTTGCCTATCTGCTACCCATTTTGCGAATGCTCAAATTTTCTGAACAAAATAATCCCAGGGTACTCATTTTGGTTCCTACCAGGGAACTTGTGGTTCAGGTTTCCGAAGAAATTGAAAAACTTGCTAAATATATTAATTTGCGGGTCACTTCGGTATATGGAGGAGTGAATATTAATACCCAACATCAGGAATTACTAAAAGGTCAGGATATTTTGGTTGCAACGCCAAGACGCTTGTATGATCTTGTTTTGAGAAGGGCCGTACAACTCAAATCCATTCAGAAATTTGTGATTGACGAAGTGGATGTTATGCTGGATCTTGGATTTAAGTTTCAGGTTCGAAACCTATTGGAACTTTTACCGGAAAACAGGCAGAGTATCATGTTTTCTGCAACCATGACCGAGACGGTAGAAGAATTGATCGATGCAAACTTTAAAGCTCCGGAGAAAATCTCCGTAGCGGTAAGTGGAACTCCCCTTGAAAATATTGAGCAGCAACTTTATAAAGTGCCAAATTTTAATACTAAGGCCAATTTATTAGTACAACTGCTGAGCCAGGAAGAATTTACAAAGGTGCTTATTTTCTTTAGTGATAAGCGTTTGGCCGACCGTTTATATGATATTATGCTGAATGAATTTCCGCAGGAAACCAGTTTGGTGCACACTGGAAAAACCCAAAATTACCGGCTCAAAAGTGTGAGTGATTTTGATGCAGGCCTAACCCGAATTTTGATCGCGACCGACGTGATGGCGCGTGGCCTGGACATTGAAGCCGTTTCCCACGTGATCAATTTTGATACTCCCCATTACCCGGAAAATTACATGCATAGGATTGGTAGAACGGGCCGTGCGGAAAAGAAAGGACATTCTATCCTGTTAACCACAGAAAACGAACAGGAAGATCTGGAGGCGATTGAAGATCTTATGCAAAAAAAGATCGATCTTTTTGAAATTCCTTCAACTGTTGAAATAAGTACTGTTTTAATTCCGGAGGAGAAACCCAGAGCGATCGAAATAAATAATCCCAACAATCCTGAAGAATCTGGTCCCGCATTTCATGAGAAAAAGGATAAGAACAAAAAGGAAAACCTGGGAGGCAAATATCGCCGGGAAATTGCCAAAAAATATAAGAAACCTAAAACCCGGGGTGATAAAAATGCAAATCAAAGAAAGAAAAAATAAAAAAAGGAACGCACAGGCGCTCCTTTTTGTTTACTATCATCCTCATTAATTGGATCCGGTCAAGCTGAACTTGTTTCAGCTTCTCCTGTTTAAAAATCTACTTCTCCAGAGATCCTGAAATAAATTCAGGATGACGCTAACCTAAATTTTAATTTAAACCAATTTAACTTCTATTCTTTTTCTTAGCTGCCTTTGCAGCTCTCTTTTCTTTCAAACTCAAAACCGGCTCCTTTTTAGCCGAATTCTTTGATGGTGACTTTTCTTTTCCCATAGTTTCTAATGTTTAGAATTAACTTTTAAATGTAGTAAAAGTTTCCAACGCCTGAAACTTTAATTTGTATGCTGAATTTGTGGGTTATTCACCTCTTCCTTTCGAAGCCAGTTTAGAATAAAAGTTGAAGAACGGCCTATGATAAATGTAAATCCTCCAAAAACCGGTGGCAATAAGGTAAGTTTTAATCCACCCCCAAGCATGGCCGGGTTGATATTGTCTAAGGATTCAAACGCATCGAATACACCAATAAGTCCTATTAGCTGACTAAACAATCCTATTACAAGTGCGAGTAATGCCACCTGATTAACAAGGGAAATAGCCTTTTTAAAAATATGAGAAGATGCTTTTAATTTCATCACAGCGCTCACTATAAAAAAGATCATTAATAAGAACAGGAGAATAATGAGTGTCATTGAAAAAGCTCCTCCTTCCTGAATTCGTGCATACAAAGTTTCGAAAAATCCACGTTGGCGTGCCAGGTAAAAAAATAATAGGATCATAAATATGTTTTTGGTTACACCCCAAAATTACATTCAGGAACCATCTTTATTTGAATTTTGCGATGAACTACAAATTAAGCACCGCTTTTTACTAATTCGATTTAAGAATTTACAAATTATGCTATCTGTCTTTCTAAACCAGCAATCTGCCGCAAAAAACTTTCCAGCCTTAAATTTTAGTTGCATTTTTATGGTTTAATGAAGCTGCGAAAATTTTTTACCCTCTTTGGCAAACGTGTTTTAATCCATGTATTCTTCTGGATTTGTATCTTATTGCTTTTCAGTTTCTTTTTTGGGATGGAAGGTTCAACATTATGGAATCAGATAGCTTTTTCAGCGTTCTTTTTACCGGTAACTATCGCAACCACCTACACTTTTATCTATTATCTCATTCCTAATTACCTGCTACCCAAACGCTATCTTGAATTTGGCCTTTACAGCCTTTATACCTTCATCATTTCATCGGTATTTATCATTTTTTCGGCATTTTATGGACTTGTAATTATCCTGAATTTAGATTGGGAGGACAATTTCCCCCTTTCCAAAAGTCTTTTTTTCATCATGATCACTATTTACCTGGTGGGAGTGATTGGTTCAGCGTTTAGTTTGTTGAAATACAACTATTCTTCAGCAGCTAAAAATGATGAATTGAAAAACCGTATTTTGGAAGCCCAATTAAAACTGAAGGAACAGGAACTTCAGTATCTAAAAATGCAAATCCATCCCCATTTTCTTTTTAATACACTGAATACTATTTACGGTTTAAGCATCATGCAAAGTGAGAAAACACCGGAGATGATCCTTCAGCTTTCAGATTTGCTGGATTATATTTTGTATCAAACCAAAAAGCCTTTGGTGAAATTGGAGGATGAGATCAACCACATAAAAAACTATATCAACCTTGAAAAAAAACGTTTTCAGGATGCTTTAGACATTGAATTTAACTGTGATCCAATTCCAGAAAGTACAATGCTTGCACCTATGCTTCTTTTACCTTTTGTTGAAAATAGTTTCAAGCACGGTAAAAGCATTGACGGAAAACTCAGCATTGCAATCAATCTAAAATTAGATGCTGAAATGCTTTCTTTCCACATTGAAAATTCCATTCAGGACAATTCTGAAATTAATACAGCTGAGGGAATTGGTCTTGAAAATATAAAGCGAAGACTGGACATTCTTTATGCCGATAAATATGAATTGAAAGTTGAAGATACTGAAGATCTATTCAAAGTTTTTCTGAAATTAAATACCGCAAAAATCCCAACCGATGCCTGATAAAATTAAATGTTTAATTGTAGATGATGAACCGGTTGCTTTGGATATTCTGGAAAATCATCTATCAAAAATTGAAAAAATAGAAATTGTGGGCAGATGTAGAAATGCCACCGAAGCTTTTAATAATATAACCCGTTCCAAAATTGATTTGATTTTTTTAGATATCAACATGCCAGGGATTACAGGCATCTCTTTTGCGAAATCAATCAGCAAGAAAATAAAAATTATTTTCACCACAGCTTATCGGGAATATGCCATTGAAGGTTTCGATCTTCATGCCGTAGATTATCTTTTAAAACCTATTTCCTTTGAAAGATTACTTGATGCCGTAAATAATTTCTACCAAAACCATGTTGAAATAAAATCTGATGCTAAATTACCAGATTCTCCTTCAGAATTTATCTTTGTAAAGATCGACCGGAAAATGCATAAAATCGATTTCGATAAAATCCTTTGGATTGAAAGCCTGAGTGATTACCTGAAAATTGAAAACCTCGACGGTACAAAAGTAACCAGAGAAACCATTTCCTCTATTGAAACAAAACTTCCATCCACAAAATTTCTAAGAATTCATCGCTCATTTATCATCGCTATAGATCGAATTGAATCCTATTCCAGTGAAGAAGTGATCATTCAAAATAAATCTATTCCCATTAGCCGAAGTTTTAAAGAAGAGGTTCTAAAAAGGCTGGAAAAATTTCAATAAAAAACAGCCTGAATTTAATTTTCAGGCTGTGACTTCAACTTTCTAACTTTAGAACTTTCAAACTTATTAAATATGCAAAGCCCTATTCTCTGTAGCCGCTAAGGCAGCTTCTTTAACCGCCTCGGCATAGGTGGGATGCGCATGGCTCATTCTCGCGATATCCTCGGCAGATGCTCTAAATTCCATGGCGGTAACTGCTTCAGCAATAAGATCGGCAGTACGGGCGCCAATCATATGTACTCCAAGCACCTCATCGGTCTTCTCATCAGCAAGAATCTTAATTAAACCATCAATATCTCCGCTGGCTCTGGATCGACCCAAGGCGCGCATCGGGAACTTTCCTTCCTTATACTTTACCCCTTCTTCCTTCAATTGCTCTTCAGTTTTTCCAACCGCGGCAACTTCAGGCCAGGTGTAAACGACTCCCGGAATTAAATTATAATTGATATGTGGCTTTTGTCCGGCCATGGTTTCGGCTACAAAAGTACCTTCTTCTTCAGCTTTATGCGCTAACATAGCTCCGCGAATTACGTCTCCAATAGCATAAATGTTATCGATATTGGTTTGAAGATGCTCGTTTACTTTCACCATCCCCCTTTCATCAATTTCTACTCCGGCGGCATCTGCATTCAATCCATCAGTATAAGGACGACGACCAACCGAAACAAGGCAGTAATCACCTTTAAGTTCGATCTCCTTATCTTTTTTATCATCAGCTTTTACGATGATCTCATCTCCGTTTCTTTCAACCGACTTCACTTTAGTGCTGGTATGGAACTTAATTCCCTGTTTCTTCAATACTTTCTGAAGTTCTTTTGAAAGCGCGCTATCCATTGTTGGGATAATTCTATCAAGGAATTCCACTACAGTCACTTCAGCGCCAAGACGACGATAAACCTGCCCTAGTTCAAGACCAATAACCCCCCCACCAATAACGATCATATGTTTAGGCACTTCTTTAAGTTTTAAAGCTTCAGTAGAAGTGATCACTCTTTCCTTATCAAGATCAATAAAAGGAAGATTTGCAGGTTTAGAACCTGTAGCGATAATAGTTTTTTTAGCTTCGATGGTTTGAGTTTTCCCATCTTTCTCGATGTTGATGTGGGTTTTATCCTTAAAAGATCCAACACCCTCGATCACATCTATTTTATTTTTGTCCATCAGGAACTTCACTCCGTCGCAAGTCTGGCTTACCACTGAAGATTTACGTTCCATCATTTTTTCAAGATTCAACTTCACCTCTCCGGGAATTTCAATTCCATGTTCTTCGAAATGCCTGATCGCGTCATCATAGTGATGGGAAGAATCTAAAAGTGCCTTACTTGGTATACATCCAACATTAAGGCAGGTTCCACCCAGCGTGGAATATTTCTCTATGATTGCAGTTTTCATTCCCAGCTGGGCGCAACGAATGGCGGCTACATATCCACCGGGTCCAGATCCTATAACTGCAACATCATATGTACTCATAATTGTTTCTTTTTTAATTTTTCAAAAATTGGTCGTAAAAGTACGACTATTCTCTACAATGACCAATTATCAGTGAGCAGTCGCAGTCGCAGTTGGCAGTTCGCAGTTCAGAGTTGGGAGTTGAGAGTTGTTTTCACTTTTCACTTATTAAACGTTCATTGCGAGCGGAGTGCAACGAAGCGAAGCAATCTCATGCTTAAAAACTATGAAAAAAGAGACTGTCACGCATTACTGCATACGCTCGCAGTGACATCAACTTTGAAATTTCCAGCTTCCAACCTCTAGCTTCCTCCTCACTTTTCACTTTTTTACTTTGAACTTCTCAATTCTCACATCTAACATCTCAATTCTCAGCTTTCACATAAACCACCTTTTTATTCACAAATTCCATCATTCCATCTTTAGCCAATTCCCTGCCGTAACCAGATCGTTTGTTCCCCCCAAAAGGCAATCTGGGATCAGATTTTACTAATTCATTAACAAAGTAGGCACCATCAGTAACCCATGAGGCATATTTCACAGCTTTCGCCGTGTCCTTAGTGAAAATACTAACCCCAAGTCCATATTTTGAATTTTCAGATAAGGCAAAGGCTTCATCAACATCTTTAGCTTTAATAATTGCTGCTAAAGGACCAAAAGTTTCTTCATCAAAAGCAGTCATTCCAGGTCTAACATTTCCCAGGATCGTAGGTTCATGAAAACAATTATTCTGATTACCCCCAATAAGTAAAGTCGCTCCCTGGGAAATTGAATCTTTTACCTGTCTATTTAGCTGATCAGCTAGATCTTTCCTTGCCAAAGGTCCTACCTGAGTAGCATCATCTTTTGTATCTCCAGATTTTAATTTGCTTACGGCCTCTGTAAATTTTGACACGAATTCATCGTGAATAGATTCCAGCAAAATAAAACGTTTTGCCGCGATACAGCTCTGTCCACAATTCAACATTCTTGCGGAAACGGCAGTTTTCACAGCCTGATCTACATCGGCATCCTCCAAAACAATGAAAGAATTATTTCCTCCGAGTTCCAGTAAGCTTTTTTTGATATATTTTCCAGCTATTTGTGCCACAGCAGAGCCTGCCATTTCACTTCCGGTGAGAGTTATTGCCTTTACGGCATCATGAGCTATGATCTTTTCTGTTTGATCGTGGTGAACAATCAAATTTTGAAATACGCCCTCGGGAAACCCGGCTTTGGTAAATACTTCTTCAATTTGTTTTGCGCATCCAAAAACATTCGGAGCATGTTTTAATAGGCCTGTATTCCCAGCAGTTAAAGTGGGAGCCGCAAATCTAAAGACCTGCCAGAATGGAAAATTCCAAGGCATAATGGCATACACAGTTCCAATTGGATCGTGTCTCACAAAACTCTGCGAAGCATCGGTTTTTACTTCTTTGGGAGCAAGAAAAGCTTCGGCATTTTCAGCATAATAATCACAAACCCAGGCACATTTATTTACTTCGGCCCTGGATTCTGAAATTGGTTTTCCCATTTCAGAAGTGATCATCTGCGCATACTCTTCAACATTATCCCGAAGCACCTGACCAGCTTTTTTAATCAATCCTGTACGATACGAGAGCGGTTTTCTGCTCCAGGATTTAAAAGCCTCTTGCGATTTATTCAATTTTTCATCCAGTTCATCACTGGTAATTGCCTGGTATTTGCCTACCTGCTCTCCATTGTATGGATTAACGCTATAAAATTCCATTTGTTTATTTGATATATAAAAGATTGCCACGCATCATTTTGAATACTTGGAATTAAATCTCATTTAGGCTTAAGTCATGCTGAACTTGTTTCAGCATCTTATCCTGATACAAGAAATAGATTAATTTGATGAGACCCTGAAACTAGTTCAGGGTGACGTCAATTAGGTTGCGTTAAGGAGATTCAGTCAAAATTTAGACTACCTTAATTGTAAACTATTTAATTATTCCACGTAGTTCCGTAGCCGGTTCCCATTTTAGACCAGAAATCGGCCAGCACTTCCCAGGAAACTTCTCCCCGGTGCATTAATTCTCCACGTAGTTGTTCCAGTTGTTCTTTATCTGCAGAAGGATTTGCGTGTGCCATTGCATTTATTAGGGTATCAGAAAGGGTTTCCTGCCATTTTACAGAAGCTGAATTTTCTTTTTGCCCCCATTTTTCTGCGGAAGGGTTATTTTCAACCACACTTTTGTCCTGTTTGAATAATTCCGCAAGCATGGCTGAATCCTGCTCAAAATTGATCAATTTGTACTGCTCTTCAAAAGCTTCAAAAGTCTGACTCACTTTTTCATTGGGCCAGCGCATTTCCACGATACCTTCTACCGGCCGATAAACCGCTGTAAACAAGGTTCCAAAGCCTTCTTTAAATAATGTATTGTAAAGTGGTTTTTTAAGGAAAGAATCGGCGATTTTAGCAGCATTCATATCTTTTTTAGCCAGCATTTTCTCTAAAAAAGCAGAACGTTTCAGCGTTTGATTAAAAGCAGCATTCTCTGGCCAGTCAATAGTTCCCTGATAATTGGTGGTAAAAGCAGCATCGGTAACTACAGGTTCTTTATCTGGCGCAAGCTGCACGGTTTTAAAAGCTCCCGTTTTGTCTACAACAGTAACATTGTAAGACATGTGGGAAGGAATACGGATTAAAGCGGCCACGGCTTCTTCCACATTACTGCAAAATTCAAGCACATACCTTAGGATAAATGGAATCCCAAAACCTTCACCAACCTCTTTCCTTCCGCCAAATGTCAGGGAAATAGCGAGCCCATCTTCATTCATTCCATCAACTAACCCTACAAGGCAATCACTGGTACCGATCACTTTCTTTCCATTCCATGCACTTAATAGTTGTGTGCCTTCCATAAGATTAGGGTGATAGTCATAATTTCTCACCAATTGAATCTCCTCGCCAGAAAGTACCGCATTAGAACAGGCACTTATATAAGCCGGCGGCTGAAAACCGGCTAAAAAACGTGCAGCTACCTCATCTGCATTTGCCAGTTTACAGAGACGTTTGTAGGTGGGCCACATTTCGGGCATATATTTTTTGAGTGCTGCCTGTGAGGTTTTTAAATCAGGCTCATAAGCTTTCCCTTTTGAATTGAGCCAGGCTTTATAAGCTTCCCAATGGGTATTATATAGTTTTTGCCATTTCTTTCCTGGAACGCTGGGTTCGGAAACTGCATTAAAATGTAGTTGCATAAATTGTTCTTATTAATCTTTCATAGCTCTTTTTCCCACCTGTCATAAAAAACAGGTGGGGCAAAGTAGTTCCAATTTTCAGTGTGGGCTGTTAAAATAAAAATTTATTTCGTTAAAGTTCCCGACAGGTTTGGCTTCTTCTTATCTTCAACCATTTCAGATTTATATTGTGAACGGATGGCCTTGATCCAGTGCTTGGATCTATTGTTAAGTTCAAAATCATCTGTCATCATACGGCCTCTGGTTACCAGGATACCCATATCTGCTCCCTCATATAAATAATCCCCTTTTTTAGAGATCCTTAAAAAAAAAGCTTCATTTTCATTTTCTACAGCCCTACGATGTGTGTCCATTCTATCAAACTGAATGTGGCCGGTATCGTACATTCTCCAGATTCCCGATTTTGGCGCCTGAGTGACATATTCTACGGTATCGTCGGTATGTTTAATAATTAGCTGGCTCCAGCCATCCAGATTTTCCTGTTTTGACCAGCGCTGGTTAATCGCCTCTATGTCTAATTCATACTCAATATTCATCCATTCAAGGATATGGAAAACAAATAAAGGTGCATCTGCAAGCGCAAAGACAGCATGGTTTGTAATAGAACTGGCTCCTGTCACCCGTGGATTCAATTCTCCCAGATAAATTTCGCCATTATCCTGATCTATAAGAAAATCCAGTTCAAAATATCCTTTGTAACCTTCTTCTCTTAACTGATTTCCAAAAAGCTGGGTATTCTCGATTGCTTTCTGCCTTAATTCCGGCGTAAAGGCATCTGGATAGATCTCGTTCCCACACCAACCACCTTCATACGGGGTTAGTTCTTTAAAACCTACCAGTTCTGTCATCAGTGGGGCGACGATTGTTCCATGACGGGTAACACAAGCTTCAATTGCAGATCCCCTGCAGCGAATACGCTTCATAATTTTCACCTCATCTTCAGCCTCAATCTCTTCAGCGTATTTCTTATATTCTTTCTCATTGGAAATAAAAAAGGTAGTATGGCCAGAATCGCCAAACGGAGTTTGAATTACCAGTTCCTTCCCTAGTTTTTTGGAAACTTCTGAAAGGTGTTTATAATCCTTCACTTTTGAAAGAACATAAGGAACACAAGCGACTCCTGCCCTTTCCGCAATTCTATTTGTGTTTACCTTATTATCCAGGAAAGTCCTCATTTCAGCACTGGGGAACATGATCTCAAGGCCTAATTTTTCGGCCAGTCTTTCTGTTTCTTCATTAAACATGAGGAACATGGCTTTTCCCGGCCTGCCATCTACAGATCTTGTTTTAAGGTAATCCTGTACTTCAGGATGTTGCAACAGGTAATTATTAATATCTTCAATTCCTTCAAAGTCATCATGCGGAATTTCCTGTTTTGGAGAGAATACATTTGGATGCAATCCGTCAAAACATTCAATATACGTGATGAATTTAAAACCCTTGATCCATTCATCTGCTCCCAAAAGATTAAAATTGGTAGCGCTAATAAAATATAAGGGTTCCTCATTTTTATGAAAAGACCTGCGGATATCTGAAACTCCTTTTAATTCAGGAGAAGAAGTTTTTCCGGCTTTTCGTTGGCCTTTAGCCTTATTTGAAGCCGCCGAAGGTTTAGCCTTTGCTACAGTTTTTTTTGCAGCAGGTTTTGATTTGGTTTTTTCTGCTTTATTTGAGGTGGTCTGTTTTTTGCCTTTTTCTGCCTTTCCCCTAATTGGAACTTTCGTTCTGTCTGTCCCTGTTTTTATTGGAGATTTAGCTTTTTTATCTTGTGTCCCTTTAGATTTAGGGTTTTTTGGTTTTTTAGAATCCATAATGCTGGTTTTATTTAGTTAATTTCTTTTTTTTATTAGTTCCCATCGCACCCATAGAGGTGACGGTTTTTTGCCTGTTTAGAACGTTATCTTTAAAAATTCGTAATCCAAGATCAGCCCGGTAACCGTGGATTTCTGAAACATCCAATACGGTTAAAAACTCAATGATTTCTTTACTGACTACCTGCCCGGGAACAAGAACCGGAAATCCCGGTGGATAAGGAATGATAAAGGATGATGCCACCAGGATCCTTTCGTTTTCCATAGAAGGCAAACATTCTGTTAATGGCATATACTCATAATTCTCCTCGTTATAGGCTAGGAAAAATGCCTCCCGGATATTTCCTCCCGGCACTCCCGGCACTGCCTGGAAAGAATGGTGGAAATAACTAAAATCAGGTAATGGGGGAAAATCCTTGGTTAAAGAACAAATCCTGTCCTGGTGGAGCTTGGTTTCTTTAGAACTAAGGGAACGTTGTTCCTTATCCAGTTCATCTGCAATCTTAAGCAAGGCATTGGTGAGATAGGTGACGCTTCCCCTGGTAGTACCAATATTGGTCATAAATAAGACCGTATTTCTGGAGGTTTTATTTATCTGGATATTAAATTTATCCATCAGGTATTTATTTTTGAAGGTATCCCCATCAACACCGGTACGGCCTACATGCAGCGTAATTTTAGTAGGATCCAGTACAAATTCATCTTTTTCCCAGGCTGTTTCCATTCTTTTCCAGCCTTCTTTCGGATTATAATATTCTGAAAGTCCCGATTTTCTATGTTTCTTCGGAATAAAATCACTCACCGTCAATACATCAAAATATTTATTGAGCCTTGGATGATCATTTATTTTTGCCCGAAGCACCATGGCCATTTCTATACTTTTTTCCACTAGCTCATAGCCTTCAAACTGCACCTGTCTCCTGCCGGCATCCAACGAAGCCAGCATTTGGTAGTTTGGTGAGGTGGAAGTATGCGTCATATAGGCTTCCATAAATGTATTTTCGCTCTTTCTTCGGAAATCTTCGTCCCAAATATGTATCATGGAACCCTGACGGAAGCTGCTTAGCGTTTTATGGGTGCTCTGGGTAGAATACACCCTTATTCTCACTTTATCTGGATCTGGAAGGCTTGGTATTTCGCCTTTCTTAAGATTTTTGATATGCGCATCATACTCTTCCTTATAAGCATTGCTTCGGTATTTTTCATACAACTTTTGAGCTACGAACATTCCCGTTCTTTGCTTATAATTATAGGTGAATCCTGCAAACGCAAACCATGCCTCATCCCACAAAAAGACCATATCTGGCTTTATAGCGAGAATTTCCTGCATAACTTTTTCCACATTGTAAACCAGTCCGTCAAAAGTACAATTGGTAAGTAGCAGCATTTTTACAAGATCTAATCTTCCTGCCTCTTTCAAATGAAGTAACTTTTCTTTTATCTGTTCCAGCGGAACTGCGCCGTACATGGAATATTCTTCTATAGGATAGGAGTCCAGATAAACGGGATAAGCTCCTGCCAAAACCAATCCGTAGTGATGTGACTTATGGCAATCCCTATCAATCAGGATCACATCCCCGGGTTTTACCAGGGCCTGTACAACAATTTTGTTAGCTGTTGAAGTTCCATTGGTTACAAAAAATGTATTCTGGGAGCCATAGGCATCGCTGGCCATCTTCTGTGCTTTTTTTAAAGATCCTGTAGGCTGAAGCAAGGAATCCAAACCACCGGTGGTGGAAGAAGTTTCTGCCAAAAACATATTTCTTCCGTAGAAATTACCAAAATCATTGATCCATCTTGATTTAAAAATCGAATTACCCCTGGAAATAGGCATCGCATGAAAAATACCGGTAGGTTTTTTACTATATTCTTTCAAGGCTGAAAAAAACGGGGTTTCATAACGCTCACTAATTCCCCTTAAAATAGTAAGGTGTAATTCCTGAAGATCTTCAGTCCTGTAAAAGATTCTTCTAAAACTTTTTAAGGTACTATCCTTCAGCTTTCCAAGTGCCGTATCTGTAACATAATAAGTATCAAGTTCAGGCCTGAACTTTTTTACAAGATTCCCTAAAATAGGACCCAATTCAGTTTGAGGTGTGGAGGCCAGATCAAGTTTTAAAACATTCTGAATAAATGGTTTTAAAGTAGGGGTTATTTTTTTTGAATGATAAGGAGGGGCATAGCGCACCACCACCGCCTGAATATTATAATTGAAATGCAAAGCAATCAAGGCATCTTCAAAAGATCGCTGCACCACAATCCCATAATTGAACTGTTCATTGGCTCCCCTAAGATCCTTCAGATCGTTACGGAGTTTGCATTCCTCCTGAAATGAAATATCCTCTACAAATAATACTTCGAAATAATTCTTCTTAACACCCTCGGGAAGCTCTCCCCTTTCTGAAGTTTCAACACCCTGATCGTCATCTTCCATTAAATCAGGGTTGCTTCTATACCTGTCACTTACCAGATGTTTAGTGATTTCAGCTATTTTATTGGTCAATGCAGTATGTTCCTGCCTGTCCAGCATTTCGTTAAGTGATCGTAAACGCAATATCCCGGGGAATGCAAAATAGCTTTCTATAACTTCAATATCTTTTAATAAACTACGAAGGTTTTTCTGAAGGTATTTTTCTTCTGAAGACCCTCTTTTATAGTTTTCAAGTTTTGCGGACTCACTCTTTAAAGTATTCCAGGACTCCAACCGAAGCTGGGCAACATTATAATGATATGAACTAACCGATTTATTCTCTGTCATAAATTATTTTATTTATTTGAGTGCAATGCGAGTTTATTTCCTTCAGAATCGATGAAAATGGCAAAATACCCTGACTCTTTATTGATGAAGGTTTTAGGCATTACGATTCTTCCCCCAGCCGGTTCCACCTTTTCCAGGATATGGTTTAAATCTTTACCGCCATTGAGGTACAACAAAGGACCCGTGTCGCTGGGTGTGGAACCAGGACCTTTAACTATGGCCCCGCCTATCCCATCATTTACCGGGAAAAATGCCATGGCATAATTATCATCAAAATTTTTTTCCATCTCCATATTGAAAATCTCGTTATAGAAATCAACCGATTGCTGAAAATTGATCGCCGGGATCTCAAACCAGCTGATAAAGTCTTTGATGGTTTCTTTCTTTTTTTTCTTCGATGTTGTTCCGCCCATAGTTTTTCTTCTTTTTATAGTTCATTAAATCCTTTATAACCTGTAGGATTTACAGGTGGCTCATATTCGTTTTCCTGCATTTTCAATTTCGCCAGCGTATCCAGTTTGGTTGGTTTTATAAGGGGCCCCAAGGAATTAAGATACGGCAACTGCGCCCCGTGTTGATATATCCCAAACTGACCTATATGATCCCTGAAACTCTTTAAAGGTTGTCCAAGTCTAAGCACTCCAAGCTCCCTGCTTCTTCTCACCCTGTCTATATTCAATTCCAGTGGAAAAATTTCTTCATTTCCCTGTGCCTGATAGATCACCCGCCCATCTGGACCACAAACAATAGACCTTCCGCTTCCTCCAGATTCTAATCCATTTACATCAAAAAAGTAGCATTGATTTACCGCAGCCATCGCTCTTACTATAGAGAGTTCTATTTCCCTGTCTATAGTACCGGTCATCGTTGGATGCAAAATCACTTCGGCCCCCATTACCGTTAGGGTACGTACGGTTTCAGGAAACCACATATCGTAGCATATGGACAAGCCAAATTTAGCCACACCGGGCACATCGAAAACACAAAATTCAGATCCTGGGGTAACCCCAACTTCATAGGGATAAAAAGGAAACATTTTTCTATAACGTGTTACTACTTCCCCTTCAGGATTTATGACTGTGGCCGTGTTATAAATTTTACCTTCGCTTTTTTCAAATATTGAACCCGGAAGCAACCAGATATTATGCTTTTTGGCCATTTTTTGCATTTCCTGTTCAAATTCCCCAGGAATTTCCTGCGCGGTATGGGTTAATGGACCATAGCCACACAACTCGCTAAACACCACCATATCTACCCATGGATAAAGGCTCATTGTAATATTTAGTTTCAACTTCATCATCTCCACGTTGGGAGCGACCGCTGACACTTTCATTTGTATTCCTGCTATTGCGAATGGATTCATTATTTCTATTGTTTATTACTTATGCTGTTTACTATAATTAGGTTCGAATTTCGGCCACGGGAAATTTCACGACTATCCCCTCCAGAACCCTCGCAACTTCTTTTAGCTAAATTTTTAAGTGTTTTTTTTGATCTGATTTACAAGAATGTCAAGCCCTTTATTTAATTGCTCATCTGTGATTACCAGGGGCGAGAGGATCCTTATCACATTTTTAAAAGTTCCCGCACTTAAGAGGATAAGACCATCTTCTGCACATCCTTTTACAATTTTAGCACAAAGTTCGGTGTTTGGTTTCCCGGGGTCATTATCCTTCACAAATTCAATTCCTATCATCGCACCTATCCCGCGTACATCTCCAATCCCAGAGTTTTCTTTCTGAAGTTTTCTCATGCGGTCAGTAACTATTTCACCAATCTGCACTGCCCGTTCATTCAGGTTGATATCTTTCATGTACTGAATAGTTGCCAACGCAGCCGCGCAACAAACGGGACTACCTATATAGGTGCCTCCAATTGTCCCGGGACCCGCCGCATCCATTATTTCTGCCCTGCCAAGAACAGCTGCTATAGGTAAACCAGATCCCAAGGATTTCGCATAGGTGCTTATATCTGGCTGCACCTTATAATGCTGCCAGCTGGCCCAATGGCCGGTACGGCAAAAACCACTCTGGATTTCATCCATGATCAGCAAAACACCGTTTTCATCACAAAAGGAACGCAATCCTTCCAGATATCTTTGCGGAACGGGATTAAATCCGCCCTCTCCCTGGATGGGTTCAATGATGATAGCGGCCACGCTATTTATATCCACCATGCTGTGGGCGCTTTCCCGGAGACGGTTGAGCTCAGTATCTACAAAATCCTCCATCTCCTGTGTCCCGCTGTATTTATAGAAATTAGGAAAAGGGATACGGTAAACTTCTGGCGCGAAAGGGCCCGAAGAAAATTTGTAATTCACCTTACTGGTGAGACTCATCGCCATTAGGGTGCGCCCATGATAAGCTTCTGTGAAACATATTACAGCAGGTCTTTTTGTAGCCTGCCTGGCGATCTTTATCGCATTTTCCACCGCTTCTGCCCCGGTACTTATAAGCATAGCTTTTGTCTTTTCGCCATGCGGAAGGATCTCGGCCAACTCTTCACAAAGTTTTATATAAGGTTCATAGGTCACCACATTAAAACTGGTGTGCAGATATTTACCGGCCTGTTCACGAATAGCTTCAACCACCGGCTCAGGGCAATGCCCTGCATTGACTACTCCTATTCCTCCGGCAAAATCTATAAGTTCACGGCCATCTACATCGGTTATAATGGCACCTTTAGCTTCTTTGACTGTGGCTGTATTGAAAACACCAACCCCGTTGGCTACAATATTTTTTCTCCTCTCCAGGAGTTCTTGTGATTGGCTTTTTTGTTCAATCATATTAATCATCAAGTTGTTAAAATTTAAATGTTTTATGGAATTAAAAGGCGGGAAGCTGGATATCATATGTGCCGGCCTTTCACGTACTATATAATTACCTTATTAATATACAGCTTTTTATGACATACCCTATTTAATTTTATTTTACTTAACATTAAAAGCATTCCTTAGTCCAGAAAATCGGATCCTCTGTTTGAATTTTGAATTTCAAAAAGGATCAAATACTACCCATTATAAGAAAGCGAAGCAATCCTATGTTTAGAATTCGGAGACTACTTCATTGGCTTTGCTCCTTCGCAGGAACCTTACTTATAAATTTTTATCTATTCTTCCAGCTTCTAGCTGCCAGCTTCCAGTATAATTTGGGTGGACTGTTTCACTTTATTAATTGTAAAAATGCTTTTGGTACTGCCAATATGATCAAGCGTAGTCAGTTTTGTGACCATAAATTCACGGAATGCATCCATGTCTTTTACCAGGACTTTTAAAATGTAATCGTAATCGCCACTTACGTGAAAGCATTCGATCACTTCCGGCAAACTTTTTACCTCTTTTTCAAATCGGGTAAGAAACTCTTTTTTATGTTGCACCAGTTTGATCTGGCAAAAAACCATAAAATCCTTTTCTACCATTTCGGTATTTAAAAGGGCAACATATTTTAAAATAATACCCTGCCTTTCCATTTTCCGAATCCTTTCATAGACCGCGGTAACCGAAAGTCCCAAATGATTGGAAATCTCTTTATTTGTCTTTTTACTATCTACTTGTAAATGAGATAGGATTTCTTTGTCCAGTTTATCAATTTTCATCTTAAAATATATCTACAAAAACAGTTTCAAATTTAATAAAATAGATTTAAAATCTAATTATAAGATTAATATCTGATTTATTTTCTAAATATTTCCTTATACCTTGATTTTTAATCTAAAAAATCTAAATTTTGATATCAAACCTTAAAATTGATTTTCATGAAAAATAAACCGGCAGATAGAATTCAGGATCTTCAATATTTTGGAGAATTTGGGGGTGTAAACCCATCCATTTCCGATTCCTCAACCTATACTTTTCTTTCCGCAAAAACAATGTTCGACACTTTTGAAGGAAATGCTGAAGGTTGTTATTTGTATTCTCGTCACTCTTCACCTTCAAATTTATATTTGGGAGAAGCGCTTGCAGCTATGGAAGGAACCGAAGCAGCAAATGTTTTCGCCTCAGGAATGGGGGCGATTACGGCAACTTTATTGCAATTGTGCAAAGCCGGCGACCATATCGTTTGCAGCCGAACTATTTATGGTGGCACCTATGCATTTCTGAAAAATTTTGCGGTTCAATTCGGGATCCAAACAAGCTTTGTAGATATCACCAATTTGGAAGCAGTGGAAATTGCTATTCAGAAAAACACAAAAACGATCTATTGTGAAAGTCTTAGCAATCCTTTACTGGAAGTTGCAGATCTCAAATCGCTTGCAAGAATTTCAAAAAAACAACATCTTAAACTGGTAGTCGACAATACTTTTTCACCATTGTCTATTAGTCCGATAAAATTGGGGGCCGATATAGTGATTCACAGCCTGACCAAATTTATCAATGGAAGTAGTGATACCGTTGGAGGTGTGGTTTGTGGTAGTCATGATTTCATCAATGCCCTTAGGAATGTTAATGATGGTGCAGCCATGCTTTTAGGTTCTACGATGGATAGTTTAAGAGCTGCTTCGGTTTTAAAGAATTTGAGAACGCTTCATATTCGCATGAAGCAACACAGCTATAACGCGCTATTTCTAGCGCATAAATTTCAGGAAGATGGATTTAGAACGGTATATCCGGGATTAAAAAATCATCAGGGAAATGAATTATTTTCAGAAATGATGAATGAAGATTATGGTTATGGCGGCATGTTGACGATTGATGTAGGCAGTTTGAATAAAGCTAACGAACTGATGGAATTAATGCAGAAGAAAAACCTTGGATATCTTGCGGTTAGCCTAGGATTTTATAAAACCCTGTTCAGTGCACCCGGAAGTTCTACTTCCTCTGAAATTCCGGAGGAAGAACAAAAATTAATGGGTCTAAGCAATGGCCTCATTCGTTTTTCTATAGGTTTGGATAATGATATCGCGAGAACTTACCAAATCATAAAAGAATGTATGGTTGAAGTTGGGGTTCTCAATACGGAAATGGCCTAATTTTTTGCAGGTTCAATCCTAAAGTCGTAAAATTACATGACTTAAATGAAAAAAATAAAGTTTCTAAAATAAACAGACCTCACAGATTTTAAAAACCTGTGAGGTCTTAATTTTTAATAGGTTTTATGAAAAACGCTACTTCACCGCACCCCGAAAATGAACATATTGTTGAGAACAGGGAATTAAGTATCTGGGAAGCTTTAATTCCTGTAGTGATACTTATGGGAATGCTCGCCTACAATATATTCTTTAAAGATGGCGAATGGTTTGGAGAATATAGCAATCAGTTGATTCTTTTAATGGGCGGGCTTGTAGCAATGATTGTTGGCTTAAGCAATAAAACTACCATTACCACCATGGCTGAAGAGGTCTGGGAAAATTTAAAAAGTGTTTTTGTACCCATTTTAATCCTATTATTAGTAGGCGCGCTTGCAGGTTCCTGGCTAATTAGCGGGGTGATACCTGCGATGGTTTATTACGGTTTACAGGTTTTGAGTCCGGAGATATTTTTACCAGCTTCAGTAGTGATTTCTGCCATAATTTCCATAGCCACCGGTAGTTCCTGGACAACATCAGCAACTGTTGGGATTGCATTGGTAGGTATTGGAAGTGCTATTGGAGTTCCAGGCGGAATGGTTGCCGGGGCAGTAATCTCCGGAGCATATTTTGGGGATAAAATGTCTCCTTTAAGTGATACCACCAACCTGGCACCGGCCATGGCTGGAACCGATCTTTTTACCCATATAAAATATATGGCCCTCACCACCGTACCATCAATTACTATAACGCTCATCGTTTTTGCAATTTTAAGTTTCACCACAGACGTAGCTGGAAAGACTGATATCGCAGGGTTTTTAAACACAATTGAAACTACTTTTCATATTACCCCATGGTTATTCATTGTGCCGGTAATTGTAATTGCTTTGATCCTTCTGAAAACAAAACCTCTAATAGCCCTCTCTGCGGGTGTAATTTCAGCCATTATTTGTGCTTTGATTTTTCAACCGGAAATTGTTGCATTAATTGGTGATTCTACTGCGGGTTCTATTGCGCAGGCTATTTTTTCTGAGGTTAGTATTGAAACGGATAATGCCAGTATTAATGATCTATTTTCTTCAGGAGGAATGCTGGGCATGCTTTGGACCATACTTTTAATTATATCAGCAATGATTTTTGGGGGAATTATGGATGGCATCGGCGCTCTTGCCAGGATCACCAAAGAATTATTGAAACTTGCTAAATCCATCTTCGGCTTATTTACCAGTACCGTAGTGAGTTGTATTGGGTTGAACATCGTTGCTTCAGATCAATATCTGGCCATTGTAATTCCCGGGAAAATGTTCAAAAAGGCCTACGAAGATCGCGGCCTGGCCCCGGAAAATCTTTCCAGAACCCTGGAAGATAGCGGGACGGTAACTTCAGTTTTAATTCCCTGGAACACCTGTGGAGCATATCAAAGTGGGGTTTTAGGAGTAAGTGTTTCTGAATACTTCGCCTACGCTGTATTTAATTATGTGAGCCCCTTAATGACTCTTCTCTTTGCCGCCATCGGCATAAAAATTCGCATGTTGGCAGATTCCGAAAAATAAGAATTCTACACTATTCTGATTAAATTATTAGCAGACAGGCAACTATAAGATAGATTTATTATTAATCTGTTTCCTAATAAAAGAAAACTATTGCAGCATAAAGTTTTAAAATTTTACTTTATTGCTGAAAGCCCTTGTTATAATTAGCTTTGTACTTAATTTAGAACTGATTTAAAATAATAAAAACTTTAAAAATATGGCTTTAGTAGGAAAAAAATTTCCAAATCTTAGCGTAAATGCGATGAATGAAATGGGTGATACTTTTCAAATGAATATTTTGGAAGAAGCTCAGGAAAACAATAAAAAAGTATTGTTGTTCTGGTATCCAAAAGACTTCACATTTGTTTGCCCCACTGAACTTCACGCTTTTCAATCTGCCCTTGAAGAGTTTGAAAAAAGAAACGTGATGGTTGTAGGTGCTTCCTGTGACACTCCGGAAGTGCATTTTGCTTGGTTAAACACTCCCAAAGATAATGGCGGAATTGAAGGAGTAACCTATCCGATTCTTGCCGATAGCAACAGAAATCTTAGTTCAAGACTTGATATCCTCGATATCATGAACGAATCTTATGATGATGAGACCGGAGCAATAACTGTAGAGGGTGATAATGTGACTTACCGTGCTACCTATTTAATCGATGAAGAAGGAACAGTTTTCCATGAAGGGATCAACCATATGCCGCTTGGAAGAAATGTAAAAGAATTTTTGAGATTGATCGATGCTTATACACACGTTCAGGAAAAAGGTGAAGTGTGTCCTGCAAACTGGGAAGAAGGAAAAGAAGGTATGGAGGCAAACCGCGACGGTGTTGCATCGTACCTAAGCTTAAACTAAAATAAGAATTGCTATGATTAAGGAATTAGAACAGGACAACCTGAGTGAAATTGTAAATAGCAACGACACCGTGGTAGTTCAATATATGGCCGGATGGTGCGGAAACTGTCGTTTGATGAAACCAAAATTTAAAAAACTGGCTTTAGAAAATGAAAACGCAAAGTTCATTTTAGTGGACGCTGAAAAATATCCGGAATCAAGAAAAATGGCAACTGTTGATAATTTACCAACCTTCGCCACTTTTAAAAACGGAAGTTTTAAAAACCAGGTGCAAACCAATAAGTTTGAACACTTAAAGAATTTAGTAGATGAAGTTACCAGTAATTAGACATCTTCAGAAAAATAATGATATCCAAAAACTGGAGCATACGATTGAAGTTTTGGAGAGTTTTACGGAACACCGTTCAGTTTCAGAAGATGAAATGGATGTGATTGGCGAACTTTTAACCAATATTTGCGGTGCTGTGGAAGTTCATAAAATGGTGGAAAATGGAATGCCGGAAAGGGATGCCGCCAATACGTTCGTACAAAAAGTTTTGGGGTCTATAGATAAATAAGAAACTTATTTGAAAAAGAAAGCTAAGCGCCGATTTCTTGTGAAATCGGCGCTTCTGTTTTATGATAATTTTAGTAATAAGACGCCATCAATCTTATAAATTTATGATCTCTTAAAAAAGATTGGATATGGCAAAAATTGACCTTGGAGGTAACCAGGTAACTACGTATGGCGAACTTCCGGCAATGGAGGAAAAAGCACCTCATTTCGAATTGATAAAGTCTGATCTTTCAGTCGCGACTCTTGAAGAATTTAAAGGGAAAAGAGTGATCATGAATATTTTCCCCAGTATAGACACCGGAGTATGTGCTACCTCGGTACGCAACTTTAATGAAAAGGCATCAACACTGGATAATACGGTGGTTTTATGTATTTCCAGAGATCTTCCATTTGCGCAAAGACGCTTCGTTAATGACGAAGGACTGGAAAACGTGATAAATCTTTCAGATTTTCGTGATCGTAATTTTGGAAAAGATTACGGTGTGGAAATGATGGATGGCGCTTTTGAAGGCCTATTATCCAGAGCGGTGATAGTCCTTGATGAAAATGGTCATGTAATTCACTCCCAACAGGTTCCGAAAATTCAGGATGAACCTGATTATCTTGCCGCTTTGAAAACCCTTTTATAATGAGAGATAGTTTCCTCGGAAAAAGAATTAGAGGAGGAGGCTATGCATTAAAGGGTGCGTGGCTTTTATTAAAAAATGAAGCCAGTATCCAGGTACAGTTTGTGATCTCTATTATCATGACGATCGTGGGTATTTATTTTGAAATTACCGGAACTGAATGGATTTTACAGCTTTTGGCCATTGGCCTGGTAATGAGTGCTGAAGGCCTGAACTCGGCCATCGAAGCCATGGCAGATTTTATCCATCCAGACTTTCACAGTAAAATTGGCCATATTAAAGACATCGCTGCGGGTGGGGTTTGTTTTGCCGCAATTATCGCCTTTATCATAGGCTGCATCATCTATTATCCTTATATCTTCCCGGGTATTTAAAAATCCTTAAGCAAAAAAACATATCTCATGAAAAAACTAAGCTTATTATTGTTCCTGGTATTTGGAATCCAAATAAATGCGCAGGACCAACCTAAAAACCTGAATATTTGCTTAGAAAATTATGAATACCCATTTACGGTTCGCTTCATAAATCTTAATGAACAAAAACAAGAACTGGAAATGGCTTATATGTATATTCAGCCTGAAAATTCTAACGGAAAAACTGTTTTGCTCCTTCACGGTAAAAACTTTAATGGGGCATATTGGGAAACAACAATCAATGCACTAAAAGATGAAGGTTTTGCTGTTTTAGTTCCAGATCAAATTGGATTTGGTAAATCATCAAAACCAGCCCATTTTCAATACAGTTTTCAGCAATTAGCCTTAAACACGAAAAAGCTGATTGACACTTTAGGTATAGAAAAAATAAACGTTCTGGGTCATTCCATGGGTGGAATGCTCGCAACGCGTTTTGTACTTATGTATCCCGAAATTACTGAAAATCTTATTCTGGAAAATCCCATTGGCCTTGAAGACTGGAAACTAAAAATACCATACGTAAGCATCCATGACTGGTATACACAGGAATTGCAAAAGGATTTTGAGGGAATCAAAAAATATCAGCAGGAAAGCTATTATGATGGTGAATGGAATGAAGAATACGCGAAATGGGCAAAATTATTGGCCGGATGGACGCTAAATGAAGAATATCCAAAAATTGCCTGGAATGCCGCACTCACCTATGATATGATCTTGACGCAACCCGTGCTTTATGAATTTAATAAAGTAGAGGCCCCTACTTTGCTCATTATTGGAACCCGCGATAGGACAGCTCTGGGTAAAAATCTGGTGTCTGAAGAAATTAAAGCAGGCATGGGATTATATGCTCAATTAGGAAAAGAGACCGCTGCAAAAATCCCGAATTCTCAATTAGTTGAAATTCCAGATACAGGGCATCTACCACATATAGAATCTTTTCAGCAATTTATCTCACCGCTAATTGCATTTTTAAAGAAATAATTACAGGTATCCGTTGGATAATCAAGAGTTTTAAAGGTTTCTGAAATTCAGGATTTTTTTCCTTAAATTGAAACTCCCTTATTTGTACTTTTGCCAAAATCGCTGAACCCTCTTATGGCTAAGAAAAAAGCTAAAACAAAAAAACCTACTAAAAAACCTACCAAGTTATCTTTTAAGCTCAACCGGCAGCAAAAAGTAGTTTTCGGAAGTTTTTTGATGCTATTTGGCCTGGCGATTATTGTTTCTTTTATTTCTTTCCTTTTCACCTGGCAGGCAGATCAAAGCACCTTGTTTGATGTTGGCAACCGCGATCTGGAAACCAAGAACTGGTTGAGTAAATTCGGAGTGGTAATCAGCAATTTTTTTATTACTGATGGCTTTGGGATAGCAGCCTTTATTGTGGCATTTCTGGTCTTTTTGAGCGGGGTTTATATGTTCTTTGGATATAAATCATCAAACCTCAGAAAATTTTGGTTTTGGGGAGCCCTGGTCATGATCTGGCTTTCCATCTTTTTTGGGTTCTTTGCTGAAGAAAACGCGCTTTTAGGAGGAAAGATTGGTTACGAAACAAACGATTATCTCCAGGATTACCTCGGCTTCTTCGGGACAGTTCTCCTCTTAACGTTCCTCTTTATCATCTACCTGGTGATCCGGTTGAAAGTGACCCCTGAAATGATTGGGGATTATTTCAGAAAAAGTAAAGCAGAACTTGATGCTGCGCGGGCAAAGCGGGAAGAAGAGATTCAAATTTCAGAAACCGATGAAGAACTGGACTGGAAAAAAGAAACAGTTTCAGCAAAAGCTACGGAAGAAAAATTTGTAGAAACATCTTTTGAAAGCACCCCGAAATCGGAAAAACCAACTCCTTCCCCTACTCCAACAATTATTTCAAACGAAGAGGAAGATGATGTTTCCATGGAAGTTGAAGCTGCCCTGGAAGAAGAAGAGGAAGATCATTTAAGTAAAAAACTGGTCAAGGATTTTGGAGAATTCGATCCAACCCTGGAACTTAAAAAATACAAATTTCCCACTATCGACCTTTTAAAGGATTACGGTGGTACGATTACCATCGACCAGGCGGAACTTGAAGAAAACAAGAACCGGATCGTAAATACCCTGAAAAATTATAAGATCGAAATTGCCCAAATTAAGGCGACTGTTGGGCCAACTGTAACCCTTTACGAAATTGTGCCGGAAGCGGGGATCAGGATCTCAAAAATTAAAAATCTGGAAGATGATATCGCTTTATCCCTTTCAGCTTTGGGCATTCGGATTATCGCACCAATTCCTGGCAAAGGAACCATTGGTATTGAAGTTCCCAACAAAAACGCTTCCATCGTATCCATGCGCTCGGTAATCGCTTCCCCTAAATTCCAAAATGCTGAAATGGAACTTCCCCTGGCGCTGGGGAAAACAATCAGCAATGAAACTTTTGTGGTAGATCTCGCGAAAATGCCGCATATGCTTATGGCCGGGGCTACCGGTCAGGGGAAATCTGTAGGTTTAAATGCTATCCTTACTTCGCTTTTATACTGCAAACACCCGGCGGAAGTGAAATTTGTCCTGGTAGATCCAAAAAAGGTGGAGCTTACACTGTTCAACAAAATTGAAAGGCATTATCTGGCCAAACTTCCGGATACGGAAGAAGCGATTATTACCGATAATAACAAGGTGATCAATACGCTAAATTCCCTTTGTATTGAAATGGATGACCGTTACGACCTGTTGAAAAATGCTATGTGTCGTAACATTAAGGAATACAATGTAAAATTCAAGGCACGAAAACTGAATCCCAATGACGGGCATAAATTTCTGCCTTATATCGTACTTGTGGTAGACGAATTTGCAGATTTGATCATGACCGCCGGGAAAGAGGTGGAAACGCCCATTGCCAGGTTGGCGCAATTAGCCCGGGCTATTGGAATCCATTTGATCATCGCTACGCAAAGGCCTTCGGTGAACGTCATTACAGGTATCATTAAAGCTAACTTCCCCGCTCGTGTGGCCTTCAGGGTAACCTCTAAAATAGATTCCAGGACCATATTGGATAATCAGGGGGCCGATCAGCTCATTGGTCGTGGGGATATGTTATTCACCCAGGGAAATGAATTGAAACGACTGCAGTGTGCATTTGTGGATACTCCTGAAGTGGATAAGATTACCGAATTTATTGGTTCGCAAAAGGCTTATCCCGATGCGTATCTTTTACCGGAATATGAAGGAGAGGAAGGTAGTGGCACAGGACTTGATATAGATGTGAGCGAGCGGGACAAGTTGTTCCGTGAAGCTGCTGAAGTTATTGTGATCGCACAACAAGGTTCTGCATCACTGCTTCAACGTAAATTGAAACTGGGATATAACCGTGCAGGAAGGATTATCGACCAGTTAGAAGCCGCAGGCATTGTTGGCCAATTTGAAGGAAGCAAGGCAAGACAGGTTTTAATAAGCGACATGGCAGCTTTAGATCAACTTTTAAATGAAGCACCAAACAACTAAAATCTTAAAATGAAAAAATTAGTACTAATATTTTTAGCAACTTTTTCACTGAATATGCCGGCTCAGAATTCCCAAAAAGCCAAGCAATTGCTGAATGAGGTATCTTCCAAAGTGAAGACCTACGATAATATGATGATAGAGTTTAAATATTCCCTGGAAAATGTAGCGGAAGCTGTAAGTCAGGAAACTCGTGGGGATGTTACTATTCAGGGAAACAAATATGTGCTGAACCTTATGGGTACCACGCAAATGTTTGATGGTAAAAAGATCTACACTATAATTCCTGAAGACGAAGAGATCAATATTTCTAATTATGTGGAAGAAGATGCAAACAGCATCACCCCTTCAAAAATGTTCAGTTTCTATGAAGAAGGTTATAACTATGTAATGGATATTACGCAAAATGTAAAGGGTCGTGAAATCCAATACGTGAAATTGACCCCGATTGATAGCAACGCTGAGATTAAAAATATTCTTCTGGGAATCGATAAACAAACCAAGCATATTTATAACCTCATCCAGACTCAGGATAATGGTACAAAAATTACCATTACCGTAAAAAGTTTTAAAACCGATCAACCTCTTGCGAAAAACATGTTTACCTTTAACGAAGATCGTTACAGCGACTATTACATCAATAGATTAGATTAACTTGAAAATACTTGACCGGTACATACTAACCAGTTTTTTAAAAACATTTTTTTCGGTCTTTATCATCCTCATGTTCATCTTTGTGCTCCAAACCATTTGGTTGTATATAGGTGAACTTGCCGGTAAAGATCTGGATGCCGAAGTAATTTTTAAATTTTTGCTTTACTTCTCCCCCAAGTTAGTTCCTCTGGTTTTACCACTCACTATCCTGCTTACCTCTATCATGGTTTTCGGCTCCTTGGCTGAAAATTATGAATTTGCGGCCATGAAGTCCTCTGGGATTTCATTGCAACGTGCCATGGGCGGGCTCACTATTTTTATTGTATTTGTAAGCCTTGTAGCCTTTTTCTTTGCCAATAATGTGATTCCCGCAGCGGAATTTAAATCTATAAACCTTCGGAAGAATATAGCCCAGTTGAAACCCGCTATGGCCATCACTGAAGGGACCTTTAATGATATTGGTGAATTCAACATAAAAGTTGATAAAAAATCTGGTGAAAATGATCAATACCTTGATAATGTAATTATTCATCAGAAGACAGCAAATGGTGGAAATACTACGGTAATTAAAGCCGAAGAAGGTGAACTGGTGGGAAGCACAGATTCTGAAGTGCTTTCTTTAATCCTAAAAAAAGGTAATTATTACGATGAAATCCAGCCGAGTGATTATCGGAAAAGAAAAAGAAAACCTTTTACCAAAAGTTATTTTGATGAATATGTGATCAATATAGACCTTTCAGAATTTAATAATGTAGATCTCGAGGAAGAGTCATATAGTTCCGCACACGGGATGCTTCGAATTGGCGAGTTAAGCAAAAGCATCGATTCATTTTCCAGGAATTATAATACCCAAATGCATATTTTTAAAGATAACATGGTAGCTCGTTCCGGAATTCCTGCGCTTACTTTGGATTCAAACCCAAGAGATACGGTTATGGAAAAACAGGAAAGTATCATCGATTATTTTAATGCGAGCGATGCCGCCCAGATCGCAAGCAGGGCCATGGGCTCTGTGAACACCGTTAAAGCGCAGCTGGATATGAAAACCCAGGAATTTAGGTTAAATATTAAGCAGATCAATAAATTTGAAATTGCCTTACACGAAAAGTATGTTTTATCTATTGCCTGTATTGTGCTGTTTTTTGTGGGAGCCCCCCTGGGGGCAATTATTAGAAAAGGTGGTTTGGGTCTTCCCATTGTTGTTGCTATCTTAATATTCCTTACCTATCATTTCATTGGGATCTTCGCCAAAAACTCTGCGGAAGACGGTAGTATAAGCCCGTTTATCGCCACCTGGATTTCCACCTGGATCATGTTACCTTTAGGAGTCTTTTTAACCTACAGGGCCACTACAGACCAGGGGTTATTTATATTCGACAGTATTCTCGATCCCATTAGGAACCTATTTAAAAAAGGAGCCGGGAAGCTCCGTAAAAGTGGTTCAGAATAAATACCTTTGCAGCCCAAACTAATAGTATGGCTCAGGTAAAAGAAAGCGATCCAATATTTCAGTTAAATACCATTCAGGAAGCAATAGATGATATTCGTGCCGGGAAGGTAATAATTGTTGTAGATGATTTTGATCGTGAAAATGAAGGCGATTTTTTAGCAGCTGCGGAAAAAGTTACCCCGGAAATGATCAATTTTATGGCCACTCACGGCCGCGGACTCATTTGCGCACCTTTAACCGAGGCTCGTTGCAAAGAGTTGAAACTTGAGATGATGGTAGGTAATAATACCGATCCTATGGAGACCGCATTCACTATTTCTGTCGATCTTCGGGGTAATGGGGTCACTACAGGAATTTCAGCGAGTGACAGGGCAAAAACCGTAAAATCTTTAATAGATCCTTCTACCAAACCACATGATCTTTATCGTCCCGGACATATCTTTCCGCTGAAAGCGAAAGAAGGCGGAGTTTTAAGGAGAACCGGACATACGGAAGCTGCTATCGATTTCGCAAGACTTGCCGGTTACGAACCTGCAGGTGTAATTGTAGAGATCATGAATGAAGATGGAACAATGGCCAGGCTACCTCAGCTTATGAAGGTTGCTAAAAAGTTTGACCTCAAGATCGTTTCTATTGAAGATCTGGTGGCATATAGAATGCAACATGATTCTTTAATCCAGAAAAAAGAAGATTTCGAACTTGAAACAAGGTTTGGAAGGTTTAGGTTGAGGGCTTACGAGCAAACAACCAATAAACAGGTGCATATAGCCTTAACCAAAGGCTCCTGGAAAAAGGATGAAGAGGTTTTGGTACGTGTAAATTCCACGTTGGTCAATAATGATATTTTAGGCACGCTAACCAATAATCCAGACGGCAAGCTGAATAATATGTTTAAAACAGTGAGTGATGAAGGTCGCGGCGCGATTGTATTTATAAATCCTGCAAACCAGTCTTTAAATCTTATTAACCGTTTAAGCGAATTGAAAATAAGTCAGAAAAAAGGAGAGGTTAAAGCACCGCCCATCAATATGGATCATAAAGACTTTGGTATTGGTGCACAAATTTTACATGACCTGGAAATTCATAAAATTAGGTTGCTCTCCAACAGCCAGCAAACGAAACGTGTGGGAATGATTGGCTACGGACTGGAAATCACGGAATACGTAAATTATTAATCGATTTGGATAATCACCTCTTCCAAAGGTCTGCGCACTTTTTTAAATTCTGAAAATATATCATCTCCTGCCCGGTAACCTACTGGTAACACTAACACTGGCTTGAGATTTTTCGCTTGTAAATTTAATTCTGCCTCATATTTTTCAGGTTCAAAACCTTCCATGGGACAGGAGTCAATTTCTTCAGTAGCACAAACCGTAAGCAGGGTTCCCAGGGCAAGATATGCCTGATTTATGGCCCAGGCTTCAATTTCAATCTTAGCCTTTGTTCTAAAATCCTCTACTAAATATTCCTGAAATGGTTTTATAATCTCTTCTGGTGTTTCGCGGATATGTTTTACCCTTTCAAAATAATTCCGAATAAAAATTTCATCCACATCCTTTTCAATACAAATAATCAATAAATGGGAGGCGCTGTCTACCTGTTGCTGATCCATACTATGTTTCCGCAATTTCGCCTGAAGTTCTTTATTGGAAATCACAAGCATTTTAAGAGGCTGCAATCCATAAGAAGTTGCCGTTAAATTGAAAGATTCTTTCAGGATATTTAGCTTTTCATCAGACAGGATCTTTTCCCGGTCGAATTTTTTAGCGGCATAGCGCCAGTTCAGAGCTTTTAGATTATTCATACTGAAATTGGTATGTTGCAAAGGTAGAGAATGTTCATGTTTCGCCCGTCTTTCCTGTATAAAATAATATTATAGGTCAATAAAAATAGTTATATTCGATTTGAAATTCGTCAATCTTAATGAAGCGGCTTAAAAAATTTCTTTTTGCTTCTATTCTGGGATTAATCCTCTTAGTGGTTCTGGTACTCTACATTGAATCGGTTTTTAAAACCGAAACCAAACCTTACATCTATAGCGAAATAAGCGAACTTCCCAATACCGAAACTGTGATCATACTTGGCGCGAGTGTCCATTCAGACGGGAAACTTTCCCCCATTCTTAAAGACCGTATGGACACTGCAATAAAACTTTTCAAAAACAATAAGGTGAAAAGGTTTCTGGTTACCGGTGATCATAGAACTGATAATTATAATGAAGTGGCGGCCATGGTTAATTACCTTGAAGAAAACGGTATTGAGAAGTCCAAAATAAAAAAAGATCACGCCGGGTTAGACACCTATGATTCCA
The DNA here is from genome assembly GCF_023718305.1 of Gramella sp. AN32. Taxonomy (GTDB): domain Bacteria; phylum Bacteroidota; class Bacteroidia; order Flavobacteriales; family Flavobacteriaceae; genus Christiangramia; species Christiangramia antarctica. The sequence goes on from NZ_QEYO01000004.1 coordinate 112,497, forward strand.
TGTATCGAGCGGGAAGGGTATTTAATATTAAAGATGCGGTAGTGGTAACCCAGGAATTCCATTTACCCAGGGCTGTATTCATAGCCCGAAAATTAGATATGGATTATAAAGGCTTTGTAGCTAAGGGGAGCAAATATACCACGGAAAACAAGCTAAGGCACCGGGAAAAACTTGCCAATGTAAAAGCTTTGTGGGAAGTTTGGATGAATCGTAAACCCAGCTCCATGCAGGCAAGAAGGCAATAATTTTTTCTGAAATATTGAATTCTTTGTTTATCTTAGAATAGACTAACACCAAAAATTTAAAGTTATGATGCAGTGGATTATCCATATTCTTGTTGATGCAGTTGTCCTTCTTGTAGCTGCTAAATTCATGAGTAGCGTAGAATTGAAAGGGTTTAAAACAGCCATTATTGTTGCCCTTATTATTGGAGTTTTAAGCTTTCTATTAAGCTGGCTTTTAACCGCGATTCTAAATATTGCTACCCTGGGAATTTTCTATTTTTTAGGCGTGGGGTTCATTACCAGGACCATAGCTTATGCAATCGTTATTGAGATTGCAGATAAAATGAGTAAGGATTTTAAAACTCACGGTTTCTGGCCTTCAGTAGTTTTGGCAATTATCATTGCGATCGTGGGAGGAATTGTAGATGCAATTATTTTTACATAATTATAAAAAATTCAAAAATTTGGTCATTATTTAAGGTTAAGGATTCCCTTAACCTTTATTTTTGCATCCTCAAATTATAATTATGATCAAGTTACTGGTAACCGATATGGATGGAACATTGTTGAACGACCAACATGAACTTCATCCGGATTTTTGGAAAATCGAGGAATATCTTACTTCAAAAGGAATTTTATTCGCTGTGGCCAGTGGAAGACAATTTTATAATCTGGAGAAGAAATTTGATCGTATTAAAGACCGAACCATGTTTTTTGCCGAAAATGGCACCTATGTCTATTATAAAGGCAAGGAACTTTATGTTAATCCTCTGGATAAAGAAGACGCTATCCGGTTTTTGGAAATGGGCAGAAAACTGGAAGATACCTTTTTAGTGCTCTGCGGAAAAAATTCCGCTTATATCGAAACTAAGGATCAGCGTTTTGTTGCCGAGATCAAACAATTCTACGAGCGATTGGAAGTAGTTGAAGATCTTACGAAAGTTGAGGACACCTATCTTAAAGTAACCCTTTGTAATTTTAATGGGGTTGAAGATCATACCTTTCCTCATTTTGTAAATTATACTGATAGGTTTAAGGTTGCCATAGCTGCAAAGATCTTTATAGATATTACCAGCCAAACAGCAAACAAAGGAAATGCGATTGAGGGCGTTCAGAAAAAAATGAATATTTCTCCGGAAGAAACTATGGTTTTTGGTGATTATTTAAACGATCTGGAAATGATGAAAGTGGCAAAATACAGTTATGCCATGAAAAATGCGCATTCTGAAATTTTGGAAGTGGCAAATTATATTACAGAATTCGATAACAACGAAAATGGTGTTTTACAAAGCCTTGAAGCAAATGGTCTGCTTAGCGGAAAGCTTAATCTATAGAAATTATTTTTTTATCCACTCCTGAATTTCCAGTCTCAGGATCAAACGCATACATTAAAAGCTCATAATTCCCTTTTTCTAAAGTTGATTTTGCGGAAAATCTGTTGGTTTCTCCGTTAGGTTTTAGAATCAGTTCCTGTTCGTTTTGTGTATCCAGATTAGTGATTTGTGCGTTTACTTCATATTGATCTGCATTCCACATGCCGCCGGAAGTGACAGGGCAACCACACATCATAATTACATTAGCTTCAAACGTAAATTCAGAAATTGTTGATGAAGTAACTGCTTCCGGAGAAATGATCTCCACAACAAATCCAGAGATGGGCAAAATAATCCCATCACCTAAAATATCTTTTCCCGGAATTAACCAGGTTTGAGTACTGGCTTTCGCGATTGAGTGTTTCTTATCCAACGGCCCATATGCTTCAATGGTAACTAACCTGGGTTCTGTCAGTTTTATACTGGCCAGAAATCCCGCGGTCCCTTCTGTAGAAATTTTTGCATTGCGCGCAATGGGCTTATTCATGATCAATTCGGTATCACCCGTACCGCCTTCAGTTAAACCCTGAGCTAAAATCTCACCGGAAAGAACATCTTTTATCACAATTCTCGCGCTTCCCATGGAAGTACCTATAAATTTGGCATCTTTTGCCTGTGCCCGCACCATGACCTTCGTTTCCTTAGCTGGAATTTGAGAAAATGTTAACCCGGAAAATAAAAATATCAGACCTAAGAATAGATTTTTAAGCATGTTGAAGTTGGTGATTTAAAAATCAAATTTAAGGTTTTCTAGTTTGAGGCAAGAGCGGTTTCGTTATCATTGAAGTTTCGAGGGTCAGACTGATATTTCAGCATATAATTTTCCAAGGTTGCGATTTCTTCAACAGATAAAATATTCACATTTTCGTTCTCATGCATGGTTAACCATGGTTTTTCTGAAGCATAATCATATTCGCCAAAAACCATAAATGGAGTTCCATTCTTTTCAATTTTTCCACTTTCCAATTCCCACATGGTTGCCCAGTCAAAAATATATTTGGCATCATCCATATATAATCTCACACAGCCATGGCTAGCGGGATATCCCGGTAGTTCATACTGGTGCACTCCCACTCCCTCATAATTCATGAAATTAAAATAATAGGGCAGGATCCAGGATTCATCTACAGAACTAATTTTTCTTACTGCTTTATAATTCCCATAATTTAAACCGTTCGGTGTTTTAGTAGATTTCTTGCCACTGCTAATTGGGCCCCATTTAATAAGTTCACCATTTTCATATAGTCCAAATGCCTGGACTCTTTGAGAGATCAACACTGCTTTAGGCACACATTGAATAGTCGTTACCGTTTCGGGCAGCGGACTGTAGGCTAAAAATTCTTCTGAAGCACATTCTGGTACTATAATACTTTTTTGTCTGGACAATCTTTTTTCTTCAATCCTATTGAGGGCAAGAATATTCTTTAATTGATCTTCTGAATAGACACCTTTTAAACTATCAACTTTTCCGGCAGTTGTAAGGGAATCAATCCCATAAGAGATTTCAGTCTTGTAAATTTTAGCCTCTTTTTTAACTATAGGGCTTTTCATGACTACAACTGGTTTTTCGAATACTGATTCAGAAAGTTGTGGGTTGGAATTACAACTACTTAGAATTGCTATAGTAAAAAGCAGCACTGCCGACTTAATAAAATTGAGGGGTTTCATGTGTATTTGTATTTGTTCCCTATAAAAGTAGGAGCAAGACTCCTAAAGCCTTGCCAAATAAGAGTTAAGGCTTTGTTGAAAAATTAATTTTTAACGCTAATTATGAAAATTCAAGAGTATGTTAGCTTAAAGTTTTCAAAAATTTTAAGTAAGTATTTAGAAAGTGCCGCCGATTTAATTCCTACTTTATTCTGAAATTAATAATATGAGCAACAGAAGGACATTCTTAAAACATTCTGGATTAATGGTGGCCGCTTCCCTCCTGCCTTTCTCCTCGTGCCTGGGAAATAATCGGAAAGAGAAACTGGGGGTCGCTTTGGTAGGCCTGGGCTATTATAGTACAGATTTATTGGCTCCAGCCTTACAACAAACTGAAAATTGTGAATTACGAGGCATTGTAACCGGGAGTCCCGAAAAAATTCCTGTCTGGCAAAAGAGATATGGAATAAAAGATGCTAATGTCTATAATTATGAGAATATGGATCAAATTTCCAATAATCCGGACATTGATGTGATTTATATTGTCCTCCCCACCGGCCTTCATGCTGAATATGCTATCAAAGCTGCCCATACCGGAAAACACGTTTGGTGTGAAAAACCCATGGCCAGAACAGCTGAAGAATGCCAGGCTATTATAGACGCTTGCAACAAGAATAAGGTGAAACTTTCCATTGGTTATAGAATGCAGCATGAAACTAATACCCAGTTAATTTCCAAATGGGCGAAATCAAAACCTTATGGTGAAATTGAGCATGTTATTTCGGAAGCCGGGTATAATGGGGGAACTATTAATCCCTGGAAACTTGAAAAAGAAATGGGTGGCGGCGCGATTTATGACATGGGCGTTTACGCCATTAATGCGGCCAGGTATAGTACGGGCATGGAACCCATTGCAGTAACTGCGAATCGATCTACCAACAGGCCGGAAATTTTTACTGAAGTTGATGAAACCACATCTTTCATACTTGAATTTCCAGAAGGAGTACGAGTTGACGGTAAAACAAGTTTCGGCGAAAACCTGAATAATTTGCAAGTCACCTGTAAAGAAGGCTCCTATTACCTAAGGCCTATGCAGGCCTATTCCGGGGTTTCCGGAAGGACAAGCGATGGAAAAATTTTGGAACCTATGCGAAGAAATCAGCAGGCCAAACAAATGGATGATGATGCTTTGGCCATTTTAAATAATAGTAAGGTGCTCGTCCCCGGGATGGAAGGCCTTAAAGATATTGGCATTGTTGAAAAAATAAATGAATCGGCCTTGGCTGATGGAAAGAGAATCACGTTTTAAATAAAAAAAATGAAAAATTTAAATGACTTACTCGCAAGCGAGATCAAAGATATCTATGCTGCGGAAAAGCTACTTTTGGAAGCTATTCCTACAATCCAGGAAGCTGCCACGCATAAAAAACTTAAAAAACAACTTGCCAATCTTTTAAATAAAACTGAAAAACAATATTCCAGAATTCAGAAAATATGTACTACCCTTGAGATTAACCCGGGTAGTACTAAGTGCAAGCCCATAGAAGAAATGTTGAACGAATGTAATGCGGTACTTGATTCAAATTCTTCTGAAGAAATTCGTGATACTTTAATCGTTTCTTACGCTAGAAAAATAGAGCATTACTTAATTTCAGTTTATGAAACCTCGTATAGATATGCAAAAGAGCTTAAGCTGAAAAAAATCAAGAAAAAGTTAAAGAAGAGCCGAGATGAAAAAATACTATCAGAACAAAAATTCCTGAAAATTTTCAAAAAAAAGCTATTAGCTAAAGCAAACACTTCCAAATAGTAAGATATGCAGAAATATGCCATTGCCATTCACGGTGGCGCAGGAACACTCCTTCGCGGCCAAATGACCAGTGAAAAAGAAAAAAAATACATCAATGCCCTACGAGAAAGTTTAAGAAAAGGATTTCAGGTACTAGAAGAGGGTAAAAGTGCTGTGGACGCTGTAGAATTAGCCGTTAAAATATTAGAAGACTCACCATTATTCAATGCGGGAAAAGGAAGTGTTTTCACAGCAACCGGTGATCATGAAATGGATGCAGCCATCATGGATGGATCCAATTTAGAAGCCGGTGCTGTTTCTTTGATTAGCGGTATAAAAAATCCTGTAAGCCTCGCCCGGAAAGTGATGGAAGATAGTCCGCATGTGTTCCTTGCCGGGAGCGGCGCGATGAAATTTGCGAAAGAAAAGAATTTGGAACGTAAAGATGACACCTATTTTTTTGATCAATTTCGATATGATCAGTGGCAGGAAGTAAAAGGAACCACGAATGTTCAATTAGATCATACCACGTCAAAGAATTCAAAATTTGGAACCGTGGGCGCTGTTGCCTGTGACAAGAATGGAAATATAGCTGCGGCAACTTCCACCGGGGGAATGACCAATAAGAATTATGGCCGGATTGGAGATTCACCGCTTATAGGAATAGGGAATTATGCGAATAATAAAACCTGTGCAGTAAGTTGTACGGGGAACGGTGAGTTCTTTATCCGTAGTGTGACGGCTTATGATGTCTCCTGCTTGATGGAGTATAAAAATCTAAGTTTAGCAGAAGCTTCCAATGAAGTAGTGATGAAAAAACTTGTAGCTATTAAAGGTGAAGGCGGTTTGATCGCGATTGATGCCCAGGGAAATATCAGCATGCCTTTTAATTCAGACGGAATGTATCGTGGCTTTAAAAATTCAGAAGAAGAAAATATATCGATCTATGAAGATTAACGATACATTACAGGCGTTTGCATATGCTGAAACTGAAACTTATTTTCGCTGTCCATTCTAAACATGTCCCGGCGGGCCAAAATATGGGTTTTTAAATTTGTTAAGGAAATAGGTTCCCCTGCTTTTAGAATAGTGTGGTTGTTATTTCTAAGTTCCGTTGCATCAAAAAGAATAACCATCCCCGAACCAATTACCTCAAAAGTATGGGCATTTTTAATGACCAGCCCTGTGTTCTCTGCAAGCCCAATTCCAAGTAATTCGGGATAACGGGCACATGCTTCTGCCGTTCTGCCAAAACGTCCTCTTTGGATAAAATGGGAATCGATAATAACACCTTGGATAAAACCCATTCCAGAACCCATCTTTACGGCACCTTTAATAAATGATTCTTTACTGCTACCGCCTTTGATCATTCTTTGGGACATACACATAGCTCCCGCGCTGGTCCCGGCGATCACCAGTTTATTTTCATTATTTCTGGCCTCAATGATTTGATGGAATTTAGTATCCTTTATCTTTCTAATAATTTCTGATTGATTTCCTCCTGAAAACCATACACAATCAGCTTCCGAAACCAATTTTAAATTCTCGGGATTTTCAGAATCTTCTCTGGTCCTGATATCAGCAAAACTAATATTTTCGCAACCCAACTTCGAAAAAGCAGATTTATAGTTAGCCGAAACCTCATCTGGAATACTCGATGCAGTGGGCACAACCACTATTTTAGAATCTTTGCCTCCACTTTCCATGACTACCCTGTAAAGGATGCCATCTTCAATATTTTCAGTATGATATTTTTCGCCTTTCTTAATGCCTTTATTCTCATTTCCGCCGATTGGGATAAGCGTACCTTGTAGATTCATTAACTAAACTTTAGAATGTAAAAATAAGCTTGTTCTTTAAAATAGTCTAATTTTAAAACAACCAAAAAAATAATTGCAAAGACCACTCCAATATGGAAATAAGAAAGATTGATGTGATGCGGGGACCAAATTATTGGTCTATTCGCAGGCATAAACTTATTGTTATGGTTCTGGATCTTCAGAAGATGGAAGATTATCCATCTAATAAGGTTCCGGGTTTTAATGATCGATTAAAAAAATTACTGCCCGGTTTATATGAACACCGCTGTTCCGAAGGCAAAGTAGGGGGATTTTTCTCCCGTCTGGAAGAAGGTACCTGGATGGGCCATATTATAGAACATATCGCCCTGGAGATCCAAACAATTGCGGGAATGGATACAGGCTTCGGAAGAACACGGGGTTATGGTGAAGCAGGTGTTTATCAGGTGGTTTTTTCATACTTAGAAGAAAATGCAGGCGTGTATGCTGCGAAAGCTGCCGTAAATATTTGTAAAGCTTTAATTGCGGGTGAGGAATATGACCTGGATAAGGATATTACCCAAATGCGGGAATTACGGGAAAGGGGCAGACTTGGCCCAAGTACCGAATCTATTATTAAAGAAGCTGAAAACAGGAATATTCCCTGGATTCGATTGAATAAACATTCGTTGTGTCAACTCGGTTATGGAGCCAATCAACAGCGTATACAGGCAACAGTTACCAGCAAGACCAGTAATATTGCCGTGGAAATTGCGTGCGACAAACCAGAAACAAAAGCCCTGCTTCAATCTGCTGCCGTACCTGTGCCTATGGGCGATATTATTTATGAGCTTAAATTTCTAAGGAAAGTTTGCGAAAGTGTTGGTTTTCCGCTTGTGGTTAAACCTACCCATGGAAATCATGGTCGCGGGATCACTACAGGCATTGAATCCTATAAAGAAGCGGTGAAAGCTTTCAATTTTGCCAAAGAAGTTTCCTCTGGAATTATTATTGAAAGAGAAATAAAAGGTGAAGACTACCGCTTCCTGGTGATTAATTATAAACTGGTAGCTGTAGCCAAAAGATCTCCCGCCCATATTATTGGGGATGGCAAGCATTCTATTGAAGAATTGATTAAAATTATAAATAATGACCCTCGTCGTGGTTATGGCCATGAGAATGAACTTACCATGATTGAAGTTGATGAGATCACAGAAATTCTCTTAGCTGAAAAAAATTATAATTTAAAATCCATTCCGGAAAATGGGGAAATAGTAGTCTTAAAAGATACTGCTAATTTAAGTACAGGAGGAACTGCAGAAGATGTGACGGACATTGTTCATTCCGCCAACATTATGATGGCGGAGCGTATTGCCAGAATCATAGGCCTGGATATTTGTGGCATTGATATTATGACCACAGATGTTTCCAAGCCTTTAGAAGAAACAAAAGGAGCCGTCCTGGAGGTGAATGCAGGTCCGGGATTCCGGATGCACCTTGCCCCCACCAAAGGTTTACCACGAAATGTTGCTGCCCCCGTCTTAGACCAATTATTTCCTGGGAAAACTGCACAGGCGAGAATCCCAATTATCGCCGTAACCGGTACCAATGGGAAAACAACTACCACCAGACTTATTGCCAGAATTGCCAAATTTGCAGGATATTCTGTGGGATATACCACTTCAGATGGTGTTTATATTAAAAACCGACTGGTGATGCGGGGCGATTGTACCGGACCTGTAAGCACTGAATTTGTTCTAAAAGACCCCACGGTGAATTTCGCTGTTTTGGAATGTGCCCGCGGAGGATTATTACGATCTGGCCTCGGTTTTAAAAAATGTGATATTGGTATTGTTACGAATGTTCAGGGAGACCATCTGGGCCTTGGAGGGATTAATGACATTGACCAATTAACCAGGCTAAAATCGGTTATTCCTGAAACGGTAAAAGAGGACGGTTATGCTATTTTAAATGCTGATGACGAAAGGGTTTACGGCATGCGCCACACTCTAAATTGCCAGATCGCACTGTTTTCCATGGATGAGAATAATCCCATCATTAAAAAATTTCAGGAGGACGGGGGCATAACTGCCATTTACGAAAATGGGTTCGTAACTATTACCCGTGGGATTTGGAAAATGCGGGTAATGAAAGCTAAGGCCATTCCCCTAACTTTTGATGGAAGGGCGGAATTTATGATCCAGAATATTTTACCGGCAATTCTCAGTGCCCATATTCAGGGAATTAACATGGAGGATATTAAGGCTGCCCTAGAATCTTTTTCTTCCAGCCGCTTCCAAACTCCCGGCAGGTTGAATATGTTCAATTTTAAAAATTTCAAAATCCTTTTAGATTATGCGCATAATCCTTCAGGAATGCGTGCTCTCATGAAATTTACAGATACGTTTACAGATTGTTATAAGATTGGTATCATTGCGGGAATTGGAGATAGAAAAAAAGAAGATACGGAAGAACTTGGCGCCATAAGTACCCAAATGTTTGATGAAATCGTGATTCGACAGGACAAAAACCTGAGAGGTAAAACGGCCAAAGAACTGGTAGGAATGTTAGAAAAAGGCATCCGCAGAAAAGATGATACGATTAAAGTCACCACGATCCATTCTGAACTTGAGGCGATACATTATGCCATCAAGAATGCCCCTAAAGATAGTCTTATCATATTGTGTAGCGATGTGATAACTGAAGCATTGGATTATATTTCAAATCTTAAGGAAGATGAAGAAAAAGGAGAAAATATAAATAAAGACCAGATCTCTACAGAAGCATGAATTTCAAGATCCTGATAGCCTGCTTCTTATTGTTTTCCTGCGGGGAAAAACATCCTAAGGAGCGAGTTATCGAGATTGACAAAACTGAACAAGCTGAAAAATCACCGGCGCAGTTTCAAAATGGAGTTGATAAGAGGAATGATTTTTTGCAACAGCGGATAGCATACTTTAAAAAAATCCAGCCTGTCGAAGAAAATAAACTGGACACGCTGGGCAATTTTAAACTTGGAAAACAAAGTCCGGCAGATTTTAGAAAGATGCTCGAACTCAATGAAAGGGTTCACAATCTTAGAGACTTAATCCCAGCACTGGATTCACTTTTAAAAACCGAGGTGGAAATAATCAGTTTAAATTATCAAAATGAACCTTCAGCATTCGCCGATACTATCCTGAAAAAAATTCAGCAGAAAGATTTTAAAAATTTGAATGTGCTTTGCGATCCATGGGGAGAGAATGACAGTTTATCTATGAATATTTGCTGGCTGGAATATGATTTATCTGAAAATAAGAAAAAATGGAGCAGGCATTTTGAAAAATATGATATTTCTGAAATTCCTGACGTAGATCCACAGATTAGGAAATTCTTAGTGGTTTCAGATCCTTTACAAAACCGCAATATTGAAATGCAACTGGTAAAAAGAGGTGACCACTGGTACTTGCTCAATTTTGATTATTAGCCGTTCTTATATTACATAGAAATAAATGGCAAAAAAGTGGCAGAAAGTGCCCAAGAGCACAAAAATATGAAAAATCGCATGGTTAAATTTTATCCTGCTCAAACTAAAAAGTAGTGCACCTATGGTATAAGATATTCCTCCTAAAAATAGCCACCAGAGGCCTGCAGTAGAGAAATTTTCGATTAGGGGTTTTATGGCCACTACCATTAACCAACCCATTACCACGTACATAATTGTGGAGAGATATTCGTATTTTCCTGTGTAGAAAAATTTCAAAATTATCCCTGCTAAAGCCATGATCCATACCGAAGCAAAAATGATCCAACCTGTCCTGCCGTACAAGGTTATGAGAGCAAATGGTGTATAAGTTCCTGCAATGAGCACATAAATAGCTGCATGATCAAAAATATTCAGCCTGTTCCTTAAAACTTCACTTTTTGCAGAATGATAAAGTGTGGAGGCGGCATAAAGAATCACCATACTTGACCCAAATACCAAAAAACTTATAAATATTCGATGATTCTCACCCCAACCTTTTATAACCAAAAGTACAAAACCAATAATACTAAGCAACAAACCCAGGCCATGGGTTAGAACATTTAATCGCTCTTCAGCAGGTTCGTATTTATGAAAGTTTTTAGTGATAATTTTTTATTATTGATTAATCACCTCGAAGATACTTTATCTCTCAAAAATTAAAATATAATTCTATAATTTTATATCAGCCTTTTGGTTGAAGAATTAAGGTAACTTTATTAAAGTCGGCAGCGCTGTTAATGATTTTCCTGTATTCATCAAAATTTTCAGTTTCTACCATATTTTTGGCATAAAATTCATTTGCGGTAATGGTAAGCTTATCCCCATCGAGTTTATAAAAGGAATCAAAAAGAAAAACTTCTTTACCTTCTTCAGAATAAGAATTCTTTATAGTTAAGTCTTCCAGGTTAGTAACCTCGTATCCTTCAGGAATTTCTACGATGATGGTTCTATTGTATGCTCTTGTAAACTGGTTCTCTAAAGGTAAAACCCTTTTCTTCTCCTGGTACATCTGGATTTGTTTCCCAATTAAAGCGCCTACGTTAAAGAGTAATCTTGACCCGGCTTTTTCAATAAAAGCATCGGAATTTGCTTCAATCTGAAAGGTGAGCGGTTCTGTTCCAAACAAGAAGGGATCGTCATTTACTATCTTTTTTTTAGTAACATCAATATCTTCATTCATACTTTTGGCAAAGCTTTCTACCAACTCATCACGGTTTTCTTTATTGATCATATTCATAAAAGGTTGGATGAACATAGCATAATAGCCACTCATCCTTTTTTCCATATCAATATAAACGATAGTGGGATCTTCTTCTCCAAATTTCACATGAATATCCATCTCGTCAAGCGTTTTTTCCGGTCCCAGCGGTTCTATGAATTTTACTGAACCCAGGCCAGATTTAAAATCGCCCATTTTCATCTCTTTGATGAATAAACCGTAATTATCGGTTAGGAAAGCAGGTGGAAAACCAATTCGTGATCCTTGTTCTGTAGGTGATAAATACGTGTCTAACTCTGGAAAATAAATCAATACATCGGTTAAGAAGTTCTGGGCTTCAAAATCATCATCAAATTTTAATATTGAACGGTCTGAAGTAAAAACAAGTTCATGCGGAACATTATTCTGACTGAGCAAATTCGTATACACCTTGATCATTCCGGTTTCATTAGCCACTTTATTATCCAGGATTTCTTCAAGGTTGGAAAGCTCGTCTCCAGCACCTTCGCTTATATAAAATTCACTTTTTATAAAATATTCCAGCTTCTTTAATTCATCTAATTCTCCAGATAAGTTTGCAACTGAAGCCTGTTTGGTAAGTTTTTCCAGTTGTTTGCCTACTTTTTTGGATTGTTCCCCATAATAGTATTTATACAAATTCTGAGAAATGTTACCGTAAGAGGAAATATCGTACGTGCTATTATTTAAATTCTTATCGAGTTTATAGATTAGAAATTCTCTTGAAGCATCGTACGCTGATAATTCTTCCTCTTCCAGTGCAGCGATATGTTTTGCATCGATTTCCCAGTGAAGCATTTGAGTCATCGTGGTATCCTGTGAAACTTCCGGTAAACCATTATAGGATTTAAAATCGAAAACTAAATGTTTTGGTGCATATAGATCGAATTGCACATTTTCTTTTCCAAAACTGCTTTGAAGCGTGATCTTATTCCCCATGTATTTTGGATTTCTTTGGATAGTGTAATAATATTCAATGATACTCCCCTTCTCTACTCCTTCAAAGGCAAAATATTTATACTGCCTGTTGGTTTCATCATCTACCGCAGTAAGGATATTGGAAGCATCTAAAACTTCAATTTTCCCGTTAGGATTTATGACTCTGGCTTCACTATTAAGCAACAATGATGTGGAAGAATGCGGAAGATATATTTTATTGTAGCTCTCAATCTTTTCGTCAGAATTTAACCAGATCGCATAATGCTCGATCACGTATTCAGTAAAATTATCATTTTCATCATAGCCAAATTCACTCAATATTTGATGTTTTAAGCCGTAGATTCCTTTTGATTTATCTATCTGGGAAAGATCGAAATTTGGATTTTCTTCCCAGGTATAATTCTCATGGATAGCATTTCTTTGGGCAGTGAGTAGTAACCCACTTAAAATTAAAGGGATTATTAGAAATTTTTTCATTTTACTTTATTTTACTATTTGTTTTAAAATAACCACCTCTTTATATGCATCTTCCAGTTTTTCCAATTCTTTATTGAAAAGCTTCTGCTGTTCCAAATCAAGATTTATAAAGTCCAGGCTTGCAATATGATTATAGATTATTTGATCACCCATATGCTCATATGAAATGGATGCCTCAAAAAAATGGGTTTTCAGGGTTTCATCTTCAGGTAAATATTCTACTGCGTAACCTTCAGGAATATCTAAAAAAGTTTTAAAAACATACTTGCGGGTAGACTCATATTCCACTTCAAACTTGCGGTCATCTTTCGTTTTATAATTTGTGATTTCCCGGTTTAAATTAAGGTTTACATATTTTTCACCTCCAAATTCTTTAATATAATTCTGGAGTTTATAACTGTAATCAATCTTTAAAGGCAGGTCATAACTGCCTTTGTTGAAAATTTCCAGGCTATCGATTAAAAATGTATTGTTACCTTTTTGAAAACGGTAACTAAAAAATTCTTTTAATTTCTCTTCAGAATGTAAAGATTCAAGCCCGTGGTTATAATCAATTTTACCATAGCCGGTAAGGTTTGCTGTTGAAGTTCCTATAAGATTATTCCCCTGAATTTTAATATAGGAAGTATCTGCAATCATATTTTGATCTGCGGGAATCACAGGAACTCTTTTAAGAAAAAAGTTACCCACGCCATCTTCAATCAATGCTTCTTTACCCTGTATAAAAGAAGATGGTATTTCCAAGGGGTTATACCTTCCCGTAGCATCCAAATAATAGGTTTGATTGACCGCATCTGTATACGATAAAATCATATGATTATCGACAATGGGCGTAGGCATATCGTCGTAATTATAGGGAATAGATCGTGTTCCAATCCAGGTTAAATTTCCTTTGATGCCGGCTATCTCCAACATTTCTTTCAGGATGCTGGAATTGTCTTTACAATCACCATATTTTCTCTGGAAAACCGTATTCGCCTCTCTGGGCACAAAGCCTCCAAGGGCATATTCATAAGCGATATATTTAATATTTTCCTGTGCCCAATAGTACATTGCACGCACTTTCTCCAATTCCGAAGGTTTATCTTCGATTAATTCTTTTACTACTGAAACCAATGCCGGAGCAGGTTCTTCTTCATTAATATCGTTAACAAGTGAATAATACCAGTTGTAGAGATCTTTTGTTTCGCCGGAAATAGAAATTTCTTCCCCGTTAGTTTCGTAAGACATGATCACCGGAACTACATGGGGCATTATTTTTTTGAAATTTGGGGCATTGTCTTCAAATTTAATTTTATCCAGATTGCCCGATTTCCAGCTATATATCTTTTTTCCTCGTTTTTCTTCTTCAGAATATTTTATACCGGAATTCTCCATATTGAATTTCTTAAACTGAAGTTCAATATCCTTATCGGCAATTACAGTATAGGAGGTTTTAAGAGTTGGATGCATATCGCCGAAGAAATTTGGCCCAACAAAACGTGGATTTTTAATCTTTTCGGAATATTTTAATTTAGAAACTGCACCCTTCCTTAAATTTGGATAAAGAAAAACAAGTGATTTTGAATCATCATAAAATGATCCATCCAGGTTATCCTTTTCAACAAAATTTTCAACTTTAAACTCTTTAAATTTTCCGTTCTCGTAGGCCATGGAAGAGGCTTCCACTTCTAACAATTCAAAATAATAAGAAAAATTGAGGGTTTCCCGGGAAGCATGGTTTGCCCCGTCTGTTAAAAAAAGGTTTTCTTCAAAATTCTCCTGAACAATTTCCAGCTCTCCATCTTTAATTCCAATATTCAGGACCACGTCGCGGCTTAAAATAAGCTTGTTATCCTCACTATATGTGTTGGCATATTTTGCATATTCCGGAGCGAACTGTGCTGAAGCATTTATAATCGTAAGCAAAGCGAAAAGAGCTAAAACTTTAAATTTCAAATTTTTCATTATCTAAGTATAAAGCTTTCTCCATTAAAATAAACTATAGTTGTTTCGAGTTCTCCATTTTCAGAATAATATTTTGATTCTCCTGAAAGATCGCCACTTTTATATAGCTGGTCCTTTTTTAAATTTCCATTTTCATAATAGGTTTTTGAAGCTCCCATACGCTCATCAAAATAATACTCAGTTTCAAAGTCCTTATTTCCATTGCTGAAATACTTGGTATGGGTGCCATGCAACCAGCCATCCTTATATCTGGTAATTTCTTCCAATTCTCCATTAGGGAAATAAGTTTTATAATCACCATCAAATTTACCGTACATAAGATGATATTCCCTGGAAATATTTCCGTTTTTATAATAGGAAATTACATGACCTGTTTCATTATCCAATGGAATCATGTCAACTTCATTCCCTTCTTCATCAAGGTGACCATATCCTATCAATCTTCCGTAATTATAAAATCTTATATACTGTAACTCACCCGAAGCAGCGTAGAATTTTTTCGTGCCATGGGTTTCGCCATTTTCTTTTATTGTTTCCACTCTTAAGATACCATTAGGGTAATAACTCTTCCATGTACCCTGAGGCACTCCATAGTTATAGGAATCTTCATCCTCAATCTGGCCATTTTCATAATAATCCAGATCTAAACCTGCAATTTCCCCGGCATCATAAGTTACTTCTGAACTTAAATTACCTTTCCGGTCATACCATTTCCATATTCCAGTTCTTTCATTATTTAAAAATTCCCCAGTGGTGCGAAGTTCTCCTTCCAGATCGTAATACTTGTAGACACCCATTTTTATGCCATGAACAAAATCTGTAACACTTTTCGTGCTGCCATTGGCGTGCTTTGAAGTGATTGTATACTTTGCATTCTCATTATTATACTGGATGCTATCAAAAGCTTTTTCTTCCAGATCGAAGTATACGCTTTTGTTAATATCACCAAAGTCATAATAATCTTTTGAATATATTTTACCTTCAGGTCCATAGTTCTCTACTTCTCCATTCAAATCACCTTTATGGTAGTATTTTCTGGTTTTAATGGTACCATCGATATAATAATCCTGGAACTCCCCATGTCGTTTTCCTGCCATAAAAAATCCTTCGGAATAAATTTTTCCGTTTGGATGATAAGTTTTGTAAGAACCCTCTTCTAAATTGTTTTTATAGTTTATTTCTGAAATCAAAGCTCCGTAGCTGTTAAAAGTTTTATGGACTCCCTGTGCTTCATTTTCTTTATAAGCACCAGAATTATCCAGCTTTCCATATTCATCATAAAATTTCCATTCTCCTGTCTTTCCCCCAGAAATATCGTAAAGACCTTCGGACTTTTTTTGTCCGTAAGGTGTAAAAGATTCATAAAAAAACTCACCCGATTTTTTCTTTCCTTCTTTGATCAAATCCCCATTCTTCTCATAAAATCTATAGCCTATGATTTCCTCTTTCCTGTAGTCATATTCATAAAACAATTTTCCATCTGCATCATATTCCTGATAAAGGCCATTGATCTCCCCATCTTTATATGTGGTAAGACTTTCAAGAATTCCATTTGGAAAATACGTTTTCCATTCCCCAGTTTTTCCCCCCTCTTCATTAAACTCACCCTCCAAAACAATGTTTTCACTTAAACTATACTGGTGATAACGTCCCACGGAAACCCCCTCCTTATAAATCTGTTCATAGAATTTTTTTCCATTTCTTAAGAAGCCAGTTTCCTTCCCTTCCTTGAGATCATCCTTAAAATTCATTTCCAGGTACACATCTCCATTTGCGTAATATTCAAAAGCTTTGCCCTGAAGTACGCCATCTACATAATTCCCTGTCACCTCGGGTTGCATCTCGCCAAAGGAGAAATAGGTAGAGAATTCACCATTTAATGCATTATTCTCAAAGTACTTTTTCTGCACTAGAGCTCCATCGTTATTATAATACTTGAATTCTCCTATTAAGTTGCCATTTTCAAATTCAGAATGGGATTTTAGTTTACCGTTTTCATAGTAATGTTGATTTTCGCCATTCAATTCGCCTTTTGCAAAATGTGAAATTTCTTTCAATTGCCCATTTGGGTAATACCATTTCCATTCTCCAGATTTTTCTCCGGCATCATTAAATTCTGCAATACCACTTTTTCTACCACTAACATTGTAAATATCCCATTTGCCAACATAGTGATCATCCTTTTTCATTCCAGTTCCTTCGAGCGCATATTCATTAAATGAGGTTTGCATTCCATCAACCTCCAGGAATTTTGTACTGGCGTTGATACTTAGTTCTTTCCATTTAGCCAGTGCAGTTTGAATAAACTCAGTAATTTCATCTACTTCCTTTTCTACTTTCTTTTTATATTTCTCATTTTCGACTGCATAGATAACGGTATAGATAAAGGGTTCAAAATTATCGCTCTCCCTGATCCAGTTAAAGAAAGGCAGGTAGGTTTTATTTATGAAATCCTCATTCAATTTTACAGATTTCATATTTTCCAACATGATATGATTCTGCTTCACTACAGGCAGGTCTATCCCCGCTTCAGTTTTATATCTATCGTCAAGCGCTAACCTGTTATTCATGATCAAATTAACTTCCGCTAATTGATTCTTATTGGACAAAATTGAAAATCCTGTTGTTCCTTCATTTTTATTGTTGGCCCGCAATAATTCGTCAAGATGTTTTAGTATCCTAAAAGAGTTGGTTCCATCAGGATTTATTAATAATGCCATATCGAAACACATAGTTGCCAGCGTCGTATTGTTTTGATCATAAGCCAGTTTCCCCAATTTAATATGGGCATCTGTACTAAAAGGATTGTAGATTAAGGCTTTCTTTATAGTTTCGTAAGTCTCCTCTGGCTTATCCATACTTTCCAAAATTGCAGCCTTCCCAAGAAGTAAGGAAGCATTTACGGGATAATTTTTTAAAGCGGAATCATAAAATTCAAGTGCTTCCTTATATTTCTCCATTTTTTTAAGGACAACACCTTTATTGACTAAAAAAGAAATTTGCTGTTCCCAATCCTCAAGACTCAACCCTTCCTCTAAAGTTTCAAGGGCTTCCTGATTACGATCAGAATTTAGCAGATAATAAGATTTAGTTACAAGTGAAACCGCATAAATGGAATCATTTTTATTTACCTTGTTTAGCGCGGTAAAGATTCGTTCAATATCATTCTCTTGTTTCGCATCTTCAATTTCAGCACTTAAGGTTTCGAAGTTGTAAAAAATAGTATTCCCCTGTCCGAAAGTGATGAAAACGGACATAATGGTGGTTAGCAGTAAGATTTTTTTCATACCACCAATATATAAATTTTTCTTAAATTTTAATTTTTTTTCTAATGAATTTCAATGTTATCAGCGTATTTGAGTGAAACTTAACAAGAGAGAAAATGAAAAATAATGTTAAGCAATTAAAAACTCTGGCTCTAACACTTATAGCTGAAAAAATATTAAGGAATCCGAATCACCGTTTGAACACCTGCACCAGTTTTATTATTCTTTATTTTAAAGTAGAAATTATTCCCATACAAATTCTTCAGCCGGTCACTTATATTATTTAAACCGACACCTTCTTTCATGAGTTCACCATGTTTTTTGTCTAGCGTCACACCATTATTAGATACTATAATTTCCAGTTTCCCGTCTACTTCTTTTGCTGAAACTTCTATATCTAAATTGGTGTGATCATAAGAATAACCATGCTTGATAGAGTTTTCTATAATTGGTTGTAACAACAGTGCCGGCACCTGCTTCACTTTTAAATGATCTGGAATATCAATAACAATATTTAAATGATCTGAAAATCGTATCCTCAAGATATTAAGGTAATAATCCAGAATACGTAATTCTTCATCCAGACTTATCTTACTACTATCGCTGTGATAAAGGATCTCCCGGAGAAAATCGCTAAGATCTGCAATTGTATCCTTTGCTTTGGAGGCATCAATATCGGTTAAGACAGCTATTGAATTCAGAGTATTAAAAAGAAAATGAGGCTGCAATTGCGCGCTTAGCATTTTCATTCTTGTATTTACCAGTTGCGTTTCAAGTTTAGAATGTCGCTTTTCAGCTTCCTTTATCTGTTTTAAATAATAATAGGTGTAAATAATAAACACCATGGCAAAATAGATTAGGAAATTAAGGTCCAGAACATAGATAAATGCATTGACGGTTTCCCTTAGATCATAATTAGCCACATCCACTTTTCCGGAAAGAATGGAATAAACATCAAAAATAAGCCGAATGATCAAACCTATTAAAATTGAAAAGACCACATGAATAGAAATGATCTTGCTCCAGGCATAATTCTTATTTAAAAATCTCTTGGTACTTATAGCAATAAGAGTCATATAACTAACCACGATCACATAATCAAAAAGTACGTTGTGTACTAAAAAGATACTCCAATCAAACTCTTTACCTCCCTCTGCCATATAAGTACGCATGTAAACCATTTTCACCAGCATCACTACATCAAAAAGCAGATAGAAACCGCAAAGTAAAAGCACCAGTTTCCAGTCTATATATTTTTTGCGGAGGGTTGAGAATGTCATGATATACCTAATTTTTCTAAAAATTCCTTCTTATGGGATTTACTGATCCTAAGAAGTTGACCGTCTTTCATTTTTGAATCGATTTCTGAATAATCTGAATGAAGTATCTCATCAACAAAATGAAGGTTCAGAATAGTGGATCGATGCACACGTACAAAGCTATTATTATCCAGCATTTCTTCCAAATTGCTTAAACTTTCACGTAGGACATATTTCTTTCCATTGGCAAAAATTTCAGCATAATATCCAGATGCACAGATATACTGAATATCTACAGGATCAACCAAAGCCGTTTTATTCCCGGTTTTAATGGGGATTTTGAAAATCGCAGATGGCAATTCTGACTTGCTACTATACTGATGAAAAAATTCTTCCATCCGTTTTCCAAAAGTTGTATTGGCTTCAGCTTTAGTAGTTTTTAAAACCTTTTTGATTGTTTTAAAAAACCGTTCGTCTTTAAATGGCTTTAATAAAAAGTCAAAAGCCTCTACATCAAATGCCTTTAGGGCATAGTTATCGTAAGCAGTCACAAAAATCACTATCGGTTTAGGTTCAATTTCCACATTTTTAAGAACATCAAAACCATTCATATCCTTCATATTAATATCCAGAAAGATAAGATCTGGTAATTCAGAATTAATGAAGGTTATAGCGTTTTTTCCATTGGTACATTGTCCAATCACTTCAATCTGCTCCACTTCTTCAAGTAAATTGAGTATCCTTTTTCTGGCTAATTCTTCGTCATCTATAACTAATGCTCTCATTATGTGTAGCTTTCTCTATGGCAATTTAAAATTATTTCATGACACTAATTCATTTTAAGGAAAAATGAGATCTATATTTGGCTTAATATAAAAAAAAGAGCTACCAAATTTCTTTAGCAGCTCCTGGCTTATTCAGTTAAATTTTAAATGTTTAACAACCATTTTAATTGCTGGCGACAGATGTGAGACCAACATTGTTACCGTCTAATTTAAGTGTTCGTTTTTGACCGTCTTTTTCAAGTTTGATTTTATAAAGTTCCTTTTCCAACATACTTGCAGTTCCAAAAGCAACGTATTTATTGCTAGTCATAGTCCATCCCTTGTTTTTCATATATACTTCCCTTCTAATGTCAAGTGGTAACAGGATATCTTTAAAGTTTTGATAGGTACTAAGGAGCTCTCCTTCTTTATCGTAATTTGCCATTAGTTTTCCTTTTTGACTTCTGAAAGTGATCTCATAAGAATCATATTCTTCTTCAATTTCTCTCATAAAACTATAGATATCAAAATTTGAATGCATAAAACCAATCGGGTTCTTATCAAATTCTCCAACATATTCTTCATTGATGTTGAAGGAATAGCGATTTTGATCCTGTGAAATTTTCGAATCGAAAGGTTTGTAAACCACATTGGCTTCTTCAAGTTGTGTAACCTGGGATTGTACGCTTGCGGTTGCTACTAAAAGTAGTACTGATAAAATTAAATGTTTCATGATTAATGATTTAAATGAATAAAAGATTAGTTGATGATTATGATGCTAATGTATAGGGAAAGAACCTCCTCTAAATTAATAAAGATGTATACAACCAGTATTTGTTATACGAAAGGCGTAATTATGAAAGGAAAAGATGTAATAGAAATATTAGAGCTTTTTTGGCACTATACGTTGATTAGCCAAACCAAATGGGTTATTGGTAAGCGAAAAGAAGCGATTCACATCATTTTTGAAAAAACAAGGCATAAAAAAGAACGAGTAGAAATGTTCTTATGGTCAAAAAGAAAATATTGAAAAGATCAACTTAAGCCTATATTTAAAGGAAAAATTAATTGTTCTTTAATTTTTTTTCAATGCCGGCAATCAATTTTTCTTGTTGGGCATTATTTCTGAGAGTCCTTATTAAAATCACCAACCCAACGATAATGGCGAGGCCGGTAATTAGAAAAATAATAAGATATTCCATGATTATACTACAAGGTTTGGTTAATTTCTCAAGTAGGGATGTAATAAATAATTCATGTAGGGAGGTTCAAGATAAATAAATTAATAGTGTAAATTTAAATTTCCTCCGTTAAAAGTTTACCATTTATTTTCAGATAATGGTATTTCAACGTTATTTATAACGCTTTCGTCGGTTTATTGAGTGAGGGTTATAACAAGATGTTTTTATTATAAAACTTAATAAAGTACCCTAAATTTAATGGTATCCTGTATCTCTTTTAATTCCTGGATAACCTCTGCATTATACGCTTTATCAATATCGGTAATTACGTAACCAATGGTTTCATTGGTTTTAAGATATTGTCCCACAATATTAATGTCATTTGCTGCCAAAATCCTGTTGATATTGGCAATAATTCCGGGACGGTTATGGTGAATATGGATTAAACGATGTGCATTTTCTAAAATAGGAAGTTGCAGGTTAGGGAAATTCACGCTGTTGGTGGTCCCCCCGGTATTGATGTATTCAATAATTTTACCAGGCACAAAATTTCCGATATTTTCCTGGGCTTCTTCAGTACTTCCACCTATATGCGGCGTTAAAATTAAATTTGGCAATCCTCGTAATTCGCTTTCAAATTCTTCCTTGTTCGTTTTTGGTTCCTTCGGAAAAACATCTACTCCAGCCCCGGTAATTTTACCAGATTCAATATGATTTTTTAGAGCTTCCACATCAACTACATGTCCGCGGGCTAGATTTAAGAAAACGGCGCCATGCTTCATTTTCTTGAATTCATCGTCGCCAATCATATTTTTATTTTCCTTCCTGCCATCAACATGAAGGGTAACTATATCCACTATTTCAAGAAGCTCATCTAAAGAATTACATTTGGTTGCATTTCCCATGGCCAGCTTTTCAACAAGGTCATAGTAATATACATCAAAACCAATAGCTTCCGCTACTACAGATAATTGCGCACCAATATTCCCATAACCTACGATTCCCAGCTTCTTTCCTCTAATTTCATAACTGCCAGTAGCAGATTTATTCCAAATTCCCTGGTGCATTTCTGAAATTCGATCAGGCAGATTCCTCTTCAGCAAAATAATTTCTCCAATGGCAAGTTCCACCACAGAACGTGTGTTGCTGAAAGGCGCATTAAAGACCGCTACCCCTTTTTTAAGACAGGCCTCAAGATCGATTTGATTCGTTCCAATACAAAAGGCTCCCACCGCAATGAGTCGGTTAGCGTTTTCCAATACTTTAGCCGTTAATTGGGTTTTTGAGCGAATTCCAATAACCGAAACATCTTTTATCTTTTCACACAGTTCCTCCTCATCCATGGCGCCGGAAACTGTCGAAACATTATAACCCTCATTTTTCATGATATCCACCGCATCCTGATGAATATTTTCAAGTAATAGGACCTTAATACGGTTTTTCGGGTAAGAAATCGCTTTATTCATTTTATGAAGGTATAAAAATTCATCAAGGCTCGGTGTAATATGATCGGCCTTGGCTAAAATATTGTCGCGCTCTACATTTTCAGTAAAAGCATAAAATTTGTTTGCTAATCCGGCAGCTTTGATCTCATAATCGGTGTAGCCATCTCCAATTACGTATACATCACCTTTAAGATCTAATTTCTGCAATTGTTTTACTTTTCCGTTGTTGGAGGAAAGGACATTATCGTGATCAAATCCAATAATTTTCCCATTCTCATCAAATTCAAAGGTATTGGCAAAAACATGTTCTTCTTTAATTCCAAAATCACCTACAATGGGTACAATAAATTCTTTGAATCCATTGGAAATAATATAAATCTGGTCTTTATTTTCTTCTAAAAAACCTTCATTTCTAACGAAGGAGATGGAAACTTTTTTCCTGAGTTTTTCTATGAGTGGTGGCAGGTCCTTTTTGTACGCTTCCAGTAAAATGAGCCGCTCGCGTAAAGAATCCCTAAAGGCAAGTTCACCCCCCATTCCGCGATCTGTAAGATCTTTTAATTCCTGAAGTTTCTCTTCGCGTTTTGGGTTGTTCTTCAAAGAAATCTCCCCTAAAACATCAAGGGCTTCTACCTGTGTGAACGTGCTGTCAAAGTCTATAACAAAATGCCTGTTATCCTTCATAATCCAATTAAAAACTTGCTAAAATGAATGGGTAAAACTAATCTTTTTTAAAGCAATAAAAAACAGCTAAATTCAGTAAAATGTATTGGATTATGTAATTCTCAGAATTTGATAAAATAATTCGGAAAAATAAATATTTATAAAGAAAAGAGCAGGGTTTGTAAAAAGAAGTGCAGGCTTTTAAAATAATTAATTAGGAAAAGCTTTAATCTCAATTTTTTTGTTGAGTTGTTTTTTTAACAACTTTGCTTTTCGCATACCTCCCCAAACTTCCAGTTCAGGATCACTTTCTGTGTAAATATTGAAAACTACTTTTTCAACCTGATTATCAATTTCAAGTTTTTGCACATTCTGGAAATGGCTTCGGTCCAATCCGTCGGCAACTCTTAAAATTGCTGAAAGTTTTTTAATTCTTTTCCTCACCGGCTTTGATTGGGATTTATACGCTTTATGGCGTTTTTTTGGGGTCGAATTTCGATGATACCGGGCCACGTTGGCCATGATATTCACCTCATCATCAGTAAAACCGCGCAGTTCAGAATTTTTAATAATATACAAAGCATGTTTATGGTGCCTGCTGTAAGAAATATAATAACCAATATCATGTAGGAAAGCTGAATATTCCAGCAATTCCCTATCGTTTTCATTTAATTTTAACTCACTTTTAAATTCGTCAAAAATCTGCAAGGCCATTTTTGCCACATGACGGGAATGATCCTCCAGCCAGTTGCATTTCCGCAGTAATTCGTGAATACTTCTTTTACGAGGATCTTTAAATTCAATATTGAGTTTGGAGAAGTACTTGCCTTTTTCTTTTTTGATAAAATCGATGATCATCCCATCCCTTAAAGCTCCTTCAGAAATTTTCACATTTTCGATCCCAAATTCATCGAGAAGATATTTCACCAGAATCACCCCGGGATTAATAATATCAACCCGCTTTTCCTCCAGCGTTTTTAATTCCAGCCTTTTCGATTTATCCAATTGGATAAATTTTTTGTAAAATTTCTGAAATGCCTTCGCTCCATAGGTGTATTCATTCAGGCTAATCATGGTATCGCTGGCATTTTTTCCGGCAATCATCGCGGCGATATTTTCCATCGTACCGGAAGATCCAATCACCGTCTTTACCTTATGTTTTTTAACGATTTCTGAAACTGCTGATAATTCTTTTTCAAAGTGCTGCTCAAGTTTTTTTATATTCTCTTTTGAAACAGGATCGGCATCTACAAAACGTGCGGCCATTCTGGCGACACCCAGTTTCAGGCTTTTTGAATAAACAAATTCCTTATCGTTGCCCACAATAAACTCAACGCTTCCACCGCCAATATCTACCATAAGCACCATTTCGTCGCCAATTGCTATGCTATGCCTAACCGCCAGGCCAATCATTTCCGCTTCCATTTTTCCGGAAATCACCTGCACCTTTACCCCGGCTTCATATAAACTGCGCTGGATAAAATCCCCGCCATTTTCAGCTTCCCGTATCGCACTGGTCGCATAAGCAAGTATTTCCTCCACCTGCTGACTATCACATAGAAACCTGATCCTTTTTAAGGCTTCCAGACCGCGATCCATCGCCTCTTCACTTAGGTGATTTTCCATCCCTTTTTCAGCCAGGATGACCATTTCCTTGAGTTTATCTACGGTTCTAAAACTTCCGTCCGGATAAATATCTACGATCACGGCATGAAAGGAATTCGTCCCGAGGTCGATCGCAGCAATGCGCTTATTTGGCTGATTATTGTCTATAGTTTGCTCCAAGAATAAAGTTTGAGAATGAAATTTATAATTTTTCCTCCAGCAATGGAAAGATTAAGCAAACCTTTCTGGTATAAAAGCAGAAGTTTTCATAAAAAGTGGTTTTTCAGTAATCATATCTGAAACCATTTTTCCTGTTGCCGGACCCATACTCCACCCCATCATAGAATGTCCTGAGGCAACTGTTAGATTTTTATATTTTGATGTCTTCCCGATAAAAGGAAGCCCGTCTGGGGAAACAGGTCTTAGCCCGCATTTTGCAGAACCCTTTTCCTCTGGGGTAATTTCAAGATTTTTGTAATAGCTGGACGCCGCATTGGCGATCGCTTCTACCCGGTTTTTGCGAATAATTTCGTTAGCTCCTGAAAATTCCATGGTTCCGGCAAATCTTGTAAATCCATCCATCGGGGTTACGGCAACTTTAGATTCACATAAAATTGCCGGAATGCTTATCCCTAAATCTCTAGGTACATTGATGCTGTAGCCTTTCCCGGGTTGTATGGGAATATTTAGTTGAAGTTTTCTTGCTAATCTGGTGGTCCAGCTTCCCGATGCCAGTACAAATTCATCAGCTATAATATTTTTTTCCTGTGTTTTTATGGAAACTATATTTTTCTCACTCTTTTCAAAACCAATCACTTCCTGATTCATTTCGAAGGTTACACCTCGTTTTATCAGCCATTTTTTCATATTTTCCATAAAAGTACCTGGCGTTGAATGCCTATCACAGGTGTAATGAATAGCACCTAAAACCTCCTCTGAAAATACGCTTTGCAACTTCTGAAGTTCATCCTTAGTAATTTCTTTTACATCAAGTCCCTCTTCGTGAGCCAGGGCGGCAATCTTCAATTCTGAAACCGCTGCTTTTTCAGTCTTAAAAACCGATAAAATTCCTTTATTCTGATAATGAAAATCGAAATCCAGCGAATCACGGATTTCATCAAACAAATCCCGACTTTTCAGATTAAATTCTTTTAAAACAGGAACTGCTTTTTCCACCTTTTGTTGCGTGGCAGAACCATTGAACCTCAATGCCCACTTAAAAAAATCTACATCAAAACGCGGTTTTATATAAAACGGACTATCAGTTTTCAGCATCCATTTTAATCCTTTTACAACAATGCCCGGTTCTGATAGTGGAATGATGTGGCTGGGGGTAAGATATCCGGCGTTCACAAAAGAAGCACCGGATGTAATATTTCCTTTATCGATCAAAGTTACCTCTACTCCTTCTTTTACCAGATAATAGGCTGTACATAAACCTATAATTCCACCTCCTATAACAGCAACTTTCATATAGATTCATTTAAACGATATAATCGTTCCAGTCTTCAATTTCATTTCTTTCTTCGGGCTTAATGGCGACTTTAAGCATTTTTTCGTCATAAGCGAGACCGTGTTCATCCAACACATCTTGCGGCACACCATCCCAAACATTAGGCTTATTACCCATATAACCTAAGAATTCAATCCCCGGTTTACTGGTGAAATACCCGGTAGTTACAAGATTTCGCAATCTGCTGAAAAATATAGCGGCCTGTGAAAACTGAGGTTTCACATCCATGGGATAAGCAATATCTTCCACAATTTTCAATTGCTCTTCTGAAGAAATTTCGGTGAAATCCTTATCAAATCTTTTATGAGATTCCGTTCTTAACCAGCGTAAACCTCCTCGCATAGGGGTTTGATGCTCGGGAATGTCTTTTGAAATAAATTCAATGAAATCTGTGATCCCGGTTTTTGAAGCTGGCGGATAATCTCCCTGTCCCGGAATTATAATATCTGCAAGAATAGCCATAGTAGCCAGTTCATTTTCGGTATAAAACTGCTCAGACATGAGATTTTCGTCCCATCGCTCTTCTTCGGGAGTACGGCCGTAATCAAAGTCGCTTTCAATATTTTCTGAAATCCCCACAGTATCGGGTTTATCATCAATCCTGCAACTGAGCAACATGGTGGTTCCTGCCCCACCAATAATAAGTGTTTTTAGTGATTCTCTTCTGTCCATAATACGCTTATTAAATATTTCCTTTTTTCATTTCTTCCGCGAGATAATCGCTTGCCCTCCAGGCCAGGGCCAGGATCGTCCATGTGGGATTTTTATCAGCCTGTGATACGAAAGCACCACCATCTACCACAAATAAATTGGACACATCATGCGCCTGATTGTATTCATTTAAAACCGAAGTAGTAGCATCAGCACCCATTCTGGTGGTCCCAACTTCATGAATAATCCTTCCTGGATTCTCAAGCCCATAATTGGTTTCTTTTCCAGGTTTATCCCCAAGTGGGATTGCCCCAATAGATTTGATGATCGCTTCAAAACTATCCTGCATATGGGCTGCCTGCTTCACTTCTTCTTCGCTCCACTTATAATTAAATTTCAAAACAGGAATCCCATATTTATCAACTTTTTGAGAGTCGATCTCACAGCGGTTCTCAGCTCTGGGAATACTTTCACCCCTACCTGCCATTCCTAAAGTAGAACCATAGAAACGTTTTACATCCTGCATTAAACCAACTCCATAACCCCCGGCTTTTCTATCTCCGAGAACCTGCGGGGCTAACGTATGTAGAAATTCTGTATTAAATCCAAATCCATAGGAAGGCATCCCCATACCGCCCCAATACTCAATATGATAACCTCTGGAGAACCCAAGGTTTTTATCATCATTCAGCCACCATGGGGTATACATGTGCATCCCACCAACTCCATCTTCATTATATCTCTTTCTGTCCATTAATTCCGGCATAAAAGCCATTCTGGAAGCCCCGGTAGAATCATGCAAATATTTTCCCACGACTTCGCTGGAATTTGCCAGTCCGTTGGGATGTGTGGTAGATTTTGAATTGAGCAGGATTCTTGCCGAACTACACGCACTGGCAGCAAGGATCACCACTTTTGCCTTGATCCTGTAATCCTTTCCATCTTCTTTATTGATGTAGTAAACGCCAGATGCTTTTCCATTTTCATCGGTAATCACTTCCCGCACCATGGCATTGGTGAAAAGATCTACATTTCCTGTTTCTATGGCCGGATTCACCAAAACCGAAGAAGATGAAAAATCTCCATAAACGGAACATGACCTTGAACATTGATTGCAATAAAAGCAAGCCTGTCGCTTCTTATTTACCCTTTTGGTAAGAATAGAAAGCCTGGAAGGAATCATGGGAATCCCCACTTTTGAAGTTCCTTTTTTCAAATATAATTCGTGTAACCTCGGTTTAGGGGGAGGTAGAAAAAAGCCGTCCGGTTCATTTGGAATATTTTCTTTGGTTCCAAAAACTCCAATTAATTTATCTACTTTATCGTAATATGGGCGAACATCTTCATAGCCAATAGGCCAGTTATCTCCTTTCCCGTCAAAGTCCTTTCTTTTAAAATCTAAGGGCCCAAATCTTAGGGAAATCCTACCCCAGTGATTGGTCCTTCCACCTACCATTTGAGAACGAAACCAGTCGAATTCAGTTCCCGGTGCTTTGGTATAAGGTTCCCCATCAATTTGCCATCCACCATAAGCCATGTCAAAATCACCAAATGCCCTTACTGTGGAAGCTCCTCTTCTGGGAGATTCATAAGGCCAGCGCAGTTGGGTGCGTTGTTCAGGGTTTGCAGGGTCAAAATTGGGCCCGGCTTCTACCAGGGCAATTTTAAATCCCTTATCGGCTAAAATTTTGGCGGCCATTCCTCCACCGGCACCAGATCCTACAATACACACATCATATTTTGTGGACTGTTCTATAATTTGAAAGGACATTTGTTATTTTTAATTTTGATTAATATTCAGGTTATTTTAAAAAGACGCTTTTATTCATTTCTGCAGATTTTTTTGCCGCTTCCAAAATTTCTACGACGGTTACATTAATAGGAAGGGAATATAGGCTCTTCTCATTATATTTAATATCCCCGGTCATCACTCCATAAAAATAGGAAAAAGGATCTCTATATTTCTGCTCTCTGGGTGATAATTGGATTTCTAATGCTTCAGGATCTTCTTTTAATTTTTTCTGAATTTCTTCGGAATTTTTAGCGACTATGTAACCATGGGTGCCATACACCGCCATATCTTTTCGTGAGTAGGGCCAGTTCCACGATGCCTGAATAATTCCCTGTGTTTTTGGGTATTGCAGAATAATGGTCGCTTCATCATCTACATTGGCATAAATTTCCGGTTTGTTTTGTGCGGTAACTGCAGTAACTGAAAGTGGTTTTTCTCCATTCATCAATGCCGTCATAAGGTTCGCGCCATAGCAGCCAAAATCGAATAAGGCTCCTCCCCCATTCTTTTCAGGATCCACTAATATTTCCAGGAATTCTTCACTAACCCCAATTTCCTTAGGGCCTTCATGACCATCATTTACCAGGATTTTTGTTAAATCCCCCAATCTATTTTCCCCAACCTGCTCCTGAATATATTTCGTGCTCGCATACCAGGAGGTTTCAAAATTGGTAAGGACCAAAATATGATTTTCTTCAGCTAAAGACTGAATTTCTAAAGCATCTTTATAAGTAGTAGCCAAGGGTTTCTCTACCATCACATCGATCTTTTTAGGAGCACAGGCTTTTACAATGCTTAGATGTTCACTGGTTGCCCCAAAAGCTGAAACTGCATCGGGTTTTGTTTCATTGAGCATGGTTTCAAGATCATCATAGAAAATTCCCTGATCAAGATCATATCGTTCCATATATTTTTTAACCAGATCCTCGTTAGTTTCATAAATTCCCACCAATTCAAAATCCTGTGCCTCTCGATTAAAAAACCAATCCACATGACCGTGGCTTAAACCGGCAAGGGCAAACTTTTTCGAAGTTTGTGCAAAAATAGATTGACTAATAAATATTGTCAAAAGAACGAATTTGATGATTTTCATAATACGTGACAAAGCCTATATTAGGAACCTAAGATAAACTTTTTAGGATTTATATTAACGAAATTTTAGGATTTCATGAAGGAGTTTTAGAAATTACCTGAAAATTGAGTAGAAAATTTAAGTTTCACCATTTCTTATTCAGTTAGACCCCTTTAAAATGAACGCTTTCGTACCTTTAATTGCCAACTAATACTTTTATGGAAAAAAAGATTTTAATCCCTACTAATTTTTCAAAACATTCCTGGAATTCACTGGTATTTGCCCTGAAATTGTATAAAAAATTTCCCTGTACCTTTTACCTGATCAATTCTTATTCGTCTCAAAAGTTTTTTAATGAAACCCTTCCTTTAGCAAAGGCAGACGAAGATGAACAAACTGAAAAGGAAAAATCTGAAAATGGCCTGGAACGAATGATGAAAGGATTGATTTTTAGAAAAGAGAACCCTAAACATCAATTTGAAAAAATATCTACGGAAGGAAATCTGGTGGAAAATGTACAGGATGCTGTCAATAAATTTGGTATCGATCTAATTATCCTGGGGTCCCAGGGTGACACCGCAGGAATTAGCACTTCCTATGATAATCAAATATCCAAATTAACTGAAAAAATACAGGAATGCCCGGTTTTGGTAATTCCGGAAACACATGAAATGTCCAATGAAGGGGGGATGGAAATTGTTTTTCCAACAAATTTTAAAATACCTTTTAAACAACGTGAACTTAGAGCTTTAATTGAACTTGCCGAAAGTTTAAAAGCATCTGTACGCGTTCTATATATTAATTCTGAAAGTAAACCTCTAGCTGAAAAGCGCGAGACCAACAAAATGGAACTGGCAAAGCACCTGTCTGATGTTCATACCACTTTTCATGTGCTTACGCAAACTACACCCACCACAGGGGTACACTTATTTATAGAAGCTCGGGACAGCAATTTTCTGGCGCTCTATCAAAGAAAGAAAGGATTTTTCTCCAGACTCTTTTCAAACCCTATGACTGAAACCATCAATTTTGATCCTAAAGTTCCGGTTTTGATTTTAAAGGAATACAATTAATTTTTTTTGGGTAATCCTGAAGAGAATCAGGGCAGGTTCAAAGCGATCCATTAGAAAAGGTAAAAAATTAATTTCAGCTTTCTTTTAGACTAACTCAAGGCTTAAAAATTTTTTATTGTCTGTAAGGTGTCATATTGATAATGGGCAAAATAACGTCATCCTCTTTTGAGTTATCTGGATGTTTCAGCATCTTATTAGAGATACTAAAAAATATGCCAATTTTCTACGCTAGATAAATTTTTTCAGGGGTCTGGCAATGAAGAAAGCTTTGTCACATTGAGCGGAGTCGAAATGTGCAAGCAGGATTTCGCTAAATTGGTTATTGCTAAACCTGCCGAAACACATATAATAAACACCTTAACAAACTCGATTTAAGCTAAAATGAAAAGGGCGCCTCGACAGGCTCGGTGTGACAATTAAGAAACATTTTAATATAGAATAAAAGTGATCTTGTCCTGCTGAGCCTGCCGAAGCACATCCTATAAATACTTTAACTAACTCGATTTAACCGAAAGTGCAAAAGCATCTCGACAGGCTACCATTAACGTATTTATTTGCGTATTATAGACCCTAAAACCAGTTCAGGGTGACGATACTAGAACTGCCGTCATGCTGAACTTGTTTCAGCATCTTATTAGAGATACTAAAAAAAAAAGTCAATTTCCTGCGCTAGTTAAAACTTTTTATCAATTGCCTCAAGGTGACGAAATATAACAAAATGGATATCCTTTAATTACCGGAAACTACAGAACCCGAAAAAATAGCTATTTTTTCACCAGAGGCTCATCCACTCTTTTGGCGTAATTATAATTATTCGCTTCGTAAACCTTTGTGATCCCCGGAAGCCTTTTTTTGAAATCCTCCCAATTTCTTTGCGATTCCTGGGTCCAGCCAACCTCTGCAAGTGCAGCCATTCTGGGTAAGGTCATGTATTCCAGTTTTTCAAATTCTTCTATATATTCAGTCCATACATTGGCCTGCACCCCTAAAATATAAGCTGTCTCCTGTGAAGTTAAAGCTTCAGGTTCGGGATTATAAGAATAGACTTTCTCCAGCGGAAGGTAACCGCCAATCCCCAAAGGTTCTTTAGAAATATCCTGTGCCTGATGATAATCAAAATAGAAATAACCCGTGGGAGTCATAATCACATCATGTTTCTGTTTGGCCGCTTCAATCCCTCCTTCTTCCCCGCGCCATGACATCACCGTGGCATTTGGAGCCAGACCCCCTTCAAGGATTTCATCCCAACCAATGATTTTTTTTCCTTTGGAATTGATATATTTTTCCATTCGCTGAATGAAATAACTTTGTAGTTCATGCTCGTCTTTTAATCCAAGATCTGCCATACGCTGCTGGCATTTAGGACAGCGTTCCCAATTTGCCTTTGGGCATTCGTCGCCCCCAATATGTATATATTCTGAAGGAAATAATGCTGCCACCTCATCGATCACATTTTCGAGAAAGGTAAATGTGGAATCGCTACCCGCGCAAAAAACATCTTCATAAACACCCCAGGATTCCTGAACAATTTTTGGCTGCCCATTGGCTTGTTTTTCCTTTCCGCCTTTAGACATCATATTTTCTGGCACCACTGTTTTTTCTTCGGGAAAACAACTCAAATATGGGTAAGCAGCTATAGCAGCAATTCCATGACCGGGCATTTCAATTTCCGGAATTACCGTTATATGTCTCTTTTCTGCGTAAGCTAAAACATCCTTGATCTCTTCCTGAGTATAAAATCCTCCGTAGCGTTTGTTATCATTACTATCCCCTGGATACTTACCATTGATGGTCCCGTTTCTGAAAGCTCCAATTTCCGTAAGTTTTGGGTATTGTTTAATCTCTATCCTCCATCCCTGATCTTCAGTTAAATGCCAATGAAAAGTATTAATTTTGTGAAGCGCTAAAATGTCCAGATATTTTTTTACATCACCTACATCAAAGAAATGTCTGGCAACATCCAAATGCATCCCTCTATAAGCAAGCCTTGGGGAATCTGTGATGTTTACTGAAGGGAACATAACCAGTCCATCCTCTTCCATGCGCAATTGTTTTAGAGACTGAAGCGCATAAAAAATACCCTTAGCAGTTGCACCGGAAATTTTTATTTCATCAGGTGAAATTAAAAGATTATAGGCTTCTTCATTTCCTAAAGCCGCATCTATATCCATACGGATCATTTTTCTCGATCCAGATCCAAATTTAAGTCCGGGATTGGAAGTGGTTAGGTATTCTTTAAAATATTCCACCTCATTCTGTAAACCATCCTTAGCTTCAATTTTCACATTTTCATCAAGTACAAACCTTCCATTAGCTGGGATCAGTTTTTCAGGTTTTGGAATTATATTATAATCTGAAACCACGTTTTCAGAAGTGTCATACTTGTTTCCGCAGGAAAAAAATAAAACTGGAATAAAAATTAGAAGGGAAATTTTTAAAGCAAATTTTTTAATCATAATGAATCGAACTTTAGAATTTAGAAAGTTACTTTATTATTTTAAATCTACCCAAATTTTCTAATCTTGAGGAAACAACAGCTTTCAGTTACTATACCTGAAATTTCTGAATAGATTTTATATGAAATTTTGTAATTTTCCTAGCTAAATAATATACTATGAACGTTCCCAAGATTTCACTTTTATTTTTCTCCTTAATTGGTCTCACCGCTTTTGCCCAGGATACATATCCCAGTACCCCGCCAGAAGAATCTCCCATGCCTATGAAACCCGAAATGACGGAAATCTGGGAGCCGCAAGTTGAGAAAATCACTCCGGGAGAAAATTATGGGGATGCCCCTTCTGATGCGATTGTACTTTTTGATGGAAATAATCTTGAGCAATGGGTGAGCCAAAAAGATTCTACCAGTTCTGCTCCATGGGCAATTAAAGAAGGATATTTTGAAGTAGTCCCGGGAAGTGGGGGGATCCAGACTAAAATGAAATTTGGGGATTGCCAGATCCATTTAGAATGGAGTGCACCAGATGTTGTGGAAAATTCTGGCCAGGGTCGCGGCAATAGCGGACTTTTCTTACAAAATCGCTACGAGTTACAAATCCTGGATTCTTATAATAACCGAACCTATAGCAACGGGCAGGCAGGAAGTATTTATAAAGATCACCCGCCTTTGGTCAATGCGATGCGAACTGCAGACAAATGGAATTCTTATGATGTGATTTATACAGCTCCAGGATTTAAGGAAAATGGTTTAATAGACAATCCTGCGAAAATCACTGTTCTTCACAATGGTATTGTCGTTCAGAATGATGCTACCATCCACGGTTTAACGCTTTATATCGGTTTACACAACTATCCTGAACCGCATGGTGAAGATGTGATCGCTTTACAGGATCATGGAACCAAAGTTCAATTTAGAAATATCTGGTTGAGGAGGTTATAGTCTACCAAAAAAATGGAATATATCTATTTAACATGTACAAAGAGATAGATAAAAGATTTGCCCTGGAGGTGGTAGAACACATTATTTTAGCGGAAGGCACGATGTTCCAAAATATTCGGGGAAACTTTGAAGGGCCGGAAGCTGGTGACCAGCAGGGAGAAAAAGGTAAAAACCTTTCCTGCCTTAGAACCCACAGATAAATATGCGAGTTTGGAGGAAGTATGGGAATCTTTTGAAGATCAACGTGAAGACATCACTGATTTTATTAAGGATTCTGATTTAAATTTTAGAAATTATATTTTCGAGATGCCCTTTGGTAAATTAGATGGTTTCCAGATGTTGGAATTTACCGCCGGCCATACGGCCAGGCACACTGCCCAAATCGACGAATTAAAGATATCAGAAAATTTTCCGCAGTAAAGATCCTGAAAAAAAATTTAGGGCAACGGCGTAAAATTTGAAACTTTCGCTTCAAATTTTACGCCGTTCTTATTTCTCATGAATTATTTAGAATAAAATACTTGTTGTATTTTCATAACTCAAATTTGTTATTTAGATGGGAGGAGAATTAGTATCAAATTATTTTATTCCATTTTGTTTGGGGATAGGATTGGCGGCTTCTGCTGGTTTTCGGGTATTTGTGCCTTTGTTTGCCTTAAGTCTTGCCGCACATTTTGGTTTTGACTTAAGTGATAAATGGGAATGGGTGGGCAACTGGCCGGCCTTAATTACTCTGGGTATTGCTACAATTATTGAAATTGGCGCCTATTTTATCCCATGGATCGATAATTTATTAGATTCCATTGCAGTTCCCCTCGCCACAATTGCCGGGACTTTACTCATGGGAATTACCCTTACGGGCGTTGATTCAGAAATAATTCAATGGGTTTTGGCCATTATCACCGGAGGGGGAACCGCCGCGATCATCTCGGGAACAACTGCATCTGGAAGGGCAGCTTCTACGGCAACAACCGGTGGAATTGGCAATTTTCTGGTGAGTGGTGGTGAAACTGTTGCTGCTTCTGTCTTAACCATCACTTCTTTTATCTGGGCGCCTCTTGCCCTTGTTTTTGTCTTAATTATCATCTTTCTTTTCTATAAACTGTGGAAAAAGATCAGCGGTAGAAGGAAAAAAGTCCGCACTTAAATATCTTTTCTCCAGGCTTCAGAAATTTTTAGGTATCAAAAGCTTTTATAACTTTACCGCTTTATAAAGACTATGTCCAGAAAGCAGCTTTTTTTTCTTCTGATTTTTATACCATTTTTTGCAAAATCCCAACTGGTAAATATTGAATCCAGACGTATGCAAACCGATTCTCTTCGGTTCGTGCTCAATGCTGATTTTTCTTTTAATTATACCAATAATGATGGGTCAAAGGTGAATCAAATTAGTGGCTCACTAACCACGCAATTGAAATCTAAAGATTATAAGAAGATCTATTTATTTCTGGGAAATTATAAATTGATTGATACCGATGACAAAAACCTGCAGAACACCTGGTTCTTGCATGGTAGGTTCAATTACAAATTCAATCAGCTTCTAAGGTTTGAAACTTTTATTCAGGGCCAATATAATCAACTCTTAGTGGTAGAACAACGCAATCTTATTGGAGCGGGATTAAGGCTAAAATGGGTAGATAAAGATAATTTCACGGGGTATGCCGGGAATTCCTACATGTATGAAGTGGAATATAGCGATGAAGCAGGAACCACCGATTATAACCATAGAAACAGCACGTATGTTACCCTTTCTTACACCCCTAAATCGGAAAGATTTTCAGTTGCAAATACTTTGTATTTTCAGCCATTATATGAAGACATCAGCGATCACCGGGTTTTAGAACAATTCCGTTTGGATATTCCGCTTTCCAACTGGTTCAAGGTCTTTACACTTTATAACTATTATTTTGATAGCAAAACACCTTTGAATACTGAAGAATATACCTCAAACCTTAATCTGGGAATTGGAATTTCTTTATAAGGATTTAAAAAAATTTCGGTTCAGTCGGTTTAAACTACAAGTCAGCAATTTTTTATTTTATATAGATTGCTTCAGCGTTATGTTAGCTGAAAATTATCCAGAATGTTTTCAGGAAATACCGGAATTATTCATTTTGTCGCATCTATTATAGCGCTTATATGTGGCAGCATTGTCCTCTCAGGAAACAAAGGCACTTACAAACATAAAATAATAGGTCGCTTTTACGGTCTTTCCATGCTTATTTTACTGGTCACGTCATTTCTCTTACATAACCTGGCAGGTTTTGGAATTTTGCACTGGTTAGCAGTGGTGAGTACTTTGAGTCTTTTATGCGGAATGCTTCCTTTGTATTTTAAATATCCTAAGCATAATTATATGGTTTTTCATTTCAGTTTTATGTATTGGAGTGTTATTGGTTTATATGCTGCTTTTTTTGCTGAAATATTTACCCGAATACCTATAGTATTTGATATGGACACGTATAACATTCGTCTTTTCTATATCCTTTTAGTGATTGCCACGGTTTTAACCGGAGGGATTGGTTCTATCTATTTCCGAAGATTAAAAGAGAAATGGCACCAGAAATATGCTTCCTGAAGGTCAAATTTAAAGTCCTCAGGAAAAAGCAAAGGCCACCCTAACAATCCTTAATACCGATTTCCTGTAAATCTAACTTCTAAACTGTATGGCCTTATTTCAGGTTTCAGTACTTAAAATTACCTTAAGCTTTAGAACGAAAAGAATGAGATTTCTCACTTGGTTTGAAATGACATTTTTATAGTGAAAAGATGAACAGTACCGTCACTGCGAGTGAAACGAAGCAGTCTCCATAATAGATTGCTTCACTGCGCCTGCCTACCGCAGGCAGGTTCGCAATAACAACCAAGAGGGAAAGCTATTATCTCAAAATCCATAAATCAATAATTCCCCACTCCTTAAATTTTTTAGAAAAATCAGTGCAATTGGTTAACTCATCTTTCTCCTTCCCCACATTTAGTTTATCTTTAAGAATCATAAAAATTAAGTTATGAAAATAAGGATCAGGGGAAATTCGGTACGCTTCAGGCTTACCAAAAATGAAGTGGACAGGTTATGTCATGAAGGATCAATTTTCGAGGAAACCAATTTTGGCACTGACAGTTTCAGGTATGCGGTGAAAATTGCTGAAATTGAAGATTTAAGTATCGACTTCGAGAATGGTCAAATTCAGCTATTGATTTCCA
This sequence comes from Gramella sp. AN32, assembly GCF_023718305.1. Classification (GTDB taxonomy): domain Bacteria; phylum Bacteroidota; class Bacteroidia; order Flavobacteriales; family Flavobacteriaceae; genus Christiangramia; species Christiangramia antarctica. The sequence continues at coordinate 150,298 of NZ_QEYO01000004.1, forward strand.
AAGAAATGCTGGGTGACTGGAATGTGAACAATCGCGTTGGTTTCGCTCATTCTGTAAGCTCCAAAACCGGTAATACTATAGATGTTTTACTGGAAAAAGATTTTACCTGTCTCGATGAACGCGGCGAAGATGAATCTGATAATTACCCCAATCCAAAGGCTAATATAAATCATGGATAAAAACCATAGAAATGTTAACCACCGCGGTCCTGCAGCATTTACCGATCTTCAATTTAAAGATCCCGTTACCCACGCCGCCGGGAAACTGGCTATAAGGGACACAATTAAACATACATTTAAAGAAATGGGCGTGGTAGACTCCATGCGCGGGCTTTTTACAATCAATCAACAGGATGGCTTTGATTGTCCCAGCTGTGCCTGGCCAGATCCCGAACATCCTTCCAAAATTGGCGAATATTGTGAGAGTGGTGCGAAAGCGCTGGCTGATGAAGCTACACATAGTCATATCGATGCGCAATTTTTCAAAAAATATTCCGTAGAAGAACTTTCAAATCTTACCGATTTTCAACTGAATAAATTCGGAAGATTAATAGAGCCTCTGGTTTTACGTGAGGGCAGCATCCATTACGAGGCGATTTCCTGGCAGGATGCTTTTGATTTAATTGCCGAACAACTCCATGAACTGGATTCACCAAACGAGGCGATTTTTTATACTTCGGGACGCTCCAGTAACGAGGCTGCTTTTTTATATGGAATGTTTGTACGCGCGTATGGTACCAACAACATGCCCGATTGCAGCAATATGTGCCATGAATCCAGCGGAGTAGCGCTGACTGAAACTGTGGGAATTGGTAAAGGAAGTACAAAACTGGAGGATTTTTATGAGGCTGAAGTCATTATGATCGCGGGACAAAATCCCGGTACCAATCATCCTCGAATGATGACTGCCCTGGAGAAATGTAAAGAGAATGGTGGGTATATTATTTCAATCAATCCGCTGGAAGAAACAGGGCTGGTTAATTTTAAAAATCCGCAGAATTTAAAAGGATTGATTGGCGGTGGCGAAGATATCGCAGATCTGCACCTGGCAGTAAACATCAATCAGGATGTGCCTTTGGTAAAATTAATCCTGAAACGTCTCGTGGAAAAAGATGCCCTGGATCAATCGGTTTTTGACCATCAATTTCTCGAAAAATATACGGAAGGTTATTCGGCATTAATCGAAGATCTAAAATCCTTTGATGAGGCGCAATTGCTTAAAATGACCGGAGTACCCAAAGAAAAAATAAATAAGGCGGTTGAAGTCCTCTCCAAAAAATCGAAAATTATAGTTTGCTGGGCTATGGGCCTCACCCAGCATAAAAATGCGGTGGAGACCATCCGTGAATATGTGAATTTGTTGCTTTTAAAAGGTGCTATAGGTAAACCACATACAGGAACCTGCCCTATTCGCGGCCATAGTAATGTACAGGGTGATCGCAGCGTTGGGATCCAGCATTATGTGGAAGAAGATTTGAATGAGCGTATTAGGGAACATATGCATTTTGAGCCGCCTACGGAAAAAGGGATAGATGTGGTTGAATCTATGGAAGCGATGCATACGGGAAAAGCCAAATTTTTTATGGCCCTGGGCGGCAATTTTTTAATGGCCGCTTCAGATACAGATTATACGGCTACGGCTCTCAATAATTGCGAGATGACCGTACAGGTAAGCACAAAGCTGAACCGTTCCCATTTGGTGACAGGAAAAACCGCGCTTATCCTTCCAACTTTTGGCAGGTCTGAAAAAGACGAAAAAAATGGTAAGCCCAGATTCCTCACTATGGAAAGCAGTATGGGACGTATAAGACAGTCTAAAGGAATTTTAAAGCCTGCTTCAGAAAAAATTATGAGTGAACCCGAAATTATTGGCGGGTTGGCAGATATTTATTTTAACGGAGAGCACCCGGTTGCGTTTAAAGAGATGGGTGAAGATTATGAACTCATTCGGGAAAAAATCGATCTGGTGGCCAAGGGTTTTGAAAAAACTTCGGAACGTTCTAAAGGTTTTGGCTATTATCTCCCTAATAATTCCCGGGAACTTGATTTTAGCATGCTTCCAAATGGAAAAGCGCAAATCACCCTTAATAATCTGCCTGACCATCAGCTTACTACAGACGAACTTATGCTAATGACCATAAGAAGTCATGATCAGTTTAATACTACTATTTATGGCCTGGATGATCGTTATCGCGGCGTTTATAATGAACGTAGGGTGATCTTTATGCATGAAGCGGATATTAAGGCAAGAAATTTAAAGAAGTATGAGGTAGTTGATTTAACTACTACGTACGATGGAAAAAAAAGGACCGCGCATAAATTTAAAGTTTTGCCCTACAATATTCCAAAAGGCAACGCGGCGGCATATTTCCCGGAAACAAATCCTTTAGTGCCTTATAATCATTTTGCGGATAGAAGTAATACGCCAATAAGCAAATCCTTAAAAATAAGAATTGAGAAAACAGAAAATTAATGTATTCCCAGAACTACAGATTATCAGACAGGATAGCTTTTCGTTTGCACTTTCCAAAGATTTTTCATTACAAATTTTAGCCTTGCTTTTGGAAACAGGTTAGAAGATGATTCAGCTTCAGGCAAAATTTTCTATTGAACCTTTTTTATAAACTTTAAACCAAATAATATAAAGCATTCTTCTGAAATTGGAATAGATGTCTAATTATATACAGAAGACCTTATTAAAAACAGCCGTTTTTACGGTGCTTCAGAAGCATTTAAAAAAGGGAATGCACAATGCATTCCCCCCATTCTAAATATTTCGCTACCTTTCAGAAGCGATCATTAGAGCTATTAAGTTAACGAAAATATCGCAAAGATTATTAATGCAAAAAAAATAAGTTATGAAAGTATTATTCGTATTAACCTCCCATGATAAACTGGGAGATACAGGAAAAAAGACGGGATTTTGGATTGAAGAATTCGCCAGCCCCTATTACACTTTATTAGATAAAGGTGTAGCTATTACCCTGGCCACTCCAAAAGGCGGGAAAGCGCCTATAGATCCTTCTAGTGATACAGAAGACAATCAAACTAAAGACACAAAAAGATACAAAGAAGATGAAGAGGCACAAAAACTGATCAATAATACCAAAGTTCTTTCAGAAATAGATCCAGGAGATTTTGACGCTGTATTTTATCCAGGCGGACATGGCCCGTTATGGGATCTTTCCGAAGATAAAGATTCCATCGCGCTTATTGAAAAATTCAATACTGCCGGGAAGCCCATAAGTTTTGTATGCCATGCACCTGCAGCTCTTAAGCATGTAAAAGGAAAAGATGGGGAATCTCTGGTAAAAGGCAAAAAAGTTACAGGTTTTACCAATTCTGAAGAAAAAGCGGTAGAATTAACCGATGTGGTTCCGTTTTTAGTGGAAGAAATGCTGAAAGAAAATGGTGGAAATTATTCTAAAGCGGGCGACTGGGAAGAATATGTTTTGGTTGAGGGCAACCTTATTACCGGACAAAATCCGGCATCTTCAGGGCTTGTCGCTGAAAAATTATTTAAAATGCTGAATTAAATTTCAGCTAATAACAGAAAAAGCATCGCACAACGCGATGCTTTTTTGCTTGAATAGATATGTCTCCCTACTTTCGAAATGAAATTTTATAATGAAAAGATGAACCTTACCGTCACTGCGAGTGAAACGAAGCAGTCTCCATAATAGATTGTTTCACTGCGCCTGCCTACCGCAGGCAGGTTCGCAATGATAACCCGCAGGGAAACGTCCTCAGTTTTGGATTCGGGATCCAAAGGTGTAACACGACCCTGAACTGGTTGCAGGATTTGTATTGTGGGCGAAAATGTCATTCAGCATGATGAATGAATTATATCCAAATTAACTGATGCCAACTTTTTCTCTCTAATATAATTCTTTATGAATTTCCAACGCAATAAAGAATATGGCCATTCGAAGAAGTGAAATGACTGAGAAGTCTAATAACCTGAGGGATTTTCTTCCCGTTGGATTTTCTTGGTATGGAAAAATTTTCAGTCTATTGTTTTCAAATACGCCTGAAAACTTGAAAATAGATGGATAACTTGAAAAACAGAAATCATCCCAAGTTTATTCAGAAAAGGCCAGGGGCAGTCATTTTTTCAGAAATTTTTCATAAATTTAACATTCTATGAATGAACCTACTATTCCGGCTAGAACCGAAGAAATTCTTTCGGCCTTCTTTGAATTGTCCCACGATTACCTTTGTATTGCAGGGTATGATGGGTATTTCCGGAAAGTCAATCCGGCATTCATTAATTTAATAGGTTATACCGAACAAGAATTGCTTTCGTTCCCCATTTGTGATTTAATATATGAACCAGACAGGGTTCGTACGGCAGAGATACGAGAAGGCCTTAAAATTGGATCACCGCTTCTAAACTTTGAAAATAGGTATGTAACAAAATCGGGAGAAATTATATGGCTAACCTGGACTTCCATTCCAGAACAATCTAACGGACTTGTTTATGCAATTGCAAAAAATATAAACCATATTAAAAATCAGGCGGAAGAAAGAAATGCCCTAATTGCCGATCTCACCAGTTTAAATAAAGAACTAACCCATTTATCTTACACCGCCACGCACGATCTCAAATCCCCCGTGAATAATTTAATTTCTTTATTCAGCCTTTTGGATTATTCAGAAATAAAGAATGAAGATAATTTACTCTACATGGATTTGCTGAAACAATCTACAGAGAGCCTTCGGGATATATTAAACAATTACATCGATAATATCAAGGAAAAGAACAAATCGCTGGTTAAACCAGAAAAAATAAATCTGCACGAAGTAGTAAAAGATACGCTTGAACCAATTAAATATTTAATTAAGGATACAAAAACCAGCTTTAATATAAATTTCTCTGAAGTGGAATTTTTAAACTTCAATTCATTTTACCTGCATAGTATTTTTCTGAATTTAGTTTCAAATTCAATAAAATATGCGCGATCAGGAGTTCCTCCAATAATCAGCATTACCTCCAAAAAAACCCCCGATTCTATTCAGGTTATTTTTGGCGATAACGGTCTTGGGTTTGATATGGAAAAAATTGGCGGGAGGATTTTTGGCTTAAACGAAACCTTTCATGGCCATTCTGAAAGCAAAGGGGTGGGATTATATCTTGTAAATGATTATATGAGAGCATTGGGGGGAAGTGTCGCTGTAACTAGTGAGGTCAATAAGGGTTCCGCTTTTACCTTAAATTTTAGGCATTAAATTGAAATTTTCCTTTTTTGGGAAAATAAAAATTTTTTGAAATCCACTATCCTCGATTAGATTAGCCAATGTATATCCCTAAAAACAGAGAAGCTTAAAAAATAATATTTACGGGCTTTTTAAGAATTCGGTAAATTCTCGGAAAAGAAAAGGGACTATCTATCTCAAAACTGTTAGTCTCAAGAGAGGTTTCAGGCTAAATTGTTTCAAATTTAGCCCCTTCTGATATTATATCAACAGCGCTTTTCTCTCTATCAAATTAATAGACTCTGTGATCTATTAAAGTTTCATATTATTTTCATAAATTCCCTTTCTATATTAAAAACAAATAATAGTATACTATATTGAAACTCTTTTAAGTTTCTTTTTATTGAAAACCTTTTAAATATAAAATTTTAAATGAAAAATTTTATTGCACTATTAATGATAGTAAGCTGTTTATCTAGCTATGCTCAAAATTCCATTGAAACGACCTATAGACCAAAAACCTATCCTGTTCAGGTCAAACAGTTCAGAACGTATCCAGATAGCAAAAATGATATCATTTTTCTTGGAAACAGTATTACCGCACGAGCTCAGTGGAATGAACTCTTACAATTGCCGATGGCAAGAAACAGGGGGATTTCTGGCGATACAACATTTGGGATTTTAGAAAGACTGGATGAAGTAACCGAAGGACAACCTTCAAAAATATTCCTTTTGATCGGTATTAATGATATTTCAAGGGGCTTTCCCGATGATTTGATTCTCAAAAATTTTAAAGAGATTATTTCACGTATTCAGAAAGAATCACCAGAAACCAAAATTTATATTGAAACAATCCTGCCGGTAAATAAATCTTTTAATGTTTACAAAAGACATTACGATAAGGATGGTCACATTCTTTATATCAATGATCAATTGAGGAAAATCGCTCCAAAAATGGGAATTACTCTAATCGATATTTATCCGGAATTTCTGGATGATCAAAATCGCCTCAACGCCGAATTCACCGACGAGGGTTTACATCTCAACGAAAAAGGTTATTTAAAATGGGCCAAAATACTAAAACCTTATCTGGAATAAACTTTATTCGACTTTTTGGTGTTCCGTATTTCGCTTTATTTCCAATTCTTCTGAAACATATTCATAATCACCTTCCGAAATATCCTTACAGGTTACGATGATCGCTTCGTGGTCCTGCCAGTATTGCTTCAGGGTATGACCATTTAGAGATTCGTCTTTTTCACTGTTCATCTTATTAGAATCATCTGGATTAACGATCATTTTTAAACCTACAGATTCATTCATCATTTCAAGGTCACCCCGACTGTTCCCGGCAACGAATAAAGGTTTAGCTTTAATAAAGGTCTGGATTGCATTGGCTTTTCCTTCGTCCTGTGGCACGGGCTGAACAAGCATTCCTGTAATCTTACCCTCATGAATTACAGATTTCACCCCAATGATTCGGTTCATAGGAATTCCCATATTATTACTTACAAATTGCTGATAAAGAATTTCTGGAGAAGCCGTCACCACCCAAATCTCGAAACCATAATCTTCAAGATTTGCCAGTAATTGTTTCATTTCAGGATAAAACTTTTTCTCGTATTTTTCATGAAACATTTCTTCCCCAATGTTTTCCACCGCCGTAGTTGAAAGTCCCGATAAAAAGCTTATTCGGCGTTGAACATAATCCATCCCCACATTATTACCATGAAGAAGCGAATCAATTACTGCCATTTTCGCCAGAGAAATACTGTCTTTTTTTTCTGAAAATTCCTCTTTAGCATAATTATATAGCGCTTCATCGGCCAGGTAATAGGGTGATTGTCCAAGCAGCGTCCCATCACAGTCGAAAACTGCCACTTTTCGTTCTTTTATAATCCTTGTTCCTTCCAAGAAACTTTCCAGCCGATTATTCACCGATTCATCCCAGGCAGAAATTTGATTAAATTCCTGAGCAGTAAGACTACCTGTTAATGTAATTATCAGAAATGAGAAAAAGAAAAACCTATTTTTCATCAGTCAGAAGTTGAAGTAGTAATTCCGGTTCATTGGTAGTGATATATTCCGCATTTTGACCCATCATATATTTCATATCCTCTTCAGAATTTACCGTCCACGCATTGATAGACATTCCCAATGCATGGGCTTCTGGAATCCACTCAGGATTTTCCCTGTACTTACTGAAATGGTAATCAAGGCCGGTATATCCATCTTTTTTTGCCTGCGCCGGGCTAACATCACCGCTCAAATAGGCAATTTCCGCATTTGGATCCAGTTCATGAACCAGTTTTCCAGCTTCATAATCGAAAGTGATATAATCTACCCACTTTTCAGCCTTCATTTTCTTAACAAGAGCTACACACCTTCTGGTAAGTTCCAGTGTTCTTTCCTGATCTGTTGTTTTTTTGATCTCCAGAATAAGTTTAGTGGTTTTCTGTTTCATTCCTTCCTCGAGATATTCCCTCAAGGTGGGTAGTTTTTCACCATTCGAAAGCTTTTTGGAAATCAGCTCGTTATATCGAGTATCTTCAATGAGCATTCCTTTAAAATCATCATCGTGATTCACCACTATGCTGTCGTCTGCGCTAATATGCACATCAAATTCAGATCCATGAGCTCCAATTGCCACCGCCTGCTTTAACGAGGCGATGGAGTTTTCTGGCAGCGAATTCGCTTTCCATGCGCCACGGTGTGCCACTACGATATTGTCATGAAATTTTGGTTTTGGGCCACTTCCGCAGGAAACAATCAGTAATCCAAGGAATATTAATACAAGCTTTTTCATTTTAAAGTATTCTGATTAAATATTATTCTAATTGACAGGTTCTAATTTAATGACCAAACCTCCGCCGGAAGCCATTTCAAACTGAAATTTATCTCCTTTCTGAAATGTTTTCTCTTCGATTTTGATATGGTTAGGATTGGAATCTGTTTCCGCATCATCTCCATAAATTGTAGCCTTGTAAGTTTGACCCTCTTTCAGAAAATCGAAAGAAAATGAAACTGATTTTTTCTCGGAGTTATTGATGGATCCAATATACCAATTATCGTCTTTTCTCCTTGCGATGACCACATGGCTCTGAAGTTTAGCCTCGGGAACCACCGTTTCATCCCAGATGGTTGGAACTTCGCTCACAAAATCGAAACCTGGTTCTCCTTCATAAGCTTCAGGATAATCGGCTACCATGCTCAAATAACTTTCCAATACTACATACATAGCCATCATATGGCTTCTGGTTCCGATAGTCAAGGGCCTGGTGTATTGAATTTTAAAATTTTCTGGCAACACTGCACGGAATCCGCCTAGGTGATAATCGCTGGCTCCCGCAAGCATCCTTGTAAATACCACATTCAGGTCATGCTCAGGCGTAATTGGCTTTTTTTGCCATTTATTCTGTTCATAATTATAAGTTCCTTCCCGCGTCAATTCATTAGGATAGGTTCTGTGCAGTCCTGTAGGCTTAAAAGAGCCATGAAACTGAATATACAGCTTGTGTCTTGCAGCACTCTCCAATATCTCTTCCATGATATTCACCATTTCCTGATCGTCACGATTTATAAAATCGACCATCATGCCTTTGATTCCCCATTCTTCAAACTGGGCAAAAGCTTCTTCCAATTGTGGATATAGCGCCTGCCAGTGAACCCACACGTTGATGAAAACGCCTTTTTCTTTGGCGTAATCGCAGATTTTCTGCATTTCCAGACTTGCAACCGGTTGGGTTAGATCGGTGGCCGGGCCCACTACACTATACCCAGATGCATCACTTTTATACCAGGCCATTCCGCCATAGCCAATTACGGCGTGATAGGGTATATTATTCTTCGCACAAAAATCGATGTAATATTTATTGGTTTTGAAATTGATTCCGGGAGCAAAGGTGGTATCAGGAACAATATCACCGTTCCACCAGTGAAAAGAGGTCTTTCCCGGTTTGATCCACGAAGTATCATCAATTTTTGAAGGTTCATTTAAACTGGTGATGATATTGCTTTCAATCAATTTACCCGGTCGGTCACCAATTAAAATGACTCTCCATGGGGTATGGTGCGGAAGTTTAGCTTTCACCTTTACCTCCTCCTGACCGGGTAGCGGAGAAAGTTGTGTTTCCAGATAACCTTCTTTCTTTTTAAGATACATACCGGCATAATCCCGCAAATTCGCTTCGGTAATACTCAGGTAGGCTTTATCAGAAAAATTGAACATTCCCGGCATATCCATCAAGGTGTCCTTCGGGATTTCATTAAAAGGCATGATATGATACAAGGCTTCGTGCGAGCTGTCATACGATCCCCAGAACATGGAATATACAGTTGGATTTCCTGAAATATTAAAAGAAGTCTTTTCATCTGTAAGTTCATAAGATTTCCAGTCCTGCTCGGGAAATTCATACCTAAAACCAACCCCATCATTAAAAACACGAACCACGATATTGACCATTTTTCGGTCCTTCACCGTCAAGGGCAGAGTCACTTCTTTATAATGATTTCGCGCTTCGCTGGTCTTTCCCACCACCAGTTTATAGGTTGTATCCACTTCCTGATATTCCGGTTTTCCCAGTTGTAGATTTTTCTGAAGTTCGGCATCTTTAAATATTAACCCTAAGGCTGAATCATCTATAAGAAGCTGATTTCCAAACATAATTCTGTAATAAGGCGCATCCTTTTTAAGTTCAAACTGAAACTGGATTTTTCCATCGGGTGAATTCAGGTTGATTTTCTTTTGCGAAAAAGAGAAGAAAGAAAACAGGAATACCAGGTAGCATATTTTTTTCATAAATCAATTCAATCTAAATAATTTCATTCAAGGCGATAACTGCCCTTTGCGGTATGAACCTGGCCAAACATATCGGTCGCTTTTACTTCCACTTCATGAGTACCTGCTTCCAGGGTTGTTGGTAAATTTGCATACCATAAATGCTTACTATCTATTGGATTTGAAGGCCTTCGTCCATTAATTAGTGTATCAGAAAGGTCCCAGTCATACACCCTGTTGGCATAAGAAGGATCATAATCTTCCACATATTGCATCGGTTTCCAATCACTACTATCAATCCGGTAAAGCAGCTCATCTTTTTGAGAACCTATAAAGAAATTTGCATACATCCCGGCTTTAGAATTGACTCCCTGAGCCATCACTTTGGGAACAAATAAACGAACCTGATAATCATCAGGTTGCCCAGCAACTTTATAATCTACAGAATATTGATTGCCTTCAATTTTTAAAAAAGCGTAGCCTCTTGGGGTTCCGTCACGCATTTCAGCATCTGGAACACCATTGATAATTTCTCCCGAATTCCAATCACCACAAGTTGTTCCAACATTAAAGTGGTGATGAATGCCCTTTCCTTTCCAGCCATTTTCAGCAGCAAAGAAATCCTGTCGTTGAATATGTGTATGGGCGGAAAGGGATAAGGTATGCGGAAAATCTTTAAGTAAATCAAATAGCTTTTCGCGGTCTTTATCCCTGAAGGAATCCCCGTAAGGCTCGCTGATAGGAATATGAAAGGCCAGGACAACCAAATAATCCCTGGGCACATATTTTAGATCATTTTCGATGAACTTCATTTGCTTTGGAGTGAAACCTCCCCAGTATCCTTTGGAATCGCGAGGATCTGGAAATAACATATCATCCAGAATGATAAAATGGGTTTTCGCGTAGTTATAAGAATAAGTTGAAGGCCCAAAATGCGCTTCAAAAGTTTCGTCTGAAAGTTCATCTTCCTTTGCATCCAGGTTCATATCATGGTTTCCCATGACATCGTACCACCTGAACCCAAGTTTGGAAATTGCTTTTTTATACGGCTCGAACAAATCCAGGTCGTTCCATACCAGATCACCCAGGCTTATTCCGAAGGCGAAATTCTTATTTTTATCAATATCCTTTATAACACTTTCTTCAAAATACCGGAGCTCTTCTAGATCTCTTGGTTGTGGGTCGCCGAATATCAAGGCTGTATAATCTTCGCTTTCTTCCTGTTGAACCAGCCCAAAATCGATCGTTTTCGGCAATTTTCCGGTAGGTTTAACACCGCTATATTTAGCATCCGGCGAACCATTGGGCTTATATATGTAATAGAATTTTGAATTATTATTTCCTTCAGAAATTCGATACCCCGTTGGTTTGATCACAAAAATAATGTCATCATCAGAAATTGATAAGTTATATCTACCGGAATTATCTGTTAACACAACGTTTTCACCGTTAGTCACAGCTATTTTTGAAATTCCTTTTTCTGATTCGTCCTTCTTTCCATTTTCATTTTTGTCCAGATAAACGGTTCCTTTAGCAACAATTTGGGTATTCCCTGAAAAGGAAATACCCATAAATAATGAAACTAAAAATAAATTAGAAAAAAGGCTAATTCCCATTCTACTCATCCCACCACACTTTTGTATTGATATCATCTGGCCCTCCTAAAAGATCCAGTGCTTTTTGATAATTTTCAGAATTATTTATTTGAACATCTGAAGGGTAGTAAAACCTGGAAGGCATTATTCCATCGTTTTCCATTGCTTCGGTAGTGGGCAATTCCGGCAGGCCGGTTCTTCTGTATTCAAACCATTGCTGATAATCCACAAAATAAAGCGCATAGTATTTTTGAAGCATGATTTGCTCCAAAGTTCCGTCATATGCGACATCGGGATTATCAAAATATCCTGCAGGCACTTCGGCTCCAAGTTGTTCAATAGCTGCTTCAACACCATTCCTATAATGCTCTTCTGCCCCTGAAGTAAATCCCCTTTGGGCAACTTCAGCCTTGATAAATTCAACTTCAGAATAAGGCAATATGAAAATCTCCATAGGATTTGTTACCTGTTCTATATTAAAGGTGGAGGCATTATACTCGAATTGTGATTCGGCCCCGGCATAGGCGCTTGGGATTCCTTTATAACCAATACTATTTCCATCAGCATCCTGAGCCATGGTTTCGATAATTGGTCTTCGTGGATCTTCCCATTGATTCAAATTATCAACAAAGAATTCCGCAATTTTCACACTTAGCCTGAAATCCTGTGGCCTTCCCCATGGAGAAACATTTGGTGTTTCGCCCGTAACTTCCAAAATAGCCGATTCTTCAGTATTTTCAAATACAGGATACATCTCGGGATTGTTGATCATTGCAGATAATTTCTGAAAAGCATTGGTTTCTGAACGGTTTGAAATTCTTAATAACAATCTCATATGAAGAGAGTTCGTGAACTTTTGCCATTTTGCAACGTCATTATGAAAGAGGATATCATCCGCATACACCATCGACTCATCCAGATTGTAAATTTCATTCGCTCTTTCCAAATCGGCAAGAATCGACTCGTAGACAAATTCCTGCGAATCAAAAGCCGGATAGAAATTCCCTTCTTCCCCCATAGTGGCTTCAGTAAAGGGAATGGGCCCAAAAAGGTCAGTAAGGTTTGCAAAAACCATAGCCCTCCAAGTTAAAGCGATCGCTTCATAATTTTCATCTTCAGCTGCAATGGAGGCTTCCAGCATTTCATCAATATTATTGAGCCACCTATAATACCAGTACCAGGACGAGTTCCCTATATTCTGACTCACATCATACCTGTGCAAACCTCCGGAAATACTTGGAAATGGAAGGGATACCTGCATAAGGTCAAAAGTAATACTGGCACTTCTATCCGCATTATGACTGGCTAATCCATAAATTATTGGATTGATTAAAGTTCCTGGACTAATTTGAGCGATCCTATTTGGATCTTCATTTACTTCTTCGAAATCACTGGTACAAGCATAGAGAATCAAAGAACCAATTATACCTGTAATTAAATATTTAATATTTTTCATCGTTGATCGATTATAAATTTACTTTAAGATTAAATCCATAAGTTGCCGGAGAAGGCATCTGTCCTAACTCCACACCAGGTAAAATAGTATCACCATTAAGGGCTGCGGTTTCAGGATCATAAATAGGAAAATCGGAAATTGTCGCGAGGTTTCTTCCAAAGAGAGAGACATTCAAACCTAAGATGGGTGTATTCTTCAATAATTTTTTTGAAAAATTATATTGGATACTCAATTCCCTTAATTTCAAATAGGAAGCATCAAATGAGTTTGACTCTACATTTGCCCTGCGATAATAGCGGTTATACCAGTCTGGGGGCAGCACCTCCTTGGTATTTTCTGAATATGTCCCGTCATCATTTAGAACCACTCCATCCCCAATGATAAATCCTTCTTCACGGCCCATAAAATTTGAGCGAAGTTTTCCCTGTTGGGTTAATTTGTGGTGCGTCTGCGAATAGATGATCCCACCATATTTTCCATCCAACATCGCATTCAGCGTGAAATTCCCAATTTGGAAACTATTATAAAAACCAGCTTCCCAATCTGGGCTTGCATCACCAATATACTCAATTTCAGATGGATATGCAGGTAAGCCACCTTTGTCATAAACAATGCGGCCATCTGGAGATCGAACAAATCCATATCCATAAATTGCCGTGGTAGTCCCTCCTACCTTTGCCAGCAAAGTTGCCTGTCCACCAGAACCAATTTCCTGTTGGTTATCAATCCCATCAGCTAGCTCCAAAACTTCATTCCAGTTCTTAGACCATGTTAATGTGGATGTCCACCTCAATTTGTCTGTGTTGATGACTTTTCCGGTAAAAGTTAATTCCATACCCCTGTTTCGAACTTCTCCTGAATTCAAGACCCCTGAACTATACCCTGTAGTAATATCCAGCGGTACTGAAATAATCTGGTTCTTGGTGATAGTTTGGTAAACAGTTCCGTCAAATTTCAGACGATTACCAAAAAATCTTGTTTCCACACCGGTTTCATAACTAGTAGTGATTTCAGGTTTAAAATTTGGATTATAAAGGGTAGTTGGAACAGTTGCTGAACTTGGGAATGCATTCTGACTGTAATATTTACTTGTCTTATAAGGATCAGTATCATTACCCACCTGAGCAAACGAAAATCTATATTTTAGGTAATTGAAATCTCCTTCAAAATTGAACATATCAGAAAGTATAAAACTGGTATTTACTGATGGGTAAAAGAACGAATTATTCGCTTTAGGCAGTGTACTAGACCAATCATTTCGTCCAGTAATGTCTACAAAAATGAAATCTTTAAAAGAGAATGAAGCAAGTCCATATAAGCTATTGACCTTTTTATTTCTATCGTAGGTATTAATGATAGGAGCATTAATCCCATTAGCAAGTTTATATACGCCAGGGACTACCAATCCTTCTACAGAGGCATCAGTTCTACGGTATTGGTAATCTCTAAGATTTCCCCCCGCAGAAACGCTTAATGAAAAATCTTTAGAAATCTCCTTATCATATGTCAAAAGAAAATCGGAGTTCACTTCTTGTTTCCAGATATCCTGGGCTTCAAAATATCCTCTTGCAAATCGATTAATGCTATAAGGCCTGTGTTGTTCACGATCCTGATTATATGTGTTCAACGAAGTTCTCAATAATAAATTAAGATTTGGATTCAATTCTATAGTAGCGGAAAGATTACCCACAATCTGACTGCTCGCCAAAGAATTAGTCGCTTCATAAGCAATCAAATAAGGGTTATCGATAAAAGAACTAAAGGGTTGAATTTGCTGAATTTGCTCCTGACCCTCCTCCCAGATAGGGCGATACCAGTCAAGATCAACATTCGGATTTTGAAAAATCATAAAATATGCAATTGATCCGTTATTGTATCCTGTACTTGGTAAATTATCACTATTCCTGTTGTTATAATTAATTACTGAATTAATCTTGATCTTATCTGAGATTTGGTAATTAGCATTTACTGACGCCGTCATGCGGTCATAACCGGTATTCGGCATAATCCATTCGTTATCAGTATAGCCAACAGAAGCTCTCATACTTCCTTTCTCATTCCCACCCTGCAACGAAATATTATTAATGGAGGTAACCCCTGTTCTCCAAAAGGCTTTTCGATTATCTTTATAAGGCCTCCATAAGGTTCTTTCAGCACCCTGGCCTTCAACCGCAGGATCATATTGAAAGTATTGCTGTCCGTCAAATCTTGGACCCCAGGCGCTACTAGTGCTACCTGTGTTATTTCCATCTTCAGAAGAGCCATACGAATAATAAGGATCACCGTTTTCATCAAAAGATTTTCCCGTACCCTGCCCGTATTCATATTGCCAGTCTGGCCACCTTTGAATTACATCCAGGCTTACACTTGAAGTGTAAGTTACTCCGAGACCTTTAGATTGTTTACCAGATTTTGTGGTAATGATAAGCGCTCCGTTGGCAGCCCGGCTACCATAAAGGGCAGTTGCACCAGGTCCTTTTAGAACAGTTACACTTTCAATATCATCTGTATTCAAATCGGAAATAGCATTTCCATAATCAATAGGAGAATCACTCCCACCATAAGCACTGCCAGATCCCGATGTGGTCATTTCCGAACTTACCGGCACTCCATCTACTACTATTAAAGCATTGTTCCCATTAGGATTTAAAGAGTTATTACCTCGCAAAGTAATCTGCTGAGAATTTAAGGGTCCCGAACCGGACGATATTATATTAAGACCTGCGACCTTACCTTTTAGACCGGAAGACCAGTTGGTGGGCACGGCTTGCGAAAGCTTTTCTGAGCCAACTGTGGCCTGGGAAAAACCAAGCTTTTTTTCTTCCCTTTTTATACCCAGCGCAGTTACTACAACCTCATTTAAGGCATTTTCATCTTCCGCTAAATTCACTTCAGATAAATCTGGATCGTTTGCAGAAATTTCAATAGTTTCAAAACCTAAAAACGAAATTTCTAGGATTGCGTCCTGACTTGCCACGTCTATATTGAAATCACCGTTAAAGTCGGTTACTACACCATTACTGGTGCCCTTTTCTAAAATGGTAGCTCCAGGCAATGGTAATCCTGCCTGATCTACCACTTTTCCTTTCGCATTAAACTGCTGTGCAAAAGCATTTGATACACAACATAATAGAATGAAATTTAATAAAAGGATCTTTTTTTTCATTGAGTTTGAATTTGGTTTGTAGAATTCATTACAAATCTTCTTAATTTCTAGCAATTATGGTTTAAGAGTATATTAACAAAAGGTTTCGATTTTGAATTAATCCTTTTCTTCAGTTTATAATATGATAAATTATATACCCTAGAGATGCGAATATAATAAAAAATAACAATACAGAATAACAATTTACTTTCGAAAAGTTTTTTTTTATTATTTTTAATTATACTTTTGTTTCGATAATTGTATGAAATATGAATAAATTTTCTACTTCCCATTATTTAAATAGGCACAACTCGTTAAGAAAACTTAAAGAAAATGCTCATTGGGACATTATAATAATAGGTGGGGGTGCTACAGGTTTAGGAGTTGCACTTGATGCAAGCAGTAGGGGATTTAAAACTTTATTGCTAGAAAGGGATGATTTCGCCAGTGGAACATCCAGTAGGAGCACTAAACTGGCGCATGGCGGTGTTAGATATCTTGCACAGGGAAATTTAGGCCTGGTGAAGGAAGCTTTAAAAGAAAGAGGTTTATTGCTTCAAAATGCACCTCATCTGGTAAAAATGCTCCCTTTCGTTATTCCTAGCTACAAATGGTGGGAAAAATTTTATTATGGTATTGGGCTGAAAGTTTACGACTGGATGGCAAAAGGACTTCGAATTGGTAAAACTGAAATTATTAATACAAAAAAAGTCAAAAGCCTATTTCATAATTTAAATTTAATAGGCCTTAGTGGTGGAGTGATCTATTACGATGGTCAATTTGATGACGCAAGACTGGCATTGAATATAGCCCAGACTGCCGCTGAAAATGATGCTACTTTACTAAATTATTTCGAAGTCAACAACCTTCTCAAAAAGGAAGGAAAAGTTTCTGGAGTATTTGCCAAAGATCTGGAAACAGGTGAAAGCTTTGAGGTAAATTCGAAAATAGTCATAAACGCTACTGGTGTGTTTGCCGATAGTATTTTGTCGCTAAATCGTAAAAATGCAACACCTATCATCAAAGTGAGTCAGGGAATTCATCTTGTCTTAAAAAGGGAATTTTTGCAAAGTGAAGAAGCATTGATGATCCCAAAAACTTCGGATGGGCGTGTGCTTTTTGCCGTTCCCTGGAAGGATCACCTTCTAGTAGGAACTACCGATACCCCAATGAAAGCTCCAAGTAAAGAACCAAAACCTCTTGAAGAAGAAATTAATTTTATTCTTAAAACCCTTCAAAATTATCTGGTTAAAAAACCAACCATAAATGACGTATTAAGCGTTTATGCAGGCCTTAGGCCTTTGGTAGTCCCTCAAGATGAAGAGAAAGGAACTAAAGAGATCTCAAGAGACCACAAACTTATTACAGATAAATCGAAATTAATTACCATCACCGGCGGAAAATGGACCACCTATAGGAAAATGGCTGAGGATACAGTAGATGAAGCCATCAAAGTTGGAGGACTTAAAGATATTTCGTGCATCACCGAAAATTTAAAAATCCATGGATTTTCAGAAAAAATGGTCCCACAGAGTGATCCTTTTTACATTTACGGAAGTGACGCAAAGAAAATAAAAAAATTAAGTAACGAGAAGCCTGGATATAAAGAACAACTCCATCCATCCTTTCCTCATATTGTAGCCGAAGTAATCTGGTTTATTCGTTTTGAAATGGGTCGAACAGTAGAAGATGTATTGGCCAGGAGATTCAGGATCTTATTCCTGGATGCCCAGGCAGCTGTTGATATGGCTCCTAAAATTGCATCTTTATTAAAAAACGAATTGAACAAAGATGATAATTGGGAAAAAGAACAGATCGCCCATTTCAAAAAAATTGCTGGAAATTATTTTCCAAAGCCCTTCAAAAAAGTAAAATCCAATAAAAAGAAAGAAATTAATATTTAACCCACCTATCATGTCTAAATTCATACTTGCTTTTGATCAGGGAACCACAAGTTCGAGAGCGATCGTTTTCAATAAGGAAGGAAAAGCTATTTCCATAACACAGCGCGAATTCAAACAGATATTTCCCAAACCAGGCTGGGTTGAACATGATCCCAACGAAATTTTGTCTACTCAAATTGGTGTAGCTGCAGAAGCGGTGTCGAAAAGCAAATTGAAATCTGACGATATTGAGGCAATAGGGATCACCAACCAGCGGGAAACCACAGTGGTTTGGGATAAAGAAACCGGGGAACCGGTTTATAATGCAATTGTATGGCAGGACCGAAGAACTTCTGATTATTGTGACGAGCTAAGAGCGCAGGGATATGAAGATATGATAAGAGAAAAAACAGGTTTGGTGATCGATTCTTATTTTGTAGCCACTAAAGTTAAATGGATTCTTGATAATGTTGATGGGGCGAAAGAGAAAGCGGAAAAAGGAAAATTATTATTAGGCACCATCGATTCCTGGTTAGTATGGAACCTTTCCGGAGGTGAAAGTCATATTACTGATATCACCAATGCCTCTCGCACCATGTTGTATAACATTAAAGATTTAGATTGGGATGATGAACTCCTAAAATTATTCGAAATTCCATCTTCCATGCTTCCCGTGGTTGTTGAGTCCAGTGGTAATTTGGCCATAACATCTGGTGCTATTTTTTCAAAAAAAATACCGATCACCGGAATTGCGGGAGACCAACATGCCGCTTTATTTGGCCAGATGTGCCTTAATCCGGGGATGGTAAAAAATACTTATGGGACGGGCTGTTTTATGTTGATGAATATAGGCGATAAACCGATTGTTTCAGAACACCGCCTCGTAACTACCATTGCCTGGAAAATAAACGGGAAAGTAACTTATGCCCTGGAAGGTAGTATTTTTATAGCCGGAGCAGTCGTGCAGTGGTTAAGAGATGGCCTTCAGATAATCACTTCGGCGAGCGAAATAGAAGACCTGGCCGCCAAAGTTGAAGATACCGGTGGTGTTTATTTTGTTCCGGCGTTTACCGGCCTGGGAGCCCCATACTGGAACCAGCATGCACGGGGAACGATGACCGGTATTACACGAGGTACTACTAAAAATCATATTGCCAGGGCAGCTTTGGAGAGTATTGCATACCAGACTTATGATGTTTTAAAAGCGATGGAGGCTGATTCCAATCTTGAAATAAAAGAATTGCGCGTTGATGGAGGTGCTACTGAAAACGATTTATTGATGCAATTTCAATCGGATATTCTCAATACAAAAATCCTGAAATCTCAAATGTCAGAAGTTACAGCCTTAGGTGCTGCATATCTGGCTGGTCTAGGTTCAGGATTCTGGAAAAATATTGAAGAGGTTGAAAGAAAATGGGAACAAAGTAAGGTATATACTCCTGAAGTTTTCAATACAGAAGAACTTATAAATGGCTGGAAAAAAGCCATTGAAGCTACTAATTCATGGTCATCAAAATAATCTGATATGTCACAATTTGTTGCAGAGTTTATGGGAACGTTTTTCCTAATATTAATTGGTAATGGAGTTGTTGCCAATGTAGTTTTAAAAGATACTAAAGGATTTAATAGTGGGTGGATAGTTATAACTGCCGGATGGGCCTTTGCGGTTTTTACCGGTGTAGTTATATCCGCCCCCTACAGCGGCGCCCACATAAATCCTGCTGTCACGATTGGCCTTGCTATTGCAGGCGAATTCTCCTGGGCTCTTGTGCCTAAATTTATACTTGCCCAGATGCTTGGTGCAATGGCTGGTAGTTTTCTCGTCTGGATCATGTATAAAGATCATTTTAACAGGACTGAAGATCCATTACTGAAAAGAGCCGCCTTCTGCACTACTCCTGCAATAAAGAGTCCTTTCTCAAATATTATAAGTGAAGTGATTGGAACATTCACACTGATATTTGTAATATTTTATGTGACTGATCCTGTAATGGGTGGTGATACTGAAACACCCATAGGAATGGGTTCACTGGGGGCTATCCCGGTAACATTTCTGGTATGGGCTATCGGTCTTGCTTTAGGTGGAACCACGGGATATGCTATAAATCCTGCCAGGGATCTTGGCCCGAGAATTATCTATTCTTTGATTCCGCAGAAGAAAAAAGGAAGCAGTGATTGGAGCTATGCCTGGATTCCGGTAGTCGCCCCTCTCGCCGGAGCAGGATTGGCCGCATTGGTATTTTTATACCTCAGCAGCTAAACTATAGTAACTTTAATACCGAATTCTTCCAATTCACTTTTGGTAAAATCGGAGATCTTATCATCTGTAATGATTTCATCTATATTATCAAAACCGCAAATTCTACCAAAACCTCTTTTCCCGAATTTTGAAGAATCTGCCAGTACGATAGTTTTCTGGGAAACTTTGATCATTTCCCGGTTAAGTCTTGCTTCCATCACATTAGTGGTGGTAAGGCCAAACTCCAGATCAATTCCATCTACTCCTAAAAAAAGCTTGGTGCACGAAAAATCATGGAGATTCCCTTCCGCATACATTCCAGTAACTGATGAAGACCGTTTTCTTAAAATTCCCGCCAACTGAATTACTTCAATTTCCAGGTGTTTATTAAGCTCCAGAGCGACATTTAGTGCACTAGTAATAACCGTAAGGTTTTCTTGTGGCCTAATACTTTTTGCCAATGCTAATACGGTAGTTCCGGAAGCGATTAAAATAGAATCATTGGCAGTCACCATTTTAGCCGCAGCACTTCCAATAATCATCTTCTCCGATAAATGCATTTTTTCCTTTTCATTCACATGAAGATCTGTCGCGTAGGGATTATTAAGCGTAGCACCACCGTGCATGCGGTATAGCATACCTTTTTCTTCTAAAAACTTGAGATCTTTCCTAATGGTTACTGAAGACACATCGAGCTCATCGCATAATAGCTGGCTTTTAACCTGCCCCTCCTGATTAATTTTATCAATGATCTTTTTATGTCTTTCTATGGTATTCATTTATATTTTTTTAATAAAGTTATTACAACTGATGTTATTACAAAAAAAAATCCTGCTACTATCTGACTCAAAATTGTTACTTAGAAAGACTCCAAATTTATGCCTTCTACTCCACTCTATACATTTCAAATGCATCCCAAAACCCAACAATTCTGAAATTTACTGGGGGCCTTCGTATTGTATTATCATTTTAATGTATCCTAATACTAATAAAAGGGATCAATTTCGGGAACCCATTTAGGAAAGCCTTCAGGAATTAATAATGGTCAAAGTGTGCAAACAGTTTTGGGAAAAAGAAAATTAAACCTGTTTTCTTAAAGTAGGGAAGAAATCAGCTAAATAATTTAAATTTTCACTATCAGAAATCAACTTATGGAACAGCATCTTTAACAAACGATCCTGAATATAATGAAAAACATCCTAATATCAAGGTATTATTGAATACTGACACCAGTAAAGCTTGAAAGAGGGATAACTATCTGCTTTGGAAGAAGATGCTCCTCATGAATTAAAAGCTTTATCGTTAAAATCTATCACCTATAATTGACATGGTTCAAGAACATTTGATGAAATTTGATTGTATCAGGTAAAAACATTCGTGCCTTAAAAATACGTACCACAGCATTCAATAATAAACAATTTTATGAAACTCGAAAAAAATAAGAAAGTCTGGACCATTGGCCATTCCACTCGTAGTTTTGAAGAATTTATAGAAATATTGAGATCTTTTCAAATTGAACAGGTCATAGATATAAGAAGATATCCCGGCTCACGCAAGTTTCCTCAATTTAATAAAGAAGATCTGAAAAAAAGTTTAGCGATAGATATGATTTCTTATACCCATTTAGAAATTCTGGGAGGAAGACGAAAACCAGATCCCAAATCCAAAAATAGCATCTGGCGCCACCCTTCTTTTAGGGGCTATGCAGATTATATGGGAACCGAAAATTTTAAAGCCGGTTTTAGGGAACTAAAAGAGCTGGTACAACAAAAAAGTTCGGCCATCATGTGTTCTGAGGCGGTTTGGTGGAGTTGTCATCGTTCTATGATTTCTGATGCCCTAAAAGTGGAAGGCTGGAAAGTGATGCATATTATGGGCTTAAACAAAGAAAATGAGCATCCTTATACCCAACCGGTAAAAATAATAGATGGAAAGTTAAGCTATGGTGAATAGAGAAATTATGCTACTAAAAAAAATCCTCCCCTTAGTATTGGAGAGAAAAATGATATTTAATCATATGGAAACATTATCTTAATATAACGTATAAAGAAAGTCTCTTGCATGGAAAGACTGAGAGTCCAATAGAAAAAATCATCAATGATCAAAGTCTTCAGTTTATTACTAATAAAATTAATAATCTAAAAAATTTACAAGATGAAACATATTATTATACCGGTTGATTTTTCAAAACAATCTGAGTTTGCTTTAAAAGCAGGAGCAATTTTAGCAAGGAAGCACGATGCCACACTTCACATATTGCATATGTTAGAGTTATCTGAATCGTTAATTTCACAATCAGATACAGAAAATAAAAATGAAATGCTGTTTATGTTCGCCCTTGCAAAGAAAAAATTCGAAACATTTCTTGAGAAAGAATATTTAAAGGATGTTAAGGTTGAACCTATGATTAAGCATCATAAGGTGTATAAAGAAGTTGATCTTGTGGCAAAGGAAGTAAATGCAGATTTAATAATTATGGGCTCCCAAGGTTTAACAGCCCAGGATGGCATATTTGCAGGATCAAATGCAGAAAGAATGGTTCGTAACAGTAATACCCCTGTATTAGTCCTTAAGTCTGAACCTAAAAATTTTGATTTGAAAAATGTTGTATTGGGCACCGATTTAAACCCGGAAAACACCTCTGTATTTTCAAAAAGTATAGCGTTGCTTTCAACTTTAGGAAGTAAGGTTCATCCTGTTTATGTGAATTTACCCTATACTAACTTTATGAGCTCGAGGGAATTTAATGAGAAAGTAAGGAATTTTGCAGCGGCCGGCGGAACAGATGAAGTAGAATTTATCGCCGGGTATACGGTAGAAGATGGATTAATTCATTATGCCGAAGAAACCAATGCAGATCTCATTGCAGTAAGTACCCACGGCCGAAAAGGTCTAAATCATTTCCTAAATGGAAGTGTTTCTGAAGATCTTGCCAATCATGCCAAATTACCGGTGATGACATTCAAAGTTTAAAAATTAATTTAATCTAGCTTTAATGAAAACTTCTATATTAAAGATCATTCCCTTTTAAGGGTTACAGTAAAATTATGCTGCCAATTCATCATACAAAATGTAATTAATGAGTAGTACAGAAAACGCTTTAAAAGAACGAATCAAAGAACTTACCTGTCTCTATGAAATTTCCTCCATTATTGTAAATGCAGATATTGAGCAGATGCAGGAGACTTTAAAAGCTATTGCTTTAAGTTTAAAGAAAGGGTTCCAATTTCCTAAGCAGACGGAGATTGCCGTCAATACATCAATCTCCTCTATTGAAACTGGTAAAACAAATGAAACACTCAATCTTACTTCAGAAATCCAGGTTTTCAACAGGCCTAATGGTTCTATCATTGCTTCTTTAAATGACCATAAGAGTTCATTTTTAAAGGAAGAAAAGCAATTATTGGATAGTGTTGCCCTTAAAATTGGCAACCTCTTAGAGCGTATTGAAATTCAGCAGAATGAAACATCCCTTAAACGGCAGATGGAACGTGCAGATCGTTTAGGGATTTTAGGGGAAATTACTGCCGGCATTGCCCACGAACTCAACACCCCCCTGGCCAACATCCTTGGTTTTGCCGAGTTATTAAAGGACCAGTTTAGCAATAACAAACCTGTGTTGGAAGATCTCGACAAGATCATTAATAATGCTATTTTTTCTCGCGAAGTTGTAAAAAAACTGATGTTCTTTGCCTGTGAAATGCCACAGGAAATGCGACAGGTGAACCTTGTGCCCAGTATAAAAAACGCCCTTGCCCTACTGGATGCTTCTTTTAAAAAAGCCGAAGTTAAATACAGGGTCAATATCGATGAAAAAGAACTTTTTCTTCGAGCGGATACCATACAACTTACACAGATCATATTCAATTTAATAATCAACGCGATCTACTTTTCACCAAAAAATGGAATGGTCAGCATCGAAGCTTTGCAATCTAAAAACCATATCATTTTAAAAATTTCCGATGAAGGCCCTGGTTTATCTGAAGAAGCCCTGGAAAAAGTTTTTCAACCGTTTTTTACTACCAAACCTACGGGTGACGGCTCCGGGCTGGGCCTAAGTGTAGTGCACGGGATTATATCTAGTCACAAAGGCTCTATTACTGCAGAAAACAATATTGGCAAAGGCGCAACTTTTACCGTAAAACTTCCAAAATCTTGATTATTTTAGTCGATCGATGAAGCTTAAAAAAGAAAACATATTAATCGTAGATGATGACATCAATATACTCGAACTATTGCAGCGTCATTTACAATCATGGCATTATCACACCTACAAAGCAGTATCGGTCAAGGAAGCCGTACAGATCTTGCGCGACACGAAGATTGACTTGCTCATTACAGATTTAAAAATGCCGGAGATTGACGGTACAGAGCTCATCAAATTTGTATCAGAACATTATCCCAACTTACCTAAACTCGTGGTAACGGGCTATCCATCGGTTCAGGATTCCCTGGCCGCCATTAAGAGAGGCGTGGTAGATTATTTGACCAAGCCTTTTACAAAAGATGAGTTGGGACGTGCAGTAGATAAATCCCTAAAAATTAAGAATGAATCCAATACTGCTTTTTCCAAGACAGAAATCCAAAAAGACAAGGCGTATGGGGAGATGATTGGAAATTCTGAAAAAATCAGGGATATTATCCAGATCATTGAACGCGTAAAGGATAATAAAGCGACCATATTCATCAAAGGCGAAAGTGGAACGGGGAAAGAACTTGTGGCACGCGCCATACACTATGAAGGTAAATTTTCCAGGGCCCCATTTATTGCAGTTAACTGCGGCGGTATTCCAGAAAATTTAATGGAAGCCGAATTATTTGGTTATACAAAGGGAGCATTTACCGGAGCTGAAAAAAACCGCGATGGCTTCTTCCAGGCGGCAAATGGTGGTACGATTTTCCTCGATGAGATAGGGAACGCTTCAACTGCTGTGCAATCCCGCTTACTGCGAGTACTTCAGGAAAAAGAAGTGGTCAAGGTGGGTTCCCAAAAAGCAGATAAAATTGATGTGCGCATTATTGCCGCTACCAACAGCGACTTAAAGGAAATGATCAAGAAAGAAACCTTTAGGGAAGATCTTTATTATCGCCTTACGGTAGTTGAAATAGACGTAGCACCTTTAAGGGAGCGGAAAGAAGATATTCCGTTATTAACTGAAAAATTCCTCTTTAAATATGGTGTTGAGTTTAAAGACCGTTTTATAAAAATAAGCCCGGAGGCCCTGGCTATTTTAGAACGTTATGATTGGCCGGGAAACATCCGCGAACTGGAGAATGTAATCCAGCGTGCGGTTATCATGTGCGACAAAATAGTTTCGGTAGAGCACCTTCCGGATTCTTTAAAGTACAACATAGAATTCCCTGAGCATGAACTTCTCCCCCTCAAAGAAATGGAGAAACGATATATTCAAAAAGTGCTCAACGCTACTGATAATAATAAAACAAAAGCCGCCGAGATTTTAGGAATTGATAGGAAGACCATTCGGCAGAAACTGTCAGAATAAACTAATTTTTACTGGTACAAATTTCTCCATCCGGGTAATTTTGTACCGTTTGTTATTTCCCCTTCCCTTCTCGAAAAAGACCCAGAACCCTTGTACAACAAGGGTTTTTCTATTTCCATACCTATCTGGCACCAAACGTTCGGGGGGCTGGCATATCGATTGCCTTTAGTATATAAAACAAAAACAGTGTACTATGAAATCGAATCCATTCAATATTTGCCCCACCTGTATCCATAAAGATTCGTGTGTGCTCACCACTCAAAAAAGCCAGGTATGGTCATGTAGCGAATATGACGAAAAGATCCATGAATTAATAAAGACCAATAAATCCCTACCCTTACTTAAGGTTCAGCAACAACCAGAAACGGTTATGATATAACATTAAAAGAATAAAAAACAAAAGACATGATTTTAAACGATTTAACCACTTTCCTTAAAGGAAAGAATGAAAAGCAAACCAAACTTAGATTTTCCAGTGTACGCAATAGCCCTTATAGGTTAGCAAACAAGCGCCACATCAGAAATAGAGGTTTAATCAACAATCCATTTTAAACTTAGTAATATGAACTTGACTTCAATCATTGAGGCTATTACCGGAAAAAAATCCAATTGCAAAAAACAGCGGAGCAGATATCTCATCGAAAAGTTTCAGCAAAGAAGTATCGCCAACCGCCTTTTCAAATAACAACAACTAATAGAAATCCGTTCAAAACGGTTTACCATTATGACGACTATAACCGCAGCATTAAATAATAAGATAAAGAAAACCCCGGTAAGAGGGATGATGGATAATGTTATGGAGCAATTTCATACAGCTGCAGACCATATCGATCTTCATCCCAGCATTAGAAAAATATTAAGTATCACCAACAACGAGATCGTTGTACATTTTCCCGTAAAGATGGATAATGGTGAGGTAGAAATCTTTACAGGATATCGCGTGCAGCACAATAACGCTCTGGGCCCTTATAAAGGGGGGTTGCGTTACCATCCCACAGTTGATATTGACGCGGCAAGGGCGCTGGCCATGTGGATGACCTGGAAAACATCATTGGCAGGTTTGCCTTATGGTGGTGGCAAAGGTGGCATTCAAATAGATCCATCTAAATATTCCCAGGGGGAGCTGGAGCGCATTACCCGTAGGTTCACTTTTGCGCTGGCAGATAATATTGGACCGGAACACGATATTCCCGCCCCAGATGTAAATACAAACAGCCAAACCATGGCCTGGATTGCAGATACCTATATGAGCACACGCCCACCTGCCGAACGTACCGCGAACCAACATGTGGTAACCGGAAAACCTGATGGAAGTGGTGGCTTGGAAGGACGTGATAGGGCGACAGGTTACGGGGTATTTTTAAATATCAAATGCTGGTTGAAACGTAACAATGAAACCTTGTATGGTAAAAAGTTTATTGTTCAGGGTTTTGGGAATGTAGGCTATTGGGCTTCTCATTTTTTAGAAAAAGAAGGGGCAAAATTAGTAGCGGTGCAGGACGCTTTTGGTAGTATAGAAAATCAACAGGGGATTGCGGTTGAAGATCTTATGAATTACACTAAGACCAACGATGGCAGCATCGTGGATTTTCCAGAAGCTTCAGTTTTAGAAAAGGATGGGTTCCTGGGAACTGAGTGCGATATCTGTATTCCGGCAGCTTTAGGAAACCAGATCACTAAAAACAATGCTGCATCCATTAAAGCAACACTAATTGCAGAAGGCGCCAATGGTCCAACCAATGGGGAAGGCGAAAAAATTCTTTTAGATCGTGGTATTACCATTATTCCGGACATTTTATGCAACTCCGGTGGGGTAATAGGGAGTTATTTTGAATGGCTACAGAATCGGAATGGCGAATTGTGGCAACTGGGTGAGGTTATGCAAAAGCTTGACAAAAAGATGGAGGAATCCTTTAATAAAGTATATGAATATTCAGAAAGGGAAGGAATGGATTTGCGTACGGCAGCTTATTGTATCGCCATAAAGCGTATCGAGAAAGCGTACGTGCAAAGGGGG
This sequence comes from Gramella sp. AN32, assembly GCF_023718305.1. Taxonomy (GTDB): domain Bacteria; phylum Bacteroidota; class Bacteroidia; order Flavobacteriales; family Flavobacteriaceae; genus Christiangramia; species Christiangramia antarctica. The sequence continues at coordinate 178,109 of NZ_QEYO01000004.1, forward strand.
ATTTTTCCTTAATCATAACATTAAAAAAAATACGATGAAATACGGAAGTTTAATTATAGAAAAGAAAGAGTATGTGTACATAAAACGTATCCTTAATATCTCAGGTTATGTCGAAGATTTTGAAACACAGAAATCATTACAAAGATTTAATGCAGAATTAAAAAATGCCCAAATAGTAGATGAAAGCGAAATGCCTGAAGACGTGATCCGCTTTAATAGTAAAGTTATGGTGTATTCAGAAAAAGGTTGGGAAAAAACCATACAACTTGTCATCCCGTCAGAAAAGAATACCAAACAGGATAAAATTTCCATTCTTACACCTATGGGCGCGGCCCTTTATGGTTATTCGGAAGGGGATACGGTAGAATGGGACTTTCCTTCCGGTAGGCAGAAACTAAAAATTGTCACGGTAATCCAGGAAAAAAACGAAAAAAAAATTCAAATCTCAATTTAAACATTCAAGATGGAAAATTTAAAAACAGAAATATATCCACATGACACCGATATAGACGTCACACATAAGCTAAATACTATTGAAATAGACTATTGGATTAGCCATTTAATATACATTAAGAAAGAAATGACCAATCTTATAGGGCTTTGCAGGGAAGATTTTGGCAGCAATCCAGATAATGAAGCTACGCTTCAGAAATTTAACAAGAAGCATCTAGAAAGTGAAACATTGCTTACTGCCCTTCAAAATTATAAAAATTCCAGGGAAGACATTTTAGAATGTGAAGACGCTCAGTGTGATATGGCCTTTGTTACCGAACACGAGAGCTACAGGCGAAATTATCTCTATTATTTAGATAAATACAGAAGGCTGAAAAATGATTTTTTTAGCAAGGTGCAAGGGAAGTTCACATTACTCAATGGCACATCGTAAAAATGAGGACTATTGGAAATTGGAGTACCCTATAGAATTGAATGCAATAGAAGGCTTTGTATTAGAAAGGATCTGATAGAGTTGAGCCAATGGATCGATACGCTGTCTATTCTTAATTCAGAATTAGAACAGTTGAGACTAATTGATAAACAATTATTGAAAAATAGTTCCATTGAAAACAACATTTTGGGGCTACGAAGAAAAAACACCTTAGTGCTGGCAACATTATGCAGGTATGAACAGGAACTTAATACAGAGTTTGAATATGGCAAAAGGGAATATGATGTGTCCAGGGCAAAAGAACATGAAAATAAACGTGATTCCTATATAGACCTGATGGAAAATTTCCATCAACTAAGAAAATCGATCTACAAAATTCTTTCAACATATCAACGCAAATAAAACCTTTAATCATGAAAAATATTTTAATCCCAATCGACTTTAAATTCAATAGTTATGACGCCATAGACTATGCGGTGAACTTTTTTAAAAGGGAGGACTGCCAATTTTATTTTCTCAACACCTATACCTTTAATGTAGAAAACCTTAACCCTATTCCGTTTATTCAGGCGGAAGATGTTTATTTTGAAAGACCAAGACGTGATTCAGAATGTAGCTTAAGGCGTGCCGTTCAAAAATATTCCCTCAACAGTAAAAATAAAAAACATCATTTTCATGCCGTCTCAGAATTTACGAACCTTATTGAAGGAATTAAAAAGACCATTCAGGAACTTAAGATAGATTTAGTAATCCTGCCGGGGAAAAAACAAATACCTGCTGATTATGATGGGTATAGTTATAGTAAAAACACCAGGCGCATTATTGAAAATATCAGGGAATGTCCCGTAATGATCATCCCGGCAACGGCCCATGTGCAAAAACACCCAAAATTTGTGTTGGCCTCCAATTTCGAGGAAGATCTTCCTGTGTCTGAACTTAATCATTGGTATGAATTGGTGGAGATTGCCAGGGGCAGCGTTCAGATTGTAGCCTTAAGAGGGAAAGAAAAAATGCACCAAATTCAAATAGAAAACCAGGCCAAAGTTCGTTCCCACATAGAAAAGTTATCTAAAAGTCATGTTCCAATTGAAAATATTGAAAGTGTTGCTGACCTGAAAAATTTTGCCAGATCTAATTCAGATTCCATCATTTGTTTAATAGATAAAAAACCTGATTTTTGGCGAAAATTCGGCCTGACCCATTCGCGGATTACAGATCTGGGACCACTTCAAAATATTCCACTAATTGCCCTTCATCAATAAATTTTAAGGTGCTTATTGTTTTAATTGGGATGAAGATTATTATATTGCTATCTTAGTTAGTGCTACCAACCATCTTTTCTTAATTTGAAAAGAATTTTAAAAAAAGAGTAAGCCTTATGGACATTGTTAAAGAAGCAAATGAATTTGAACAATCAAAGATGAGCAATATGTCTACCAGTGACCGTGTTGCTGCTTCGCGTAAAGTAAAAAAACTAATATTAGGCATTAATGAAATCTATAAAGAAAATAAAGACCCTGACTTAATGGATTTAATGAAGCGCCTTACGGCAAAAAAGAAGAAGATTGAGGTGCGCTTAAAAGGAAGGCAGTAGGATTCCTAAAACACTAGTAATCAGTTATTAAAATTTCGAATTATATAATTTAGGCGGATTACTCTTGTAATCCCGCCTTAATTTTTAGAATTTGTTGAAAAATATCCACCGGGAGCATTCTTTGTTTATCTGGAGTCATCATTTTGTTCTAAATAATAATCCTTTAAGCCCTGCTAGTTTCTACATATGCAACGTGTTTCAGTTCTACTTCGTAGTTATAATATTACGATCCTATTATAGTGGATAAAATTCAACGATGTAGTTTATGGTTAAAAAGCCGGTAAAGCCTTTTTAAGTAAATTTTCTTACCTGTTTGGAAAAGCTAGCTAATTATCCTGAATCCATTTCCTATTCCGAACGTTTCCCAGAACTGATTAAGCGCCATTTGTAAATAACTCACAAGGTAAAGAATCGACCTTCGATCCCACGATCCAAAACAAAAACGGAAAGTCTCCAAGCTAAGGGCTAATTTATCCTTTCGCCTGAAAGCAATAATATTATTTTATAATACATAGTAATACAATGTATTTTGTTATACATTTGCTCTATGAATAAAGTATTTGTTGAAAAATGGAAATCTCAAGTAAAGAAAGGGACCCTAACCTTTATTGTCTTGAATGTTCTCCGAAACAATGAATTCTATGGCTATGAATTTATTGAAGAGGTAAAGAAATTAACTAAAATCGAAATCGCAGAAGGAACTTTCTATCCTTTAATGAACCGATTGAAAAAAGAGAACCTTGTTGATTCCAAGTGGGTAGAGCAAGAATCTGGTATTCCCAGAAAATATTACAGTCTTACAGATACAGGAATGAAAACGCTTGAGCAAATGCAAACCTACTGGGAAGATTTATCATCGTCAATTCAAAAAATATCTAAATGAAAGTAAAGGAAATTCAGTTTAAAGAACGTGCTGCAAAACGTGTGTACGATAACTACATGAACCGGATAAGAAGAACTGTTCGGCCATTGCCGGAAACTGATCAAAATGAAGTTCTACTTGAATTCAATAGCCATATTTATGAAGGTTTATCTCGTAAGAACCAGGAAAAAGAAATGGATAGGCTCCTTGATATCATCGATAAACTTGGTGATCCTGAAGATATTTTGAAACCTTTAATTGCCGATAAAAAATTAGAACAGGCTACACGAACCTTTAATCCAATCCATCTATTTAGGGCTCTGGCATTAAATATCACCAATGGGGTTTCCTATTAATTCTTCGGCTTACTCTACTTATGCTTATTGGGTTTTGTTTTTCTTATGTATGCGAAGCTGGAAAATCCCGAAAATGTTGGACTTTTTCTAAAAAATAATTCCTTCATGGCTCTTGGAAGATTAAACGACAGTTATCTACAAGATCCCCATATTTCTGAAGTTTTAGGTAATTGGTTTATTCCAACTATGATTTTATCCATTATCCTCTCTTACCTGCTCATCACCTTATTATTAAAGTTAAAAAGATCAATCAATAAAAATTAAAACAATGAAAAACTTTATCATCACAGCTGTCCTCCTTTTTTTATCTACAATTTGTGTAGCTCAAAAACTGAACACAGAAAAATTAGATAGCCTGTTCCAGATCCTGGAACAAAACGACAAATTTATGGGAAGCCTGGCAGTTTCTCAAAATGGAAATACTATTTATAAAAACACTATCGGTTTTATAAATCTTGAGGATTCAATCAAATCCAATGATAATACTAAATATAGGATTGGCTCTATTTCCAAGATATTTACTGCCACTTTAATTTTAAAGGCCGTAGAAGAAAACAAATTAGAATTAGGGCAAAGTCTAAATGATTTTTACCCTACAGTTAAAAATTCAGAAACAATCACGATCAGGAACTTGCTCAACCACAGTAGTGGAATTCACGACTTTACCAGGAATGAGGATTACTCTAACTGGAGTAAAATAAAACAACCCAAAGATAGTATGCTTAAAAGAATTGCAGGCTATGAAAGTGAATTCCCCCCACATTCCAAAAGTGAGTATAGCAATTCTAATTTCGTTTTACTGACCTATATTTTAGAAGACGTTTACAAAAAATCTTTTGAAACATTACTGAAAGAAAAAATTACCACCCCCTTAAAATTAGTTCATACTTTTTACGGCGGAGAAATTAACAATAATAATAACGAAGCTTCTTCCTACTCTTATTTGGGCAAATGGAACAAAGAGCCAGAAACTGATATGTCCATCCCCCAGGGTGCGGGAGCCATAGTATCCACACCTGAAGACTTGAACATATTTATAGCCGCCTTATTTGCCGAAAATATTCTTTCTGAAGCTAGTTTGGAGCAAATGAAAAATATAGAAAATGGATATGGTTTAGGTCTTTTGCGGTTCCCTTATAATGAAAAATGGAGTTATGGACATACTGGTGGTATAGATGGTTTTCAATCTGTAACCGGCTTTTTTCCAGAAGATAAACTCGCTATTAGCCTTACTTCCAACGGAATAAATTATAATATAAACGAAATCCTCCTGGCCGTACTCGGAAGTTTTTATGGGGACGGATTTGATTTACCTCATTTCAATAAAGTCAAATTGTCAACAAAAGATTTAGAAAAGTATTTAGGAACATATTCAAGTGAACAGATTCCCCCAAAAATTATGATTTCAAGGGAAGGCTCAACCTTATTAGCTCAAGCTACGGGTCAACCATCCTTCCCCTTGGAACCCACCGCAAAAGACATCTTTATTTTCGAACAGGCAGGTGTGGAAATAGAGTTCAAACCCCACACTGAAGAAATGTTAATGAAACAAGGAGGTAAAGAATTTCTGTTTACTAAAGAATAATAACAGCCTACAACAATTATCGGAAAACGGGTACTTTGCTGAAAATGGATGTTTTAGAGACCAGTTATTTTAACCACTAAGCCAACGCTCCCGATAGCTCGGGAGCGTTTCTAGTGCATCTACAGGGCTCCAAACAAGACTATTTGTAGCCGATTAGCAAACCAAAAATTAATAAATTTCAGTTATGAAAATTAATAAATGTGAATATATTTTTTTATTACTAAACGATTGGTTAGTTTTGTGCTCTAATTAGAAATAGTGGCAAGACAAAAACAATATATAGAAGAAGAAGTTATTGACAAAGCAATGCGTTTATTCTGGCGTAACGGCTATGAAAAAACCTCCATGCAAATGCTTGAAAAAGAAATGGGCATCAATAAGTTCTCTATATACTCTAGTTTTGGAAATAAACACGGAGTCTTTCTGGAAAGTTTAAAAAGTTACAGCGTAAGAGTGAATGCTATGTTTGAAAAATTCAGAAATGCTTCAAATGGGATTGAGGATATCAAACAGTTTTTTTATGACTCTGTAGCTATTTGTCGTCAGGAAGGTAATGCAAAAGGTTGTTTACTTACTAATACGTATAATGAGTTTTCAGAAAGTGAAGACGAATTAGTAAAAGATCAGATGGATTATTTTATGGATAATCTCAAAAATTTATTTATTGAAAAGTTAAGAATGGATCCCAGTAAAGATGAAGAAACCATACTCAAACAAGCTAACTTTTTAGTACTCGCAAAACATGGTTTAGCCGCTGCCACAAGAGTTAACAGTCAAAAAGAAATTGAAGATTACATAGAAATGACCTTCAAAAATATTTAAATATTTTTTTACCCAATAGCTAAACGATTGTTTAGTTATTTAATTATAAACTGAAAAATTGAAATTATGACAAAGTTAAAAGTTCACAACATTGAAACTGCACCAGAAGACAGCAAAGCATTATTAGAAAATTCTCAAAAAGCATATGGAATGATACCCGGTTTACACGGTGTCTTAGCAGGTACCCCAAAAATTCTAGAAGCGTATCAAACTTTACACGAGTTGTTTGTAGATTCTTCATTTAACAATGAGGAACTCACAGTGGTATGGCAAACCATAAACGTAGAACACGCTTGTCATTATTGTGTACCTGCACATACGGGTATTGCAAAAATGATGAAGGTAGACGATGCTATAACAGAAGCACTACGTAACGAAACACCTCTTGAGAATGCAAAACTTGAAGCATTACGCGCGATGACGTTAACGATTGTTCGTAATCGTGGGAACGTAACTCAAGATGATTTAGATACGTTTTATACTGCAGGTTATGGAGAACAACAAGTTTTGGAAATCATTTTAGGTTTATCCCAAAAAGTGATCAGTAATTATACAAACCATATTGCCAACACCCCTGTTGATGCAGGATTTAAAAAGTTTGCCTGGTCGAAAGATAATGTGGTAGCTTAAATCCCCAGATTGATCGATAGCGATAAACCTTCCGGTTTTTCGGAAGGTTTATAAATAATTTAAACGAATTAAATACAAACAACATGATCAAGTTAACAGTTTTATATCCAAATAGTGCCGATTTAAAATTCGATAAAGATTATTATACCACTCAACACAGTCAACTACTTTCAGAATTATTGGGGGATGCCATCATATCATCTAACATTAACATTGGAATTTCTGGAGGAAGTCCGGAACAACCTGCACCGTATGTGGTGATTACGAATTTAGTTTTTGAATCTATGGAAACTTTTCAGCAATCTTTTGGCGCAAATGCCGAAACCATTTTAGAAGATCTTCCTAATTTTACCAATGTGCAACCACAAGTTCAGATTAGCGAAGTTATATAAGTCTTATTAATATTTAAACCCTGTGCCATGAGTAAGAAAAATTCTATTGAAACGATTATGGAGAAGCATGAAGCTTCCGGAAAATATTTTAATATTAACGGCTTACAAGGTTTCGCACTGGATCAGGGAAGCGGTGAAGCAGTTCTTTGTTTACATGGTGTCCCCACTTCCTCTTTCTTATACCGAAAAATTGTACCGGCACTCGCCGAAAAAGGCTTTAGAGGCGTAGCTATTGATTTTCCCGGGATGGGATTTTCTGACAGGCCAAAAGATTTTGACTATTCATTTTCTTCTTTTGCAAAATTTACAGCCGAAGCAGCTAAGAGTTTAGGTATGGATACCTATCATCTTTTAATTCATGATATTGGTGGTCCTGTTGGTTTTGCTCTAGCCGCACAAAATCAGGATAAAATATTGTCTATTACCGTTCTTAATACGTGGATAGATGTGGTTAATTTCAAAAAGCCCTGGCCTATGCGACCTTTTGAAAAACCTGTTTTAGGCGAAATAGAAGTGGCCACTCTACAACATCCTACCTGGCAACTCATGTTCAGCCAAATGGGGGTAAATGATAGTTCAAAAATACCGAAAGATGAAATTAATGCTCATATCGATATTTTAAAGCGGGAAGATGGTGGGGATGCTTATCTGAAAATAATGCGGAATTTCGATGATTCAGAAGCCTTTAGAAGTTTATGTTACAAGGCGGTGCAGGAAGTGCCATATCCAGTTCAGGCTGTTTGGGGAGCAAACGATCCATTCTTAACTCTCGATAAATACGGAGAGGAAATCAAGAAAGCAGCTGGATTACAAAAAATTCACGAAATAAGTTCTCGTCACTTTCTACAGGAAGAAAAGCCTATGGAAATAGTGGAAAAGCTTGAAGAGATCATTCAGTTATCCCAACAAATGCTTCCCAGGTAAAGTATCAAATCATCTTTAAAAAAATAAAGTGGAACCTGTAGTATTTTAAAAAGCCAGGTTTTTCCATACAAAAACAAAACTAAAATGACAGATAAAATTAAAATAGATATCGTTTCTGATGTGGTTTGTCCATGGTGCACCATTGGTTACAAACGTTTGGAAAAAGCTATTTCAGAATTGGGTATTCAGGACCAAGTACAAATTGAGTGGCAACCTTTTGAATTGAATCCAAATATGCCTGCGGAAGGACAAAATGTTCAGGAGCATATTGCAGAAAAATATGGTTCAACTTTAGAACAGCAAAAAGAATCGCAACAACGTATGGCTGAAGCTGGTGCAGAACTAGGTTTTACCTTCGATTATTTTGATGAAATGCGCATGGCCAATACGTTTGAAGCACATGTTTTACTGGAATATGCAAAAGATTTTGGCAAACAAACCGAATTGAAAATGCAATTAACTAAAGCATTTTTTAGTGATCGAAAGGATGTTTCGAAAAGAGACATATTAAAACAAGCCTTGTTAGATGTTGGTTTAAATGCTGAAGAAGCTCTAGCAAAATTGGACGATAGCGAAGCTCGCAACGAGGTAAGGACCAAACAGGAATATTGGAAAAATCTAGGGGTCAATTCAGTGCCCACTACCGTTTTTAACAGAAAAAGTGCCGTAACAGGTGCACAACCTGTGGATGTATTTAAACAGATACTTTCTGAAATTACTGGTGAATAATTAATATTAGGGTTCTTGATGCTTCCTCCGGGATTAGAGAAATTCACAGCGCCATTTAAAAAGTTTATATATTAACTTTTTGAAATTACGAGATTCCCATTTCCAGACATTAAGTATTATGTTGTGAAATTTAGCCAAGTAGGAATCGGTTTGAAATTCCGGTCCCCTACTCGGCACTTTTCATCAACCCAGGCTATTATTAACTATTTTGCATAAAAATTTGAGTCCGAATGACAAATAAAATCACATCAATATTAATACTTTTTGTTCTGGCAGGCTATGCTCAGTCAACCGATTCTCAAATCAAAACCTATTTAAACACATTAAATTCAAAAGACTTCTCCGGGACAGTTTTAGTGGCTCATAACGATAAAATAATCGAGAAACACGCGTACGGATATTCCAGTATAGAATATAACGTTAAAAACAAAATTGATACAAAATTCAATATTGCTTCCATTACAAAGATGTTTACGGCAGTTGCCATCTTGCAATTATATGAACAAGGTAAAATAAAATTGAATGTACCTATAGGAAACTATTTGCCCGATTATCCCAATAAACTTGTAAGGGATTCAGTAACTGTTCATCAATTATTGACACATACATCAGGATTAAATAATTTTTATGTTACCAATCTAGATAAAATACAGAATGGAAGGTATCACGAAATTTCAGATTTCGTGCCGCTATTTGTAAATGACACTTTATTATCGAAACCAGGAACTACATATGATTATAGCGGAACCGGCTTTGTTATTCTTGGCTTAATCATAGAAAAAGTATCAGGTGAAAACTATTACGATTACATTAGAGATCATATTTTAAAACCAGCTCAAATGTTTGAGACTACAGAGTTGGAGATTGATTCTATTGTTGAAAATAAAGCTAGCGGTTATACCTCGTTATTTGGCCAGAACAAAACCCTTAAGAAAAATGATTATTATTTAACCAAAGCATCGCCCGCTGGATTTTATTATTCCACAATAGAAGACCTATTTAATTTCTCTAAAGCTTTAAGAAATTTCAAATTCTTAAAAAAAGAAACTACGAATTTGATGTTTGGGCCAAAAGTAAAAGGCTATAATACACAATTAGGTTACGGCATAGACGTAGATAATAGATATAATCAAACTATTCTTGGACATAGTGGTGGGTGGTACGGGATACACTGTGAATTAATGGATTTCATGGAAGATAATTACACTGTAGTAATATTATCAAATATCGACGATGGAGGGGAGAACGGTGCTTCGAAAGTAGCAGATTATTTTAAAAAATTATTGGCTCATAAAACTTCGGAATAATAAAATTAATACATACTCGCTGAATCGCAGATAGGTATTATCTGAATAAAGTGATATTTTAGAAACCAATTTTATGAATGAGAGAAAGAATAAAGCTTAAAGAAGCGTAATTGATTTTAGTATTAAAATTGCTTTATTCTCTTCACCGTTCTAAAACCTACATGATCTGAACCGGAATCCATGGTCATCCCCATTCTTGCGGAAATACGGTAACTGGCACAATAAGATTTATTGCATAAAAAGGAACCTCCTTTTATGATCTTTTCTTTCTGATACGGATTCTCCGGATTATAATAACTCACCGATCCTGTGGGATTCAACAGCTCTCCTTCATTAAGAGCGGTTTTATAATATTCCGTATTAAAATTATCGCTGGTCATTTCCCAAACATTCCCCGCCATGTCATATATATCCAGACTATTTGCCGGAAAGGATTTAACCGGGGAGACGTATTTATAGCCATCTTCCGGTTTATTCTTTACCGGGAACTCTCCCTGCCAGGTATTGGCTTCCTCGTTAAGTTTTTCTTCTTCATCTCCCCAGGTATAGATTCCGCCAGGTAATTGACCGTGGGCGGCGGCTTCCCATTCTGCTTCGGTTGGCAAACTTCTACCTTTCCAGTTAGTATAGGCCAAGGCATCTTCATAAGAGATATGTACCACCGGAAAATTATCCATTCCTTTAATGGAACTGCCGGCACCTTCAGGATGTTGCCAGTTTGCCCCTTTTTTCCATTCCCACCATTGGGAATAATCGTTTAAGTTACTCACTTTTTCCAGTTCTTTTCTGAAGATTAAAGAACCCGGTTGCAAAATACTATCATGAGGTTTTGGGGTATTTGGCGGGAGTTGCTTTTTCATTTCATCCCAATCTATGGGTCGTTCGGCAACGGTAACATAACCCGTGGCATCAATAAATTCCTGGAATTCCGCATTGGTTACTTCAGTCTGATCGATGAAAAAACCATCAACGGCAACCGGATGCGCTGGTTTTTCTCGGGGCAAAGCCAGCGGATCGTCAGCCTGAGCGCCCATGGTGAATTTCACCCCGGAAACCCATATCATCCCTTCCGGATTTTCTATACTATCTGGTTGCTTTCTAATAAGATCATGTTCAGAAATAAGAATCTCTTTTTTTGCTTCTTTTTCATTAACGGCAGCTGATTCCACTTTTTTCTCATCCTTACAGGAAAAAAGGGCCAGGACTCCGCAGAACAATATATATTTTCTAAAAATCTTCAGCATTGAAATTTATTTGTTTTGAAAATTAGGTCTTTCTATAACTTAAATCTTTCAATTTTAAAAATAGCCTTTAATATAGAAATAAAAAAGCAGCTGATTAACCGCTTATATTTTATTGTATAAAATTATTGTAATTTTTTCAACGTCAGCATCTTCTTTACCGTCTTTTTTCACTTTACGTTGCTCTTTGGCGGAAATTTCTTTACCTTTTACAACTACTCCTTCGCTGACAACTACTCCTTCGCTGTCTCCTACTTTGGTTTATTTTTGAAATCATGGAGGTCACATTTAAGCCTAATCCATTAAATTAATTAAAAAAACATATTTTTAAGGAAAACTTAATTCCCCAATAAGTAAAGATTATCATTAATTTCAATATTCTTAGATAATTTATTCTATTTTACCATCTCAAATTTCTTTATTCGTACATTACGAGTAAAGATTATTTTTCCAAATTAAAAAAAATCACAGATGGGAAGACCTTCCACAAAACCGAAAGATCTAAGAGACGGATATTATATAGAAGTCCGTAATAAAAATAAGAGTAAAGGAATCAAAATTCGAAGAGATACTAAAGAACAATTATTACTGGCTATAGATGAATACAAGGCAAGTAAAGAGGTTATCGTTTTAGGAAGGTCAAAAAATGGTAAAATGCTTCCCATGCCGGAACTGGAGCCAAAGTCTTAAATATAATTCCGATTCCACGCCACCTTACCAATAAATACATTTTTTTAACTTGAGTGCAGTCGAGATGCTTTTTAAGCCCATCGACTACGCTAAGGGTGACAACACTAATTTTTAGGTATTCGAACGGATATGCGAATTTTATTTAAAATAACTTTGGGTTATTTACAAACCTTTTATTCTCTTTATACAAATTAGGATGGTATTCAACCCCTTATAGTTTTTGCAATCATGATCTGAAATCCAGCAGATTTTTGCTGAATTTTTTATTCAGGATTTTTGCATAGTGCTGCTTAGTTTTTAAATTTTAATGTTCCTATCCTGATGCTTACAGTGTCAATGGGCACAGCTTTAAAAACGTTATCGTCCTTAATTAAACACCCTACAGCTCATTCTTTGCTGCTTTTATTAGAAAAAAATAGTCCCGAATCAAGCTCTATTTTATTGATTTTAGATGGTTTTGTTGATAGTGAATGAAATTAAAAAAGCCCCTAAATATTATGGTTTCGGCCTTTTAGTAGAATTTGGTAAATTCTCTTCGGAGAAAGAGGAACCAACAATCTGTTATTTTTCATAACATTTTTTTTGATACACTCATTGTTGGATCAGTATACGTTTTCCATCTAAACAATTTAACTGGAAAATAAATAATATGCAAAAACTGAAAGGGCTGCAAGAACAAACCCAATAGCCGATTCATATGGCAAAAGTTTTAGGCGATTAGTTATGTTCACATTAGTAACCCCTGCAGTCGCATGAAAAAAAGAACCATGTGGTAAATGATCTAAAACGGTTGCGCCGGCATTGACCATTGCTGCTCCCCAAATTCCACTTATGCCGGCTTTTAAAATAATTTCGGCAAAGGAAGAAGAAGCAACCGTGGCACCTGCGGTTGATGAAGCCGTTGCTGCACCCATTAACATACCAGATAAGGGAGCTATTAAAACTTCCCCAAGATTTGTTTGAATCAAAGCTCCCAATAAAACATCCTTCATAGAAGAAGCTTTTATTATTCCCGCAATCGTACCAGTTCCAACTAATAAGATAGCTATAACCGACATCCTTGCAAGTCCGTAACTCATTCCCTCTTTTAAAAAATCGCCTTTTCGCATGGCGATAACACCTACAATTCCACCCACGGGAAGTGCTATTAAAGGATCTACCCCGTATCCAAAAAGAGGTCGTAAAGAAAGTAAAACAATTGTTAAAACCGGTGCAACCATACTGCTTATAAATGATGGTAAATTATCCTGCTCCTTTTCTATGTCTTCCTCTTGCACAAAAGCTCCTTTACCAGGCATTAAGCGCGCAACCACATATACTGTAAAAATCAAACCGAGAAGTGCGGGAATAATATTGGCATACATCACTGAAAAAAGATCGGCATCAAAATTTTCAGCAGCTATAATAGTATTGGGGTTAGGTGATATAATATTTCCGCATTTTCCCCCGCCAATCATTACTACCAACAGGACCCCTTTCCGAATAGAAAGTTTTTTACCAATACTAAGGGCTATGGGAGCTACGGTAATTATGGCTACATCTATAAATACACCAATAGCAGTAAGAAAAAAAGTAGCCAGCGCTAAGGCTAAATATACATGGGATTTTCCGAGTTTCTTGATTATGGCATTAGATATGGTAGCCGCCGCTCCTGTTTTTATTAGAACCCCTGAAAGAATTCCAGCTGTAAGGATTCGTAAAATAGCTGGAGTAATATCTTTTACACCATCTATCATGTGGGTAACAGTTTCAGATAAGGTAAATCCCCCAATTAAACCTCCTACAAGTGCTCCAAGAATAAGACTATATGCCGGTGATATCTTTCGGATTATTAATACAATGGACAATATTAGTCCAATTAAAGCTCCCATTGCACTCATAAATAAATTTATTTAATTTGAAATTGTTGAATTACACGGAACTGTTGTTCCAGAGTGCGTTTTATATTTTCTAATGTAAACTCTTTATTCATAGCCTGTCGCAATGTCACAGGATATGGCAAGAGCGAAAGAACCGCAAGGAAACCGGCATTGTTCAAGTCTTCTATTTCTTCAATGCAGCCACCAATCGCTATTACAGGGATTTCCTTTTTTTTTGCCGCAATCAGAACTCCGGCTGGTACTTTTCCCATCCCTGTTTGCTTATCCAGTTTACCTTCTCCTGTTATTATTAAATCTGCTCCGAATATTAAACTATCAAAACCTATACAGTCAAGAACCATCTCTATACCTGGCTTCAGATTAGCATTTAGAAAAGCCAGAAAACCTCCACCAATGCCCCCCGCTGCCCCGGCTCCTGGAACAGAATCTATATCTTTATTTTTTTGGTTTTTTATTACCTCCGCAAAATTTTTGAGCCCGATATCCAGGTCATGGATCATTTGCTCATCGGCTCCTTTTTGGCGGGCATAAACATAAGCCGCCCCATCAATACCCGAAAAAGGATTATTTACATCACAGGCTACAGTAAATTTTGCTTGTTTCACTTCTGGAACAACCTTAGAATCATCTATAGAACAGATTCTTGTTAATATTTTTCCTCCGCCACCAAGTTCTTTTCCTTTGTTGTCTAGAAACCTGAAACCAAGCGCCTGCAACATTCCAGTTCCGGCATCATTAGTAGCACTTCCTCCAATTCCAACTAAAAAATTGGTACAACCACGCAGAAGAGCGTCTTTAATTAATTCACCAGTACCGTATGTTGATGTAAGCATCGGATTTTGCTTTTCCACGGGCACTAAGGTTAATCCACTGGCCGAAGCCATTTCAATCACTGCTGTCTTTTCATCTTCTATAATGCCGTACCTCGCCAGGACCGGTTCCATAAGAGGACCTTTTACTCTACAGGAAATAATATTACCGTTCATTACCGAAACCAATACATCCACAGTTCCTTCTCCCCCATCGGCCACAGGTATTTTCAAAACTTCGCATTCTGGAAAAATATTGTGAACGGCAGTCTCTGCAATTTGTGCTACCTCTATAGATGAAACACTACCTTTAAATGAATCTGACGCTATTACTATTTTTTTCACTTTATGAAAATTTTTCAAATGGTTATTTTATAGAGAATACTATTCCATATTAGTTATCGAGCATAATATACAAGGGTATACCGGTGGCCGCATTTGGAAAGGAAATACCCAGCAGAGCCGAAACTGTGGGTGCGATATCTATAACTTCTGAACGTCGTGTGGTATTGCCATGTTTTATTCCTTTCCCAAAAAATATAAGTGGTGCATGCGTGTCATAGGAATAACCACTTCCATGCATAGAACCTGTTCTGGAATAAGAAACCACTGCCGGATCCATTACAAAAATCACATCCCCACTGCGCTTTTGGTTGAAGCCATTCTGAATAAGCTCTCCAATCCCATGGTTAAAACTACCATTCTCTAGTTGTGTCCTCGTAAATACTTTATCAATCTGATCCTGCTGAAGGAGATAATGCGCTATTTTTTTTTCCACTTCTCCAAAGGGGATTTTGGCTTCCTTCAAAGCTTTATAATTGAAGAATATCTGATCGTTTGAAATATTATTGATAAGATTATCGTTTCTGAATTCTTCGCGCACAAAAGCATTTAATCTTTCTGAAAATTTTGCGAAATCAAAATAGCCTGCAGGAATTTTTACCGATTCTAAATATGCTGAAACTTCTCCGCCACCATGATCTGCAGAAAGAAAAACTGTATAATTCCCTTTGCCTATATTTTTATCAAGATATTGAAGCAATTCACTTAAATTATTGTCAAGTCTCAGATAGGTATCTTCAATTTCCTTTGAATTCACCCCGAAATTGTGCCCTACTTTGTCTGTACTAGAAAAACTCAACGCGAGGAAATCGGTATCTTTATCCTGTCCGAGTTCTTCGGCTTTTATAGCGGCAAGGGCAAAATCTAAAGTAAGATCATTTCCGAATGGTGTCTGAACAATAATATTAAAATTGCCATTTTGGGCCTTTAGTTTTTCCAGGTCATAGGGAAAGGAAGCTGTTTTTTTTCCCTTGAACCCCCCTTCAAATTTGTTTACATCAACACCACTTTCTTTATAGGTAGGAATGCTTTCAAGTGTATTCCAGGTTTTAAAATATGCTTCCGCAGCATTTGAATTGTTGAAGTCCTGTACCCATTGCGGCAATTCCTTCATGTAAAAAGTACTAGTAATAAATTTACCTTCATTTGCACCATAAAACCAGTATGCAGCGTTAGCAGTATGTCCCGCCGGAAGTATTGAACCTCGGTCTTTAATGGATACTCCAATAGTTTTTCCTCGCATTTGGGTATGCATCCGGTTTTGGTCGGCCACAGTGGTAACCTTCATTCGATGTGGTGACATTTTACCAGCTAAAGCGTTGGTTCCTAACGGTTCGACGGCATTATCCTCTGTGCAATAGACTATCTTGTCTTCAAATTTGTTATACCAGTTGTTGCTGATAATGCCATGATTCAATGGGCTGGTCCCGGTCCAAACAGAAGTATGCCCCGGTCCAGTAAAAGTTGGCACATAGTTAAAATGGTGATTTTTAAAATTAAAGCCTTCATTAATCATTCTTTTAAAACCGTCTTCGCCAAACCGGTCCCAAAAACGAGTAAGATAGTCGTAACGCATCTGGTCTATCACAATGCCAACTACTAATTTGGGATGATCAGTCGAGATTTTTTGTGCGTGAAGATTAAGTGTAAATATGGTAATAATCAGGATTATTAATTTGCGCATTCTATTCTTTTTTATTTTTCCACTATTTGTATTTATTTTCCTTTATAGTAGTTTTTCCAAGGTGATAGTCCTAAATTCTTTGAGTTCGATGGTCAATTTCTACTAAAATGAGTCTTAATATTTTTTCACCCCAAAGATTTTAAATTCACTTCCTTTTGAAACCTTTATGAATGGATCCATCCTTGGAGAGACTTCGTTAACCACGGCGATAAAATATCCATTTTCCTTTAAAAGCGTTTGAGCCCCTTCAGTAACATAGCTGGAAGTTCTATACACAGAGAATTCTACCTGGACTATTAAAAACCGTAATCGCGGAAACGTACCGTAAACTCTTGTATATTATTTTACTCCGTTAAGCCTGTTCATCAACTTTCGAGCTTTAAATTCTAATTCAACACTTCCACATATCCAGTTGTTACGGATAAAATCAATATGGGAAAAATGTTAATGGTTACGTGAATGAACCTTTTAATGATTTGAAGTAAATAGATTAAGACCATTACATTTTAATGGGCATTATTTTCCCTTTCTTACGACTTTCTTCAGCCATAAAGCCCATAATGTGGCTTTCTATGGATTCATTGATTGTGGAGGTGAGAATGGCTGGATCCTGATGAGCTACTGCCTGCACAAAATCTTTCACCAAGAGAAAATCTCCACCCCCATGTCCACTATTTTTATAACCTTCCACATCTTCAGCCTGAGGTATAAAAGTGTTGGATTCCCTCGTGCGAAAATCTGTAATTACCAGCTCTTCCATATCCCCAACCATATCTCCCATAGAGCCCATTACCCGGGTGCGACGGCCATGATAAGAAGTAAAAGCTTCCATAGAAAAATTAGCTGTTACATTATCATCAAACATAATACTGGTGATATAATGATCCGGCTGGTCATTCTCCATTCGGTACACACAGCGACCATAATTGGTAGTCCTTAAACGTTCCATAATCACTTCACCGTGCTTAGATTCATCTGCAGGCAAATCCAAAACTTTTGTACGAGATCGCCTATCATGATATTCTTTAATTGCAGAATAGGGACATTCCCGCTCGATCTTACAACCATCTGTACAACGTTCAGTACTGCCTTCAGGTGCATTTTCCCTTCGGAACCATTTAAGATCCCCCATAGCCACAATTCGTTTACTTGGCTTATTTATTACCCATTTTACAATATCTAGATCATGACAAGATTTTGCCAAAATAATGGGAGTGGTTTCTTTTGAATTATGCCAGTTTCCACGTACATAAGAATGAGCCATATGGGTATGCTCAATAGGTTCGAAATGTTGAACACTAATAACCTCACCTATAGCCCCCTGAGAAATAAGCTCTTTCATCTTAACAAAATAGGGTGCATATCTTAATACATGGCATACAGCTACAATTCTCCCAGTTTTTTCAGCTAATGCAAGAATATCCATACATTCCTTTTCAGTAGGGGCAATGGGCTTTTCCAGAAGAATATCATACCCCATAGAAAGGGCCTTCATACAAGGCTCATAATGCATATAATCTGGTGTGGAAATAATGATGGCCTCCGCAAATTTTGGTCTTTCGAAAACTTTTTCCCATGTATCAAACCTGTTAGCATCAGGAATATCATGAGTTTTTGCATACTTATTATTCCGATAATCAATTGGTTCGGCAACTCCTATAATTTTCATCTGTTCAGGAAATTTCACAGCGAAATTTCCATATACTGTTCCGCGATTACCTGCGCCAAGTGTGATTGCTGTTATTGGTTTATCCATTGGTCTATGCAACGGATTTTGGGGAATTGTGTATCCGTATCGCTTCTCCCCCAGGTTTGCCAAGGCTTCTGTACTTATTATAGTTCCTCCAATTCCAAGGCCTAAAGATTTAATTAATTTCCTACGATTCATGATATTCGTTTTTAATTATTCTTGATATTTAAAATAAATTTCCCATCAGCCTTATTGATTTTTTAAGGCTTTTTACCAGACTTCCAATTGGTTATTGACAAGGGTAAAAATGAACAAATTTTTACTTCAACATTTCTTCCGAAATCACCTGTTTTCTGAAAGGACAAACTTAAAGAAGATGGATTTACCAATTGTTTTTCCTTATAATTTATATCGTAAACGGGTAAGCTATCCGTCATCCTAAAATTAAAAATCAAATGACCGTCTGGTGAAATCAATTCCACTTCTTCCTGCGCTAATACAGGTATAGCTAAAAGAATTGCAATAACCATACTGAAGGAATGTATCTTAACTCTTCCGCATTTTAATAGGTCCTCTAACACCTTCTTCATTTCGAAATTTATTTAACGGGATAGATCCGTGCAGCCCAGCCACCACCACTGGCCATTTTCGTTTGCAATTCCATGCCTGAATTCACTTTTAGTACCTCCCTTACATAATCGGTTCCATCTCTGTCTGCATTGATTCCGTCTTTAAAAATAACTGCCTCGTAATTCCCATCCGGTAAAAAGGAAAGGTCTATAGTTAATTCTCTTGCATCCCAATCTGTGATTACTCCAACATACCATGTATCTTCTTTTAAGCGGGCGATTGCCGCATACTTGCTTACTTCTCCATCCAATGCTAGTGTTTGATCGAAAGTTGTGGGCACCGATGCAATAAATTTCGTGCTCTCCGGCTCTTCCATATAACTGGTTGGACTATCTGCAAGCATATTAAAAGGAGCTTCGTAAAGAACGTAAAGTGCCAGTTGGTGAGCTCGTGTTCCCTGGCTCATGGGCTTGGAACGGATATCGCGAAAATTCTTTTTATTGGCATTCCTCATCGCACCAGGAGTATAATCTATAGGTCCGGCCAGCATTCTGATAAATGGAATCGTACTGTCATACTTAGGAAAATCAGGATTAGACCACTTTACGTGCTCGAGTCCCTGCACTCCTTCAAAGTTCATTACATTAGGATAAGTTCGCTGTAGTCCGGTAGGTTTATAAGCACCATGAAAATCGATCATTAAGTTATATTCAGCTGCTTTTTTCGCGATTTTATAATAGAAATTGACCATCTTTTGATCGTCCCTGTCCATAAAATCCACCTTAAAGCCTTTTACACCCATTTTAGAATAGGTAGAAAGTGCTTCGTCTGTTTTTCGATCCAACGGTAACCAGCCACCCCAAAGCCAAACACCAACGTTCATTTCTTCTGCATAATCAATAATTTCCTGAAGATTTATATCTGGTACCACCTTCATAATATCCTCACTTTCTGCCCAACCTTCATCAAGTAAAATATTTTCAATATTATTTTCTGAAGCGAAATCTATATAATGTTTATAGGTTTTAGTATTTATACCCGCGCGAAAGTCAACATTTGAAATATTCCAGTCATTCCACCAATCCCAGGCTACTTTGCCTGGTTTTATCCATGCCACATCTTTTATTCTTGAAGGCGAAGCGAGTCTGTAAACCATATCATTGTTCAGTAGCTCTTTGTCCTCTTCACTAATGATCAATACCCGCCAGGGAAAATTTCTGCTTCCTTCTGTCTTGGCGATATATGACGCTCTTTTACTTACAAATGACTGCAAATTGTTATGCCCCCCCTGAACTTCCTCCAGTGGATAGTGGGCAAAATCGCCTTTTAAAGATGAGTCCTTTTCACCTCTCTCAAGGAACATACCCGGATAACTCTCCAAATCTGCTTCAGTAATAGCTGCTTTTACTCCATCTACAAGCTCCACCAGGATAGGAGCGAATGCAGCTGTATCCTTTACTACTTCTGAAAGGTGAACGTAATCATATGTATTTTCAAAAGAAATCTGGTACATATCATATTCCCCATTTTCAAACTCATTATTGACATAAGGAATATAAACCTTATAATCTTCCTGAAAATTAAATTCAGCCACCTCGTTTTCAATCGTCAAAGAGTCCTTCTTATTGGTAAAGAACCTGTAAGCAACTCCATCGTTATAAGCACGAAAAATGACACCATAACTTCCTTTAAAATTCAAGGTAAGCTGATGGTAAACATCTTCAACGATCTCTTTTTTATAATTGAGGGCTTCAATTTTTCTATTAATATTTTGAGGTTTGGAAGAGGTTATTTTACCCGCTCCAAGAACTTCTCCTCCTGCCAGTTTTATAGCTATGGTGGAAGGTGCCAAAATTTGTAGATTTTCATGCCTAACCGACCATTTTAAACCTTCATCGGAAACTACAGATATGTGAATTTTATCGTCCGGTGAACTTAAACTGAAATTTTGGTTTTTCTGTGCATATAGCAGTATGCTACTCATTCCAAGGATTATAAGTAAAGAAATTTTGTTTTTCATGGTCTCTAATATTATTGTTTTCGGAGAAGGTTTTGTGGCAGAATTGCTATTCCGCCTTCTCTCTACTTGTGATTTCTGGTTGGTACTTTTCATAAATTTCACGGGCAACCTCCACGGAATTGCCCTTGGTGATATCCTTGTATTTATTATTACTGTTCACCCATTCCCATTCCCAGTTTTTAATTTGCTCCTCAAAAAATTTCTGTTCAATCTCTTTTCCCTCTTTCATTTGAATGCTTACATATTCAAAAAACTTTTGCCAGCGTTTTTTATAAAATCCTTCGAGTAACCCTGACCACTGGCGATTGGAATACTCCCGAAGCTTCGCATTTTTACCACCCCACAAAGTGATAAGGTTACGGGCATTTTTTTCGTAGAGATCTTTCTCTTCTTTTGTGGTGCCCCAGCTCCTGGCAGAATTAAGCCAACGTCCCAGTAAAAAATCTTCCTGGGTGGCAAGAAGCCGATCCATGTCTTCTATAAGAAAGATAAAATCTGCACTATGCCTATTAAATGACTCCAAATCGCCATTTTTGTAATCTTCAGCAAATTGCTGCTGGATGGAAGTAGCATAATTTGCCAACACCTGACGGGTAATATCTACAAGATCAAACTGATAACCTTCACTGTTTTTTAATTCATCTGAAGCGGAAATAAAGTGACCCCAGGCTTTGACCACTTCTTCCAAATCATAAGTGAAATTCGTGGAAACACCTCCTGTATTCCGGCTAAACGTGGGCCTTCCCACCACAATAGATTCCGGACCTCCCGAAGTAAGCGTATCAGCATAAACCGTACGTCGCAGAATTTCCCAGGCTTTATTAGCATTTTCATTCACCTTGCCATAGCGGCGCATGGTATATCCCTTTAACCAGGAATCTAAATCTATGGGAGTTTCTCTCCAGGCATTCTCCATCATTAGTTCATACATTACGGGGTTTTGTTCAATGGCTTCCGGGGTAAGACCTATCCCAACCATTTTACCATTTTCCGGATGGTGTAGGGCCTTGGACGGCCATGTGGCCACCCGGTCCATTAAACCGTACATATTCACATTGCCCCCAAAATTGTGCAACATATTCCATATCCAGGGTTTTCCATAATAGGCGTCAGTTTTAAGCCACATTGGATTTTTTTCACTCCATAAGTCAAGAATGATCATTTTATCATCGGGTACCGCATTCAACATCGCCTTAATTTGTTCAGGTTGCCAGAATTCCCTTTGAAAATGGAAAAGCCAGCCCTGCATGATCCAAATAGCTTCCGGATCGGCCGAGGCCATGGACTGATAAACTTTCTTGCCCACTTTGCCCAAGAATCCGGGATCATTGGAAGGGGGTTCGTTTTCATTAAAGGTATCTGAAGTGTATAGATGATCTGTTCCATAAGTTTGGATTGTTTCCTGGATAAATCGTTTTCCTATTTCTACAAACATTGGATCATCAGGATTCAAAAGATATACCTCCGGAAAATCAACCCAATTAGTCTTTTTTAAACTTGCTTTTGGAAACTTCTCTTTAAATGCCGATGGTACATGACCTGTGAATGCAGGTAAAATTGGAGTCATTCCCAAGCCTCTTTGTCTTTTCAGGATTTTTTTCTGAAGGGCTTCATGGCCTTCAATCCAACTTACGGGCAGCGGACCGCCCCATGCATCCAGATTACCCATCCAAAACCAGGCAAAATAAGCAGGACCACTAAAGAAACTTTCCAGATCTTTATCTGTCAAGCCCAGATCTTTATACACTCTGCGATGAATAGCATTCTGGCCGGTTATTGATAATGGCATATTAATGCCGTTCAATGCCATCCAATCGATCTCCCATTGCCAGCGTTCCCAATTCCACCAGCTCATACTGTAATTATAGGTGCAGTAATTTAAATAATATCGATATTTGTGCGGACTCACATTCCGGATTTTCTCAGGCACTACAGGAAGCGGCTTGGATAAGTTCAGATTTACCCCATTCCAGGTGATACTGCTGTGAGTGTAATACTTTAGATAAAGATTAAGTGCGCTTGCAATGGAAACCCCATCGTTTCCTCTAAGGACAATTTTATTGTTCCTGCTTTCTAACTCATATACATCCTTTCCGCCTTCCTTCGGGATAAATTCGACGATAAAATGATCTGCTATTCCTGGCACTACTCTTTTTATAAGGTCGTGAACCGGCTTTTTTAACTCCTCATCCTGAATGGCGGTATTTGTTAAATTCTTATGCCCATCAGAAATCTGGGACTTTTGCATAGCACAGGAAGATATTAATATCAATAACGATAAAAACAGAAAATACTGAAGATAATCTAAGGTAAGCTTCATCTTGTATTTATTTAAAATGCCGGTTGATCTAGTACCATAATTAGTTATTGCTATTGTTGTACTTGGCTACTAGTTCTTTTGCTTTGGCCAGTGGATTTTCAAAAGGGGCTATTTCGGTCATTCCGGGCGTAGTAATCCAGGTTTCTTCCCAGTCATCACTATTAAAATTTTCATCAAACAGATGCTGCTTTATGCGCGGAATGTAATAATCTCTGATCAAGCCGCTCCAAAGCCGCGACGCATAATCCTCCTGAAAGCCCCCCCAGGTCGTGATAAGCCGTTTGGCATTAGCCTCATAAAAATCTTTTTCTTCTTTGGTTTTTCCGTGGGAACGGGCGAATTCTATCCAGGGTGCTAACCTGTTTATGGGATGTGATTCCAGCAACCGGTCTATATCTTTTAAAAGATTAATAGCCTTTTCTCCTTCTTCCTTCATCTTGACATCATTATTTACCGCTTTAGCAGCTAAAGCCTGTTTATAAAACTCATCGGCTTTATTTCCGAGGTAAAGCATTGACAGTTCTATAACATCACTCCTGTACAATTCACTTTGTTTTAATTCTTCGGAGGCAGCCAGGAAATTCTCCACACCTCGTCGGAATTCTTTAGAATCATGAACGCTGCCCTTTCTACGGGTATCCGGCACAACCAATTGCCATACAAATCGTGGATAAGGGGAAAAGCTGCTGTAAACCGATCCCCGTAACTTCTCCCAGGCAGTTTTCATTTCCTCAGGATAACCACCGTAACGGGCACGACTGTATTCTTTCATCCACTTATCCAAATCTATTTCTTGGGAAGTCCACCCCATATCGGCAAGTAGTTCATAGATAACTTCATTATTTTCTATACCTTCAGGAGCAGAGCCAAAACCTATAAGATTTTCCCTATAAGGAGAATTAAGGGCTTCAATCGCACCTGTCGCGTACATATCAAGATAGCCTGTGTAAGGTGTTTTTCCCCCAAAGTTAGGCACATAACTAAACACCCATTGTTTCCCGGAATAACCCTCATGAGTCTTCCAGACCTGCGGGATATCCCATACGTGTTCCGGAAACTCATTGGCCAGATCCAGAATGATCATTTTCTCATCCGGGACCTTTGATAACATGGCCTGCAAACTAGGTTTGTCCCAGAATTCACTTTGCCACCCAAAGGTCCAACCCTGGGTTACCCAAACGGCGTCCGGATTCCCTGCTGTAATTGAATTATAAATAGCCTCTCCATAACCTGCCAGTAAATCATACTTTTTTTCCGGATTATCTTTCGGAACAGGAACGTCCATTTCATTAAAACTATCGGAGAGATAAAGTTTATTTTTTCCGAATTCTTTTTCCCATTCCTGAACGAAAAGCTTTCCTATTTTTTCAAAAAAGGGAGAATCGGGAGGTAAAACATAGGCGTTATTTTCTTTTGGAAAACCGCCCCATTTTAGTGCGCTAACCTCCAGATCCGGATGCTTATTTTTAAATCCTTCAGGCACAAATCCCGCAAATGCCGGGGCTATTGGTTCAAATCCCAATTCCCGCATACGGTCTAAAATTTTATGTTGAAGTGCAATTTGTCCTTTTTGCCAATTATCGGAAAGTGGACCATCCCACTTATTGAGGTTGCCCATTCTATGCCATGGCAAATGGGCAGGACCGGTAAAAAATTCTTTGATTTCTTCGTTGTTCAAGCCTAATTTTTTCCATACCCTTTCTGAAATACCTTCATTACCCACTACTGCTAAAGGCATATTCACCCCGTGAAGTGCCATCCAGTCAATTTCCTTCTGCCAGCGGTCCCAATCCCAATAAGGCGTCGTATAACCGTACGTAACAACGTTTAAAAAGTATCGATATTTGTAAGGAGAAGTTGCACTTTCTAGAGCGTAATCTGGCCATTGATTAGGAATGTTCAAATGTTTTCCGCTCCAACTTACCATGCTATGCGTCCCCTTTTTGAGGTACTGGTAAAAACCGAAAGTCAGTGCAACTGTGCTAGTCCCCCTAATGGTTAAATCACCATTTTTTGCTTCAATCTCATATGTATCAAGACTATCTTCTGCAGGAATTAATTCCAAATGTATATCTATAGCACGATCCCCAATTAGGCGTTCCATAACCCCACGGGCAGCAATAACCGCAGTATCTTCCCTCTCTGCGGAAGTCTTTTCTTCATTATTTCCAGATGAATTTTTACAGGATCCAAAGCACACAACTAAAATTAAAAGAGTTGTGAAAAAGGAAATACGAAAAAAAGGATTTTTAGTAGTTAAAAACATTTCGTGGTTTATTTATTCTTAGAATTATTTTGAAACATCTGCCCTATTTTTAATACTGATTGTCAGATGAAGGATTTTAATAGTTCATCTTTTTTCAAACGCATCTGAAAAATCGCTGCAGATCCTAGTATGGCAGTGTTCTTCATGTGAACCCGCTCAATTACTAGACTTTCTGTAATAACTTTGAAAGGAAAATCTTTTATACTTTCTTCCATAGCCTCTTTAAAATACTTATAACCTTTAGCTATAGAGCCTCCTAAAAATATAGCTTGCGGGGATATAGAATACAGAATTATTTTTATGGCATTCCCAACATGATGTCCATATTGTTGAAATATATCCAAGGCTTTAGCATTCCCTTTTTCAGCAAGAGCCATCACTTCTTTTCCAGAAATCCCTAATTTTTGTTGAAAAAATTTTCCACCACAGTAATCCTCCAGGGTTTTATCGAGATAAGGGATTCCACCATATTCGCCAGCACTAGAATATTGCCCTGAATAAATTGTGTTATCTATAATAATACCGGCTCCAAAACCTGTACCTAAAGTAATGCCTACCAGATTATTGTATTTCTTTCCGGCACCATATTTCTTTATTCCTGCTACAAAAATATTAGCATCATTTGTTATATAAACTGGTTTTTCAAAATAGCTTTGCAAATGATCTTTGAGATACACTTTGCTCCAATTAGGAATATTTTGAACGTTATGAACAATGCCAAGTTTTTCATCCACCAATCCAGGTACGCCAATCCCGATTCCTATAACGTCAGGTTGTATTAATTGCTCAATACCCCTAGTTATTTTACCTAAAATTTGTGTTTTCGAGGCATTAGCAGAGGTCGAAAATTTAGACTCTTTTAAAACTTTCCCCGCTTGAACTATTCCAATATGTACTTTTGTCCCCCCAATATCGATTCCTATTATTTTTTCTTCTTTATGCATATTTATTTTTAAAACTTAATGATATAGGATATGAGATGACAATTAAAATTTCCATCTTACAAAAGCCTCCATCGCTTCATAATTTGCCAGACCAAGCTTATGGTAATTCAGTGCAGTCTCTTTGTTCCTTGCTTCTGCCCTTATCCAAAATTCTCTTTCATCATCTCCCGGAAAAACTGGTCTGTCTTTTTGGGACTGGTGCTTAAAGATCGCATGTCTTTTCCGGTTTACTTCTTGGGGTGACAGGGGTACGGCCATTTCAATTTCATTCATTTCAAATTCTTGCCATGCTCCACGGTACATCCAGAGCCAGCAATCCTTTGTCCATTCTTCAGTTTCCTTTAATTTTGTTAGGGCTTCCAGTATTATTCTGAAACATATAATATGGGTACCATGGGGATCGGAAAAATCCCCTGCCGCAAATACCTGTTGGGGTTTTATCTCCTGTAGAAGCTTCATGGTTAACTCCACATCATTTTTAGTAACTGGATTCTTCACTTTCTTCCCTGTTTCATAGAAAGGAAGAGCCATAAAATGTATATTCTTATCCTGAAGGCCAGCAAAACGTGCCCCAGCAATCGCCTCACTTTTTCTAATAAAAGCTTTTACATTTTGAACTTCTTTAATATCTATATCGTTAGGTTGTTTTTTTTCGAAGAATTTTCGCATTTTTTCATATGTACTTTCGAGTAGGGCCGTATCTTCTCCAATACTTTGATTAAAATCTATTGTGAATTCAACATACCGTAGCACATCTGTATCCCAAACCGCCGTATTTCCCGAGGTTTGATAAGCCACATTTACATCATGACCCTGGTCTACCAGCCTTATAAAAGTTCCACCCATTGAGATTACATCATCATCTGGATGGGGACTAAAAATCAGTGACCGTTTTAAAGTTGGTTTAGACCGTTCCGGCCTCTGGGAGTCATCGGCATTTGGTTTACCTCCAGGCCATCCCGTAATACTATGCTGTAATAGATTAAAAACGTGAATGTTTATATCATAAGCAGGTCCTTGTTCAGTCACCAATTGCGCCATTCCGTTGGCATTATAATCCTCTTCCGTTAGCTTTAAGATAGGTTTGTTGACCTTTCCCGACAACCATATCACTGCTTTTTTGATGAGCGAGGCATCCCAAACGCAATCCTTTACCAACCAGGGGGTATAAAAGCGGGTAAGCTCAGAGGCAGCATCTGAATCCAGGATGAATTCAACATTATCAGATAACTGAAGGTAGGTGGCAGGTACATTACCGGTAATTTCCCCTTCTACTGCCTTTCGGATGATAGGTGCTTTTTTCTTGCTCCAAGCCATAAGTATAATTTCCTTCGCCTTGAA
Organism: Gramella sp. AN32; assembly: GCF_023718305.1. Classification (GTDB taxonomy): domain Bacteria; phylum Bacteroidota; class Bacteroidia; order Flavobacteriales; family Flavobacteriaceae; genus Christiangramia; species Christiangramia antarctica. The sequence continues at coordinate 205,993 of NZ_QEYO01000004.1, forward strand.
AATCGTTCCAATACCCATGGTGATGGCCTTGGTAGGTACATTTTCCTTACCTCCAAAATCCCGGGAAGCATCCCTTCTAGTAAGATCATCTAAAGTCACCAGGCGGGTTCCGGAATTCGGAGCAGATCCTGGTTCATTAAAACCAATATGGCCGGTTCTCCCTATTCCTAATATTTGTAGGTCCAGCCCACCGACAGCTGATATCTGGCGTTCATAGGCAAGACAATAATCGGCTATGACTTCTTTTTTAAGGGTGCCATCGGGAATATGAATATTGTCCCTTCTAATGTCTATATGATTAAAAAGGTTTTCGTCCATGAACCTCACATAACTTTGCTGGGCTTTTGATTGCATGGGGTAGTATTCATCCAGATTAAAAGTTATTACATTCTTAAAACTAAGACCTTCTTCCTTGTGCAAACGAATCAATTCGGCATAGACCCCAATGGGGGTTGCACCCGTGGCCAGCCCTAGGACTGTATTTTCTCCACGACGATCTTTGCTTTTTATAATATCTGCAATTCTATAAGCCACCTTTTTAGAAGCAATACGATCATTTTCATATACGCTCACCGGTAATTTTTCAAATCGAGTTTCTTCTAAAAGATTAAGCCTAGCCATAATTTCTTATATTTCATTTTAAAGAAGGGATTTCTTAATCTTTTTTATTCTATTTCTGTTTGTTCTTTAAAAATATTTTCCATTACCACGGCTATAGAACCCAGAATATCCACATCTTCACCTAAGGTAGAAAGTGCTACTTGAGCATGCTCCCTTAATTGCTCCATACAATATTCATTGATGGATTGTGTAATGGGGGTTGTAATGTATTCTTTAGCTTTTGCTATTTTTCCACCGAGAATAATTAATTCGGGATTTAATAATTGAATAAGGATCCCTATGCCTTTACCGAGGTTTAACCCGGTTTTATAAAGTATATTAATGGCATATTGATCACCCTTATTTGCCGCGTCAATTACCAGCTGTGGCACAATTTTATCCAGTTCTTGATCGGAAAGTTGATTTAAAAGTGAATCTTGACCAGATTGCAAACCTTCCTTTGCCATTTTAGCCAAAGCTATACCCGATCCTACTGTTTCCAAACACCCCTGTTTTCCACAATAGCATAAGGCTCCTTCATTTATTAGGGGTATGTGCCCCATTTCTCCAGCAAAACCTTTGGTACCAGTTAATAATTTTCCGTTCATTAGAATCCCTAAGCCTATTCCCCAGTCCAGAGAAATCACCAATACATCCTTTTTTCCTTGCGCTAGACCAAAACGATACTCAGCCAACGCAGCACTTTTAACATCATTTTGAATGAAGACCGGGCTGCCGAATTTCTCCCTTAAAAGTTCCTGAAGTGGTGGTGATTTAGGATCCGTTTTAAAATAAGTATGATTTCTTCCTTCTTCTGAGTCAACAAGTCCTGGCATATTTATGCCAATCCCCATCAGCTTCTTTCGGTCTATTTTAGAATCTTCTATTAACTCTTCAGCGAATTTATAAATACTGTCTATTGCACTTAAATCTTTGGATATAGGAATTGGAATCGTTTTTATACCGGTAAGATTCCTATTGTCATTATCGAAAATTGCCATTTTTGTATTGAATTTCCCAACGGCGATACTTAAAACATATAAAGAACCTGTTTTTAATCCAAATAAATCTGGTTGCCTACCTACTTCAGATTTAGCCCTTCCTTTCTTTTCCACCAGATTTTCATCTATTAGCTCATTCATTAAACCGGTACAGGTGGGAGCACTAATATTAAAATCTTTACATATTTCAAAATTTGTTTTTGGGCCACCCACATAAAGATCTTTGATGATCCTTATTTTCTGAGTGTACTTCTTTTTCCCTACATTATCGAGCTTACTTACGTAAGCCTCTTTTAGAACTATCGTACTCATTTTTTAGTCATTTACCTTTCGTATGTTGGACTTGCAATTTTCCTACGTACCTTAATTATATATATATTAGAAGGTTGAAACCTAAGTGTGCTGAAAAATCACTTCTTCAAAACAATCATCGGGTGGATTTCAACCTTTTTATTATTGCAATTTTACCATCTACACCCGTGGCGAGGATCTTTCCTTCGGAGAGTACATGTAATGTATTTATCATATCATTCCCCAATTGATATATCCATTCAATTTTTTTCTTTTTAATATTTATGGCATACACTCTTCCGAAGGTAGTTCCGAAGTAAACAAATTTATTATCAAAAACGGGCATTGAGGCTGAGAAATCATTTCCAAAATCTCCAGATATATTCATGACAAGTTCCGTTTTTTCCGCTTTTGTATTCCAAGCAACAATGGAATCCTGCATTGTCTTTGCCACTAGTAAATTTCTTTTTTGATTACCTCCCAAAGATTCTCTTACCCTATAACGATTGGATACAAAAGTTTGTTCTCCTGTAATCAAATCGAATTCCCGCAATTTTTCATCTGGGGCGACTATATAAATTTTTCCGTTTTGAATCACGGGTATACACATTGCAGGAGAATAATAATGGGTGTAATTATCATTGCTCCATTTCCAGACTAATTTTCCAGTTTCCATATTTAAAACATAAAGTGTTTTACCCCAGGAACCAAAAACAATTTTATCGTCTTCTATTGTTGGCTTGCTAGCTGGAAAACCTTTTATATCTGGAAAAGCCCAAACTTCTTTTCCCGTTTTAAAATCGAGTGCACGAAAAGTGGAATCACTACTTCCAATATATACTTTATTATCCTGAATAACGGGGGAAGCTAAAACTGGAGCTTTTGCTTTGAATCGCCACAAAACTTTTCCGTTTTCTGCATTCAATTTGTAAACTGTACTATCTGCTGATCCGAAAACAACGGCAGAACCATTAACCGCCGATGAGGAATATATGGGACCTGAGGTTTTAAAAATCCAATTAATTACTCCTTTCTTAGGATTCACAGATTTAAATTCACCTAAAAGATTTCCAAAAAGCACATTGTCGTTCCACACTGAGGCTGTTGATACAATATTCCCCGTATCCTGGTAACTCCATATTGCCTTTACATGTTTGAAACTATCGCCTATTGGAGTTCTTACTTGGGGTTTCTCCACTTCTATCGGAAGATCGATCACAGGAAGCTTTAGTGACACCCAGTCCTTTTTTTCTGCCTTACCTATTTCCACTTCCTTTACAAGAAGTGAATCAGGAGACAATTTCACTATGTTATAGGCAAGTGTATTATTTCGTTGCTGGGCAGTCCTGGTCATTATTCCTGGAATCCCATTATAATTAAAAAGCTTATTAATATGACCGTGACCTGAAAAAACAGCGATAGTATTCAGTTTTTGAATTTTGTTTATCAATTCCTTAGAATTACTTAATTCATGGTGTAGCGGAATATGAGTAAGAAATACTACCCGTTTTTCGGGTGGTGTAACCTGCACCAGACTGTCTAACCATCGCATTTGATCTTGGGGTACAAAGCCTCTTGACATTCTGCCATAAGGTCCAGTACTCAAACCTATGATTCTTACTCCCTGAATTTCCTTTGCGAATTTCTGCTCTTTCCAAAGCTGATTATATACCTGACCTCCACTCGAAGACCACGCGGTATCGTGATTTCCTGGAACAATATAATAGGGTACAATCAACTTATCCAATAGAACTTTGGATTCCGTCAATTGATACCCGTATCCAAAGTCACTTATATCTCCTGCATGAAGTACGAAATCTATTCCTGGGTTGCTATTTATATGCTTTACGATTTCCTGAAGACTTTGGTTATTATCTCCTTTGCCAACATGGGTATCTGTAATTACGGCAAAATTTAATGTCTTATGCTGCGTACTTTTCCGGACTTGTCCATTTAAAAACTGCGGGAGGCAGAAAAACAATAGCAGTGCAATACTGAATAAAAAATTCATCTATATATATGTTCCAAAATGTTAAAAAAAAGACTTCGCAAAACTTTCACGAAATCTTATTTAATAAACACCTATTTAGCCTGTGCTGTATTTTTTACATTCTGGCCTTTCATAGGCCAAGGTGAATCCGCTGGACCACTTTCTTCCACAGATACTTTGAAGAGTTTAATCACTTCTTCATCTAATCCTTCTACGAAAACAGTTCCGTCACTTATAATGGTTGGGGAATTGATTACTCCATCCCCAAGCTCAAATTCTTTTTCCAGGCCTCCGGCAGAACTTAATATTAACAATCTACCGTTTGTAGTTCCTACATATACATTCCCATTCATATCAACAGCCGGAACACTTTCAACAATTTCTGCATCATAGGTCCAGTTCACTGATCCGTCTGCAGGATTTAAGGACAACAGTCCTCCTTTTGAACCTACATACAAATCTCCTGCAGGACCAATGACCACCCCGGAATTTGCAGCATCATCCACATCTATCTGCCATTTTATGGCTCCGGTTGCTCCTTCATCTGAAATAGCTACAACTTGCGTATTAGTAGTGTAATAAACCGTACCATCGGCATCCATTGATAAGGATGTCCCATGAATACCGGCACCAGGACCTACAGGAGCTTCCCATTTTTGTGATCCATCTTCTGTATTGATTGCCCATATTTGTCCATCGTTGGTATTGAGAAAGTACACTGTACTTTCATCCGCACTGATAACAGGAGCGGCATAGAATGCACCTACACCTGTAATCTCCCAGCGTTTCTCCCCATCTGAAGTCCAGGAATATACTCCTCCGTTAGTACCTTGAGCCCTGGAACCATGATAAACATTCCCCTGAGAATCTATAGCTGGGGTATTATTGGATACATCAGTACCAATTGCACCGCTCCAAATTAGGGCACCATCTGCTGCATTAAGCTTATTAATGGCGAAATCATCATGCCAGGCATTAATATAAATATTACCATCTGGACCTATAGAAGGAGCATTCGGAAGTTCCGCTCCAACTGCAGTGGAAGCCCATTTTAATTCCGCACTTTCCCCCTGATCGGTCACAGCAACAATTTTGCTTTCCTCTCCTGCACGAGATTCTGTATAATATATAGTACCATCATCTCCAATTACCGGTGCACTCGAACCATCATTGATATTCCCAACCACAGTATTAGTCGTGAATTCCCAGGTGATTTTTGCAGGAAATTCAGCTTGTGTAACCGTCAGAGGTTGGTAAATTCTATAAACATTCCCTTTAGCATCTGTTACCTCCAGCATTACTTGATAATCCCCCCCCTCATCGTACGTAAAAGAAGGATTACTTCCGGTTGCAGTAGATGACTGAATGTCACCAAAGTTCCAATTCCAATTAATGATTTCACTAGAGCCTTCTTCGGAAGTAGCCGAAAAAAAGACTTCCTCACCTTCTTCTGGTTCAGTTGGAGTAAAAGTAAAATCTGCATTTGGAGTTTGTACCTCCTTAGGACTGTCATCCGTTTCACATGAAGCCAAGCAAAGGCATAGTATGGTACTTATAATTAAAATTTTCCCTGTTTTCATAATTTATATGATTTTGAAATTCATTTATTAGCTTTTTATCCCCTAAGCACTCATTCCAATATTTGGATAGTGGCAGTGACAGGACGGTGATCAGAGGCATAACTTTCATCTACTACTTTATGCTCTTCCACTCTAAATTTTTGTTGAGGATGATTAAAAGCGATATAGTCTATAGTTCGGGTAGGCTCATTTGCCGGAATAGTAAAAGGACAGAGTCTACAGGTACGATCAAAATGACTATCAAGGATTCCTACCACCTCTGATTCAGGTAAAGCATTGAAATCTCCAGCGATTATAAATGGAAGTTCTTCATTTTTCGCCAAATTCACAATTTTTTGAATTTGTACCAATCGGTTTGTAGGTGCACTTTGAGCATCAAGGTGTGTGCTCCCAAAACGAATCTCATTACCTTCCGAAGTTTGAATTTTGACAGTTAATAATATTCGAGGTTCCCCATTTGTTCCCGCCGCTGTTGGTAACCTATTTATCACTGTTTCACTAATTGGAAACTTTGAAAGAATTGCAACACCATATTCTCCTCCATCATAATCAATAGCTTTTCCAAAATAGTAATTCATATTTAAACCTGTTGCAATTATCTCGGCTTGATTAATGGGTCCGGACCTTTCTGTGTTCACATCTACCTCTTGCAATGCAACCACATCCGGATTCTGATTACGAATCACATTTATAATTGCATTAATATCGATTACATCTGGTTTTGAAGGAGGGTTAGCATGGTGAATATTATACGCCATTACTTTAATAGTCTCTATCACAACCTCTTCCGGCACTTCTCCATCATCAGAATCCGATCCTGAAGAAGATGAAGAAGTTGAACCAGAACAAGAGGAGGCTAACACAAAAACAATACTGGCTAAAAGATTAAAGATCATTTTTTTCATAAAAGAATTGATTTTGAAAATCTATTTTATTTATTGAGCAAGTCCGGTATTTTTTACATTCTGACCTTTCATAGGCCAAGGTGAATCCGCAGGACCGCTGTCATCGACAGATATTTTGAATAATTTAATCACAGAATTATTGCTAGCTTCTACGAAAACAGTTCCATCTTCTGAAATAGTTGGAGAGTTCACCACATTATCTCCTAATTCTAGTGCTTTAATTTGTCCCCCTACAGGATTAAGTATATATAAAAATCCGTCGGTTGAACCTACATATACATTCCCATTCACATCAACAGCCGGAACACTTTCAACAATTTCTGCATCATAGGTCCAGTTCACTGATCCGTCTGCAGGATTTAAGGACAACAGTCCTCCTTTTGAACCTACATACAAATCTCCTGCAGGACCAATGACCACCCCGGAATTTGCAGCATCATCCACATCTATCTGCCATTTTATGGCTCCGGTTGCTCCTTCATCTGAAATAGCTACAACTTGCGTATTAGTAGTGTAATAAACCGTACCATCGGCATCCATTGATAAGGATGTCCCATGAATACCGGCACCAGGACCTACAGGAGCTTCCCATTTTTGTGATCCATCTTCTGTATTGATTGCCCATATTTGTCCATCGTTGGTATTGAGAAAGTACACTGTACTTTCATCCGCACTGATAACAGGAGCGGCATAGAATGCACCTACACCTGTAATCTCCCAGCGTTTCTCCCCATCTGAAGTCCAGGAATATACTCCTCCGTTAGTACCTTGAGCCCTGGAACCATGATAAACATTCCCCTGAGAATCTATAGCTGGGGTATTATTGGATACATCAGTACCAATTGCACCGCTCCAAATTAGGGCACCATCTGCTGCATTAAGCTTATTAATGGCGAAATCATCATGCCAGGCATTAATATAAATATTACCATCTGGACCTATAGAAGGAGCATTCGGAAGTTCCGCTCCAACTGCAGTGGAAGCCCATTTTAATTCCGCACTTTCCCCCTGATCGGTCACAGCAACAATTTTGCTTTCCTCTCCTGCACGAGATTCTGTATAATATATAGTACCATCATCTCCAATTACCGGTGCACTCGAACCATCATTGATATTCCCAACCACAGTATTAGTCGTGAATTCCCAGGTGATTTTTGCAGGAAATTCATCTGGTGGTGGTGGTGAAACAGTGATTCTTCTAGAGCTTTCCATTGAAATTCCTGTCGAATTAAGAACCTTTAAAACCACCTTGTAGGTGCCTGCGGTTTGGTAAGTGAAATAAGGGTTTCTTTTATCTGAAGTTGAACCTTCAGCATCTCCAAACTCCCAATACCATTTTACAATACTTCCTGAGTTTTCCTCAGGATCGGCATAAAACAATATTTCCTCTCCTTCTATAGGAGCAATTGGAGAAAGGTTAAAATCTGCACTTGGTGCCTGAGCATCTACTATTTCATCATCTTCGGAATCGCAGCCGAAAAAAAACACGGCCAACAATAGTGGGAGCAATAGAATTTTTAAATTTCTCATCATATGTTGTATTAAAATATTTTGTTGTACTGAAATTTCCTTGGTTATAGGTATACAGTTAAAAATCTACCATCCGGGATTTTGTCCCAGGTTAGGGTTCCTTTCTAATTGTGGAAGAGGCACTGGAAACAAATAGTTTTTAGATGGATCAAAAGTTCTATTATTAGAGACTATAATAAAACCATTCTCATCAGTACGTAGATTAGAAAGATTAAGATAATCTGGAAGCCATTCTACATTTGTGCCCTTAACATCCTGAGCTAATAATTCTCCTTGCCTCCAGCGAATAATATCAAAATAACGTTGTCCTTCCAAAGCTAATTCTACTCTTCTTTCTCTATGGAGCTCTTCTCTGATATCCAAACCTTCTGCCTCTAATTCTGCCAAAACCATATGTTTCATTCCAACTCGATCCCTTAATAAATTTATGGTCATATCTACATCGGCTTGGGTTAGTTCCTCTTGCTCTAAACGAGCTTCGGCATATGTAAGCAGTATTTCAGCATACCTCATTAAGATGATATCATTAACATCCCTACCTACCTGGGCAACAGTAGAAGGTTCTACATATTTGGTAAAATAGTAACCCGTAATTGTTGTTGCCCCCCTGCGGTCTGACTGAAATTTTGGTACTTCGAAAATTTCAGGATGATCATTGGACGGATCATTATCCAAATGTTCTTTGCTACTATCATATCTTCCTCCCCATAAAGAACCTGGCTCAAGAATAGTCTGAGTCATACGAGGATCTCTATTTTGAAAAACCTCATCGTAATTATCTACATTGTATAAGGGTGATTTTTCTATAGGTAACCCATCAATCATTAAATAACTGTCAACAAGAGATTTAGTAGGATTCCATCGGACGACTTGATCTGGTACTTGAATTTCCCGGCTTAGATTATGATCTGTAACTCCTGTGAGGGAAAGTCTGGAAATGATGGTCTCTCTATTGTTCCCCCCAGATAGGTTTCCGGCATAAGTAAAAAGTTCTTTATAGCTAGTTTGAGGATCTCCATTAGTATAGAGTTGGTAAGTACCCATATCCATTACAGCTTTTGCAGCCTGCTCAGCCACATCCCAGCGTTGGTTATAAAGAGCGATCCTCGCTTTTAACCCAAGTGCAGCAGCTTTGTTCATTCGACCTCTGTTCGCTCCTGTAGGTATTTCTGCAGATAAATGTTGTGCTGCCAAATCCAGATCTTCCATTAAAAAATCTACTACTTCTTCTCTTGGATTGCGAGGTCCAGATAATTCATCAACGGTTAATGTTTTAGTTACGAGAGGCACATCTCCCCAAAAATTAGTAAGATAACTATATCCTAATGCCCTAATTACTCTTACTTCTGCTGCAAGTTCTTCTTTTCTTTCGTCGGGCACATCTGCTTTTTGATAATTTTCAAGAAAAGCATTTGCCTGGCGCACAGCGGTAAACTGACTTCGCCATTCATTATTTAAAGTTCCAAGGTCACTTCCAAAATTTCCGCTGCCAATAAGCTGGTAAGAAATTGTAGAGGGCCATATGGTATTATCTCCCATATTCTCCATATCTACCGTGTTCTTTTCTTTAACATTTGCATAAGCAGCATTAACAGCCAACACGAGATGTTCTTCTGTTTTCCAGAAGGTTTCATTTGTAATTACATCCAAAGGTGCACGTTCCAGAAAATCCTTTTCACATGATGCAAACAAAATTGTGCTCAAAAAGAGACCAAATATGATTTTCGTTTTCATAATATATTTTTAATTAAAGTTGACATTCATTCCAAAAACCAGGGTTTTCACCTGCGGGTAAAAATCACCATCACTTACCGGAGATTCTGGATCATACCCATAAAAGAAATTAGTTTTCGTCCATAAATTATCACCAGAGGCATAAAATCTTAATTTATTTATTCTTAATTTTTTAGTTAAAGGAGATGGCAGGGTATATCCTATCTGCACGTTCTTCAATCGTAAATACGATGCATCCTCTAGCCAATAAGTTGACAATCTTTGGTTATACGTTTGTTGGTATGATAAACGCGGATAACTAGCATCCGTATTTTCTGGTGTCCATCTGTCCAGGTGAACTTCTTGCGGAAAACTGCTTTCAGAAATTAAAGCATGCCTTGCAGAACCGTACAAATAACCATTTACTTTACCAACTCCCTGAAGAAAAAATTGGAAATCAAATCCTTTAAATCCTAAATCTCCCCGAAATCCATAAGTGTATCTTGGAATATGACTACCAATAACCTTACGATCCCCTTCAAGTGTTATTTCACCGTCTCCATTAATATCTTTATAAATAATATCTCCTGGGGCTACAGGATCACTGGATATATGTGGAAAATCTGCCTCAAAGCTTGAGTTGTTAGGATTAAAAGAAAAATCATTTTCTTGTGCTAAGCGATCTGCAACTAGACCGTAAAAAGCATCCAGAGGTTCTCCAACCATCCTGATTCGATCCCCAACCGTCGGATCCGTCCCTCCAAGATCAACAACTCTATTTCGTACATCTGAAATATTGAAATTAGCACCATAGCTTAAATCACCCAGGTTATCATTCCAGTTGACCTGAAATTCCCAACCTTTATTCTCAATTTTTCCAGCATTCTGAACAGGATACGGTGCACCGAACACATCCGGTAAAGGAAGTGTAAGAAGTATATTCTCCGTTTCATTAATAAAATAATCAGCAGTAAGTTGTAATCTATTATTGAAGAAAGCTAAATCCAGACCTAAATTCTTTTTTATTGCAGATTCCCAGGTTAATATTTCATTTGCTACTACAACTTGCCTATAACCTATCGTATTTTCATAACCTATCGGCATGGTACCCACAGGTCCTAAAATATCTAAATAAGCCCAGTCCCCAATTTGATCATTTCCCTGAGTACCGTAAGAGGCTCTTATTTTTCCAAATTCTAAAATATCATTTATACCTTCAAAAAACTTTTCATTGGTAAATATCCACCCCAATGATGCTGAAGAAAATAATTCCCAACGTACATCCTTGGCGAATCGGGTGGAACCATCATACCTAAAATTCGCTTCAGCTAGATACTTATTATTGAAAGCATAATTCACCCTTCCAAATAGAGACTGAAGAGCATTTTGATATGCGCTACCACTATTCAATTGATCTTCTGTTCCCAGATTGATATGACCAATCTCCTGAGAAGCGAGATTTGTTCTAGTAGCTGCAAAATTATCTCCAATAGTTTCTTCCTGAGAAGCTCCTAATAGGAAATTAGTATCGTGGACTTCATTAAAAATTTTTTGGTATTGTGCGGTCGCAATAATTGTTTGATAAATTGAAGTATAATCCCGGGTATCAATTTTATTTGGGTAATTATTTCTGTAAATTAAGGATCCGTCCTCCGGGCTATAATAATTTACAGTTCTGGAAAAGATTGTTCTTTTTGAATTGGAACGTATAATACCATATTGACCTTTCAGGCTAAATCCATCAAAAAGCCTTAAAGTAGCACTCACATTTCCAGTTAATTCTTGAGAAGCGAAATCATTACTACCCCCATCTGTCGCAATAGCCACAGGGTTACGCTGACCACCTAAGTACCCCCATCCCCCAGTTGTAAATCTGACAGGCACTAAAGGTAAAATAGAATGTGCGGCTGAAATAACACTCGTCCCACCTGATGAACCTGCATAATCCCGTTCTATATAACCAAGATTACCATCTATATCCAGTTTATCCATCAGGGTGGTATTTAACTTTACTCTTATATTATGACGATTTGCTTTAAAGTTATCGCCCGTTATAAGACCGCCTTCCTTTAACAAACCATAAGATAAATAGTAATTAAAAGTTTCTTTGCCACCATTTATACTAATATTATGATTTTGTTGAGGAGCATAGTCCTTATATATTTCTTCAATCCAGTCAGTATTTGCAAAATAATTAGGATCGCTACCACTTCTGGCAATTTCAATATCTTCCGAAGTGTAAGTAGGGTTTCTTCCTGCATTAATCATGGATTCATTTAATAACTCCATATAGGTAGCGGAATCTACAAAATTGGGTAGGGCAGTAGGTTTTTGTATTCCATAATAGCCACTATATGAAAAAGTTGTTTCACCACTACCTTTTTTGGTAGTTACTAATATTACCCCATTTGCCCCACGTACCCCATAAATAGAAGAGGAGGCTGCATCTTTTAATACTGAAATACTTTCTATATCATTTGGATTAAGTATATCTAAATTTCCTCCTGGAATTCCATCGATTACGACCAAAGGTGATGCATTACCCCAAGTTCCAATTCCTCTAACTCGAATTGTTCCTCCATTATTCCCAGGCACCCCTGAGGCACCTGTAATGGTTACTCCGGGCAATAATCCTTGAATAGCATTAGAAATATTTGTTACTGGCCTGTCTTCTATTGCCTCAGCTTCTATTTGGCTCACGGCTCCGGTTAGATTTGCCTTTTTCTGAGTTCCATACCCTACAACCATTACCTCATCTAAACTTTGTACGTCGTCAACAAGCGTCACTTCAATAAAATTCTGGCCGCTAAAAAGGATTTCCTGTTGCTCAAATCCTATAAAGGAAAAAACCATTATAGAGTCACCTTCTACTAAGTTTCTGTCTGAAACAGTTAAATTAAAACTACCTTCAAAATCAGTCATCACACCCGTTGAAGTTCCTTTTAAATATACGGATACTCCAGGAAGAGGCACTCCTGTTTTATCAACTACAACTCCTGAAATAACCGTTTCTTGAGCAAAGGTTTTTCCATTTGCACAAAATATAGAAAGTAATAGTAATAATTGAATAGTTTTTTTCATAATTATAAAGATTAAATCCAATTTAAAGAGACTAATGAAGCTAATATATAAAATATTATTAAATAATGTTAGCACATTAATTAATTTTTTTAGTTAATACATATTTATCCACCTATTTTATTGATTAATGGTGTTTATTTTTATCATTAGAACTAAATCTTATTTTATATCCTTTAATAGAATAATATCCAAGAAACAAATAACAAGGAATGACAATCCAGTAAGCAGTCTTAGCGTTAAATAAATCGGCCAAATAACCATACCCTAAAGGGATGATAGCACCTCCAGCCAGAGCCATAATTAAAAATGAGGAACCTATTTTAGTAAACTTTCCTAATCCATTAATAGCTAATGGCCATATTGCTGGAAATACAAGAGCGTTAGCCAAACCAAGAAGAGATATAAATAAAACAGAAATGAACCCTTCTGTAAAAATTGCACACGAACTAAAAACTATCCCAACAACTGCCGAGGTACTTAGAGCTTTTTCTTGGGAGATGTATTTGGGTATTATTACAATACCTATTAAATAACCTACAATCATTGCAACTAAAGTATAGGTAGTAAATAACTTAGCAGTGCCAGAATCAATGCCCAAAGAAAGCGCATAACTGATAACTGTATCGCCCGCAATAACTTCTACTCCTACATATAAAAACATTGCTAATGCTCCTAATAGTAATTGTGGAAACTGAAAAATATTTTTCTTCCCTATGGTTTGTTTTACTCCAGTTTCCTTTTCCGTATCTGTATCTACATCTGGCAATGGAGAAAAGTAAATCATAATTGAAAGAAATATCAACACCCCCATCATAATAAGATATGGCAGCACTACACGTTGAGATAACATGTCCAAGCTTTTTTCCTTTGCTTCCAAATTCATATTACTTATTTCATTAATTACCCCATCCATATTATCCAAAAGTATCGCTCCTAATACAATTGGTGCCAGCGCACCTGCTACTTTATTACAAATTCCCATGATGCTAATGCGTTTAGCTGCGCTTTCTATAGGCCCAAGGATTGTTATATACGGATTTGCAGCAGTTTGAAGAACTGCCAGCCCTGTACCTAGGATAAACAATCCTAAAAGGAATACCTCATAGGTTCGTGTATAGGCAGCAGGAATAAATATAAATGCACCAATTGCCATAATTAATAACCCAAGAGACATCCCCTTTTTTAAACCTGTAATTTTTAAAATCCAGGCTGATGGCAGGGCCATGACTAAATATGAAATATAAAAAGAGGTAACAACAAAATAAGATTGAAAATTATTAAGCTCACATGCGATTTTGAGATATGGAACTAATACTGAATTGAGCCAGGTTATAAAACCAAAAATAAAGAAGAGAATACCTATAATCATTATTGAACGAAAAGTACTTTTCCTTTCAGCTTTTACAGGTATAGAATTCGAGTTTTCATATTTCATAATTAAATATATTTAAATAATTTTTTGATTTATTTAAAAGCAATTTAACTATTTTTTTAATTAATGTAGTTTGATTTAAATATATTTTATTTTTATTACTATAGCAAACATAAAACCTTGAAAAAAATATTTACCTATTGTATAGTATTGGAAATAACTTCCCGGAGAAATGATATGATTTAGTAAGGAAATTTTTATCTTCAGATTGGAAAAAAGAATATCTGTTATTCGGGATTATCTGGACCCATAGGATTGTTGATCCATTATTTAACTAAAGTACTCCATATACGTTTCATTGATTATTTCAAATTCAATCAAGAAAAAGAAAACTTACCCAAACTCCTAATACAAGATCCTTGTAAAATAGAAATTCTCCCTTTCATTGAAAGGAAGAATTCTACGGCTAACTGACCTGCTCGCCTTTACAAATCAAATCAAACTCTACTTCTTCGAACTCTCCAGAGTCGCTATATTTTTCTGAAAATTCATGAGAACTTTTGCAGGGTAAACCGCATTGTTCAACCAGAAATTCATCTTGTATTTTGTAAAATGAGTAACAAAATTACCGTCATGATATTGTTGTACCACCGTAAAAGTATTGGCAATTGACTTAGCCTTTGCCAAATAAATGTCTTTTCCGGTGACTTTATAAGCTTCCCAATAAGTATCAATCATTATTCCTGCAGCACGACTAATTGGTCGCCAAAAGGCATATTGTTCCTGTACACTTGGGGTGATCCAATTTTGTGGATAATAGCCAGGCCTATGCTCAGAATCCGTAATGGGTTTCGGCCGTTCCCAGATTACAAACTGATCCTCAGCAAAACGAATTAAATTTTCTGCCAATTGCAGACTCTCTTTATTTTCAGCATCATTACGTAATAAATATATAGCAAGGTCACAGGCCTGTTCCCTGCTTTGATTCTCAAATTCCTGTCTTGCGGAAATATCTTCAAACTGTCCCTGCCAATTATAAGTTTTAACCGGGTTTTCCATGATATATTGAAAAGCTTTCTTAGTAGCCTCCTCTAAACCACTTACCTGGTAATCGGTGCTTAATCGGTCGAAATAATTAATCATGGCCGTTGGAATTGCTACATTAGGATCTAAATTCTTGCCTGTCTTATTGTTGATATATAAGTACCAGCTTCCATTATCCATTTGTGTTTTAAGATATGTGTCGGCTATACGCTTGGCTACATCAAGATACTTTGTATTATTTGTAAGATCATAAAGATCTAAATAAGCGTGCCCCGCATCAGCTCCCTGAATAATCATACTGCGATCATATCCCATATGTGAATCTTGATTATTAAAGTATTGAGGGTATCCATGGTAGGTGGGTGGAAAATACTCTAACGGTGCACCTTTTGGAAAGCTTAATGCTATTAAGCTATCCGCAACTGTAATTGCCAATTGTGTTGCCTCCTCTTCTTCGGGGGTATCATTAGTGAGACGTGCCTGGGTGACCGCTCCAATAATTAATGCGCTGTAAATTTTGGAGGGATATCTGTACCAGCCATAATCAGGATCTGGTTGTTTGTTTTCAATCCAATATTGAACAAAGTCTCTATCTAATAATTTTTTTAAAGCAAGGGTTGCACTGCTATCATAGGGAATGACCGGTTTATGGTAAATTCCATCAAACGGAGCAGCTCTGTAAAATTCACGAGTTCCAGCTTCTTTCAATACTTTTCCAGTATCGGATATTCCCGACACTTTTAGCTGATAACTCCCAACTGGCAAATCTTCCCAAACAGGGGATAATGCATCATAAGGATGGTCAGATTCAAAATTCCATCGTTGAGAATCGCATAATGAAACTAGCTCATAACGATAGCTCGCTGCCAGATCTACTCCTTCAAAATCAAATGCAGGTGCATAAATAAATCTTTTGGAGAACTTATTCCAGAAGGGAATACTGTCTGGAATTCCTGGGTGTATCGGTTCAACCGAGGCTTTCCAGGATATTTTCTTATAATCTTTATCAGAATCCCTAGATGGAGAGTTATCTGCCTTTTCCTGACAAGAGATACCCAATAAAAAGAGTAAAAATGTACTTATCTTTAGTACTGTTCTCATAATCTATTATTTAAACCATTTTATTTATGGTTGCTCCTAATTGTTCAATTTCCACTTTTACCACATCTCCTGGACGAAGCCATATTTTCTCAGCCATTCCCATAATCACTCCTTCAGGTGTACCGGTAAGGATCAGGTCTCCGGGTTCCAGGGTCATATGCCTGGAGATGAAAGAGATTATTTCTGCAACTGAAAATATCATATCTGCTGTATTGGAGTCCTGACGAAGTTCTCCATTTAAATAACAACGAAGCGAGAGGTTTTGACAATCGGTTATTTCATTACTGGTAACTAGATATTTTCCGAGAGGTAAAAATTTGTCAAGACTTTTGCCGAGCAACCATTGCGGGGTTTTGAATTGCAGATCCCTACAGGATAAATCATTGGCAGTACAATATCCCAGAACATATTCTAAAGCTGATTCGACAGATACATTTTTACAGATTTTTCCAATAACCACTCCCAGTTCAACTTCATAATCAAACTCCCGTCCTTCCTGTCCCAAGGTTACATCGCCGCTATAGTTCACAAGTGTATTGTTAAACTTGTTGAATAACACAGGAAATTTTGGGGGTTCCATATTGCTTTCCTGAGCATGACGCTGGTAGTTAAGACCAACACAGATAATTTTCGAAGGCTTTTTTACACAAGGCCCAATTTTCAATTCTTCCTCACGAAGGAAAGTAAGACCATCTTTCTTTTCTATCAAACTTTTGAAATGTGCCACATCATCATTAGTCAATGCCGATGTAGCATAACGTAATTTATCTTCATCACTCGCAGGAATTTCTATAATTCCCTGATCGGTATGAATACCTGGTAGGTAAAATTTGTCTTTTTTATAATATAGGATTTTCATGCTCTCAATTTATTTTAATATGTGGCCCTCCCACCAGATAGATCAAAGGTAAATCCCGTAGTAAAACTGTTTCTGCGTGAAACAATATAAAGTGCCGTATCTGCTACTTCAGCCAGTGTTCCACATCGTTTCATAGGGATTTTTTCAGTCATATAGGTAACCTGCTCATCAGGCATAGCTTCAACTAGCGGAGTTTTTATCACAGCAGGAGCCAGTGCATTTACGGTAATACCCGTCTCAGCATATTCCTTCCCCTGTACCTTGGTCATACCAATAACCGCCGCCTTGGAAGCGGAATAAGCCAGCATACCCGCATTGCCTTCTTTCCCGGCGATTGACGCTAGATGCAGGATTCTACCATAATTACGATCCAACATATGAGGGATCACTAATTTCGTCATCATAAATGCCCCCATAAAATTAAGTTCAAAAACTTCACGAAGATTTTCTTCATCCACCAGATGACTTTGAGTATTGGTAATACCCGTCATGCCTGCGCAATTAATAAGGATATCAATTTGCCCCCATTCATCCAGTATATTATTTAAAACCCCTTCAACCGCTCTAGAATGAGTAATGTTAACAGAATATAACATTACAGAGTTTTTAAAATCTTTAAATGCCTCTTCCAATCCTTCCTGATCAATATCTAATAAAGCGATTTTAGCTCCAGATTCCAATAATTTTTTTGAAATTCCTAACCCAATGCCTGATGCTGCTCCTGTAATAACAGCAACCTGTCCAGAAAATTTTTCCATAAATATTTAACTTTAAAAGGCATCTCCTGGTTATTACCATTAGATTAAATCAAATATAGGAGATTAGGCCATGTTAAAACTCTACTAAATAATTGAATCTTTATACTTTTATGACATTACCATGTTTTTGAAAATTTTTGAGATCCCAAAAAATAGAAGAAGAGGGATAGTCTAGTAATTTGTAAGAAAGAAATCAGTGGTGTCCGGTAAAGATTATTCCAATCGCAGCTAACCCTTTGGGTAATAGATATTAAGGACATTTTAAAGATTATGTTCTTGTTTTGGGTACATCCGACAAAAAAAGCTTTATCGAAATATAGCAACTATGGAAATATCTAAAATACAGTTGATTACAATTGTGTCTTGTTTCTTGATTCTGGTAGCCCTGTGAAGCGGGGCGGTCTTGCGTCTTTAACCAGACAATAGTAAAAAGAAATAGTTTTAATGTTTGATAATTTAAATTATCCAAAGTTTGAAATCTTGATTTTTCTGATATTAAAGGTATTTATCGAAAGACAGAGGAGAATTCATTTCTCTATATCCATCTCGAAAATGTATCTCCCTTATTAACGATCTAAATTTTTAAGATTCCCCAGATGATCATTAAAGTCCATCATCACTTTAGCGGGATAAATGGTATTATTAAGCCAAAAACCCATATCATATTTGGTAAAATAAGTAGGATACTCGCCCTGATGTATTTCCTGTACCACCGTAAATGAATTTGCAATGGATTTGGCCTTAGCAAGATAAATCTCCTTGCCGGTCTCATTATAGGCCTCCCAATAAGTGTCGATCATTATACCGGCACTTCTTGAAACCGGCATCCACCATTCATATTGTTCCTGAACACAGGGGGTTATCCAGTTTTTTGACTGGTATCCCAATTTGGAGGAATTTTGTTCCATTAGCTCAATTTCAATATCCATTGGTTGTTCCCAGATAACAAACTGATCTTCTGCAAATCGCACTAGTTCTTCTGCCAGGGAAATATTTGTATGGTTCTTAAAAAGATAAATGGCCAATTCACAGGCTTGTTCCCTACTTTGATTTTGATATGGCTTGCTAGCTTTAACATCCTCGAACTGACCTTGCCAATTAAAGGTATTTACGGGATTTGCCATGACCCATTTAAGAGCCTCTTGAGTAGCGCCATTTAAATCTTTTACGTCGTAATCCTGGCTTAGCCGGTTAAAATATTTAATCATGGATGTTGGTATGGCAATATTCGGGGCAGTAGGTTTACCCGTTTTTTTATTAACATACAAATACCAACTTCCATTTTCCAATTGCGTTTTCTTAAAGGTATGAGCAATTTTAATGGCAGCTTCAAAATATTTATCTTCTTTAGTATAATCATAAAGGTCCAAATAGGCATTCCCGGCATCCGCAGCATAAGGAATCATGGTATTGTCATAGTTCATATGATTCTCCGAACTTTTATTGAATTGAGCATCATATCCTTCATAGCCATGATAGGTAGGGGGAAAATATTCAAGAGGACTACCTTCCGGATTACTAATTTTAATTAAATGGTCAGCCACAATAACAGCTAATTCTCTAGCCTTTTCGGCCTCCGCCGTGTTGGGTTTTAATCTGGCATAGGTTACAGCTCCCACAATAAGAGCCCCAAACATTTTAGTTGGATATCTATAATACAGGTAATTTGGATCAGGTTTTTGATGGGTAATCCAATACTCAACATACTCTTTTTCCATAAGTTTTTCTAAAGCTTTCTCGGCACTTTTATCATATGGCAATACAGGTTTGTGATAAACTCCCGCAAATGGCGCCGCATGATAATATCTTCCAGACCCAGCTAAACCAAGATTATTCCCGCCAGGAGTAAAGCCTTTTACCTTAATATTAAAAAAACCCACGGGGATTGATGTCCAGATTGGACTGAGCGTAGCATGTGGCGTGGCATTTTTAAAAGAATACTTTTTGGAATTTACTTCCGATTCCAATTCATACAGGTAATAGCCCGCACCTTCAATTTTGTCAAAATTGAAAGAAGGAGCATATATAAATCTTTTGGCATATCCATTCCAAAAAGGAGACTTTCCGGGTGTTCCTGGATGAACAGGTATTGTAGATTCTTTTAGGGCAATTTCCTGTAAAGAGACTTCCTCCCTATTAGGAAGAGAATTACAGGACATAATAAAGACACATATAATCAGCAATAAAAAGACAAGTAATTTATTGTTAATCATCCAATGCATATTTTTAAATGAATATTTACAGTTAACTGAAGCCATTTCGACGATATTAGTGCACTTCTTAGAAATATGCATTATCGAGATAATTCTTTTAATACTGGATGTTTATTAACATAATCAAATCAATTACTTAAAGCTAAAATATTAACCTTATCCAGAAACTTGACAATCATTTTCAAATTTAAGGGGAAGCGGAGGTTTTAATATCTACTAAGCAATTGAATCATTATACTTTTTTGATAAAACTGTAATTATAAGGAAAATAACATTCCTTTAATTTGATGAAAATGACAAATTCAAAAAATATCAAAATAAAAATTTTAAAACCAATTTTGTACCTTCCCTTAGATCTTTAGATCATCCACAATTATGACAATGAAAGCCTGCTTACATAAATTACCTCTGGATCAGGGAAGTTCTTTTCTTTTTAATAAATGGAATTGCAACTTTTTTGATAAACCATGGCATTTTCATGAAGAGTATGAACTGGTATTAATTGATAAAAGTTCGGGAACGCAACTTATTGGTGACAAAGTGAAACTTTTCAATGATGGGGACCTTTTTCTAATTGGCCCCAATATCCCACATATGTTTAAAAATTTTGAGGAGTATTATCTGGAAGATAATGAGAAAGATGCCACTTCGGTGTTTCTTCATTTTACCGAAGATTTTCTAGGGGAGAATTTCATTAATCTTCCGGAAATGACCAGTGTCCAAAAATTGTGTAGGAAAGCTGCTTTCGCACTGGAAATCCATGGGGACACTAAGACCAGGATTGTTCGACTGTTAAAAAAAATGGAAAATCAATCCCCTTCCAGAAGAATGCTCAGCCTGCTAACAATTTTAATAGATCTTTCCGAAAGTGAGGAAATTGAGGCTTTACTTACCACAACATTTAATCTCAATACCAAGGACAACAAGGATACGTCCCGCATCAATCAGATCCTGGAATTTATCATGAAAAACTATCAGCACAAAATATATATATCTGAAGCAGCATCATTAGTCAACATGAGTGATGCGGCTTTTTCGCGGTATTTTAAAAAACATACTCAGGTCACCTTTTCTCAATATGTAACAGAGATTAGAATCAGTCAGGCCTGTCAGTTGATTATTCAGGGAGAAGAGAATATTACACAAGTAGGATTTTTATGTGGTTTTGACAACCTTTCCAATTTTTACAGACATTTTAAAAAAGTGACTGGATATATCCCGAAAGATTATCAGAAAAAGTTTCAACTGGTTTCTTCTACAGTTTAAAATTATTTGCGGGAAGTCCCCGTACGCCAGGTATTGAAATTTTAAAAACCGAACCGGCCAGTGGTTCTTCCAATCTTTTTTTTCCTCCGAGGCCTATGCGGGCTGAAGTAATATAAAGATCAGATAGATTGTCCCCGCCAAAAACACAGGATGTCACCTGGGAAACAGGAAGATCAATCTTTCCTATGCAGATACCTGTTGCCGGATCCCATCGCGAGACTGCACCTCCACCCCATAAGGCAATCCATAATTTACCCTGTATATCAATGGTCATTCCATCAGGTTTTCCCCAGGCTTTTGGAATATGAGCAATTACCCGGGGATTACCTATTGATGCTGAACCTTCCGAATAATCATAAGCTTTTACCTGTTGTTGATACGTATCGATATGATAAAATGTTGATTTATCCCGACTCCAACACATACCATTTGAAACTCCCAGCCCATCTAATGCCACGGTAGCTTTAAACTTAGAATCTACCTTCATTAGCACACCTTGATTTTTCAACCCCAGTTCGCTCATACTACCAATCCATAATCGACCATTTGGATCTATCTGGCCATCGTTAAAACGAATCCCTCTTTCAGATAACAGTGTAGTTTTAGACCTAAGACTATCGATATGAAAATCATTTAAAATTGCGATTTTCCGCTTGAATGCGATAAGGATTTGACCTGTAGAACAACGGGCAATGGCACAAACCACTCTTTTAAAATTAAGGACTTCATGCTTTCGGTTTTTTATATAAAATCTATGAAGCTGGCCGGAAGTAATATCAATCCAGTATAAACAATGTGCGTATGAGTCCCATACGGGAGACTCTCCCAATAAACAAGAAGCCTCTACCAAAGTATTTTTTAAAATTTTAATCATAGCTCTATGAAAATTCCGGAAAACCGAATTTGGTGCTACTGAATTTTAAATATGTCCGTGCTGTGCGATCGAACAAATTTTTCATCAACCTGTATACCAAGCCCATTTCCCAATGGAAGAACAGCATTCCCTTTGTAAACTTTTAAAGGCTCCTGAAGAATTTTATTTGCCGTGTAAAATAATTCCAACTGATGTTCCTGAATCATAGGATTTATCATTTGGGATGCCATGTGCCAAGAAGCCGCTACCCCGATAGAAGTACACACACCTATATGAAAAGTAATATCCATATTATATTGTTTAGCCAAGGAAATAATTCGATGCCCCCCTGTAATACCGCATCTTACAATATCAGGTTGTGCAATGCCCATTCCCTTTTCCTGCATCCAGGGTTCAAACTGCCGTACCGTTCTTAATGGTTCCCCTATCGCCACTGGTGTCCTAATAGATTTGACCAGTTCCGAATGTCCTTTAATATCTTCAGGTTCTAATGGTGATTCAAACCACATCAATTGCATACGGTCAAAAGCTTCGCCAAGTTCTAAAGCTTCCTGATTGGAATAACGGCATATAGCGTCAAAAGCTAATCCGGCATTTTCACAAAGTACTTTTTGTAACTGCTCACATTCATCAATTACCGAGGCAACGGAAACTCCTTTAAAAATTTTGATTCCCCGAAATCCCTGTTCAAGAATGTCCTGGGCAAGATCAAGACGTTCTTCAAGAGTTTTACGGCGTAAACCAGAAACATATAAAGGGAATTGCTGTAAACAATTTCTTCTAAATAATTCACCTACGGGAAGACCTTCAGCTTTACCTTTGAGATCCCATAGGGCGATATCTATAGCTGCCATGGCATCAATAGTGTATGAAGTGGTATGGCCCCGTACGAAATTTAGGTGGTACAATTTATCATAAACTGCTCCCGGATCTCGGGGATCCATACCCAGAATTGCAGGGCCAAAAAGTTTATGAATGAGCGATGCAGGAACTTCTGGAACTATAGGTGCCTGACCCTCCCCCCAACCTATCAACCCGGTATCGGTAGTGATCTTTATTAAACAGGATTCAGTCAGCCGACTATAGGCATGTCGCCATTGAGGTTCAAGATAATAATCGGTTCCGCTTATACGATTGGGGGTACCCCTGTGGCCTCCAACCTGGTAATGATGATCGTATTTATAAACAAAAACTTCTACCGATTGGATTTTCATAACAAGTATTAAATAATAGAACCACTAAAAATGACAAATAAGGTTAGTAGGAGAACAACATACAATCCCCACCAGAAAAAAACAGTTTTATACCATTTTTTGGCTACAACTGCTTTTAAGTTTAATTTTTTAAAATTCAGAACCAAATCGGCCTGAATCTTTTCGCTTGGAGGCGGTGCCGATAACAAACTGAAAATAACACAGACAATCGCACTAAACCCCCAGGTGAAAATGGCCTGCATTTCATAAGCAGTTAACCATTCAAATGGAATCTCTACAAAACCTAAAATAAGTCTTACCGCGAAGCCAGAAAAAACGGCAACGGTAGCTCCAAAAGCATTAATACGTTTCCAGAGAATTCCTAATAAGAAAATAGCAGAAAAAGGAGGGGCAAAATATGTGAATAATGTTTGAATATATACAAACAGACTTACTCCCTCTAAAAACTGAATGACCAGTGCCAGTCCAATCGATATTAATAAAATTATAACAGATGAGATCACTCCTACCCTCACCAGTCTAGATTCTGATGATTTAGGATAAAACACTCGTTTGTATATATCCAGTGTAAAAATCGTAGCCGTTGAATTAAGAACTGAGTTAACGGTTGACTGTATAGCTCCAAAAAGTGCAGCCAGGAGAAGACCACGTAACCCGATTGGCACCAACTGCTGAATAAGTCGAATATAACCCTGATCGGCATTTGGTTTTACCATTTCCCAGTCCATAAGCATATCTCCTGGATATTGAGCAAATAATATGAGCCCTGGCAATACCACAATAACAGGCATTAGAACTTTTAAATAACCCGCAAATACAATTCCCATACGTGCGTGATAAATATTTTTCGCACCAAGTACCCGCTGGATCATGAATTGATTCAGCACGTTGTACCAAATACTCACTGAAAGAAATCCTACAATCATAAAAGGCCAAGGATGAGTAGGATGGTCAATTGGTTGAAAAATAGAGAGTCGATTATAAGAATTGTGATTTGGTAATAAATGTTCTTGTTGTGTAGCCACAGCTTCTTTCCACAAACCAAAATCTGCTTTGTTTCTTTCGATCATTACCTGGAAACCCTCTATAATCGAACCTCCGTCGGCTAACATTTTCAAACCTAGAACAGTAACAATAATACCTCCGGCAATCATAACAATAACCGTAAAGAAATCGGTCCAAACTACAGATCTAAACCCGCCATAAATCGCCCATGATCCCGCGACAACTGCCAATATTATAATGGAAAAAGATAGTCCCCAACCAAATAATTCATGCAATGCCAATCCCCCGCCATACAGGACCGCAGCTAGAAAAGCAGTGATATTGCAAAGAATGGTCACAAAGGCAAAAAATTGACGAAGTGTATTATTAAAACGCTTTTCCAAAAATTCCGGTATGGTAAAGGCTCCGGAAGCAAGCAGAAAAGGAATAAAAAACCAAATTAATAAACTAAAGGTCCAGATGTTTCGCCATTCACTAGTTGCTACCACAATACCATAGGTAAATGCAGCTCCTACCATTCCAATAAAATGTTCCGAAGAAATATTGGAAGCAATGAATGAACCACCTACTGCATACCATGGTAAAGATTTTCCCGCAAGGAAATAATCTTCTGAATTGGTGCTCTTATGTCTTCCAACCCATAAACCTATGACGGTCAATACAACAAAATATAATCCAAAAATGATATAATCTAACCATTCCAGCCCAGCTTCTGCTGAACTTTGTATTCCCGGTATACTACTTAACAAGATATGGTTCATGAATTATACTTTTAATCCTGCGCCCTTAGCTACAGCGAATAATTGATTTACGAACCAATCATTAAAAAAAGCCGGTTTAGGACCTCTGATAGTGGCATGGGCTATTACACCTTTGGCTTTAAGAATTTCCTTCCAAAGACAATGGTTCGCTACATCTTTTTCATAAGCTGTTAAGCGTGAGAAACCTGAAAAATAAGACACTGCTTCCTGATAGTGATCATCTGCAAGTAAATCCCAGGTATTCCGGAAAATTTCCGGCATGTAACAAGCTGGCATGGTACCGCAACACCCGGCCTGATATTCCTCAGGCAGAAAAACACCGCTATTTCCACCAAAAACTCCATCTAATCCCGAATCAGGATGAGCTAGTAATTCTCTACCTTTGTGGATAATATTACCGGATTCCAGTTTTATATATTTTAAATTGTCAAGATTATGAGAAAGTTTTGCCAGAAAATCAACGGGCAGGGATATATCAGATAATTGATGATCTTGAAGAATAATGGGAATCTCCAGGGCTGAGTTGAGCATTCCAAAATAAGTTTCCACCTCTGAAAGTCCGGCTCTCCATCTACCAAAGAAGGGGGGCATGCACATAACGGCATCGGCACCCTTGGAGGCCGCATATCTAGACATGTTAACAGCACAATAAGCTGATGGATGATTAACAGTTACGATCACCGGTATTCTTTTCTTAACTTTCTCAATAACAAAAGCTAATAATTCCATTTTTTCATCGTCAGATAGTAAATGACCTTCCGAGGCATTCGCAAGCGTTACCAAACCATGGGCTCCCTGGTCAATACAATAATTGATCAGTTTTTCCTGACTTTTATAATCAATGCTTTCATCTTTATTAAAACAGGTGGCCAGAATGGGATAAATACCGTGAAAGTAGGGTTGGGATCTCATAATGTGATTGTATTTTTTAACTAAATAATTTTATAAGTGAAACTAATGACGAGGCAATCAAAAAAACAGTAACCGTTTTTTTGAAAACCCCATTGGATAATTGCCGAAATGACCAGAGGCCAAATGCATATCCTATTATGGAAGGCAGTAGGACTTTTAATAATAAGCTCCAGGTATCATTGGAGAAATCTTGTTGCCAGCTCATGAGTATTACTCCCATGCCCATGATAACAAAGAGGTATGCCAGCATCGTCGCTCTAGTGGCAATTTTATCTTTTAATGTAGCATTAAGGTGTAATGCTACCAGTGGTCCATTAATACCGGTTGAGGGCGTGAGCACCCCACTTAAAAAGCCACTAAACCAGACCATTCGGCGATGAGCAAACAGACTCTGGGTTTTTGATAACGATAATAATGAGGCTATCAGAATTACAACCAGAGTTGCTTTTTTTAAAATTACTGAGTCTACCCATTCAATAATAAATAATCCCAGAATTAGTCCTACAAAAGCGGTCAATGCCAGTCGAATTAAAATACCCCGATCAATCATTTTTAAATTTTTCCCTGATAGCATTGCAATAACCGCAGTTGTTAGGGACATAGATAAATTTAAAAATACGAGTGTCGTAAAATTCATATTGTTAACCAATAACAATGTGGTGGCAACAGCAAAACCAAATCCAATTACACCCTGAACCCAGCCGGCTATAAAAAACACCAAACAAATAAGAATGATTTCAGACATGCTATCTATGGTGTCATTTTCGAGGTAAGTGAAAGACCACCGTCCATTAATATGGTGGAACCGGTAATACTGGTATTGTTCAGGTCACTCAATTGCCAGATTTGCCGAACGACCTCCTCCAGCGGAATCAAACGATGAACCGGAATGGCCTCAAGATGTCGCTGACGCAATTGCCCATCCTTTTCCTGATTAGCTTGAGATAGCCCGCCTGAAACTATTCCAGGAGCGACCTCATTGACTAAAATGTTGTATTCGGCCAATTCTAATGCTAAAGTCCTAGAGAGCATACGAACTGCAGCCTTGGATATACAATAAGCTCCAATTCTTACAGTGGGGCGTTCAGCTGTCCAACTACCAATGAAAGTGATTCTTCCTGGTAATTGCATCTTCTTTAGAAGTCGAGATGCATGTACTGAAACATAATATGCCCCCCAAAAATTAACTGCTATTTGCTTTTCAATATCTGTAGCCTGCAATTCATCACTAGTTAATGCTCCTGCAACAACAATTCCCGCGTTTGGTATAATAATTTGCGGCACGCCCCACCGATTTTGTACGACTTTCAACCAGTTAGAAACAGCTTCTTCACTAGTAACATCCACCTGTTGATAAAAGACCTGGTGACATCCCTGCTGTTGTAATTGTTGTAATTTTGGTTCAGCCTGATCTGGAGATATTTGATCGGCAATTGCTATCCGGCACCCTTTTTTCCCAAAGTATGCAGATGTTGCAAAACCAATATCCCCCAATCCTCCAGTGATTAAAACTATAATGTTTTTCATTTACCGCTTAATCTGCTAAGTTTGGATTAATATTTACTTCACCTTGTGGGATTGGCCAATAGTTATCAATTCCTTCACGGAAATTTTTTGTGGTTACATACCACCTGCTGAAAGGATCTTCCGGAGCACTGGCATCTTTTTTACGAATTTCTGTTTCCGCATCAGGATAAGGATGTCCATAAAAATCACCTACTAATTCTTCAGATCCAACACCCCATCTTAATATATCCCAATACCTTAATCCCTCTAAAGCTAATTCAACTCTACGTTCATTCCTTAAAATAGGACGGAGTAAAGAAGAATTTGTTTCGGTAACTGGGGGCATATTAACTGAAGATCTGCCCCGCACTTGGTTAATTGTTTGATCTAATAAGCCTTGATCAATAGCATCTCCTGCTTCAAGTTTTGCTTCTAAATAACTAAGAAGAACTTCAGCATATCTAATCACAGGAATATCTGCGCCGTTAGCTCCATAATAATCTCCAGTAATCGATTCATCCATATACTTTCTAATACTATATCCAGTCTTAGAATTCAATCTCATTATTCTATCTGGTGAATTGGAATCTGGATGAGAAATGTATTGTATACCATCCCTAATTGTAGAGCCATTATAATAAATGGAATAGCTCAATCTCGGATCTCTGTTTTCACCAATATCCTCTGGATTATATCTTGGATCATTATATGAAAATTCTGTTCCATCAGTAAATTGATAGGATTCCACAAGATCTCCAAGTGGATTGATAAAACTATATCCGCCAATAACACGTGGACCATTATATTGCATGAATCCATTGGCTAGTAATTGAGGGATAAATTGGATGCTAAAAATATTCTCAGCGCTATTTTCATTAGATTCTATAAAAAGGGATTGATAATCAGGATCTATGATGTTGTCACCAAAATCAATAATTGTCTTGTATGTATTTGCAGCATCAGCAAAATAACCTTCTGCAAGTTGAATACGACCAAGAAAAGCTAAGGCTGCCTGTTTACTCGCCCTTCCTCTTTCACTATTAGGAATATCCTTAAATTGTGGTAAATCTTGGATTGCCACAGTAAGTTCATCAATAACAAAATCCACAAGTTCCTGATGTGATGCTTTGGAGACATTATTAGCTTCTTCTTGGGTAAGAGTTTTAGTCACTAAAGGAACAGATCCAAAATACTGAGAAAAATAAAAATATTGAGAGG
This sequence comes from Gramella sp. AN32, assembly GCF_023718305.1. Lineage (GTDB taxonomy): Bacteria > Bacteroidota > Bacteroidia > Flavobacteriales > Flavobacteriaceae > Christiangramia > Christiangramia antarctica. The sequence goes on from NZ_QEYO01000004.1 coordinate 234,787, forward strand.
CCCTAATAAATCTAGCCTCCGCGATAAAGCGGTTTAGATTTTCAGATTCTAATGGTGCCTTGTCAACATTTTCCAAAAAATTATTAGTTCTAGCGACACGCCTGTATCCATTATCCCAATAATTGGATAAGATCCCGATTCCACCCGCTGTAAGAGTCCCATTAGATAATCTATTCCATCCAAGATTTTCCCCCTGACCATGGTAAGCATTATCGCTAGCTAATTCAAGATACAATAATCCATTTCCAGACCACCAGTCATTGGCACCTCCACCCCATGCATTAGCAACAATGTTTCCCCTATAAACAGCTGACAAAGCTAATTCTACATTTTCTTTACTATTCCAAAAAGTGGCATTATCAAACTCATCTAAAGGAGATTTTTCTAATTGGTCTTCACAAGCAATAAATGATGATGCAAGTGAGATATATAAAAGAAATGATATTAATCTATATGTTTTCATAATATTTTTGTTTTAAAATGAGAGATTAAGGCCTAAGGTGTAGGTAGTATAAATAGGATAAAATTCACCATCAGTGCTTATTTCAGGATCCCATCCTTGTCTGTAATTACTAAAAGTACCTAAGTTCTCACCACTAATGTAAATTTTTAAATTAGCTATCCCTGTACTTTGTAAGAAGTCCTCAGGTAGGTTGTAACCTAATTGAGCATTTTTTATTCTCATGTATGAGGCGTCAAGTAACCAATAAGAGGATAATATTGTATTAGGAGTTCCACCTCCAGGTACAGTTTCTAAACGAGGATAAACTGCGTCTCTATTTGGATTTTCGGCAGTCCAGTGACCTTCGTATTGCCAACGCTGGATATTTCCCGTAGTGTTATAAAAAGCCCAGCCAGCATATCCAGAAAGCCTCCCTTTTACACCCGCAAAACCCTGTAGCAGCATACTAAAGTCAAAACCTTTGTAGCTGGCTCCTAAATTAATTCCATAGGAGTATTTCGGAATTCTACTGCCTAAATAGGTCCTGTCGTATGTATCATCTACTTTTCCATCTGGCACTCCTTCCGGACCACTTAAATCTTTATATCTTACATCGCCGGCTTGTACATTCGGGTTTATTTCAGATTGATCTGCATAAGTGTCCACATCGTTTTGATCTACGAACAAACCTTCGGCAATGTATCCATAATAAGTTTGGATGGGATAACCTACAAATAAAGAACTACCATTTCCAACAAGTCCATTTGGTTGCTCAACATTCCCAACTCCAAGACTAAGTACTTTATTATTGACAATGCTGTAATTAGCCCCAATATTATATGAGAAATCCCCAAGATTATTATTATGATTTAACGTGAATTCCCATCCTGTATTTTCTAATTCTCCGGTATTTTGTTCAGATATTCCAAAGCCTAAAACTCCTGATACGCTGGAGGCAGGACTATACAAAATATCATAAGTATATCTATCGTAATATGCAGCAGAAAAATTTAATCGATTTTTAAAAAGACCTACTTCTAATCCTAAATCTTGAGTCCGTGTTGATTCCCATTTTAAATCACTGTCTTTTATCGTACTAATAGCAACTCCTTGTGAAATTGTTCCTCCAAAGGAATAAGCGTAAGATGTAGAGGAATTAAGAGTATTTTGATAAGCATAATCTGAAATGTTCTGGTTTCCTAATACCCCCCAAGAGGCTTTTAATTTAAGTTCATTAATCCAGGCAAAATTATCTTCAATAAACTTTTCTTCACCTATTCTCCAACCCACGGCTACCGATGGGAATATGGCATATTTATTTGATGTGGGAAACCTTGAAGAACCATCTCTTCTAATTACTCCTTCAATAAGATATTTACTTGCGAAATTATATTTTAATCTTGCAAATTGAGATTCCAGGGTAGTTTCAGAACCCGATCCACTAGCTCTCTGGTTGTCAGGACTACCAACGTCCAAAACGGACAAGTCATTGCCAGGAAAATTATCTCTAAATGCGTAGAGATTTTCGCGGTCATAATCCTCAAATGAATATCCTAGTAGAAGCCCAATCTCATGTTTATTGAATTTTTTATTGTAATCTGCAAGACCCTGAATTGTGTAATATGAGTTTTGATTAAAATATTCACTTAGTTCATTTGGGCCTAATAATATATTTTCATTTATACGCTGGGTCGATCGAAATCTTTTTGCCCTTCTATAATCCCTAATGTAAGAGGTGATAAACGACATTTTTAGATTCGGTATTATAGAATAGTCCAATCTTAAATTCCCGTTTAGATTCAAAGAATTTTCTGTATTGAACGAATCACTATCTAAATTAGAAATGGGGGTTCCACTTCCAGCCAGCCCTTGACCATAATCACCATTTTCGTATTTACCCACGAATGTTCCAGGCAATCTGGCAGCTTGTTGAATTATTTGCATCATATACCCATTAAATCCTCTTACTCCTGCGGGGGAAAGAGGCTCATTAAGGTCGGAATTAATCGCCGATAACCGAGTCGTCAAGTTCAGTTTATCACTAATTTTTGTATCCAAATTTAGTCGGATATTGTACCTTGAAAAATCATTATCTATTACCAACCCGTCTTGATGTAAATACCCGAGAGATAATATATAGGTATTGCGATCCGTACCACCACTTATTCCTATCCGATGACTATTTTGAATCCCATCTCTAGATAATACAGATCTTAAAAAATCAGTATTTGGGTATTCAGGATCATTTTGCGCACGATATAGATCAACAATATTTTGTTGATCCTGTGTGAGGACAGAAGAATTATTTTCGGCTTCAAAATAGGCTTCCTGATACTCCCAGGAATTAACATAATCGGGAAAGGCAGTAGGTGTTTCAATCCCTAAATACCCTTCATATGTAATTTTCGGTTTTCCGGAAGTCCCAGATTTAGTAGTAATAAGTATAACACCATTTGCAGCCCGGGAACCATAAATAGCTGCAGAAGAAGCATCCTTTAATACGGAGATCGTTTTTACGGTACTAGGGTTGACATCATTAAAGTTATCTACGGGTATACCATCAACAAGAATCAAAGCTTGCGGACTAGCTCCAAATGACCCTACACCTCTTATGCTAATACTTCCGCTTGGTCGTCCAGGACGACTAGTGTTGTCGGTTACTGTCACCCCTGCCATTTGACCAGTAAGAGCCGTTCTAAGTTGCGCTATGGGGCGATCTTCAATATCCTCACTTGAAATTTGTGCAACCGAACCAATTAGTTCTTTTCTATTTTGGGTACCATACCCTACAATGAGTATTTCATCCAGCCCTTCAGAACTTTGCTTTAAAGTGATATTAAAAGTAGTTTGTAAATCTACCGCTATTTCTTGCGGTTGATAGCCCAGAAAAGAAAATACCAAGACAGCATCCTTAGGTTCAGAAACACTTAAGGAAAACTCACCATCAAAATTGGTGGCCGTTCCCATTGCTGTTCCCTTAACCATTACAGAAACCCCGGGTAAAGGTATTCCCTGATCATCGATAACTGTACCAGTTACAACCTGTTGGGTCTGAGACCAAACCTGACAGGAAAATATGTAGACCAGAACTAAAAAACATGTACGTAAATCATTTTTCATAATAAATGTTTTTGTAAAAAGGATTAGTGTAGAGTAAACCTTGATTTGTACACGTTCAGGAAGAAGTTTTATTTCATTTCAGATAATTTCTTTTTAAGAGTTTTTAACTTTTCAAATATAACAAAAAAAAACAATTCAAATAAAAAACTAACGTAAATAATCCTTAATTAATTAAGAATTATTCATTTATTAAATGTTTTTACAGGATTATTAAATTCAATTTTAACAAAAAGCAATCGAAACAAGAATTTAAATAATAAGTAAAATATTAATAATAAAGGCTTGTCTTAGAATACTAGACAATAGTAATCTTGATCCCAAAATTTTCTAGTTCGCTTTTACTGAAATTGGAGATCTGATTATCGGTAATTATTTCATCAATATTGTCAAAGCCACAAATTCTCCCAAACCCTCTTTTTCCAAATTTTGAGGAATCAACTAATACAATAGTTTTTTGAGATACCTTTATCATTTCACGATTAAGACGAGCTTCTGCTACATTTGCGGTAGTCAGGCCAAATTCCAGATCTATACCATCTACACCCATAAAAAGTTTCGTACAGGAAAAATCTTTTAAATTTTCTTCTGCAAACATTCCGGTAACTGAGGAGGATCTTTTCCTAAGGATTCCCGCTAACTGAATAACTTCAATTTCACGATGTTGATTAAGTTCAATTGCTACATTTAAAGCACTTGTAATAACTGTTAGATTCTCAAGAGGGCTAATATTTTTTGCAAGTGCAAGCACTGTGGTTCCTGATGCCATTAATACAGAATCATGAACCGTAATAAGCTTAGAAGCAGCAATACCAATCCGCATCTTTTCGTCAAGGTAAAGCTTCTCCTTTTCGTTTAAATGTCGATCTATAGCATAAGGATTAGAAAGTGTGGCACCTCCATGCATACGGTACAGCATTCCCTTTTCTTCTAAAAATTTTAAATCTTTGCGAATGGTCACAGATGAAACATCAAGTTCCTCACAGAGCATTTGGCTTTTAACCTGTCCTTTATGATTAATTTTGTGAATAATTTTCTGGTGACGCTCTACAGTATTCATGAAGTTTAGAAAAATTAATTAAATAATCTTAAAGCTTACTCAACAAGTACCGATGCTTTAAAGGGAGCCGCTGGTAAGCCATAGGTATTCTTCAATCCAGTTTCGACACAATCCCCATAACCGTAGCTTAGAAATCTTGGTTGTAGACCATCAATAGACAAAAGCACATTTCCATCATCACTTATTCGAGCCTTAGCAGTTTTGAATTTTTTTCCATCATCACTTAGATAAAATCCTTTCAGGTTCTTTTGCCGAATGAATCCCGATGCTGCATAATTAAAATAGACTTTGACTTCACCAGTTTTTTTTTGCAAAACGGCTTTTTTGAAAATTGGACTTTGATATGGTATGAGTATTTGATAAGTATCCGCAAGAGCCCAATATGCCAGACGATCTCCCACCACCTTCTTTTGAGACGGATGAACATCCTGGCAATCACCCACATCCATAGTAACCACCATACCAGTCCCAGAAACACTTAGATATGTTTGTAACTGCGCTTCCCGTACACGAGCCGCATCCCCGCCAGGAACAGGATTTAATGCATCATAGGAAAAAGGAGCAATCTGAACAAAATAAAATGGCAATTTTGAATCATGCCATTGCAATCGCCAGGAATCAATTAACTCCACGAATAATTCCTTATAATTGGTAGTTTCTCTATCAGACTCACCCTGATACCATAGAAATCCTTTAATCGCATAATCCTGTAGGGGCGAAATCATTCCATTATATAAAGATGTGGGCGTGGTGCGTTTATCTTTACCCGAATCCCCCAAAACTTTAGGAATAATTAATTCGGAGAATTTTGTAGCCGAATCCTCCCCAAGCCATGCCTGAACTTTGGATCCGCCCCAGCTTGAAGTTATAATACCTATAGGCACATCCAGCTTGTCACGAAGTTGATCCGCAAAAAAATAAGCTACTGCACTAAACTCCATGGCATTTTCTGGACTGGATATTTTCCACTCGCCACTCATATCAGATGCTGGACGCAAAGTTGGGTTTCTATTGACTCTAAAGAATCGTATTTCATGATGGTCTGCATTTGATAGAGCATCAAGTGCCCCGTCAATTGGAGTATTACGATAACCCTTCAAGGGAATATTCATGTTGGATTGCCCAGCAGCAAGCCAAACCTCTCCAAGTAAAATATTATGAATTGTATCTAGATTACTTCCCTGAATATATATATTGTAAGGTCCGCCAGCTTCCTTAGTTGGAAGCATTACACGCCATTCACCCTTCTCGTTAGTTTTTGTTGCTACCTTATATTCCCAAGAAGTCGTTATTTGGATTTTCTGCCCTGGTTTATCTAAACCCCATATGGGAACCGTATCATTCTGTTGTAAAACCATATTATCTGAAAAGAATTGGGGTAATTGCTGAGAATGTCCCATTAATCCTAAAAAAAATAAGACATAAAAGAAATTTTTATTCATTTTTTAATATTAAATAATACATACTAAGGTTTCATATTATTCTTAAATATTTCACTTTTTTTGTTAAAATAAAAAAATAAAAACAATAATATAATGTTTTAAAACTTTTTTTAGTTTCTCTTAGGGATAACATTTAAAGGCAAACTAATATGGAGAATTTAAGCGCTAATAATTATCGCAAGCTGTTTACCTTACTATGCTCAAAACTCTATTAAGACTACTTATAGACCAAAAAGCTGTCTTGTTCAGGTAGTAAACTGTTCAGAAGGTATCTCGATACATCTTGCTAGGAAATAGTATTACCGCACGAGCTCACTGGAATGAACTATTACAGTTGACTATAGCAATAAACAGGGGGATTTCTGGCGATCCACTTTTGGAATCTTGAAAAGACTTGATGAAGTAACCGAAGGACAACCCTCAAAAATATTCCTTTTAATTGGTATTAATGATATTCAAAAAGCTTTCCCGATACTTTACCCAATGTAATATTTATAGCTAATGAGTGAATCAACAGAAAACGAACTTTAGAATACCTTACCGGGGCTTTTTAGATTAATTCTCTTACGGCACAAGGTTCGTAGGAGACAATATTAATAATTTGAGCCGGGAGAGATTGTATTATTAGGAGAAAACCTGCCACATATGTGGTTAAATGATACAGATTATTACAGGGAAGAAACTAAGCTGAAGCAGTAGCCGTACATTTTAAGCTCGATTTTCTGGATGATGATTTGTTCAATACTCCTGATTTTTTTCAAAGCAATACTTCTGCTACATCGCTCCAGGCAGGATCTTTTATTTTCTGAATTAGACAGAAAAACAACAAAACAAATAAAAGGAATTCTTTCCACTAGCGGTATCCAAAGGGTCATCAACCTAATAAAATCTTGCAATCCCTGGCAGAAAGCGAAAAGTTTAAATATCTAGCGAGTGAAGGTTTTGCCAATTCTTTTGACCAGGCAGATTCAAATAATTTGAAAAAGGTTTATGAATATATATTCAACCAGAAACTATCTGGAAAAAGGAGAATCAGTATTACTTACCGGAACCACAGGCTGCGGAAAGAGCTTCTTCACCCCGGCTTTAGGTCATCAGACCCGTAGCCAGGGAAATAAGGTGCTATACCCAGAAGTTACTGATGAAGCCCAAAAATACTCGAATTGATGGAAGCTTCTTAAAATTCTTTGATAAATTGGCAAAGGCCAACATATCCTTTTTACCAAAATCCTTGAATAGGGAATCAACATCACCCGAATATCTATTGATAAGAAGATAGATTAAATCTTGTTTTGTTTTTTATAAAACATTTAATTTTTAGTTTCTTTCTGATATTTTAATACATAAGAATTTGTACCATCACTTCCATCTAATGCAACCCCACTTGGACAATAAAGGTATTCAGGTTCATTATTAGCATCCAATAACAACTGAGGTCTTTCAAACTTTACTTTTTTACCACCATAACGTACATTAGCTCCTTTTGGGAAACTCCCTTTAAGATAAAAATCTTGATAATTATGGAATCCAGATAAAGGTTTTGCATTAAATTTAACTCCGTCTTTTGATACCCAAAGCAAACCACCCCCTTTTTCAAGAATTCCATGATTATCAGTGGTCATTAAGCAAATTTGGTTTTTCCATAAAAAGGCATAACCATCTTCTATTCTCACTTCATTAGTAGTAATTGGATTTGGCTGAATAATATACGGTCCCACTAATTTTTCTGAAATAGCAAGCCCCATACTTACTTTTGCTCCCGTCCCTTTAGCCCCTGCCATTGCTTTAAAATATAAAAGATATTTTCCGTTAGGATGTTTTATTAAACTAGGGTTATTTACCCCCACACCACTACCAGAACACCAAATAGCATTGTCGTTTGGGGGGCTTAACAAAGGTTCGTTTTTATTTGGAATTTCTTTCCAAGGGCCATTTAGGCTATTACTTATAAGCATTCCTATTTTTTGGCTAGGCCCATGGTTTTTTGCTCCATCGTTAGCAATATATACCAAAACATATTTATCATCAATTTTTCTAAATATTAGGATTGTGAAATCCTGCAGCATTCCAAAAACCATCTCCTTTTCCCTTTCCCACTACTTCTACGAACTGAAAAGGACCTTCAGGTTTTTTGGCTACATAATGTGCTATTTCGCTATTATATCGCCAAGCGGTTTTAAAAGGAGTTTCAGAAGACCATCTGGCAGAAAAAAGATGTACATTTCCTTCTTTGTCTCTTATTGGCGAGCTTCCCCAAACATCATAACCCGGTTCGTTTACGGCTTCTCCAACAAATTTCCAATGATCTGACATGGCAGTAGGAGTTTGAAACTGTTTTTGAGAGCCTTCACTTTTCTTGCTTTTTGCCACTTGACAAGAAATAAAAAAAGGTATTACAATTACTAAAAATGTTATACTAATATATTTCATTAATGTAAATTTTTAAGATTGTTGTAAATTCTATGTACTTAATTTATTGTAAAACACATGGTATAACTTATGTAGTTTAACACCTTTGTTATCAATAATTAAACATTAAAACTTCTCCTTTTTCAGTTTCTATTTCTTTTACAATGTCTTGATAATGCAGCTTTAAAGTGTTTCCTAATTTAGATTTAATGATTAACGTTTTTAACTTACCTAATTCCCATTCCATATCAATTTCAAAACCTTTTTTAGCAACAATTCCTTTAATGCTTCCAGAAGCCCATGCGGTTGGTAATGCGGGTAATATATGAACCTCATCATTATGACTTTGCATTAACATTTCTGTAATTCCAGACACCACCCCAAAATTACCATCAATTTGAAAAGGCGGATGCACATCTAAAAGATTGGGCAACGTTGATTTTTTTTGCAAGGCTAAAATATTTTTATAAGCTTTTTCTCCTTCTAACAAACGAGCATAAAAGTTAATAATCCAGGCTCTGCTCCACCCAGTATGTCCACCACCATGGGACAATCTCCCTTTAAGTGTTTTTTTAGCAGCTTCAAACAATTCGGGTGTTTTTGATTTTGAAATTTGATTAGATGGATGTAAAGCGTATAAATGTGAAATATGTCTATGTCCTGGTTCAGCTTCTTTAAGCTCTTCTACCCACTCTAACAATCTTCCATCTCTACCAATTTTAAGCGGAGGCATTTGTTCTATTTTATTTTTTAAAAGATTACTAAAATCTTTGTCAATCCCTAGGATATCTGCTGCCTTAATGCAATTACGAAATAATTCAAAAATAATTTCACGATCCATGGTTGGTCCCATATTTAAGGTAGCTTTTTCACCATCTTTGGTTAAAAAGTTGTTTTCTGGGGATACAGATGGTCCTGTAACTAAAAGTCCTGTTTTAGGATCTTTAACCATAAAATCAACAAAAAATAAGGCAGCTTCTCTCATAATAGGATAAGCTTGATTTTGTAGATATTCTCTATTCTCTGTATATTCATAATGGGTAAATAAATGCTGACAAGCCCAAGCAGCTCCCATAGGCCACATCCCGTATCTTGCTTTTCCAAAAGGGGCGGTAGAATGCCAAGCATCACTGGTATGATGTGCTACAAAACCCCTTGCATTATATATTTTTTTAGCAGTTATACGCCCCATTTCTCTTAAATTACCTATATATTCTAAAAAGGGCTCATGGCATTCGGCAAGATTTGTCATTTCTGCCATCCAATAATTCATTTGAATGTTGATATTGATATGGTAATCGGAATTCCAGGGTGGGGTAAATCCATTTGCCCAAATTCCTTGTAAATTCGCTGGTAAATTACCGGGTCTAGAACTGCTAATTAATAAATAACGTCCAAATTGATATTGCAACTGTGTTAAGTAATTGTCTGTAGCTCCTTGCTCTACTTTTTTTAACCTAACATCCATTGGTAATTCTTCGCCTGTTTTGTCAGATATTTTAAAATCAACTCTGTTAAATAGAGATTGGTAATCTGAAATGTGTCTATTCAAAAGTTTTTCATAAGAAACACCTTTTAATTTATTTAATGTAGCATCACATTCTTTTTCAGGATCTAAACCTCTATAATTGCTCGTGGCAACCACTTTAATTAATACTTCATCTGCATTGGCAATTATTAATTTATCGTCTTCAACTTTTGATACACCTCCTTTATTTTCAAAATAAACAATCGCATGAAATTTAACACCATGACCATCACCAACATGTTCTGAAAATTCAATACGATTTTCTGACACCAAAATTTTAGTCTGTGCGCTACGTTTTATCCACGATGAGATATTAATTTTCCCTTGTTGATTAGCAGAGTATTTATAAAACATTGCTTTGTCTGGAAAACTAGAAAAATATTCTCTTTTAAAATCAGTATCATTACTTTTAAATGTTGTGGTTACTAATGATTTTTGAATATCTAATTCACGCCTGTAATCGCTTACCGAATCTAAACCTGGAGTTTCAACAAATAAGTTAGCCAACATTTGATAGGTGCTTTTTCCAGTGGGCAATCTATTTGTTAAAATCCTTTTTTGAACCATTTCTTCAGCAGCCATATATTTACCATCAAATAACATTTTTTGAATGGTATCAATATACTTTCCTGCATCTGTTTTATCTCGATTGTAATCTTTACCCCCGGTCCAAATTGTTTCTTCATTTAAACAGAAAATTTCCTTTTTTGGTGTACCATAAATCATAGCTCCTAAATTTCCATTTCCTATAGGAAGTCCTTGATTCCATTCATCTGTAGGTTGTTCAAACCATATTTTTAAGGGTGTTTTTTCCTGAGACTGACTCATTAATGTACCACAACATAAACTAACAAAAAAGACTAAAATTTTTTTCATGTATCAATATTTGATTACAAATAATAATTGTCCAAATACACATCGATTAAAGCCAACTAAAATCTCAATTACATTCTATAAATGTTGTATATGAATCAATTTAAGCTCAAAATGTATTATTAAAGAAAGATTATTTTTATACCATAAAACCCTACATTCAATGCTTTAAGCTTTTATCAATCAGTATTTTGCAATGGCATAAAAATAGTATAAGAATCATTCCCTCTTTTTATTGCAAGACATAGAACAGCGGGATTATTATTTTCTAAATAAACAAAAGGACGTTCCATACGATTTGGAAGTAGGAAAGAACCATCCTCAAGTAGTATCCTCTTACTAGTTATCTTATAGTTTTTTGCTTTTTCCCAATTCACCCCATCAATAGACATCATTAATCCTATGTAAGAATGTGCATGAAAAACAGCATAAAATTTATTTTGTTTTGTATCATACCACATAGAAACATCTTCTGTATCCAAATTACCTATAACAGGATTAGGCTGTATTGTAAAAGGCCCTGTTGGAGAATTAGATACAGCAATTGCTTGATTTCTTATGAATTTTTTTTCATTGGGTTTATCTCCTTTAACTATTAGATAGTATTTACCATCTTTTCCCTGACTAATTGCTGGGTTTACTGCTATGGTTTCAATAGGACCAGAAGGCTCTATCAATGCTTTATCCATTCTTTTCCAAGGCCCATTAATGGATTTAGAAACTGCTACTCCTGTTCTTTGATTTTTACGAAGTATTCCTCTTTTTTTGTTCTTTAATGACGCCGTGCTTAAGCTTATTAAATCTCGGTGTGTATATTCTTCACCTCCTAAATTTGTAGCAATGTAATACAAGTAGTAATTACCATTAAAATATTTAATTTTAGGGTTATGAGCTGTAATTTCATCCCAATTTCCATTATCCTTGCCTTTTAAAATAGTTTCTTTATATTTCCATGGCCCGGTGGGAGTCTCTGAAACAGCATGAGCAATTTCAGAAAAGGTTAACCATGCATTAAAAGTGTATTCTCTTTTCCATCTTGAATAAAACAAATGATATTTACCTTTTTTATCTTTAATAACGGAGCCACCCCAATTGTAATATAGAGTATCACGAAAAACACCTTCTTTTTTTAAAGGTTTGATCATTTTACCAATATTTAGAGTGTCTTTTATTTGTTGTGATTCAACATGTAAAGGATAACTCAACAATAATATGAACAATATTTTTGTAAGAATTTTAAAAGTTTGTTTGTTCATTTTAGTCATTTTTTTTCTGACTAAAAAGCCAATCAATCAATCCTGGGTTTTTCCATGCTAACTCATACGATTTATGTCCTACACCTTTATAAATTGTTAATCGAGCTTGGTGTTTTTTAAATCTATTCAACGCTTTAACCATCTCCATTGAGCCAGATAATGGCACCGTTGTATCTTTATCTCCATGAAAAGCCCAAATAGGAAGGTTTTTAATATTCTGAGCCATAGATGGATCTCCTGCACCACAAACGGGAACGGCTGCTGCAATCATTTTGTGGTAACGTGTAATAAAATTCCAAGTACCATATCCTCCCATTGAAACTCCTATTACATAAACACGATCTTTATCTACTGAGTTTTCTAAAATTACCTTGTCTAAAATCTCTTTTGCTAATTTCATAGGAGTACTAAGTGGAATTTCCTTCATATTGTAAGATCCGTTTTTCCAAGGCACATTTACCCATTGTTCGTTGCTAGGACATTGTGGCATCAAAATAATACACGGATGTTCTCGTTGTACTTCTTTATCTATCCATCCTGCCACCCAAGGGCATAATTGTTTTAGATTGTCATTTCCTCTGGAGCCCGCTCCATGAAGTGAAAGAACCAGTGGATATTTTTTATTAGGATTGTAATCTGCTGGCAAAAAAAGTCTGTAAGACATGGTATTCCCTTTGTCATCGGAATATTTATAAGCTGTTGTGTTTTTTACATAAAACTCTCTATCGTGTTGTGCGATGCTGTTGCCCTCCGAAAAGCCATCAACATATGATATTTGACCCAATACAAATTGTGTGAATAGACAAAAAAATAGTAGTGTAAAATATTTCATTTTTATTTTATTTTTCTAGCTATTTTTTTCGCCAATACTTTGTATCCTTTTTCGGTAAGGTGCACACCATCCCTTGTATATTTAAAACTCTTGTTCATCAATTTATTTACATCTATCAATTCTACATCCTGCTCTTGGGCTATTTCTTTAATAGCGGGAATCACCCATTTATGTAACTGCTCTATACGTTCTTTTGTTTTTGGGTCTCTGTTTTTAGGATGCTCGTAAATAGGTAGCGGAGTTAACACGTATATTTCTGCATTTTTATTCTTGTTTTTGTAGGTATTTATCAATTTAACGTACTGACTTTTAAACTCTTCTTTTGGAGTTCCTGTAAATTCTGTTTTTCTATTTTTATCTAAACACCACTTTACATTTGCATCGTTTGTTCCAAACATTATCAAAGCAATATCTGGAGTAAATTTTAATGATTTTTTATATTGCTCTGTCTTAAAATATGGATAGGTTGTTCCCTGAAGCAATGTCGCACCTCCTTTTCCAAAATTTTTTACCTGATATTTATCCCCTATTCTTTCTTGTAAAAACTTAGGATATTTAGCTTGTGTATTGCTATCTCCAATACAAGATACTTGTTTTATATTTTTGTTTATGGTCGGCTTTTTTTTCAGATATCCCAATTTTTCTAAATACACATCTGTTTGATAGGTTGTTAAATTAAAGTATTTGTTTCCTGTTCCTTTTCTAAAAAAATCACCATTAAAAAAACCATGACCAGCATTTTCTACAGCTATTAATTCACATTCGTTCCCAGCTTTTTTCATTAAATTGGTAAAGCGTTCCGCATTTTCAAAAGGTACCGTTTCGTCTTTAGTTCCATGAAACAATAATACGGGAGGCATATTCTTTTTTATTTGATGACAGGGAGATATTTCTGTTTCTCTACCAGCAACTTTTCCATATCCATATCCTTCTTTAGTAGTATCTAAAACAGGATTATACGCTACCACAGCATTAGGAACAGAACTAATGGATAGATTTTCATTAGGGTTGTCTAACCCCTCTATTAACGCTGTTGTTATTGCAATATGTCCTCCGGCAGAGCCTCCACTAGCAACAATTTTAGTAGGATCAATATTTAATTCTTTTGCATGTTCACGAACCCAACGAATGGCAGATTTTGCATCTTCAACAGCATCAAAAGGCGTAGTTCCGTGTGTGTTTTTTATTCTATATTCTGCAGATATGGCCAGCATTCCTCTAGAGGCAAAATACTTGCTTTGCTGATAAAATTGTTTTGGATTTCCAGAAACCCATCCACCTCCAAAAAAGAACACAATAGCCGCAGTTGGTTTTGTAGTCTTTTGGGGGTTAAAAATATGAAGTGATAAACTGTCTCCTTGAATTTCTTTATAAACAACTTTTTTGTCTGGAACAATGTTTTGAGCTATTAGATTTAGGGCTGTAAAAATTACAAGTATTAAGCTTAAGATTGCTTTTTGTGATTTCATTATTTCATTACATTAAATACTCTTTTATCTGTTTTAAATATGCTAATTATATCTATTATACTAAAAAGAGTATATTTTATTAACTAAATTTTTAAGGGAGTATTTATGTAAAAGAGTTGTATTAATAGAATTATTACATTTAGAATACTTCTATTTTTGATTATTAAATATAAATGTTTCATAAGAATTTAAACTACTCAAAACTAATTTTAAATACATGAGAACTACTACCATAACCAGGTTTCACTTGAACACCTGTAGCCAAATATAAATAAGCTGGTTTGTCATCAATAAAAAGTATTTGTGCACGTTCTAGATGTCCGTCTTTTTTACCTCTATATGAAATAGCATCTTTTAAATACTCTTCTCCAACATAATGTTGTAAATCTTCATAAGCACGTACAGTCTTTTCAGCAGGAAATGAAAAACCATCCTCAGATTTCCATAACAAACCACCACCTCTATTTCCTAGAGCACCTCTAAAATCACGGCTTAACATATAAACAGAATCATTCATAGTAAATGCAAATGCATCTTCAAGAGGCATTTTAGGATCGGTTACTCTTGTAGGGGTATGTATATATGGCCCTTCTACATTATCAGCAACTACGACCCCGTATACATAAACATATCCTTTAGTCTCTTTTTTAACCACAGATTTATGATATAGAAAATATTTACCATTATATTTTATTAAGGATGGGTTAGAAACTCCAAGCTTGGCAGTATAATTCCAAGTATTAGGATCCTGAGTTTTACGTAAAATGGTACCATCTGGCTCTGCTCCTTTAGCAGGTCTCCAAGTATCGTTAAGATCGTCAGCAACATACATTACTATACGTTGTGTTTTTAAATCGTTATCCTCATTTACAATAAAACAAAGTTGATACTGACCCTCTATATTACTAATAGTTGGATTATGTGGAGAATTGAATAGACCATCCTTATCTGGTACTGCTACACCTACATATTCAAAAGGCCCTTCAGGATTGTCACTTACATAATGCCCTATTTCACAATCTTTAAACCAACCACTAAAATCAGATTGTGTTTTGGTTGGCCATTGAGCTGCAAACAAATGTGTTTTTCCGTTTTTACCTTGTACCGGGGAAGATCCCCAAACATGCATTCCTTCTTGTTGAGCTGCATCTCCAATGTATTCGAATGTCATTTTATCAGTACTGACTTTAGCTACTTCATTGGCATCATTATTTTTTGTTTTTTTAACCTTGTTATTACAAGCTAAACAAATAAGTACAAGTGCAAATAGTGATATTTGATTAAATTTCATTTTGATTTGATTTTTTGTAATATATTTATCCAAGAAGCAGTTTGTAATTTTATAATTATTATTCTTTTACTTCATCTTCAACTTCACTTCCCCACCAGTCTTTATTCGGTTCCCAATTTTGGCTTAACATTTGTTCGCGTTGTTTTTCTAGTCTAGGTAATAATTTTGTTTTCTGGTTCTCTAACCATTTTTCACGAGCTTCTTCATCCCATTCTGGATCTACTTCTGCATAGTGTGTGTCTGTAGAATCTAACCAATCTAACAACTGAGTTTTCATCTGTTTTGTAATTTCAGGATGGTTATCTGCAACATCATTACGTTCCCCTAAATCAGCTTCTAAATTGTATAACTCGGAATGTAGATCTTCCCAATAATAAATCAATTTCCATTTTCCTTTTCTGATGATTGAACTTGGTTCTCCACCTTGATTTCCATAATGCGGATAATGCCAATAAAGTGGCCTTTCTTCAATATCTTCTCCAAGCAAAAGGGGTTTTAAACTTACACCATCCACATGTGCTTTTGGTTGGAGCGGTAAACCTGCCAAATCTAATAATGTGGGATATAAATCTGTACCTGATACAGGAACTTCAATATTAGCTCCGTTTTGTTTTATCCAAGGAACATAAATAAAATATGGGATTCTAACTCCACCTTCCCATTGGTATCCTTTTCCTCCCCTTAAACTAAGTTGGTTGGTAGAGAAGTTATCCCCAGAAGTAACCCCTCCGTTATCTGATGTGAAAACAACAATTGTATTCTTATCTAAATTTAAATCTTTTAATGTTTTCATCACCGTACCAATAGCTTCATCTACATGCTCAATTAAACCAGCATATACCGGATTGTCCTGATATTTTCTTGCAGGTAAAACCCGTTCCATTTCAAATCCACTTTCATGAATACCCATTTTTTCTGCCTTGTTACGGTATTTTGTCCATTTTTCTTTAGTTGTTTGTATCTGACCGTGAACTGCATAGAAAGAAAGGTAGGCAAGAAAATGATTGTTTTTATTTTCTTTTATAAACTTACTGGTTTCATTTGCCAATTTCATAGACAAGTTCAATCCTTTTTCTTCTGGTAAATTTGGTAAATTTGGGTTTTTATATGGAGAAAAATATCCACCACTAGGACTTCCCGCAGCGTTTCCACCAATATTAACATCAAACCCATGATCTGTAGGCAATGATCCCTGTTCCTTGCTACCCAGGTGCCATTTACCTGCAAAAAAAGTAGCGTATCCTTGTTCTTTAAAAGCTTCTGGTAATGTTACAGCATCGAAATCTAAATGATGTTTATACTCTGGGGGCAATAATTTGGTATAGCGTTTACGTTCTTTCCAGGATTGCCCACTATTTCTATCTCCTTCAAACTGGGTAATTCCATGTCTTGCAGGGAATTGCCCTGTCATTAAACTTGCTCTGGAAGGGCTACAAACCCTGGAAGCCGCATATCCGCTTGTAAAAACAGTTCCTGAATTTGCAATTTTGTCGATGTTTGGGGTTTCATAATATTTACTTCCCATCACACTTAAATCGGCATAGCCTAAATCATCAACCAATATAAATAAGATATTAGGCTTTTTAGGGGCTTTCACTTTTTTGCTACCTGGATCACAGGATAAAAACAAAAATAATATTGTAACTATTATTACTATTTTACTCATATATTTAATTTTAAATTGGTGTAATCCACATACAATGGCCTCCACCTGGCGCCATTACCGCTTTTACCACATCACCTTTTTTTAGTTTCCCTTTTCTTACCCGGTAGGCTTCAGGATTGGTTTTGCAATGGGTTTCTTTAGTGTCTTCATAGTAAGTCACCTCGTATTCCTTGCCTTCCTCTAAGAAATCGAGTTTTATATCCAGTGTTCCCCCTTGTTGGTTATAAACACTCCCAATAAACCACTCCTTGCCATGCCGCCTTGCGGTGCTAATGTATTCATCCATTTTAGAATGGAGGATGAGGCTCTCGTCCCATTTTCCAACCGGCATCTTTTGAATAAATTCAAATAAATCGGCCTTAGCTGCATAAGCCTCCGGGGCGTCGGGGATGCAGACCAGGCCACTGAAAATGATCAGCGTACGTGCCGCTTCAGAAGCTACCGTGGAAAAATAAGAGTTTGTTTGGCGTGGCCCTTTTTCGCGTAATCCGCGGTTGATGCCCGTTAGATCAAAATTACCATTATTCAGGTCTAAAGGCCCGGTGATGGCATTTATAAGGGCCATTTTAATGAAGGATTCAGGGGTAAAAGCACGCCGTGAGTCCTGTTGGGCATGCCCGTATTCCCGGGTGATGGCATTAGGATAAGTGCGACGTATGCCGGTTAAGGGTACGGGGCCGTCGTGAAAATCTATCAACAATTTGCTTTTTGCGCTTTTCTCTATGGCATCCCTGGTAAATTCCACATTATTGCCCATAAAGCCGTATTTGATGCCTTTCATTCCCAAAGACTGATAATAAGGAAAAAGCTCGTCATCGCCATACTCCCCGTGCCTCCTGTCGTAGTACAACATTAAATCTACCTCTTTTTTTTCCGCATAATCGATCACTTTTTCAAGGTTCAGCTTATCCGATAGCTCAAAGTTTCCTTTGGTGACTTTCTTATACCAGGCATCATCGATAAGGAAATAATCAATATCATTTTCAGCGGCAAAATCAATAAAACGGAAATAACTTTCGGTATTGATACCATACACAAAACCATCTGGCGCAGTGTAGCCGTGAACACGCCAGTCCCATAATGTTTTTCCCGGTTTTATCCAGTCTGTATTTTCCAGTTTGGAGGGTGTTGCCAGATTCACAGGAACGGTATTCACCACAAGATCGCCGGCCGATTTTCCAAAGAGGATCACCCTCCACGGGCTTGTCCATTCTTTTTCATTTAATGCTACCTTGTTTACAGATTCGATCTTTCCTTCTGTCTGGGTGATACCAAGGCGCATGGACTCAATCCCCTTTGCGGCATATAAATCGGATTCTAAAAGAGCCATATGTAATTGATTGGGAGATTCAACAACCAGGGGAATACTAATTTTTCTTTTTCTCGCACCCTCCTCTTTTAAGAAATCGGTTAATCCACCGAAATCCACGGGGCCAAGAGGTTCACTTTCACCGGCAGGGGTGTAATAGTTACTCCCTTGGGGGAAAGCGTATTCAATTTTCAAATTGGCTTCCTGTGGTTTTTCACCTTTATCCAGGACAAAACGGAAAGCGACCCCGTTGTTATAAGCCCTGGCCAGTAGTTTCCCGCCTGTACCATCAACATCTATATCTAACTGCAGTTCTTTAAAATTGTTACGGATATTACTTTGCTGTCCCCAAACCGGTTCCCAGCTGGTATCTTCAGAAGTTATTTTTGATTCCAGGATGGAGATATGGGCATTAGGAAGTATTGATAATTGCGATGAACCCACAATTTCCTGTCCCTGCCATTGCAATTGATATTCCAAAACACCGGCTGTATCGCTAAACTCAATTTGTACTGATTCATCAGGCGATTGCACCCGAAGTTTGCTGTTTTTTTCGTTTTCTGAACAGGCAGATAATAAAAGTGCTATCAGTAGAAAAAGCATCCCTATTTTGTATCGTGTACTCATTAATTCTTTAATTTAATTTCTTCTGCAGAATGGCCAATTATATCTATTTTGAACCCCGGACTAATTTAAAACCCTGTATAAAGGGCAGCTCTCCTTTTTGCCTGTTAGGCTTGCCGATCTTAACACCCCATTCGGGCATTTCTCCTGTTCCGCTTTGGGTGAAAGCTTCCGGACGATAAGCGCCACCGGCCGTTGGGCTATTTTCCAAATCGTATATTTTGGTAAAATGAATCCCATCATCTGCATACCGGATAGTATTGGTAATATGTTCCGGCCCAACTGTTCCGATCATTGCTGCCACGCCTTTGCCTTGGGGCCATACCAGCACTTCATGATTACCGGGAATAACCGGGTTTTCCTCATGCTTTACATACGGACCTTGCGGATGGTCGGCAATGGCGACCCCCATCTTTGTTTCTCGTGCACTTTTCCCTAATTGCCGTCCTTTGTAATACAACAAATACCTTCCTTCTCGAACGATAAGGCAGGCGTCATCAACAAGGTGGCTGTCAAACTCCTCTCTATTATTACTGTTCTTAAGCACCGGATTGCCGGATATTCTTTTCCAGGGGCCATTGGGTGAAGTGGAAACCGCAATTCCAATTTTAGAATCCGGACTATAAGGTTTTTTTTTATAGTCTTTGGAAACTCCTGTATAGAACAACCAGTATTTACCTTCGGCTACGAGAATATTAGGGGTAAAAACACTATTTTCTTCCCATGTTTCCGGTTTACCTTTTCCCAGAGCCATACCCTGTTCTTCCCAGTTTTTTCCATCGAGCGAGGTAGCATACCAAATAGTGGCATCGTAACCCGAAGAAATTTTGCCTTTTGAATACCAGACGTAAAATAAATCTCCAACTTTTATAATATCGCTGGGATCTCTACGCATAACATCGTTTTCCTTCCCTATACCTTTCAGGTTATAGTCTGAGGTTACTACTGTTTGTAAATCCTGTGCCAGGACTGAGATAGACAACAGTAAAAAAACTACTACAATATTTCTTCTTAAAATATTCATTTAATGAGGTGTTTCACTTTTAAAATCTTTGTTTTTCTGCGGCATCTCGGCATTCGATTTTTTTTGCCAGCTTTTTAACTTCTCCAGTAGCTCCCCTGCCTTTTGAGGATGCTTTTCAACAAGGTTTTCGACTTCCCCCAGATCTTTTTTGAGATTGTACAGATATATACTATCGCTTTCAAAATCCTGAATGAGTTTCCAGTCCCCTTCT
The DNA here is from genome assembly GCF_023718305.1 of Gramella sp. AN32. Lineage (GTDB taxonomy): Bacteria > Bacteroidota > Bacteroidia > Flavobacteriales > Flavobacteriaceae > Christiangramia > Christiangramia antarctica. The sequence continues at coordinate 255,340 of NZ_QEYO01000004.1, forward strand.
CGTATAGCTGCTCCCATGTCCTGACCTTCTTTTCTATAATGTGGAAAATGCCAGTAGAGAGGTCTATCCTTCAATTCCTTTTGATGTAAAAGCTCTGGCAACAAACTGATTCCTTCCATATGATCAGCAATCGTTGATTTATTATTTACAACCTCCATGATTGTTGGGAATAAATCTATGCTTGTTACCGGTGTTTCACTTTTTCCAGGTTCTATTTTTCCGGGCCAGCTTATGACAAGAGGAACTCGTACTCCTCCTTCGTGTAAGGATCCTTTATTACCTCTAAGTGGCGGGTTACCCCACAAGCCACCATTATCTGAATAAAAAACCACCATGGTGTTTTCCAACAAATCGTTTTGTTTTAGATGATTCATTAGCTTACCCACATTTTGGTCTAGTTTTTCAATCATAGCATGGTAGGTATTTCCATCGTTCTTTTTAACTACTTGCTGCGGAGCTTTCAATGGCGTATGTACTGTATAAGTGGATAAATACAGAAAGAAAGGTTTGTTTTTACTTTTCGTAATATAATTAACAGCTTCATCTCCCATTCGATCAGTGAGATATTCGCCTTCTTCCTTTTCAGGAATCGTAGCATTATTATAAGGCGCAAACCAGCTACTGGGTTGTCCGTAGGCACAGCCACCAATATTTACATCAAAGCCCTGATGCTGGGGCTGGAATTTCTCGTTAATAACACCTTCACTATTGCTACGGGCAGAGCCGGAACCCGATAAATGCCATTTCCCAAAAAAACCCGTTTTGTAACCATGGGATTTAAGTGCTTCAGCCAGAGTTACTTCTTCTAATAGCAGATGATCTATAAAGAAAGCTTCTTTCAATGATTTTCCTTTGTGCTGACGTTCGAGATATTGAGCCATTGGTAAACCAGGAATGTGACAGGTCAATTTAAGTTCGGCTGGAGATTTACCGGTTAGAATACTTGCCCGGGTAGGGGAACAAACAGGTGCCGCAGCATAGGCCTGGGCAAATATCCTCCCATTTTTAGCAAGCTGATCAATATTTGGGGTATTCAAACCCTTTTTGTAACCCATATACCCCACATCAGAATATCCCAAATCATCTACAAGGATAAAAACTATATTCGGTGAATCGGGTTTAGTATTATGCTGACATTCTCCCTGGGCAAGGGAGAGTAAAACCAACAGTGATATACAAACTCTTAGAATCATTATTATTCGGATTATTCAATAAGTGGCTGAATTTGTTTCCAGTCATCCATTCCTTCATTTTCCTGAACCACCCCAGGTGTACTCCTTCCATCGAGAATAATTTTTTTAAGCGCGGCTTTTAACTCCGCCGCTTTCTCTGCATATTCAGCTATAAGATTGTGTGTTTCTTCAATATTTTCTTTTAAGTTGTACAATTGCATAGGCGGTAAATCAAGATTTTGTTGCTTGATATCCTGGGGCCGGGGATAGCTCCATCCTCCGGAGCCAGGGCAAAGATTTAACTTCCAATCCCCCTGCCTGATAGCAAAAGATCCGTTTATGGAATGATGCACGGTATATTCCCGAATATCGGCATCATTTTCACCTGTTATCAACGGCAACATACTGTAACTGTCTTCTGCTTCGGTATCAGGAATTTCATACTCCGTTAATTCCGCACAGGTGGCAAAAAAGTCGGTGGTACAAATGGTTTTTTCAGAAACTGAATTTTTCAGTGCTTTTGCAGGCCACTCCACAATAAATGGCACGCGGTGACCGCCTTCAAAAATATCGGCTTTTGTGCCTCTGAAAACATAGCTGGGATCATGGTCTACTTTGGCAAGCTCTTCAAAATCGGCTTTTGGCGAACAGCCATTATCACTGGTAAAAACCAACAATGTATTTTCTGAAATACCTTGTTTTTTAAGTTCCTCTCGAATCTGACGGACCACATCGTCCACCTGCATCACAAAATCACCATACATATTCGTATTGCTCCTGCCCAGGAATTCTGTGGTAGGCAAAATAGGGGTATGTGGTGCGGGCAGCGGGAAATATAAAAAGAAAGGTGATTCCGCTTTGGCATTTTTATTAATATAATTCACGGCCTTATCGGTTAAATCCTGCAGTACGTTGGTATGTACAAAATCATCAGAAGTAAGCCCCTTTCTCCATATTCCTTTTTCATCTACCGAAATTGTAGTTTTTGTTGGCACCATAGTAGGCATGTCATTTTCCACATGTACATAAGGCGCCATGTCCAGCGAGCCACAAAAGCCAAAAGAATAATCGAACCCATGTGTTTTAGGACCATTTTTTACCGGTGCAGTAAAATTCACCTCCGGCCGGGCATTCAGGTTATCAATATTTTGTGCAATACCCTCCTTCTCAAATGCCCAATCCCAGCCCAAATGCCATTTACCAATATAAGCTGTAGCATATCCCTGTTTCTTCAGCATTTCCGCAATGGTAGTACGTTCCTGGGTAATAAGGGATTTCGAATATCCGCTTAATACGCCACTCTTTAACTCACTTCTCCAGTTGTACCTTCCTGTTAATATTCCGTACCGGGTGGGCGTACATACGGCTGAAGAGGTATGGGCATCGGTAAACATGAGGCCATTGGCAGCCATAGCATCTAAATTCGGTGTAGCGATTTTTCCTTCGGGATTAAAGCAGTTAAGATCACCATAGCCCAAGTCGTCCGCGAGAATATAGATAATGTTAGGGAACTGGTCTTTCCCTTGCTTTACTTGCGAATGACCACAGAATTGGGTAAGAATGAGCAGTACGGGAATGAAATTTATAAATTTTTTCATGGTTCAGAAATCTTTTGAGTGGGTCGGTGAGCGAATGAATACATGCTTTATTTAAAAATTATCTTTGAAATTTACAGGATAAATGACGCTTTTACTACCTCAAAAGTAGCGTTCTATGATACTTTTTTTGCCTTATTGCAGGTAGAAAGACCAATTGAGTAAAAAGGGCAGCTATACCTTATTGTCCTTTTAAACTAAAAACTAATTCAACACATGATTTTTAACTGAAATATTTTCTAATGTTACCGCTTACAATTGAGTAAATAATCCTCGGACCAAGCCCCGAGGCATTTCAATCTTATTTGATAATTAAACCCACTTGAGATTAAACATTAGAACTTCTAACTCTAACCATATTAAAATTACTATTTCTTTTTACTTTTCTCAAGTCTTAGCATTGCCGCCGGATTAGCATACTCTATGAGCTTATTCTGCATTAGCTGCCTATGTATATGGTAGGTCACATCCATCCAACCTCTCTCTTCAACCCATAAAGGTGGCATTAGTCCTGATTCCCATTCTTCAAACTCATTTAGAATATTTTGCTGAATTTCCGGTTTGCTCCCAGACAAATCTGTAGTTTCTTCCAAATCCTTTTCCAGATCGTATAATACGCTACCATAACCTTCCAGGGATATCATTTTATAATTGCCTACCCGGGCGGCAGATTCTTCAAGCTTTCGCCAAAATAATTTTTGGTGTGGTTCTCCCCTCTTTTCTCTTTTTAAAAATGGGAGAAGGTTTACTCCATCAAGTTTTAATGTACCAGGGATACTAATTCCTGCTGCTCCTACTGAGGTTGGGAAAATATCCAATGCTGAAGTCAGTCCATCAAATTTTCTTCCCTGTTTTATCTGAGAAGGCCAGCTTATCACAAATGGCACGCGATGTCCACCTTCAAATTTATTTCCCTTCCACCCTTTTAAAGATCCATTCTTCGATTGATTATTATAAGCACCGCCATTATCGCTAATAAAATATATTATGGTATTTTCAAGCAAACCTAAATCCTTTAACTTTTTTCTGAGTTTCCCCACATTTTCATCCAGAGACCAGGTCATGGCTGCCAATTCCTTGCGCGGGTGATCTTTATATTTTTTAAGATCCTCTTGCTTAGCTTCCATGGGAGTATGTACGGCGTTAAATGACAGGTACATAAAAAACGGATGCTCTTTATTTTCCTCGACAAATTCCACCGATCTGTCTCCAAGAACATCGGTCATATAGCCTTCAAATTTCACACGTTTTCCATTATGCTGAAGCATTTTCATTTTTGATGGCTCTTCTAAAGGAAAATAAGAGCGACTTCCGGAAAGAAACCCATAAAACTCATCAAAACCTCTATTATTAGGATGGTCAGAAGATTCACCTCCCAAATGCCATTTCCCTAAGGCAATGGTTTTATAATTATTATTTTGAAAAACGGTCGCCATGGTAGTAGCGCTATCAGCCAGGCCAATATCCCCTGAATTACCATAACCGGTGCCATTAGCTTCAAATCCCATTCGTTGCTGATAGCGTCCCGTCATTAAACCTGCACGTGAAGGAGCACATACGGTCGCGGTTACATGGGCGTCGGTAAAAACTACCCCAGCATTGGCCAGGGCATCAATTTGAGGTGTATCAAGATCTTTGCTCCCCATAAAGCCAAAATCTATATAACCGGCATCATCGGCAACTATAACAATTACATTCGGTGGTGGTGTTTTGGTATTCGATTCAAAACTGGCTTTATTCCTATCATTGCTTTTACACGAAAACAAACACAATAACACACTAATAACAAAAAAGTTTTTAAATTTATTTCTCATGTTACTTTCTTTTAAGAGCCTCAAAACCACTTTCAAAATCAGGGTTCAATTTTTTCGGGATTGGTGCTCCCACAACTTCCCTCCATTTATTTAAAAGAGCTAATAGTTCCTTAACTTTTTCAGGGTTTATAGCAGCAAGATTACTTCTCTCCCCAACATCATCTTTTGGATTATATAACTCCCTTTTTAATCCTATTGAGAAGTCTCATTTTCTTCTACTTTTAATTCTTTCAGCCAGTAATTCACCATTTGCTCATCGGTATAATCGTTGGGCAGTCCTCTCTCCTTCAACATCCTGCTTCTTCTTTTTAGAGCTTCTTCTGATGCCGCCTTTATTTCGGCAGGAGCTTCAGGGTATGAGCCCAGGTCATAATTTTTGACCCATTTGTTTAGGATCTCTTTATATTTTTGAAGCTCTTTCTGATAGGCTTCGACCTCAGCAAGATTATCCATCTCGTAAGGGTCTTTAACCAGGTCATAAAATTCCTCTTCAGGACGTGCATCACTAATAAATTTTTGTTGTTGCTCAGTAAGTTTTCCCTGTTTATTCAAAACCCGCAACAATGGTAGTGCGGGATAACGCATTTCCTTATAAACATTAGACTGAGTATATGGTCTTTCCGGATAATAATTCCTGATATATTTAAATCTTTTACTGCGAACTGCCCTGATCCTATCTACTGTTTCATCCCTCCTGTCGCGCATAGTAAAAACATAGTCCCTTTTATTTTCATTCCGAATAAAGTCCTGTCCCTGCATATAAGAAGGAGGTTCAATTCCTGCTAATTTCAGGGTAGAAAAAGGAATATCTATATTGCTCACGAGTTCTTTTGAAACGGTCCCTGCAGCTTTCCCTTCAGGCCACCGAACCATTAAAGGAGTGTTCGTCCCAGAATCATATAAAAATTGTTTGGCCCGCGCATGCGGTCTTCCCTGGTCTCCAAAAAAGAAAATTATGGTCTTGTCAAGCAGATCATCTTTTTCCAACTGATCCAGTACTTCCCCTACCTGACGATCTGCAAGCTGAACAGTTTCCAAATACATGGCCCAATCTTTTCGGATAAGTGGATGGTCTGGATAGTAAGGTGGTATTTTCACCTTATCCGGATCAACAGGATGTATACTATCCCGATGAAATGGGCGATGCGGAAAAAATATTTGTATTTGAGAAAAGAATTTAGTGTTATCTGGCCGCTGTCTCCAATGTCCTCCATCGAACATCTCAGATGTATGTTTAAAGTTATAATCGGTCTTAGCCTTCCGGGCTTCAGGGTTTCCATTCCCGTTAGTCACAAAATATCCGGCCTTCCTGAAGTATTCGGTTATAGGTTTTATACTATCAGGCAATTCTTTTTTATAGCTTGTGCGGTGCTGATGGGCATTGATACTCACAGGGTACATGCCGGTTATAATCCCTGAACGACTGGCCGAACACACTGCTGCGGTAGTGAACATGTTTTTATAAACCACCGATTCGGAAGCCAGCCTATCTAAATTTGGTGTATAGATATTTGTTCCGTAAGATCTAATATCCGTTCCCAAATCATCAGCAACGATCCAAAGTATATTATAATCATCTTTAGCAATTGTTGGGCTTTGGTCAGTTTCTTTTTTTAAGTCAGATTGTGCATTCCCAGTAACAGAAAATAGAATTAGTGCCACCACAGAAAATTGATAACTCAAATAACTCAAAACTCCTATAAACTTAACTTTATACATAAGTGTTTCAATTTTTCGATTGGCTAAGCTTTAAAAAAAAATCATCCATTTTTCTACTTCAATAAATTCTCATAGAGATTAACCAGTTCTTCCAGTTTTGAAGGTTCTTCTTCAGCCAAATTATTTTGCTGGCTCCTATCATCTTTAAGATTATAAAGCTGATACTCTGATGAAATACCTGTTTCTATACCAACATTTTGGTTAACCGCATTTCCTTTGTAGGGTGGAATCATCAACCAGTCCCCGCTGCGTAAGGCAGTTCTCGAATTTGCTTCAATTATTACATGGTCACGCCCCTTTTTTGATTTCCCTAAGAACGTACTCATCAAATTCTGGCTATCGGTTTTGTTTCCTTCTACCTCAACAAAATCGGCCAGAGATGCTGATAAATCAACCTGACTTACAATAGCATCTGACACTCCCGGTGTTATTTTCCCTTTCCAGTAAGTAATGAAGGGCACACGAGTACCTGCCTCAAAAAGACTGTATTTACCTCCCCGCAAACCACCTTTCGGATCGTGATCACCTAGTTTCTCTACGGCATCATCATAATAACCATCATTTAATACCGGCCCATTATCACTGGAAAATATAATCAACGTATTTTCCAGAACCCCTTCATCCTCGAGGGTCTTTACAAATTCACCAATACACCAATCTGCTTCTAAGATAACGTCACCTCTTGGCCCCATACCCGATTTACCCGCAAACCGGGGATGTGGCGTTCTCGGCACGTGCGGTTGCTGCATCGCATAATAAAGAAAAAAAGGTTCTTTTTTATGTCTTTTTACGTAAGCCTGCGCTTTTTGCAAAAAATGATCAGCCATATCGATATCCTTCCATTTGGCAGCTTCTCCACCTTTCATAAACCCAATTCTTGGCATTCCGTTTACAATACTATTGTTATGGCCATGATGCCATTTCAAAGTCAACATTTCCGGGTTTGATTTCGCCGTAGGTTCTCCTTCAAAATTCTTTTTATAACTTACCTGGATAGGGTCATTTTTATCCAACCCGACAACGTTTCCGTTTTCTATATATACGGTAGGCACCCTATCCTGGGTAGCTGCCATAATATAAGATTCATCAAAACCTACTTCATTTGGGCCGGGCTTAATGGTGTCATTCCAATTTACATCGCCTTCTCCTAATCCCAGGTGCCACTTTCCAATAATGGCGGTTTGATATCCTGCTTTAGAAAGTAACTTAGGTAATGTTTGTTGTTGTGGAGAAATTAGCAAAGGAGCATCACCAGCTAAAATTCTGGCTCGCTCATTACGCCAGGGATACTCTCCTGTTAGTAAAGCATAACGACTGGGAGTACAGGTTGCAGAAGTAGCATAAGCATTGGTAAATTTCACCCCTCCGTTTGCCAGGGCATCTATATTGGGGGTTTCAATCTCTGTAGCCCCGTATGAACTCAAATCTCCATACCCCAGATCATCCATATAAATAACAACAATATTGGGTTTTTCTTTGGTAGTTCCTGTAGGCTTTGCAACATCTTTAGATGAATCTTTGCAACCCAGGTTTATCAACATTAGAAATGTGAGTAATAAGAGATAATTAGTTTTAAAATTTATCATAATTCGTTCAAAGTTTTGTGAAGTTAAGCTATACTCCAACTTCACTATTAATAGGCCTGGTCGCTTTTACTTGTTCGTTTTAATTAAAAATAATTAGTTCTAATTCTTAAACTTCTATTTTTCTAAAGATAGAATATAAGAATAGCTATACGTGTCGTCCAGCAACCTGTATTGATCGTGAGGTAATCGTCCCCAACTGTTATCACCCCCTACTCCGCGCTGTTTTAGGTCTATATGCAGGAATACTTTATCCTGAGGTTCTAAATCTGTAGGATGACGTTGCGCTTTCTCCATTCCGGGATCCAATTGCTCTGTAGGAATATTCAAAGCACTGAATCCAATAGGTTGCACTCCTTCAACCTTTAATTTATCACCATTATGATTTTGAAGGCTTACCCAGCGAACATCGGTATGATAACCGGCCTCTTGCGGACGGATATAAGTCCAGGTATATTGATTTTCAACTTTGTCCTGATATTTTCCTACGAATGAAGCAGTGTTCCTATCCGAATAATTTTCCCAGGGGCCTCTCCCGTAATATTCCAGTTCGTTAAACTCCCCTGGCAGCAACATGCGCATGCCAAATCTTGGCAATTCCGGCAAGTTATTTTGGGTCATATCTATGCTGGCCGAAACCTTGATTTTACCATTAGGCTGAATTAGATACTGCACTTTATAAGGAACTTCAGTGCTATCAGATAATTTATACTGCACAGTGATAGGCAATCCTTCTGAGGTTTGTTTTCCTACCACAACATCTTGTACTTGCTTGAGGTAAGTAGCTTCTTTCCAGAAAGCTGCTTTTTTAGGCATATGGTTCCCAAAATCATTATCGGTGGGGGCTCGCCAAAAATAGGGCTCAGGATATTGAGCTATCATATTTTGTACTTCCCCTTTAAAATGATACTCCTGAAGTGTTCCCTTTTTTAAATTAAACACGCCTTCAACACCCTGAGTAGAAAAGCTAATTGTTTCATTTTCCTTTTTAATCTGAAGTTTTCCTTCAACTTCCTCTTTGGCTTTAAAATAACTTCCCTCTCCTATTTTAAACTGTTCCCTGGCTACTTCATGGCCTTTGGGTACTAAGGGAGATTCATTTTTTGTATAGGCATACACGTTTAGGAAATATTCATGATCTTCAAGCTTTGGAAGCTGTAAATCGACAGTCTTTTTTTCTCCCGGCGCAAGCGAAAGCTCAAACCTTTCCCCGAAGTTTTTCTCTCCATCAGCTAGAAGTTCCCATTTAAAATAATAATCATCAAGATTGGTGAAATTAAACCTGTTTTCAATCTCCAAAGTATGCTCTCCTTCCAGCTTAAAATAGACGTTTTGATGTACTTTTTTAACTTCCTTAAGAGCAGGGTGTGGTTTCCTGGCTGCATCCACTAGCCCATTGGCATTAAAATTCTGATCATTTTGAAGGTTTTCACCACCTAAGTCGCCACCATAAGCCCAAAACATTTCACCATCTTCGGTATAGGCTTCAAGTCCCTGGTCTACCCAATCCCAAATAAAACCACCTTGCATATGCGGACTACTGTCAATTATATCCCAATATTCCTGAAAATTCCCATTACTGTTACCCATGGCATGCGAATATTCACACATAATAAAAGGCCTCTTTTTATCATTAGATGCCGCATAAGACTTCATATATTCTATTCTTGGATACATAGAAGCTACAATATCTGTATTCCTTTTTTCCCCGGCCTGTTCAAACTGAACCATGCGTGTAGTATCTCTTTCTTTAATCCAGTCATAAGCATCAAAAAACACCGGCCCATTTCCACTTTCATTTCCTAAAGACCATATAATGATAGAGGGGTGGTTTTTAGTACGCTCTACCATTCTTTTTATCCTGTCCATATGCGCTGACCTCCATTCTGGCAAATATGCTGGATGTACCGACTTATCAAATTTCCCTTGCAATTCCGCACCCATGCCGTGGGTTTCAATATTAGCTTCGTCTACCACATACATTCCATATTTATCGGCCAGACGATAAAGTTCAATACCGTGTGGATAATGGCTCATCCTTATAGCATTGATATTATTTTTTTTCATCAACTCAATATCTTTCACCATCATCTCCCTATCGGGAACATGGCCTTTAGTCCCGTGGTGTTCGTGCAAATTCACACCTTTAACAGTAATAGGCTCCCCGTTTACCATTAGCTGAGCATTTTTAATTTGCACTTTTCTAAAACCGGTTTTGCCTGAAATTACACCAATACTATTTCCTTTTTCATCAGAAAGGGTGAGCACATAAGTGTAAAGATTAGGAAATTCCCCACTCCATTTTTCTACATTTTCAATGCTGGTATTAAATTGTACATTTTCATCAGCTTTTAATTTCTTTTTTTCTTCTGAAAAAACCTCTTTCCCCTCAGCATCAAAAAGTTCAATTTTTACTGCCGGATTTTTTATTTTGCTGCCCTTAAATTTTCGAAGATCTACATTTACATTGAAGATTCCGTTTTCATATTGCTCATCCAAATCACTGGTTACCCAATAATCCCAGATGGTGGTTTTGGGCATAGCCTGTAGGTAAACATCGCGTTCAATACCACTTAACCTCCAAAAGTCCTGATCTTCTAAATAACTTCCGTCGTGCCATCTAAAAACCTGAACCGCAAGAAGATTTTCGCCATTTTCTAAAAACGAAGTAACATTGAATTCAGCCGGGGTTTTTGAGGCTTTGGTCATCCCAACTTCTTTTCCATTAAGGAAAACCCTGGCATACCCTGAAATAGAACCAAAATGCAGGATAATTTCTTTTTCATCCCAATCTTCAGGAATGGTAAAATTTGTCCGGTAACTGCCTACCGGATTATAAATTTCTCCAGTAGAGTTTTCAGCATTCTTTGGAATATTTATATTTTTGGCAGGAGCCTGATCCGGTGCACTAGATATTGCAGTGTTTCCAATGAAGGGAGGGTTCTTAGGAAAAGGATATTTTACGTTGGTATAAATTGGGATATCAAACCCCTCTAATTCCCAGTTTGATGGAACTTTAATATCTGCCCAATCCTTATCATCAAGCCCCGGCTCATAGAAATTTTCAGGCCTATTGGAAGGATTTTTTACAATATCAAACTTCCAGGTACCATTTAAGCTATTATAATAACTCGATTTTTCTTTATCATAACTTTTAGCATTTGCCAAATTCTCAAACAGAATAAATTGCGCCCGTGCAGATTCTTTGTTTCTATCCACTACACCAGGGTTTTCCCATTCATTAGGCTGGGTTTGGGCAAAAACCCCCGTACACACCAGGCATATGAGGTATAAGAATTTGAATTGTTGCATATCTTTTATTTGCATATTAAAGTGGTAATAGATTTTTCCGGGATTGTAATAAGATTACCTGAAGCTATAGATGTCTTCTCAAGATCTCTATCTGAAGAAGTAACGTAAGAAGATAATATATCTAAATGAGTATCTTCTTCTTTTACCTGAATAGAAAGTTCTTTATTTTTTGAATTTACAATCACAATAACTTTTTCACCATTTTCCGGATTTTTATAGGCTGAAAACAGAACATCTTCATCAGATGCCGGTGAGTTTATTTTAATCCTCTCATATCCCGGCCTTATAAAACTGCTGTAATTTCCAAGCGCCCAAAGCATTTTACTTTCGTAAAAATTGCCGTCTTCTTTTTTCTTATCAATATAAACCAGGCCATCCTTATAATCATATGGAGATATCGCTAACCACCAGTGCCACGCAGAAGCCTGGGCAATGGTAAGGTCTGTGTTAATTACACGCGCCACATAAAGTGCGGGATCAATACCTAAATCACGTCCTTTCCCTCTTATTTCACCATCATTTTTACCCAATATGCAGTATTCCGACATCCAGTACTTTAGATCCGGTATATTTTGAATAGCAGCATTTAATTCTTTTCTATGGTTAAGCATATTGGGGTATGGTGAAGTTGTAAAATAACTGTGCCCTGAAATTGCCTTGCTGACATTCTCCAGGTTCCCGATATAATTTTCTGAAGTTTTATTAAAAAAATCCTCTATTTGCGTGGATCTTCCTGGTTTATTTCCTTCTTCATACAGGTAATTGATTTGTCCGGCTTCCGGAACATCTATTTTTGCCTGAATATTTCGTTGAGTTAACTCTCTATCTAAAGCTTTAATAATTCCGGCAATTTCATTATTCCAGAACGGGGTACCTTCCTGGTTGGCATTTGTCCAGTCCCACTGTGGTTCATTCACCGGACTAAGATAATCTACCTGAAGCCCTTTTTGTTGAAGTCCTTCCACAACATCAGCTAAATAGGTTGCAAACTCACCATATTTTTCAGAAGATAAATTTGACTGATCGGGCTTACTCGCATAGGCTTTCCCATTCCTGGTCATGGTAACCGGAGGAGTATTGGTAAAAAGAAGTAAGTCTTCTACGCCACGGGTTTTAGCCGCATGGGCAAACCATGCCTGCCCGGTCATCTTATTCCAATTATATTCCCGGGTTTTATTAGGTTCGATAAAAGATTCACCTCTTCTCCAGGGGTCACCGATACCGCTTTCTGCACCCTGAGCCTTACTACCGCCTCCTAAATTATATCTCCATAACGACAAACCAATACCTTTGGGATTCCCCTGCTGGTCTAAGTCTTTGCTAAAAAGAAGATCTGCGATGGCATTTTTCTTTTCTGAAGGCCAGTTTCCTACAAATTGTGTAGACCAGGCATCTGATGCTCCAAAATTATCTATGGTTTGATAGGTTATATCGCTATTAATATTTAAAACTATCTTCTCTCCTTCAGCTTCATTTTCTCCATCATTTGAATTTTTCTTCACTTCCGGATTTTCCCGCCAGGCTGATAAAATGGTTAAAAGCAGGATTGGAATAGAACAAATTGCCAGGGCCTTGAATGGGAATTTTCCTTTAAATTTCATTGTATACGCAGTTCTGTTTATTTTACTAATATTTCATCAACGAAAAGATTCTTATTATCTATCAATTCTAATGTTATGGTATTAGCCCCACGGTCTATTGGAATAGCTGTTTTTACTGTGTTCCAGGCATTACCCAGATTAGCAGTATTTGGTAATAAAAACTTGTTTTCCACTACTTTATCATTCACAGTAAGTTTAACAAAACAACCCGCAGCGTTTTGATTTTTAGTGCTATAACGAATAAACAGATTAACATTTCCGGTGCCTCCGTCATTTTCCTGGTACCAGGAAATAGCAGCTCCTGGTTGCTTTAAACTAACATAGCCTTTACCATTATAGCCGCTCCCTTTTGTTAAAACTTCACCATTATTGATATTGGCTGTTTCTGCCTGTTCTCCTGCCTGGCTGTACTCTGTCTCTCCATTATTCCAGGTAAATCCTTCATTTACCCCAAATTTTTCTTCCAACACCTGAATTACTTCATCATCGACCACTATCAATGCTTTTACAGTGGTTTCCAGTTCTACTTCAAAACTTTCTTTATATATATTGGAATCACGTGTAGGGGTATTACCGTTAGTAGTGTAAAAAATTTCAATTTCCGGCTCTACTATATCACCTCTCAGGTTAATAAGTTCTGTATCTATGCTTACTTTGTTAGATGTAATCAGTTTTTTCTCCCCTAAAATAGCGCTGGCTAACAAATTAACATCCCCCGATTTATTTGTAGTTTCTATATAAGCTCTGGTTAATCCATAAAATGCCTTTCGGTTATCGGGGCCCACATGAGGTTCCACGTCTACAGGGCTTCCATTATCTAATGCTTTTATTTTACCTGCTCCCAGAACTTTGAAATACGTTCTATTCTCTCCGTAAGGATATGGCTCGTCTTTAGAGTCTGTTGTAGTTACCCTAACCTGTACAATATCCCTGTTTTTATCCTTTAAGGGTTCACCATCGACTGATAATTGAATTTTTGATGGCTTATCGGCAGTTCTTATTATTTCTTCAGAAACTACCTTTCCATCCTTATAACCAACTGCCTTTAAAGTTCCGGGTTCCCATTCTACCATCCATTCGCATTGCATTTCATCCCAGGCTTTTCCAGGTTGTTGTTTTCCTAAAGATTTATCGTTAAAGAACAATTCAACTTCATCACAGTTAGAATATATCCAAATCGGTATTTCTGTACCTAAATCAACTTTAGGGTGCGTCCAATGTGGTAAAATATGGATCATTGGCTTACTGGTCCATTGGCTTTGATATAAATAATACAAATCCTTTTCAAAATTCGCCAAATCTATTGCGCCTCCCATAAAAGCCTTAAATGGCCAGCCTCCATGAACGTACCCAGCTTCACCAATATAATCATGCCCTGTCCAACGAAACGAACCTGCATAGGCTGGAATATCACGAAGCTGCGCAATATTTAAACGTGAAGACACCCTTACCGTCGCATTATCATAACTTGAATTAAAAATTTGTTTTCGATTTCTACGCTTCGAATCTTCAATCCAATCATGAGTAAATACTTCTTCTTCTGTTAAATCGGGTAGCGAATAAGGTCTCTGGTTTTTATTTGGATACCCGTCCCTAAACCAGGATTTTGTTCTGTAATATCCTCTTACCTGCCAGGTATGCGTATTTTCTGTGCCGATAAAAACTTTTCCATTTTGCTCTTCTTCCAAATTCTCTACATATCCTTTCTTTTCACTACTTCCGTTAACCCCTAATACATCCATATATTTTGAACCGGAATGACCAGAAGTTACCGGACGTGTAGGATCCAAATCATGACAAACCTCTACAATTTCTTTTCCTACTTCACCTCCGGTTTCATTACCAACGCTATAAATAATGACGGAAGGATGGTTTCTATCTCGTTTTATCCAATCAGTTAAATCACGTTTCCACCATTCTTCAAAAAAGCGGGCGCCATAATCGTTTTCTGCTTTTTTCTTCCATCCATCAAATATTTCATCCATTACCAACATACCCAATTCGTCACAAATTTTATAGAATGAAGGTGTTTGCGGGTTATGTGCTGTTCTTATGGCATTCACTCCCATATCCTTTAATTGTTGAATTCTAAAACGAAGGATTTTATCGGGTACGGCTGCGCCTAATGCACCGGCATCCTGATGGTTAGACACCCCCCGTAATTTTATGTTTTTACCGTTTAGCCACATACCGGTCTCGGCGTTCCATTCAATATCGCGAACTCCAAATTCGGTTTCAACTACATCAACTATTTCGTCATTCAGGGATAATTCACTTTTTAAGGTATATAAATATGGGTTTTTAGTAGACCAGTGCTCAGGTTCGGTAATGGTTAATTCGGTGTCCGATACTGAATTTGCATCAATTTCTATTTCATTTGAAGTACTAGCTACGGTGTTACCATCTTTGTCTAGAACTGATATAGATAATACTCCTTTTTTGGTTGATACATTTTTACTTTCAACATCTGTTTGCACAAAAACCTTATCCCCTTCTGTCCTCACAAAAATGCCATCTCGGGCAATGTGGGTTTTATTTTTTACATCTATCCAGGTGTGTGCATAAATCCCACTTCCCGTATACCAGCGTGCTGCAGGCTGCTTACTATTATCTACCCGTACTGCAAAGCTTATTTCATCAGCGTTTTGAGCAATTTCACTAATATCGTATGCAAAAGAAATCCAACCGTAAGGCCTGGTTCCTAATTTTTTCCCGTTTGCCCAAACGCTACTATTCATAAAAACACCATCAAAGGCAATTTCAACATGTTTATCCTTCCAGGAATCTGGTACAGTAATGGTTTTTCTATACCATCCTATACCGGCAGGTAAATATCCTAATCTTGCTCCCATTGGATTATCTTCAGCATATTCTCCTTCAATACTCCAATCGTGGGGCAGGTTAAGGATTCGCCAGTCCTCATCGTGAAACGCTACTCCTTCTGCTGCCGGTACATCTTTTTGGATGAATTTCCAGTCGACATCAAAGCTCGATCGTAATCTGGTGTCTATCTTGTCAGTTTGGCTGTTACAACTTATAATTAAGAAACTAAGAAAGAAATACAGTATAAAGTTAATCTTGGAATTATGATAATTCTTATTAAGTTTAAACATTTTATTTTGGTAACCTGATATTAGTGTTTCCATAAATTTATTTTTCCACCTCTATTTAATGTGAAAACACTGATTTTTGAAGTGGTCTTTTTGAAAAGCCAGGCCCCTGCCACTTTATTTGTAAGCCGGAGTTTTCTTTCTCCTTTTTAAGATAGATACTAACTGGATGTTTACCTTTTTTCAGCATTATTGTTGTTTTTTTTTCTTCCCCGGATTGATAATCATAATCGGCATCAAATAGCGCGGCATCATGCAATTTAATAAAGGTGCTCTCCTTAGGAATTAAGTAAAAGGTATAGGCACCATCCTGAGGTACTTCTATAAAACCTTCGAGAGAATAGTATGCGTAGGAATTGTTAGCAAAATCCATGTTTTTTAAGCTTGTAGTAGTCCCCTGAGCTAATGAGTTTAACAACTCCATTTTTGGCAACCAGGGAAAATCTCCATTAAAAGCTTTCCAAACAAGACCTTTTGAGGTAGTTTTTATATTTACCGCCGGTACAGCTATACTATCATATGGTCTTGGAGCTGTTGAATTTGGCCGACGAACCCGCAAAACTTTTGCCTTCATTTCCTCTTGCAATTTCTGCATAGATCCGTTTTTCGCCAGATTGTTGCGCTGTTGTGGATCTTTAAGAATATTATATATTTCAAAATCATCATGATGAGACTGGATATTATAACGTAACCCCAACATTTCATCCCTTCGGATCATCTGCATTTGTTTCCGTCCTTTGTTTTGATGTTCAGGTAGAAATTCCGGGTAATCAGGAGTTTTACCTTTATGAAAATATTCAACATACACCAGGCTCTTTTCCTGATCATTTTTACCGGTAAGTGAAGGCAGGAGTGAAACACCATCGGTATTCACAGGCGCTGGTAACCCGGCAGCATCGGTAAAGGTAGGCAGCCAGTCGTAAAAGATACTTGGTGTGTTGCTTACGGTGTTTTTTGAAATATGCCCGGGCCACCGTGCAATTAACGGTACCCTTATCCCACCTTCCAAGACATCTCTTTTAATGCCGTCGAACCGGCCAAAGCTATTAAAGAAATCCGGGGTGTTATTCACATATTCTTCAGGCAGGTAAGATTCCCTGGAAGGTCCATTATCAGAACTAAAGACTACCAAGGTATTAGCATCGATATTCAGGTCTTTTAAAAGCATGAGCAGGTCACCAACCCCATCATCTATTCTTCGGGTACTTGTAGCGTAACGTTTATAAGTATCGGGCCAGGGCACTTCAGCAGTGGCAGGATCATTGTCATCATCATAAGTAGCATTGGCATAATCGGGATGTATATAACTATCGGGCTCACCACTGGCTGTATTAATCATATGGCCGGGCTTACCGATGTATTGCAAGCCTCCATCCAGTCCGCCGCCCTCCGGATACGCCTGAGTTGGCAATTCCAAAACTGCGTGGGGAGTATCATAGGCCAAGTACATGAAAAATGGCCGATCCTTTTGTTGCGCCTGCTTAGTAATCCAGTCTTTAGCTACAGCCGTCCATAAATCGCCGGTATAAGATTTATCTAATTGATCACTTATTTCCTCCCCATTGTTCCATACATCCTTCTTGCCCCTATATAATCCTTCCTTAGGATAATGCTCATGACCATCTCCATGCCGCATATAACCATAGAAATAATCAAATCCTCTTTTAGCAGGTTCTGCAGGCCATTTGTTTTCTTCTATTTGCTTTCCCTGCAATCCCCATTTTCCAATTGCTGCTGTGGCATATCCTGCTTTCTTCATTACATTGGCCATAGTATGATTATCGGCAAGTGCTTTATCGAATTGGTTATCCCGAACCTCTGCATGACCCTGACTGCGCCCTGAAAGAAGGGAAGCTCTGGATGGTGCACAAACCGGAGCAGCCGCATAATGTTGGGTTAAAATAGCTCCTTCCGTAGCCATTTTATCGAGGTTTGGAGTAAAAGCCCAGGGTTCGGAACGATCATTATTATTTTTTCGTTCATTTTGGTAAAAGACGCCAATATCACCATAACCTAAATCATCTGTTAATATAAATATGATATTGGGCTTTTTCGAAGAAGCCTGAGAACCGGTTTGGCCTTGTGTTTGTTTTCCTCCCAGTAATAGGGCGCTAAGGGCTATATAATATAGGATTTTCATGTTGGGAACTAATATTTTATTTCTATAAACGTTGGATTAAAAACATACACAGTAAAATTTGATCACACTCAGAATATTCAGAAAAACGAAACAGGCCGTTTTTACCTTAAACCTGATTGCCATGGAAACATCTATTACATTTATGAAATAGTCCCTTTGTGCGACAAGAGAAAAAACATAAATGATAAATGATCACTGTTAATTTAATACCTGATGAATATTTATTCCGCCACAAATAATTATTCTTAAAATTATAAAAAGGATTCAAGTTACCAGTCTCAAAAACTACTGAAAGATGTTGCAATATGGGAGAGTTTTATTAATTCCTACGACTGCAACATTTATAGGGGTATTATGATACTCCAGAGACCATCATTCCTTTAAAACATTATTTACTTTAACATCTTCAATATTTAGCAGCCAGGATTAATATTAAATAGTCATTTTTTTATTACATTTTTGCCTGTTCATTAACAAAAAATGAAGTTAGTTATAGGGAGCTATAGTATCAAAAAGAAAATCAACCATTAATTACTCTTCAGTTTTTCCAGAAGAACAGGTAATTCCAACAATAAAATTAAATATGAGATACCCCTTCAGCACACTTCTCTTTTCAATTCTAACCTCTATTTCTATAAGCGTTATGTATGGCCAGGAGAAAACTGAAAAGAAAAAACCTAATATTCTTTTTATTTTTTCTGATGACCAAAGATCTGATGCCCTCGGTGCTTCAGGAAACACCTATATTAAAACACCTAATATTGATCAATTAGCAAAAGAAGGTACACGCTTTGAAAACACCTATGTAATGGGAGGGCATCATGGGGCTATATGCGCCCCCAGCCGAGCCATGCTTTTAAGTGGAAAAAGCCTTTTCCATGTATATGATAAACTTAATGGAGTGACTACCATGCCCATGTATTTTAAGAAATTTGGTTATGAGAGTTTTGGCACTGGCAAATGGCACAATGAACTAGCTTCATTTGAAGCTAGTTTTGACAAGGGCAAGAATATACTTACCCAGGGAATGGCAAATCATTATAAAACTCCAGCTCGAGATCTCGACGATTCGGATAAATTAACAGATCCTGAAATCAGATCCTTTTCAACAGATCTTTTCGCAGATTCTGCTATAGAATATTTAAATGAATATGCTAAAGAAGGCAAAGAAAACCCTTTTTTCTGCTATGTGGCTTTTAGTGCACCACACGATCCGAGATCTCCACGGGAAGATTATATAGGTATGTATGAAGATCAAAACCTTCCCTTACCAGGGAATTTTAAAGTTTTACATCCATTTGCCTTTGACAATATGAATATTAGGGATGAAACCCTAGCTCCCTGGCCTAGAACTCCTGAAATAATACGGGCATCCATTGCAGATTATTACGGCCTCATAAGCCACATGGATGACCGAATTGGGGATATTATAAATACACTGAAAGAGCAAGGTTTATATGACAATACAATTATTGTCTTTGCTTCAGATAATGGCCTCGGTTTAGGGAGCCATGGCTTATTGGGAAAACAAAACCTTTACGAACATAGTACAAAAGTTCCCCTTATAATGAGTGGCCCAGGTATTTCAAAAGGACAATCTCAAGATGCGCTACTCTATCTTCATGACATATTCCCTACTCTTGCAGATCTCATTGAAGTACCCTTACCTGAGGATATTGATGGGTTAAATTTTGCCCCTTTGCTAAGAGGGGGCTCGATAGAAACCCGTAATTCTTTATATACCGCCTATCGCCACACAGTTAGGGCCGTGCGCACTAAAGAGTGGAAACTCATCAAATATCCAGAACGTGACTACATGCAGCTCTTTAACCTGAAGGAAGACCCTTTAGAACTCAATAATCTGGCTGAAGATCCTAATTATAAAGACAAGGTGGAAAAACTTGAAGTTGTTATGCAAGAATGGCATGAAAATTCGGATGACCCGGAAACAATGCACCCCGAAAAAATTTCACCCCTGGAGTATGACTATACCAAATTAAAACAGCATCCAGATAATAAGCAACCTGAATATACCTTAGACAAATATTTTAAAGACGTTCATCTATCTAAAGCAAAAAAAACAGATCATTGATAATTTAAGTAGATTTTAAAATAGGATTAGAGCAAATCATGTGCGAAGCCATGACCTTTATATTTCCATCCTTAATTCTAGGTCTAACAATCATCTTGTTGAATTATAGACAAAGCTATTTTAAACTAAACCTGTTACGTTCCTAATGAAATTATTTAATAAAGCGCTTTTTTTATCTTTTTATATTGCAATGAGTCTGACCTCATGTAATAATGCTACAGAAGGTTCAAAAAATAAGAAGGAAGTTATCACTTTTGAAACCTTATTAACTGAACTTACCGATAGAAGCTCTTTAACTCAAAACCCTGGTGGCAAATGGAAACAATATCAAGCCAGTAGTTATCAACGACTTTCTAAAACCCCAGAGGACACAGCAGGTTGGTATGCTAATAATGATTGGAATCATTTTCAAAGTATAGACACTATAAACGGGCGTGTGGAACAAGTGCTTTTAGATGTTAGTGGCCCAGGGGTGGTCACCCGTATTTGGAGTGGTGGCAACCCTAATCGTAAAGCAATTCTTAGATTTTATATCGATGGAGACAGTATTCCTGTTTGGGAAGCAGATCAGGCGGGAGCGCTCATAGGAGAAAATAAAATGATAGGTAAACCTTTGTCAAGCTTATCAGTAAATAAAGAAAATGAAGCAGCCAAAAATCCTGCAAAATTAGGACATAACCTTTATGCTCCTATCCCCTTTTCTAAACATATAAAAATAACCTATCAAGGTCCCGTAAAAAGGCCTCCACCAGGAAACGGGCTTTTTTATAATATCAATTATCGTATCTATGAGGATGCTAAAGCCATAGCAATGGAAAGCATGACTTCTCAAACAACAACTAAATATAAGGAAGCACTTAACACAACAAATAAAAACCTAAGTGACTTTATGCGATTAAATGCTGCCGGAACGAAAACTTCAAAAGAGACTAAAGTCCAAAAAGAAGAATTTTATCTGGAACCAAAGCAATCTCAAAAACTAGAAATTAGTGGAATGGCTGCGATACACCGTATAATGTTATCCCTCAATACGAAGAATAAAGATCAGGCAGTAAAAGATTTATCCATAAAGCTATCTTTCGATAATAAGGTAACATTAGATATGCCTGTTGGGTTTTTCTTTGGTAGTGGCGATCAATTATTGCCCGTTGCAGACTGGTACCATAAAATGGATTCAAGCGGTACAATGGCGACATTTTGGGTTATGCCATTTAAAGAAAACTCTGTTGTTTCAATATCTAATAATGGTACAGAAACTATATCTGCAGATTTAGAAATTGGATATAGCAAAACAAAATGGACAGATAATACGTTTTATTTTCATGGAAAATATCAATCCCTTTTAGGATTTGACACTACAGCCAAAGAAGGTAAAGACTACAATTTTATAAGCCTAGAAAATTCAGGAATATATGTTGGCGATATACTACAAGTGACTAAAGAAGTAGCTGGATGGTGGGGAGAAGGTGACGAAAAAATTTATGTTGATAATGAATCATTTCCTAGCCATTTTGGAACTGGAACTGAAGATTATTATGGCTATGCCTGGGGAGGTCAGTATCCAGATCCGTTTGCAACTCCTTTTGTAGGACAGCCTATTGGAGAAGCTAACCGGAAAGATATTGACGGTGGACGTTCAGTAAATACACGTGTACGGGCTCTGGATGCAATACCTTACATGACTTCTTTACGTTTCGACATGGAGTCCTGGAACTGGCACGGCGGCTCTGTAGATTATGAATGGGCATGCTTCTGGTATTCAGATCTAAATTAAATCATGGTTTAAAACAAAGGTTCTAAATAAAAAACATTCAAGGAAGTTACCCTTTTCAAGGTACAGTTCAAATCTAATACGAACCGGAAAGCACAAAATCAAGTTTTATTTAACAGATCTTATAAAGCTTAACCAAAAACTAAATTAGAATCACACTGTATTTAAACAATTAATTTTAAGAAATACTATATGGATAAAAGAGAATTTTTAAAACTTTCTAGCCTAGCAGCTACTGCCATGATGTTAAGTCCTTATATGTCATGCTCTAACAACCCAGGTAATCCCGCCTATTTACAAGGCTATGGTGATTTGTATGCTGAAAATCCCCACGCAGCATCTTTAAAATGGTTCCGGGATGCTAAATTTGGGCTTTTTATTCATTATGGGCTTTACTCGTTACTTGGAAGGGGCGAATGGGTACAGATCAAGGAACAAATTAGGGTCAAGGAGTACGAAAAATTAAAAGATAAGTTCACCGCTGAAAATTTTGATGCCGATTTTATAACCGATCTGGCTCTTGAAGCCGAAATGAAATATGTAAATATTACCACAAGACATCACGACAGCTTTTGTCTTTGGAATACCAAAACCACAAATTTTAATAGTGTAAATTCCCCTGCCAAACGTGATCTGGTGGAAGAACTAGCAAATGCTTGCGCTAAAAAAGGATTAGGTCTCTGTCTATATTTTTCTCACGGAAGGGACTGGAGACATCCTCACGCACCAAATAATGACAGATGGGGCAGTTTTGCTCGTCCGAAGTACGACCCTGAGGAAACCTACTATAAATATGGAGAAGAACATGATCTAAATATTTATTTGGATTATATGCACGCTCAACTCAAAGAACTATTGACTAATTATGGCCCCATAGCAAGCATCTGGCTCGACGGCCACGGAGTGCCGATGAATGGTCCTACCGAAGAATTTAAGATCCAGGAAACCTACGATCTCATTAGAAAGTTACAACCTGCTTCTTTAATTTCTGCCAAATGGGGGTATAATGGGAAAGAAGATTATTTTGCTCCAGAATATCACTGGTTAAAAAATGAGCCAGAACAAACCAAAAAAATGGTAAACTCCGGTAAGCCTATAGAAATATGTACACATATAGCCGGATGGGGTTATGACAAAAGTAAGGACGGTAAACATCGTGGAAAAGATTCTATAATTGAGAACCTTGAATATGCTGGTGATTACAATGCAAACCTCTTATTAAACATTGCCCCAAAACCGGATGGAACTATAGACAAGCAAGATATTGCAACGCTCAAAGCTGTTGGAGAGCATATTAGAAAAAATGGTTTTCCAAAGTCTTAAAATACAGGAATAACGAATCTGGATAGCATAATTAAAAATATACAATCAAAGGGCTATCCAATCTAAAATAAGTAAATAGCCCTTTGTAACAAACACTTGTAGATTAGCATTGTACTGTTTAGTTAGGCGCTTTAAGATATAAACAACTTTACAACCTGAATCAACCTAAGAACTGGTAAAAAAGCACGAGTTAATAGCCACTATTTCAAGCAACAAATTTAATAACAGGCTCCTTTTTTCTTAACAGACTAATAATAATATCGCCAGAGCTCCTATATCTGAAATGTTCTGCCTAGCGAATATTTTTGAATTAATCATGGTGGTCTATTTCGGATCTTTTTATACCAATATTTTATCTTGTATAAATTAGTAGTTTTTTACATTGTTTCTAAATTTAAGCCATGATCAAAAAGTAAAGTGGCCACTTCTTTGGAAAAACAGCCTTTATTGCATATTTGGATCATCTACATTAGGCTGGATATATTATTGTGACAACACCTAATTAATTTCTATGACAACCTCAATCTCCTGCGCATAAAATGAAAATAGGGCAATTAATAATTACAAGAAAATTCACGAAATGATGGTTTAAAAAAAAGAGGGTTCAGTAGCACTGATCCCTCTCCTAAAAACTAAAACTAAACTTTAAATTGGCTAATCCAGATTACTTTTTAATTAGTCTATATTTATCAATTTATTTTTCCCTTCTACTTTAAATAATAGTCCCTGAACTTCTTTCCACTAGAACCTATTTCACCCGTATTTAGATTGATCATGTTCCATGAATTATATAGAACCAGGCCATTTACACCATTATCAATTGCAGCTTCAATTCGCGTTTTTCTATTGGCGAATTTTTTAAACATGTTAACTTCAGAATCCCAAACTGGGAAACCTTTAGATTTTTCTATATATTCCTGCCATCTGCCGTGATTAAAACCAAGGTTATGTGTTGTAGAGATATCTACATAATCAAGTATACGAGTCTCATCTAAATATTTAATCCCCGCTGGCAATCCCCAGACATCTGAACCTAATAATTTTGCACCGCCCACATTTCCCTTAATGGAAGCATATATATAATTTATCTGCTCAGCACTCCATATCCTTCCTGGAGCTGCATCTTCATTAAATGGAGAAATAAAATCCAATTCGAATTCCTCCGCAAAGGAGATAATTCTATTAACAAGGATATCACTCTTCTTTTGATCCCCAAGTACAGGTGACAAATCGCCTAAATCTCCATTCGCGATACGTTGACCCCCAGCGTGATTGGCAGGATTTGCAAAAATAAGGAGTTTTTCGGCTTTACATTTGGCAACAAGGAAATGGAGAAGTTGCTTTTGTTCTTTTGTAATATGCCCTTCTGGAAAAATTGGAATACGAATTCCATCCACCTTGAATTCATATTTAAATCCTTTCACCAACATATTAATTTGATCTTTAGATGAAAGTTTTTCCTGAATAAAAGCTTGCTTTACGTCCCCTAAAATCGTTTCTAAATTTCCCTTATATTCTTTCTCTACTGAAAATTTAGCCGCGGCATCAAAGACAATAATTTCTTCTTCTTTGTCTGGTGCTGAACAGGATAGTATCAACAAAAAACATAATAACTGACTTACAAAAAATACTTTTTTCATATTATATTAATTTAAAGGTTGTTAAAATAAGACCTCACAATTCTTTATCAGATTGGAGATATGTACTTTGGTTAAAAGTGAAAACTTTGGAAGGGGTACGTGCGTTGTTAATTACTTCTTCCATTTCTTTAATCTTTTCAGGATATTTATTGGAAAGGTTATTCTTTTCTCCCGGATCTTTATTAAGGTCATAAAGCTCTAATGGGGCATCTGGATTTTCCAACACGTTATATTTAACTGCTTTCCAGTCACCCATCCGCACCGCTTGTCTACCTCCTGCTTCATGAAATTCCCAGTATAAATATTCATGACCCACCTGATCCTTGGGTTCTCCGAAGAGTGTAGGAAGGAAAGAGATTCCATCAATATCTTCTGGTTCTTTCTCCCCGACTATTTCTACAAAGGTTGGGA
Organism: Gramella sp. AN32; assembly: GCF_023718305.1. Classification (GTDB taxonomy): domain Bacteria; phylum Bacteroidota; class Bacteroidia; order Flavobacteriales; family Flavobacteriaceae; genus Christiangramia; species Christiangramia antarctica. The sequence continues at coordinate 280,623 of NZ_QEYO01000004.1, forward strand.
AGATATCCCAGAAAGCCGAAATATGATCGGTACTACTTCCCTCCTGAATATTGCCAGGCCATTTTACGATCATCGGGACGCGAATTCCCCCTTCATATAAATCCCGTTTGGTTCCACGAAATGGCCCATTACTATTAAAAAATTCAGGATCATTACCTCCCTCGGTATGTGGACCGTTATCTGAAGTAAAAACTACAATAGTATTATCTGTAAGTCCTTCTTCTTCAAGTTTCTCTACAATTTCCCCAACCTGATCATCAAGGAGAGATACCATAGCCGCATAGGCTTGACGTGGATTTTGTTGAGTGGCATACTTTCCCGACCCGTCACCATATGCTTCCCCTTCAGCTCCGAAAAAGGCTTCGCCCTGTTCAAATTTGGATTCAAATTTCTCCATATACTCCTTTGGCGCTGCTAATTCCGCATGAGGTATAATAGAGGCGACAAATAGAAAGAAGGGTTTTTCTTTGTTGTTATCTATGAACTTTAATGTTTCCTGATGAATAAGTTCAGGAGCATACACTTTTTTTGCAGCATCAAAATTATTTTCCAGAACAATAGAGTCATTATTTGACCAGAGGTGCTCAGGATAATAATTATGTCCTAATCGCTGGCAATTATATCCATAAAAAGTGTCGAAACCCTGTTTAGTTGGGTCCCCCTCAGAACCCGGGAATCCAAGGCCCCATTTTCCAAATGCTCCTGTTTTATAGCCTGATTTTTTTAAGGATTCGGCCAAGGTGTAAGTTTCATCCGGAATTGGATACTGCCCTTCCGGCTGTATTTCCTTATTCCCACGCACCACCGTATGACCCGTATGCATTCCGGTTAAAAGTGCAGAACGGGAAGGGGCGCACACCGTGCTTCCGGAATAATGCTGGGTGAACAGCATGCCTTCAGCAGCAAGCTTATCTATATTGGGGGTTGAAAATTTTTCCTGGCCATATATACTTAAATCACCATAACCTAAATCATCTGCTAGTATATAAATAATATTGGGCTTGTTTACCGGCCTTTCATCAGTGATTGAGGTATCGCTTTTATCTTTATCCTTAAAAGCACAGGCATTTAAGAAGCTTATAGCGGTAAAACAAATTATCATTAATATGTATTGCTTCATCTAAATTTGAAATATGGGGGATCAGGGAACAGGGTTATTCCTAATCAAATCACTATTAATATTATATTTCTAGATTAGTGGTTTATCTATACCCATTATTTGTAGGGTCAGATTCCAATAAATTAGGGTTTAGTAATATTTCGCTCTCTGGGATAGGAAGTAAAACATGATACGGTTGAATATTGTCACCTGGATTGTTCCAGGGTCTATGTTCTGTATTTTTTACGGTTTCGAGAAGAATCCCCCATCTTATAAGGTCCATCCTACGATGACCTTCTGTGGCAAGTTCAAATTTTCTTTCATCGTATAAATTTTCTCTAAATTCTTGCTGGGACATTCCACTCCAGGGCATGTCAGGTTCAAAAGCTCTCTCCCTTACCTTATTCACATATTGGTAAGCCGCATCTGGCCCATTTAATTCATTTTCCGCTTCCGCTGCCATTAAATAAACATCTGCCAGACGAAATACTATATAATTCTCATTATGATTTCCCCTGGGAGATTCATTGTTTAGGTTCCAGTTTTTTCGGAAATATGGAAAGCTTAATTCGTAACCTAAATATTCAGTAACTATTGTTGCATCATATCGAAGGTCACCTTCCTGCCAAGTACTCTGATCAGCTATTTCCGGTAAAGGAATTGCCCATCCATAACCAGTCATCCCCTGATTTAAAGCATCTAGGTCATCCCTCAATAATTGCCAATTTGGAGGTGTTCCCGCATTTCGATTTTTTGGCTCATCCCTTAAACGCGGATTATAGTCATCTGTACGCTGAGTGTTACCATCGCCATACACCGGATCTGTAGTAAAATCTACCACAAAAATATGTTCTGCATTGTATTGATTACTAATATCCTCCTGATCAAATACGGCTGCGAAATCCTCTAAAAGTCGATGAGGTGAATTATCTATAACAAATTTGCTTTCTTCAAGAGCCAGTGCCCATTCTTCATCGAAGAGGTGATACTTTGCTTTTAAAGTAGCGGCAGCCCATTTAGTAGCCCTACCGAGATTTGAATCATCGTAATTACCTGGAAGTAATTCAATAGCACGTTCCAAATCGGCTTTCATGTCAGTTCTTATTTGATCTTTTGAGGTACGTCCTAGACTGCCCAATTCTGCAAGGGGTAGCAATTCTCTGAAATAAGGTACATCCCCCCAGAGGTTGGTCAAATGGAAATAAGCGAGTGATCTCATGAAAAGGGATTCACCCAATACCTGATTTCTTACCTCTTCTGAAATTTTTTCGTTTCCCTCGATATTAGAAATAACCAGGGATGAATTCCTGACAATTTCATATAAACCTCCCCAGGTTCCATTTCCATCGGCAATCCCCTCATCTATGCGATAATTGTGAATATTACCATTTACATTCCTGCTAGGTCCAACTTCATCTGCTCCATTTACCAGATAATTGTCTAATCCTCGTGTCTTATAAAGACTCCCTCTATGCAATATTCGATATAGCCCGTTAGAAGCTAATAATGCTTCCTGATCGCTATTGAAAAAATTATCGGTAGCGATTTGATCTCTTAAATCCTCTTCAAGAAATGTTTCACAGCCACTCAGAATGAATAAAACCGAAAACAATACTGCTACATTTCTAACTAATCTATTATTTCTCATTTGTTTTAAATTAAAATTCAACTTTAATACCCGTAACTATACTTCTTGAATAAGGATACTGCCCACTCGCGAACCCTTGGGAAACTGAATTGAACCCACTACCCGCACTAAAATTATTTACTTCCGGATCACCTAATCTAAATTTAGACCAAAGGGCAAGGTTTCTACCACTAGCGTAGATATTAATGGATTTAAAGGTGTTGCCTAGATTCATTTTATCCACTGGTATATCATAAGACAGTGTAACCTGTTTCAACCTGAGGTATGAACCATCTTCTACGTTTAAGGTACTGTTGGGGTTAAATAGACTGGTAGAAGTTCCTGCACGTGGCACATTGGATAATTCATTTTCACCTTCTACGTATCTATCTAGAACTCTATTATCTAAATTTTCATCCCCTCTCCCATAAAAGGAGGTTTGAGACCTGACATTAAAAATGTCATTCCCGTAAGAACCATGAAAAAAGACATCTAAATTGATATTCTTGTAGGTAAATGAATTTCTAAACCCACCATAGAAATCTGCTTCAGGACTTCCTATGACTGAATAATCTGCGGTATTGATGGTTCCATTCCCATCCACATCTCTAAAACGTGGGCTACCTAAAAATGATCTTCCCTGCGTACCATCATCAATAATTTCCTGTGGATCCTTGTAGGTTCCCAGGTATTCTGCTCCAAAAAATACTGGCATTGGCTGTCCTACAATTAATCTCGCTGAACTTCCTCCCTGGTTTCCCGTAGATTGTATATTAATAAACTCCTCAGCTCCAAGATCAAGAACTTTGCTCCTGTTTTGGGAAACAGTAAGTGTCGAACTCCACTGGAAATTTTCCTTATCTATATTTATAGTATTTAATAGTAACTCAAAGCCTTTGTTTTCCACACTACCTACGTTTTCCAGAATCCTGTTACCTGCCGTATTGGGAAGATCTCTAAAAAGCAGCAGGTCATTTGTAGTTTTCTGGTAGTAATCTGCTTCGAATGAGATGCGATTTTTTAACAATCCAATCTCAATTCCTAAATCTAACTGTTCTGTAGTTTCCCATTGTAAATCTTCCGAACCAGGTCCGGAAAGGATTATTGCAGGGTAAAGGTTTTCATTAAAATAATTAAACTGCGAATTAAAAATATCAAAGGAGTTATACGCATTTACACCCTGCTCACCTACTTTACCAAAACTCGCTCTTAATTTTAATCTGTTTATGGCGCTTACATTCTCCATAAAATCTTCTTCATCAATATTCCAGGCAATTCCGGCAGAAGGGAAAAAAGAATATTTATTTCCCTTTTCAAAAACCGAAGAACCATCCTGCCTTCCTACCAGGGTAAGTACATATCTGCTATCATATGAATACGTCAGACGGCCAAGAAAGGATACTAAAGTACGCTGATTATAGCCAGAATTTACCTCATAAGAATCTGGATCTGAACCAAGTGAAAGATTATTATATTCTACAACATCATTAGGAAATCCATCTGCTGATGAAGAAGTACTTTCGGAAACTATTTTCTGCCATGTAAAACCACCCAAAAGATTCAATGAATGTTTTCCCAGATCTTTCTTATAGGTAAAGGTATTCTCATTAAGGATATCCTTAGATTGATTCGTGTCAATATCGGCAAATCCACCTCTATTATTATTTAACAGCCTCTCCGGTAATAGACCTGGCAAGTATTGATTACTTTTATAAAAATTTTGGGTAATTCCCAAAGTACTTTTAAGTTTAAAATCTGTGAATAACTCATATTCAAAAAAGGAGTTTGCAATTATATTAGTGACTAAATCATGATCTACCCTTAGTTGAATATCGGCTTCAGGATTACGCTGAAGACTTCCTGTAACAGGATGAATCCCTGTAAAGTTTCCTTCCTCATCATAGATGGTTCTTGTAGGAACTACGCCAGAAACGATTCCTCCAAAACCAACCTTATTATTTTCTTTCTTTTGGCCAGTAAGGTTTAAACGAAAACCTGCTTTAAATCGGTCCGAAATATCGTAATCTAGATTACTTCGAAAGACTACTCTTTCTATACCCGATCCGCGAATTATCCCTTTTTGATTAAAATAATTTAAAGATGTATAATAATTGGTGTTTTTTGAATTACCCATGATGGACACATCTAAATTATGAGTTACTCCTAATTGAGATACCACATCAATCCAATCTGTAGTAGGAACTTCACTTGGATTCTCATAAATCAATGGCAAAGAAGTATCCCGCATTCCAAGCTGCAAAGAAGTGCCATTAAAATCTACAGGATCGCCCGGTACAAACTGAGCTGCCTCATTGATGTAATCTATATATTGTTCCCCTCCCAATATATCTATTTTGTTCGCTAAATTATCCAGACTCACATAAGAATTTACCGTGATTGTAGGTTTCCCTATCGGTTGTCCTTTACCATCTTTGGTTGTAATGATTACCACGCCAGATGCCCCTCTCGTACCATAAATAGCAAGAGCTGTAGCATCTTTTAGTACTTCTATGGAGGCAATGTCATTAATATTTAAATTGTTGAGATTAAAACCAGTCCCAACAATAAATCCATCGACCACAAATAAAGGATCATTGTTTCCATTTATTGAACTGTTACCTCTAATCCTGATAGTAGATCCACTGCCTGGGGCACCATCATTCGAGGTAACTTCAACCCCAGCGGCCCGGCCCTGTAAAGCCTGATCAACTCTTGATACGGGTTGATTCTCCAGGACTTCTGCCTTTACCGATGAAACTGAAGAAACCAGATCTTTTTTACTGGTAGTACCATAGCCGATCACAACTACCTGATCCAGCATTTCATTGTCGGCAGCCATAGTGACATTTATATTTATTTTATCTCCTACTTGAAAAGATTGTGCAGCAAATCCCAAATAAGAAAATTCTAAAATGTCAGATTCTGATGCTTCAATACTATAATTACCATCAAAATCAGTAACTACCCCAACATTAGAGTCCTTAATTATGACATTTACACCCGGTAATGGAATATTCTCCTCATCGGTAACTGTTCCCGTAATGGTTTTTTGTGCCATTATTGAAAAACTACAGAGAAATAGAACAATAGATAATTTTAATTTCATGTTAAATAATATTAGTTAAAGAACCATTTTCGATTCATTCCGCAATTGTAAGTGATCAAAACTAAACAGACTTTTAATAGTAATTATATCAATATCTAGATTAAAATGTTGCAAAAGTTCTAATTCTTTAAGTTTAAAAGACTAATGCAACATTTTGCACCTCTTTTTTCAACATCTGTTTTTGTTAAATTCGTTAACACTGATTTTTATTCAGATATTAGCAATTTTAGAGCACGAATTTTTCTATATTTTTCGTTTTCTTATGTTCAAATGATATTTTTATAATAAAAAGCAGCAAGTATTTAACGTTTATGAATTCTTCATATAAACATTTATTTCTGATTGTCTGGTTGTTTCATCTAATTTTAGTTGGAGCGCATGGACAAAATTCTAATAAGCCTAGCTTATTCCACGAGTTACAAATTGACGGGAATGTTTTCAACAAAAAAACCAATGTTACATTTGAGGATTCGATGGGATTTTTATGGATTGGAACAAATAGCGGTTTATATCGCTATGATGGTTATAACCTAAAGAAATATCAATATGATGTATTTGATGAAAACAGCCTGCCCAATAATAATATTAATTCAATAGCAGAGGATAAAAATCAGAATTTGTGGTTGGGCAGTGAAAGCTATCTTATTTTCTATAACCGGAAAAAAAATACATTTAAAGGTTTCTTTAAAAACAAGGCTGCTAAAGTACTACTAACTACTGATAACAGTAGTTGGTGTAGCCTGGGAAAAACGGGGTTGTTTAAAATAAAGATTTCCACTAATCCTACGGAAGAAAACTTTTGTGAAATAATATCCTACAATGGGAATGATTTCCAGATCAACCAGGTTAGCTTTATGCTAAATGATATTCATAATAGAAAATGGATTGGCTCTCCTGAAGGAATATTTTTATTGAAAGATGGTAAATTAATCCCTACAAATATTGATTGGGATATAAGAGAGCTAAAATATTATTCTCCCAATTCTTTTCTCGCCGTAACTAAAAACGGAGTTTCCATACTGGAATATGAAAAAAATGGAGCGAAGTTGGAAATCCTTGAGATCTACTCAAACTTTTTATCAAAAAGTAATTCAGAAGCGCTCCCTACCTCCGTTGCTATCAATCCTGAAAATAAAACAGTTTGGCTTGGTTCTACTAAGGGCTTATATAGAGGAATCCGACAAAATAATCAGTATTCCTGGAATTATATTAATAAAAGTCAAGTAGCAAAAAATAGTTTACTGAGTGATCACATATACTCCACGAATATTGATTCTTATGGAAATTTATGGATTGGGACCTTAAAAGGTGTAAATAAATATATAGGCAGGAATTCAGTTTTTGAATACCATCCCCTTCCTGATAATTTGGAAAATGATTTTGTTCATGCGCTCTACTCTATAAATCAAAACAATTTATTGATTGGATTGGAAAAAAACGGTCTTCATCTTTATAATATAAAGAAAAAAAGATTTCTAAAAAGCCCTATAAAAAATACTACGGAAGCAATCAAAAAAGATCACCTCAATGAGGGTTTTTATATCTCCAGTAATAATCATCTTCTTAAAACCGGCAATATATCCAATCAGGGTATATTAGAGTTCGATACGATAAAGAGTTACCAGCGTTCCGTCAAAGATATTCTCCCTGTTAATAATAACAAAATTTGGGTAGGCTTATGGAGCGGCGGCATGGATATAGTGAACACGGCCACTTCAATTGGGGAATTTGAAAACATGGTTATCAAAGCCCTAAAGCAATATAATATTTCTGTTTTGATGCGTGACAGTCATGGAAATATTTGGATAGGCACCAGGGGTGAAGGACTATACTTTGCTAATACAATAGATGAGACCTTGCAAAGTTACCTTCCGAGCAAAGAGTCAGGATTAACTTCTAACGCCATTCTATGCCTGCTGGAAGATGAAACGGGTAATATTTGGATAGGCACCCGTGGTGGCGGGCTTAATGTGTTAAATAAAACTACCGGCCAGTTCAAATCTTATAGTATTAAAGAAGGTTTAAACTCCAGTATTATATCTGCTATGGAAATAGATAATAAGGGTCACTTATGGCTAAGCACCCAAAATGGACTTTCTCGATTTAATATTAAAGAAGAAAAATTTCTGAATTTTGGGACGGAAGACGGGGTTACGGAAACTCAATTTATTTTTAATTCCAGTGCTGTAGATCGTGGTACAGGAGATATTTATTTCGGATCAACAGACGGATTCTACTCCATTCACACCCAGGATTTTTCTCAAACTAACCTGGAGCCCAAAACAGTAATAACAAGTTTTAATGTTTTAGGAACGGCTGCCCCCAACAATACATCCATGAATGCCGAAACGGAATATAATATAAATGACACCACATTATTAGAGCTCCCGTACAACAATAACAACTTATCTATTAAATTCTCCTCTTTAGATCTCACCGCCCCAAATAAGAACAGGTTTGCTTATAGACTTGAAGGATTAAATGATTATTGGATCTATACTACTGCTGCAGATAGGAATGTAAATTATCATGACCTAGCTCCTGGAGATTATACTTTCAAAGTAAAGAGTTCCAACAGTGATGGGATCTGGAATAACAATCCTGCAACATTTAGTTTTAGGATCCATCCGCCTGTTTGGCTAAGTCCCATAGCTATACTCATTTACTTTTTAGTAATTATAGGTATTATTTCCATAGCTTTCGTCTTAATTAGAAGATGGTACAGACTCAAGAAACATCTGGTAGCAGAAACTATAAGCAGACAAAAAGACAATGAACTGAATAGGATGAAAATGGTATTCTTCACTGATATTTCCCACGAACTCCGTACACCACTTACTTTGATTATGGGAACTATTGAAAAGATTATAGCTGATGGCACCTATAAATTAAGTCCGCTTACTGCTAAACGCATCCATGGCAATTCTTTGAGGATGAAAAGATTGATAAATCATATTATGGATATTAGAAAATATGATGTGGGAAAATTTAAACTTAAGGTTTCAAAAAGTAATATAATAGAAGACATCCAATTAATAAAAAATGCTTTTAATGATTTTGCTAGAATTTATCACATTCAATATAAACTAAAATCAGATTACAAGCATCTTAAAGCCTGGTACGATGAGGAAATATTAGAAAAAATTCTTTTCAATTTACTTTCAAACGCATTTAAATATACTCCCGAAAAAGGAGAAATATTAATAACAGTTACTCGCAAAGAAGGGCATGAATTAGATTATTCCGACACAAATTTTAAACCAGGTAAATATATAGAATGTTCAATAAGGGACAACGGTTGTGGAATCTCCAAAAAAGATATGGCTCTGATCTTTGATCGTTACTACCAGGCTACTAATATGCCCAGCAATCAAATTCCTGGTACGGGAATAGGAATGGAACTGGTTTATAAACTAGTTGAAAATCACCATGGTGCAATAAAAGTAGAAAGTGAAGAAAATAATTTTACAGAATTCACTTTTGTACTGCCAAAACAAAAATCACATTATAAAAAAACAGAGAGAGTAAAGAAATCTGCTAATTATATTAGGAAAAAACTGGACTCGGAATTACTTCTAAAGTCGCCTGATACTCCGGAAGTAACTGGCCAGACCAGCGATAAAAGTAAATGGAAATTGAAAGTCCTTTTAGTTGAAGATAATCAAGAATTAAGAAGGATGATGAAAGAAGAACTTCTAAATCTCTATGTGGTATTGGAAGCATCAAACGGTGAAGAGGGATATAATCTTGCCCTACAGGAAAAACCTAACTTAATCGTTAGTGATATATTAATGCCGGTGACAGATGGAATTACCATGCTCAAAAAAATTAAAGCTACTCGTGAAATAAATCATATCCCTGTTTTCATGTTAACGGCCCGGGATTCTCACGAGGTAAAATTACAATGTCTGGAACTTGGGGCTGATGATTATATTGAAAAGCCTTTTAGCCTGGAATTTGTTAAATGGAAGATTAAGAATACCCTGGAATCCAGAAGAGTCTTAAAAGAAAAGTTTAGCAAAGTAATTTCGACGGAACCTTCCACTCCGGAATTTGAATCAAATGATGAAAAATTTATTAAAAAGTTAATCGTCATTATTGAAGAGTCCATGGACGATAATTTGTTAAGTGTGGAATATTTGGCTTCTGAAGTTGGGATGAGCCGGGCAAATCTATATAGAAAATTACAAGCCATTTTAAACGAGACTCCTGTTAACTTTATAAAGCAAATCAAACTCAAAAGAGCCAAACAACTGCTTCAAAAAAACAGTCTCTATATTTCTGAAATTGCTTATATGACCGGTTTTAAAAGTCAGAAATATTTCAGTAAATGCTTTCATAAGGAATATGGAATGAGTCCTTCAGATTATGCTAAAAAATTTACTGAAAAAACCTTAACAGAAAATTAAAAAATTAGAATTATTTAATTTTTAATTTATGTATATCCGTAAAGTATCCTAAGAATGATAAATAACGTCATTCTGAACTTGGTTCAGAATCATATAACACTAATAATCAATATTGTAAATTGAGACCCTGAAATAAATTCAGGGTGACGAAACAACTATAGGACATAAAGCGGATCTACAATTTAATTTTCTTCTCCCAAGCATTCCAAGAATTACTTTTAGTTTTTAGGAAAAACAGCTTCAATATAAAATAAACAGTTTATCCAGACTGGAAAGTGCCATATTATACATTATATACACATTTTTGAAACAAAGGTGGGTGATAAAGTCAAGCTAAAGCATCTACTTTTAGCTCTTATAGAAAAACCTTAATTGAACCCTAATTATGAAAAGGAATGTTGCAGTATGTATCTTAATACAATTCATGATATCCCACCACTTATATGCATTTCAAAATGAAATTGTGGATACCCAAATAAAACCCTGGGAAGATCCACAGGTTTCAGGTATCAACAGAATGCCTTCAAAAGCTACTTCAGTATCCTACACCAGCCTTGACAAAGCCCTTTCTGGCGACCGCAAATCTTCCTCAAGATATAAATCGCTTAATGGTGACTGGAAATTCAGTTTTGCCTCGGTTCCTGAAGAAGCTCCATTAGCGTTCTATAAAAGCGATTTTAATGCTAAGTCCTGGAAAACCATTCCTGTTCCTGCAAACTGGGAATTACATGGTTACGGTACAGCCATCTATACCAATACAAAATATCCCTTTGAACCGGTTAATCCCCCGTTTACTCCCAAAGATGATAATCCGGTTGGCAGCTACAGGACCAAATTTGAAGTTCCTGATAGTTGGAAAGATATGCAAATAAGCCTGACTTTTGGAGGGGTAAGTTCAGCATATTATGTTTGGGTGAATGGTAAACTAGTTGGATATAGTGAAGATAGTATGCTGCCCACGCATTTTGACATCACCCCATATCTTAAAGATGGTAAAAACCAATTGGCGGTAAAAGTCTATCGCTGGAGTGACGGCGTATATTTGGAAGATCAGGACCACTGGCGTTTAAGCGGGATACAACGAGATGTTTACCTTTCCGCAGCGCCAAAAACACAAATTTATGATTTCGCCGTACGAACCGATCTGGATGAAAATTACAAAAACGCAAGCCTTCAGTTAAGGCCAAAAATTAAGGTTTTTGATGATGCTTCCCTGGATGGCCTGATGCTGAATGCCCAGCTTTACGATGCCGAAAACAACCCGGTGCTTCCTGAAGAATTGAGCATGAAAGCCAGCGATATTTTCAATGAGAAGTACGGCCAGCGTGGAAAGCCGGCATGGCCACTCATGGAAGTAATGTTAGAAAATCCGAAAAAATGGAGTGCTGAAAATCCAAATTTATATACGCTGGTTTTCAGCCTTAAAGATAAAAATGGCATTATTTCAGAATATAGGAGTACGAAAGTTGGGTTTAGAGAAACTGAAATTAAAGACGGGCAGTTCTTGCTTAATGGGGAGCCAATACTCTTTTATGGTGTGAACCGCCATGATCACAGTCCGGAAACCGGAAAAGTGGTAAGCGAAGAACTGATGATCCAAGACATAGAACTAATGAAGAAGTTCAATTTTAATGCTGTTAGAACTTCACACTATCCAAACGATGAGCGTTTCTACGAATTATGCGATGAATACGGCTTGTATGTAATGGACGAGGCCAACCTTGAAACACATGGATTGGGTGGAAAACTAAGCAACGATGCTGCCTGGACCGACTCGTTCCTGCAACGGGCGGTTAGAATGGTTCAGCGGGACAAAAATCATCCTTCCATAATAATCTGGTCCCTTGGAAATGAATCGGGTTCAGGTTTTAACCACGCCACAATGGCCCGCTGGATCCAGAATTTTGATCCCACGAGGCCGGTACATTATGAAGGTGCACAAACTACCGGCGGCGCCAAAAAGATTGAGGATAAGTTGCTTAGAGACCCCATGTATGTGGATATGGTGAGCCGAATGTATTCCCCTATTAAATATATGGTTAACATGGCCAATTGGGAAGAAGAAGATCGCCCGGTGATCTGGTGTGAGTATGCCCATTCCATGGGAAATTCTACCGGAAACCTTTTTGAATTCTGGGATGCTATCCGGGAAAATAAACATATGATTGGCGGATTTATCTGGGACTGGGTAGACCAGGGTTTGCTTCAGAAAACTGATGACGGTGAAAATTTTTATGCTTACGGAGGAGATATGGGTGATACCGAGATCAACAGTGGTAATTTTTGCCTTAATGGGGTGGTTGATCCTGCAAGGGAGCCAAAACCGGCATTATGGGAATGTAAGAAGATATTTCAGCCGGTAGATATGCAGGCCGTGAATCTGGAGGAAGGGATTATTTCAGTAACTAACCGGCACGATTTCACCAATCTGGATCAGTTTAATATTTCCTGGCAGTTACAGGAGGATGGAAAGGTGATTTCAGAAGGAAAAATTTCTCCAGTTTCATTGAAACCAAATCAATCCAAAAATCTGGAGATCCCTTTCAAAAAACCAAGGCTTAAAGCCGGAGCAGAGTATTTCCTAAGACTTGCCTTCACACTTAAAAATGGTCAAAAATGGGCTCCGAGCGGTCATGAAATAGCCTGCCAACAATTTAAGCTTCCTTTCGGCAAGAAACCGGAAACTTTTGCGTCATCGAAAACAGCAAAAATCACGCTTAAAAATAATACGGTGAAAGGAAAAGATTTCACTATCACTTTTGATCCCGAAGAAGGACTAAAAAGCTATAAATTTAAAGGCGAAGAATTAATAAATCAGGGCTTTAAACCCAATTTCTGGAGACCCTCTACAGATAACGATCGTGGCGGCGGAAATACCCTCAAAAACCTCGCTATTTGGCATGAAGCTTCCAGAAAGGCAGAAATTTCTGATTTTAAGATATTCCAACGGAATGAAAATGAAATCTATACAGTAGTTGCCTATTCATTTCCTGAAACTTCTATTAAAATGACCGTTAACTACACTGTCTATGGTAATGGAAAAATACTGGTAAACACTAATTTTGAAGCCGGGAAAGACCTACCAATGATGCCCAAAATAGGATTGCAGTTTCAAATCCCCAAAAGCTTAGACCAGTTCACCTGGCTGGGAAAAGGGCCCTTCGAGAATTATAGTGATCGGGAAAAGGCGGCAGATGTTGATTTGTATCAACAATCGGTAAAGGATGATTATCATTCTTATATCAGACCACAAGAAAGCAGTAACAAAACTGAAGTACGTTGGTTTTCACTAACCAATACCAACCATACAGGATTAAAAATCACCGGGATTTCAGATAATTTAAGTATCAGTGCCTGGCCCTACACCACGGAAAATATTGAAAAGGCATTACATACCTACGATTTAGAAACTCAGGATTTTATCACTGTAAATGTAGATTTGAAACAAATGGGTGTGGGTGGTGATGACAGTTGGTCAAAAAATGCACTTCCTCATGAGCAATTCCGTATTCCTGCTAAAGACTATTCGTATAGCTTTATAATCAGTCCTATTTCCCTAAATAAAAACCAGGGTAGAACGACAATACCGGAGATCCCGTTTGAGGAGTAAAGCACTCAATTTTGACACTTTTACTTGTAAGGCTGTTATTGAGGAAGATAAATAACGGTAAATAAATTACCTAAAAAAATGAAGAGATATATTGTACTTTTTATAGTAATTACGCTTTTCTCTGATTGCCTTACGCAGAAAGATAAAACCACAAATGCCAGGAACCCCAATATTGTCCTGATCAATGTGGATGACCTGGGCTGGAAAGATTTGGGTTTTATGGGTAGCGAGTATTATGAAACCCCAAATCTTAATGCATTTGCCAGAGAAAGTATGGTATTTACAAACGCTTATGCTTCAGCTTCAAATTGTGCACCAAGCCGTGCAAGCATGCTTTCCGGACTTTACACTCCAAGACATGGTGTTTACACCGTAAGTCCTTCCGATCGTGGCAATGCTAAAACGCGAAGACTTATTCCGGTAAAGAATACTGATTTTCTACATGACAGTATTTACACCCTTCCGGAAATGTTGAAGAATGCAGGCTATATTACCGGGAATTTTGGCAAATGGCATGTTGGTAAAAACCCGGCTACCCAGGGAATCGACTACAATCGTGGAGGTAATGAAAAAGGAAATCCGGGTAAAAACGGTTATTTCTCGCCTTATAATGTAAAATACCTGGAAGACGGTCCCAAAGGTGAATATCTAACTGACAGACTTACACAGGAGGCCCTTCAATTTATGGAAAAATACCGGGATACCAGTTTTTTCCTTTACATGCCATTTTACACCGTACATACCCCAATTATGGGTAAGCCGGAACTCACTGCTAAATACAAAGCTAAGCCTGGCTCCAAGGGACAGGACAACCCGGAATATGCCGCAATGGTTACCTCTATGGATGAAAATGTTGGTAAAATCCTAGATTTCTTAAATAACAATAACCTCAAAGAAAACACTATCGTGATCTTTACTTCTGATAATGGGGGTATTCCCTACATCTCTTCCAATGCACCGTTAAGAGCCGGCAAAGGCTCCTATTATGAAGGCGGAATACGTGTTCCCCTGGTTATTCGCTGGCCGGGAAAAACGAATGCCGGGAGTACTTCTGAAGAACGGGCTACTAATCTGGATTTCTATCCCACTCTACAAACCTTTCTGAATCCGGGAAAAAAAGCGCCAATACTGGATGGAAAAAATTTATTGCCAATTCTAGAAGAAGACAACATCATTGAGAGGGATTTTTTCTTTCATTTTCCTATTTACTTACAAAACAATGGACAAATGCCTGATAACGGGAGGGATCCCCTTTTTAGGACCAGGCCGGGTTCAGTCATAATTTCAGGAGACTGGAAACTGCATCAGTATTTCGAAGATGAAGGCCTTGAATTATATAATCTGAAGAAGGATGTAGGCGAAACCAAAAACCTCGTAGATAAATTTCCTGAAAAAACTTCAGAATTGTTGAAGAAACTGGAGAAATGGAGAAAAAATACAAACGCACCTGTTCCAACCGAAAAGAATCCTGGATATGATAAGACATTTGAACAGAAACAAATTCGGAAATTATTGAAAAAAGAATAAATATGAAATTTAAAAATACAGGAGCATCCATACTTTTTTTAATAACATTCATTGCTGTTTCATGCGGTTCAAAACCTGAAATGACAGAAAAAAACATAGAAAAAATTGCTAAAAGAGAACCTGAAAAACCAAATTTCTTATGGCTGGTAGTCGAGGATATGAGTCCGTTCCTTTCCATGTACAGTAATAAATATACTACCACCCCTACTTTGGATTCGCTTGCCCAACAGGGTTTGGTATTTACTCATGCCTATTCCAACGGCGCCCAGTGTTCACCGGCACGTTCTACTTTAATATCGGGTATTTACGCTCCTATGTTGGCTACCGACTGGCATCGTCAAAAACGGCCTGTTCCGCAGGAATTCTATTATCCTAAATATCTGAAAGACGCCGGTTATTATGCCACTAATAACAGTAAGGAAGATTATAATGCCAGTAACCGCCCGGATAATATCTGGACTGAATCCAGCAGAAAAGCGACTTATCTAAACCGGGAAAATAAGGAGCAGCCATTTTTTGCAGTTTTTAACTATAATGGCACACACACCCAACGTGTGGCAACCCGTGATACTACTGGACGTAAACCAAGGACCATAGCACTTGATAGTGTGGATATTCCTCCTTACTTACCAGATGAATCATTAATCCGAAACGATATTGCCTGGTATTACGATTCTATAAATGAAATGGATCTATGGGTTAAGAAACAATTAGATGAGTTAAGGGCCTCCGGTGAACTGGAAAACACCATCATTTTTTTCTATTCCGATCACGGTGGTTGCCTTCCTCGCGGAAAGGCCTATGTTTATGATACCGGCACACACGTCCCGCTAATTGTGAATGCGCCGGAGAAATATCAGGACATGCTTAATGTGAAATATCCCGGAAGAGATGACCGCCTTGTTGGTTTTGCAGATTTTGCCCCAACTATCTTCAACCTCGCCGGCATCCAGAAACCAGATTTTATGATGGGTCAGCCTTTTTTGGGATCAAATCAACCGGAACCTAATGATTATATTTTTACTTTCAGAGCAAATCAGGAGCAAAGTTTTATCCCATCCAGATCCCTTACAGATGGAAGATATCGATTGATCTGGAATTTCAATTCAGCCTATCCAAATGGTACCAGACAATCCTATCAATGGCAAATGCCGAGTTATCAGGGGTGGGACCATGCTTATATCGATGGAAAAACCAATACCATGCAAAGTGAATTCTGGGAACCTACAACTGCACTGCAGTTCTTTGATACGGAAAATGATCCTTGGGAAGTAAATAACCTAATTGGTAATCCTGATTATCAGGACAAGATCACGGCTATGAAAACCAAACTGATTTCTTTTATGAAAGAAAATAAAGATTTAGGTCTTTATCCATGGTCTATGCGACGAAGTGAAAGAAAACAACCTTTTTATGATTATGTAAGGGAAACCAATCAACCTGTAGAAATGGTTATTGAAGCGGCGGCTTTTGCCAGCACGGCGACTGCTGAAGATTTACCACAATTGAAGGCTATGTTCAAGGATACTGAACCTGCAGTAAGATATTGGGCTAGTATTGGCATACTTCAGCTTGAGGAAAGAGATTTGTTGAAGAGCATTCCGAAGGAAGTCTACCAAAACTTCAATAATTCAGAAGAGAATAAAGAGGTCCGACTTTTATCGGCCGAAATCCTGGTAAAAGCTGAAGATAGTCGGGAGGCGTTGCAATATGTTTTGGAAGAAGTAAAAAATGACTATTTCATTGCTTATGCCACGCTTCAGAATCTGGGAGAAGAGGTTAAACCAATCGAAGAAGAATTACTGGCATTAAGCGAAAAAAAAGGAATTAATCAATTCTACATCCGCTCAGCTTTGATCAATTCAGGATACCTACCCTATTCTGCAATCTGGCCGGGAGACTCAAAGAGATAGAGGTTATTAGGAATAATATTATGAATATATAAACCCCATACAGGAATAGGCAGTACTACAATAAAAATGAAGAATTCAAGAATGGTATATAATCTACCTCAACGATATAAAGATATACTATTGTTGAATTTAATCAAAATAAAGTCTGGCTGGGGGTCGCGAAAAATGAGCATGAATCCAATTCAGATATAGCCTTGACGGTATAAATTTAAGAAACCCTAAAGAAAGTAATTTAATAATATTAATTATGAAGAATGAAAAATTTATCAAATAAAAATAAATCTTCGACCTTAAAAATAATCTTATCATTTACTATTTATGCAATAGTTGTTTCGTCTTGTAAAAATGAAAATAACAAAACTGTAAATTCTGAAAATACTGCAGTTCCCGCTATAAAAGTAATCACAGAAAAACCTTCTAATATCGACACACCTGAGGGAATGGTATGGATCCCCGGTGGTACTTTTATGCAGGGAGCCATAGAATCAGACGACATGGCCATGAACCATGAAAAGCCTTCGCACAAGGTTGCGGTTGATGGCTTTTTTATGGATAAAACCGAAGTGACCAATGCTGAATTTCAACAATTTGTCAAGGAAACCGGCTATGTAACGGTAGCTGAGAGAAAGATAGACTGGGAAGAGATGAAAAAGCAGCTTCCACCCGGTACACACAAACCTCATGATTCTATTTTACAACCCGGATCGCTTACTTTCAAAAAAACAAAAAACAGCGTCCCCAATCTCTACGATTATTCACAATGGTGGAACTGGACAATTGGTGCCAACTGGAAGCATCCTGAGGGACCTGACAGCTCTATCAAAGGAAAAGAAAATTATCCGGTAGTGCATATCGCATTTGAAGATGCACAGGCCTACGCACAATGGGCCGGTAAACGTTTACCAACCGAAGCGGAATGGGAGTATGCCGCACGGGGGGCTCAGCCAGACGCGGTTTTTAGCTGGGGCAACGATTTGGAAAAGCTTTCAGAAATGGCAAATTCCTGGGAAGGAGAATTTCCCACTGCAAATAGTAAAGAAGACGGCTTTGAAAATATAGCCCCGGTAAAATCTTATCCTCCTAATCCTTACGGTTTATATGATATGGCCGGGAATGTATGGGAATTTACCCAGGACTGGTACAATATTAATTATTACGAGAATCAAAAAAATAACGGAGTGGTTAAAAACCCCAAGGGTGCTTCTGAATGGTTTAATCCTAATGCTATGTCACCGGAGAAAGTAATCAAAGGCGGATCGTTCTTATGCAGTGCTTCCTATTGTGCGAGTTATCGAATTTCGGCCAGAATGGGAAATTCACTTGATTCTTCACAGGAACATTTAGGTTTTAGAACAGTTTCCACACCTAACATGTTGGAAGAAAAGAAACACTAGCAGATTAATGCCCATTATGGAGAAGGTAATCCCTGTAAACAACAAAATTTCCCATAGATCAAATATTAAAATAGAAGCTTTTGATCCAGCCAAACGTTATACCAGGCCGCACCGTCATCATAAATATCTGGAACTGGTATATTTCAGCAAAGGGTCTGGATACCATTTTATGGATGATCACAAGTACCCTGTAGCACCACCCATTCTTTTTGTAATTAACAAAGCAATGGTCCATCACTGGGAAATCGATAGTTTACCTGTGGGATATGTCATCATCATTAAAGAACAGTTTCTGGAGAATACGCTAGACCGGGCTATCAATAAACAACTGTATGCCATAAACCAGCTGACAGTTATTCCTATCGAGGAAAACCACTTTATAGAAACCCTCTTCCAACTATTAGCGGAAGAGATAAAAAATAAAGCTTCCAATCAAACGGAAGTATTGGAAGGACTTTTAAAAGCATTGTTCAGCAAGCTGTTGAACCATGTCAATTCCTCGGAACAGGTTGTTCCCGACTGTAAGTTATCTCAACTGGATTCCCTGTTAGGGCACAAACTTAAAAATGAAGTAAACTATTATGCCCGCAAGCTCCATACGACCCCCCAAAACCTGAACAGGATCTGTAAAAAAGAATATAATAAAACAGTGTCTGAAGTAATTGGTACTAAAATAATTAAGGAAGCAAAGAGACAATTACAATACACTACCGCTCCTATAAGCCATGTCGCCTTTTATTTTAAATTTAAAGATGTATCCCATTTTATCAAATATTTTAAAAGGCACACTGGGGTGACCCCTTTAAAATATAGAAAGAATACGCTTTAATACCATTTTTCATTCATATAGACCATAAATATATTTCTATTAAACGTAAATTCGACCCTTATAATATATTTAAGTGTAATGAGGCGATCTATTCCCTTACTGTTCCTACTTTTCTTAACCGGTATTTCTTCCGCTCAGGTCAGCGGAAAAATCATGGATGCCTCCAATAACTATCCCCTGGAATATGCCACAGCTGCCTTGTTTGAAGCAGGGAGCAACAAATTGATAAAAGGGGTAATTACGGATGCTAAAGGTAGCTTTAAAATTCCCAAAGTGCCTGTGGGGACCTATTTCCTGGAAGCCTCCTTTATAGGATACCAAACGCGAAGCGTTCAGCAAATTGTGATCACCCCTGTCACTAAAAATTTGGAGCTTGGTAACATTCCTCTGGACCTCAGTGAAAACCAGCTTAATGAGGTAGTAGTGGAAGGAGAACGTTCTACGGTAGTGAGCAAAATAGACCGACAGGTATTTGACGCCAGTAAATTCAGAAACAGCCAGGGTGGTAGTGCCACAGATGTGATCAGGAATATCCCTTCAGTGAGTGTAAATGGGCAGGGTGAGATCAGCCTTCGTGGAAGTACAGGATTCGTGGTCCTGCTGAATGGGTCCCCCGTGCAGGGAGATCCGGCTACCCTTATCAGCCAATTGCCTGCCAATGCCATTGCAAGTGTGGAGGTCATTACCGCCCCCTCTGCAAAATATGATCCGGAAGGAAAAGCAGGTATCTTGAATATTATTACCAAAAAAGGTGCTGCAGACGGGAACTATGCGCAAATAAATATTTTGAGTTAGTCATTTAAGTTCTGTAACTTAGTATCAACAAAACGGCTATTATGGAAGATTTTAAAGGGCAGAGTATACTAAACTTTATAAAAGAACTGCCAAATGATGATGCTTGCAAGGCATATCT